>JAHBUH010000004.1 GCA_019638185.1 Leadbetterella sp.
CTTAATTTCAACAGAATTTCTTCTTTTGACGATTATTCCATATTCCAATAAAAATTTTTGAATATCGTCACTTATACTTCCCAGTCTCATTGTGACAGCCTTCTTATTCTTAATATCAAATCTTTCTTGTCTAACTCTTCTCACAAGCCCCAGTAGTTCCCTTAAATTTACGGCTAACAACTTGTTAAATTCCTGTGAATTAGCTTCCCAAGTATCGACATCAGTTCTATTTTGCTTAAAGAAAACAATTAGTTTTCTTAAATCATCATGAATAAAATCTGCCTGTTTGATGTACATATCAGCCACTCTACTCTCAAGCTGAACATCAATTGTATATTTAACCCCATATACCCCCCCAGTGTTATAACAGGCGTTAGCACGGTCGTAATGAAGGTAGCCATTTGACTCCAGTCTTCTCGATCTTCCGAAACGACAATAGGAAACAGGGTTGTGTTCTTTATATAAAGGTATATTACTGCAGCACTGATAACAAATACTACTCCCAATACAGACAAGTACAACGAATCTGCTCTTGATCGTGGTAGTTTAGTTGTGGATGGCCTACTCATATTAAGGCTTGAATATAAAGCAGCAATTTTATCTTCTTCCATTATTTTGATTAAAATTTTGAGATTCAATATATACAAAAAAAGACAAAGATTATGAATGTAGATTGCGAGTGATTATATTGAGAATATTTAAGCTCACTATCGATGAATAAAGACGAGATCATTGATGAAATACTACGGATTTTGGAGTGTCAATCGGAATTCATTATTGATACATGGCTCCAAATTAACGGACAAACACAATTTGCTACTATTCAAAAAAATTACACTGCCAGGAAAAACTTCCTTTATGACTTTAGAGATCAAAAGATTCTTCACTTCACCAACCTTAATTCAGCTTACGCGATTCTGAAGTCTCAAAAACTTCGAAGCAGTAACCTGTCCTCATTTGCGAACAAAGGTGGAGATAGTGAGGAGCTCAGCCATGCCTTAAGGTTAACAAATAATTTTAAGGGGGATTATTTGGCTTTAAAGGATCACATCTTTGTATCCTGTTTTACACCTTTGGAAAATAGGGGTTTGGAGAGCTTCACTTTTCACTGGGAGAATTATGGCGATAATTACCAGGGAGTAGCTTTTGAGTTTGAGATTCTTAGATCCTATTCGGATGATTTTTTCCTGCAAGTCAAATATTTAAATGAAATCCCTGAAAAGGAAGAAATGCTACAATTATTGCAAAACAATCCCACATCTGAGCAGGCCGTCATTGCGTTCAGTCCTTTGCTAGCCGCTATTAAAATGACGAGATACGCTGATGAAAAAGAAGTTAGATTGGTGACTATTGTCGGTCAGGATGATTATAAACTTGACCATATCAAAGAACATTATGAAATAGGCTTAGACAAAGAATTAAATATCAATAGAAGAAATTACTATTTACCTTTTTCCACTCCTCAAAAATCAATTAATCAAGTATTATTAAAACTCCATAAAATCCACCTTGGTGAATTTTCTTCTAATAATAACGGAGCAATATTTATTAAAGATTTCTTGCGCCCCCTCGCTGAAGAAAAAGGAGTCCCTATGGTATGAATTCTAAGTACATTAATAAAAAATTATTAAGATATAGTCAGTTAGCAATAATACAACGATATGATAACGATCACGCTACATCCAAAGTCTCAGGAAGAAATTACGTTTTTTGAGTATTTAGCCAAGCGCTTGAATACTCCTTACAAAATCAACAGGGACGCTCCGAAGAAATTAAGAAAGAAGCCATCTGACTTTTTCGGCTCTATCTCCGAAACTGAAGGGATGGAAATGCACAAGTACCTTGCGGAAAGCCGCGAGGAATCAGAAAAAAATATTTGATAGAATCCAATGTGCTGATTAATACTCAAATGAAGAATTTGCCAGTCGCAGGGTCGAGTTTACTTGCCAGCGTTATGGGGGAAGATTTTACTTTAAAATATTGAAGGATTCAACCTCCTGAATCCTTGAGAAGAGGCCCATTAAAATCGGATCTTCCAAGTCAAAGTTTTCATCTGAAGGCTATCTTCTCTAAAACTATAATCATTTCCTCCTTTTCATTAATCAAACGCTCATAAAGTGCTATGATCTCTTTATGAAGGCGAAAAATTTCTTCTATCGGATTCAGATTACTCCAGGTATCGGGCTCTTTTGCATTGGCCAATGCCAGCGCAGCTACATCTTCATTAAAATTTTCAATGGCTTCCTCTGGCACATTGAGTATTTCCGCAATCCTGCTAATAATATCCGGGGCGAGAACTTCTTTCTGCTCTAAGAGAGAAACTTTTTTTTGATTCCAGTTCTCCCCTAACTCATAAGCCAGCGCTTCCTGCTTTAGGCCTTTCATTTCTCTGAATGTCTTTACATTTCTGCCATGGTGAATTTTGTCTTTCATATCTAGGGATGTTTTTTTGAATGGATATATTGAAATAAGAAAATTGCCTCTTTATAAAATGGGTCTGGCTGAGAGAAGCGAGAATCATAATTGTGTTTGGGATCTATTCCATATTGTCAACAGAGTAAGAAATATGCTCGTGAAAATATTCATGTAAGAAACGCTTTTAAAAAAAATTATACGAAATCGCATATTGTCTATACAAAACTGGCGAAATCGCTGGATAAGCAGTGATAATTTAAAAATAGAGCCCCCCGTAAGCTTCTAATTTTCCTTGAATTTATGGTTTCATCTTTAATAGAAACAGGGGAAGAAGCCATTTTCCAATAAACAAATGACTATCAACCAATAGCGGCATTCAATACTACTTTTGCTACAAAATATAGCTGTAAATAAAAATTCAATTGCTATAAATCATACTACTTTCGCAGCAATTAAAAACGTCATGCAGGAAGCTTACCTAAACATATTTTGGCCTAAGTACATTTTGGCTTCTACCCGGACGAAATAGTAAAAATGCTGAAAGGCCCGGTAAATATCAGCAGGTGAGAGTAAAGTAACATATTTTAAATTAACTATCCGATGTATCTTAATTGTCACTCCTATCATAGTCTTCGTTATGGCACCATTCCAATAGATGGCTTGGTAGAGCAGGCCGTAAGTTTCGGTGTGAAGACCCTGGCGTTGACAGATATAAATACCGTCACAGGTATCTATGATTTTACTACAGCCTGCAATAATGCCGGCATAAAACCGGTGGTAGGCATGGAGATACGGCAGGATAACAGGCTGCTGTATATTACGCTGGCCAAACGGCAGGAAGGAATAGGTGAAGTTTGCCGGCTGCTCACTGCTCACAACTGTGACGGAGCGGAACTAACCCAAACCGCTCCCGAGTTTAAAGAGCTGATTATCATATACCCTCTGGAGAACCTTCCTTCAAATCTGAAAGACAATGAATACGTTGGTATTCGGCCAGAGCAGCTCACCAGACTCATCCGTCCTGAATTAAAGCCTTTCCGTAACAGGATGGTCATTCTTTCCCCTGTGACCTTTCGGACTAAAACAGAGAATAACCTGCACCGAATCCTTAGGGCCATTGACCGCAATGTGGTACTTTCAAAACTGCCACCGGAAGATTGCTGTGGTAGCTACGAATACATGAAGCCCGAAGAAGAACTATTGACCAGCTACAAGGATTTTCCAGGAATTATTGAAAATACCAAGCACGTTCTTGAAGCTTGCAATTTTCAGTTTAGCAATGCTCCCAAAAACAAGAAATATTATACCAATAATCGAAAAGATGACCTGAAACTGCTAACATCTCTGGCTTATGAGGGGCTTAAAAGAAGGTACGGCCCTGATCACAGCCAGGCTCGTCAAAGAGTAGAGAAAGAATTAAAAGTAATTGATGAGCTGGGGTTCAGTGGTTACTTCCTGATCACCTGGGACATTATACGTTATAGCTCCAGTCTGGGATTTATGCATATCGGGCGCGGTAGCGGGGCCAACAGTATCGTTGCTTATTGTCTCGGTATTACTGACATATGTCCGTTAGAACTCGATTTATACTTCGAGCGCTTCCTTAACCTTAACCGTAAAACACCTCCGGATTTCGATATAGATTGGAGTTGGCAAGACCGTGATGTTATCTTACAATATATTTTTGACCGTTACGGAAAAGATAAGGTGGCTTTTTGCGGAACCAATGTAGAATTCAAATACCGCTCCATTATCCGCGAAGTAGGTAAAGTATTCGGACTCCCCAAACTGGAGCTCGATACGTTGACGGGGTCGCCTAAAGAGACTCACGATCAGAACTCAGTTGTAAAACTGGTCCATAAATACGGCATGCTACTGGAAAAATACCCCAATCAGCGAAGTATGCACGCCTGCGGAATTCTAATTTCAGAGGAACCGATAACTAACTTTTCAGCGATGGAGATGCCGCCTAAGGGATTTCCTATTGTACAATTTGACATGCATATCGCTGAAGAAATAGGGTTTGAAAAATTTGACATCTTGAGCCAGCGGGGCATCGGCCATATCAACGATGCGGTAAAGCTTATTAAAAAGAACCAGGGTATTACCGTCGATATCCGGGACACCTCTCTTTCCAAGGACGAAGCACGGGCCAATGAGTTTCTATCGAGAGGAAAGACTATTGGGTGCTTTTACATCGAATCTCCGGCAATGCGGGGGCTGCTACGCAGGCTTAAATGTGATAATTATAAGACATTAGTCGCTGCCTCATCTATTATCCGGCCAGGTGTGGCCCAGAGTGGTATGATGCGGGAATATATTTTCCGGCACAATAATCCTGATCGGTTTGAATATTTCCATGAGGTTTTCCGTGAGCAACTGGGTGAAACGTATGGCATCATGGTTTACCAGGAAGATGTGATTAAGATTGCACTGCATTTCGGCGGGCTCGCTCCAGAAGACGGAGATATACTTAGACGTGCGATGAGCGGAAAAGGCCGATCTCTTTCGGCCTTGCAAAAGGTAAAGGATAATTTCTTTGCTTCCTGTTCGGCAAAGGGGCATCCCGAATCTCTAACCCGGGAGGTATACCGGCAGATCGAATCTTTTGCTGGCTACTCGTTCTGTAAAGCCCACTCCGCATCTTATGCAGTAGAAAGCTATCAAAGTCTATATTTGAAGGTTTACTATCCTATCGAATTCATGACTGCCGTCATTGTAAACCAGGGCGGGTTTTACCGCACGGAAGTGTATGTTCATGAAGCCCGGATGTCGGGGGCTAACATCCAGAATCCATGCGTTAATAAGAGTGAATACGAAACCACTCTATACGGAAAGGATATCTATCTTGGATTTGTGCACCTGGAAGGACTTGAAACTGCCCTTGCAAAACAGATCACACAAGAACGTCAGAAAAATGGAGATTACATTTCACTTGAAGATTTTATAAGGCGGGTTCCCGTAGGAATGGAAGCAATTGAAATCCTTATATTCATCGGGGCCTTCCGCTTTACAGGGAAATCTAAAAATGAATTACTGGTCGCAGCACGACTTCTACTCGTAAATTTCAAACCTACAGATCGGGCCCCAATGCTATTACAGGAACCTACTAAGGAGTATCGGTTGCCAGAGCTATCCAGATCGCCATTTGAAGACGCCTTTGATGAGCTGGAACTGTTAGGTTTTCCGGTATCCTGCTCTCCTTTTGACTTGCTGCAAACCCGGTACCGTGGTAGTGTAATGGTTAGGGACCTTACAAATCATCATAAAAAAGAGGTCAAGATGCTGGCATATCTAATATCCCGTAAGCATGTCCCAACAAAAAGAGGAACGATGTATTTTGGTACCTGGGTAGACTGTGAGGGAGAATATTTTGACACTGCTCATTTTCCAAACAGCCTGGAAAAGTATCCCTTCCAGGGCGGTGGCTGCTATCTGCTACTGGGAACTGTAGAAGTAGACTTTCATTTTCCTACTATTACCATCACCAAAATGGCTAAAATGCCCTTCATCCCCGACCCGAGGTATGTACACGACAAACAGCAGGCTTTTCGTGTGCACCAACAAATCCGTGAAGATGTCAGCATGACCCAAAGAAAACCCTATCCTCAGGAGCAGGAGATCGGACTCCCGCGCCATAAAATGTCGGACTTACATCATTCAAAATAATTCGACCTGAGCAATTATTTTCGAATATCAAAAAGCTCATTTTTTATTTTCTGGATTACAAAGGCTTACTTTCCTTGTTTCTCTTTAAATATATCTACAAGCTATTGATTCAATTTTTCTGCATATCACTTATATTGTAAAACAGCGATGGGAATACAGCATTTTGTATAGAGAAAACTATATTTGATATAGCTAATACGTCATTATATCCTTTTCACCCCAATAATGTGATAAGCCTCACAACTTCCAATCAATAAAAAACCTATAGTACAATTGTATGAAAAGTATATCACTCTTTGACGATAAAGTCAGGACACTGGAAGGTCCAGCTGACAATAATATCACAGATATTTTTAAATATTACAATGATAGCGCCAGGCCCGAAGTTGATAATGTAAGAATCTTGCTTGAATCTTGGTTTTCGCAATATCCCGATGAAGAAAAGCAGGATCTAAAGTCTCGCTTTAAAGCATCTTTTGATCCAACCTTTTACGAGCTTTTTATTTATATACTTTTCAAACGATTGGGATATAGCTTAACTATTCACCCTGAACTTCCTAATACACCGAGACATCCGGATTATCTTGCTAAAAGAGGAGATGAAATTCTATACATCGAAGTGAAGCATATGACAATGCATTCAACAAGTACGCAAGCATTGGAAAGGCGGAAAAACACCGTTCTTGCTTCTATAAATAAGGTTAATTCCTCTAATTTTCTATTGAACTTGAAAAGCGTTATTTTTAAAGATGACAGTCAACCAAGTGGAAAAAGGATAATACATTTTTTTAACCAAGAGATCTCTAAATATGATGTTGATTTATATACCAGCTCTCTGAGACAGAATCGTTTACGGAAAATGCCGAAAATCACCTATGACGACAATAAGGTGACAATAGAAGTACAACTTTTACCTAAATTACCCGAATACCAGGGAGTTAAAAGTCGTGCAATAGCTATTTATCCATCAGATACGCAAATTGGCAATGATAGTAAAAATATAATTGATGCTTTAGTGACAAAGGGAACGAGATACGGAAATCTTAATGCACCATACATTATTTGCATAAATAAGCAAGGTGTTTCATTTGATATTACCGAAATACAGGAGGCTTTGTATGGATCTTTACTAACTTCATGGAGTAGAGATTCCCCAAATCGTAATGATAGGCTGGAGTTTGCAGGAAATGGTTTTTTCGGCTCAAAACACACCCCTAAATCTACTAGGGTGTCTGGAGTTTATATTACGAATGCTAACACAGCTAATTTAGGAACAACTGCTGCTCACGCTTTTCGGCGCAATCTATTTGCAAAATATCCGATTGATCTAACAATAGCAGATTCTATTAAAGAATTACTAGGTATTCCAGATAACTACCCTTTTAATCACAAATGTCAATAAGCTTATTTTGAGTAGACATTTGTGGGTATATATAAACATTTTTACAATCGTCAATTCCGATCCGTCATCATAAACCCGATCATCTCTGGCAATCCAATATTCTGGTAATTCTCTAACAATCAAAAAGTGACTTGTTGATTCATTTTGCGGAAATCTTTTTACCTGGCAGTACCTGATATTTTTCCTGTTCCGGCTCCATTTCACCATCCATTCAATTTCAGCCGGAACTACAATAGGTTTAGTTAGTACTCTACTGCCTGGTTTAAATTCCAGCGCCCATACAAAGTTTGCTGGCAGGCCGTCTGTTATTCTGTAATCCTCACCCTCCCATAGTTCCAAAGTTTTCTGGCTTTCATTGTTCAAATTGAGCTGAAAGGTCCCCACTAATATTTTGAACACAGACCTTTAAAAATACTTCACTTCTTAGGCCCTGCTTCTTCCTGTAGAACACACATGCTGCTATTAAAAACTAAAGGTCTTCTTAGGAATATTCGAAAAGCCAGTCTGCATGAAAACCATAATACACTGATTATCAAAAGGTGCAAGAGTTGCAACTTTTTCTTGCAGCCTATCTTGCACTTTTGTGCCCCCTCCCCCCACCCTTACTTTGCCTCTGTAAATCAGGCAAAAGACCGGTTCAAACAGACTGGTTTAAACCAAAATAGCAAGCATATGTTCAATAACATTTCATGGCAAAATTACTTGATAGGGATGGCCATAGCCTTAGCGGTATACTACCTGGTGGTGGGGCTGAAGTTCTACCGCTCTGAAATCAGAAATCTCTATAAGCCCAGGCCCAAAAGAACGCGGGTATTACAGGAAATAGAGGAAGACCCGCCCCAGGAAAATGATGAGCTGGTCGAGATAGAAAATCTGATCTCACGGGTGAAGGAGGTGTTTGAAATGGCAAAAGATCAGCGACTGGCTACCGGTGAGGTAGAAGAGTTTTTAAACCTGGTCTTTGCCGAATACCCTTCTGTGAAACATTCTGACTGGCGAGACTCTGTCAATGAGCTGGTGGTTTCAGAATCCGAGAAGGTGGCTGGAATCCTTTTGACGACGCAGCAGGTTAACCAGCTCTGGGCTAGATAAGGGCAAAACGGCCCCACACAACTTAAAGATTTTCGGGAGGTACTTCCCGCCGGGCCCCATGCGGCGGCGGCAAGAGGAGTGAGAGATGAGAGGGCCGGCAGGCGGCAAAGGCCTCCCGATTTTATAATGATTTCAAACTTTTAAACGAGGAGAAGGAAATGAGGAGGAGAACTAAAAGTTTGCGGGAGAAGTGTGCCCTTTGGGCCGCATTTATGGCAGCAGGTCTGCACAGTACGGCTCAGGACGGCCTGGCCGGTATCAATGAAGCTGATCAGAAGGTAAGATCCTATTTCGAGCCGGGCACAAACCTGATGTATGCGGTGGGCGCTATACTGGGTCTGATAGGTGCCGTCAAGGTTTACCAAAAATGGAATTCCGGGGATCAGGATACGGGGAAGGTGGCAGCCGCCTGGTTTGGGAGCTGCATTTTCCTGGTAGTGGTAGCCACAGTAATCAAATCATTTTTCGGGGTATAAGGCGATGAAAGAGGTGCTAAAAAAGATGTTGTGGGTTCAGCTTAATCACAGTTACCCTGAGCTACTTCTGCAGCTTCATCAGTCCGGAAGACTTGCAATCTACCTGGACGAAAGAACGGAGGAGATAATGGAGCAACTCGCTCTGGAAAACACGCAGGTTAACTATGCAGCAGTGGTAGAATCAGTAAAGGCGAGCACGGCCCGTCTGGGCCGCTCCGCCTACCGGTATGTTTACCTTACTCTGAAAGAGGATTTCCCCAGGGAATTTGAAGAAAGATGTACCAGTGGGCTACTGGCCTATCATGTCATGAGTATGCTCGATGCGTGTCGGGAAGTAATGAGCACCCTGGCGTTCGGCAAAGAGAATGAAGACGAAAGAGCTATACGGTACGCAGTGATTGAACAGATTCACAATTATCTATCGGGCACTGATGGCTGGCAGCATTTATAAAATCAACAAGGGAATTAACCAGAGTATAGAGTTCCGGGGGCTGAAAGCACAATATATCTGGTACTTGGGAGGAGGCATGGTGGCACTATTGGTACTCTTTGCTATCCTGTACTTTATAGGTATTCCCTCATTAATCTGCGTAGGTGTTGTGGTCGTAAGCGGAGCAGGCATGATCATGCAGATTTACAGCATGAGCAGTAAATATGGGGAACACGGTCTGATGAAAAAGATGGCGGCACGGAGAGTACCCAGAGCCATCCGGTGCCGAAGCCGGAGAGTTTTTTTAAAGTAATAAAGGACAATAAATATCAAGAGGAGATGGAAAAGGAGATGGTGGATATTTTGCCCATAATGGATGTGGATAACGACTGCATTCTCAGTAAAAACGGTGATGTAACGGTGGTATTTCGTGCTGAATTGCCGGAAATTTTTACCCTGTCGGATGGGGATTACGAGGCCTTTCATCAGGCCTGGGTGAAGGCTCTGAAAGTCCTACCCCCCAATACGGTATTTCATAAACAGGATTGGTTTTTGGACAGCCGTTATGAACCGGATTTTGAAAAGGAGGATCAGAGCTTTCTGAGCCGGAGCAGTGACCTTTTCTTTAATGAACGGCCTTACCTAAGGCATACTTGCTATATACTGCTTACCCGGAAACCTGTGGGAAGGAAAGCTGCCAGTTCCATGTTCTCAAGCCTTTTAAAAAAATCCATTGTGCCTCAGGAAACGCTGAGCCGCCAGATGCTTCAGGACTTCCTGGACACTACAGGGCAGCTCAGACGTATCCTGGAAGACAGCGGGTTTATACGCCTTACGCGTATGAAAGAAGCTGAGCTAAAAAGCAGTACCAAAAAACAAGGGCTGATTGAACAGTATCTTTTCCTTTCAGAAAAACCACAGCCTTTTATCATTAACGATATCGTCTTTGATAAGGGCTTGCAGGTAGGTGATAAGCATTGCCAGCTCTACACCCTGGGTGATGCAATCGATCTGCCGGCCTTGTGCGGTAGCCGTATTAATTATGACCGCTATAGCACAGACCGGACTAAATTCAGTGTCGGCTTTGCTTCTACACTGGGGCAACTGCTTCCCTGCAATCATATCTACAACCAGTACATATTCCTGGAAGATGCCTCCGCAACCATCCGGAAGCTGGAAAGTAAGCGGCTGAGACTACAATCGCTATCTGCCTACAGCCGGGAGAATCTCATCGCCCGTGATTCAGCGAACGACTTCCTTAACGAAGCCATCAGTGAACAGCGGCTGCCGGTAAAAGCCCACTTTAATGTCCTGGTATGGACGGACGATAGAGATGAACTGAAGCTGCTCAAAAACATGGTTTCATCTGCGCTCGCACAGATGGATGCGGTATCGAAGCAGGAGACACTGGGAGCTCCCCAGATTTTTTGGGCGGGAATTCCCGGCAACAGTGCGGACTTCCCGATGAATGATACCTTCGATACTTTTTTAGAGCAGGCTACCTGCTTTCTGAATTTGGAAACCGGTTACCGATCCTCTATAAGTCCGGTGGGGCTGCGGCTGGGAGATAGGCTCACAGGGAAGCCGGTGCACGTGGATATCAGTGATGAACCGATCAAACGGGGAATCTGTACTAATCGCAATAAATTTATCTTAGGCCCCTCCGGGGCGTACCGGGTCATTCTTAACTGAATGGCCCGGTACGCCCTGAAATTGGATCAGGAAAATCATTTTTTACTAACCATATGGTTCGAAGCTATTACGAGCAGGGAACCCACATCGTCCTGGTAGACGTCGGTCACAGCTATAAGGGCTTGTGCGATATGGTAAACGGATATTACTTCACTTATAGTGAAGATAACCCCATACGATTCAACCCCTTTTTTATTGGGGAAGGTGACAGCCTGGACACAGAGAAAAAGGAAAGCATCAAAACACTGCTACTCGCACTTTGGAAAAGTGGTGATGAACAGTTTAAGCGGAGCGAATATGTAGCGTTGTCTAATGCGATTACAGGTTATTTCCAATTTCTGGAAAAGCACAAAGATGTATTCCCATGCTTTAATACTTTCTATGATTTCCTGCGTGACGACTATGTTCCAAGACTGGAAGCTGATAGAGTTAAAGAAAAGGACTTTGACATCAGTAATTTTCTTTACGTGCTCAGGCCCTATTATGCCGGAGGCGAATTCGACTATCTGCTCAATGCCACGGAAAATTTAGACCTGTTGCATGAACGGCTGATAATCTTTGAAATTGACGCGATAAAGGACTCTCCGATCCTGTTTCCCGTCACGGTGATTATAGTCATGGAGCTCTTTATTAACAAGATGCGTAAGCTCACAGGCATCCGCAAGATGATCTTAATAGAAGAAGCCTGGAAAGCATTGATGACAGAGAGCTTCTCGGAATACATAAAGTATTTGTTTAAGACAGTTAGAAAGTTCTACGGAGAAGCGGTGGTGGTGACCCAGGAGATCGAGGATATTATTTCCTCGCCGGTCGTAAAGCAAGCCATCATTAATAACAGCGATTGTAAGATCCTCCTTGATCAGAGCAAGTACCAGAACAAATTTGATCACATCCAGGAACTATTGGGGCTGACAGACAAAGAGAAGGCGTTGGTATTGTCCGTAAACAAAGCCAACGATCCGCTTAGGAAATACAAGGAAGTTTTTATCAGCCTGGGTGGCACCCTAAGCCGGGTATACCGAACGGAAGTGAGTATGGAGGAATACCTTGCCTATACGACCGAGCAGAGCGAAAAGCTCAGGGTGATGCAATATGCTGAAAAGTTTGGCGGCGATATCCGCAAAGGGATATCTGCCCTGGCGGAAGAACTCAAAACACAGAAGTCATGAAAAAGTACATCCGGATTTTTACTATGGCTATCCTGCTGACCGGAGTAGTCACCAGCTCTCAACCCGTGAGGGCTGCAAACCCGATCATTAAGGCCATCAAAGAGGTGATTATCAAGGTGATCAAAGCCATTGATATTGCTATTCAGAAACTTCAAAACAAAACCATTTGGTTACAAAACGCTCAGAAAGAATTGGAAAATATTCTTTCCAAGGCCAAGCTAAAGGAGATTGCTAACTGGACCGAGAAACAAAAGGAACAGTATCGCAAGTACTACGAGGAGCTCTCGAAAGTAAAAAACATCATTTCTACCTACCAGCGGATTCGGGATGTTCTGACTAAACAGAAAGATATGATCCGGGAGTATGGTCGGGTTTGGGAGCTCTTTAAAGGGGACCGGAATTTTACGGCCGACGAACTGGACTACATGGCCACTGTCTATGAGGGGATTCTGAAGGAAAGTTTGAAAAATGTGGACCAGATATCGCTGATCATTAAAGCGATGACTACACAAATGGCTGATGCGAAGAGGCTGGAAATCATTAATCACGCAGCCAGCCTGGTGGAACGAAACTATGACGATCTGAAGCTCTTCAATCAGGAAAATATGCTGCTGAGTTTGCAAAGGGCCAAAACACAGCAGGAAGTGCAGGCCGTTAAGAGCCTTTACGGCTTGCCCTGAATATTACCTGTAGCATCACTTAAACAATTTTGATTATGAGACATATACTGATTTGTGCGCTGATACTTACCTTACTGCCGGACCTGAAAGCCCAAAAGCAGGATGAAAAATCGCTTACTCAGCATATCCTTCAGGTAGCAGCAAACAAGGTTCACCTGGAATACATAAAAAAGGGATACCGGATTGTACAGGAGGGCCTGGATATTGTAAACTCCTTTAAAAGAGGGGAATACAAACTTCACGACGCCTTCTTTAAGTCTCTGAAAATGGTGAACCCGGCGGTTCGCCGATATGACAGGGTCGGACAGATCATCGACCTGCAAAAACAGATAGGCCGCGACGTCACCAGCCTAAAGCAAGAAACAGGAGGTTTTACGAAACAGGAGCAGCAGTATATCCAAGGAGTGCTTAGCCGCTTGCTTAAACAATCCGAGTTTATCCTGGATGAGCTGATTACGCTCACTACTGACTATAAACTGGAAATGCGAGATGATGAACGGATGGCACGTATTGATAAACTCTTTGCAGCCATGCAGGATGCTTACTCCTTCTGCAAGGCGTTCGGTGGTGATATCAGGATGCTGGGCGGTTTAAGACTAAGCGAAGAAAAAGAGGTTAAAATCAGCCGTGAGCTCCACGGGCTAAAAGATGAAATGCTATGAAAAAATGGATAATTGCTATATGTCTTTTGGGGCTTTCTTTCGCTCATATTCCTCAGGCGCGGGCCCAGGAAACTGAAATTGCGCAATTGCTTCTTAACCTGGAAAAGCTTCGGCAGTTCCGGGCCATCCTGAAGCAGATGAAACAGGGTTATGAAATCCTGACGGGTGGTTATAATACGATAATCAACATAGCGCAAGGAAACTTTAAAATTCACCAAGCCTTCCTGGACGGGCTACTGAAGGTTAGCCCGGCTGTAAAGAATTACAAGCGCGTGGCCGATATCATTGACTACCAGGTAATGCTGGTAAGAGAGTATAAAGCTGCATTGGGACGCTTCCGACAGAATGGAAACTTTAACGCTGACGAGCTGGCCTACCTGGAGAAGATCTATGGCAACCTTTTTAAAGGGAGTCTAAGAAATCTGGATGAGCTCACGGTGGTGATCACGGCCGGTAAGCTACGTATGAGCGATGACGAGCGGTTAAAAATGATTGACAGCATCTTTGAAGACATGCAGGACAAACTCCTGTTCCTAAGACATTTTAACGCTGAAACCGATATACTGGCTATCCAGAGAGCCAAAGAAAAAAGCGATAGCCGAAGTGTTCAGGAGCTTTACGGAATCACCAATTAAGTAACGATGAAAATGGCAAAGTGGAGAAGAGTTGCCTTTATGGCAGCAGTGGGATGGATATTGCCTCTAATAAGTAAGGCTCAGGGAGCAGCCGGATATGTGGGCGGATTACAGGGCGTACTGGATCAGCTTTACAGTGAGATGTTGCCACTGTGTAGTGGCCTGATCGGTGTCAGCAGGGGTATAGCCGGTTTTGCGGCTACCTGGTACATCGCCGCCCGGGTTTGGAGGCACATTGCCAACGCAGAACCGGTAGACTTTTACCCCTTGTTCCGTCCTTTCGTAATCGGGTTTTGTATCCTGATTTTTCCCACCGTACTGGCAATGATCAACGGTATCATGAAACCAACCGTTTCGGCCACTGCCCGTATGGTGAAAGATTCGGACAAGGCCATCGCCTTGCTTCTTAAGCGGAAAGAGGAAGCCATAAAGAGAACCGACGCATGGCAAATGTATGTGGGAATAAATGGTCAGGGCGATAGGGATAAGTGGTACAAGTATGTCCACGGTGAGGATAGTTCCTCAGAGGGAATGCTGGAAAGTATAGGTAATGACATCAAGTTCGCCATGGCTAAGGCTTCCTATAGTTTTAGAAATTCAGTTAAAGAATGGATGAGCGAGGTGTTGAGGTTGCTTTTTGAGGCTGCAGCCCTCTGTATCAATACGCTGAGGACCTTTCAGATGATTGTGCTGGCTATACTGGGCCCGCTGGCCTTCGGGATTGCTGTCTTTGACGGGTTTCAGCATACACTCACGGCATGGATTGCCCGCTATCTCAATGTTTTCCTCTGGCTTCCGGTGGCTAATATTTTTGGCGGTATTATTGGTAAGATCCAGGAGAATATGCTTAAGCTGGATCTGTCGCAAATCGCTCAGGCAGGAGATACCTTCTTTAGCCGAACCGACGCCGGGTACCTCATTTTTCTCATTATCGGTATTGTGGGATACTTTACGGTGCCTTCAGTAGCTAACTACATCATTCACGCTGGAAGTAGCGCCTTCACATATAAAACTACCAGCACATATACTGCCGGTACTGTTATGGCTGCCAGTACAGCTAGTGCTGTGACGAGTTGGGGATTCAGTAAGATGTATGACACTTTTGGCAGAAGGCCCTCCGATCCTTCTAAGGACTCAATGGGAGAAAGATTAAAAGGAAACCCGTAAATACCAGAGCACTATGTTTAAAAAAATGAAAAACATTGACACGGCCTTCAGGCACGTAAGAAGCTTTACCCTTGTGGTAATCGCAGCTTGCACACTCATCAGCGGGTATGCCCTCTACCAAAGCTCGCAATCAGTCTCGCAGATGCAGTCGAAAATTTATATACTGGCAAACGGAAAAGCATTGGAAGCATACGCAGCAGAAAGAAAAGACAATATTCCCGTAGAAGCCCGGGATCATGTCAGAACCTTTCATCATTATTTTTTCACCCTGAGCCCGGATGATAAGGTGATACGGGAAAACGTCGGTAAAGCACTGTACCTGGCAGATGAATCTGCTAAGCAGGCCTACGACAACCTGAAAGAAAATGGCTTTTATGCCGGGATGATTTCTGGCAATATCAGCCAAAGTATACGGGTAGACAGCGTAAGCGTGGACATCGACCACTACCCTTACCGGTTCCGCTGTTACGCCAGCCAACAGATCGTCCGGCCTATCAGCGTGACTACCCGGAGTCTGATAACAGAAGGGGCGCTTCGCAATGTGGCCCGCAGTGATAACAACCCCCACGGATTTTTAATTGAACGCTGGCAAACCATTGAAAACAGAGAAGTAAAAACTGAAAACAGACGATAAAAATGGAAAACTTACTTAAAACAGGCGCGCGATGGGCAGCTAATCTAAGCCGCAGGTGCAAACGGCGCCACCGGGTAGCCGGACTGATCTTATTCACTCTGCTGGCCACAGGATTTAGCTTTTACTTGATTGCCACTGCATTTCTTCCTCCCAAAGATTACCGGCTAAAAATCGAGCCGATTTCCCTGCCAGGCCTTTTTCACAAAACGGGAGAAATCTCAATAAATCCCCTGGAAAAGGTCAGGGTATTAGCTGACAGTTTACGTAAACACTACGGTTACGGACGCGACAGTACTTTACCTATTGTACCGAGGTCAAAGACAAATTAAAGCATTCATCTAAATTTTATCAATCATGGAAACATCTGCCAAAAAATTACAGGAAAGAAAGTTCTACATGGCGCTACCCGCCCTGGCTCTTCCTTTCATTACTTTACTGTTCTGGGCGCTTGGAGGAGGGAAAGTCACTGAAAGCACAGCCCAGCAGCCCGCTCACAGCGGACTACTACTTAGTCTTCCCGACGCGGTTCTGAAGGAAGACGCCCGACTCACCAAGCTTGACTTTTATAATCAGGCCCGCGCCGACTCACTGAAGCTGCAGGAGCTGATCCGAAATGACCCGAATTATCAAAGAGTAAGGCCACAGGCCGCACCCCAGACCCTTAACAGCTCACGGGGACTGAATACTTCGCTTAACAGTGATAAGCGATACGAAGATGCTAATGAAGAAAAAATATATCGGAAGCTGGCTCAACTGGAAAAAGAGCTTAATACGCCTTCCTACGGCTCTTATCGGGAAATCCCAGCTCCCTATTTGCCTGCGAGCACGGACTCCTACTCTCCCGAGATAGACCGGCTGGAAGAAATGATGAAGACGATGACCAGCACAGAAAGTGAGCAGAAGGAAATCGAGCAGCTCAGCGGCATGCTGGAAACCATTCTGGATATTCAGCATCCTGAGCGGGTCCAGCAAAGACTAACTGCTAACAGGCAGGAAAAGGAAAGTTTGCCTGTGTCCATAAAAGGAGATGAAAATACAGTTTCCCTATTAGAGAAAGAGCAGGCAGACCAACAGGGCGTAAACAAAGTGACAGTGGATTCATGGGATAATGATCCGCCTAACGGGTTTTTCTCCTGGTCAGAAAGTTCTAAATCACAACAGGTACGAAATACCATCCCCGCGGTTATTCACGAAACCCAACGGGTGGTGAACGGTTCAACAGTAAAGCTACGGCTAACCCAGGATGTAACCATTAATGGAATCCTGCTGCCCAAAGACAACTTTGTTTTCGGCACCGCCCAGCTTAGTGGCGAGCGACTAAAGATCCATATTGAAGATATCCGCTGTGAGGATTCCATTTACCCCATAGATCTTACTGTCTATGATCTGGATGGAATGGAAGGAATTTATGTCCGTGGGGCTATCACCCGGGACGCGGTCAAACAATCGGCTGATCGCAACATTGCTACTTTGGGAATCAGTAGCCTTGATCCCTCATTGGGTGCTCAGGCGGCTTCAGCCGGGATAGAGGTAGCTAAAAACCTCTTAAGCAAAAAAGTAAAACTGATTGAAGTAACCCTGAAGGCTGGCTACCAGGTGCTACTTCAGAACGAAAAATCGGCCAGTTAACCCAATTGATAACTTTAAATTGATTATGTAATGAGAAAGAATGTTATAGCAGGATTAATGAGTTTAGCACTCCTATTTTTAGAGATTCGTGCCGACGCCCAGGTGGCCATCACTCCAAAAACGCTTGAGATTACCTTCCAGAAAACTTCCAGTATTGTTTTCCCCTTCACCATAAGAGCAGTTGACAGGGGAAGCAGGGATGTTTTGGTACAAAAAGCGGCTGGCGTGGAAAATGTACTGCAGCTGAAGGCAGCCAAGAAAGATTTCCCGGAGACCAGTCTGACTGTTATCACCGCCGACGGGCACCTGTACTGTTTTGACGTGCAGTATTCCCCTGCCCCCCAGGTCTTAAATCTGTCATTTTCTGAGGCTAGTGCGAAAGTGGCAAGCTTTAATGAGGAAGAAACCGATCAGGCTCAAGTGCACTTCGACTGTCAGTTAATTGCAGCAGAGACAAAAAGAAATGTTAGCAAGAGTGACCGCCGGTTTGGTGTAAAACTTCAGCTAAGCGGGCTTTATATTCGCAATAATGTGATCTACTGCCAACTGAAACTGGAAAATGATACTCACGTGGATTACGACATCGGGCAGCTTCGCTTTTTTGTCCGGGATCAGAAAAAGGCCCGGCGTACAGCCACCCAGGAAGTAGAGATAAAGCCGATCTATACCGAGGGTAATACTGAGCAGATTTTGGGTAAAACCCAACATATAATAGTGTTTGCCTTGCCAAAATTCACGATCCCGGATAAGAAATACCTGGCTATACAGCTCATGGAAAAGAATGGCGGTAGACATCTGGCCCTGAAGCTGCGCAACAACACAATAATCAAATCCGAACCCATCGATATGTAGTATCTGAAGACAAGTCTGGTAGGTTATCCGCGGAATGGAGGATAGTCATAGACCTAAAAATGAAGAGTTAATAAAACATTAAAAGTATAATGAGATGAATCAGAAAAATTTTGATTATCTGCGTGAGCAAATCATTGCCACCGGATTCAGCGAGACACTGGAGGATAAGCTTAAAGCAGCTATCCAGGAAGGAAAAGCGGAGTTTAAACTTAATCATTCCATCCAGTACGGAAGAGACAATGTAGGTGTTGAGCTCAACTTCACCAGATCGAAGCAAAGTGATATGTATTTCTTTAACTCGTACCGGGTGAGCCTTGAAAAGGCAAAGGCTTTAGAAAAACTGGAGCAGACATTTTATATCAATAAGGGGGATAATATTGCCTTAAAAGAAGCATATCATCTTCTGAACACAAGAGCAGTAAATAAAGACCTGACCACCAAAGAAGGTCAGGTGGCTAATGCCTGGGTTATGATTGACTTCAAAGAAACCACTGCCAGCGGTAATTTTAAACTGAAATACTTCTATGAGAGTTACGGCTATGATTTGGAGAAAGTTCTGAGTGCGCAACCCATCCGGCAGCTGGCAGATCCCGAATCGAAAAGTAATCTCATTTCGGCGCTGAAAGAAGGTAATCGGGTACCGGTAACTATTCAAGTGGATGGGGTCGACAAAAATTACCACATTGAAGCTAACCCGCAGTTTAAGACCCTCAATATGTACGATGAGAATATGCAACGGGTGATTAGCCGCCAGTCCCGGACTGAAAAGCAATCTGTGGAGAACGGCCAATCGGCAAAACAGGAGAGTAGTAAGGAGCGACAAACAGTCGCTGACGATGATGGCCCCACGGTGAGTCAGCAACCTAAAGCAAAAAGGAGAAAGCAGGCCCAGACTGTATAAAGAAGTGTAAAATTATAAAATACTACCAAAATGAAGAATCAGTTTGTTGGAGCAAATCGGGTAGAAATGGAGCTGACCCTGTGGCGAAGCCGGGAAGAACGCTTCAGTAAACTATTCTCAATGAGTATTTCGGCCAATCGTGCACTGCTGAGAGAAAAGCTGCACCATTATGAACGCGCAGCCATCAAATATAAGGGAACGAGTGATCCGGAAGAGCGCTTTGCCCTACAGGTAATGCGGCAAGAGAGAAGACAGATGGAAAAGCAGCTCTATCCCAACTTTCTGCTCCGTATGCTTCGCCGTCTGCTGGTTCTACCTGCAAGAGAGAGGATAAGTGTAAGAAAGGATGTTAAGAATACAGAGGCAAATAGCCGGTCTTTAAAGGAGCAAATCCAAAAGGCCGGCTTCTCTGGTCTCGCTTCAAAATTGGACGAACAGATAAGACAAGGACAACCTCAATTCTCTATTCCAAATTCCTACTACATAAATGAAAGGGAAAGGGTCGATCATCAGTTACACTTTGTCAGGGACCATACCGGCAACTACCAGTTTAATGGTTTTCAGGCCAAGCTATATGATGAAACGAAGCCAGAAGCGTCCAGGCAATATTATGTTGAAGCCAGGGAGGGTATGGATATAGGGCGCGTTTACCAGCTTCTGGAAGGACGTGCAGTTCAGAAAGCAGGCAGCTGGATTCAGCTGGATTTAAATGACAAGGATGCTCAGGGAAATAACAGGGTCAAGGAGTTTCCTTCCAGCTATGGATTCGATTTAGAGAGGGTACTACAAGATTTACCCATTAAGGAGTTGCGGAACCAATCTACTGCCTTTCAGCTGTTGGATAAGCTGAAGCAGGGGAGCCGGGAAGCAGTATCCTTTCTGCAGGACGACAGGGAATACCGCTACTATATAGAGGCCAACCCTCAATTCAAGTCTGTGAGTATTTTTGATGAGCACTCCCGAAAAGTAACACTTTCCTCGGCTTTGGGAAATAAAACGCCTGAGGCTATAAAAGTCAGCCAGCAAATGAACCAGCAGCAGTTGAATTTTAAAAAACTAAACGGGGTGAAAGTTCACCATTAGGATATGATCGAGACAGAGGAAATATTGAAGCCGTTGTCGGACTTCTTCGGAGCTATTGAAAAAGATCCCCGCATCAGTATTACCCATATTGGTATCTATGCGGCCTTATTGCAGTACAGGAAACAAAAGGGGCTCATCAACCCGATTATAGCTTTCAGTCACCAGATCATGCGAATAGCAAAGATCTCCTCTCCCACCACCTATCATAAGTGCGTAAGGGATTTAAGTGATTTCGGGTACATCGAATATGAACCTTCATTTCGTAGAAACCTGGGAAGTAAAATCTACTTTCCTGAAAACCAGGGAATAGGAATGAGTCAATTAAGCAAAAATCAAATAGCTCAATATTAAGGTCTAAGGGTATCTAACCACTGTGCAAGTTGATCTGTAACTACTGTTGTATCAATCTCGGGGTAGTGTATTTTCATGTACTCCTTAAATGCGGTTTGAGTCTTTATATTTTGCCATTCCATAACTGTAAGGCATAGCATGGGCCATTGTTTTGTGTCCTGCACAAAACCATACAAAGGAAGATAAGGTGGAGATAAGTACAACGAACTTTCAACGAGCTGGTCATAAAAAGATTGGGAAAGAGCCTTTTTCATATCATGGATAACCTCATAAGCAATAGTATTCCTGGTACCCTCCCTGACCGTTATAGCAAGAGCCGGCATACCCCTGCTTTGGAAGAAATTGTACAGGTAATTAATATAGCTATCTTCAGTAATATCGCACAAATCCTTGCTATAAAAGGCGTATTCACGTTTAAACAGATCTAATGAAAAATCGTCAGGGTGCCTATCTATAATAAAGTCAATAACCTCTATTTCCTTAGAGGTTATTTCCTCAATAGATGGACCGAACTTTTCAATCCCCATTTCATTGGTTTCTTTCACTGTTTCCTCGGTCGCCGCAGGAAGATCAGCTCTCCTATCAGGCAAGAAATGCCTGGACTTCGAAAACAGGTCAAAATAGTAGCTTTTAAAAAAAATGTGTATACGCTTATGTGTGACTTGAATGTATAGAGGGTAGGTCATGTGACCATATAGTGACACTTGCTTTAGCCTGTTATTAAAGTAGATTTTATAACTCACTTTACTCATTTGCTTCTCTGTTGGCCAGTTGGTTGTCGCTTCCCATTCTTGTCCCAAAACAAAAGTAAGCAGTTATGTAAAAGATTAAAGAATGTATATAAAAACTTTCAGTGAAAGTTTTTATTAAGAAAGCGTTGATAATATTTATATTATCAATACAATTTATTATCTTAGTATTGTTAAAGTATCCATCTGCACGAAAGCATTGTGTAGTTGATTATGAGGAGTTGCAAAATGGAAAAACTTAAACCCGAGCAGGCTGTAGAACTGCTCAGTAAAAATGGCATTGAAGTATCATTAGAACAAGCTGCCGCAATTCTCGACTTCCTGAATTTATTAGCTAATATTCTAATAGAAAGATACTTAAAAAAGAATTAGAGTTCTATGCTAATTATATGTTGATTTTAAATTTAAACGAGTATGAAAATCGCTGATCTGTACATCCGTGTAAGTACGGATGAACAAGCCGAAAAAGGCTATTCGCAACGCAATCAGGAAGAACTACTGCGTAAGTATTGTGAAGCTAACAACATTACCATCCGAAGAGTAATGTTTGAGGATCACTCTGCTAAGACCTTTATCCGCCCGGAGTGGAAAGCATATTTATCAGACTTAAGAAAAAATAGAGGAAAAGCAGATTTGGTCTTGTTCCTTAAATGGGACAGATTCAGTCGCAATGCCGGTGATGCCTACCAAATGATAAGTACACTTAGGAGATTAGGTGTGGAACCACAAGCTATAGACCAGCCTCTGGATTTGTCCATTCCTGAAAATAAAATGATGCTTGCTTTCTATCTGACAGGACCTGAAGTAGAGAATGACCGACGAGCATTAAATGTAATTGACGGAATGATGAAAGCAAGAAAAGAAGGCCGTTATATGGGCTTAGCTCCTATTGGTTACATTAATAGGGCGGATGAAAAAGGGAAAAAATACATCGCTATTAACGAGCCTCAGGCAAGTGCAGTGCGCTGGTCTTTCGAAGAATTAGTCAAAGGAGTATATAATACCGAGCAAGTCTATAAAATGGCGCGAGAAAAAGGATTCACGGGTACAAAAAGTCTCTTTTGGTTCGCTATTCGGAATCCCGTATACTGTGGAAAGATATTTGTACCCAAATACAGAAATGAACCCAGCACCTTTGTCCAGGGAGTACATGACCCACTGATTACCGAAGACCTGTTTTATCGGGTACAGGATGTACTGGATGGAAGAAAACGTAACCAATACAGGCTAAAGGTAGTTTCCAATTCAACTTTACCTCTAAGGGGATTCTTAACTTGTCCCACATGCGGTAAAATACTAACTGGCAGTGCATCAAAAGGACATACCAAACACTATTCTTACTATCACTGTTCTCTCGGTTGTAAATTCAGACAAAGGGCCGATGATCTTAATCAACAGTTTATTTATGAACTCCGAAAGTATATGCCGCGTCCAGAACTGGCTGAATTATATAAAGTGGTACTGAAACAAACGTGGAGCAGTCAAAATGATCATCTCGTGAATGAAAAAAGACAATTGCAGAAACAGATGACAGAGCTTGAAAATAAGCTGATTTACATTCGTGAACTGTTATCATCAAAGCTCATACAACCGGACGATTACCTAGAAATGAAATCCGACTATAAAACAAAGGTAGAAAAGTTAAAAGCCAGATTAAGCGGACTTTCAGATAATGATCTAAACTTCAAAGAGCTTCTTAATAAAGGGATCAGTAACCTTTTAAGGTTGGATAAGATTTACGAGAACGCTGATATTGATAAAAAGCGAGAAGTAATTAGTTCGATATTTCCTGAAAAATTGTATATCGAAAACAATGTACTTCGAACTTTTAGAGTGAACGAAGCAGTCAACTATATCTACCTGATAAACAACAATTTACGAGAAAATAAAAAAGGACAAGCGGAAGAAAATTCCGACTTGTCCTGTCAAGTGATCCCGGCAGGATTCGAACCTGCGACCCACAGATTAGAAATCTGTTGCTCTATCCAACTGAGCTACGGAACCTTCTTTAAATAAGAAAAAGCAGCTGTGAAGCTGCTTTGTCGGGGTGGCAAGATTCGAACTTGCGACCTTCTGCTCCCAAAGCAGACGCGATGACCGGGCTACGCTACACCCCGAATTACTTTTTCAGCGGAGAGAGCGGGATTCGAACCCGCGGTACCGTTTCCAGTACGTCAGTTTAGCAAACTGGTGGTTTCAGCCACTCACCCATCTCTCCGTCTCTCCGAAAAGGTTTGCAAATATAGACCCTTTTTACAGCACTGCAAAACTTCGCCGCGATATTTTTATGATATTTTTTTAGCCCCGGAGTTAAGAATTTGGCAATAAACTACTTAATTCTTTCCGGGTTTTCCGACAAAAACGCCCCCCACCCTGATTTTTTGGAACCGTTCCCCGTGAGGGCCTTGGTTCCACCATGCATAAAATGACATACCCCCACCGCCAGGGCATCTGTGGCATCCAAAAATTTCTTTTCCAGGGGCTGATTAAAGAGCTTTTCCAGCATATAGGCCACCTGCTCCTTGCTGGCATTCCCGTTACCGGTCACACTTTGCTTGACTTTCTTGGGCAGGTATTCCACGATATTCACATCGCGGGCCAGGGCCGCGGCCATAGCCACCCCCTGGGCACGCCCCAGCTTCAGCATGGACTGCACGTTCTCACCGTAAAACGGGGCTTCTATGGCCATCTCATCCGGAAGGTATTCTGTGATCAGCTGAGTGATGCGCTCAAAAATCCTCTTCAGCTTCAGCTCATGAGAACCCAGCTTCTCCAGGCGTAAAACCCCGTACTGGATGATCCTGAGCTGGGAGTTTTTCACTTCAATGATCCCATACCCCATCACCCGCGTGCCCGGATCTATCCCCAGTATAATTTTTTCATTTACCTTTGCTCCCAAATCTCCTCCTGTTTGAAGTTTATTACGCAAAATACCGTTCAAATTTTATCTAAACCTAATCTCCGCCGGTTTTTAAGGATATTATTCCTGGTATTGATCACAGCGTTACTGCTTTCCCGGGTTTTAAAACTGGACCTTTCCGGCGCTTTCCTCCGTGAACTGGGCGCTCTGGTCCGGCCCGGCTGGATCCTGGCGGGCATATTGCTGGTCCTGCCCAATTACTACCTGGAAATCACCAAATGGAAGATCCTGGGCCGCCTGCTGGAAGATCGCGATTTTTCTACCGCCACCACAGAAGTACTGCGGGGCCTGAAGCTGGGGGTGGTGACTCCGCTGATGGCGGGCGACTACCTGGGCCGGAGCATGGATTTCAAAAAAGAAAACCGGATGCCGGCCGTTTTACTGAACCTCTATAACAGCCTTACCCAAACCTGGACCGCCCTGCTTTTCGGTGGAGCCGCCCTTTCTCTCTGGTATTTCCGGGAGAAAGCAGGCTACCTGGTCTTTCCGGCAGCGCTCATTTCAGGAGCCGCCGTGGTGGGTCTGGGTTTCCTGTATGGCCTGCAGCCCGCCGCTATCCAGAACTGGCCCCTCTTACAAAAATGGCCCTGGCTCCGGAAATACACGGCGGCCTTCTCGCTGCCCCTGGCCGTGAAAAACCGGGTGATCGGGCTTTCCGTTTTGCGAAGCATCATCTATAATCTGCAGTACGTCTGCTTTTACCTGGGCTTCGGCATAACTCTGGCTCCAGGCATCTTTTTTATCGGCATTAACCTCCTCCTCCTGGCGAAAACCGTGGGTGGCGGATTGAATATTTTCGGTGACCTCACCCTGCGCGAGCTGATCAGCCTGCCCTTTTTCAAACTATACCACGCAGATGAACGTTTAATATTAGTGGCTACCTTTGCCGTATGGTTCTTCAGTGTTTTTGCGCCGGTGCTTACCGGCATCTTTTACAAACCCCGGAAAAATGATCCTGCTGATCGCGTATAGCCTTTTCCTCCTCCTGGCCACGGTTTTGTGGCTATCTACGAGGGTTCCCGGCGGAGAGCCCTCCGGTGAAAGGGTCTCGGCCATCGTAGTGGTCCGGAATGAAGAAGAAAACATTACGCAACTGCTGGAAAGTTTCCGTCTCCAGACCTATCAGAACCTGGAGGTGATCCTGGTAGACGACCAATCTACCGATAAAACCATAGCGTACGCGGAAAGCCTGGCCCTGCCTGACCTGCGGATCCTCCGGCTGGAGGAGGCCGAACGGGCCACCGCCCCTAAAAAAGCGGGGATCGGGAAGGCCATAAAAGAAGCTACAGGGAGCCTGATTTTTACTACTGACGGCGACTGCACGCTCCCCCCTGACCTGGTGGCCTGCTATGCCGGGTTCTTCAGCGATCCCACCGTTCAGATGATCTCAGGGCCGGTGACTTTTACCCGGGGAAAAACACTCTGGAACCAGTTGCAAACCGTGGAGTTCTCCTCCCTGGTAGGATCTGCCGCCGTGGCCATTTTCCTGAACCAGCCCATCATGGCCAGCGCCGCTAACCTGGCTTACCGGAAATCTGCCTTCCTGGAGGTAGATGGCTACAATGATAACGCCGGGACGGCTTCGGGCGACGACGAGTTCCTCATGAACAAGATTCATAAACGCTACCGGAACGGGATTCTTTTTGCTCGAAATAAAAAGTGTATCGTAGAAACCCGGGCTACGGCAAACCTGGGAGAGTTTTACAACCAGCGAAAAAGATGGGCCGGCAAATGGAGCATCGGGCAAAACCCCGTTTCACAGCTCACAGCCATCCTTATTTTCCTGGTCAATGCCCTTACCCTCTGGTTCCTGGCTACCGGTAGATGGGAGGTGGTGCTCTTCCGCTTTTTTTCCGAAGTCCTGTTTCTGTCCGCCATACTGATCTTCCTTAAACGGGGCAAAACCATTTTTTACATTCCGATGACCCAGTTGATCTATCCGTTTTATGCCGTATTTTTCGGATTGATCTCCGTGGTGCCCACTTCTTATACCTGGAAAGGACGCCGACTGAAATGAACCGGATATTTGAACTTATATACCCCCGCTTCCTCTGGCGCATGCCCGCCACGGAAAAATGCATTTACCTTACTTTTGATGACGGGCCCATCCCGGAGGTAACTCCCTGGGTGCTGGAACAGTTGAAAAAATATGATGCCGCCGCCACCTTCTTTTGTGTAGGCGATAACATCCGGAAACACCCGGAAACTTTTCAACAGGTGCTCAGCGCCGGTCACAGCATAGGAAATCATACCTATCACCACCTGAACGGCTGGAAAACACCGGTGGAAGACTACCTGCAGAATGTGGCGCAGTTTGAGGAATTACATGCCACCCGGCTGTTCCGGCCACCTTACGGCAGGATAAAAAAAGAGCAGGCGCAGCAGATCCTGACCCATCACCGGGTCATCATGTGGTCCGTTCTGACCCGTGATTACTCGCCTGCCCTTTCTCCTGAGAAATGCCTGAAAAATGCCATAAAAAATACACAAAACGGTTCCATCGTGCTGTTTCACGACAGCCTGAAAGCCCGGGAAAACCTGGAGTACGTACTGCCACGCTACCTCCGCTATTTCAGCCGGATGGGATACCGCTTTGAAAAAATTTAATTAAGCCGGTAGCTCAGAAAGGACTGCCCTTCAAACACCCCTTTACTGAGCTCACCGATGGTCTTCTGCTTTAGCATTTTGACAATACCCGACCGGAAAACGAAGAAATCGCGGTGCAGCGGGCAAGGGTTTTCGGAAGAACATTCCTCAATAGCCATAAAACAGCGGGTCTTGTACCCGTCACCGTCTATCATCTCCACGATATCCAGCACCGGCATACCCAGCACCAACTCCTTCACATAAAAGCCTCCATGCGGGCCTTTTACGGAATGGATCACCTTTTTCCGCACCAGTTCCTGTAAAATCTTAGCCAGGAAATGCTGGGGGATCTCCAGCTCCGTGGCAATCTCATGAATTCCCACCTTCCTGTCTTCTTCCAGCTTTGTAGCCAGGTAAACCACTCCACGTATCCCGTATCCACAGGTCTTTGATATTATCACTTTCTAAACCGTTTCCGCTTCCAATGCTTCAATTTTCGGAAATAAAATATTGTTTTCCAAATGAATGTGCTGAATCAGGTCAGCATCCAGCTCTTTCAGCTTATGGAGCATCACCCGGTGCGAATTACAGGCACTTTCCGGCACCGTGTAGTCCTGCGTGATTTCGCGGAAACGCATTAAAATGACACCCGCCCCGTCATGCTCATGCAGCATCATCCGGATAGGGTTAGCCACGGAACCGAACGGCGCCGCCTGCGGCTTCACACCGGCACGCCGGGCATTCAGCAGCTCTTTCGCATACGGGAAAAGAATCTCCTCTTCCTTAGGCAGGTGTTCCATCAGCTCCGCGTCCAGCTTCACAAACAGGGTAGCCAGCTCAGTGAGGTAATCATACCGCTCGCGGTGCTTCGTATACACCTTATTCACATAGTACTCAATTTCCGGCAGGTTATCGTACAGGAAACGGTGATGGACATTTACAATATAATCCATCAGGAAATCAGGCTCAAACTGGTCAAACTTGATATGTGTGCCCTCATTGGCCCACAGAAGTTCAGCCATCACCTGGTCAGGGTCCGCACCGGCACCCCGGCAGGCTTCTGCCAGCGATATCTTACCGCCACAGCAATAGTCAATGTTCAGCTTCCTGAAAACGGTGGCGGTTCCGGGGCTTGCTGCCACAATCTCCCCTACTTTGGTATTATTCAAATCTATAACCATAATGAAAAAAGAAATTTTTCAACAAAGATAAAAAGACCTTTATATCCTTTTTATGACATCTATCAGTTTATTTCCGCGGATAGCTCATAGTTTCCGGGTTTTAGGACAGGCAATTTTGCTCCGTCAAAAAAACCTTTAAAAACAATGAAAAAAACGTTATGGGCAATCATCCTTACTCTCATCCTGTTTGGGTGCGGGAAAGGAGCAAAACAAAGGGCGGAATCACCGGAGACCAGTGAAGATGTTATGGAAAAGCAGGAAATCATTCACGGCACAGAGGTAACGGAAGTCAAGCTGACCAATCCCCTGGATGCGGCTATGGTAAAACAAGGTCAGGAGATCTTCGAAATGAAGTGTATGTCATGTCACCGCCTGGATGAAACCCGGCTGGTAGGGCCGGGCTGGTCAGGCGTTACCAAGCGCCGTACCGCCGTTTGGCTGACTAACATGATCACCAATGTAGATATTATGCTGGAAAAGGATGCCGATGCTCAGAAAATGCTGGAGGAATGTCTGATCCGGATGCCGAACCAGAATGTGTCTTTGGAAGAATCCAGGAGCATAATTGAGTTCATGCGCAAAAATGATGGTGAAATATAATTTTTAAAACTTAATATGAAAACCAAGTATTACCTGATCAGCCTGGCACTAGGTGCTTTGGCGGTTTCCCAAACGAGCTGTAAGCCCGGAGGTGGCAAAGCGAGCTCCGAACTGGCGGGTGACGCCGCCCAGAAAGTATATGTGGCACCGGGTACCCACGATGAGTTCTACAGTATCGTTTCCGGCGGCTTTAACGGCCAGGTTTCCGTGATCGGTCTGCCTTCCGGCAGAACATTGAAAAACATACCCGTGTTCTCCCAGCATCCGGAAAACGGCTGGGGCTACAGTGAAGAAACCAAGCCTATGCTGAATACTTCGCACGGATTTATTCCCTGGGATGACTCTCACCATATAGCGCTTTCTACCACAAACAGCGAGCATGATGGCCGCTGGGCGTTTATTAACGGGAATAATACACCGCGGATAGCCCGGATAAGCCTCTCTTCTTTCAAAACCGAAGAGATCATTGAAATCCCTAACTCCGGTGGTAACCACTCCTCTCCTTTCATCACCGCTAATACGGAATATGCGGTGGCCGGTACCCGTTTCTCGGTTCCGCCTGATAACGTCGCCGATGTGCCTATCAGTTCTTTTAAAGAAAATTTCAAGGGTTATATCAGCTTTATCAGCATCGATAAGGAAACCGGGAGAATGGGCATCAAGTTCCAGTTAAAAACACCGGGAGTGAGCTATGACCTGGCCCGCGCCGGAAAAGGAAAATCAGCTGACTGGTTCTTCTTCTCCACTTATAACACCGAACAGGCCAGCACCCTGATGGAAGTAAATGCCTCTCAGAAGGACAAAGACTTCATCCTGGCCGTGAACTGGAAAAAGGCGGAACAGTACCTGGCCCAGGGCAAAGGTAAAAAAGAGCCCGGCACCTACGCACACAATGTCTGGGACGAAGACACCCATTCAGCCACTTCCACCATCATTAACGAGGTGATGACCCTGGATCCGAAAGACTGTCCGGATATGCTGTACTTCATTCCCTGCCCCAAATCTCCGCACGGATGTGACGTAGACCCTACCGGTAGCTACATAGTGGGATCCGGTAAACTGGCTGCCGTGATACCGGTGTTCTCCTTTGACAAAATGCAGAAGGCCATTGCCTCCAAAGCCTACGACGGGCAGTTTGACGGTATTCCTATCCTTAAATACGAAGAAGTACTCCACGGTGAAGTTCAAAAGCCCGGATTAGGCCCGCTTCATACGGAGTTTGACGGAAAAGGCAATGCCATCACCTCCTTCTTTGTATCTTCCGAGCTGGTTCGCTGGAATATTGATAAACTGGAGATCATTGACCGTGTGCCTACCTATTATTCCGTAGGACACCTTAGCATCCCCGGTGGACCTACCGCCAAACCGCACGGAAAATACGTGGTAGCGTATAACAAGATCACCAAAGACCGCTACCTGCCTACCGGCCCGGAACTGGCGCAATCGGCCCAGTTGTATGATATTTCAGGCGATAAAATGAAACTTCTCCTGGATTTCCCTACTACCGGTGAACCGCACTATGCAGAAGCCCTCCCCGCCTCACTTATCAAAGACAAGGTGCGGAAAATATACGAGCTGGAAAAGAACAAGCACCCGTTTGCCACAAAAAGTGAAAAAGACACCCGCGTGGAACGGAAAGGCAAAGAGGTTCACATTTATATGACCACCATCCGCTCTCACTTTGCACCTGACAATATAGAAGGTATCAAAATAGACGATGTGGTTTACTTCCACGTGACTAACCTGGAGCAGGACTGGGACGTACCCCACGGATTTGCCGTGAGAGGGGCTAAAAATGCCGAGCTCCTGATCATGCCGGGAGAAACCCAGACTTATAAGTGGATTCCTTCCAAAGTGGGTGTAACGCCCTTCTACTGTACTGACTTCTGCTCTGCCCTCCACCAGGAAATGCAGGGATATATACGGGTATCGCCCGCAAACAGCAATGTTCCTCTGAAATGGGGGCTCGGTAATACGCCGGAAGCCGCGGCCGAAAAGGCGGTAGCCGGTAAATAATTTTCGCCAGGGAGAAGGTGTCCGGGAAAACCGGGCATCTTCTTCTCTTACCTTCCCAAAAAATGAAAAAATCAAACACCCATAAAATATCTGCAGCTTCTAAATGGCTACTGCTGCTGGGCGCCCTGAGCCTGGCGCTGACCTTCTTTGTACCCATCTGGCGGATTGACCTCTGGGCACCCCAATATCCTGAGGGACTGACCATGAAAATATGGCTGTCTAAGCTCAGCGGCCAGGTGGAGATCATTAACGGCCTTAATCATTACATCGGCATGGGGCATATTAAGGAAGAAATGTTCCCTGAATTTAAGGTTCTCCCCTACTGTGTGGCCTTCCTTATCCTTTCAGGCATAGGCATGGCCCTGTATGGCCGGAAAAAAGGGGTATTGGGCTATTTCCTGCTCCTGGTATGCGCTGCGGCTATTGCCCTGTACGACTTCTGGAAATGGGGCTATGAATACGGCCATAACCTGAGTGAGGATGCGCCCATAAAAGTACCCGGAATGGCCTATCAGCCGCCCCTCCTGGGATACAAAGAGCTGCTGAACTTCGGGGCCTACTCCATGCCGGATATCGGCGGATGGGTATTTGCCGTCTTCGGAACGATCATCGTACTGGTCCTTCTTTATGAATTTAAACTCAGAAAAACATGAAAACTTACTTCAAATACCTTGTTTTCCTTATTTTTACAGTAGGGTGTACCCCCAAAACGGAGCCCTTCCACTATGGCGAAGACCAGTGTGCCTTCTGCAAAATGGCCATCGTGGAAGATAAATATGCCGCGGAGATCGTCACGTCCAAAGGAAAGGTCTTTAAATACGACGACATCAGCTGCATGATCCGGCATCGGCGTACCATGGAAAAGAAGGATTTTGCATTCCAGGTGGTCAATGATTTTGAGAATCCCAAAGAGTTTCTTGACGTAGAAAAGGCCTCTTTTGTCCAATCAGACCAATATACCAGTCCTATGGGCGGTAACACGGCGGCATTCCGTACCCCGCAGCCGGGAGCCGGCAGTGCCACCCTTACCTGGGCCGCGTTACAGGAATTATTTGACTGACCTATGAATATGCTGAGGAAAATAATGCTTTTCATGCTGGTGGCCGGTAGTGTTACGGCTAAAAAATACACGGTAAGCACCCCGGCAGCGCTCCAAAGGGCCCTTCAAAGTGCCTCAGACGGGGATACCCTGCTGATTAAAAGCGGGAAGTACCCGGTGGGAAACCTGGTGATCACCCGGCGGCTTATCCTGTTGGGAGAGAACTTCCCGGTACTGGACGGCGGCTTCCGGAATGAAATAATCACGGTGAAAAGCTCCGGCGTGCACATTGAAGGAATCCAGTTTGAGAACGTTCCCCAGACCAGCACCATTGATTACGCAGGGGTGAAGGTGGTGGAGTCGGAAAACGTTACCGTAAAAAATAACCGTTTCCGAAACTGCTACTTCGGCGTTTACCTCTCCGCCACTAATAAGGCCAAGGTGACCGGTAATGATATTGCGGGCACGCCCCGGGAAGAGCAAACCACCGGAAACGGTATCCACGCCTGGAAGTGCGATAGCGTCTTTATTACCGGTAACCGGGTCACCGGGCACCGCGACGGCATCTATTTTGAGTTTGTGACCAATTCCGCCGTAAAGTACAATTATACTTCCCGGAACATCCGTTACGGTCTCCACTTCATGTTTTCGCACAATGACCTTTACGAACACAATACTTTTGAGAATAACGGTGCCGGGGTGGCCGTCATGTACACCCGGAAAGTCACCATGAAGCATAATCAGTTTATCAGCAACTGGGGCGCCAGCGCCTACGGATTGCTCCTGAAAGATATCTCCGAAAGCCGGATGGAGCATAACCGCTTCTATTCGAACACCGTAGGTATTTATATGGACGGCTGCAGCCGTTCCGTGCTGGAGAAAAATGAATTTTCCGAAAACGGGATAGCACTTCGCCTTCAGGCTAACTGTGATGCGAACACCATCTCCAATAATAATTTTACGCGGAATACCTTTAACATGGGCACCAGCGGTAACACCACATACAATACCATTTCCGGGAATTACTGGGATAACTATGAGGGATATGACCTGAACCGTGACGGTATCGGTGATGTGCCTTTCCGGCCGGTGAGCCTGTTTTCCGTGTTAATAGAAAGGGTGCCCCAGGCCATGATGATCTTCCGGAGCTTTACGGCCTCGCTGCTGGAGCGGGTGGAAAAGATCATTCCCGGCATTACCCCTGACCGGCTGATGGATGAAAAACCCCGTATGAAACCCGTTAACCTGGCGTCATTCGCTGCAAATAAAAATTAACGTATGATCAGCTTTGAAAATGTAAATAAATCATTTGGCCGCCTGCAGGTGTTGAAAGACATCAGCTTTGAGCTGGAAGCCGGCCAGTCGGTAGCCCTTATCGGGCCTAACGGTTCCGGGAAAACCACCCTGATCAAGACCCTGCTGGGCATGAATGTACCCACATCCGGGAACATCCGGGTAAAGGGGCTGGATATCCGGTCTGATTATCAGTACAGGGCTCATATAGGCTACATGCCGCAAATCGGCAATTACCCCAAAAACCTCAAAATAAGCCAACTCATTGAAATGATGCGGGATATCCGCCAGAAAAAGGGCATGATCCAGAAAACGGATGAGGAGCTGATCGACCTGTTCCGACTGCGGGAGATTTACGATAAACCCCTAGGTACCCTGTCCGGGGGCACCCGCCAGAAGGTAAGCGCCACCCTGGCCTTCCTCTTTAACCCGGAGATCCTGATCCTGGATGAGCCCACCGCAGGCCTGGATCCGCTGTCCAGTGAGATCCTGAAAGAGAAAATCCTGGAAGAAAGCCTGAAGGGAAAGCTGATTATTATTACCTCCCATATCCTGTCGGACCTGGAAGAGCTCACCTCCCACATCATGTACCTGGAAGAAGGCCGGCTGCAATTATTCAAAAAAATGAGCGAGATTAAGGCCGAGACCGGCGAAAACCGGCTGGCCCGGATCATAGCGCACCTGATGTCGAAAAAAGAAATGATCACCTCATGAGAAACGCCATCTACATTATCCTGCCGCTGGCCTTTATTTCCATGGTGGTGGGTATTTATTGCGGTATAATACGGGTAGGTCAGCCCTTACCTTCCGGTGCTTACCTGCCGGTGGCGCATCATGGTGTACTCATGGCCGGGTCTTTTTTAGGCACGCTCATCTGCCTGGAGCGGATGGTCACCTTCCCGGATAAGCGGGCCTGGGCGGGCGTTATCCTGATGGCCCTCAGCCTGCCTCTCTTTATTTTTAATCTGCCTCAATACGGTGTTTTATCTCTCCTGACCGGGAGCACAGGCTATAGCTGGATATCTGTAAGTAATTATCGGAAATATAAGCTCAAAGGAGACCTGATCATGGCGGTGGGGTCGGTGTTCCAGGTAATAGCCTATATCATCTTCTTTTTTACCTATTCTTACCCCAGGGCCTTTGCCGCCTGGCTGCTGTTCCTGATCCTGACCATTGTGGGGGAAAGGCTGAATCTCACCCGCTTTCTGCCGGTCAGTAAAAAAGCCTTTTATGAAGCGTATTTCTGGCTGGGGCTTTTACTGCTCAGCTCCTTCCTCTACCATTTTGGCTTAAAGGTGGTGGTGGGCCTCAGCATGATCGGCCTGGCGCAGTGGCTCCTGAGGAATGACATTGTGAGGATAAACCTCCAAAAGCAGGGGCATTACCATTTCGTGGGGCTGGCCCTGCTGCTGGCTTATCTCTGGCTGGCGGTAACCGGTGTGCTGAGCATGCGGGAAATGGGGAATCCTTACCTGTACGATGCCGTGCTGCATTCTTTTTTCGTGGGTTTTGTATTATCCATGATCCTGGCGCACGCGCCTATCATCTTCCCCGGCATACTGGGCATAAAAACCACCCCGTTTCACCCGGTCATGTATGTGTGGCTGATGGGCCTGCATGCCAGCCTGATCATCCGGATCTACGGTGATATGACAGAGAATTTTGAGTTGAGAAAGTTGGGCGGCATCTATAACGGCGTGTTTTTCCTGATCTATATCCTTACGGTAATGGGGCTTATTATAAAATTTAAACGTAGCAAATCATGAATAAAGTTATTAAATACGTTATCTATGACATCGTCAGGAACCGTTTTGTACTCAGCTATACCCTCCTGCTCCTGTTTACCAGCCTGGCTTTTTATGGCTTCGGCTCTGAAGGGAATAAAGGCGTACTGAGCCTTCTGAACATTATCCTGATGGTGGTACCGCTGGTGAGTATTGTCTTTACCACCATCCAGTTCTATAATTCCTACGAGTTCCTGGAGCTGCTGTCAGCCCAGCCCATCAGCCGCGGCACCATTTTTCTCAGTCAGTTCTGGGGAATAAACCTGTCCCTCTGCCTGGCATTTTTTATAGGCGTGGGCATTCCCACCTGGATTTATGACGGCACGGGAGCTGGCGCCACGCTGGTGCTGTGCGGGCTGCTGCTGTCGCTGGTGTTTGTATCCCTGGCGCTTTTCGCCTGTACCCTCACCCGCGACAGGGCCAAGGGCATCGGCATAGCCCTGGGACTCTGGTTTTATTTCTGCCTGCTGTATGACGGCCTTGCACTGACCGTGCTGATGATGTTCAGTGATTATCCCCTGGATAAAGTCTCGCTGGCGCTTACGGCGCTTAACCCGGTAGACCTGGCCCGGATACTCATCCTCATGAAGCTGGATATCTCAGCGCTCCTGGGGATTACCGGCGCCATATTTCAAAAGTTCTTTACGTCGGAAAAGGGCATGATCATTTCCATCCTGTTACTCCTGTTCTGGATCATGCTCCCTCTCCTGAAAGCCTACAGAACCTTTTTGAAAAAAGATCTTTGATTTCATTTTTAGGGATACTGATCTGCGCAACTTTAATTATCTGCTTCTTTCCGCACATTCAGGAGCTTATGCAGCCAGCCTTTCATCATCTCTTTTTCTTCTTCCGGATCAGGAACAAACTTCGGGATACCGCTGAGGTCAGGCTGGCCTGCATCTACCCAGGCCGTATACCAGGTATCGGCAATCATTTTGATGGAACGTTTCATCTGTCTTTCCACCTGGTTTTCCAGCATCCGGTGGTATTTTCCCGAAAACTCCCGCGAGTAATTCCTGACCGTGATCCCGTTACGCTCATCTACCGTAAACTTCCGGTCCGGCGGGCTTTCCGCTGTGAGCTGCCGCTCAAACAGCAGGACGCTGTCCAGGGCGGCTTGGGCCTGTAACACCGCCTGCCAGCTCCTTTCCCGGATATTTTTTTCATAGGTGGCTTTCCCGATCAGCAGGTCATAATCCGGGCTGAACAGCTCCGGCAGCCGCGACTCCCAGAAAGCGTGAATGCCGTGCTGGTCAGTAAGCTGGCCGTTATAATTTTTAGTGGTATGCAGCGGCACGTTAGCATCGGCAATGTAGTGGCCCAGATCAGTGGCTATCCGCAGGACCTGTGCGGCTTCCCGCTGCCGGAAGGCTTCGGTGAGCCGGAGCTTCATCCGCTGGATCTGCCAGGGTACTATCCCGTTTGCCCTGAATGTCTCCTCTCCCAGCCGTTTTTCCGCTTCTTCCCAGCTTAAGCCGGGTAAAACCGCCTTCAGGGAATCCGGGTAATTATCCAGGTCAATAAAATGGCGTTCGGCTTCCCCGGTCATGGCATAGCGGCGGCGATCCGGGTTAACCGCTTTTTCAGTGATATACTCAATATGGTTTTTGAAAAAACCCAGCATCTCCGGCGGCAGGGAATATACGGCCAGCCGATTAATCAGGCTATGTGCATAAAAGCCCCAAAAGGGCGGATCCCGGCGAACGGGAATCATCATCAGGAAGACCAGCAGTGCGGTGGTTTTCATATTTTTATGGATTTAAAGCCTAAAAATACACACTAAAACCCGGACGGCCTACCCGGCCGGCCACTTTTCTTACTTATTTCCCGGTCAGCACATCACACAGGTGATTATACCCCAGCCCGGTAAGAATGGCTATTCCGAAGCTCAGCAGGGTACCGATCAGGATGTACTCGGTCAGCTTGTGGTCTTTATTAGTGGTAAGGTCACCGAAACGGAAGATGGACTTCGCCGTCAGCAGAAACCCCACACCTTCCCATCTCCCGGTAACCACAAAGAAAAAAATAAAGAGCCTTTCCAGGATACCGATATATTTTCCGGCCTCGCTCATCCCCTGGTACTTTTTATCGCTGCTGATCTCCCCTGACCACTTGGAAAGCAATACCTTCAGGATAATGCCGCTGGCGAAGGAAATAAAAACCAGTGCCGTCAGGGTGAGTAGCGTTTCGGGAGACCGGAGCAATGAAAAGTCGGCCTCCGCCGGGAAATAGGAAAGCACCACTCCGCCGATCACCAGCAGATGAAGCGCCTGATCCGTCAGGAAAAGGAGACGGTCATTGTATTTCCCGTGAAGACTGGCCTTAAAACCATCAATGATCAGGTGAGACACTGAAATTATACCCATAGCGGCCAGGTAGCGGCAGTTCAATCCCATCACCACCAGCATACTCAGGATATGGACGCCCACATGATAATACAGGGCCGGAGAACGGAACCTGTGCTTATTCCGGTCTCTTATCCAGCGGGCCGGTTGCAGAACAAAGTCGCCCAAAAGATGGGCTAAAACGAGCTGTACAGATAATTCGATCATCTTTTTGTTATTTGGATTTTAAAATACTCTATCAGGCTCCTGATCTCCTCATACCCTCCTCTCTTCAGGCCTTCACTTATGCTGGCCTGGCTTTTCCGGCCCATCATCTGGGCCAGTTTTCGCTGGGTCAGATCCGGATATTTCAGCTTATGACGTACTATCTCCGTGGTAACGGGCTTCCAGTTTCCCATTATAAAATCTACCAGGGAAAACATCAGGTTCAAGGTGTCATCCAGTTCCGGGAAATCCGACTTTATCCTCAGGTTATGTTTTTTCAGCTGATCAAAACACTCACCTGAATACACAAACGCCGAACCGTTTGATTCCAGGACCCGCGGAGAACGGTAAGTAACGGACCCCAGCCCCAAAGCCATGCGTACATCCAGCGGGGCGGTTTCCTTTATAGCCGATTTAATATGAAATACGGCATCCAGTGCCCGCTCCGCCGCTACTACCAGCTGAAAACTATCCCCCCTGTACACCTCCCAGTCACGGGTTTCCCGGCCAAAATCTGCCAGTACCGCCTTTAATGTGATCAGCCATTTTTCACTCCGGACACTTCGCGAATTCACGATATCACCGGTTATAACTACTTCCATTCCCCTACTAATTTCCATCAAATCTATAGCAAAAGTGCGAAAAAGGCAAAAATATCATAAGAAAAAACGATATTTAATAATATCACTATTTTAAACGATATTCATTATTATCGTATAAATAAACGATATTTTAAAATATCATGTATAAACACGATAATCACAGAATAATTACATCCCCGGAAACCGAAACCCGGGGGGCAGCCATTATTGTTGTATATTTGTAAAAAAAGCATGGTATGAAAGATTTCTTACAGGAACTCCACCTCCGGGAAAGTAATTACGGATTCTCTACAGGCCAGGAAAACAGGAACGGCAAAGGGAACCCACTAAACTCCTACAACCCTACGGATCAGCAGCTTATAGCTACTACCACGTTCTGCACCGTAGATGATTATCACGAAGCGGTAGCTGCCGCCAAAGAAGCCTTTAAGGTATGGCGAAAGGTGCCCGCCCCCAAAAGAGGCGAGATCGTCCGCCAGATGGGCGACGCCATCCGCCGGCATAAAAATGCACTGGGAAAACTGGTATCGCTTGAAATGGGTAAAAGCCTCCAGGAAGGCCTCGGCGAAGTACAGGAGATGATTGATATCTGCGATCTGGCCGTGGGGCTATCGCGCCAGCTTTACGGCCTCACCATGCATTCCGAAAGGCCCGATCACCGCATGTATGAACAGTGGCACCCCCTGGGTGTGGTAGGCATTATCTCCGCCTTTAACTTCCCGGTGGCCGTATGGTCATGGAACAGCATGCTGGCCTGGGTCTGCGGCAATACCTGCATCTGGAAGCCTTCCGAGAAAACTCCCTTATCGGCCATCGCCTGCCAGAATATCATTGCAGAAGTACTTAAAAATAACGACCTGCCCGAAGGCATCTCCTGCCTCACCATAGGCGACAGAGCCGTAGGCGAAGCCATGGCAGCCGATGAAAACATAGCCCTGATTTCCGCTACGGGAAGCACACGCATGGGCCGGGCCGTAGCCCTGAAAGTTTCTGAGCGCCTGGGAAAATACCTGCTGGAACTGGGTGGAAATAATGCCATCATCGTCACGGAAAACGCTGATATCCAGCTCTCCATTCCTGCCATCGTCTTCGGTGCCGTGGGTACCGCAGGCCAGCGATGCACCACCACCCGCCGCCTGCTGGTTCACCAGTCGCGGATAGAAGAGCTCACCACCCGGCTGGTCAAAGCCTATGAGCAGCTGAAAACCGGTGACCCACTGGATCCCGCTAACCACGTAGGCCCCCTGATTGATCAGGACGCAGTAAAAAGCTTTGAACAAGCCATCAAAACGGCGCAGGAACAGGGCGGAAAACTCCTTACCGGCGGGAAAACCCTGGGCGGGAATTTTGTTCAGCCCGCCATCATCCAGGTTCCGGAGCAAATCCCGGTCATGAAGCACGAGACCTTTGCACCCATCCTGTATGTATTGGCTTACCAGACACTGGATGAGGCCATAGCCCTCCAAAATGAGGTACCTCAGGGCCTGTCTTCGGCCATCTTTACCCAGAACCTGAAAGAATCCGAAGCCTTCCTGGCCGCCTGGGGTTCCGACTGCGGCATAGCCAATGTTAACATCGGTACTTCCGGAGCAGAGATCGGCGGGGCATTCGGCGGGGAAAAAGAGACCGGGGGAGGCCGGGAAAGCGGATCCGACGCCTGGAAAGCTTATATGCGCAGACAGACTAATACCATCAATTACGGCAATACGCTACCGCTGGCACAGGGAATTAAATTTGATTTCTGAAAGCCAGCCCGAAAAGGCTTAATCGTGTGTGAAGGTGCCCGAAAAGGACGCAAAATGCAAAGCATTGAGAATGAGGCTGAAGGAGCATACTGTAGTATGTGACTGAAGCCGAATTCCGAAAACAACGCAGCAGTTTGTGTCCTTTTCAGGTACCTTCTTTATCCGTTACAATTGATCAGGCCTTTAGCCGCCAGGTAGGGAATAATCAGCCACAGCAGCCCTTTCCCCAAAAAGAAGAAAAAGCCTATCCAGCCCAGTTTCCTGAAATATTTGATCACCTTTTCCTTACGGCTTAACGACGGGTTCTCTTCCATACTCCTATTCTCCGGTTTGTTGTTTCAGTTTTCTTTTCCTGGACTCATTGCGTATCCATTGGTTCAGCTTCCGGGAAGCAAAGGCCGAACCAATACCCAGCGCCGTGCCCGCAAAAACATCGCTGGGATAATGTGCACCCAGGTGCAGGCGCGAATAGCCCACCGTACAGGCATACAAGGCAGACGGCACGATCACATACCACTTGGGATAAGAGAGTGACAGGCTGGTGGCCGTGGAAAAAGCCAGGGCCGTGCTCCCCGAAGGAAATGAGCTTCCGGAAAATTCCCTGTAATTCTTAATATAAGGATGGGTAACATACGGCCGGTCTTTATCTACCGCTTTTTTCAGGATAAAGCCCACCCCATACGTGGCCACCGTACTCATGGCAATAGTGTACCCTTCCCGCTTCAGGGCGGCGTTATCACCGATATACCCCGCCGCCAGCATAGCAGCGGGAAAACCGATGGCTAGGTAATCCGACGAATTACTGATGAAATTCAACGGCTTATCCATGTCCGTATTCCGGGTCAGGTTAATATCCTCCAGCTTTTTGAGATCCCAGCTTTTATGCTGGCTAAAACCGGGAAAGCTCCCGAGAATGAATATAAAGGCAATGATTATTCTCCTCATAAAAACCCTTCTTTACGCATAGACGCCTCCATTTTCTGGTAGAGCCCGTCAGAAGCCTTAGCCAGAGGTAAACGCACCCGCCCGTCATACAGGCCCTTGATATCCAGCACGCACTTGATCCCTACCGGGTTAGATTCCACATACAGCAGGGTATCAAAATCCAGGAATTTACCCTGGAGCTTCTTGGCTTTTTCAAAATCACGGGCCAGCGCCGACTGCACCAGCTCATAAAACTCCTTCGGGAAACCGTTCCCGATCACCGAGATCACTCCTTTATAGCCCAGGCTGGCCTGAGCCGTAAAAAGGTTATCATCGCCAGATAGAAGCAGGAAATCATCAGGAAGGGTCCGGGAAAGGTCTATAGCCACCTCTATGCTGCTGGAAGCATCCTTTAACCCGATGATATTCGGGTGCTTCGCCAGCTCTGAAATGGTTTCCACACTCATGGAGATCACCGTGCGGCCCGGCACATTATACAGGATCACCGGCACCGGGCAGGCATCGGCAATGGCTTTAAAATGCAGATATATCCCCTGCTGCGAGGGTTTGTTATAATAAGGACACACCGAAAGAATGGCCGTTACCCCGTTAAAATCCGTCTGGGAAATGGTATCCAGCACCGCCTGGGTGTTATTGCCCCCCACACCAAACACTATGGGCCGTTTACCGCCATTGTACTGCTTCACGTACTCCAGGATCTCCGCGCTTTCCTGCTTACTTAATGTAGCCGACTCGCCGGTAGTTCCGTTTACCACGTAATAATCAATACCCTCCTGGTTCAGATAATCCAGATGCTTCCGCAATGCCGGAAAATCCACCCGGTTATCTTCCGTAAAAGGAGTAGTTAAGGCTGTTCCCAGGCCATATAGTTCTTTCATCTTCGATAAATATTTTTACAAATTTAGAACCTTTCTATTTTCAGGCGTTAAACCCTGTCTCTTTTTTATACAAAATACAAACGGCGTGCGCTTCAAGACCTTCCTTACGCCCTACAAAGCCCATGGTCTCTGAGGTGGTGGCCTTGACGGAAACGGCATCGCTCTCCACCCCCAGGCACTCCGAGATCACTTTTTTCATTTCCGGAATATACTTCCCTATCTTGGGTTCTTCCAGGATCAGGGTGGCATCTATATTCCCTACCGCATACCCTTTTTCAGCGATCATCTCATGGACCCGCACCAGGAAATGCTTACTGTCCATCCCTTTCCACTGCGGATCCGTATTTTTAAAATGTTTCCCGATATCGCCCAGGGACAGCGCCCCCAGCATGGCGTCACAGATGGCATGCAAAAGCACGTCAGCATCCGAATGCCCCATAGACCCCACCGTATGCGGGATCTTTATTCCGCCTAAACTTAACGCATACCCTGCACTGAGCTGATGAACATCATAGCCGTGTCCTATCCTGAATTGCATATTTTAATGGATTAAAATCTCAAATTTACGTAATTTTGGGGTTCAATACCATCGTATGATCAATTTCAATTCCTTTGAGCTGAACAATGGCCTCAAAGTGTACGTACACGAAGACCCTAAAAGCCTGACCACTTCCTTTAATCTCTGCTATAATGTGGGGTCAAGGGATGAACATCCCGAAAAAACAGGTTTTGCTCACCTGTTTGAGCACCTGATGTTTGGCGGCTCCCGCCACATCCCGTCTTTTGATGAACCCCTGCAGAAAGCCGGCGGAAATAATAACGCCTTTACCTCTACCGACATCACTAATTATTATATCACCCTTCCTTCCCAAAACCTGGAAACGGCCTTCTGGCTGGAATCTGACCGCATGCTGGGCCTTTCATTTGACCCGAAAGTGCTGGAAGTACAGAAAAACGTGGTGATCGAAGAATTTAAACAGCGCTACCTTAACCAGCCCTACGGCGATGTCTGGCTGAAATTCAGGCCGGTGATCTATAAAAAACATCCTTACCGCTGGCCTACCATCGGCAAGGAGATCAGCCATATTGAAAATGCCACCATGGATGACGTCAGGGACTTCTTTTACCGGTATTACCTGCCCAATAACGCCGTGCTGGTAGTGGCCGGCAATGTCACCGTTTCTGAAGTAGAGCGGCTTTCCCGGAAATGGTTTGGTGACATCCCTGCCGGGAAGGTCAGCCCCAAAAACATCCCCGCAGAGCCGGCTCAGACCGAAGCCCGCTTACTCCGTCACGAAGCAAACGTACCACTGAAAACCCTCTACAAAGCCTATCACACGCCGAAAAAACATGACCGTGCCCAATACGCCGTGGACCTCTTCGGAGATATTTTTGGGAAAGGGCAGTCGTCACTCATTTACCAGGAACTGGTGAAGGAAAAACAAATTTTCACCGGCCTTTCCGCCCAGAATACCTCTTACCTGGACGGCGGCCTGTTCCTGATCAGCGGATCTGTAAACCCGGATATATCCCTGGAAGATGCCGACGCTGAAATAGAGCGATGCCTGGCCACAGCCCTGCAAAACCCGGACCACCGGGAAAAACTGGATAAAGTAAAGACCCAGGCCGTTTCACTCGATAAATTCAGCGAAACCGAAGTACTAAATCGTGCCATGAAGCTGGCTTTTGCCGCCAATGCCGGAGACGTAAACCTGGCCAATACCGCCATCACCCACCTGGAATCAGTAAGCCCAGATGAAATGATGAGTTCAGCCCGTCAGTACTTAACAAAGGAAAATTGCAGCACGCTGTATTATTCACCCCTTAAGGCGTAATGCTGATAAAAGGATAGTTTTATTAACGGCACGGAAACCGCGCCCTAAACATCCCTTAAGGCGTAGTGACCGATAACGGGATAATTTTCCCGTTATAAAACTTAGCGGCATTTAAGGCAAAATCCGCTACATAGGCGCCCATTTCAAACGCCATCACCGGGCTCTGGTAACCGGGGAATGCCTCTTCCAGCATTTCGGTTTGTACGGAGCCTAATGCCAGGCAGTTGACTTTGATATTATACTCCGCCAGCTCCAGCGCCATACATTCTGTCAGTACATGCAGGGCCGCCTTACTGGCAGAATAGGCAGACAGGCCCGGGAACTTCACGCTTCCCTGCACGCCGCCCATACTGCCGATATTCACAATATGCCCGCCCCGGATCATCAGCGGCACCAGGGACTGACACAGTTTAAAGTGGCTGGTCACATTAACATGCAGCATGCGGTCCAGTTCCTCTTCCGAAGTCTTCATGAAAGGTTTATTCACCAGCTGGCCGGCGTTATTGATCAGGATATCTACCGTGCCCAGTGACCGCAGCACAAAATCTTCCAGCAGGCTCATATCCTCATGAGCCAGGTCAAAACTCACCGGGATAAGCGTGCAGTCCGGGTTTAAGCCCCTGGCGATCTCCAGAAGCCGCTTCAGCTTCTCCGTATTCCGCGAAACCGCCACCACCTTATGCTCCGGCTTCCGGATAAATTCCAATACGATTTCGAAGCCTAAACCACTACTGGCTCCAGTTACCACTATATTCATATTACGCCTGTTCTGAACGGATCACCTGCCATCCGTCAGCTATTAATTTGGTATATTCCGGCTCACTTTCCTGTAGGGAGAACAGGTAGGCCTCCACTTCACCCGCCAGCTCAGGTAAGCGGCGGTCTGCTATTTCAAGGATTTCCAGGGAAGCCAGCCAGTCGTCAGGATACTCTGCCTTCAGCACCTCAAAAAGTGCCCGAAGTTTCCCGTACTCTTCTCCCCGCTCCCGGATAGTCCGGATTTTGCCGTAAATATCGTGTAATTTCAGTGTCTTTGCATCATATTTTATGCGCTCTGTTTTCTGAGCGCTGACGTGCTGCACCTCTTCCCAAGCCGATTTATCAGCAGCACCATTAAAAACACTGATAATCTCCCCGCCTACCGCCATATCATAAGTACCCCATTCCGGCAGGAACAGGGTTTCTCCTTCCGCTCCCCAAACTTTACAGCCGGTGAAGGTCAGCAGCAGCAGCTTCCCGCCCCTGAAAAGGCAGGATATTAGCACCCCTTCCAGTACAATACCGCTTTCAAAATTCAGCCGGCAGGAGCAGTTTTCCTTCAGTCCCAGGCCGGACAGTTTAGACGGAGAGAACTCCTCCAAAGGTTTACTTACGCCCTTCAGCCGGCCCACCGGTGAAGAAAACCCGTGCGAATGATAATTCCGGGAATGCCCCTCCAGCTCCTTCCCCTGCCAGGATAAAGCACTGGGGCCTGTGGTCTTAATGAACGTCAGATTTGAACCGGTTACCGCAAACTCCGTAAAAACCCCGCTCACCTCTAAGCCGGAAGAATACCGGGCCGTAGCCACATTTTTACAGGCCACGGCTTTCCGGAGACCATCCTCGCCGCCGGTCCGGAAAGCCATGGTATCTGCAAATGCCTCCAGCACATCCAGCAGGTTCCGGAAAGTGGGCGTTACAAACAGCTGGGGCTGGGGCCGGGTGATATCATAAGGGTAACGAAGGGCATCCAGGGTATACCACAGCTTAGGCACATCCGGCTGCATGCAGGTGCTGCTTTCCCCGATAGACGACAGCAGCCCCGCCCCGTAGATCCGGGGTTCTTCCGGGCTCCCTATCAGCCCATACTCTACGGTCCACCAGTGCAGGCGGCTCAGCAGGGCCATCTCCGAGGGCTCCCCCATGTTTTCCGATATAAACTTCAGATGCGCTTCCGCCGCCTCGGTTTCAGCTGCGGAGACTCCGGGAGTTTCCACTCCGGGAGTTTCTTTTAAAATGCTCAACTGGCGAATGGCCTCATACAGCTCAAAATCCTTTGCTGAAAACATGGCTTTGGCGCCGATGCTCCCAAAATAACTCAGGTAATGATTATACTCCGGCTCCACAATGATGGGCGCGTGCCCGGCGCTTTCATGGATAATATCCGGGGCCGGCGTGTACGCTATATGCTTCAGCTGCCGGATATCGGCCGCAATCACCAATACCTTATGCTGCTGATACTCCATAAAGGCCGACGGCGGAATAAAGCCGTCTACCGTCACCGCCCCCCAGCCTATTTGACCCAGGTGGTCATTGATGGTCTGCAGATCCGGGATACGCTCAATGCTCAGACCCGCCTGCTCCAGGCCGCGGATATACGGATAATATGCCACATGCTTCAGGTAGCTGTAATTCTGACGCATCACATAGCGCCAGACCGCCTGGTCTATCCAGGTATACTTTTCATAGCATTGGTCCACCACATACTGCCTCAGGTGACGGGGCAGGTTTTCCACCCGGGGATTATTAAAAGTATTCATGGCAGCCAAGTTAAAAAATATTAATTGTCAAAACAAATAATACAATTGATTATTTCTTTTCCAAAAAAAACATTCTTTATCCTGAAAAATTCTTTTACTTTGTACGGTAACTGGAAGGAACCCTTATGGTCATGAGATTTTATTTTATAAGATTCACCTGGATAGCCTTTATCCTGCTGGGGCTTTATCTTATTCTGGATGACTTTAACGATAGTTTTCAGACCGCCCTCTATGCGTTGTGGATTTTAGTGGGCATCATCTACTACCTTTTCGCCAAAGATAACTTTAAGCACTTCTGGCTTTCCGTCATAGTGGCGCTGGCCACGGTAGGCACCATTATTTACTATTTCTATTTCAAGAACTGGATGCTGTAATGGCTGATACGGTAGGTACAAACCGGATTCTGTAATGGCTGATTGGGTTTAGGCGCCTGGTATAATACGTACTGATTACCCGTCTGCAGGCTCCACCAGTAAGGTCTTCTCCTTTTCCACGATCACCTGCCCGGCTGCCAGGTTTTTAGCCTTGCGCACATATTTTTTCTGCGTATAAATCACCGTAACCAGCTTTTCCGACTTGCGTTTGGAATACCAGGCCGCTATAGAGGCCGCATATTCCAGTACCTCCATGGATGGGTCGGAGCTTTTTATGACCACATGCGACCCGGCCGTATCCCGGGCATGCAGCCACCAGTCGTCTTTCTGGGCGTATTTAGTAGTCAGCAGGTCGTTATTCTTGGCGTTTCTTCCCACCCAAATCCGGATGCCCTTCCGGATGTATTCCTTAAAAGGCAACTCTTCTTTTAAAGCGCTTTGAGCCTGGGAAGTCATCTCTTTGGAAACCCCTCTTAACTGCCTCAGATCTTCCGTACTCTCCACCTCTCTTAACCTTTCCACCAGGTTTTCCAGCTTACGCCCGGCGGCCGCCAGGTTCTGTTCGGCCGTTTCTATCTCAATCTTCTCGTTCTTGCTTTTCCGGTAATAAGCCTCTGCATTTTTCTGGGGCGAAAGCTCCTTTTTAAGCTTAATCTTTACCGGTTCACCGGAGTAAAAATTATCCAGTTCCGCTTCCGTACTCCCTTCCTTTATAGCATGCAGGTTCGCCATCAGGATATTCCCGATCTCCTCGTTTTTCACCCCTGAAACCAGCTCATCCAGCTTATTTTGAAGACTGGTCATATAACTCCGGGTTTTGGCAATGTCTTTCACCAGCTTATGGCTCAGGTCGGCCTTCAGCCGGTCAGTAGCGGTCACTTTCTGATAGCGGTTTACGAAGACATTAATAGCCGTAACCGCGTCCGGCTGTTCTTCTCCCTGTAAAAGCGAGAGCCGGGGTACCAGCCCGCCCGAATCTATATAAAACCGGGGATGTTCAAGGTAGCTGAGAAACTTCCCCAGTTTTTCCCATTTTTCCGGGATACTCAGCCCCTCAGCTGCCCTGTCCAGAGCCTCAAACAGGTCCTTCCCAAACGTAAAAAACTGCTTCCGGTAATCTCCGTCCAGTTTTTCAAACGTTTCAAAATCACACGGAAGCGCCCGGTTAAAACCTTCCAACTTCAGTGCTTTATCCGTTAACAGCTTATTATTAAACATTGCCATGAGTTCATCTCCCTTGTAAACCAGGAGATTAGGCCGGTTTCCGAAAAGCTTAATGACCAGGGTATAAGTACCTTCCAACACTATCTTTACCGCCCGCTCATTCTCAAAAACCCGGACCTCCGTCACCGGATTTCCATACAGTTCTTCCCACAGCGAAACCGAGTTTTTCCGGGCCCGGTTAAAGTCATCCACCACCGTTATGGCTGAAAAATCGGGCTTAAGGATACATTTCAGGTACCTGTTATTGGAAAAACCCAGCACCACTTCATCCTTCTCCTGCGAAAAGCACGTTAAAAGTTCCGTTCCGGCCAAAAGGATATCCAGTTCCGCCGTCAGTTTTTTGAGAAAAAAATAATTATTGTGCATAGTAAGTTCCGATAAGAGACCAGGCAGTTAAACAGCTACAAAGATAAGGGAAACTCTCCGGAAGTGCCTCGTATTCCTATTTGCGCTATATTTGCAGAGGCTGGCTAATCTGCCCGGCCATCACAGGCCGGCCCTTGCGGTAAGATCATTCTCAAAAGAAAATTTAACCTGTATTTGTACCCACAGATGACTCGACTCCCCCTGCTGTTCATTTATCTGAGACTCGCCCTCGGGCTGATCCTGGTTCCGCTCAGCCTGGTTCAGGTGGAAAACTATAAATTCATAGCTGTCCTGTTCCTGACCACCGGCCTGTTAACTGACATTTTTGACGGCATCATAGCCCGGAAGCTCCGGGTTTCCACTCAGAAACTAAGGCGTCTGGACTCGTCTGTGGATCAGATATTTTTCCTATCCGTCATCCTCGCCACCTATATCCAATGCCCGGACTTTTTCAGGGCAAACTACCTGAAACTGGCCCTCCTTACCGGTCTGGAAGCCGTCACCTACCTGGTAAGCTTTCTTAAATTCCGAAAGGAAATTGCCACTCATTCCCTGGGAGCTAAAATCTGGACCCTGTTTCTCTTTGCCACACTCCTTCAGGTCATCTTACAATGCCGTTCAGGGCTGCTATTCGAATTCTGCTTCTGGATCGGCCTGGTTACCCGCCTGGAGATCATGTCCATTATCCTGATCCTCAAAGAATGGACCAATGACATCCCCACCCTTTACCACGCATTACGGCTCCGGCAGGGGAAAGAAATTACCAGGAACAAAATGTTTAACGGCTAAACCTGCCTCCCACTCCGCTCATAGATTGGAGCCGGAAACCTTACCCGGACACCCGCCCCATGGCCCCTTCTTTCAGCGCATAATTAGAAATCTTAATTTTCTTTATCTCCAGCGTCTGGAGTAAAAATTTAATCAGCACCATGGCCACCACGATCATATCCACCCGTAGCTCCTTCATCCCCGGGATCTGCATTCTTTCTTCCCGTGTGCTGAAGACCAGTTGCTCGTAGGCCCGCCCGAACTCGTCCATGGGATACTCAAAACCCGCCACATCTTCCGGCGGGAAATGGCCCGTAGTTCGCCAATAATACATATCATTTAAGGTATCAAAACTGCCGCTGGATCCCACCATGACGGTAGGCCGGTACTGGTGCACGGCATTGGTCAGAGGCAGAAGCACTTCCCGGAAATACGCTTCCATTCTACCGGTTTCCGAGGGGGGAAGCGGGTCTTTCTTCATGAATCTTTCCAGCAGGCGCTGGCCGCCGATCTCAAAGCTCTGCATCCAGAGTACCTTTTCCGGGTTACAGATGATAAACTCCACACTGCCACCGCCAATGTCCACAATCAGCACCGTTTCCTCCACCTTCACGGCTTTCTTTACCCCTTCATAAATCAGCGAAGCCTCCTCGGTGCCGTCGATCACCTTTACGGCAATCCCGGTTTCTGCCAGGATCCGCTCCAGCACCTCCTCCCGGTTCCCGGCGGACCGGAGGGCGGAAGTCCCGAAAGCAAAAACCCGCTCATCAGGCACCTGGTACTGATCCAGCTTTTCCCGGAAGATTTTCAGCACCCGGATACTCCTTTCTGTGGCTTCCGGGGTGATCTCGCCCCGGTTAATCCCTCCCATGCCCATTTTAGCTGCGAGCGACTCCTTAAAAATCACCCGGTCTTTATCAAAAATCAAAATATGGAAGGTGTTTGTACCCAGATCCACAATGGCTGAAATCATATATAATTATTCGTATATTTGTCCTGCCAAAAGTAAGCTATAAAAGCTCACGGGCGGCATAGTACCATCGAATAAGAATGAATTTTACAGTTTCTCCCCCTGCCTGCGGGCAGGGCAGGTTATTTTTTTTATCCCCACTACCATGGAAATCATAGGATACATAGCAGCCATAGCCATAGGCGTTTCCCTGGGGATGATCGGCGGCGGGGGTTCTATCCTCACCATTCCCCTCCTGGTGTACATATTCGGAGTAGACCCCATACTGGCCACCGTGTATTCCCTGTTTATTGTGGGTTCTACCAGCCTGGTAGGCGGGATTCCGAAATATACCCAGGGACTGGTGAATCTCAAAACGGCCCTTTTATTCGGAATTCCTTCCATTATGTCCGTTTTACTGACCCGGGCGTTTATTGCCCCGGCCATCCCGGATCCCATTCTCCGCATAGGGAATTTCCACCTGACCAAACCCGTGTTCCTGATGCTGCTTTTTGCAGCGCTTATGATCGGCGCTTCCCTTTCCATGATAAAAGGAGAAAAGACAAGAAGAAAAGTCAGCGGAACCGACTATAAAATTTCACTGATCTTCCTGGAAGGTATACTGGTAGGGATGCTTACGGGCCTGGTAGGAGCCGGCGGCGGGTTTCTCATCATTCCCGCCCTCATCATGTTTGGCCGCTTACCCATGAAAACCGCCGTGGGCACCTCGCTCATCATTATCGCTGCCAATTCCTCCATTGGGTTCCTGGGCGGGCTGGCCCATCACCGGGAAGATATCCAATGGAAATTTATGATTACCATCACGCTGCTGGCCATTTCAGGGATATTCATCGGGCACCGGATCTCAAAAAAATGGGACGGAGAGAAGCTGAAAAAAAACTTTGGAAGGATTATTTTGGTTTTAGGTATAATGATCCTGCTCAATGAGGGGATCAAAATGATCAAAATGTAATGAAAGTAGAACAGATTTATACCGGATGCCTGGCGCAGGGAGCTTACTACATCAGTAGTGAAGGAGAAGCGGCCATTATAGATCCGCTTCGCGAAGTGGAACCATATATCCGCCGGGCCGAAAAAGACAATTCCACCATAAAATACGTATTTGAAACGCATTTTCATGCCGATTTTGTCAGCGGCCACGTGGATCTGGCCCAAAAAACCGGCGCCACGATCGTGTACGGGCCTACCGCCCGGCCGGGTTTCCAGGCACACATTGCTACCGATGGAGAACTTTTCAGCATCGGCAAAATAAAAATAAAAGTGCTTCACACGCCGGGCCATACGCTGGAAAGCTCCTGTTACCTCCTCACAGATGAAAACGGGAAAGAAACCGCCCTTTTTACAGGAGATACCCTGTTTATAGGCGATGTGGGCCGCCCTGACCTGGCCCAGAAGGTATCCGCAGACCTGACTCAGGATAAGCTGGCCGGCATGCTCTATGATTCGCTCCGCGACAAGATCCTGCCTCTGGCCGATGACCTCACCGTTTACCCGGCACACGGCGCCGGCAGCGCCTGCGGTAAAAACATGAGCCGGGAAACCTCTGACTCCCTGGGGCATCAGAAAGCCACTAACTACGCCCTCCGGCCCATGAGTAAAGAGCAGTTTATACAGGAAGTGACTGACGGCCTCCTGCCTCCGCCGGCTTATTTCCCGGAAAACGTGATGATGAACATTAAAGGGTATGAGAGTATAGATACCGTTCTCAAAAGAGGCTCAACCCCCCTGAGCCCTGAAGTGTTTGAAACAGCGGCGAATGAAACCGGGGCTTTGATCCTCGATACCCGTAAGCCCCAGGACTTTGCGAAGGGCTTTATTCCTAATTCCATTAATATCGGGATCGACGGGGGCTTTGCTCCCTGGGTGGGCGCTTTGATTACCAATATCCGGCAGGAGATCCTGCTGGTGAGCGATCAGGGCCGCGAAGAAGAAGTGTTGACCCGCCTGGCCCGCGTAGGGTACGATAACACCATAGGCTACCTGGAAGGCGGCTTTGAGGCCTGGAAAGCGGCCGGAAAAGAAACCGACACCATCACTTCCATCAGCGCCGCCGAATTCGGAGAAATCCACAGGCAGGATCCCGGGGTTTCCATCCTGGATGTCCGCAAACCGGGCGAGTTCCAGTCCGAGCACGTTGAAAATGCGGAAAACCTGCCCCTGGATTATATTAACGAGCGTTTTAGTGAGCTGAATAAAGACAGACCCTACTACATCCATTGTGCCGGCGGCTACCGGTCCATGATCTTTGCCTCGATACTGAAAGCCCGCGGTTTTGAAAACATTACGGATATCCGGGGCGGCTTTAGCGCTATCCGCGACAGCGGTGCCTTTAAGCTCACGGATTACGTGTGTCCTACTACATTAAACTCCTGATAGCATGTCCAATAACTGGAAAAAACTTTCTACCGAAACCGTTTACGAAAATCCCTGGATACAAGTACAGCATCATGAGGTGATCAACCCCTCCGGCGGACAAGGAATTTACGGACAGGTTAATTTTAAAGGCCTGGCCATAGGAATAGTGCCGGTGGATGCGGAAGGAAACACTTACCTGGTGGGGCAGCACCGCTTCCCTATCGACGAATACACCTGGGAGATCCCGGAAGGCGGATGCCCGGAAGGAGAAGATATGCTGGATTGCGCCAAAAGAGAGCTTCTGGAGGAAACCGGCCTGCAGGCCACCCGCTGGACCCTCATCTCCCGGATCCATACTTCTAACTCCGTGTGTAATGAAACCGGCTTTATTTTCCTGGCGGAAGACCTCACCATGGGTATAGCCGAGCCCGAAGAAACCGAAGACCTCACCTTAAAAAAACTCCCGCTGGAGGAAGCCTATCGCATGGTGATGGATAACGAGATCACTGACTCCCTATCCATAGCCGGGATTCTCAAAACCTGGATTCTTAAATATTCTCCAGCCCCCTGATCGGCTCCACCGCTTTATGATGAGTCAGGTCAAAATGGCACGGGAAAACAGAAACATAGTTATTTTCCAGGGCCCAGATATCCGTATCCGTGGACTCAGGCTCGGAATTTACGTAGTGGCCGCCCATCCAGAAATAGGGCCTTCCGCTGGGATCCACACGGGCATCAAACTCCTCTTTCCAGTAGCCGCGGGTCTGGCGGCAGACTTTTACGCCCTTCAGGGGCTCGGAAGAGGCTTTCGGGAAATTCACATTCAGCGCCGTATCGGCCGGCAGGCCTTCCCGCAGCACGTAGGCGGCTATTTCCCGCACGTACTTGCGCACATGGCCGAAATCAGCGTTATAATCGAAGTCGTCCAGTGAAAAACCCACCGACGGAATCCCCTCAATGGCCCCTTCAATGGCGGCAGACATGGTACCCGAATAGATCACCGAAATGGAGGAGTTAGCTCCGTGGTTAATGCCGCTGACCAGCAGATCTATCTTTCTTCCTTTCAGAAACTCGTGCTTAGCCAGCTTTACGCAGTCTGCTGGGGTACCCGAACATTCATACGATTCGATAAGCCCGAAAATAGGGGATTTCTTGATGTGAATGGTGCTGGCCACCGTAATGGCATGCCCCATACCCGAGTTAGGGCTGTCAGGCGCTACCACGTATACTTCGCCCAGCTCGGACATTTCTTCGATCAATACTTTTATTCCTTTGGAAGTGATCCCGTCGTCGTTTGTTACTAAAATCAGAGGCTTCATGTTGAATTTATTCTTATTGGAGCACAAAAGTAAACAATCCCCGCAGCACTTATGTAAAGAAACTTTTATTTCTTGCCTGCCGGTTCCATCCGCTAATTTAAGCTATCTTTGTACTCCTTTATCAAAACGTATTTTCATGCATATCGCCATTACCGGCAACATAGGAGCAGGCAAAACCACGCTGGCTGAAAAGCTGGCTGAACATTACGGCTGGGAAGTTTACTACGAGGCCGTAGACGGGAATCCCTACCTTGCCCCTTTCTATGACGACATGCCCCTCTGGGCTTTTCACCTCCAGATCTTCTTCCTGAACACCCGGTTTGAGCAGGTGCTGAAGATCAAGGAGCAGGAAGAGAAAACCATCATCCAGGACCGCACCATCTACGAGGACGCCTATATTTTTGCGCAGAACCTGTACGATAGCGGCCACATGAATGAAGTGGATTTCACTACGTATAAAAGCCTGTTCAGCACCATCATGCGGGCCATTTCCCCGCCTGACCTGATGATCTACCTTAAAGCTGACCTCCCCCGTCTCCAGAAAGGCATCCGCAAAAGAGGCCGGGAATACGAACAGAACATGGATCCCGAATACCTTCAGGGGCTGAATAAACTCTACCAGCAGTTTGCCGGCCAGTACCATCACGGCAAGTTCCTGGAGATCGATGTGAACCACCTCGACTTCGTGGAGAACCCGGATGACTTCAAAAAAATCACGGATGTACTGGAAAAGACCATCAATATCGGAACCCAGCTGAAGATTTAACTTTATTTATAATTTTGGCTTCTTATATATTGAATGCTATTTAGTTATTTTGTCCAAATTTCTTTAGAACAATCTATTTATACTTATGAGTTTTAATAAACTGAATAACCTGGGCGGGTGGCTCGTGTTCCTCATCTCCCTGGTTACTTTTACGCTTACGGTGGAGCCCACGGCCAGCTTCTGGGACTGTGGTGAGTTTATCGCCTGCGCTTTCAAGCTCCAGGTACCCCACCCCGCCGGAGCGCCTTTCTTCCTGCTGATCGGAAGGCTCTTCTCCCTGTTTGCAGGCTCTGACCTCACTAAAGTGGCCTTTCTGATTAACATGGTATCGGTGGTGGCCAGTGCGTTTACCATCCTGTTCCTCTTCTGGACCATCTCCATGATTGCCCGGAAAATCATTAACAAACCAGACGGCGAACTGAGCACTACGGATACTATCCTGGTGCTGGGGTCGGCACTGACCGGAGCCCTGGCTTATAATTTCTCCGAATCTTTCTGGTTTTCAGCGGTAGAAGCGGAAGTGTACGGGATGTCTTCCTTCTTCACGGCCATCGTAGTATGGGCGGCATTCAAGTGGGAAAGAATAGAAAACCCGGCTCAGCAGAACCGCTGGCTCATCTTCCTGTCTTACCTGGTAGGAGTTTCTATCGGGGTGCACCTGCTGAACCTGGTGACCATCCCGGCCCTGGCGCTCATGTATTACTTCAAAAAGCAGGAAAAACCTACACTCACCGGCGGTTTCCTGGCCTTCCTGGCCGGTATGGTGGTGCTGGGTATCGTGAATGTGGGGGTGATCACCGGTATCCCTTCCATCAGCTTTGGCTTTGATAAGCTGTTTGTGAATACTTTCGGTCTGCCTTTCGGTTCGGGCATGGTTTTCTTTGTACTGTTACTCATTGCGGCCCTGGTTTACGGCATCCGCTATACCCACCAGAAAGGCAAAACCACCCAAAACACCGCGCTGATCGCTTTTGCCTTCATCCTCATCGGGTTTTCGTCTTACACCATAGCCCTGATCCGGTCTAATTTTAACCCGCCGCTTAACGAGAATAACCCCAGTAACGTACTGAACTTTACCTCTTACCTGAAAAGGGAGCAGTACGGTTCCAGGCCCTTGCTTTACGGCCCCATATTTTCTGCTCAGCTTACGGGTATTGAGCGCGGTACCCCTAACTACATGCAGGGAGAAAAGAAATACGAGATTTATGATTATAACCCGGAATATGAATGGGACAGCAAGGGCAAAATGCTCCTTCCCCGGATCTGGAGCCAGGATCCCGGCCATATTTCGCTCTACAGGGCTAAGCTCAACCTCCCGGAAGGGCAAAACCCCACCTTTGCCGATAACCTGAAATTCATGTTCTCGCACCAGTTCGGGCATATGTACTGGCGTTACTTTATGTGGAACTTCTGGGGCCGCTCTTCCGACGTCCAGGACTCCGGCATAACCAATATCCTGGAATCCAAGGCCTCTCTGCCTCCATCCCTCAGTGTAAATAAGGCCCGTACTAATTTCTTCGGGATCCCGCTGATCCTGGGAATAGCCGGCTTCCTCTTCCTGTACTTCCGGAAAGAAAAAGATGCCATCGTCACCTTCCTGATGTTTTTTCTGACCGGCCTGGCGCTGGTGGTTTACCTGAACTCGCCGCCGGTAGAACCGCGGGAAAGGGACTATATCTATGCGGGTTCTTTCTACTTCTTCGCCATCTGGATAGGCCTGGGTGTAATGGCCATAGCCCACTACGCCCTGAAATTCCTGAAAGAGGGCACTGCCCGGGCCGGTGTAGCCACGCTGCTGGGCCTGACGGCTCCCGTGATCATGGGCGCTTCCGGCTGGGAAGGACATGACCGTACGGGGCGCGTACACCAGATTGACTTTGCCCGTAATATGCTCTCCAGTTGTGAGAAAGATGCCATCCTCTTCACCGGTGGCGATAACGACACCTTCCCGCTCTGGTATGTTCAGGAAGTGGAAGGTTTCCGGACAGACGTGCGGGTGTGTAACCTGAGCCTTCTGGGTACCGACTGGTACATTGACCAGATGAAACGCAAAACCTATGAGTCTGACGCCCTGCCTATCTCGCTGAGCTCTGAAAATTATTTCAAAGGCATTAACGACCACATCCCGTTTGTGGCTAACCCGAATCCCCAGATCAAGGCGGGAATAGACCTGCGCGAGTACCTGAACCTGATCCGGCGGAAAGATCCGGCCATTCAGCGAATGGTGAGTAACGGGGATATGATCAATATCCTGCCCTCGGCTAACTTCTTCTTTACCCAGGATGCAGAGCAGATTGCGCGGATGCCTTTCGTGCGCGAAGAGCAGAAATCACTTATTTCCGACCGTTTCGAATGGAACTTCGGGGAGAGAGATATCCTGAAAAATGACCTGATCGTATTGGATATCATAGCCGCTAATAACTGGAAAAGACCGGTGTACTTTGGCGGTACCCTGCCGCAGAACCAATACCTGGGCCTGAAAGAATTTATGCAGCTGGAAGGGTATGCCTACCGCCTGATGCCTTATAAAGTGGAAGGGGCAAAAGACGGCTTTGTAAATTCAAAACTGCTGAAAGAGAATCTTCTCCATAAAATGAAGTGGACTAACCTGGATAACCCTGACGTGTATTACGACACGGAGTCGTTCCGGGTGCCGTTTATCACCGCCCGCTACGCCTTCCTGCGCCTGGCTGATGAGTTCCTGCGCGAAGGAAATAAAAAGGAAGCGGAAGAAGTGCTGGACAAAGTGCTGCAGCTCATGCCGGACGAGTCAGTTCCTTACGATCAGCTGGTGACTAACTTCCCTATCTTCTATTACGAGATCGGGAATACCAAAAAAGCCACGGCACTGGCCGATAAGATCGTGAACAAGGCCGATGAGGAGCTGAAATACTTTGCGGAGAAAATACAGAAAGGCGGTGACCGTCAGTGGGGCGATGATAATATCCGCCAGACGGTGCAGTCGGATATGCGTACCATTCAGCTGCTGTATTCCGCAGCCGAGCAGTACGATAAACCTGCCGCTGAAAGATACCGGAAGATCTACGAAAGTAACCTGGCCCGTATCCAGTAAGCCGTCTTTCATACACAGGGAGCTTTGGAGGTGCACTCCAAAGCTCTTTTTTATTCAGCAAAATGAGTCAATACTCATCGATAAATACTAATTTTGTCAAATTTTGGTGGGATGAGGTTTCTGATTAATGGTTTTATAAAGAATAGAGATGCATTTGCCCTGGCCATGTTCCTGGCCGGGATTCCCTTCGTATACTTCCTCCGCGACGGCCTAAACCTCCTGCCCGGAAATACTTTTTTCGCCATTGGTTTAATTTTTTCACCTTTGGCTTTTACCCTGGTCTTCAAAGACTACAGCCGGTTTTATAAGCCTAACGCGGTGACGTTTCCCATACTCACCTGGCTGCTGGCCTGTATGCTGGCCTACTGCCTGCTTAAAGACCGTTATTACCTGACCTACTCCATCGGCCGGGACCTGGTATCCTACGGGTTAATCGCCATGACCGCCGTGGCGGTGCTCTTCATGCCGCCCTCGGCTATCGGTAATTCATTTATCCGCTGGGTACTCTTCCTGTCCTTTATAGGCGCGGTATCCCTGGTTTACTACGTCAGTAAAAACCCTTTCTATGTAGTGGGGCAGCGGGCCTCTTTTGCATTTGCGGGGGAAACGGGCGGTAACCCGCACATCAACTCCCGCGGAGCCTTTTTCGGGATCGTAGCTGCGGTTCTGGCCCTGAAATACCATAAGCAGGTTAAGCTGGGCCTTATTATCCCGGTAGCCCTGATCATCCTGTTTATTGTGGTGCTGTTTCTTACCCAGACCATGGTAGCTTACCTGACCACCTTCCTCTTTATACTCTTTTTCCTGGTCTATAACGCCTCCATGACTAACGCAGTCTCCATGTTCCGGCTCTTTTTTACCAAATGGTATGTGTTGGTGCTGATGGGCATCGGGATTGGGGCATTGGTCTACCAGTTCAATAAAAATGAGAAGCTCCTGGGCCCGGCCATCTCTTATTTCGAGCACCGGCTGGAAAACCTCACCCAATCATTTTTCGAAGACGAGAAATCCGTAAAAGTGGCGGAAACCGGAGATGATTCCGCCAATACCCGTATCATGCACTTTACGGGCGTACTGGAGCGGCTGGAAGACGCTTTCAATGAGGGCGACTATCAGTACCTCCTGTTTGGGCAGGGATATAAATTCATGTACATTGATATCCCGCACCTGGAAATGCTGGATTCCTTTGGCCTGGTGGGCTTCCTGTTTTATAGCATCCTGTTTGTACGTATCGCATTAATGTGCTTCCGGGAAATGCGAAACCCCGAAAGCATGGGAACCGAGTTCCTGGCCTATATCCTGATATACTACCTTTTGAATAACTTCACTTCGGGTCAGATGTTTGATCACTATCGTTTCGCTACCCTGTACATAGCCTGCCGGTTCTTAAAAAAGTAGCGCATGACGAAACCCGGAATAGTCCTGATCGTGGTGTATATAGGACGGCTCCCCGCCCTGTTTCCTCTCTGGCTGGAATCCTGCAGGAGTAATCCCGGTATAGACTGGTTAATTTATACGGATGACCGCACGCCCTATGATTACCCTCCCAATGTGAGGCCCGTTTACTGTAATTTCGCGGAAATAAAAGACATCTTTCAGCGAAACTTTGATTTCACGATCACGCTGGACAGCGTCACGAAACTCTGCGATTATAAAACAGCCTACGGCGATATCTTTAAAGAAGAAATAAAAGATTACGGCCACTGGGGGTACTGTGACCTGGATGTGATCTGGGGAAACCTGGAAAAATTTATCCGGGAATACACGCTCCTGAGCTATGACAAAGCCCTGGACGCCGGCCATTTTACCCTTTTCAGGAATACGCCTGAAATCACGCAACTGTACAGGAAGGGCGCCGAAAAAGGCCTTATGGACTACAAAACGGTCTATACTTCGCCCGAGATTTTTGCTTTTGATGAATGGGGCGGCAGCAGGGGCGTTAACGCTATATTTTTAGCCCACGGGAAATCGCTGTTTTATGAAAAACTGCTGTTTGCCGATATCGAGGTGTTCTCCCGTAACCTGCAGACCACACGTACCCGGTATGGCGACAGCATACAGGAAGAGAAACAAAAACGAAAGATCCTCTATCAATACCTGAACGGCAGCCTGTACCAGCATTTTACCACCGGGGAGCCGCACGCCGCCTTCCGCAGGGAAGAAATGTATATTCACCTGCAAAAAAGAAATATGGTTATCCCCCCTCATCTGTCGCCGAATAGTTTTATTATTGTTCCGCCGAATCAGATCCTGGGCCGGGAGGAAATGGAGCCACTGACTTTTGAGGTGATTAACCGCCTGGGGACTCTTCCGGGGCTGTATTGGGCCAATGTACTCCCCTATTTAAAAAAGAGATTCATCACCCGTATTTTTAAAAAGTAACTATCCTTGAAGATCCTAGTCGTACATAATCTGCTCTGGGCGCACTACAAGTCCGTTTTATTTGAAGAAATTCAAAAACAGCTGCCCGCACCGCACCAGTTCCATGTGCTGCAGATAGCCAGGAACGAGCTTTCCAGGAAAGGAATGGAAACCTCAGCCGCCGGCTATAACTATAACTACACGCTGCTTTTTGATGATTACATTGAGAACGTGCCTAAGTTACGGGAGATCGTGGCGGTGCTCCGGTTCTTCCTGAAATATAACCCGGATGTAGTGAATGTGACGGGCTACTCTTCCAATATTTCCACCCTGCCGGTCATTTTCCTGGCCTGGCTACTGGGTAAAAAGATCATCATGTCAAACGAGTCCACCGGCTCCGACGAGCGCAAAGGCGGCATCAAAGAGTATCTCAAAAGGTGGGCGGTGAAGGCTTGCTCCGGCTACGTGGTTTTTGGCCGATCTTCCGAAGATTACCTGGTAGAGCTGGGGGCAAAAAGAGACCGTGTCCTGGTCAGGAATGCTGCCGTAGTAGATAATGTGGCTATCCTGAACGCCTGTAAAGAAGCAGCCCGGCAGACCCTCTTTCCCGAAATAAGCACAAAGAAAAATTTCATTTTTGTAGGCCGTATGTCCCCGGAGAAAAACGTAAGCCTCCTGGTCAGGGCTTTCCAGTCGCTGTATGACCCGGCCGGGGAATGGGGCCTGATCCTGGTGGGCAATGGAAAAGAGGATGAAAATATAATGCAGCTGATTCTTCAAAAGCCCGCCCGCATCCACAAGTACAATTCCGTGGGCTGGAAAGTGATCCCTGAGTTTTTCAGCCGGGCCCAATGCCTGGTGCTGCCCAGCAGTTCCGAGCCGTGGGGGCTGGTGGTGAATGAAGCCATGATCTGCGGCCTGGCGGTCATCGTTACCGAAGCCTGCGGCTGCGCCGGAGACCTGGTTAACGGGAACGGGTATACGGTGCAGGCTAATTCACTGCCCGATCTGCAAGACGCCCTGCAAAACATTATGGACACCCCGGATCTCAGCGCTTTAAAATCAAGGTCTGAGGAAATCATAAAAAGTTTTTCTGTAGACCGGGTGGCCCGGGAATATGTGCAACAGGTGACGGCACTGGCATAGTAAGACTACACCGGTGCCACAAACTTAAAGGCTAAAATCACAGGACAGCGGCCCGGACGCCGTAAAAAGCTACATTGAACGCAGGAATTCCTCGATCTTCCCGCTCAGCACCCGGTTAATCTTTTCGTAAGACTCCAACGTCCAGCCGGCCACGTGCGGCGTGATCAGCACCCGCGGGTGGTCTTTCAGGTAGTCAAACCGCACTTTCTGTTCCGGTGAAAGCGTTTTGAGCTTTTCATTTTCCAGCACATCCAGGCAGGCGCCTTTCACTTTTCCGGATTCCAGGGCGCTGACCAGGTCAGCCTGCACCATGATCTCGCCCCGGGCCAGGTTACAGAAATAAATATCCTTCCGGAAGCGGTTAAAAAAGTCTTCATTCACCCAGGCTTTGGTTTCATACGTGAGCGGAATGTGAAGGGTCAGGAGATCAGCCTCCTCAAATATCTCCTCCAGCGTGCTCTCCCGGATATCTTCTGATCCGAAACCGGTCTTATACTTATCAAAAGCCAGCACCCGGCACCCGAAGGCGGCTAAGCGTCGGGCCGATTCACTGCCATTATTACCCAACCCGATCACCCCCACGGTCTTCCCGGCCAGCTCTTCGCCCCGGTTAGCTTCCCGTAGCCACAGACCGTTTCTGACTTCGGCGTTGGATTTCGTGATGTGATTAAACAGGCTCAGGATCATGCCCAGGAGATGCTCGGCTACGGCCGTTTTATTGGCTTCATTGGCCCCGAAAACCGTAATTCCCCGTCGCTCGCAGGCCTCCAGGTCAATCAGGTCCAGCCCCGCCCCGGCCCTCCCGATAAACCGGAGTTTTACGGCTTTTTCCAGGAAAGCATCGTCAATAAAAAACTTACTCCGGATCAGCAGCCCCTCGTAATTCCCGATAACCGCTGAAGCCCGGGCATAATCAAAATCGGTACAGACGTCCGCCTCTAAGCCCAGTTCCTCCAGGAGCGGAACCATAGACGGATGCATCTCATCTACTAAAAGTACTTTCATTTCTTCTGCAATAAGGCCATATAAAAACCATCAAACCCGGTTTCAGACGGCCAGACCTGCCGGTCTTTTATCCATTCAAATTCCTTGTTATTTTCCAAAAACCGGTCTACCTGTTCCCGGTTTTCAGAAGGGAGCAGGGAACAGGTGGCATAAACCATCAGCCCCCCCGGTTTCAGCATCGTGCTATACTTTTGCAGGATCTCCTGCTGTACTTCCCGGATACCACTGATGAAATCTACAGTCAGCCTCTCCTTAGCATCCGGGTTCCGTTTGATCACCCCGGTACCGGAGCAGGGCACATCCAGGAGCAAATACCCGGCTTTAGCGGTGTTCTGTTTAATCACTTCGTCTGTGATCAGTGCAGTTTTAATAATGCTGACCTTGTTTCTGAGCGCCCGGTTCTGTAGCTCGCTCAGTTTGGCGGCTTCCACATCCATGGCGATAATCCGGCCTTTGTTCTCCATTAAATCTGCCAGGTGCAGGGTTTTCCCGCCCGCGCCTGCACAGGCATCGATCACCACCGCGCCGGGCACCGGGTTTAAAAAATCACCGATCAACTGGCTTCCGGCATCCTGGATTTCAAACCACCCCTTCCTAAACTCTTCCGTGGCCATCAGGTTAGCCCTTTTGAGTAGCTTTAAGACCCCTTTTGTACCTTCTACCGCCTCGGTTTCCATCTCTTTTCCTTTCAGGGCATGCTGCAGTTTCTCCCGTGAGATGCGGTTCAGGTTCACCCGCAGGTAAACGTCCGCCGGCGAGCTCATGGCTTCCAGTTCCCGGTACCACCGCTCAGCCCCTAATTCCGCCAGCAGGTATTCATTCAGCGCATCCGGCACGGAAAACCGCACCGGCGGATCGGTCACTGCGGCCCGCTTTTTAAGGGTTTCCGGGTCCAGGTCCCTGAAAAAATCAGAATTGTCATGATCTCCTTTCAGGATAAGCCACGCCCCGGTCATCCGGCGGATCACCGCTTCATCCAGGGCCGCGTCATGATCCAGGCAGTGCAGGATCAGCCGCTTATTCCGTACGATCTCATAGGTATTTTCCGCCACAAAATTCCGATCCCGGCTTCCCCATTTCGGATGGGCTTTCAGCACCGCCGGAACGGCCTGATCCGACTTTTTCCCCTGGATGAATGTCCTTTCCAGTGCTTCTTCTATCCCCTGGAGCAGGGGCGCATGTAATCTTATTTTCTTCAAAATCAAACGCAGCGGAGCTCCGCCGTAAAATCAATTGGCAATTTAAACAACTTAACCGTTTTTTATCTTGCTAAAACCAACTAATTTTGTAATAACCGTTTATCGAAGAAAAGCGAAATTTATGATTTCCAAAAAAGCGAAATATGCTCTTAAGGCACTTACACGACTGGCTCTGAACTACGAAACCCGTAAGCCTTTGCTGATAAGTGAAATATCAGAGTCTGAAAACATACCTAAGAAATTCCTGGAGGCTATTCTGCTGGAACTCAGAAATAACGGTATTTTACAGAGTCAGAAAGGAAAAGGCGGCGGATACTTACTGAAGCTTCAGCCCTCTGAAGTGAAGATAGCACGGGTTATCCGGGTAATAGACGGCCCCATAGCTCCGCTGTTATGCGTATCCCTGAATTTTTACGACAAATGTGAAGACTGCTCCAGCGAGGAAGCCTGCAGGATCAGGCCCATGATGCAGCAGATACGGGATGCCAACCTGAAAGTTTACGAAAACACTACATTGAGCGATCTGGCCAATAATGTTTAAGAGCGTCAATCCATATAACCAGGAGATCGTGGCGGTTTTTGAACCGGAAAGCGATGCCGCCGGTAAGGTCAGTGCGGCCCACCGGGCCTTTACCGCCTGGGAAAGTACGTCGCTGGAAGAACGCAAAACCCGGATACTGGCTTTTGCGGCTGTCCTGGAAGCGCGGAAGGAAGAGTACGCCCGCATGATCACCCTGGAAATGGGAAAACTTTTAACCGAGGCCCGGGCTGAGGTGGAAAAGTGCCTGGTCACCACCCGCTTTTATGTGAAGGAAGCGGAGAATTACCTCCGGCCCGTTCCCGTGCAGTCCGCTAACCGCCAGGCCTGGTATGCGTTTGAACCTATAGGGGCCGTTCTGGCCATCATGCCCTGGAACTTTCCCTTCTGGCAGGTGCTGCGCTTTGCCGTACCTAATCTGCTGCTGGGCAATACCGTGCTGCTGAAGCACGCTTCCAATGTACCGGGCTCTGCCGCTAACCTGGAAAGTGCTTTCCGGGAGGCCGGCTTCCCCGCCGGCGTTTTCCAGTCGGTTAACCTGAGCTCCGCCCATATAGAGACCCTCATTTCGCATCCGCTGATAAAGGGAGTTACCCTTACGGGCAGTGGGCCGGCCGGCGCCAGTGTGGCCTCGCTGTCGGGTAAATACCTGAAGAAATCCGTGCTGGAGCTGGGAGGCTCTGACCCTTTCGTGGTGCTTAAGGATGCGGACCTGGATGCTGCCGCAGCTACTGCGGTAAAATCCCGTTTCCAGAATGCCGGCCAGACCTGCATAGCCGCTAAAAGGTGGATCGTGGAAAGTGATATTTATGAGGCCTTCCGGGAAAAAGTAGTACAGGCGGTAGCCGGGCTGCACCCCGGAGATCCCCTGGATCCGGCCACTACCCTGGCGCCGGTAGCCCGCGCTGACCTGGCTGAAACCCTGGAACAGCAGGTAAGAGACCTGGTGAAGCAGGGCGCTGAGCCCCTGACCCGCTGGGAGCGGGACCGCTGCCTGATGGCACCCCAGGTACTGGAGATCTCCCGGAGCCTGGCAGCAGGCTACCGGGAAGAAGTGTTCGGCCCGGTGGGTTTCCTGATCCGGGCAGCAGATGCGGCAGAGGCGGTGGCTATAGCGAATGAAACGCCTTTCGGACTGGGTGCCAGCCTCTGGACCCGCGACACCGAAAAAGGCAAGGCCCTGATGCGGGAGATACGTGCCGGCGCCGTATTTTTAAACGGCATGGTGAAGTCAGAGGGCCCTGTACCCTTCGGAGGCACGGGAGAAAGCGGCTACGGCCGTGAGCTGGGCTCCTTCGGGATGCATGAATTTGCAAACATCAAGTCGTATATCATCAGTCAGTAAAAATTGTTCTTATATTTACATTATCTTAAAACTTATAACTATGGAAAACGTTAGACCCACTTTTTTAACCGTATTATGTATCCTGACCTTCATTGGCAGCGGCTGGGGCATTTACAGCGGGATCAGCAACTACAACATGGCCGATACGTCTTACGGCCTGGTCAATGAGACCTTTGAAAAAGCTCAGGAAGAGATAGACGGTCAGGATGGGGCCGAAGCTGTCGGAAAGCTGTTTCAGTCCATCGGAGAATCGATGTCGCCTGAAAAAATCAAAAATAACGGCATTGCCACCTCCATCACCAGCATCATCACGCTGATAGGTGCTATCCTGATGTGGGGCCTTAGAAAAACAGGCTTTTATGTGTATGTGGTCGGGGCTATCGCCGCCATTATTGCGCCTATTACCATCTTCGGTGGTTTTGCAGGTGCCATGGCTTCCAGCGCCGCGGCGTTTGGCGGTATCCTGTTCATCATCCTGTATGCACTTAACCTGAAGCACTTGCGGTAAGCCCTGTAGGGTTCCCGGAAGGTTCCAGATGAAATTCATGAGCAGTTAGAAATTAGCGATCAGACACACCCGATGACGGTGAATAAAGCGAAGAGCGTGGGAGGACCTTCCACGGTAGGCCCTCAGCGAGGCGGCCATCCGTGGGTCAGCCTACCGTAGGACGACCCTCTGCGGAGCGGCCTACCACAGGGCGACCACCCCCGGGGCCGCCACCAGCCCGCAGCACTGGCTAACCGCTAATTTCTAACTGCTAAAATCTTATACACATAAAACTAACCGCAAAAGCTGCCGGGATATAACCGGCATCCGCCTGCACTTCCTTTATGGATTTCTTCGAAGAACAGCTGCACCAGTACTTTCCCCTGACCCCTACGGCGGGGCAGAAGGCTTTGTTCCGGAAGCTGGGGCGGTTTATGGACGATGACAGTGAGCGGCCTGTTTTTATTCTCCGGGGCTATGCCGGAACCGGGAAAACCACGGTGCTGGATGCCTTCATCAAGGCCGCCCCTACCCTGGGTTACACCGTTTCACTGATGGCCCCTACCGGCCGGGCCGCCAAGGTCATGAACCAGTACACAGGCCGATATGCCTCCACCATCCACCGGAAGATCTATGTGCAGAAAGAAGATGCCGCGAGCGGGTCGCTGAGCTTCCGGCTGCAGAAAAACAAGGAAGAAGAAACCGTTTATATCGTAGATGAGGCCTCCATGATCTCCGAGCTGGGCGAAATGGGTTCTAACGGCCTGCTGAAAGACCTCGTCTCTTATGTTTTTGAGGGGAGAAATAACAAACTCCTGCTGGTGGGGGATGAAGCCCAGCTCCCGCCGGTTAACCTCCCCGTAAGCCCGGCCCTGGATACCCGCCACATGGACGGCTACTACCACGCCCGGGTGTTCGGTCATACGCTGACCGAGGTCATGCGCCAGAACGCCGGCTCCGGTATCCTGGTAAATGCTACGGAGCTCCGGGGCCTCCTGGGTGAAGAGGAGATCAGTGTAAAACTGGCCACTAAAGGCTTCCGGGATATCTTCCGGATGACCAGTGAACGCATAGAAGACGGCATACGCTACGCTTATGATAAATACGGGCAGGAAAATACCATAGTCCTTACCCAATCCAATAAAAACGCCGTACTCTATAACCAGTTTATCCGGAACAGGATCAATTACTCCGACTCGGAAATTGATAACGCCGACATCCTGATGATGGTTAAAAACAATTACAATACGCTCAGCCCCGAATCCCAGGCGGGTTTCCTGGCTAACGGCGAGTTTGTGAAGGTAAAACGGCTGGGACGGGAAGAAGAAATGCACGGTTTCCGCTTCCTGAACGTAACGCTGGCCCTGGTAGATTACCCCGATGACCCGGAATTTGATACCCTCATCATCCTGGATACGCTGTACTCCCCGGCCCCCAGCCTCACCTCGGAGCAAAACCAGGCCCTGTATGAGAGTGTACAGCAGGATTACCAGTGGGTAAAGAATACCCGTGAACGGAAGAAAATGATCCGGGAAGACCGTTATATGAATGCCCTCCAGGTGAAATTTGCCTATGCACTTACCTGCCATAAGGCCCAGGGCGGGCAGTGGGATGCCGTGTTTATTGACTCCTATTACTTACGTGAAAATGTGCAGACACCGGAGTTTGTACGCTGGCTTTACACAGCCCTCACCCGTGGAATTAAAGAAGTATTCCTGGTGAATTTCCCGGAAATGCTGTTTGCTTCCTAAAATATTTTACCATTTATCCGCCATTCTGTATTAACTTTGTGCTTCGATAAACAAATCGAAATCTCTTCGCATTAAAATGCCAAAAAATCCAAGTATCAAGTCTGTTTTAATCATAGGTTCAGGCCCCATTGTGATCGGCCAGGCCTGTGAATTCGATTATTCCGGCTCTCAGGCCGCCCGTTCTATCCGTCAGGAAGGGATTGAAGTTGCCCTGATCAACTCCAACCCGGCCACCATCATGACGGATCCCATGAACGCGGATTTTGTATACCTGAAGCCCTTGGAGAAGAAGTCTATTTCCGAGATCCTCAAAAAACATGAGGAAATGGGAAGACCCATCACCCACGTTCTACCTACCATGGGCGGCCAGACCGCACTGAACCTGGCCATTGACTGTGACAAAGCCGGTATCTGGAAAAAACATAACGTACAGATCATCGGGGTAGACATCAAAGCCATTGAAACTACCGAAGACCGCGAGCTTTTCCGCAAGAAAATGCTGGAACTGGGCATAGGTGTTTGTAAGGGCCGCACCGCTAAATCCTTCCTGGAGGGAAAAGAAATAGCGCAGGAAACCGGCTTCCCGCTGGTGATCCGGCCTTCTTATACCCTGGGCGGTACCGGTGGGGGATTCGTAAATACCCCGGAGGAATTTGACGCCGCCTTAAACCACGGTCTTCATGCCTCGCCCGTGCACGAAGTGCTGGTAGAGCAGTCCATTATGGGCTGGAAAGAATATGAGCTGGAGCTGCTTCGTGATAATAACGGGAACATCGTGATCATCTGTACCATTGAGAACTTTGATCCGATGGGCGTCCACACGGGTGACTCCATCACCGTGGCACCGGCCATGACCCTTCCCGACAAGATCTACCAGAAAATGCGCGATATGGCCATTAAGATGATGAACGGGATCGGGCAGTTTGCCGGCGGATGTAACGTACAGTTCTCCCTGAACCCCGAAACAGACGAGATCATTGCCATTGAGATCAACCCGCGCGTAAGCCGGTCTTCTGCCCTGGCCTCCAAAGCCACGGGGTACCCCATTGCGAAAATAGCCGCCAAAATGGCGATAGGTTATAACCTTGACGAGCTCATTAACCCCATCACGGGTTCTACGTCCGCCTTCTTTGAGCCGGCCATTGACTACGTGATCGTGAAAGTACCGCGCTGGAATTTCGATAAGTTCCCCGGCAGCGACAGGCGCCTGGGCCTCCAGATGAAGTCGGTGGGTGAAACCATGGGTATCGGCCGGAACTTCCAGGAAGCCCTCCAGAAAGCCTGCCAGTCGCTGGAAATCAAGCGTAACGGCCTCGGCGCCGACGGCCGTGAAGAGCGCGACCAGGAAAAGCTGAAGCACAGCCTGGCACACCCGTCATGGGACCGCCTCTTCCATGTGTACGACGCCTTTAAAGCCGGCCTTTCCTTTAATACCATCCAGAACCTCACCAAAATAGATAAGTGGTTCCTTCGCCAGATCGAAGAAATGGTATTGCTGGAAACCCGGATTCAGAAATATCACCTTGAAAATATCCCGAAAGAGCTGCTCCTGGCCGCTAAGAAAATGGGTTACGCTGACCGTCAGCTGGCCCACCTCCTGCGGTGCCTGGAAAGTGAAGTGACCACCAAACGGAAAGCCCTGGGCATCCGCCGGGCCTTTAAATGCGTGGATACCTGTTCGGCGGAATTTGAGGCCAAAACGCCTTACTACTACTCTACCTTTAATCTTTCGGAAGACCATCCCGATAACGAGTCGGTGGTATCCGACAAGAAAAAGATCATCGTACTGGGTTCCGGCCCTAACCGGATCGGCCAGGGGATTGAATTTGACTATTCCTGCGTACACGGAGTGCTGGCGGCCAAGGAATCAGGGTATGAGACCATCATGATCAACTGTAACCCGGAAACCGTTTCTACGGACCCGGATATCTCGGATAAGCTCTATTTTGAGCCGGTATTCTGGGAAAACGTCTATGACATCATTGAGCATGAAAAACCGGAAGGGGTGATCGTGCAGCTGGGTGGACAGACCGCCCTGAAAATGGCAGAGAAACTGACCAAATACGGGGTGAAGATCATCGGAACCTCCTACGAGGCACTGGACTTGGCCGAAGACCGGGGCAGATTCTCCGAGAAGTTGAAAGAACTGAATATCCCGTACCCTAAATTTGACACGATCAGGACCGCCGACCGCGCCTCACAGGTAGCCAAAGAGTTGGGCTTCCCGATGCTGGTTCGCCCGAGCTACGTGCTGGGAGGACAAAGCATGAAAATTGTGATCAATGAGGAAGAGCTGGAACAGCACGTAGTGAAAATCCTGAATGAAATCCCGGACAATAACATCCTGCTGGATCACTTCCTGGAAAATGCCATCGAAGCCGAGGCCGACGCCATCTGTGACGGTGAAAATGCCTACATCATCGGCATCATGGAGCACATAGAGCCTGCTGGTATCCACTCCGGTGATTCCTACGCGGTTCTTCCGCCTTTTGACCTGAGCGAAAATGTACTGAACCAGATCGAAGAATATACGAAGAAAATAGCGATTGCCCTGGACACCCAGGGATTGATCAACATCCAGTTTGCCATCAAGGACGAGGTCGTATATGTGATCGAAGCTAACCCGCGGGCATCGCGGACCGTGCCTTTCATCTGCAAGGCCTACCAGGAGCCCTACGTGAATTATGCTACCAAGGTAATGCTGGGCGTAAATAAAGTCACCGACTTTAACTTTAAGCCGGTGAAGCACGGTTACGCCATTAAGATCCCGGTATTCTCCTTCAATAAGTTCCCGAATGTAAACAAAGAGCTGGGGCCTGAAATGAAATCTACCGGTGAAGGCATCTACTTCATTGATGACCTGACGGATGATTTCTTCCTGAAGGTATACGGAGAGAGAAACCTGTATCTTTCCAGGTAATTACAGATTATTGCATCAGAAGAAGTCCGGTCCGCAGGGGCCGGACTTTTATTTTTGCATCAACCCGCACACTCCCATTCCTATGGCGCACATCCCCAGCCCCAGTGATTCGCGGCCCAGCTCCACATTCATGGTTTTCATGGTCAGGTTTTCCAGCATCAGGCCCTCCCATTGCGGCGGAAACTGGTTAATGGCCCAGAGCAGGTACACCAGCCCGATACTGAAATATAGGATTCTGTCACCCCGGCCCAGCGACCGGTAATAACATAGCCCTGCCGGAACCAGGTAAGACAGGATCCAGACCAGGGGATCCGGATCATTGTATTGGACGGCCGCTGACAGCACATAAATCAGGATAAGGGTATAGAGAAAATACTTCATAGGTCTTTTTTTGACAAAAGTAAACATTCCGGCGTCTTGATGAGCCAAATCTTCCTCTTCTTCACCGACCGGCATTCAATTTCCGGATGAATTTTATTATCCGCAAAAAATCCGGTAACTTGGAAGTTTAAATCGAAGCAAGATGAAACGTGTAATTCTGATCGTGCTGGACTCTGTAGGCATCGGTGAGCTGCCGGATGCGCACCTGTATGGCGATACCGGCGCGGATACCCTGGGGCACATTGCCCTGAACTATCCCGGCCTGCACCTGCCCCACCTCACCGCGCTGGGCCTGGGTAATATTGTTCCCGAAAATGCACTGGAGAAAACGGCATCGCCCAGGGCCGCCATCGGTAAAGCCGCAGAAAGATCCGCCGGTAAGGACACCACCACCGGCCACTGGGAGATCTCCGGTGTGATCCTGGACAAACCCTTCCCCACTTTTACCGAAACCGGCTTCCCGCCGGCCTTTATAGCGGCTTTTGAAGCGGCCATCGGTACTAAAACCATCGGGAATGTGTCTGCCTCCGGCACCGCCATTATTAACGAACTGGGTGACGAGCACGTGCGTACGGGTTACCCCATAGTCTATACCTCTGCCGACAGCGTATTCCAGGTGGCCATGCACGAAGAGGTGATCCCCCTGGAAAGGCAATACGAAATCTGTAAAACGGCCCGGGAGATGCTGTCCGGAGACCTGGAAGTAGGAAGGGTAATAGCCCGGCCTTTCCTGGGCACCTCCGGGGAATACTACCGTACCAAAAACCGGAAAGACTACGCCACCCTGCCACCGGAAACCATCCTGGATGCGGTAAAAGCCAGCGGGAAAGGCGTATACTCCATCGGCAAGATCATTGACATCTTTGCTGAAAAAGGTATCACCCGCTATAAAAAGACCAAAAATAACAAGGAGGGCATCCTGGACACCCTGGAAGCCCTGAAAAATGCGCCGGAAGCGCTGATCTTCACTAACCTGGTAGATTTTGACATGGAATACGGGCACCGCCGCGATGTTCCGGGTTATGCCAAAGCCCTGGAGGAATTTGATTCTTACCTGCCGGAAATCCTGGAAAACCTGGGGGAAGAAGACCTGCTCATCATTACGGCTGACCACGGCAATGACCCTACCGCTCCGGGCACAGACCATACCCGGGAGTATATCCCTATGCTACATGTGGGAAAATCCATCCGGGAGGGGGCTGATATCGGGGTGAGAGAGAGTTTTGCGGATATCGCGGCTACGGTGGCGGAGTACCTGGACATCCACTACGAAACCCCGGGGGAAAGCTACCTTAAAGTCATTCAATAAAAATAACGCAGATGATATAGTTCGTCCGGATTTTATCCATGGCTAATTACATCATCTGCGTCATGAAGACTCTTCTGCCTGCAAATTAAAACTTAAAGGTGATACCTGCTTTTAATGGAGAGGCGTTATAACCCACCTCAGCAAATACTCCCATAGCCGGTTTGAAATAATACCTTGCTCCGGCAAATGCTCCAAAGAAAACACCACTTCCGTAGCTATCGCTATAAATTCCACTCCAACCACCCGGGGTCTTGTATTTGGAGATTCTGTAACCCAAAGAAGGACCGGCATACAAATCCAGGTTGTCCATAGTCAGGAAATGCTTACCAAAATGATAAGAACCTCTGGCTGCAACAGTAAAGAAATTGTACCTAAAATCTGAGCCAATCCAACCGTAATTCCAGGAAACAAAGTCAGCCTGACCACCCACGCTGATAAAATCGTGAACTCCCGCTTCAAACGAAGCACCAAGACCTACGCCGCCGCCGCCATAGGTTCCACCCAGGTTAATACCTGCGTTCAATAATTTATCACCTTTCTCAAACTGTGCGGAAACAGCGGCTCCGCTTAAAATTAAAACGGAAAAAAGCAGTGACGAAATAATCTTTTTCATAGACATAATTTTTTAATTTCACAAAAAAAGCAAGATTTCACTGAACTAGCAAGCACCGTCACGGATTTTTATTAAATGGCAGACAGCACTCATCCGTTCGTTTTTTTACCCTTACCTTAAATCTTTAGTGAGCAGTTTGCACAAAAAGTAAACTTATTTTTTCCTGTTTTTTTGTGCATCCCAAAAGATTTATCTTTCTTACCGTTTATTTTAACGTTTACCGCCTATGGATTTAAACGAAAAACGGAATGAGGGGCTCCCTTTCAGTCCGGAATATTTTGATCATCTGAATATAAACCGCTCTGCTGTAGAGCGCCGGGCGGCATCGCTTCCGGGCCGCAGAACCGTCAAAAAAGAGTACCAGGCGGCCTGGCTGCTCCGGGCCATATCGTGCATAGACCTTACCACACTGGCCGGTGACGATACCGCCGGAAACGTGCAGCGCCTCTGTGCCAAAGCCCTGAACCCGGTGCGGCAGGATCTCCTGGATGCCCTGGGCTTCCCTGCCCTCACTGTAGGGGCGGTTTGTGTCTACCATAATATGATAGCCGATGCCCGGAAAGCGCTGGGTCACAGCGGCCTGCCCATTGCGGCCGTATCCACGGGTTTCCCCGCCGGGAAAATCTCACTGGAACAAAAACTGGACGAGATCCGGAGATCGGTAGAAGCCGGTGCTTCGGAGATTGACATTGTCATCAGTCGCGACCTGGTCATCAATAACCAATGGGAAGAACTGTACCGTGAAGTGAAGCTCTCCCGTGAAGCCTGCGGAGACGCCCACATGAAAACCATCCTGGCTACCGGGGAGATCCCTACCCTCACCAAGGTGGCTAAGGCCTCGTGGGTCAGCATGATGGCCGGCTCCGATTTTATCAAAACCAGCACCGGGAAAGAATCCGTTAACGCCACGCTGCCCGTCAGCCTGGTAATGGTGCGGGCCATAAGGGATTACTACGAGCTCACCGGCACTAAAATAGGCTACAAACCCGCCGGCGGCATACAGAAAGCCAAGCAGGCCCTTGACTTCCTGATCCTGATCAAAGAAGAGTTGGGGAACGACTGGCTGAACAATCAGCTGTTCCGTTTCGGTGCCAGCAGCCTGCTGGGGGATATTGAACGCCAGCTGGAACACTATGTAACCGGGCGCTATTCAGCCGGGTACCGGCACGCCATGGCCTAGAAGTGAAAAGTGAACAACTAACAGCGAACAGCAAAATGACAGTTAAAGAAATATTTGATACTATGGAATACGGCCCGGCCCCCGAAAGCGACAAGAATGCCATGGAGTTCCTGGATAAGCACCGCCGCAGCTTCGGGTTATACATTAACGGGAAATGGGTCAGCAAAAAAGACACCTTCCCGGCCGTGAACCCCGCTTCAGGAGAGACGCTGGCCCAGCTGGCCGAGGCCTCCTCCGAAGACGTGGACGCCGCCGTTAAAGCCGCTCAGAAAGCCCTGCCCGAATGGGTGAAGGCGGGTAGAGCCGAAAGAGCCAGGTACCTCTATGCCCTGGCCCGGCAGGTGCAGAAGCACTCCCGCCTCTTTGCCGTGCTGGAATCCCTGGATAACGGAAAGCCTATCCGCGAAACCCGTGACATCGATATTCCCCTGGTGGCCCGCCACTTTTATCATCACGCCGGATGGGCCCAGCTGATGGATACGGAGCTCCGGGACTTTAAGGAGATCGGTGTAGTGGGCCAGATCATCCCCTGGAACTTCCCCCTGCTGATGCTGTCCTGGAAGATTGCCCCGGCCCTGGCCATGGGAAATACCCTGGTGCTGAAGCCGGCAGAGCAGACCTCCCTGACGGCCTTGCTCTTTGCCGAGATCTGCCATAATGTAGGCCTGCCCAAAGGCGTGGTAAACATCATTACCGGCCACGGAAGCGTGGGCGCTGCCCTGGCTAACCATCCCGGTATTCAGAAAATAGCCTTTACCGGCTCTACCGAGGTGGGTAAGATCATCCGGAGAGACACGGCCGGTTCCGGCAAAAAGCTGTCGCTGGAGCTCGGCGGAAAATCGCCGTTCATTGTATTTGAAGATGCCGACCTGGACTCCGTGGTGGAAGGTGTGGTAGACGCCATCTGGTTTAACCAGGGCCAGGTTTGCTGTGCGGGCTCCCGCCTGCTGGCCCAGGAGAGCATTGCGGACCGGCTTTACGAAAAGCTCAAAGCCCGCCTTCAGAAGCTGGTGGTGGGAAATCCCCTGGATAAGGGCATCGACATGGGGGCGGTGGTCAGCCCCGAACAGCTCAAAACCATTACCTCTTTTGTAGACAAAGGAAAAAACGAAGGCAGCGAGGTCTGGCAGCTGGAAAACATCCCCTCCGGTGGCTGTTTCTTCCCGCCTACCCTGTTCCTGAATGTATCGCCGGCTTCGGTGATCGTGCAGGAAGAGATCTTTGGGCCGGTGCTGGTGGCCATGACCTTCCGCAGCCACCAGGAGGCCATAAAGTTGGCTAATAACACCCGTTATGGCCTGGCGGCCAGCCTCTGGACTGAAAATATTAACCTGGCCCTGGATGTGGCGCCCAAGATCAAAGCCGGCACCGTCTGGATCAATACCACCAATGTCTTTGATGCGGCCTCGGGCTTCGGCGGCTACCGGGAGTCCGGCTTCGGCCGGGAAGGGGGCCTGGAAGGGCTGATGGAATATGTAAAGCCCCGGAATGAAAAGGCTTTCGCCGAAAAATCCTTTGCTTTTAAAGTTTCCGGCAGCACAAAAACCCGGGGCGAGGCCCTGGACCGTACACCTAAAATGTATATCGGCGGAAAGCAGGCCCGCCCCGACAGCGGCTATAGCCTGCAGGTGCTGAACCCCGCCGGGCAGGTGGCCGGCGAGGTAGGCGAAGGCTCCCGGAAAGACATCCGGAATGCCGTGGAAGCCGCCCAGGCCGCCGGTAAGTGGGCCGAAAACACCGGCCACGCCCGTGCGCAGGTCATCTACTACATTGCAGAGAACCTCTCGGCCCGGAAAAAGGAATTTGAAGAACGGCTCACAGATGCTTGCGGGTATTCCGCTAAAGACGCCACCCTGGAGCTCAGCCGGTCCATTGACCGGATATTTACCTATGCAGCCTATGCCGATAAGTATGATGGCCGTGTGCATAACACCACCTCCCGGAACGTAACCCTGGCCATGAATGAGCCCCTGGGCGTACTGGGTATCGTATGCCCGGAAGAATTTCCGCTCCTGGGCTTCGTGGGCACCGTGATCCCGGCCATTGCCATGGGCAATAACGTGGTGGTCATCCCCTCAGAAAGCGCTCCCCTGTCTGCCACCGATTTTTACCAGGTACTGGACACCTCCGATGTACCCGGCGGAACCGTAAACATCATTACCGGCCCCAAAGAAACCCTGGCCACCGAGCTGGCCCGGCATTACGATGTGGAAGGCATCTGGTATTTCGGCACGCAGGAAGGCAGTAAAAACGTGGAAATGCTGTCTACGGACTCCATGAAGAGGTCATGGGTGAATTATGGCAAGCATTACGACTGGCTGACTAACCCGCTGGAAAAAGAATTCCTGAGAAAAGCCTGCGAGGTGAAAAATATCTGGGTGCCGTACGGAGCGTAATCATGGCCCAGGCCTCCGCCCTCATCCCAAAGGGGAGGCTATAGAAACAGGGAATGACACATTGACAATTAACCATTAACAATTAATAATGAGAAGCATTCATTTAGAGGCCAATGTAGGCGATATCGCCGAAACCGTTCTCCTGCCCGGCGATCCCCTGCGGGCGAAATTCGTAGCAGAAAACTACCTGACCGATGTGGTCTGTTACAACAAGGTCCGGAATATGTTCGGCTTTACCGGCCTGTACAAAGGCCAGCGGGTTTCCATCCAGGGAACCGGCATGGGCATGGGAAGCGCCGGGATCTACATCTACGAGCTCATCCATACCTACCGCTGTCAGAACCTCATCCGCGTGGGCACCTGCGGCTCCATCCAGGAAGACCTGGACCTGGGCCAGGTGCTGCTGGTAACCGGGGCATCCGGCGATTCCGACGCCAACACCGTCCTCTTTAAAAACCAGCATTTTGCCCCCACCGCCAGCTTCAAGCTCCTGGTACAGGCGTATGAAATAGCGAAAAGGCTGGATATCCGGGTGCATCCGGGTACCGTATTCAGTACCAACACCTTCTATGACCTGGAACCTAACCGCTGGGACGTTTGGAAGGCCCACGGAATCCTGGGCATCGACATGGAAACGGAGATCCTTTACACCATGGCTTGTCGTTTTGGGGTAAATGCCCTTTCGCTTTTAACCGTCAGTGATAACATCCTCACCGGTTCCGCCTCCAGCCAGGAAGACCGGGAAAAGACGTTTAACCAGATGATGGAAGTGGCTTTGGGCCTGGCCTGAGTTTATTTAAGTAGCACCTGATATCCGCCTCTAACCGGGCCGGATAGGAATACCCTAATTTTTGTGACAACTGTGTTCCGGTTTCGGATACCAGGTCTGCCATTGCAAATAAGGCGTTCCAATTATCTTCTATGCTGCTTCCCGAAAATGTTTGTTCTGTTTTTTCCCACATCTCTGGGGTCAGGTATTTTTTAAAAAGTCGTCCAAATTTATTAGTGGTTATTTTCCAATCGTGTTCAGAGGCAATGTACCATTCCAGTAAAGTGATCAGGTAGCCGTTCCGGATATTGTTTTCCGACATAAATTTTGCATAAAACAGTTCATCCCGCGCAAGGCATTTCGCCACGTAAGTGGTATCCCACCAAAAATCGTTTAAAAGCTGGCTAAACTTTTCCTGTGTTGGTTTCTTGATAATAGAAACTTCATAAGACGGCTTTTTAAGGTTTTGAGTTAATCCGTCTTTATCTATCAAAACTTTATAACCGATATCCCAATCTTCAGGCAGCTCGTTCAGGTTAACTTCTTTTAAAAAATGGGATTTACCATACAATTTAAAATCTACTTTCACATAATCATCATACAAAACCATTTTCATGGCGTGTTTACCGTTGAAGCACGTTTCATCTTCTTCGATCATGGCAATAGGATGGCCGAAATTACGAATCCAGTTATTATCCGAAACATATTCAGCGCTGTTCTCAAAAACAAGTTCTATATCCAGATCGCTAAATTCATCAACAGGCGCTAAGGGGTTTACGAGTGAGCTTGTCAGCAACACCACCCGTATATCCCCGGTATTCTTTGCCCAGTTAATCAGGGTTTTTAATTTTTCCTCCCGGGCTTGCATTCTATAACTCAAAATAGGTGGTACAAGATATTTCAAATATACAACAATAGGTCGCAACAGCCCTAAATTTCTCTTTTTCCCCTGAATTTTGTATCTTTGTATGCTGTCCGGGTTATTTCCCTGCCATTATGGCCTTCTGTGGGCAAATGTTCTTTAGCCATCCTGATTTTACCTGATACCGGCACCAGTGAACCTGTGCCTACGCCTTATTTCGTCTAAAGAAGCTCCCGGTTTTTTCCACCAAAATCATAGCTTATGAATTACTATGTACAATTATTCAGCCCCCATGGCCTGATCCGTTACCAAAATGCCGAGATAGGGCGCGACAAAGACACCGGCGGACAGGTGAAATATGTACTGGAGCTCCTGGAAGCGCTGTCAGCCGATCCCAAAATCCGGAAAGTGGATCTTTTCACCCGGAAAATTGTGGATAAACGCGTATCCCCCGACTACGGTCAGGATATAGAAGTGGTCAATGAGAAGGCGCGCATTGTCCGTATTCCCTGCGGTGGCCTCCAGTACCGCGAAAAAGAACAGCTCTGGAATTACCTGGATGAGTTTGTAGACCAAATGATCCGCTTTACGGAAACCCGGAACGACAGGCCGGATGTGGTGCACGGCCACTATGCCGACGGGAACTACATTGCCCGGGAACTCAGCCGTGTTTTTAACACCGTTTTTATCGCTACGGGCCACTCCCTGGGCCGCAATAAAAAACACATTCTGCTGTCGGAAGGCATGTCGCCTGAAAAAATCGACGCCCGCTTCCATATCGAAAAGAGGATCCGGGAAGAGGAAGAAACCCTTAAGCGTGCTGACGCGGTGATCGTCAGCACTCCCTACGAGATCGAGTCCCAATACGCGCATTATGAAAACCGCAGCAAGGCCCGGTTTGTGGAAATCCCCCCCGGCACTAATCACGATATCTTTTATCCCTACTATCGTACCGGGATGCCGGGCTTTACTCTCACCCCCGCCCAGGAAATGGCCCTTTTCCGGGTAAATTCGGAGATAGAACGCTTCCTTTTTGCCCCGGAAAAACCCCTCATACTCTCCATCGGAAGAGCCGATAAACGCAAAAACTTTGAAACCATCATCACCAGTTACGGGCGTAACAAGGAGCTGCAGGCCATGGCTAACCTGGCCATTTTTGCCGGCGTGAGAAAAGACATTACCCAAATGTCACCCGATGAGCAGGAGACCCTTACTAACCTGCTCCTGCTAATGGACAAATACGACCTCTACGGAAAAATGGCCATTCCTAAAAAGAACGATCCCTATCACGAGGTACCCGAGATCTACCGGGTGGCCGCCCGTAAAAAGGGGGTATTTGTGAATGCTACTCCCGGTGAAAACTTCGGCCTTACCATTGTGGAATCAGCCGCCTGCGGACTGCCTGTGGTGGCTTCTCCTACCGGCGGGCCCAGGGATATTATTGGTAATGCCAAAAACGGCCTCCTGGTAGATGTAGATAAGCCTGAAGAGATCTCAGAGGCACTGAAACGCCTTATTTCCGACCGGGAACTGTGGTCGCAGTTTTCAGAAAACGGGATCATCAGCAGCCGGGAAACCTATTCCTGGGCCGCCCATGCCACCCGGTATACCGAGCTGCTGGACAGTCTCCTGCAAAAAGGAGACTCCGCACCGCCGCCCGGTGCCGCCTGGGGAGACCGCCTCCTGGAAGCCCCCGTATTTTTCATTTCAGATCTTGACGGCACCCTCATTGAAGGAAAGGAAGCGCCGGGCTTACCGGAACTTGTGGAATTTCTTCAAAAAAATCAGATCATTTTCGGGATATCTACCGGCCGCAATATCGCCATGACGAAGGAGGCCCTCCGAACGCATCCCCTCCTTGCGGCGGCGGAGATCATCATCTGCTCCGTAGGCACAGAAATCTATTATACCCAAGACTTCCTGCCGGACAGGGGCTGGGAGAAACACATTGGGTTTCAATGGAAGCGCGAAAAGCTGCAGGAACTGCTTCAGGACTATCCCGGCCTTACGCTGCAGGAACTGGAAGCCCAGACACCCCATAAGCTCAGTTATTATGTGGAACCGGGCTTTGGCGGGGAGCAGCTGGCCGGCATTTACCGCCTGCTTCAAAGCCACCAGCTTCGGGCAAAGCTCTTTCTGACCGATAACCATCACCTGGACCTGGTGCCGCCCCGGGCCGGAAAAGGCAAGGCCCTTCATTACCTGAGCTACAAATGGAAAAAGAGTATCCGTAATTTTATGGTTTCCGGAAATGGCGGCAATGACCTGGGCATGCTGGGCGGCCGTACTAACGGTATTGTGGTGAGTAATCACAGCCCCGAGCTGGTGGTTCTGAAAGAAAACCCCAATGTGTACTTTTCCACGGCGCCACTGGCACAGGGAGTACTGGAAGGGATCCGTCATTACCTTCGCACCCGGAGGCATCTTTCCCGGGCTTTGCCGGTTGAAATTCACGGATAAACGGGATCCGCCTTCAATGCCCGTAGTTTTCAGCGGTTAGAAATTAGATGTTAGCCGTCAACTGCCGCGGCTAACTTCTAACATCTAACCACTCATGGAGAAAAAGTAAGCCCGAACAGGCTTACCCGGTCTTTTTTACAGCATTACCACTTTATCCAGCTTACCCACTTCCTTATAATAACTGACCACCTGGTCTGCATTATTCACAAAAGTTTCCACGGTAAAGGACTCATATTTTCCCCCTCCTGAGTGCTTTACATTTATTTTGGTGCTGGGATGTTCAAAAATCCGCTCAATTTTCGCTTTTGCATCTTCTGCTGCCGGCAGAATGAACTTAAAAACATAAATAGTGGGAAACTGTTCTACTGCCGTCAGCTTCTCCCGGAAAGCAGCGTAGCTGCCGTCATCGTTGCCGCTTATATCCTGAAGTTTTATATTCTCGTAACTTTTCATCTTTATGCTTATTTTTGTAAACAGGAGGGGCAAATTCCGTACCCGATCGGTATTCCTGACAAACTGGCATTGTAACCGGCTGTGAAGCAGGTCAATCTGTCTGCGCTTCACAAAATGTAACTTAGGTAACACAAAACAAAAAAATAACGGGGGACCTTTGCCCCCTCCATTATGAACCAGGAAGAACTGATACAGGATACATTTCGCGGTATATTTGAGGCGGAGCTGATTAACGAGATCGCCGCCGCAGCCCGACTGGTGCCTTTTAAGGAAGGCGATGTGCTGATCGAGATCGGCCGATACATCAAAACCATGCCCCTGCTCATCACGGGTGCCATCAAGATTATGCGGGAAGACTTTGACGAGGGCGAGCTCCTGCTCTACTTTATTGAAAAAGGCGATACCTGTGCTATGACCCTGGCCTGCTGCGCCGGCGACAAAAAAAGTGAGATCCGGGCCATTGCAGAAAACAGCGGACTGGTGGCCATGGTGCCCGTGAACCGCATGGAAGAATGGATGGGGAAATACAAAAGCTGGCGTGCGTTTGTCTTTGAAAGCTACAATAACCGCTTTAACGAACTGCTCTCGGCCATTGACCACCTGGCGTTTATGCACATGGACCAGCGGCTGCTGAATTACCTCCGGGAAGCGGCCAAGGTGAATGGTACCCATGTGATCAACAAAACCCACCAGGAGATCGCTTACGAGCTGAACAGCTCACGAGTAGTGATCTCCCGGCTATTAAAAGCCCTTGAAAACGAAGGAAAAATAAAACTGAACCGGAGTAACATCGAATTATCCGGCAGCCCGACTTAATGAAAAATTAACCGTATAGTATGGAAGATAAATTTGTTGATAAGGCCATCAAAAAAGACCTGATCCTCCGGGAGAAACTGGCCATACAGCGCACTCACCTGGCTAATCAGACCACCTTTCTCTCCTTTCTGCGTTCATCCATGTACTTCCTGGTAGCCGGTCTGACCATCCAGAACCTTGCCGTTCATCCCCATGCCGGGATCTTTGAGATTCCCCTCTTTACCATTTCCGGGGTACTCTTCATCACCGGGGCCCTAAACTACTTCCGGAACCATAAACGCATCAAAGACAGCGAGATTCATATTGGCGGTTACAAGTCGGAATACGAACAGGAAAATTAAGCATTCACCCCTTAACTAAAAAAATAACGGCTCTGTAACTCATGTTACTGTAGGCGTCCGCAGGGCCTTGTAAGTTTGCATCTGTAAACGGGGAACAGACTCCATACCATCATGAAAATAGAACAGATTTATACCGGGTGCCTGGCTCAGGGAGCTTACTATGTGGAAAGTAATGGCGAAGCGGTGATCATTGACCCCCTTCGCGAAGTTCAGCCCTACCTGGCCAAAGCAGAGAAAGACGGGGCAAAAATCAAATATGTCCTGGAAACTCATTTCCACGCCGATTTTGTGAGCGGTCACCTGGACCTCGCCACAAAAACCGGCGCCACCATTGTGTACGGCCCTACGGCAAAGCCCGGTTTTGAGGCCCTTGTGGCCAGAGACGGCGAAGAGCTGCGGGTGGGAAACATCATCCTGAAGGTCATTCATACCCCCGGACACACCATGGAAAGTACCTGTTTTCTTCTTATCGACGAAAACGGCAAAGAAACCGGGCTCTTTACCGGGGATACGCTTTTTATAAATGACGTGGGGCGCCCTGACCTGGCCCAGAAGGTAGTAGCCGACCTGACTCCGGAAAAGCTGGCTTCCCATCTTTATAACTCCCTGCATCAAAAGGTGCTCCCCCTGCCCGATGACCTCATCATCTACCCGGCCCACGGCGCGGGCTCGGCCTGTGGTAAAAACATGAGCCCCGAAACCACCGATACACTGGGTAACCAGAAGAAAACAAACTACGCCCTGCAGCCCATGAGCCGGGAAGAATTTATAAAACAGGTGCTGCAGGGCCTGATGCCTCCACCCGGGTACTTCCCCGCTAATGTACTCATGAATATCCGCGGATATGAGAGCATTGATCGGGTACTGGATCACGGCCTTCAGGCGCTCAGTCCCGCGGCCTTTGAAGCCGCAGCTGATGAAACCGGCGCCCTCATCCTGGACACCCGCGATGCACAGGTCTTTGCGCAGGGATTTATCCCCGGTTCAGTCAATATCGGCATTGAGGGCAGCTTCGCGCCCTGGGTGGGTGCCCTGGTTCCGGATATCCGCCAGACCCTGCTGATCGTAGCCAACGAGGGAAAAGAAGAAGAGGTGGTGACCCGTCTGGCCCGCGTAGGGTACGACGGCGCCATCGGCTACCTGGAAGGAGGCATCCGGGCCTGGGAAGAGGCCGGGAAGGATCTTGACACCATCCGCTCCGTATCCGCCGATGAGTTGGCCCGGTTAAAGGCCGCTGATCCGGAACTGAATATCCTGGATGTACGGAAGAAAAGCGAGTACTATTCAGAGCACCTCATCGGTGCGGAAAACATGCCGCTGGACTACATCAATGAGCATCTGACCGAAATAGACCGCGCCAAAACCTGGTATGTGCATTGTGCCGGCGGCTACCGCTCCATGATCTTCATCTCCATCCTTAAAGCCCGGGGATTTCATCATCTCATTGACGTAAAGGGCGGGTTTAAAGCCCTTAAAGACTCAGGAAAATTTGCGGTGAGCGACTATGTATGTCCCACCACTCTTTTATAATTTAATCAATTCAAATACGCATGTTAAACTTACTGAAAAACCTGTTCGGATCCGGTGACAACACCGAACTATCACAAGCCATCAAAGACCGGGCCTTCCTGGTAGATGTACGCACACCGGGGGAATTTGCCTCCGGCAGTGTAAAGGGAGCGGTAAATATCCCGCTGAACCAGTTACAGGCTCAACTGGCCAAATTCAAAAACAAAAAGCAGATCATCGTATTCTGCCGGAGTGGCGGACGCAGCACGCAGGCTAAGGCCCTGTTAAACCAAAACGGTTTCACGAATGTAATGAACGGCGGTACCTGGCAAAATGTACAACGTGCCAAAGATCAGATTTAAAAATAACCTTATAACAAAAAATACAATGAAAAAGAACATGGGCTCCACGGATAAGATCATCCGTATCACCATTGCCGTAATTATAGCGGCGCTGTACTTCATGAATGTAATTTCAGGCACCCTGGCTATCGTTCTGGGTATACTGGCCCTGGTATTTGCATTAACGTCATTTATCAGTTTTTGTCCCTTATATTTGCCCTTCGGCATCAATACCCTGAAAAAAAACAAATGAAAAAATACCTCTCCGCCTGGAACCTGTCCCGCCTGCTGCGGCTGGCTATCGCCGTGGCGATAATTGTGCAGGGAATTCTTGTAAAGGATGGAATGTTTATTACTTTAGGGGTATTATTTTCTATTATGCCCGTGATGAACATCGGGTGTGGCGCAGGCGGTACCTGTAATCCGCGCCCTTCCTTCCGGAACCCGGAAGACCCCACCTTAACCAGGGATGCGAATGAATGATTTTATAAAGAAAAACCTGGTGGTCATCATCGGCGTGGCGCTGGGTGCACTGAGCGGCTTTTTATATTGGAAATACGTGGGCTGCGTTACCGGCACCTGCCCTATCACGTCAAAACCCCTGAACAGCACCGCTTATGGTGCGCTGATGGGGGGCTTACTTTTATCTTATTTTAAAACCGGCAATAACAAATAATGCTGGCCGTTAAACTTAAAAATAAACATCATGCTGAAGAACCTGCTCGTCATTTTTTTAACGGTCACAGGGATGGCCTGCAGCCACGCCCAGTCTACGGACACCAAACTGTCGGCAAAGGAATTTGCGAAGAAGATCCAGAGCACACCTGACGCACAGGTGGTGGATGTCAGAACTCCTTCCGAGTTTAAGGCCGGCCACATTAAAGACGCCAATAACGTAGACATCAGCTCCCCGGAATTTAAGTCCATGGCGGCCACGCTGGATAAATCGAAACCGGTTTTTGTCTACTGCCTGAGCGGTGGGCGCAGCTCCTCCGCCGCGAAATACCTGAAGGACGAAGGTTATACGCAGATTTACGAAATGACCGGCGGAATGATGGAATGGCGAAATAACGATCTGCCGGAAGTGAAGCTTACGGTTACGTCAGAGGGCATGTCACCGGCTGAATATGAAGCCATGCTGAAATCAGGAAAAACCGTACTGGTGGACTTCTATGCCGAATGGTGCGCTCCCTGCAAAAAAATGAAACCTTACCTGGAAAATATCACCCGGGACATGGCCGGGAAAGTCGCCGTCATCCGTATTGATGCCGACCAGAATCCCCGTCTCTGCAAAGCCCTGGGCGTTTCAGGACTACCCGTGCTTAAAGTCTACAAAGACGGCCGGGAAACCTGGAATCATACGGGTTTTATAGACGAGGCAGGCCTCCGGGCCAGGCTCTGAGGTGTGGTCAGCTGAGTACTTCGTAATCTGCTCATGGCTCTGCTGTAGTTTTCATCATCGCCGGTGATCACCATCACGAAAAGTTGATTCCAATCAGTAAATAAATACTGCTCAGGATCAGCAATGCAATGACCACCGGCATAATAAATTTTAACCATGCTTTATAGCTTATTTTTACCAGCAGCAAGGCCGGAAAAACGGAACCTGTGGGTGAAAATAAGAACATGATACCCATACCGAACAGGTAGGAATTAACCACTTCGCGCCCCGGTATATTTAGAAGAACCGCTATGGCCCCCATGATCGGCATGGTGAGCATGGCCATACCGGAAGATGAACTGACCGGTATGGTGAAGAAAAAATAGAAAAGCATTAAGAGAACTATAAAAATGGCCGGTGGAAAATGCTGTACCATGCCGGAGGCATAAAAAAGGATGGTATCACTCACCAGGCCATCATTAAGAAGAATGGTCACACCCCGGGCCAGCCCTACCAGCAGCCCCACAGCCAGCAGGCTCTCCGCACCTTTTATGAATTCGGCCACAAAAGTTTTTTCATCCATCCTTCCGATCATCCCCACTAAAAGCGCTGCCCCTAAAAACAGGGCAGACATTTCAGTGGTCCACCATTCAAAAAATACGATTCCGGTGATCATGGTGATGAAACTGGCCACAAATATCAATAGCAGCCATTTTTTACTACTGCTCAGGGTACTGCCTTCAGCAGATACCGATGATTCCATGGGAAAAGGAGATTCCGCGATACCATCCACCCGGTAAACCAGGGAAGAAGCAGGGTCTTTTTTTACCCGTGCGGCATACCACAGAATGTATCCTGCCAGCAGCGAAGTACAAATCCCAAAAAACACAAGGCGCCCGGCAAGGCCGTTGATCCAGCTGATCCCGGCGGCATTGGAAGCAATAATCACGGAAAACGGGTTGGTAAAACTGGTCATATACCCCACCGCCGCTCCGCCGAATACGATGGCCAGGGGTACCATGGCATCATAATCTTCTTCCATAAAGAGCGGCACCAGCACGGGGTAAAATATAATGGCCTCCACGTCCATCCCGTAAGAGCCTCCGCAAAACGAAAATATAAAAACCAGGATAACGATCAGCCGCCTTTCTTTGCCTTTCATTCGCTGTGCCAGGTATTTTATGCCGTCAAACAAAGCCCCTGTTTTATTAAATACCGCCATAAAGCCCCCGATAAATAGGATGAACAGGATGATATCTATACTGTCTGTCACGCCTTTTACCGGGGCCTGCAGCACGGCCACCAGCCCCTGTCGGCTGGCGGGCCGCCTCTGGTAAGTTCCCGGCACCGACACGGGCTTCCGGATGTCGCCATTGATAAATTTCTCCAAAGGTATTTTTATGGAAAGGCTGTCCAGGGTCTTCTGGGCGAATGGCAGGGACACCGTACCGGAATCTGACGTAAGCACAAAAGCAGTATGGGCGTCCGAAGATAATTTACTGTACTGCCCGGCCGGTAACAGCCAGGTGCTGACGGCGGCCAGCACCACCACCCCCATTAAAATACTGATGGGGTTGGGGAGTGTTCGTTTTTCAGGTATCTGCTCCATTAACTTAATCATTTCTTTATCACCACTTTTTATAGGTGGCGCTTCGCCATACATATTCTGCGGGGCCGTAGTTGAAAAACCGCAGCCACCTACACCTGGGCCACAGGTTCACCTACCGCCTTCTTTCTCTGCAAATTAGGTAATTTACCGAATAAAAATTCCGGGGCATCCGCAATATTATTTTAAAGTCCGGCCGGCCTCTTTCCGGGCCGGGCGCATGGCTCTTCCCAATTCTTTCCTAATTTTACGGCTAATCTTGTGGGAAAAACGGATCGGATGAAAATTCTTATCATAGAAGATGAACCGGAACTGCGCAAAGTGGTGCAGAGCTCCCTGGAAGCCTCCGCTCACCGGGTAGAATACGCACAGGACTTCCCCTCCGGCTTACGTAAAATTGAGGATTACAGCTACGACTGCATCCTGCTGGATATCATGCTTCCCGGCGGTAACGGCCTGGATATCCTGAAAGAGATCCGGAACCTGCACCCTGAAACCTCCGTGATCATCCTTTCTGCAAAAGACGCCGTGGATGATAAAGTGGCCGGCCTGGACCTCGGCGCTGATGACTACCTGGCCAAGCCCTTTCACCTGGCCGAGCTGCATTCCCGTATCAATTCAGCCCTCCGCCGGCGCCTGCACAAGGGAGAAGACCACATCACCTATAAAAACCTGGCCATCTACCCCGAAGACCGCATCCTGAAAATCAGCGGGCAGGAGGTCAGCCTGAACCGCAAAGAATACGACATGCTCTACTACTTCATGGTGCGGCCGAACAAACTCCTCCAGAAAACCACCCTGGCAGAATCTATCTGGGGAGATAATATAGACCAGGCTGACAGCCTTGACTTCATCTACTCACAGGTGAAAAACCTGAGAAAAAAATTAAAGGATAATCACGCTGAAGCTGACCTCCAGGCCGTTTACGGAGTAGGCTATAAACTGGTCTGATGGGAAAATCACTGAAAAACTATACCTTAAAGCACCTGGTGTACATCCTGCTGGTAGTGGTGGCGGTATGGGCCGGGCTCTTCTATGCCTTTATCCTGGACGAGGTCTACGATAACGTGGATGACGGCCTCAAAAACCAGAAAATACACATCATCCGCCAGGCCTACCTGGATTCCACCGTGCTCCACACCCGGGAGTTCGGCATTAACCAGTTCCGGATACTCCCCAGTGATTCCCTCCGGAAAACCAATGTCTTTTCCAAGCAAATGATCTACATGGAATATGACGATGAAATGGAGCCCTACCGGGTGCTCCGTACCGGCTTTTACGCCCCTGACGGCCGCCCCTATTCCCTGGAGATCCGTACCTCCACCGTAGAAGAAGACGACTTCCTGATCGACCTCACCATAGCCCTGGTGGTGCTCTACCTGCTCATTGTTTTCACCCTCTTCCTGGTGAATAACTTTGCGCTGGAAAGAGCCTTGAAACCCCTGGAAAGCCTGACTAAAGACCTTCAGAACTATAAATTCGGGGGCAGTTCCCGGGTAAAACCCGTCAGCAGCTCCGTCACCGAATTCATCATCCTGGATCAGAAAATACAGGAAATGATAGACCGGAACGAAAGCCTCTTCCTCCGCCAAAAGCAATTTATCGAAAACGCCTCCCACGAGCTCCAGACCCCCCTGGCCATCACCATTAACAAGCTGGACCTGCTGCTGGAAAACGGCGACCTGAACGAAACCCAGAGTACGGAGATCGGGGAAACCAAAAGCGCCCTCCTCCGCATGGTGAACCTGAACCGCTCCCTGCTCATGCTTTCCCGCATAGAAAATCGCCAGTTTGAGGATAAAGAAACGGTCAGCATCCGCGCGGTCATAGACGAACTCACCGGCGAACTGGATGACATCATCCGTTTCAAAGACGTCACCCTGCAGCAGAACGTGCAGCAGGACTTCACCCTCCACGCCAATAAAAACCTGGTGACCATCCTCGTTTCTAACCTCCTCCGTAACGCCATCCGCTACAATACCCCCGGAGGAAAAATAGAAGTGACCGTCCGCCCGGATGAATTCAGCATAGCCAACACCAGCCCACTGCCGCCCCTGAACCCGGCCATCATTTTCGAGCGTTTTTATAAGTATTCTTCGGATAACAGCTCCTCCGGCCTGGGCCTGTCTATTGTGGAAAGCATTATCAAAACCTACCCGGAGCTGCGCCTGGATTATTCCTACCGGGACGGGCAACACTTTTTTACCGTTAAAAAAACTGAAACCTGAACTCAGATACCCCCGGGATCCTGGAAATGGGAAGTTTCAAGCTTCTCTTTACGGATCATTAAATCAATAAATTCATTCACATTTAACTCTTTTAATTCCTGGTATATCCTTTTATCCTGGCCGGCTTTTTCAGCCAATTCATATTTCATTTGCTGATATTTCAACCTTGCCCACTCATTCTTTCGCAAATAATCGCGGCTTAGAAGATGCCTTTCCAATGCTTTACTACCCACGGGACAAACATACAGATGGTGCTTTATAGTGTCCAAAACTACATGGGTCAACTTCCCGTTCCTTTTAAAAACTTCTCTCCCTTCAATCCCCTGGTTACCATTATAGAAATAGCCTGTTTTCTCTAATCCCCGTTTAATCTTAAGAAAGTCATCAGGGTGCGTATAAATAAGGTCAATATCGATTATGGGCTTCGAAGCCAGTCCCGGAACAGCCGTGCTTCCCACGTGTTCAATAACATACCCGGACCCCTCCAGCCCGTTTTCAATTTCCCGTTTTATACTATTAAAATCGGTAATCCACTTGGATGTATAGGTTTCTATCAGCATGCTCAGGTCAGTTAAATGCTTCCATAATTTACTTTTTTCGCAAAAATGAGAACCCGTGTGCATTTCATCACTTGACCCACATCAAGAAATGCGGTTACCGGATACTCCTGATGCGGCTCAGCGTTTCAGGAGCAATTTTCAGATAGGAAGCAATCATCTTTAAAGGAAACTTTTGGAAAAGGTCGGGCCGTGATCCGTATAAGTGATTGTATTTCTCCACAGCCGTACTGGCTTCATCGAAATACCGGACCCTTGACACACCCGATTCCAGTAATTTACCTAACTGAAAAAAAGAGGGAGATGCCGCTATTAATTCGTGAACAGAAATCAGGGATAACCTTACTCCTTCCAGGTCGGAATACGCTTTTATGAAGGTTTCGGAGGGCTTCTGACGAATAAAGCTGGAATGATTAAAACACCAGTCGCCTTCGGTGTATAATTCTACAATGTTTTCATCAATATCCCGGTAAGAATACTGGTAGGCCATTCCGGAAAGGACGTAAAAAAAAGACCGGCATACCTCTCCTTCTTTCAGCAGGATAGCATTCCTGCCCAGCACTTCCCTTTCTGCTTTACTTTCAAAAAAGGCCACCTCTCTTTCTGAGAAACTCCCCATGGACTGTAGTATGCGATTGCCGAAACTCATCCGTTATGATTTAAGAAATTTCTGCAAATAGCAAAAGTTTCATTTATAACCGGCAAACCTTTCCCATTTCTTTCCCAAATCGCTGATGAACTTTGTAGCATCAAAAACCAATGACCGTGAAACGAATACTCTTACCGGTGATCCTGCTTATCGCTTTTTCGGGGGCTGTGCATGCACAAAAAGACCGGAAAATAGACCTCGGCGAGCTGCCTGAAAAGGCGCAGGCCTTTATTCAGAAGAACTTCAGCAAAGAGAAGGTCCGGTACATCCTGAAAGAAACTGAAGACCGGCTGGACCTTGAATACAAGGTGACATTCCTGGATAAGATTAAGATCAAATTTGATAAAAAAGGCGACTGGAAAGAGGTGGACGGTCACCGGAAGCCCATACCCACCCGGTTTATTCCGGAGAAGATCCTGGCCTACATCAAAAAGAGTTTCCCGAATAACGAAGTGGTCAAAATTGAAAAGGAACGGAAATCGTATGAAGTGGAGATCTCTAACGGGCTGGAGCTGGAGTTTGACGCAAAAGGGAATTTTATAAAAATTGACAGTTGAGTAACCAAATAACTAAATATATCATGAAAAAACTAATGTCTGTGGTCTTGTTGATGTCTGTAGGCTTTATTACCGCCTGTGAAGGCCAGAAAGTATTGGCAGAAAATGACATCCCCTCTGCCATCACTACTTACGTGAATACCCATTTCCCTTCCGCTAAAATACTTCAGGCCGTGAAGGAAAAGGAGGGCTTATCTCACTCTTACGATGTCATCCTGGAAGGAAATATCACCCTGGAATTCAATAAAAAGCAGGAAGTGACTTCCATCGAGTCGCGCAGCGCCCTGCCTGATTCCGTGATTCCCGAAAAAATCCTGAGCTATGTCAAAGCCAATTACCCGGGAAGCCATATCCTGCAGTGGGAGCTGGATGATAAGCGCCAGCAGGTGGAACTGGACAATAAACTGGAGCTGGAATTCAGTAAAACAGGCGATTTCCTGAGAATAGACTCCTGAAAATACTAAATCCACACATCATCATGCTATAGGGCATGACTGTTTTTTATGCAAAATTTGTTCCTGGATTTGGCACTTAAAATAAATAAAAACAGTCATGAAAATACTAGCTTTTCTCCTGTCTTTCAGCCTGCTGCTGGCCGGATGTAAAAAAGATAACGATAAACAGCCGGAAGAGAGCCCGGAAAAAATATTCCTGCCCCAAACCATCACTATAAGTAACCACATTGTGCCCGATTTAAACGGCACGGTGCACCTGGAATACAATCCTGATCGCCAGATCACCCGCATCCGAACGGTAACGAAGTCCGGAAGCTACGAGTCTGTCCTCACCTATACCTACGACGGGCAAAAAAGGCTGATCCGCACAAACTCCGGGGAAAAACCGGTTTCAGCCTCCTCCTATACTTTTCAAAACGAGTATAATTATGAATACACCAGTGACGCTCCTTCCAAACTGACCCTCATTTCGTCTGATAACTCGGGTGCATCGGAAACCCTTACCGATAACATCACCCGTCCGAATCCCGACCGTTTCTACCTCTGGGGCACGAACCTCTCTTTTACCCCGGACGGCGACTTAAGCAGCGGAGCAGGCAGCATTTATGACGGCTGGGGCGTTTCCGCCACCTACGGTACGGGAACCGGTGTTTTTGCCCATGTACAGAAACAGCCCGCGCATAGCTTTTTCCTGAACAGGCACCCTGTGACCGGCCTCCTCTTCCTGGCTAAAAAGGAGCTCCAGACCCTGAAGATAAACGCCCACGAAAACAATGCCTTCGGCGGAGATTATAACGCCATAACCGTACAGCGCGACGCCCAAAACCGCATTTCCAGGTACGTGATTAAAAATGACACCAAGACCTATGCACACTATGAAATAGAATACCTGGTCCCCCAGGATAAATAAAAAAAATCCGCCGGCAGAGCATTACTCCGCCGGCGGATATCCGGAATCTAATACCAGCAACTAAAACTCCCGGTGCTTCGCTTCCTCAAAAAGCCGCTCCTTGGGCAGGCTTTTAAAATATTCATACGTAAGCTTCAGCCCTTCTGCCCGGTCTACCTGGGGCTCCCAGCCCAGGATCTCCCGGGCTTTGGTGATATCCGGCTGGCGCTGCTTCGGATCATCCTTAGGGAGATCTTTGTACACCACTTTCTGATCCGTGCCGGTCAGCTTAATGATCTCTTCCGCAAAATCCTTAATGGTGATCTCGGAAGGGTTACCTATGTTCACCGGGTTAGGGTAATCGGATAGCAGCAACCGGTAAATCCCTTCTACCAGGTCAGCCACATAACAGAAGGAACGGGTTTGTGAACCGTCACCAAAGATGGTCAGGTCTTCCCCTCTCAGGGCCTGGCCTATGAACGCCGGCAGTACCCGGCCGTCATTCAGGCGCATCCGCGGCCCATACGTATTAAAGATCCTCACGATCCGCGTTTCCACGCCATGATAGGTGTGATAAGCCATGGTCATGGCCTCCTGAAAGCGTTTCGCTTCATCGTATACTCCCCGCGGCCCTACCGGGTTCACGTGTCCCCAGTAATCTTCCGTCTGCGGATGCACCTGCGGATCACCATACACCTCTGAAGTGGACGCGATCAGCACCCGGGCATTCTTTACCCGGGCCAGTCCCAGGCAGTTATGAATACCCAGTGAACCCACCTTAAGCGTCTGGATGGGGATCTTCAGGTAGTCTATAGGGCTGGCCGGTGAAGCAAAATGCAGGATATAATCCAGCTGCCCCGGCACATGAATAAATTTACTCACATCATGGTGATAAAACTCAAAGGTCGGCAGCTTAAAAAGATGCTCTATATTCCTCAGGTCACCCGTGATCAGGTTATCCATGGCTATCACGTGATAACCTTCCTTAATGAATCTGTCGCACAGGTGGGAGCCCAGGAAGCCCGCCCCGCCGGTAATTAATATTCTTTTCATTACTTCTTTGCTGTTATGGTTTCCCGGCCTATTGAAAAATAATCAAAGTTCAATGTCTTCATCTCCTCCAGGTCATACAGGTTACGTCCGTCAAAGATCACATTATTTTTTAACTTTCCGGCCATTTTTGCAAAATCCGGTGTCCTGAATTCCGGCCACTCGGTCATAATCATCAGCGCATCGGCACCTTCCAGGGCTTCATACATGCCGGAAGCATACTTCACTTTCTTACCGATCTCCCGTTTCACGTTAGCGATAGCCTCAGGATCAAACACCACCACTTTAGCACCGGCTCTTTTCAGGGCGCGGATATTGTACAGCGACGGCGCCTCCCGGATATCATCCGTATACGGCTTAAAAGCCAGCCCCCACAGGGCAATGGTCTTCCCTTTCAGGTCGCCCCCGAAATACTCTTTCACCCGCGGGATCAGCTTGATCTTCTGTTTTTCATTCACCAGCATGATCGACTTCAGGATCCGGAAGTCGTAATCAAACTCCTGCGCGGTCTTGCCCAGGGCCTGAACATCCTTCGGAAAGCAGCTGCCGCCGTAACCGATACCCGGGAACAGGAAACGCTTACCGATCCGGCTGTCGGTACCGATACCCCGCCGTACATTATCCACGTTAGCGCCAGCCAGTTCACAGAGGTTAGCCATCTCATTCATAAACGTGATCTTCATGGCCAGGAAAGAGTTAGCCGCGTACTTTGTCATCTCTGCCGAGCGCTCATCCATGAAAATGATGGGATTTCCCTGCCGTACCAGGGGGGCATACAGACGCTCCATCAGGGTTTTTGCCCGTGCCGAGCTGGTTCCTACCACCACCCGGTCAGGCTTCATAAAATCTTCCACGGCCACCCCTTCCCGAAGGAATTCAGGGTTAGAAACCACGTCAAACTCCGTTTTGGCATTAGCCGCTATTTTAGCATGCACCTTTTCAGCCGTTCCTACCGGTACCGTACTTTTATCCACGATCACCGCGTAATGATCCAGCACCTTACCGATATGATCCGCTACCCCCAGGATATACTTCAGGTCGGCGGAACCGTCCTCACCCGGAGGGGTAGGCAGGGCCAGGAAGATCACTTCCGCATCTTTAATGCCTTCTTCCAGTTGGGTGGTGAACTTTAAGCGGCCGTCTTTCCGGTTGCGGTCGAAAAGCGGCTCTAAGCCCGGCTCATAAATGGTGATCTTCCCTTTTCTCAGGCTGTCTACCTTGGCCTGGTCAATATCAATACACGTAACTTCATTCCCGGTTTCCGAAAAACAGGTGCCGGTCACAAGACCCACATAGCCTGTTCCTACTACAGCTATTTTCATTCGTAGAAAGTAATTGATTTAAATTATGAGGCAAAGGTAAACCAGAAACTTCACATTCACTAATAAAAAATACGGAGTTAAAGACAAAATTTCCCCTTAACTCCGTATTTTTATATATCCTGTGTTAACTTTTATTCCATCCAGTTAAAAGGAAACAGGTTCTTCTTATATTTCCGCATTTCCATCACAATGGTCCCGAAAGAGAAGTCTACTTCTATTTTCACCGGCACCCGGTTCCGGTCGTCACTCACCCACACCCGTATGGCATCTTCCCCTTTAAACAGTTTATTATCGGGCAGCACGGGGTTCAGTTTCAGCACATTGACCTTCCCGAACCGCGTTTTAATGGTACTTTTTCCTCCATACCGTACTTTGAACCGGTAAAACTCATCGTCAAAAAACAGCGGGGCTGAATAGGTCTGTCCCATACTGAACTGCGAAAAATCCACGTGCCGCAGCGAATAATACCCCGAGATCACATCGTGAATATTATCCGGCACATTATAGGTATCCACCGACTCCTTCTCCTTCTTCACCACCACGTTCTTATGGTGGTCAAAATACAGCACCTGGTCACGCTTATAATTATTCTCCCGTGCACTGTACTCAAATTTCTGCGGCAGGTAATTCAGGGTATCCATATAGGTAGTATACGTATTCCTCACCCGGAAGAGGTCTGTGATCCCCTCTGTACGCCCCAGGATATGAATCTTGTAACAGGGTAGCCCGTTTACCTGGTACGTGCGCGTATCCACCCCCACATTAGCCGAGCCAATGGTTAGGATACCGTACTTTACCCGGTAATTATACTCTTCCCCCATCTGGAAAGTATTTTGCGAGCTCCGGAAGCTTAAAAGTGCAACGGGAAGAAAAAGATATGCGAATATTCTGAACCTCAAAACCGTTTCTTTTTTTATAACTAACGTTAAAAATACAATAATACTACAATACCTTAGACGGAATCTTCACCAAAAAGTAAAAGAAAGAAGGTGTCTGAAAAGTATACAAACTGCTGCGTTGCTTTCGAAATTCGGTTTCAGTTACATACTATAGTATGCTCCTTCAGCCTCATTCTCAACGCCTTGCATTTTGCGTCCATTTCAGGCACCCTCGGTGTTTTCACACGATTATACCCTTCGGAAAATTTTTCAAAAACCCGCTTAGTCTTCCGATTCCTCGCCCGTTTTATCCATCAGCGCATCCGCATTTCCGGCCACGGTGGCTTTAATCTTCTCTTCCAGGTCAGCCATCAGCTCAGGGTTATCCTTGATCAGGTTCTTCACCGCATCACGGCCCTGGCCCAGGCGGTCGGTGCCGTAAGAAAACCAGGAGCCTGACTTCTTGACGATGTCCAGGTCTACGGCCAGGTCCAGTACCTCGCCCGACTTCGATATGCCTTCGCCATACATAATATCAAACTCGATTACCTTAAACGGCGGAGCCACTTTATTCTTCACCACCTTCACCCGCGTACGGTTACCGATGATATTCCCGTCATTATCCTTGATCTGGCCTATCCGCCGGATATCGATCCGCACCGACGCATAGAATTTCAGCGCATTACCCCCTGTGGTGGTCTCCGGGCTGCCAAACATCACCCCGATCTTATCACGGAGCTGGTTAATAAATATACAGGTACAGCCCGTTTTATTAATGGTACCGGTCAGCTTCCGGAGCGCCTGCGACATCAGCCGGGCCTGGAGGCCCATCTTGCTGTCACCCATCTCCCCGTCCAGTTCGGCCTTGGGAACCAGCGCCGCCACCGAGTCGATCACGCAGATATCAATAGCCCCCGAAGCGATCAGGTGCTCAGCGATCTCCAGCGCCTGCTCACCGTAATCCGGCTGGGAGATCAGCAGGTTTTTAGTGTCAATACCCAGCTTTTCAGCATATAACCGGTCAAAAGCATGTTCCGCATCGATAAATGCTGCAATCCCGCCCTGTTTCTGGGCTTCGGCTATGGCATGCATAGCCAGTGTGGTTTTACCGGAAGATTCCGGACCGTAGATCTCTACCACCCTGCCTTTGGGTAAACCGTTTACCCCCAGTGCAAGATCCAATCCCAATGAACCCGTAGAGATCACGGGCACATCCAGTACTTTGGTGTCGCTCAGGCGCATCACCGTACCTTTACCAAATGACTTATCCAGCTTGTCAAGTGTGGACTGGAGAATTTTTAGTTTTTCTGTGTTTTCTGTTGCCATCTTCAATATAAAAAAATAGAGTTTACTAATTCTTAAGGGTCTTTATCTTCAGATCCCTCCATTTCACCTTTATGCCGCCGCCATCGTGGATCTGAAGTGCTATTTTGCCGTCAGATTCCGCAAATACAGGGTCTTTCAGGGTGATCATCTGCACGCCGTTTACCCAGGTGGTGACCACATCGCCCAGTACTTTTACCTTCATGGTGTTCCAGGCATTCATCTTCACGTTATCCAGTGATTTATCCGGCTTGATCAGCCAGCCCCGCTTATAGGATTCGTAAATCCCGCCGGAAAAATGACCCGGAGGGGCCACTTCCGCCTGCCAGCCGCTCACTTTGGTGCCGTCTATGCTGGAATGAAAAAATACGCCGCTGTTACCGTTATCTACCGGGAAAAACTCCAGGGTCAGCTCAAAATCCTTGTAGCTTTTTTCGGTACCCAGGTAACCGTACCCCTTGTCGGGACCGCTTTCACACACCAGGAGGCCGTCTTCCACATACCACTTTTCCGTTCCGTACACCACCCAGCCGTCCAGGTTACGGCCATTAAACAGGGGAACCGCCTTTGATTTCTGGGCAAAAATAAAACCGGGGAGCAGAAGGAACAACAGGAGTTTTTTCATATTTATCAAAGTTTTAAACGATCAGAGACCAGCTTTTAGCTTTCAGCATATCCCGCTGTGTGTCAGAAACTTACAGTCTGACCACTGACACCTGGCAGCTGATAGCTAAATGAGGTCACTAATATACGCATGAAATCAACTAATTTTGTAAAATTATTCTGATTACTTCATTATGCAATTCGCTGACCTCAATCTGAACAAACCCCTGCTGCGGGCACTGGAAGACCTCGGCCTCACCACGCCTACGTCCATCCAGGAAAAGATCTTTCCGGCCGTGATGTCCGGCAAAGACCTGGCCGGCATAGCCCGTACCGGTACCGGCAAGACCTTTGCCTATCTCTTGCCCCTCTTACGAATGTGGACCTTCAGTAAAGACAAGCTCCCCCAGATCCTGGTGCTGGTTCCCACCCGCGAACTGGTCATGCAGGTAGTGGAAAGCGTAAAAGCCCTCACTCCTTACATGAGTTTTGACGTGGTAGGCGTGTACGGCGGCGTAAACATGAAGACCCAGGCGGCCGAGCTTTTTAACGGCTGTGACATGGTGGTGGCCACGCCGGGCCGCTTCACGGACCTCTCCGCGGCCGGCGTGCTGAAAGTAAAAAACATCCGGAAACTGGTCATTGATGAATTTGACATGATGCTGGACCTGGGCTTCCGGCCCCAGCTGAACCTCATCTTTGACAAGATCCCGGAAAAGCGCCAGAACCTTCTCTTCTCCGCCACCATTTCGGAAGAAGTGGAAGACCTGATCCATGACATCTTCCGGTCTCCGGAGGTCATTGAAGACGCCGACACCGGCACGCCCCTGGAAAACATCCGCCAGAAAGCCTATGCCGTGCCGAACTTCCGTACCAAGATCAACCTCCTGGAGCTGCTACTGGCTAACGACGAAGAAATGAAGAAAAACCTGGTCTTTGTGGCCCAGAAATCAGCCGCTGACCTCCTGCACCAGGAGCTCAAAGACCGGGGCATAGATTCCGTAGAGATCATCCATTCCAATAAATCCCAGAACTACCGTTTCCGGGCCATCAAAGAATTTACGGAAGGTACCGTTAAAACCCTGATCTCCACCGATATCGGCTCACGCGGACTGGACATCCGCGGCATCACCCACGTGGTGAACATGGACGTCCCGGAAGAAAAGCACGATTACATCCACCGCATAGGCCGCACGGGCCGCGGGGAGAGCTTCGGTACCGCCATCAGCCTGGTCAGCCCCCGGGAAGAGGAAGCTTTCGGGGAGATCGAGGCTATGTACGGGCTGCAACTGGACCGCATCCCGCTTCCGCCCTATATCGAGATCGAAGAGCAGCTCATGCCTTTTGAAACCGAAAGGGAAGAAATCATCCTGCCGCGGGTAAAGCGCGACAAAGAGGTGGGCCCCGCCTTCCATGAAAAGCTGGAGAAAAATAAAAAAGTCAACAAACGCCGTGATATCCAGGCCGAAAAGAAGCTAAAATACGGGAAGGCCTACCGGAAGAATATGTAGGAAAAGAGCGCTATGAACGACATAAACACTCTCTACGGCGGCCGGATCCGGGTAAGGGTCTGCGGCATCCTCCGGGATCACCACCGCGTGCTGCTGCTGAACCACCGTATGCTGAATGAAGACCATATCTTCTGGAATTTCCCCGGCGGCGGCCTGGAGGAGGGGGAAGATATCATCCGTGCATTGCAGCGCGAGTTCCGGGAAGAAACCCACCTGGAGGTGTCCGTGCATGAGCTGGTGTATCTTAACCAGCACATTTCGGGAAAACTTCACGGCGTGGAATTGTATTTCCGGGTTTCCACCCTTAACTTAGCTCCTGAACTCGGCTCAGACCCGGAAGGCAACATCCTGGCAGAACTGCGCTGGTTTACCGAAGAAGATTTAGCACAATTACAGCCGGGCCATTGCCCTCCTTTTTTGAGAAATATTGCTTTTCAGGACCATGAATAACTGCTTCCGGATCACAGACGACCGCTTTTCAGCCGAACACACCGATCTTTATGATCTGACCTTTGAAGTCCAGTTTACCCGCCTCCGCTTTGTGGTCCGGTCCGGGGGGCAGCTCATCGGGTTGGAAGACCACTTCCTGGGCTATTCCAATGACATCAGCACCTGTGAAAGGGCCATCACCGCCCTGCTGGAAACCCACCCTATCCTGTCCATCCGGTTCTGGAAGACCGTAAAGCTGATCTCCGATCTGCAGATCCATACCCTGGTGCCTTCCGCCCAGTTTAAAGCAGAAAATGCCCCGAAATACCTGGAACTCACCTTCCCCACGGCAGATATGCAGGAACTGGAGCTGGTCACTGAAACCATTCACCACCAGACCCTGGTAAGCGGCACGGTGCGCTCAGTGAACACCATTTTCCGGGACCGATACCCTGATCTTACCCTGACCTCTGCGCTGGCGGTGGGGCTGAATCACTTCAGCCGCCTGGACACTGCCGTAACCATGGGGGTCATTTCAGAGACTTTCTTTGACCTCTACTACCTGAATACTAAAAATAAAATGAGGATGGTGATCAAATCACCCTTGCGAAACCTGGCCCAACTCACCGGCCCTGACCTGCTGCTGTACGGAGAAATCACCCCTTACAGCCGATCGTACCACCAGCTGAAATCACAGTTCCGGAGCCTGGTGCTGGGAGAGATAACGGAGGCTCTCCCGGAAAAATTTTCAGAATTACCGCCGCAGCGGTACTTCACTCTGCTGGCCGGCTCTTAGTGGGCGCCTTTGAAAGAAAGCTGCTGATCGAAACCGTACTGAACCTTCAGATTGTAATCAAAAAATTCAATGGCTCGCTGCACACGTTTTCCCTGCAAAGCAATGAAGTAGGGCTTCTTGCCACCCCGGTTTACCAGCTTGGTATCCAGCTTGTAAATGGTACCCTCAGGATACCGGGAGATAAACTTACTGGCAATACTTATGCTCAGATCTTCGGGTACCTGCTGACCGTTAATGGTCTTCAGCCGCATTTTCTCTTTCCCGCTGTCATAAAGTGCTTCGGCATACACGTCCAGGAAGTACGCTTTATTAAACTCGGGAATCTCATCTATCAGTGACAGTTGCATCTTCCTTGTTAGTTTTTAAGAATCCTTCCGCAAAATAATATTAATTTTTTAAAAGTACCTTAATACTTCGTGTTATTTTTTATACCTTTGCAGCACTTTTCGGAACAAACCTACCCCAATGGCAGAAGTCAAAATCTTTTCGGGAACTAATTCTCAGTATTTAGCGGGGAAAGTAGCGTATTATTATGGAAAAGAGCTGGGGAAAGTATCCATTCAGCGATTTGCCGACAGTGAGATCTCGATTAATTTCGAGGAGTCTGTAAGGGGCTGCGATGTCTTTCTGGTTCAGAGTACTTTTCCGAATGCCGATAACCTGATGGAGCTTCTGCTGATGATTGATGCAGCCAGAAGAGCCTCCGCCCATTACGTGGTGGCGGTAATTCCCTACTACGGTTATGCCCGCCAGGACAGGAAAGACAGGCCCAGGGTAGCCATCGGTGCCAAGCTGGTGGCCAATATGCTGACAGCCGCCGGGGCAGACCGGATCATGACACTGGACCTTCACGCCGGCCAGATCCAGGGATTCTTCGATATCCCGGTAGATCACCTGGAAGGTACCTCGGTTTTTGTTCCTTACCTGAAAGAAAAGCAGATCGATAACCTGATCTTTGCCTCTCCGGACGTGGGCGGGGTATCGCGGGTGAGAAAATTTGCCAGTTTCTTTGATGCAGACATCGTGATCTGTGATAAGCAAAGAAAAGTGGCTAACCAGATCGCCAGCATGCAGCTGATCGGCGATGTGACTAACGCTAACGTGGTGCTGGTAGATGACATGATCGATACCGGCGGTACCATCTGCAAGGCGGCAGAGCTTATCCTGGAAAAAGGAGCAAAATCGGTAAGGGCAGTAGCCACTCACCCGGTATTCTCCTACAAGGCGCATGAGATCATTGCGAACTCCGTGTTTGAGGAAGTGATCGTTTCTGACTCCATCCCGCTGCGGCAGGATAACGCCAAAGTAAAAGTGATATCGGTAGCTGAGCTCTTTGCGCACGCTATCGGTAGAATTCGTGACAACGGATCAATTAGTACATTGTTCATAAATTACCAACAAAAACTTAAATTTTAATCATGAAAGTAACTGAGATTGTAGGGTTTAAAAGAGCGAATCTCGGTCGTCAGTCAGCCCAGGAATTACGCGCTGAAGGATATGTACCGGGTATTCTGTATGGTGGGGAAGAGCAAATTTCTTTCTACGCACCCGCTTATCTTTTCAGACCAGTGATTTACAGCATTGACGCGTATCAGATCAAGCTGACCGTTGACGGTAAAGAATACACCGCTATTCTTCAGGACAAACAGTTTCATCCTGTTAATGACTCCCTGGTTCACGTGGACCTGATGGAGATCAATCCTGACAAAGTGATCACCACCACCATTCCTATCCGTTTAACCGGAACAGCGAAAGGTGCCAAACAAGGGGGTAAACTGGTACAGACACTGAGAAAAATTCGCGTAAAGGGAGCCGCTAAGCTGATCCCTGAATTCGTGAACCTGGATGTAACTGACCTGGGTCTGGGTAAATCTATCCGTGTGAAGTCTATTGAGCTTCCGGACCTGACCATCATTGATCCTTCGGCTAACCCGGTGGCTACCGTGACTATCCCACGTGCCCTGAGAGGACAGCTGAACGCAGAGAAATAAGATTAATCTTGCTATCTGGAATAAGAATCCCCGGCTTCCGCCGGGGATTTTTTGTTAATTACCCTGCCCGGTTTTCCTCCTCCGTCTTCGTAGTCTGCCGCGCCTTATAGGTAGATTTCCCGAAGCGGTAAATAAGCTGGAGCCGTACTTTCCGGGAACCGTAATACTGCACAAACTGCATATCGATCACATCGGGGCTGTTAGATCGGATCCGCTGGTTACCGGTATTAAATACGTCATCCAGGCTTAGCTTCAGAACCACCTTTTTAACGATCTTCTGCACGCCGAAATTCATATTCCAGAACGGCACTACCTTATAGATGGCGTCACCTCCGCCCACAAAATAGAACAGTGAGTGATCTATGGTCCAGTTATTCTTCAGCGTAAAGGCCTGTGAACCTCCCAGGTAAGAAGAGATCACGTACTTATCCAGGGCTTTACCGTTAATAAAATAATAGGCATTATCCGCTGAAACCTGGCCGTAATACTGCACATTCCACCATTTCCGGGGGCTGTTTGAGCCGTTAAACCCGATGGAGTGAAAAACGGATTTCGACAGGTTTTCCCGGTAATAGCGCGTCATGAATGTTTCCGGGTTATAATAAGGTACCTGCTGGATATTATCAGCCGTTTTCCCGGTTCTTACGGAAAGGCCGTAGTTCTTAAAGCTGTAGGTTAGCTCCAGCATGTCTGTTCTCTCCGGTAAAAGGAAAGGGTTACCCTCCGCATAGGTAAACGGGCTCACATAAAACTGGAAGGGATTCAGCTCCTCAAAATACGGCCTCCTCAGCCGACTGGTGAAGGTGAGCCCCAGCATGTGATCCCCGTTTACCTTCCAGCCCAGCATGGCCGTAGGCAGCCAGTGCGTGTAATTCCGGAGGGTTACATTATCCGTACTTTCCGAACGCGCATCGGAATCCGTGTTTTCAATCCGCAGGCCGGCCTGGTAGGTGATCTTTTTATACGCGCCGGAATAATTCAGGTAACCGGCCATGATGCGCTCCTTGTAGATAAAATGATTGGTTCTCAGCGGGTCCTTCTCAAAACCATTCTCCTTCAGGATATCAAAGTGCACGTCGTTATCGGTACCGGTAAAGGCCATCTTCACCCCGGTCTCAAAATTTCCTTTCAGCAGGGGCGTCCGGAAATCGGCCTGGGAAGAAAAAATGTCGATCCCGCTGGCTACCCCTGACTTCAGCCGCTCTATCGTCTCCCCACCCTCGCGGGTATCGATGTCCTGAAACTCCTTACTGGTATAGCGGGCCACCGTGCCCAGCACATCCAGCGTGGATTTCCCGAATTTCCCGGAGTAGTATCCATTCAGCGAGTTATTCCGGTCCAGGGGTTCAGAGTACTGGCCTGTCTTTTGGAGGACAGACACCCCGCTTTTCGTGATCAGGTTATCGGTTGCATTGTCTTTCGTCTCGTTCCGGTTATAAAAGCGGTAGGTCAGCCCTGCCGAATGGTTCTTATTGAAAAAGTAATCCATTCCCGCCCGTAAAGGCACGCTGGTGGAGCTGGAAACCACGTCGGTATACGTATCCAGGCTATTCCCGTCAAAGAGGTTCTGGGTGCCGTCATATTGGTAATACCCCTTGCCGGGGTTATAGTTTCCGGCGGCGGTAAACGCCGCCTTTTTTGTTTTATACGTTAAGTTCACGTTATTACTCAGGTCAGAGAACCGGTGCTGCCGGTAAGCCAGCGTGTAGCTCCCCGTCCAGCCCAGGTTCTTGTCACGCTTCAGGCGGATATTCACAATGGCCTTATACTTGGAATCGTAACGGGCTGACGGGCTGGTAATGATCTCAATGGTCTCTATCAGGTCCGGTCCCAGTGTATTCAGGTAATTATTCAGCTCGGCACCGCTCATGGGCACGTCCTTGCCGTCAATGAACACCTTGGGCGTGATGTTATTGCCCAATGAAATGGAGCCGTCAGGGCCTACCCTTACGCCCGGCGCTTTTTTAAGCACATCCAGGGCGTTAATAGCGGATTTATAGATGCTGTTTCCGGCTATATTCATGATCATGCGGTCAGGCTGCCGCTCAATGGCCGGCTTCTGCCCCTGCACCACCACCTCGGCCAGCGCCCGGCTGTCAGCCCGTAGCATCAGCTCGGCGGGAGCAGCCCCGTCCGTAAAAGGCCCGGTGGTCAGGGATTCAAAGCCCACCAGGCTGACCTGGAGGAAATACGTGCCTGCCGGTACGCTCATGATAAATTTTCCGAGGCTGTCGGTAAACGTACTCTGCACCACGGTGCTGTCAGAATGCTTTCGGGCCATCACGGTAGCAAACTCGATGGCCTCCCGGGAAGAAGCGTCTTTGACCGTTCCGCGAATTGTGGTCGTTTCCTGGGCAAAAACCCCTCCTCCCGCCAGGCCTAAAAGGCAGGCAAGTAACAATTTTTTCATAAGTAATAGCTTTTTCTTTCCACGAAGATGCATCCTAAGCGGGGGTGGTTGCACGTGAATTAGGAAGAAACGTGTTTTTTTCGTTATGAAAGGCAGGAGGCAGGGGGCGAGCTGTACAGGGGGAGCCGGCTACCTACCTCCCAAACTGCGCTTTCAGGCGCTCTGCCAGGGCTGGAAGGCCCGCAGCCGCACTTTCCTGTATAAACTCTGCCTTCCTGATATTAAACGGGTAATCAGGAGTGTGCGGGTCAATGATAAACTTCGGCACATCCGTACCCACATAGCCTACCAGGCCGGCTGCCGGGTATACCTGAAGGCTGGTGCCCACTACCACAAAAATATCGGCATTCAGGCAGAGATCTGCAGCCGGCTCTATCATGGGTACCATTTCCCCGAACCACACAATGTGCGGCCTGAGCTGTCCGCCATCCTCTGCCAGATCGCCTATGTGAATGGGATCCGCACCCTTATCATATACCAGGTCAGGATTGGTTACGCTACGTACTTTGGATAATTCGCCGTGCAGGTGAAGTACCCGGGTGGAGCCGGCTTTCTCGTGCAGCCCGTCCACATTCTGGGTAATAATTCTTACATCAAAATAATCTTCCAGCTCCGCCAGGGCCACATGCCCGGCGTTAGGCAGGGCCTCAAAGGCCTGTTTCCGGCGCTGGTTATAAAAGTCCAGTACTACTTCAGGATGGGCCGCCCACCCTTCCGGGGTGGCCACATCCTCTACCCGGTAGGTTTCCCAGAGCCCCCCCATATCGCGGAAGGTCTTCAGTCCGCTTTCGGCACTCATTCCGGCGCCGGAAAGTACTACCAGCTTCTTTTTCATTTACTCTCCCAGCTTCAGGCAATCTTCCAGGGTCAGCTCCTCCGGAACGGTCCCTTTCGGGATCTTCACATTCCGCTTACCGATCTGGATATACGGGCCGTAACGGCCGTTTAACACTTTTACCTTGTCGTTTTCCGCAAACTCCTTGATCACCTTATTGGCGGCTTCTTTCTTCCCGTTCCGGATAATCTCGGCCACTTTTTCGTCGTCCATGGTCAGCGGATCTTCGGTTTTCGGGATATTGTAATACGTAGTACCGCATTTCACATACGGGCCGAAACGCCCTTTCCCGATCACCACCGGCTGGCCCTCAAACATCGCCATTTCGCGGGGCAGGGAACCGTCAGTTCCGTTTTGCTTGGCTTCAATAAGCGCCACGGCGCGTTCTTTGGTCACGCCCAGCGGATCTTCGCCCTTATCCAGGTTATAAAACTTGCCGTTATACAGTACGTAAGGGCCGTAGCGGCCTTCATTCACTACCACGGGGTGGCCTTCGTGCAGGCCCAGCTCCAGGGGCAGCTTAGGCCCCTTCAGGATGGCCAGCGCCTCTTCATACGTCAGGCTGGAGATCAGGGTACCTTTTTTCAGGGAAACAAAAACCGGTTTTTCTTCGTCCGTAGCCTCACCGATCTGCAGGTAAGGGCCGAAACGCCCCATTTTGGCAAAGAGTTTCTTTCCGCTGGCCGGGTCTATACCCAGTTCATTTGAACCTGTAGCCGCACTGGCCCCTTCTGCCGCCTGCTCTACCTTATTGTGAAAATCCTGGTAAAAGTCTTTGATCATTTTCTGCCAGGAAACCTTCCCGTCAGCCACGTCATCAAACTCGTCCTCTACTTCCGCCGTAAATTTATAATTCAGGATCTCCTCGAAATTCTCTACCAGGTAATCGTTCACGATCATCCCCAGGTTAGTAGGAAAAAGCTTGGCTTTCTCGCTTCCGAAGGTCTCGTTTTTCGACTCCGAACTTATGGTACCGTCTTTCAGCATCAGCTCGCGGTACTCGCGGGTCTGCCCGGGGCGGTCTTCCTTCACCACATACTCCCGCTTAATGATGGTGGAGATGGTAGGCGCGTAAGTAGACGGGCGTCCTATGCCCAGCTCTTCCAGCTTCTTCACCAGGCTGGCCTCGGTGTAGCGGGCCGGCGGGCGGCTGAAGCGCTCAGTAGCCTTCATCTGCAGCAGACCCAGCTCCTGCCCTACCGTCAGCGGTGGCAGCATGCCTTTGCTTTCTTCGTCTTCGTCGTCATTGCCTTCCAGGTACACTTTCAGGAAACCCTCAAACTTGATCACCTCACCCGAGGCCGTCAGCTCTTCCGGGCGGGTAGAGATCCCTATTTTAGCGATGGTGCGCTCTATCTGGGCATCGGCCATCTGCGAGGCAATGGCCCGCTTCCAGATCAGGTCATAGAGCCGTTTCTCATTCCGGTCGGCACCGGCACCGGTCACGGAAAAGTCCGTGGGGCGGATAGCCTCGTGCGCCTCCTGGGCTGATTTATCTTTGGTTTTGAATACTCTGGGCTTGGAAAACTTCTCCCCGTAAGCACGGATGATCTGGCCTTTGGCACTTTCTATGGCATCGGCTGACAGGTTCGTGGAGTCGGTACGCATATAAGTGATCTTACCGGACTCGTACAGGCGCTGGGCCAGGGTCATGGTCTGCTGCACGGAAAAGCTCAGCTTCCGCGAGGCCTCCTGCTGCAAGGTAGACGTGGTAAAAGGCGCGGCCGGGCTCTTGGTAGTGGGTTTCACTTCCAGGCCGGCTATGGAAAACAGGGCCGGAATACAATCCTTCAGGAACTTCTCCGCATCCTGCAGGGTCTCAAAGTTCTTCGACAGCTCCGCCGAAAGCACCTTGCCGTTTCCTACGTTAAAATCGGCCTGTATCCGGTAGGAAGAGGTCACCTGGAAACTCTCGATCTCCCTTTCCCGCTCCACCACGATCCGCACGGTCACAGACTGCACCCTTCCGGCCGAGAGGTTCTTGCGGTCTCCGGCCCGGATCTTGCGCCAGAGCACGGGCGACAGCTGAAAGCCCACCAGCCGGTCCAGGATCCGCCGGGCCTGCTGCGCATTCACCAGATCCAGGTCTATGGTCCTGGGGTTTTCTATGGCCTTCCCGATCGCATTTTTGGTAATTTCCCGGAATACGATCCGTTTGGTATCTGCTTTGAGTCCCAGCGCTTCTTTCAGGTGCCAGGAGATGGCCTCCCCCTCCCGGTCATCATCGGTAGCCAGCCAGACCTCTTTGTCTTTGGCTTCCTTTTTCAGTTCATTGACCACCTTTACTTTATCCGATGACACTTTATAGGTAGGCTCGAAATCTTTTTCGATATCTACCCCCAGCTCCTTCTCCGGCAGGTCACGGATATGTCCGAAACTGGATTTGACCACAAAATCTTTTCCGAGGTATCCTTCAATGGTTTTTGCTTTAGCAGGGGATTCTACTATGACGAGGTTTTTTGACATGTACTTTTTGAAAAGTTGCCGCAAAATAAAGGATACTTTACTTTAATTTTTTATAAAAACTTTAAAAAGTGAGGTAAATGGCTTTAAAAGGCCAAATAGAGGCCGGGAATCCCTAAATATTTTGAACATTTCTAAATAACAAACTTCTTGTTTCAATTGGAAATCAGTTTGTATTTTTGAGGGTTATTACTATAACTTTTGTACATGATCTTTTTATGAATATTTACCAGGATTACATTAAGGAAATTGAAGAACGCAAAGCCCAAGGGCTTCACCCTAAGCCCATTGATGGTGCTGAACTGCTGGGAGAAATTATTGAACAAATTAAGGATCCGGGTAATGAGCACAGGCAAGATTCGCTTAATTTCTTTATTTACAATACTTTGCCAGGAACTACCGGTGCTGCCGGGGTGAAAGCTAAGTTTCTGAAGGAAATCATCACCGGTGAAGCTACCGTAGCGGAAATCACCCCTGACTTTGCTTTTGAGCTGCTTTCGCATATGAAAGGCGGGCCTTCCATTGAAGTGCTGCTGGACCTGGCCCTGGGAGCAGACGCCGCTATCGCTAAAGAGGCTGCTCATGTACTTAAGACCCAGGTTTTCCTGTACGATGCCGACATCGAGCGCTTAAAAGAGGCCTTCCATGCCGGAAACGCCATAGCCCGCGAGGTACTGGAAAGTTATGCTAAAGCCGAGTTTTTCACCGAACTGCCGGAAGTACCGGAAGAAATTCACATAGTGACCTATATAGCCGGTGAGGGAGATATCTCTACTGACCTGCTTTCACCGGGTAACCAGGCCCACTCCCGTTCAGACCGGGAGCTGCACGGAAAGTGTATGATCACGCCCCAGGCGCAGCAGGAAATAAGGGAACTGCAGGCGCAGCATCCCGGTAAAAGCGTGATGCTGATTGCCGAAAAAGGTACCATGGGCGTGGGTTCATCCCGGATGTCAGGGGTGAATAACGTGGCCCTCTGGACCGGTAAGCAGGCCAGCCCGTATGTTCCATTTGTGAATATTGCGCCTATAGTGGGCGGTACAAACGGCATTTCACCCATTTTCCTGACCACGGTAGACGTAACCGGCGGTATCGGGATTGACCTGAAAAACTGGGTGAAAAAAGTGGATGCGAACGGCACGGTGCTCCGCAATGAAAATAATGAACCTATCCTGGAGCAAGTGTACTCCGTGGCTACCGGCACGGTTCTGACCATTAATACGAAGAAAAAGAAGCTGTATAACGGCGACCAGGAGCTGATCGATATCTCCAGGTCACTGACTCCTCAGAAAATGGAGTTCATCAAGGCCGGCGGATCGTACGCCATTGTATTCGGTAAAAAGATCCAGACCGTAGCCGCCAGGATCCTGGAAATTGAGCCTACGCCGGTATTTGCTCCTTCCAAAGAAATTTCTGTGGAAGGACAGGGACTTACGGCCGTAGAAAAAATCTTCAACCGGAACGCCGTGGGCACCACGCCGGGTAAAGTACTGCACGCCGGCTCGGATGTGCGGGTAGAGGTGAATATCGTGGGTTCCCAGGATACCACGGGCCTGATGACCTCCCAGGAGCTGGAATCCATGGCCGCTACGGTGATCTCGCCTATAGTGGATGCAGCGTACCAGTCGGGCTGTCATACGGCCTCGGTATGGGATAAGAAAGCCCAGGCAAATATCCCAAAACTGATGAAGTTCATGAACGACTTCGGCCTGATCACGGCCCGTGACCCGAAAGGCGAATATCACTCCATGACCGATGTGATCCATAAAGTACTGAACGACATCACGGTAGACGAGTGGGCCATCATCATCGGCGGCGACTCCCACACCCGGATGTCGAAAGGGGTGGCGTTCGGTGCCGACTCCGGAACCGTAGCCCTGGCACTGGCCACCGGCGAGGCCTCCATGCCTATCCCGGAATCTGTAAAAGTAACCTTTAAGGGCACCATGAAGGAGCACATGGATTTCCGCGATGTGGTGCATGCCACGCAAGCCCAGATGCTCCAGCAGTATGGCGGCGAGAACGTATTCCAGGGTCGGGTGATCGAAGTGCATATCGGTACGCTTCCGGCGGACCAGGCCTTTACTTTCACCGACTGGACGGCAGAGATGAAAGCCAAAGCCTCTATCTGTATTTCCCAGGATGACACCCTGATTGAATCCCTGGAGATTGCCAAAGGCCGGATCCAGATCATGATCGAGAAGGGCATGGATAATCATAACCAGGTGCTGCAAGGACTGATCAATAAAGCCAATAAACGCATCGAAGAGATCCGTACGGGGGTAAAACCGGCGCTGACTCCGGATGCCAATGCCAAATACTACGCAGAAGTGGTGATTGACCTGGATGTGATCTCCGAACCGATGATCGCTGACCCGGATGTCAATAACCAGGACGTATCCAAGCGCTACACCCACGATACCATCCGGGGCCTCTCCTATTACGGTGGCGAGAAAAAAGTAGACCTCGGTTTTGTGGGCTCCTGCATGGTGCATAAGGGTGACCTGAAAATTGTTTCCAAAATGCTTAAAAACCTGGAAGAGCAGAAGGGCGATGTGAAGTTTAACGCTCCGCTGGTAGTGGCAGCACCCACTTATAACATCATTGATGAACTTAAACAGGAGGGCGACTGGGATTTACTCCAGAAATATTCCGGGTTTGAATTCAGTGATCTTCTGCCTAAAAGCACGGCCCGTACGGAGTATGAGAATATGATGTACCTGGAGCGCCCGGGCTGTAACCTCTGTATGGGTAACCAGGAGAAAGCCGCCAAAGGAGATACCGTACTGGCTACCTCCACCCGCCTCTTTCAGGGACGTGTAGTGGAAGACTCCGAGCGCAAAAAAGGCGAATCCCTGCTGGCCTCCACTCCGGTGGTGGTGCTTTCGGCCATCCTGGGCCGGATCCCCAATATCGACGAGTATAAAGCGGCCGTGACAGGCATAGACCTGACTAAGTTTACGCCGCCGGTTAAGGAGCTGGTGAGATAATATTAAAGGTGTCCGGGGCATAAGCTGAGGGTCCGGGCTTTTTTAATGAGGCCCGGATAACTCTGTTCTCGGATGGAATCTGCTTTAATGCTATTTGGAAAGATTTTCTATTTAGGCAATTAATAACACGATCTTATCCGCATTCTTTTCCTATCAAAAAGGGATAAAGATGAGATCAAAACATAACAGCATATGAAAGTATTTGATTTAGAAATGATCAAGGAAGTGTATGCACGCATACCAGGGAGAGTAGAAGCAGCGAAAAAGCTCTTGGGAAGGCCCATGACCCTGGCAGAAAAAACACTTTATGCCCACCTTTGGGAAGAACTCCCTGCCAGGCCCTTCGCCCGGGGAGTAGACTATGTAGATTTTGCTCCTGACCGGGTAGCCATGCAGGATGCCACGGCGCAGATGGCGCTGCTACAGTTTATGCAGGCCAAAAGAGATAAAGTGGCGGTACCCTCCACGGTACACTGTGATCACCTGATCCAGGCCAAAGTAGGTGCTGCTGCCGACCTGAAGACGGCCACCGAAGCCAATAAAGAGGTCTACGATTTTCTTTCATCCGTTTCCAATAAGTACGGTATCGGTTTCTGGAAAGCCGGCGCGGGCATCATCCACCAGGTGGTGCTGGAAAACTACGCCTTCCCGGGCGGTATGATGATCGGTACCGATTCCCACACGCCCAATGCCGGCGGCCTGGGAATGGTGGCCATCGGTGTGGGCGGTGCAGATGCCTGTGACGTGATGTCAGGACTGGCCTGGGAACTGAAAATGCCCAAACTGATTGGTGTAAAACTGACGGGTACCCTCCGGGGCTGGGCTTCGCCGAAAGATATCATCCTGGAAGTGGCCGGAAGGCTGACCGTAAAAGGCGGTACCGGGGCTATCGTGGAATACTTCGGTACCGGTGCAGACAAGCTCTCCGCTACCGGTAAAGGTACCATCTGTAACATGGGCGCAGAGATCGGCGCCACTACGTCCATCTTCGGCTACGACAAAAAAATGGCCAAATACCTCATGGCTACCGGCCGGCGAAGCGTGGCCATCGGCGCCAATAAGATCAAAGACTATTTAAGGCCCGACCAGGAATGTATCGATAACCCGCATGAATATTATGACCAGGTGATCGAGATCAATCTCTCCCGGCTGGAGCCCCGGATAAACGGGCCGTTCACCCCGGATCTGGCCTGGCCCCTGTCTAAATTTGCAGCGGCCGTCAGGAAAAACAAGTGGCCCCAGGAGCTTTCTGTAGGGCTGATCGGTTCCTGTACCAACTCGTCCTATGAAGACCTGACCCGGGCTGCCTCCGTAGCCCAGCAGGCCATTGATAAGCACATTAAAGCCAAATCGGAGTATACCATTACCCCCGGCTCTGAAATGGTCAGGTATACGGCTGAAAGAGACGGCCTGCTGGATACTTTTACCCGGATCGGCGGAGTGGTGCTGGCTAACGCCTGCGGGCCGTGCATCGGCCAATGGGCCCGTCATGGTGCTGAAAAGCAGGAGCGAAACTCCATCATCACCTCCTTTAACCGTAACTTTGCCAAAAGAGCCGACGGCAACCCGAACACCCACTCCTTTGTGGCCTCGCCCGAAGTAGTGACAGCGATGGCTATAGCCGGTGACCTGACGTTTAACCCGCAGAAAGATACGCTCACCAATGAGAACGGCGAACAGGTGAAGCTGGCTCCGCCCCTGGGCGTGGAGCTGCCACCCCTGGGCTTTGACGTGATTGACGCCGGCTACCAGAAACCCGCCCGTAGCGGCAAAAACGTAAAAGTAAAAGTAAGCCCCAAATCAGACCGCCTGCAGCTTCTGGATCCGTTCCGGCCCTGGGAAGGCACTGACCTCACCGGGCTGAAGCTCCTCATTAAAGCCAAAGGCAAGTGTACTACTGACCATATCTCCATGGCCGGCCCCTGGTTAAAATACCGTGGCCACCTGGATAACATCTCCAATAACCTGCTCATCGGCGCAGTGAACTTTGCCAATGACGCCACAAACAAGGTGAAGAACCAGCTCACCGGCGAATACGGCGAAGTACCGGCCACCCAGCGCGCCTACAAAGCCGCCGGAGTGGGGTCCATAGTAGTAGGTGATGAAAACTACGGCGAAGGCTCCTCCCGCGAGCACGCCGCCATGGAGCCGCGCCACCTGGGCGTACGGGCCATTCTGGTGAAATCCTTCGCCCGGATCCACGAAACCAACCTGAAGAAGCAGGGCATGCTGGCGCTGACCTTTGCGAATCCTGCGGATTACGACAAGATACAGGAAGACGATACCTTCGATATCCTGGGCCTGACCACCTTTGCCCCGGGCAAACCACTAATGGTAGTAGCCCACCACAAAGACGGTTCAAAAGACGAGATCCCGGTAAATCATACATACAATGAGGCGCAGATCGGCTGGTTTAAGGCGGGGTCGGCGTTGAACCTGATTGCGCAGGGACAGGAGGCCTAGATTTTAGATTATGAATTTGAAAAACTCCCCGGGACCAACGCCCGGGGAGTTTTTTTTATCCCGAATTATCCAAGGGTTCTATTGACCCTTCAATTCCGTCTTTACAATCTTTTTTCGTATAAAATCACAGGAAAAAATAATCCAAAATAACTTTCTTTTCGCCTAAAATACCCGGCTCATAAGTATACTCATCCGGTTTGAAAATAAAACGCCTAAAGGGGCTTATATTATTAAAAGGTAAGTACATTTGAACCTTGGCGGCAAGTATAAAGGACGGCATCGCAGACAGACGAAAATATGACCTTACTAAAACATAAAAAAGTTGCAATAATCGGTGGGGGACCCGTTGGGCTGACAATGGCAAGGCTGTTACAACAAAACGGCATTGACATAACCGTTTACGAAAGGGACAAAAACCGACAAGCAAGAATTTTTGGCGGGACACTTGACCTGCACAAAACTTCGGGGCAAGAAGCAATGAAAAAAGCAGGTTTGCTTGACACTTATTTTGCAAAAGCAATTCCAATGGGCAGACAAATTGCCGACGAACAAGGAAATATTTTGCTTTCTAAACCACCCATGCAAGACAATCCCGAAATCAACAGAAACAATCTGAAAAAAATGTTGCTTGACAGTTTAACAAGCGACACCGTTATGTGGGACAGCAAATTGACAGCTATAGAAGAACAAAATGGAAAATGGCTTTTGCATTTTGAAAACAAACCGACAGCCACCGCAGACTTTGTTATCATTGCAAATGGCGGAATGTCAAAAGTACGAAATTTAGTTACAGACACAGAAGTAGAATACACAGGAACTTTTACCATTCAAGGAGACGTTCCAGAACCCGAAAAAAAATGTCGCGAGTTCTACCAACTTTGCAAGGGTAATATTTTAATGACGGCACATCAAGGAAATCTATTTGTTGCAAACCCAAAGAATGGCGACTTGTTGAGTTATAGCGTATTTTTTAGTGCAACAGGAGAATGGGTTAATAACAACAATTTGAATTTTCAAGACAACAAAAACATTGCTGATTTTCTCGCAAACAGACTTTCAAATTGGGACGAACGCTATAAACAGCTCATTCGTGTGACATCATTCTTTGTTGGCTTGCCGATAAGAAAATTACTGTTAGACAAAACTTGGAAAATAAACCGGCCACTTCCAATAACACTCATTGGCGACACGGCTCACTTAATGCCACCATTTGCGGGACAAGGCGTAAATATCGGACTTTGGGATGCTTTAATTTTGTCCGATAACTTGACGAATGGGAAATTTGAAACTATACAAAGTGCTATTGACGACTACGAACGGCAAATGTTTGTTTATGCCACAGAAGCACAAGCGGACTCAACAAAGAACGAAATAGAAATGCGCGACCCGAACTTTACATTTCAAAAGCTAATCAATGCGTAAGCGGACGGAAAAACGGCTACTAACATGGGATTGCGGCAATACCCGGAACGTTAGCTGGAACCCTTGATATCAAATGAAACTTTCAATAGATTTTACACAGGAAAAAAATACAAGCAATACTAAAAAATGCCACCTGATTTCAAATCAGCCATTTTGAGAATAATACCTTTTGTTATTGTGCTAATTGTTTTAAAAATAGCAAGTCAAAAGAAAAAAATAAATCAGGATAATTTCTTCCCGAAAAACCGATAACCACCACCCGATTCTTCTGTTGGTGGTTGGGGTTTTAACTATTTGTACTTGCCACAGAATTTGTTCTTTACAAACTTAATATCCTGGAAATAACACCTTGGAATCACAATCCGGCGACAAGTATCATTTTATGCTACATTTTAATTTTATTTACCCGATGGGCTATCTATTATCGATTTTCCGGATGTATTTCGTGTGTAATTGAACTCCTGTAATCCGTTATTGTTATTATTTTGCCTGCCTTCCTGTCCGGTTGATTTATTGGATTTAAGTATCAAATTCTTTTCTGAAATAGCCTCCGCTCATATACCCAAACCTTTCACTTACATTATATTCCCACAAATCTATGATGCTATTGTTTGTGCTGACGGCATTTGTGGCGGAAGAAATTTCGTTGCCTGCTTTCAGAATAATAGAACTTATCAGCTTTTGAAAATCCTCCAGATAAGGTTTTGCCGTGGCATTGCACAGGATACTGATACAGATTTTACCGTTGCTATATGTGGTAAGGATGGTACCTACCTTTACTAGCGGTGTTTTTGTAGATGCCTATCTGTGCCCAGCCGCCTCCGTCTGTTTTTGAATAAGAAATATAACTGTCGCTTGTTTACTCCTTCCAGTTTTCCAGCGGGGTATAGCTTACAATGTCGTAGCCTTTTTTCTGTGCTGAAAAGGTATGAGTACCTAAACATAGGATTGCCAGCAATAATAAAAAAAAATCATCTGTATAATTATTGGGGTTGATACGGGCGGGTTACTTTTTCTTTTCCAAAGAAATAATCGTACACATAATCGTAATTAAAACGGCTCACGAAGTTTGCCATCATATATTCCGTTCCTGCGTGGTCGGTAGATGTTCCTTTGTACAATTTAAACACCAACCACTGTGGGCCGCTGTTGGCACAGGCTTCTTTTACACCTTTTTTTAAGCGTAGGAGCGGAAAGCCAACATTAGTATTGCCATAGTTGTCGTTGGTTTGCGGCTTGGTCTGCATCCAATAAAAACTGCTCTTGTTTTTTTCATCTATGTTGGCGAGCTTTATGATATCGATGTCATAACCTGCTTTCAGGTACACATAGTCGTTGTAATTATCTTTGAACTGTTGCTTCATCACCGCCAATCCGTTTTTTGCCTTTTCCAACATATTGTCCATTCTCCCGCCGCTGTTATAATCAATTTTGTACATCATTGGCAGCTGTTTTTCAAGCCTTGCTATCAGTTCGCTCACAGTTACCTGGTCAAAGGGGAGCGGCTGACTGTCTTTGGTCATCACTACCACATAAAAATCGTGGTTGTTGTTCAGCGCATCCGATGGTATCCAATAATGGGTATAGTTTTTCAAATTGGGGCTGTTCATAAAATTTTGATAGTTGGCATTTTTATCAAAGCCCTCATACTCACCTTTCATACCCATACTGTATTGGGGCATAGTGCAGTAATATTCATCCGGGGAAGAAAGATTTACCATTTGTCTGCTGATGAGCTCGATATTATTCGCCATAATCTGCCATACATAATAACCCGCCAGTCCGTCAATAGGCCAGAATTTTTTGGTGCTTGTTTTTTGCAGGTTCATATACATTTTACCCAAAGCGCCATAGGTATTGGGCAAGGCGTTTTTGTTGTTTTTCTCCGCTTCGTTATAGTTGTAGTGAGTGCCGGTTGCCGGTTGCCCCGCAGATAGTGCATAAACAGACTGAACCATTTCTCCCAACAAACCTCTGGGACTGTAAGTCTGCTGTATCCAGGTTGCCAGCTGCTGCGAAACAGCCATCTGCGAAGCCGTATAATTCCAGCCATTTTGTGCAAAAGGTTTTGCCGGTTCTTTAAAATCCAGCGTTTTAATCCAGCCGATTTCCGCGTATTGTATTGACTTTCCCTGATACCAACCTCTACTATCGGTAATGAGCGGACCGTTTTTTTCCTGACTACTATCTGTAGCATTTCCGGTTGGGATTGTTTGCTCCTCTTGCCCGCTATCGCCGGTTTTCCGCCCTGCTTCGTTTTTAGTTTTCTTCACAGCAGAACCAGACAACACTTCGTCGGCAGCATCGTCCATCGGTTTTTTCACCATTTTATCCACTGCTTTGTCGGTGGTCTGGTCAATTGTCTTATTGACCATATTCTCTACTTTCTCTTCCAGCTTTTTTTGCCGCTGCGCCTGGACTGCGTGCATAGAAAGCATCGTGGCTGTTAGTATTAAAATTATTTTTTTCATTTTTTAAATATTATTGATGGGAAATTATCTGATAAAAATGCAGGTGGCCGCTGTGCCGTTCTTCCAATATTTAGCTGTTTTTTACCGCCTGCGTACTCAAATTCGGCCATATATACATCATTGCCCAACACTTGTATACCAATATTGATGACTTGGGCAGTACCCACGGAAGTCAAAGGAACAGCATTGCCATTTTTCCGGCAATAAGCTCGCCCGCTAAGATTTCCTGCGGCATAAATATCATTTCCCTTAGCAAAAATGAAGCGTACCACACTGTTACTATCGCCCACCTGGGTTCCGTACCGTTTACCCAATCTCAAGAAAAGCTATTGTTAAAATCTGTAATCGGGTTTTAAAAGTTCTCATTGTCCAAAAAAATATGGGGTTAGTACTTTTTCAAAATCTATTTATTCTATTACTCCTTTACGGTAACAACAGGGCTGAAATATTAGCTTCCGTCTCTGTCTACAGAATAGCCTGCCATTGGAAAAACGAAATACACTCTCATCACCTACAGGTATTTATGTTGAAGCAAATTTGGGGCGTAATCCAATGTAAATCAATCGTCCAAACAGATGATTTTTAGCAAAGGATTAAATATCATCAAAACAGATGATGGGCATTAGGCATTCTGTTCCACTATATTTGTAGATGAAAAATTAACGATACCATCGTGAAAGAAAAACCAACAAAACTATCAAAGTGGACTAAGCCCTGGCTGGTATTATCACTTTTATTAGTCTCTGGTTTCTGTCAGGCACAGACAAAAAAATTGGATAGCTTAGTTCGGAAAATCAATCAATATCAGAAACGGGATACAGTCAGGGTGAAGTTGATTATAGATTATGCGCTGAATGCAGCAAATGATAATACGACCAAACTGTTACCTTACATTAATGAAGCCATAAGCATCAGCAAGGAAAAAAAATACCTGAGAGGACTTCAGACAGCATATGTGCATTTGCAGATTTATTATTCTGACAGGGGCGATATTGAAAAAGCAAGAATTTATGGTGATACTGCTATGCGCTACCTAAAAAATGACACATCCAAACTTGCAATGACTAACCTGGCTTGGCTGCATAACAATATGGCCGGCGACTATGCAAAATTGAGCGATTACCAGCAGGCAATAAACAATCTTATAAAAGCTGCAACCATCTTTGAACGCTACGAACCCAATTCGTTAGCGGCGACTTACGGCAATATAGCATTGATGTACGCTTACTTAATGCTGCCGGAACAGGCAATGGAATACGATAAAAAAGCAATAGCAGCAGCCGAAAAAACAGGTGATATCTTAAATATCACCAGGCGTAATTTGGGCCATACTTCAAGGTTAATTGATGCAAAGAGATACAGTGAAGCGGAACAGGTACTGGATAAGGTAGAATCCTTTGTGATGAAACTGGATAACAGCTCTACTTATATCTTTTTTTATCAGAACAAAGGGCTTGTAAGCAAAGGCAGGAACCGATACGATGAAGCTGTTAGCTACCTAAAAAAAGCATACGACTATACTTTAAAAAATGACGACAAACTTACCCAGACAGTTATTTTAAACCCTCTTGCTGAGGTGCTTCAAAAAGCAGGAAGGCCGGCGGAGGCTAAGCAATATCTTGATACACTACTTGCAAAATCGCTGACCTATAGAATACGTGACGGAGAATTAAGCGCCTATAGGCAGTTGGCGGACTGGTATGGGCAAAAAAAAGATTACAGAACGGCCAATACCTTTCTCCTAAAACGTCTCTCCCTGTCAGATAGCCTGTCCTCAGAAGAAACAAAAGAAAAAATCTCCATGATGGAAACCCGTTTTAAAGTGCGGGGTAAGGATAGTGAGATTAAGATATTACAGGATGAAAAGAAAATCCAGCAGCTTTCTCTCCGCCAAAAAAGCACACTCAATTATATTTTGGCGGGCGGTGCCCTGGCACTTATTGCATTTGCTTTACTAAGTTATCGAAACTATAGACATCGGCAAAAATTGCAGCAGCAGCGTATAACAGAGCTTGAAACAGAAAAACAGCTTTCCGCAACAGAAGCTGTATTGAAGGGGGAGGAACAGGAACGCAGCCGTTTGGCAAAAGACCTGCACGATGGGCTGGGCGGGATGTTGAGCGGAATAAAACTATCACTAAATAATATGAAGGGAAACTTAATTATGACATCGGAAAATGCTGATGCCTTTGAAATGAGCATCGGTATGCTGGACAATACCATACGGGAAATGCGCCGCGTAGCACATAATATGATGCCGGAAATGTTGGTAAAGTATGGTTTGGATACAGCGCTGAAAGAACTATGTCGGGAGATAAGCCGCAGTACAGGCTTACAGGCAAATTACCAGTCGTTGGGGATGGATAAGATTAGCGTAGAACAAAGTGTAGCCATTGCCGTTTACCGTATAGTGCAGGAACTTTCGGGAAATGCAATCAAACATTCAGATGCTAAAAATTTGTTGGTACAGGCGCACGCTCTGTCTGATGAAAAGCAGCTTGTTGTTACTGTTGAAGATGACGGCAAGGGCTTTGACCCGAAACAACTGGAAACAGCTACGGGAATGGGTTGGATGAATATCCGCAACAGGGTTGATTTTTTAAAAGGGAAGCTGGATATAAACTCGGCACCGGGTACCGGCACCTCCGTATTACTTGAAATTAATTATTGAAATGATGCAGATTTTTATCGTTGATGACCATTATATGGTCATTGAAGGAATACGTTCCCTGCTGCACGCCGAAAGCGGTATGGAATACATAGGGCATGCTGTGGACGGGGCATCGTGTATGGCATTTTTGGAAGAAAATCAGCCAAATATTATTCTGATGGACATCAATCTGCCGGATACCAGCGGAATAGATTTATGTAAAATCGTTAAAAAACAATATCCGTCCATTTGTGTACTCGCATTAAGTACCTATAGCCAACTGCCGGTTGTTCGGAATATGCTTGCCAACGGAGCTTCGGGTTATTTATTGAAAAATGCCTCCGGAGAAGAAATTCTGGAAGCAATCCATATCGTAAAAGCCGGAGGTGAATACCTGTGTATGGAAATGGCCGAAGCACTAAAACTGCCACAAAATACCGAGCCGCTCATTACACGAAGAGAAAAAGAAGTACTGCTGCTGATATGCGATGGATTTACCAATCCTGAAATTGCCGAAAAACTTTTTGTAAGCCTGCCCACTATTAACACCCATCGTAAAAGTCTTCTTGCAAAATTGAAAGCCAAAAATGTAGCAGCATTGGTAAAAATAGCCATACAAAACGGCATTGTATAATGCTTATTTAGCGAAATTGAAAACAGAGGTTGATGGAAAAATTTCACAATGAAACGCTTAACACATTAGAAACAGCATTCAATGGTAAGAAAACAGGAACCTTAGACATACTCATCAATAATGCCGGTATTTCCGGCGGCTATCCGCAAGGAACACTGGATGCCACGCCGGACAAGTTCAAAGCAGCCTACGATGCAAATGTTTTCGAAGTGGTAAAAGCGCAGTTTATCTTTCCTCTAAATCAGCCATGAATATGTACACCGTAGTTTTGGCATACGAATTAAAAGACACCCGCTTCAAAGTAAATGCGGTTTGCCCGGGATTCACAAAAACGGATTTCCCCGGTAATAGCTGAAATTTTTAATTTTATGGGGCGATAATCATCGCGACTGACAAATATAGGCTCACCTTCCGTTTTTCTATTTAACTTTGGCACAAAACTCAACGGGCGCAATGCGATTACCCCCATCACAAAGCCATGGCCCGTGGGTGGCAAGTGCAACAGTAACAACAGCAAAACAATGGAAGACGTCCTGTTTGACTTTCTATCAAAATACGTTTCTCTGACAGAAGAGGAAAAGAACGCCATCCTTTCTCTGGACATATTCCACTCGGTAAAGAAAGGGACGATTTTACTCAAAGAAGGACAAAAATCGAAAGACAGTTACTTTGTCTTAAAAGGCTGTATCCGGACATACTATATTTTAGAGGGTGAAGAAAAAACTACAGCTTTTTACACAGAAATGGAAGCCGTGACGCCCCATTGTGTAATCAGCAAAACTCCGTCCGAATATTATATAAGTTGCATGGAAGACACTATACTCACTATTTCGGATTCGGATATGGAAGTAGAAATGAACGGTAAATTTCCAAAGTTTGAAACCCTGTGCAGAATGTTTTCCGAAGAACTTTTAGTTAAACAACAAATAGATTTTGACAAGTTTAAAACGTCTTCACCGGAACAACGCTACCTGGACTTAATACAAAAAAGACCGGACCTTATTCAGCGTGTTCCACAACGCCAATTAGCCAGTTTTTTAGGTATAGCACCCCAATCACTGAGTAGATTAAGAGCCCGAATTTTGGAAAAAGGAAAAGCGTAGCTCCACATTTCTTAACTTAAGTGAAGGGCCCGAAGATACCTGCCCATCTAATTTTGCATTATCATTTAACATCAATTAAAAAGGATATGCAAAAGAAAATTTTCTTCCTGGGTTTCGTCTTAATAATGACAGGCACTCTATCCCTTAAAGCGCAATACGCCAGGGAAGACAGCACTTACAAACGATACTTCGTTGGGAGCACCCTGTTTTTACTGGGTAATCTGGCTCCCACAAATCCCCCCGGCTTCGCTCAAATCAATTTGGGTTATCGTATTACAGGAAAAGATGTAATTTCTCTTGAACTAATAACCTGGAAACACGCCTGGCCACTGGGTATTAACCCGTTTTATGACAAATCATACGGGAAACCGGAAGAGAAGTACCCCGGTTATATAAGAGAATATGGAGTGGGCCTGGCTTATCAGAGATATTTCTGGAAAGGTCTTTATGTAGCTGTTCATGCAATGCCTATGTGGCAAACATTTAAGAAGGAAAACGGCGATAAACTGGATAACGGGTTCATTATATTCAACACTAACCGCGTGGGCTATCACATTAAACTCTTCAAAGACAGGTTTTTTATAGAGCCTTCTCTTGGTGTTGCCGGTCGTGCTTTTTACACGGAAATGCCCAAGGGATTTAAAGAAAAAGATGACAAGTGGCCCAAATACACACCTGAACCGGGACTGCATTTCGGAGTTAATTTTTAGTGGATAATAATGAAAAAAGACCAAAGTAGCAGAGGGTTCATACGATGTATCACTGCGTTTCTGTTTTGTCTCCTTTTAAATCCCTCCTTTGCCCAGGATACTTTTACACTTAGCGGTACGGTCAAAGATGCTTCGGATGGGGAAGCGCTGATTGGCGTGAATGTTTATGCCCGGGATCAGCAGGTGGGTATAAGTACCAATGTATACGGTTTTTATTCTATTACTCTTCCTAAAGGTTCACATAGGCTGGTGGTCAGCTATGTGGGCTATCATAAAGTAGAACGGGAGATTAACCTGAATGCGAACATTACGTTGAACCTGGAGCTGAAAGCGGAAGGAAATGTCCTGGAGGAGGTGATTGTAAAGGCCGAACGCGAAGATCACAATGTGAAGAGCATGGAGATGTCGGTGAATAAGATGGAAATGAGAACCATCAAAAAAATGCCGGCCCTGCTGGGTGAGGTAGATGTGATCCGAAGCATACAGTTCCTGCCCGGGGTGAGCTCGGTGGGAGAAGGCTCTTCGGGTTTTAATGTACGGGGCGGTGCCATAGACCAGAACCTGGTACTGCTGGATGAGGCCCCGGTGTATAATTCTTCGCACCTGATGGGTTTTTTCTCGATTTTTAACCCGGATGTGGTGAAAGATGTGAAGCTGATTAAGGGCAGTATTCCGTCAGTATACGGCGGGCGGGTCTCTTCTATCCTGGATGTGCGAATGAAGGAGGGAAATAGCAAGCGAACGGAGTTTTCCGGGGGAATCGGCACCATTTTTTCACGGTTTACACTGGAAGGGCCTCTTGTGAAGGAGAAAGGATCATTTGTAGTGGCGCTGCGACGCTCGTACATTGACCTCCTGGCCAGGCCCTTCCTGAAAGATGACCTGAAGGGAGTAAAGTTTTATTTTTATGATTTTACAGCCAAAGGAAATTACAGGATCAATGATAAGAATACCGTGTACCTCTCGGGCTATTTAGGAAGAGACCTTTTTGGGGCGGATTTCGGTTTCGACTGGGGCAATGCCACCACCACCTTCCGCTGGAACCACGTATTTAATAACAAGCTGTTTTTAAACACCACGCTTTTCTATTCCAATTATAACTATTCCCTGGATTCTGACCTTAAAAATAAGAATAAGGAGGATGTATTCCGGTGGAATTCCAATATTCTGAATTATAGTATCAAGCCTGATTTTACCTGGTACCTGAATACCCGGAATACCATTACCTTTGGCGGTCAGAGCATTCTCTATAATTTTAACCCGGGCAGTGCACGGGTGGTTTCGGGCGGAGAGGGACAGGATATCGGCCTGAACTCCAAAAAAGCGTTAGAGTCGGCCGTGTATATAGGAAACGAGCATAAAATTACGGGCCGGCTGACGCTTAACTACGGCCTCCGCTATTCTTTTTATGATTATTTCGGTACTCCGCTGGCCTATATTTTTGATGAGTCAGCCCCTGCCGGGGAGCGGAAACCGCTGCGGGATACCCTGGCCTTTTCCGGGAATGAAAGTATCCGGAAGTACGGGTATTTTGAGCCGAGGCTTGCAGTAAATATCAGCTTAAATCGCAGTACTTCACTGAAGATAGGGTATAACCGCCTGGCGCAGTATATTCATTTGCTCTCCAATACCACAGCATCATCCCCCCTGGATGTGTGGACTCCCAGCACCAACAATATAAAACCCCAGCTTTCTGACCAGGTAGCATTGGGTATTTTTAAGAATTTCCGGGACAATATGTACGAGACCTCGGTGGAAGTGTATTACAAAACATTGCAGAACCAGATCGATTACATCCGGAATGCCGACCTCCTGTTAAACCCGTATGTGGAGGGCGACTTGATGTACGGCAAAGGCAGGGCTTACGGAGCTGAGTTTTTTGTGAAGAAAAATAAGGGAAACCTGAACGGCTGGATCAGCTATACCCTTTCCCGGACCGAACGCAAGGTGAACGGCCTGAATAATAACGAGTGGTTTTTAAGCCGGATCGATAAGCTGCATAACCTGTCGGTGGTTTCTATTTATGATATTTCGAAGAAATGGAATATTGGGGCTACGTTCTCGTTTATGACCGGTACACCGGCCAGCTTTCCCACCACCAGGTACATCTGGCAGGGAATAGCCATCCCGCATAATTACAGTGACGAAAGAAACACTTATCGGATACCGGCCAGTCACCGGCTGGACCTTTCCGCTACCAAGCGAAATAAGCATGCGCTTTTCGGCCGGGGTGAAAGCGAGTGGGTATTTTCTGTATATAATGTATATAATCGCCGGAACCCGTTTTCGGTATATGTGAGGCAGAACCCGGATGACCCGTCCAGAACCGAGGCGGTCCGGTATTCTGTATTTGCGTCGGTGCTGCCTTCGGTAACCTATAACTTTAAATTTTAATGAAAAAACTATTGATATTCCCGGCCCTGTTGCTCTTCTGCAGCTGTGAAGATGTGATCAGCATTGAGGTGAAAGAAGAAAAACAGCAGTTGGTGGTGGATGCCTGGCTGACCGACGAGGCTCAGGAGCAGCAGGTAAAACTCACCCTTTCACAGGCTTATTTTGACCAGGAGAAACCCCTGCCGGCATTGGGCGCCGAGGTGTATGTAGTCAGGCAGGACAGCACGGGGTTCCGGTTTAATGACAACGATAACGACGGCGTATATACTTACACCCCGCGAAACCGGAATTATTTACGGATGAACGAGAGGATAAGCCTGTATATTAAATACAAGGAGGAAGAGTACTATGCCATTTCGGAACTGAAGCGGGTACCTGCCATTGACTCGCTGAAGTACCAGTCTGTTACGCTTCCGATCAAACCGGAAGACGGCCCGAAGTCAGGATTCCGGGCCCAGTTTTATGCTAATGATTTTGCGGGGGAAGGAGATACTTACCTGGTACGTTGGTATAAGAACGATGTGCTTCAGGCCCGCTCCAGCGAGTACACGTTATCCTATGACGGGGGGCTTTCGCCGGGAAACAAGATCGACGGTATGCTTTTTTTTCAGCCTATCCGTATGGCCATTAACTCAGATTCAAGGCTGTTTGTAGACCGGGACAAGGTAACCGTGGAGCTGCATTCCCTACCGTTGGACGCTTATTATTTCCTTTACCAGGTGCAGGCAGAGACCAATAACGGTGGTATCTTTGCCACTCCGCCGGCCAATATCCCGTCGAACATATTTAACCTGAATCCCGAATCTGCCGAAAAGGCCGTCGGCTTGTTTTTGGTTTCGAAGGTCAGCCGATATACGGCGGTGATTGATAAGAATAACGCGAGGCCGGCCGATTGACCATCAAAACACGGTACTTAATTGCAACTTTTTAAAGGCGGGCACCGACTTTAAGTTAACACCAAAAAGGTGACAATTTATCACATTTCAACCCCTTGTGCAGCTATGACAAATAATTTTGTGAGGTAATAAACGACATTTACCTAAAGCTCCGGTTAATCATCTAATAAAAAATTATGAAATTTATATTTGCAATTACGCTGTTTATCACGGTTATATTTTGTCAAAATGTTACGGGACAAGCTACTAACAATAGCACAACAGAAACCTCTATTGACAAGAGTATTGAAAAGGCAATGGCCGAAACCGGAATTGTGGGAATAGGCGCATCCGTCATCATTGACAAAAAGGTAGCCTGGACAAAAGGGTATGGCTATGCGGACAAGGAGAATAAAATCCCCTTCTCGCCTTCAACCCTAATGAATATAGCTTCAATAACTAAGACTTTTACAGGCGTCTGCATTATGAAAGCAGTGGAAGAAGGGAAAGTTTCACTGGATGAAGACATCAATAACTACCTGCCTTTCAAAGTAATTAATCCCTACTTCCCCGATGAAAAAATTACATTAAGGCACCTGGCCACACACACATCGGGTTTAACGGATCGTTCTCCAGTTTATGGGGACAGCACCTATTATTATGATGGTAATAAAGCGGAACCGCTGGGGGAGTTTTTAAAAAATTATTTTTCACAAGACGGCCGATATTATTCAAAAGATAATTTCCTGAATGCGAAGCCGGGGACACGCAGAGACTACTCTAACATTGGGGCCGGATTAGCCGGGTATATAATTGAGTTGAAAACGGGCAAAAAGCTAAATGGGTATGCTAAAGATCATATTTTCAAACCTTTAAAAATGAACAATTCAGGGTGGGCTTTGAATGAAATTAATTTAAATAACCATACTAAACTTTACGAAAAAAAAGGCAGCAGTATTGTTCAGGTCCCATTGTACGAAGTAACCACTTACCCTGACGGTGGTATCAGGACTTCGGTAGAAGAATTATCTAAATTTTTTATCAGCCTCCTCAACGAAGGGCAGTACGAAAAAACAAGAATCCTGAAAAAAGAAACGGTTGAAGAAATGCTTCGTTTTCAATATACCGAAACGAATAAACCCGATAATGTAAACCCGAAAAAGCTCAATCAGGGTATTTTTTGGGCTACAAAATTGGGCGGTACCCGAATCGGGCACAATGGTTCTGACCCGGGCGTCAGGACTTTTATGCTTTCTGATCTGAATAAAGAATTTGCTGTAATTGTATTTTTTAATACTTCATTAAATGAAGAAGATGAAGGTAAATTCTTTGATATTTATGAGAAACTATACCAATACGCACAAGACTTAAAGGCGAAACAAACCATCCGCCGTTAATTTGGAGACCGATAGAAGAACTCGCTGGCTGGAAGGCCGGAATTAATTATCCGGAGTTCAGAAGACTTTCTCCATAATGATTTACTTTTGTAGTTAAAGTAAACCGGGCCGCAATCTGGCATTTCGTACTGAGAAGACAGCCGGCCTGAACAAATCTTTTAACCAATGCTAACAGAAAGAGTAGCACTCCGGTTTCCCGTTATAATTAAGATGATGGAATTTATATTCCTAATGAGCACCGCGGCTTGGGGGCAGGAAAACACAGAGGTTCCCAAGCTACTTAGCGGAGATACACCACAGCGGATTTTGAGAGAGAAAAACCTGGGACGCCCCAGTGGATATGTGGTTTTTGATTTCCTCGTAAAAGCCGAAGGTACAGTAGATAGTATCCATATACTCAGCCATTACTATTATAATGAGGAAGGTGACCGGATAAATCGCCTGAATGAAAGAGATTATAACACCATAAAAGGGTTCAGATTTCAACATCAGGGGAACTTCATAACTATTGACAACATAAAAACAGGATGACAAGACCAAGAGTAAAAATTTGCTGTATAAGTAGTGTGGAAGAGGCCCGACTGGCTATTGAATATGGTGCTTCAGCGTTAGGTTTGGTGGGACAAATGCCAAGTGGCCCAGGTGTAATTGATGATGAGCTTATCCATCAAATTTCGAGATCAGTGCCGCCACCGATTTCTACTTTCCTGTTAACCAGCGAGACAAAGCTGCAGGAAATTATCGCCCATTATAAACGGGTAAATACCACTACAATACAAATTGTAGACGAACTGGAACAACGGGAATATGAATTACTGCGTAATGAATTGCCGAATGTAAAGTTAGTTCAGGTAATTCACGTTATTGACAATAATTCTGTGAAAGAAGCCGTTGAAATTTCATCTTTTGTAGATGCTATTTTGTTGGACAGCGGTAACCCTAACTTAGCCATTAAGGAACTGGGTGGAACAGGACGAACACATAATTGGAATTTGAGCAAAAAAATCAGGGAGTCAATAGCTGTTCCGATATTTCTTGCAGGAGGATTAAATAAAAACAACGTAAAACAGGCAATTGAATTTGTACAACCCTTTGGGCTTGACCTTTGCAGTAGTGTAAGAACAAACGGACAACTTGACAAACAAAAGCTTGAAGATTTTTTTAAGGCAATTGAATAGAAACCGCCCCGGCAACAGGTGAATTGAAGTGTAACTAACCTCTTAAAAAATGGAATTTAATCCCAACAACCCTATTGTTAAGCTCTGCCTTCGGGGAATGGCCCAGGCCGAACCCGGGGAAGCCGGCAAACTATTTCTTCAGGCGTGGACAGAGGCAACAAATGACTTTGAAAAATTTCTGGCAGCCTATTTTGTAGCACAAAGCCAGGAGAATGTTTCTGACAAATTAAAATGGCTGGAAACCGCTTTAGAATTGGCATTAAAAATAAATGACGATTCTGTTCAGAGTGCTTTGCCCGCCCTATATTCAAATATGGCCAAATGCTATATGGATTCAAACGAACCTGAACATGCAAAAAAGAACGATGATCTGGCCAAAATAGTTAGCAAAAAACCTACTGACAAAGGCCCCTTTTACCACGGAACGAAAGCGGATTTGCAGGTGGGTGATCTGCTGACAGCAGGGGGAAATTCCAATTACCAATCCGGGTTGAAAATGAATCACATTTATTTTACGGCGTTAGTTAACGGCGCAGGCCTTGCGGCATCACTGGCACAGGGTAACGGGCGTGAACGGATCTATATCGTGGAGCCCACCGGGGATTTTGAAAACGATCCGAACGTTACAGACAAGAAATTTCCGGGTAACCTCACCCGCTCGTATCGCTCGGAATCGCCCTTGAAAATCACCGGGGAAATAACGGACTGGCTTAAACAGACCTCCGAAGACATCCATAAATGGAAAGATAAGTTAGCGAATAATAAAGGAGAAATAATTAATTAGAATAAACTGCGGAGAACGAAATTAACAAAACCCATACACTAAATATTATGCAAATACTCATTAAAAATATCATTGAGCAGTTAACCGAAGTAAATAACGGAAAACTTTGGATTGGCACGCAAAGCACTATAGAAAGAAAACTTAAACAAATTGACGAAAGTTTAGTTTTTACCCGGCCCATTAGCGGGCTGCACAGCGTAGCTGAGCTTATTTCTCATCTTACTTTTTGGCGCCGGGAAGCCATTTCCACCATCAAAACAGGAAAAGGAAACGTAACCGAAGAAAGTATGGGAAATTGGCGGACAAACGACGAATTGATTAAGTCAGGTTGGCAAAAATTAAAAACAGATTACTATAACAGTCTTACAGAATTAGTAGAATTGCTGCAGCAAAAAGAAGACAGTTTTCTTTCCGAACAATACGATGATATCGATTTTGGTGGTAAATCAACATACAGTTATTTACTGAACGGAATGTTACACCATGACCTTTACCATTTAGGGCAGTTAGGCATTACCATTAAATTTTTAAATAAGGGATTTACATCAGGCGGCCTGATAGGATAAATTGAGCAAAATTTATATGGGTAGCTGAAACTCCAACTTTAATTACAGGCTAAATAACAAGTTTATTTGAAAGCCCCGCCACAAATATTATTCCGGCTTAAATACCATTACTTTCCTCAAAATTTCTTATACTTGAATCCATTTATCATGAAGTATATGAATAACCGTAGAACCTTTGTAAAAAATGGTTTAGGGGTGTTTGCTGCACTCTCTCTGCCCATCCTTCCTGCAGAAGCCACGCCGGCTTCAAACTATAGACCTAAACTGGGAGTGGCCGGCTATAGTTTTGTGAACTTTAACCTTGACGATTCCCTTAAAATGATGAAAAGGATGCAGATACAATATTTATGCATCAAAGATTTTCATCTTCCTTTTAAGTCTACGGATGCTGAAATAGCAGAGTTTCATAAAAAACTGGCGGAATCAGGTGTCAAAGGATATGCCGTAGGCCCTATCTACATGACCAAAAGCCTGGAAGAGATAGACAATGCCTTTGAATATGCTAAACGGGTGGGTGTAGACCTGATTATCGGGATTCCGCGCAAAGAAGACCTGGCTTATATTTCCAAAAAGGCCGATGAATACGGTATCCGGTATGCCCTTCATAATCACGGTCCGGAAGATAAATTGTATCCGAACTCCACTTCCATTTACGATTTAATCAAGAACCTTAGCCCTAAGATAGGCATCTGTTTTGATATGGGTCATAATGCGCGTGACGGACAAGACTCGGTGAAAGATTTAAAAAGGTATTCATCCCGTATTTTTGATATGCATTTAAAAAACATTACCGAGGCGTCAGCAGCGGGTAAAACTACCGAACTGAGCAGAGGGGTAATCGATATCCCGGCCTTTGTAAAAACCCTTAAGAGTATTCAATACCAGGGTGTCTGCAGCCTGGAGTTTGAGAAGGACATGAATGATCCCCTGGCCGGTCTTGCGGAAAGTGCGGGCTACTTTAGAGGCGTGGTAGATGTGGTATGTCCATAAATTTCCGGGCTTTTTCTTATTTTCTTTGTAACTTGCTATAGTCTTTTCCTCAAACCTATATGAAGCCGGTATTTGACAAACGTATTTTCTGGGATGTGGATTTTGAAAATCTGGATTATGATGCAAAGGCCCGTTTTGTGATAGAACGTGTTTTTGAGCGGGGAGATGTGCCGGATATCCGGAACTGCCGGCGGTATTACGGTGATGAGAAGATAACAGAAGTATTATTGAATGCGAAGTTTTTATCGCTTCATACACTTTATCTTGCCGCAGGAGTAATTGACCACCCAATTGAAGATTTCAGATGCTACAAACTCAGACAGTTGAACCCGGAACTTTTGCCTTATTAAAACAACTCATGGTTTTACCGGAGTTAGTTGATTTTCATTTGGTAGGCGGAACAGCATTATCTTTACTTTACGGACATCGGAACTCTATTGATCTTGATTTATTCACTTTCGATAATTTTGATAATGAAAAACTCATAAACACATTGACTTCCGTTTATGGAGAAAGTTTTGTGGTTCGTACAGCTCCTCCCTTTGGGATCTTCTGCTATATCAACAGCATAAAAGTAGACCTGATAAAATACAGACGCCCCATCATCCGACCCGTAACAGAAATTGATGGCATCCGTATGTTCTCTATAGAAGACATCATGGTCATGAAAATTCAGGCTATTTTAGGCCGGGGCAGAAAAAAAGACTTCTGGGATATTGCGGAACTGTTAGAGCATTATTCCGTAAAAGATTTTGTAAATTTTCACAAAGAGAAATTCAGTACACAAAACCTGCTTATTACGGTACCACAGGCTATGCTATTCTTTGAAGATGCTGATGAGGATGAAAACCCTGTATCCCTGAAAGGACAAACATGGGAATCCGTAAAAAGCAATATCCGGGAAAAAGTCAGAGAATATTTAAAGTAGCTCTCTCTGACTCATTCACAGGTTAACTCCGGTAGCCGAGCCGAGCTCTGTTTGCGCATGACTCCACCTTTACCATCCCGCATTCATGTCTCCCCACCTGTGATCTCATCAAAATTAAACCCGGCGCGGGCCATGGACCGTTTGGCCACATCAATGACGTAGGTGGCCTCATTAAAAGGATGAACCGGCACCCGGGTTACCGCCTTTAAATTTTCAAGGAGCTGCTGTGTTTCATGCCGGGTAAGGTTTTCGCAGGCTTCGTACATGCCGCCGTGCTCTTCTTCCAGGAGATCGTGCTTTTCCAATATGTGGGTAACTGCTTTAAGCACTTCGGGAGACGGGAAACAAACCATCAGGGAGGTCAGGGCACCGTGATCCAGGCGTAGTTTGGCCTGCAGGGGGAGCGGCTCGCCGCCGTTGGCCTTTTGGGCGGCGGCAAAGAGTATTTTCTCCTCCATTTTTATGTGGGTCAGCAGCCCTACCCTGAACTCGTGGTACTTTTCCAGGTCCACCCGGGAACCGCTACGGGTAGCCTCTTCAAAAATGGCCTCAATACGCCGGTGGTCATTCGTGAAAAAATCATAGAGCGCTGTATTCATATAAACCGGAAAGGTTAATTTAAAACAAAAATAGGGAAGTACTTTTATTCTTTTAGCCCTATTTTTGCAAAACTACTTCAAATAATATGCTCAAAAAACTACTCTTACTTTCATTTATATCGCTTACTGCGCTGGGGCAGCAGGAAGAAAAACACCTGAAAAATATCCGTCAGCTTACGTTTGGCGGCAATAACGCAGAGGCTTATTTCAGCCGGGATGATAAGCAGGTCAGCTACCAGTCTGATAATGCCGAATGGGGCCTGCAATGCGACCAGATCTTTGTAATGAACCTGAAAGAAGGGTTAAAAGACCCTAAGAAGCGCCCTCAATACATCAGCACAGGCCTGGGCCGCACCACATGCGCCTTTTTTATGCCGGATGGCAAGCACGTACTCTATGCCAGTACGCACGAAATGGGCGGGCACGCCTGTCCCGTTCCCCCCACTGCGGAAGGAGGAAAATACCTCTGGCCTATCTATGATTCGTTTGACATCTATGTAGCCGATTTAAAAGGCAAAATCAAAAAGAAACTTACTAACCAGCCCGGGTATGACGCAGAAGCTACCGTTTCTCCGGACGGTAAAAAAATAGTATTTACCAGTACCCGGAACGGCGACCTGGATCTTTATATCATGGATATTGACGGAAGTAATGTGAAGCAGATCACCCATGAACTGGGGTATGACGGCGGCGCATTCTTCTCGCCCGACAGCAAGAAGCTCGTCTTCCGCTCATCCCGCCCGAAAACCCAGGCGGAAATAACCGAGTACAAAGACTACCTGTCCAAAAACCTGGTGGCCCCTACTAATATGGAGATTTACACCTGCAATATTGACGGCTCTGACCTGAAGCAAATTACGCATCTGGGTAAGGCCAACTGGGCGCCATACTTCCACCCGAGCGGTAAGAAAATCATTTTTTCTTCCAATCACCATTCGGACCGGGGCTATGATTTCCAGCTCTATATCATTAATACAGACGGCACCGGGCTGGAAAGAATAACGAATCAGAGCATCTTCAATGCATTTCCCATGTTCAGCTACGACGGCAAAAAACTGGTATTCAGCTCAAACCGGGATAATGGCGGTACGCGTGACACTAACTTATTCATTGCCGACTGGGTAGATTAAAAAGCCCGTGGTCTCTCCCTACAGCAGCGCCTCCACTTTCCAGTGGGGCACTGCTAGGGGTTCAACGCCAGGAAATACGACTCCCCCTTCCGTGTCTTAAAGGTTAACGTTTTACCTGAAACCGGGCTCCCCTGCAGCTGCAAAGAATGTTCATACGCCACCCGGCAGGTTTCTCCAGCCAGTGAGGTGATCCTGCAAGAGACCAGTTTCCCGTCTTTCCACTCCACATCTACTTCAAAATTTCCCCGGGCGCGTAAGCCGCGTATATGCCCTGTTTTCCAGGCGGAGGGCAGTGCCGGGAGCAGTTGTATAACGCCGGTATGGCTTTGTAAAAGCATTTCTGCCATGCCCGCCGTAGCCCCGAAATTCCCGTCGATCTGGAACGGCGGGTGAGCATCAAACAGGTTAGGATAGGTACCTCCTCCCGTCATTTTCACTGATTTATCAGCCGGATTCATATAATTAAACGCCTTTACCAGCATATCCTGGGCCTTATTGCCCTCTCTTAAACGGGCCCACCAGTTTACTTTCCAGGCCATGCTCCACCCGGTACCCGCATCGCCGCGGTGAGCCAGTGTGATTTTTGCGGCACGAACCAGGCTTTCATCTTTTGTATAATCAATCTGCGCACCCGGAAACAGCCCAAACAGGTGCGAAATATGCCGGTGGGTATCCCGGGGATCATCTGTATCTTCAAACCACTCCTGCAGCTGCCCGAACCGGCCCACCCGGTACGGATATAACCCGGCCAGCTTTTCTTTCACCTCATTCCGGAACGGCCCGTCGGTGTTCAATACTTCTGACGCGACCACCACGGCTTCAAAAAGCTCCCGGGTAATGGCCATATCCATGGTACTGCCTTTGGTAATGGCATATTTCTTTCCCTCAAATGAAAACATATTTTCCGGGGAAGTGGAAGGAGCCGTCACCCAATACCCCGTTTCCGGATCCGCTACCAGCCACTCCATCAGGAACCGGGCGGCCCCTTTCATAAGCGGGTAGGCCTTTTTCTTCAAAAAGCGTTTATCCTTCGAGAACCGGTAATGTTCCCATAAATGCAGGCTTAACCAGGCTCCGCCCATCTGCCAGCAAAAAGCCTGGGGATAATAGCTCTTGTCGCGGGAGAAATCACCCGCAGGGTGAGTGATGGCCCAGAGGTCGGAATTATGGTGGGCCACCCACCCCGCCTCTATGCCATAGTTCACCCGGGCGGTTTTGGATCCATTCTGAGCCAGCTCCCCGATAAAGTTGAAAAGCGGATGATGACACTCGGCCAGGTTCGTGCTTTCCGCCGGCCAGTAATTCATTTCCGTATTAATGTTAATGGTATAATTACTTCTCCACGGGGGCTGCAGGTGATCATTCCAGAGGCCCTGCAGATTCATGGGCCTCCCCCCCGCCCGGGAGCCGGCAATCATCAGGTAACGCCCGAACTGGAAATACTGGGTTTGCAGCTCATAGTCGGTAGGGTTCTCAGCAAACCCGCGTAATCTTTTATCGGTGGTCATTTTCTTCTGCTCCTCCGGGGATTCGATATAAAAACTGACCCGGTTAAACAGGCTTTCGTAGTCTTTCAAATGTCCTGACTTCAGGGCCTCATACTCTTTGACATTTTTAAAAATCCGTTGGAGCTCAACTGCCGGATCCAGGGAAGGGTCTTGATCAAACCCGTTAAAACCCGTAGCACCGCCTATCACCAATACCGCTTCTGTAGCGCCCTCCACCCGTAAGGTACTGTCAGTGGCCGTCACCGTGCCGTCTGTTTCCCATACCGTTAAGCGGTTTTCAAACTTCATTCCGCCTTCATAAACCACCTGCTCGGGGTAATAGGGTCGGGAGGCTACATAGCCCGGAGCCTCTCCCCGGAGCATAAGTACGGTATTCCCCGCAGTAGAAACCTTATATTTTAACGTACTGCTCAGCTTAGCGGTAAACCCTAAACCTCCGGGCCGGTCAGCGGTCAGCCGGATCACCATTACCTGGTGCGGATAGCTGATAAAGTACTCTCTTGTATATTTTACGCCCTTAATGCTATATTCTACCCGGCTGATGGCCGTAGATAAATCCAGGGAGCGGCTGTACTGGTCCACCGGTCCGTCTGCAGGATGGTCAAAATCCAGTTCCACATCAGCCATAGGTAAATAACTGGAACTGTACGGCCCCTGCATTTTGCGCCAGGTAGCCTCTGCTTCCCCGTATTTCTTTTTAAAAATCTGGTCTCTTAACGCCGGCAGCAGAGCCGCTGCCTCCGGGTTATCCCCGTTTTTGGACTGGTTCGTCCACAGGGTGTTATCATTCAGCTGGATCCGTTCATTCCGTACCTTCCCGAAAACCATGCCGCCCATTTTACCGTTTCCCAGGGGAATGGCCTCCTCCCACACCTCTGCCGGCTTATCGTACCATAATCTCAGGTTAGTCTGTGCATAGGAAGCATGCAGGGTGATCAGGCAGAATAACAGGATTTTACGCATAGGCTCAGGTAATAAGTAACAAAAATACAACGCAGGCTTAATTTGTACAAGGAGGTACTATTTTGTAGATTTGAAACCAATCTTTCCAAAAATCTGAATGAAGCCTTTATTATCCGTTCTGTTTGTCCTTTTTATTATTTCCTGCGGCCAAAAGGAATCTGCCATATATAAGGATTCTCCCGAAGCCCTTTTGCAGTTTATCCCGGAGGGATATATGCTGAAAGATACGGCCCGCGGCGACCTGAACCTGGACGGGCTGAAAGACCTCATCCTGGTTTTAAACAAAACAGGCGAGGAAGAAACCTCTGACATCATCGAAAACCCGGAAAAACGCCTCCTGCTGATCCTGCTGGCGCAAAAAAACAACACCTACCGCCAGGCCGTGAAAAGCGAAAATATAGTCTATTGTTACGACTGCGGCGGAATGCTGGGGGATCCCTACCAGCGAATTACCGTAAAAGACGGGCAGTTTACCATTGAACACTTTGGAGGGAGCTCCTGGCGCTGGGCCAGGACCATTACCTTCCGATACAATAAAGACGAAGATCACTGGTACCTCACCGAAGATGCCCTGGTGAACAGCCATGCCAGCGACCCGGAAAACATTGAAACCAAAATCCGCACCGCGCAGGATTTCGGCGAAATCAAACTGGAAGATTTTGACATTTACAAAGAGTAGATCATGGTTTCCCATAGAAATAGGTGGTATTCTCCTGGTAGACCACCTCAGATTTCAAGGCCGTTTTCTTCGTCATAAAGCCATTTGCATCAAATTCATAGCTGTATTGCCAGTCTTCCGAATTGCCTCCCAGGTTACTGGGCATAAACTGGGTACGAACCAGGAGGTTCTTCCTTTCATTACCGTAATTAAAAGGATACTTAATGCCTTTCTCATACGTTTTACCGGCCTGGTAATAGTTATGCCGGTAGCTATTATTAATGGAAGTCCTGTCGCTATTAGCCAGCTGCCTATACTGCCGGGACAGCTGCAGGTCACGGATCAGCCCTTCCTGGCCCACTTTCACATTATACTCAAATAGGGTGGTATCCCTGCGGGTTTCCTTCGTGAAATGGGTAATTACACGGGAAACGGAATTATCTTCATTATAGCTGAAAAACTTCTGAGCATCCCCCGAAACTTCTTTCACTACCCGATGAGCCGGGTCACAGAAATAAAAAACCGAGGTGGTTCGGTTACCTGATTTATAAATAGCAATCACATAAGGAGACTCCTCCGAGCCCAGGTTTTCCGGGAGAACCGTATAAGAGATATCCATGGTATCGTTTCGAACGGAACTAAGCACCCCTGATGCATCATAACGGTAATGCGTAGTAAAATAATTAATGGTGGTGGGAGTAGCAGTTTCCTTAACCTCTTTCAGCAGCAGGTTTCCCGCATTTCCCGGGACAGGCGCTGACTCTTCCGTTTTACACGAAAACAGCAGCCCGCAAGCCAGTAAACAAAATACTTTTTTCATTAGCCCTCTAATTTTGGTATTTAAACAAATTTAACATAAGTATCTTTCACTAACAATCCTCCTTTCCTGAAAAGTTAGTTTACGACAAAGAATATCTCCGATATTCAGTCGTTTTTTCTATATTTACTCATTCAATAATAAATCTGATTAAAATGAAAAATGTACTATGGCTGTTTTTCAGCTTTATAACGTTTGCTTCATGTGCTGAATCTGCCGGAACCAAACAGGAAGAGACTCCGCCTGTGAAAGGTGATGATTTCGAGCTCACCACTGAAACCATTCTGGGCGACAGAGGTGCTGTTTGGGGTTTTAAATTCCTGCCTGACGGCTCCATTATCTTCACGGAACGGTCCGGAAAAATAGGCATCTTTGCTAACGGCAAGGTGACTGAACTGTCTGGCGTTCCCAAAGTAGCCTACGAAAGCCAGGGGGGCCTGCTGGACATTGCCCTGCACCCTGATTACGCCAATAACGGCTGGATCTATACCACCTACCTGGAAAACTCCGGTGCGCACTCCAGGATGAACCTGATCCGGTTTAAAATCAAAAACAATGCCGTCACCGATATCCAGAAACTGCACACCACCTCTTCCACTAACCAGTGGCGGGGTCATAACGGCAGCCGGATCGTGTTTGACAAAAACGGCTTCCTTTTCTGGAGTGTGGGCGAAGGCGGCCCTTCCAGCCGCGGTGGCGCCGATTCCCCCAATAAAAACGCCCAGAACGTAAAAGAGTCGTGGGGTAAAGTACACCGGATGACCGATGACGGTAAAGTACCGGCTGATAACCCCGTTCTCCCCGGGAACTCCGCCCCTACTACCGTATATTCTTATGGACACCGGAACCCGCAGGGGCTGGCCCTGAACCCTACTACCAATGAGATCTGGGAAAGCGAGCACGGCCCCAGAGGCGGTGATGAGCTGAACCTGATCAAAAAAGGAGCTAACTACGGCTGGCCGCTGGTTTCTTACGGTATCAATTATGACGGCGCTGATATTTCCGGTAAAAAACATACCGGTTATACTGAACCGGCATTCCAGTGGACACCGTCTATCGGTGCCTGCGGACTGGCTTACCTGACCTCCGATAAATACGGCAACTGGAAAGGCAGCTTCTTTGCTGGCGGACTGGCCCTGAATCATGTATCACGGATCTATTTTGAAAACGGCACCGCTAAAGAAGAGGTGATCCTGAAAGATGTAGGCCGGGTACGCGATGTGGTTCAGGGGCCTGACGGATACCTGTATCTCTCCCTGGAAGGTCCGGGCCGGATCGTAAAAGTAATTCCGAAGAAAAAATAAAAAATTGCCATGAATGCACGAATAACCGTATTCGTGCATTCACGGCGAAAATCCTCTTCCACTAACTCTCGTTCTCCAGGAACTCCCGGATACGCCGGGCCTTATCTTTACCCAGCACCTGCACCAGCTCCTCGTCACTGGCAGCTTTAATATTCCCGATGGTCTTGAAATAAGACAGTACCTTGGTGGCCGTGGTCTTGCCTATACCCGGAGCAGATTCCAGGCTGCTGATCAGGAAGTTTTTGGAGCGGCGGTTACGGTGATGGGTGATACCGAAGCGGTGGGCTTCATCGCGGCAGCGCTGAATGAGTTTAAGCGACTCTGATTTCTTATCGATGTAAATGGGCAGGGTATCTTCCGGGAAATAGATCTCTTCCAGCCGTTTGGCAATGCCGATAATAGGCACTTTCCCGTATAATCCCAGTTGTTTAAGGGCATCACAGGCAGCCGAAAGCTGACCCTTTCCGCCGTCTATGATGATCAGGTCCGGCAGGGGATTCCCGTTTTCCACCAGGCGCGCGTACCGGCGGCCCACCACCTCCCGCATGGTGGCAAAATCATCCGGACCCACCACGGTGCGGGGAATAAAATGGCGATAATTTTTGGGTGAGGGCTGCCCGTTAATGAAGCAGACCATGGCAGACACCGGGTTAGTACCCTGGATATTGGAGTTATCAAAACATTCAATATGCCGGGGCAAAGCGGGCAGCCGGAGATCCTGTTTCATCTTGATCAGTACCCTGTCACGTTTATTATTATTTCCCGTACGGGCTATCGCCTCCTTCTCCGCCTTCTCGTGGCGGTAGAAGATCACATTCCGGAGTGACATCTCCACCAGCTTCTTCTTGTCGCCCGTCTGCGGCACAATAATACTGGCCTTAAAATCAATGTCCGGCCGGATATTGCTGATGATCTCGCGGGCCTTACTTTCATAGGTGGTACGCAGCTCCAGCATGATCATGCTCAGGATCTCCTCATCCGGCTCATTCAGGCGCTTTTTAACCTCCAGGGTCTGGGTCTGGATGATGGAGCCGTTAATGATCTTCAGGTAATTAATATAGGCCGCCGTCTCATCTGACTGAATGGTGAACACGTCTGCATCGCGGATGGTGGGCGTCACCACCGTGGCTTTGGCCTGGTAATTATCCAGGAACTCCAGCTTCAGTTTGGACTTGTGTGCTTCTTCAAAGGCCATTTTGGCGGCAGAAAATTGCATCGTATCCTGGAAATAACGCTTGGCGGGAGCCAGGTTCCCCTTCAGGATATCGTGCACCTGGGCTATCTCCTTCATATAATCTTCTTCGGTCTGAAGGCCTTCACAGGGACCCTTACAGTTCCCGATGTGGTATTCCAGGCAGACCTTGAACTTCCCGGCTTCCACATTCTCCCGGCTGAGGTTATACTTACAGGTACGGATGGTATACAGCTGCGAAAACATATCCAGCAGGGCATACATGGGCTTAGCGCTCACGTAGGGCCCATACATCTTCCCCCGGTCACGGTCTTCTATCCGGCGGGTGGAGATCACCCTCGGAAAGCGCTCGTTGGTCACACAGATATAGGGGTAAGTCTTATCGTCACGCAGCAGGATATTGTACTTTGGCTGATGTTCCTTGATGAGGTTATTTTCCAACAGAAGCGCATCCCACTCGGTAGGTACAATAGTATATTCCAGTCGATGAATGCTTTCTACCAGCTTACGGGTCTTGCGGTCGGCGCGGTCGTAATTATGAAAATAGCTGCTGATGCGGTTCCTCAGATTTTTAGCCTTACCCACATAAATGATCTGTCCTTCGGTATTGAAGTACTTGTAAATCCCCGGTTCAGAGGGAAGTAAAGGCAGAACACTCTTATAATCAAATTTAATCATACAGAAGAATCAGCGAACAGTTATAGCATGAAGGTAAATGTTAAAAACTAAAAGTGGAAAGCTGTGGTTCATTAACTTTTACTTTTTCACTTTTAGTTTTTCACTTACAAGATTTTTTGCTACTTTTGTACCGGCAAATTACCAGCTCCTGCTGAATCCCCCAGGACCGGAAGGTAGCAAGGGTAGGTGGTTGTAGCGGTGAATTTGCCATTTTTTTTGACCTTATCTCTAATTCATATACATATTCATGAAGTTCTTTATAGACACGGCCAGCCTTGCAGAAATTAAAGAAGCCCAGGATCTTGGTATTTTAGACGGTGTAACCACTAACCCTTCACTGATGGCCAAAGAGGGCATCACAGGAGAAGAAAATATCAAAAATCATTACAAAGAAATCTGTAAGATCGTGAGCGGCGACGTGAGCGCCGAGGTGATCGCCACGGATTTTGAGGGTATGATCCGCGAAGGCCAGGAGCTGGTGAAGCTTCATGAGCAGATCGTGGTAAAGATCCCCATGACCAAAGACGGCGTAAAAGCCATCAAATACTTCTCTGAAAGAGGGATTAAAACCAACTGTACCCTGGTATTTTCTGCCGGACAGGCGCTTTTAGCCGCCAAAGCCGGTGCTACCTACGTCTCCCCCTTCGTAGGGCGTTTAGATGACGTAAGCACCGACGGACTCACGCTGATAGAAGATATCCGCCTGATCTATGACAATTACGGGTATGCTACCGAGATCCTGGCCGCTTCTGTACGTACACCGATGCACATCCTGAACTGTGCCAAAATCGGTGCAGACGTCATGACCGGCCCGCTTTCAGCCATCCTGGCCCTGCTTAACCACCCGTTAACTGACATCGGCCTGGCCAAGTTCCTGGCTGACTACGCGAAAGGAAATAAATAAGACATGGCTAACGAGGTTATCACACTTACCCATGCCGATATCTACCAGAAAGACACCCTGGTGCTTTCGGATGTGAACTTCAGCATAGCGGAAGGAGAATTTGTGTACCTCATCGGGAAAACGGGAAGCGGCAAAAGCTCCCTCCTGAAAACCCTTTACGCGGACCTCTGGCTGGAAAAAGGCTCAGGTACCGTAGCCGGCTTCCAGCTGGAAAAGATCACCCATAAAGAAGTGCCCTATCTGCGGCGTAAGATAGGGATCATCTTCCAGGACTTTCAGCTCCTGACGGATCGCTCCGTACACCAGAACCTGCGTTTTTTCATGGGGGCTATGGGCTGGAAAGACAAAGCCGAGATCGACGCCCGCATCACGGAGGTGCTGGAGCTGGTAGGCCTGCCCGATGTGCTGAAAAAGATGCCCCACCAGCTTTCCGGCGGTGAGCAGCAGCGGATCGCCATTGCCCGCGCCTTACTGAACCACCCGGAGATCCTCCTGGCCGATGAACCCACCGGTAACCTGGATCCCGAAAAATCCATAGAGATCCTGAAGCTTTTCTTCAAAATTAACCAGCTCTCCAAAACGGCCGTACTGATGGCCACCCACGGGCTGGACCTGATAGAGCGTTATCCCAAAAGAACGATTTACTGCGAAGGGGGTAGGGTAAGAGATTTGTCCCTATAGATTTTCTTCAAAAGAAGAAAATAAATAACTCAATAAGTATGGTTTCAGAAGTCGCAATCCTTAATGTAGTTTCGGGAAAAGAAAAGCAGTTTGAGGAAGATTTTAGAACTGCCGGGCAGTACATAAGTTCAATTAACGGGTATATCCGGCATTCTTTAAGAAAGCGTATTGAGAGAGAAAATAAATACATCCTTTTAGTGGACTGGGAAACACTTGAAGACCACACAATAGGTTTTCGACAATCAATGCAATATCTGGAGTGGAAAAAACTGTTACATAAATATTATGATCCTTTTCCAACTGTTGAACACTTTGAAACATTAATTGACGTAACAAAGTAAGCCAAAAAAGCCAGAAACATCAGGTGGCCAGATGTTTTCAGAGTCACTCTGTTTCCGGTAAAACCTGCTAAAGTATCACCTTGTCCGCAGCTTCACCACCGGAATGATCATTTCCTCCAGTGAAACCCCGCCGTGCTGGAAGGTATCACGGTAATGACTCACGTAATGATTATAGTTATTCGGATACGCGAAGAAATAATCGTTAGTGGCAAAGAAATAAGAGGTGGAAAGGTTCGGGCTGGGCAGCTTGTAATTTTCCGGCCGGCGCACTTCGATCACAAAATCCGACTTATCATCCAGGTTCAGGTTTTTCCCCTGCTTATAGCGCAGGTTGGTATTGACATTCCGGTCGCCTACAATCCGCTTCGGGTTACGCACCTTCACCATGCCGTGGTCAGTGGTCACTACCAGTCGCCCGTTTTTAGAAGCAATCAGCTTCAGGAAGTCCAGGATGGGCGAATGCAGGATCCAGGAGCGGGTAATGGAGCGGTAAGCGGCCTCATCCGGCGCCAGCTCCTTAATCACCGCCATATCCGTACGCGCATGTGACAGCATGTCAATAAAGTTATAGACCACCACCACCAGGTCATCCTTCAGCAGGTTATTGAACCCGTCTACCAGGCTCTTGGCCTGGTTATTATTCAGGATCTTATGGAAACTGAAGCTGTGATTGATATTGCCTTTCTTCAGCTGCCGTCTTAAGAACTCTTCTTCATTTTTATTCAGTCCTTCCTCGTTATCGCCTTCGTCATTGATCCAGAGGTCAGGGTGCTGACGTGACATATCCAGGGGTGTCAGCCCCGAGAAAATGGCATTACGGGCATAGCCGGTGGCCGTGGGCAGGATGGAATAATACGAATCCTCATCTTCCACCACAAAATAGTCACTGATGATCTCTTCCAGGATCTTCCACTGATCCAGACGGAAGTTATCCAGCAGGATAAAAAACAGCGGATCCCCCTCTCTCAGGTGAGGAAATACCTTTGATTTCAGCAGGTTATGCGACATCACCGGTTTCTTCACATTGGGACTGATCATCCAGTCTTCGTAATTCTCTTCAATAAACTCGGCAAAGCGCGTATTGGCCTCAGATTTCTGCATCTGGAACACCTCTTCCATGGATTTATCCGTGGAACCGTCGATCTCCAGTTCCCAGAATACCAGCTTTTTATAAATCTCCGCCCACTCGTGAAAATCCAGTTCCTCGTTATACTGCATGGTCAGCTGCCGGAAGTCCTGCATATAGCTGGAATTGGTCTTTTCCGCCACCAGGCGCTTGTTTTCCAGGAGCCTTTTGGCCGACAGCAATATCTGGTTAGGGTTAATGGGTTTAATGAGGTAATCGGCTATTTTAGAGCCAATGGCCTCTTCCATGATGCGCTCTTCTTCTGATTTGGTGATCATCACCACCGGGATATTCGGCTTTACCTTCTTGATCTCCGTAAGGGTATCCAGGCCGGTCATGCCCGCCATCATTTCATCCAGAAAGATCAGGTCGAAATTCTGCTTCTCTACCAAGTCCAGGGCGTCGGCCCCGCTGGGTACCGGTGTTACGTCATAACCTTTGGTTTCTAAAAAAACAATGTATGGTTTCAGAAGTTCTATCTCATCATCAGCCCACAATATGGTACTACGCTGCATAAATATCTATTTGTGTTTATCCCTAAAGATACGTTTTTATTTATTCAAAAATTGCTTTAACCGCAGGAAATCTTCCTCCGTGTCAATGCCGATCCCGTCAGAAAACACCTCTACCATCTTCACTTTGTAGCCGTTAGCCAGCCAGCGCAGTTGCTCCAGTTTTTCCTGGGCCTCCAGGCGGGCCAGCGGCAGCTTAACGATCTTCTCCAGGATATCGGCCCGGAAACCATACATGCCGATGTGCTTAAAATAGTCGGCCTGGCCCACCCAGCGGTCTATTTCCACTTCCCGCAGGTGCGGAATGGGCGCGCGGCTGAAGTACATGGCCTCCTGCTGTTCGTTTATCACCACCTTCACCACGTTAGGGTTCAGGAGGGTATCGGTCTCACTGATCTTAATGCAGACTGACGATATCTCTGACGTGATCTTGAAAGAGGCACTGAGCCGGTTAATATTTTCCGGGTCCATCAGGGGTTCATCGCCCTGGATATTGATCACAAAATCATAATTAATGGTGCCACCCATCACCTTCAGCGCTTCCGCGCAGCGGTCGGTACCGCTGGGATGCTTATCCGAGGTCATCACCACATTTCCGCCGAAACCCCTGACATGATCTTCCACCAGGGGGCTGTCTGTAGCGATCACCACATCAGACAGGCTCTTGGCCTGCAAACAGCGCTCATAGACCATCTGCAGGATACTTTTGCCATTTACTTCAAGCAGCAGCTTAGCCGGTAAACGGCTGGAGGCATAACGGGCGGGTATAATTCCTAATATCTTCAAGCTATAATGTTCATTTCTACCACAAATTTAACCACTATTTTTTATTATCCCAGCTTCTTGACTTTGGCATAAAATATTAGTAGTTTTGCAGACTAAGCTTTCCTAAAAAATGAAACAACTGATTGCCGTATTAACTGTACTGGCCCTGTCGATTCCGTCTTTCGGACAAAATGAAGGGTCTTTTATCCTGCACAAGGTAGCACCGAAAGAAACGCTGTACAGCCTGGTTAAAAAGTACAACACGAACTTCGCTACCGTCGAAACACTTAACCCCTCACTGGCCAATGGCAACAGTGACATCAAAGTGGGCCAGGTGGTAAAATTTCCGAAAAACGCGCCGGTTGCACCCGAAAAAAAGACCGAAGTAGCGGCCACCCGGCCCTCTACCGGCACCGTGCATACGGTTAAGCCGAACGAAACCGTTTTCTCCATTTCCCGGATGTATAACGTAGATATCTCTAACCTGGTGGAAGCCAATAAGATCACCAGCAATACCATCCGTGTGGGTGAAAAGCTGATCGTAGACGGGGCCACCATCGCTAACATTGCCTCCACCACCCACCGGGAGGAAGAGCTCCGGCTTAAACCGGCCGGCAAGAACATGAAGGAGACCGGCATTGCCGAAGTGATTAATACGCCGAACAAGTCATCCAAATACCTGGCTCTCCACCGGAAAGCGCCTATAGGTTCTAATATCAAGATCACCAATGAAGCCACCGGGCACACCATTGTAGCCAAGGTGATCGGTAACCTGAACGAGAAAGGGCCGGATGAAAACATCATGATCAAGCTTTCGCCCTACGCCTACTACCAGCTCCGTCCGAAAGACGCGCGGCTACGGGCCACCGTGGAATACTATTTACCGGACAGCCATGACGAACTGGTCAGCAAATGACGCCGTGCGTGAGCTGCTGGAAGAAAAGTACCTGAAATACAATCATCCGGGCTTCATTGAAAATGACCCCGTCAGCCTGCCGCACCGGTTTACAGACCCGGGTGACATAGAAATAGCGGGATTTTTCGCGGCCATCCTGGCCTGGGGGCAGCGCAAGACCATTATAGCCAAATGCACCGAGCTGATGGCGCGGATGGATCATGCACCCCACCAGTTTATCCTTCACGCCACCGGCAGTGACCTGCGCGCCCTGGAGGGCTTCCGGCACCGGACCTTCAATGATTTTGACCTGCTGTACATCGTTTCTTTCCTTCAAAGCCACTATGCCCGGCACACCAGCCTGGAAACCGCTTTTTTAGATCTGAATGACCCGGCGGCCAATGTGCGTGCTAACCTCACCGGCTTCCGGAATGCCTTCCTGGCCGGTGCCGATCCCGGGATCCGTACCGCCAAACACATCTCTACACCCGCCAAACGGAGCGCCTGCAAACGGCTGAATATGTACCTGAGGTGGATGGTGCGGAAAGATGACCAGGGCGTAGACTTCGGCATCTGGCAGCAGCTTCGGCCCTCTCAGCTGGTCATCCCCTGTGACGTACACGTGGAGAATATCGCCCGGAAGCTGGGGCTGACCGCCCGGCCTAAAGCCGACTGGGATATGGCAGAAGAGATCACCTCACGCCTGAAGATTTTTGACCCCGATGATCCCGCCCGCTTTGATTTTGCGCTTTTTGGCATGGGGATTGAAAATTATTTTGGGGAATAGCTTTTTTTCACAACATTTGCAATAATCTCCACTTTAAACATGGAATTGGGCGCTATATTTGCACCGTGGAAAGAATACGTTTAGAAATATTGAATTTATCGCCCAGCCAGCTACAGGCGGGTTCCTTTACGCTGGTACTGAACGAGGTTTCCGGCGACAGACGTCTGCCCATCATTATCGGGATGTTTGAGGCTCAGGCCATTGCCATTGAAATGGAGAAGCTCTCACCTACCCGTCCGCTGACTCACGACCTCTTCCGGTCTTTCGCAAAGTCATTTGATTTCTCGGTAGAAGAGATCCATATTTCAGACATCCAGGAAGGCGTTTTCTATTCCCGAATCATCTGTACTGACGGCATCCGCCAGAAGAATATTGATGCCCGGCCCTCTGATGCCGTGGCCATAGCCCTGCGCTTCAATGCGCCCATCTATACCACTGACGAGGTGCTGGCCGTAGCCGGGATAGCTGCTGATGACGATGCTCCCGCGGAAACGCCCCCGAAAGAAATCCGGGTCAAAGGCCGTAGCAGCCTGACTAACCTTTCTACGGAAGAGCTGAATGCCATGCTGAGCGAGGCCATCGCCAATGAGGAATATGAACGCGCCGCGCAGATAAGGGACGAGATCGAAAAAAGGAATTAAATGAAGCATGCTGAGAATCCTTAGGAACTTTCTGCCCCGCCCCGGAAACAGCACCCGGCCCCTTCTCCGGTTCCTGAGCTACCTGGACATCCTGGGTTTATTCCAGCGGGATCCGTTCGGAAATTCCATGTTTTTGAAACGGCTGGTGATCTTTACCGCCGGTTGGCCCACCTACTGGCGCATAGCCGTGGCCAATAAACTCAAAATAGAGGGCATTGAATACCTCGAAGACCTGCCGGACCGGAACGTGTTCTTCATCTCCAATCACCAGACGTACTTTGCCGATGTGATCTCCTTTTATCACATCTTTTCCAATGTAAAATGGGGTTTCGGTAAGCAGCTGTTCCCGCTGTATCTCTTTGCGCCCCGCGCCTACATCTTTTATATCGCGGCCAAAGAAACCATGAAAGCCGGCATTATCCCTAAGATATTCAGCCTGGCAGGCGCTATTCTGGTAGAACGCAGCTGGCGCGCCGAAGGCGTCAATGTCAAAAGGGAAGTGGACCGCTCCGCCGGCGATAGCGTATCCCGGGCTCTCAAAGAAGGCTGGGTGATCAGCTTCCCCCAGGGCACCACCAGCCCCTACGCCCCTATCCGGAAAGGCACGGCGCATATTATCCTGGACAATAAGCCCATCGTAGTACCTGTAGTGATCAACGGCTTCCGGCGCGCCTTCAACAAAACCGGCCTAAAGTACAAAAGAAGGAACACCACCCTCAGCGTAAAATTCAAAAAACCGCTGCACATCGATGAAAACAGCACCCTGGAAGAGGTGACCAAAACCGTAGAGCAGATCATTGAGCAGAACATGCCGGAAATGATAGCCGAATGGAATGCGCTGAAGGAAATGGCGAAGCGCGGGGAGTAATATTCAGCGTTTTAAATTATCATCACAGTTTTATGTAGGGATATTCTTTGCTATCCTATTGACAATATATAATATGCTTAGAAATCAGTAGCTAATAAAAAATCTTTAATGTGGATGTGCCTCACTCCGTCAATGGTATCTTTCCAAAAATCATCCATCGTTACCACATACTTGGGATAATGGTCATTAACAGAAAGCAGCGGGGCGTATTCTCTTTCTACGGTTTCGGGCGATTCTAATTTATACGCCACCTGAATATAGATTTTCTCATTCTTCTTTTCGGCAATAAAGTCTATCTCCCGGGTGTCTACTTTCCCGATGTACACTTTATAACCTCGTCTTTTCAGTTCCAGAAAAACGATGTTTTCCAATATACCTGAAATGGAGCGGTCCCTGAAGCCCATAGTGGCATACACCAGAGAAACATCACTCACATAAAACTTCTCCTGGGTTTTGAGTATTTCTTTCCCTTTCACATCATATCGGGGTACTTTATACAGGATAAAAGCCCCTTCCAGAGCATGAAGATAATTATAAACTGTGCTGAGGTCTGTTTTTCTTTGCTGACTTTTAAAATAGTCTGCTACGTTTTTCCCGGAGAATGTGTTGCCCAGGTTATCAAACGCATATTTTATAACTCGCTCCAGAAGCTCCACATCCCTGATTTTGTAACGCTGCACCGTGTCCCGCAAAATCACCGAAGAATAAATATCATATACGATTTTATAAGCTGTTTCTTCGGGATAGTGGCCTGTGTATAAAACCGGGAAACCGCCCTTACGTAAATATTCAGTAAACGGGTCAGCCATGTTATCTACTTCATATTTGGAATTAAATTTCAGACTTTCGGCATAAGACAAGGTGTAAATGGAGATTTCAACATACCTCCCGGCCAGATAAGTGGCCAGTTCAGACGACAGCAAATGGGAATTAGAACCTGTAAGATAGATATCAGCATCAAAATCAACCAAAAAAGAGTTCACGGCCTGTTCCCAGCTTTCCACCTCCTGTATTTCGTCCAGCAAAATATATATCCTTCCTGTATTTCTAGCTGCCACATAATCATACAATGCCCGGGCATTTCTTAGTTCGGAATACGTAAAACTCTCTAAATTAATGGATATAATCCGGTCTTCCGGAACACCGGAGGCCAATAGGTCGTTTTTCAGTAACCGCAATACGGTAGACTTGCCGCTTCTTCGGATTCCGGTAAGGATCTTGATAAGCGGTTTATCTATAAACGGTTTTATCTGTTCCAAATATGTTTCCCGAATAATCATAATTTTGTAGATTATAACCACAAAGATAGGTTAAAATAAAAAGTTTTCCTGATTATAACCAGAAAAACTTTTTAAATCAATATGCTTTTTATGGTTATAACCCTTAGTATTGATGTAATAAACTTCAAATCTCACCATCTTCATCGTCTAAATGTTCGGTTAAAAAAGAAGTATCAGTCTCTTCAAATACTAAAAAACCTTAAAAAGCCTATATATACCCCACCTTACTAAATTAATAATTATCTTTGGGCTTTCATATTCAAATTTTCAGGAATGAATATCAACAGTAAGCTGGGAAATTACCCGGGAATCCTGATCACCGTCAGCCTCACAGTAGCGCTTTTCCTGATCGGATTCTGCGGGTGGATAGCCATTACTTCCAAAGAGCTCATTAAATACGTGCGTCAGAACGTGGAAATCCAGGTGTACCTGGATAAGTCGCTGGACTCTGCTGCCGTGCAGAAACTGCATACCGGGCTGGCCCAGCTGAATATTGCCGAAACCGTGAAAGGCAAACCGGCCATTTCACTGATCACCAAAGACAAGGCCGCTGAGGTCTTTTTCGCGGAAACCAATGAAAATTACAAGGAAGTGCTGGGTGAAAATCCTTTCAGCGATGCCTATAACATTAAACTGAAAGAAGAAAATATCACCGAAAGCCGGCTCCAGGAACTGCAGCAGCGCATAGCTAAAATACCGGGCGTATCGGAGGTGGATTACCCCAAAGATTTCCTGAAAGGCATTATCAGTAACGTAAATAAGATCTATAAGGTAGTGGCCATCATAGTCCTGATCTTTTTTGTGGCTACGCTTCTCCTGATCAATAATACCATTAAGCTGGCACTGTACTCCCAGCGGTTCATTATACGCACCATGCAGCTGGTAGGGGCTACCGACTGGTTCATCCAGAAGCCCTTCCTGTTCACCGGCTTCATCCAGGGCCTGCTGGCGGCTGTGCTGAGCATTGTGCTGATCTACTCTACCCAGTATGCGGCTTCCTCGCAGGTGGAGGGCCTGAGCCTGCTGGGTAACCCCGGCCTCATGCTTATCCTGTTCCTTATTCTATTGATCCTCGGCCCGCTGATCGGTATCCTGAGTACCTACCAGTCGGTAGCGAGATATAACAAAATGGATTTAGATAAACTATATTAATCAAATATGGACAATTCAACAGAAAAGTCAGGTCTGCCCTTTAAAAGGACCAATTACGTACACATGCTAATCGGTCTGGGGCTGATCATTCTGGGCTTTATTATCATGACACTGGACAAAGAAGAATTCGGTTTCGGATTTTTAGGAATTACCCTGGGGCCGATGGTGGCTTTTGCCGGGTTTATCTATGAGTTTTACGCTATTCTGAAAAAGTAGATGGAATTATTTCACGCTATCATTTTAGCGATCATCGAGGGTCTCACTGAATTTCTGCCGGTTTCATCTACCGGGCACATGATCATAGCTTCTGCACTGATGGGCATCGGGTCTGACCCTTTCGTCAAGCTCTTCACCATTGCCATCCAGCTGGGCACCATCCTTTCGGTGCTGGTGCTGTACTACAAACGTTTCTTCCGTTCGTTTGATTTCTATTTCAAGCTGGTGGTAGCGGCCATCCCGGCCTCGGTTTTCGGCTTCCTCTTCAGCGATCACATTGATTCCCTGCTGGAAAGCCCCTTAACCGTGGGCATTACCCTGGTTATCGGCGGGATCATCCTGCTCTTTGTGGACCGCTGGTTTAATCGCCCCACCCTGGATAACTCTGACCATATCTCGTATATGCAGGCCCTGAAGATCGGTTTCTTTCAGTGCCTGGCGCTGATCCCGGGTACTTCCCGCTCAGCCAGCACCATAGTGGGGGGAATGACCCAGGGCCTGACCCGCAAGGCGGCAGCCGAGTTTTCCTTCTTCCTGGCCATTCCCATGATGTTCGGGGCCACCGTGCTGAAGCTGAAAGATTACCTGGATTCAGGCCTGGCACTCAGCTCCAAAGAGATTAACCTGCTGGTGATCGGGAATGTTATTGGTTTTATTGTAGCCATCCTTGCCATTAAGTTCTTTATAGAAGTGGTTTCCAAATACGGATTCCGGGCTTTCGGATGGTACCGCATCGTGGTGGGTGGCATTATTATTGTCATGATCCTGAGCGGAAAAAGTCTTCAAATCATCTGATGATCAGTGAATTCCAGGACGGTCAGGTGCTACTGATCGACAAACCCTATACGTGGACCAGCTTTGATGTGGTGAATAAGATCCGGTATGCCTTTAAGCCCCATAAGATCAAGGTGGGCCATGCCGGAACCCTGGATCCCCTGGCCACCGGCCTGCTGGTGGTGTGTGTGGGAAAAAAGACCAAAGAAATAGATAACTACCAGGCGCAGGTCAAAGAATATACGGGTACCATCCTGCTGGGCAGCACCACTCCTTCCTTTGACCTGGAAACCGAACCGGATGCGGAATATCCCACCGGGCACATTACGCCTGAACGGATAGAAGAAGCCCGAAAATCATTCCTGGGAACCATCAGCCAGGTTCCGCCTGTTTATTCTGCAATAAAGGTAGACGGCAAAAGGGCCTACGAGTCGGCCCGGAAAGGGCAAGACGTGGAGCTGAAATCCAGGGAAGTGCAGATCGAGGCCTTTGACCTGGACATTTCGGCCTTTCCGGAAGTACGTTTCCGGGTAGTATGCTCCAAAGGCACCTATATCCGCAGCCTGGCCCGTGACCTCGGAGTGGCCTTAGACAGCGGCGCCCACCTGACCGCCCTGCGGCGCGAAGGGATCGGCAGCTTCCGTGTTTCTGAGGCCCTGACCGTAGAGCAGGCCGTAAACCTGATCAAGACCAGTTTATGAAGATCTACCATAATCTCTCCGAATTTAAACCCAAAGGAAACGCCATCGTCACCACGGGCACCTTTGACGGGGTACATATCGGTCACCGGAAAATCCTGGCGCGCCTCATAGAAAAGGCGCGGGAAGTAAACGGCGAGTCGGTACTGCTGACCTTCTGGCCTCACCCTAAGCTGGTGCTCTCGCCGGACAGTCATACGCGGGTGACCCGCATCCTGACCACCATTGAGGAAAAGATGGGGCTGCTGGAAGAGCTGGGGATTGACCACCTGGTGATCCTGCCCTTTACCCGTGAGTTTTCGGAGCTCAGCTGTGAGCAGTACATTGAAGACGTGCTGGTCAGTGGCTTCGGTACTAAAGCCATGGTGATCGGCTATGACCACCGGTTCGGAAGAAACCGGGAGGGTGGTATAGACTACCTTCTTCAGCATTCCGAACGCTTCAAAATAGAGATCGAAGAGATCAGCCGCCAGGAGATCGATAACATCACCATCAGCTCTACCAAGATCCGTAAGGCGCTGGAAGAAGGTGATATCCATACGGCCAATGAGCTGCTGGGAAGAAATTATGATTTCTCAGGCACTGTGGTGAAAGGCCGGCAACTGGGCCGGCAGATCGGGTTTCCCACCGCCAATGTCAAAATCCCGAATGAATTTAAGCTCATCCCGAAAAACGGGGTTTACGCGGTGAAAGCCTGGGTAAGAGGTGTTAAATACGGCGGCGTAATGAACATCGGCGTACGCCCTACCGTGGAAGGAAAAGGCATTACCCAGGAAGTATATATTTTTAATTTTTCAGACGATATCTACGGTGAAAACGTGAAGGTGGAGATCGTGGATTTTATCCGTGACGAGCAGAAGTTCGACGGCATCGAAGCGCTGGTGGGGCAGATCAAAGCCGACGTGGAAACCGCGAAAGGTATCCTGGGGGTACTATAGCTATGAGCGGTTCGCCGCCCGGCTAAAATTTTATACACATGAAAAAACAAGTCTTCGGGGTAATAGCACTCTTATGTATCCTGGCCCTCTGGTGTTTTCAGAATGCCATTACGGTAAATATTCCCTGGTGGGACGATTTCCACGGCATTATCCTTCCTGTGTATGATCTTTTCACGGACAAGTCCCTCATGGAAAAGTTCAGCAACTTCTTTTCGCTGAACAATGAGCACCGGGTGGTGAACGACCGCCTCTTTACCCTGCTGATTTACCTGGTCACCGGCCGGTTTGAGCTGAAAGCACTGGCCCTGCTGGGCTTTGTAAACCTGGTCGCCATTTTCCTCCTCCTGGTGAAAGTACTCCGGATGCAGAAAGTACCCTGGATGGCCATCCTGCCTGTGCTTTTCCTGATTTTCCACGCCCAGTATTACGAGAGCCTGCAGTCGCTGATGGTGCCTTTCCAGAACTTTTCAGTGATCCTGTATATGCTGCTGAGTCTCTATTTCCTCACTTTCAGGGAGAAAACCGGCCTGGCTTTTTTCTTTGCACTGGCGGCCCTGTTCTCGCACGGTAACGGGATCCTGGTTTTTATCCTGGGGGCTCTTATCCTGCTCATTCATGAAAAATACAAAACCGCCGGTTGGTGGACGGTGCTGTCGATAGCTACCATTTTCCTTTATTTCATGGGGTATACCAAACCCTCCTGGACCAGTACTGACGTGGTTTCGCCCTGGAAAGACCCCGTGGCGGCCATTCGTTATGCTTTTGAATTCCTGGGGGCGTATTCGCTGAACCTGACTAATATTTCCACAGCCGTGAGTCAGTCCGACCTTGAAAAAATAATTCCTCAGTTGACCGGTTTCCTGGCCGTTTCCGGCCTGCTGTTCCTGGTACTGAAAAAATATCCCCTAAAGAATCTCCGGGCAGCGGTAACAGCACTTCAGAAGAGCCACTCCGACCAGTTTTTCCTGGCTATGATCGCGTTTTTTGTAGCTACGGGCATCATGATGGGACTGACACGTACGGGCTTTCCCGTACTCAGCCGGTACACCATTAACTCGTCTTTCTTCCTGGCCGGTATCTGGTGTTTTTACGTGACACACTATTCGCCGAAACCGGCCCGGCTGGTTTCCATTCTCAGTTTCGTAGGACTCCTGCTCACGTATTACAATGCATCTGAACGGGCATTTTTTAACCGGCAGAATGCCATCACGGACGGTATCAATTACCAGCTTAACGGCACCTGGGCCAACCAGTACAGCGACTCCGCGCACGTAGCCCGGGTAAATCCGCTGCTGACAGAGCCCCTTAAAAGCGGAAAATATGTTTTCCCCGCAGAACCCCTGGCCGGCTTCCGGGAATGGGACGCCCTTAAAAATAAGGAGAAAACAGATTACAGCATTGTAGACGGCCACCTGATGATCTCCGGCACTAACCCGGACCCGGAAAAAGACCTTTTCTTCAGCCTGGAATCGGAAAGCCACCAGTTTATCTTCCCGGCACGCAGGATCCGGAATAATCCCAAAGCCATGCTCCTGCAAAAATCCTATTACGCAGATCAGTACCGCACCATTTTCCCCGTTCATGTGATCCCGGCAGATAACTATCGGATCTTCCGGATAGAACGGACCGGCCCAGATCAATTTCTCAAATACGACCTGGGCAGGACGCTGACCCGGGAGAAGATGGTGTTATAAAATTGCCTGCATGATCTATTCTGCCACACGGATTTATTATAATCACGAGATTAACAGGTGCGTATAAACAAAAAAGCTCCCTAAAAAAGGGAGCTTTAAATGTTTCCGGTTTTAATATCAGGGTTGATCAGGGATACCCCGGAGAAATATTGGCCTGCGTACGAAGTCCACCCCTACGCATTCCTCACATAACTCCCCAGCACCTTAATATAGCTACCGTGCTTCTTCAGAATCCGCTGGAAGTTCTCATCTTTAAAGTACCCCAGGAACTCAATGAAAAACCAGAAGTTAAAGTCTTCGCTGCCTTTGTAGGGGCGGCTCTCGATTTTGGTGAGGTTTATATCGCCTTTGCGGAAGTCCTGCAGGAAACGGGCCAGGGAGCCGGCCTCATCGGTTTTGGGTAAACGGGCCACTATGGTGGTCTTGTCGTTTCCTGAGGGCTGGTTTTCGTAGTTCTTGCACAGGATGAAAAAGCGCGTGCGGTTATTGCTGTTATCCTCAATATTATGAAACAGAACCGGCAGGCGGAATAACTTGGCGGCTATTTCACTGCAGATGGCGGCTGACTCAGGGTCTTCTGCGGCCATGCGCGCGGCTTTGGAGGTAGATTCCACCTGGATCTCCTCCGGGTTATGCTGCTCAAAATACTTGTTCAGAAAGCCCCGGCACTGCCGGAAGGCAATGTCCTTGGAGTAGATCCGCTTAATACGATTCGGGTTTTCAGCCTCAGTGGCCAGGGAGAAATGCACCGGGATCTTCAGCTCGGCGGCAATGGAAACTTCCGTTTCACTCAGCAGGTCTACGGTTTCGTATACGATACCCTCCTGGTTATTTTCAATGGGGATCACCCCGAAGCGTGCGCGGCCGGTCTCCACCGCCTCAAATACCGCCCGGATGGTAGGCAGGGTCATGTATTCGGATACGGCACCGAACCGGCTCTCGGCCGCCTGGTGGGTAAAACTGCCCTCGGGCCCCAGGAAAGCTACTCTTTCCGGCAGTTCAATATTCCGGGCAGCGGCAAATATCTCCAGGAAAATGGCCTCAATGGCGGAGGGAGTGAGCGGTCCTTCTGACAGGCTCACCATCTTTTCCACGATCCACTTTTCCCGCTCGGGCCGGTAGATGGAGCCCTTGGTTTCTCTTTTGATCTCGCCTACCTTCTGTACCCATTTCATCCGCTCATTCAGCAGGCGGATCAGCTGCTCATCAATGATGTCTATCTCTTTTCTTGCGTTCTCTATGGTCATCTCCTTATTCATCTACAATCTCCACTTCTTTTTCTTCCAGGATATCCTGCTCTACAATCAGGTTATCAATAATGAATACCTGGCGTTCAGGGGTGTTCTTGCCCATGTAATAGCTCAGGATTTTAGGGATGGTGGATTCCTTTTCCAGGATCACCGGATCCAGCTTAATGTCTTTTGAGATAAAGCCTTCAAACTCGTGAGGTGATATCTCACCTAGCCCCTTGAAACGGGTGATCTCCGGCTTGCCTCCCAGCCTGTTGATGGCGATTTGCTTCTCTTCATCCGAATAGCAATAATGCGTTTCTTTCTTGTTCCGTACCCGGAAAAGCGGGGTCTGCAGGATGAACAGGTGACCTTCACGCACCAGATCGGGAAAAAACTGCAGGAAAAACGTCAGTAGAAGCAGCCGGATATGGGATCCGTCCACATCGGCATCCGTAGCTATAATGATCTGGTTATACCGAAGGGTCTCTATCCCGTTTTCAATATCCAGGGCATGCTGCAGAAGGTTAAACTCTTCATTCTCATACACTACCTTCTTGCTCAGTCCATAGCAGTTCAGCGGCTTGCCCCTAAGGCTGAATACGGCCTGGGTTTCGGGGTTCCGGGCTTTGGTGATGGATCCGCTGGCGGAGTCGCCCTCGGTGATAAACAGCATGGTGTCCAGCTTACCCTCAAACTTCTCGTCGGTCAGGTGATAGCGGCAGTCGCGCAGCTTCCGGTTATGCAGGTTAGCCTTTTTGGCCCTTTCATTTGCGATCTTCTTCACGCCGGCCAGCTCTTTCCGCTCGCGTTCCGACTGCTCGATCCGCCGTTTAAGCGCATCTTTCACGTCAGGGTGCATGTGCAGGAAATTATCCAGCTTTTCCTTCACGAAATCGTTCACAAAGGTCCGCACGGTAGGCGCGTTTTCATCCAGGCTGATGTTATTGGAACCCAGCTTGGTCTTGGTCTGGGATTCAAAAACCGGCTCCTGGATCCGCACGGCTATGGCACCTATAATGGACTGCCGTACGTCTTCCGAGGCGTAGTCTTTGCCGTAATGATCCCGCACGGCCTTCACGATAGCCTCTTTAAACGCCGAAAGGTGGGTTCCGCCCTGGGTGGTATTTTGTCCGTTGACAAAAGAATAGTACTCCTCCCCGTACTGGTTACCGTGAGTAAGTCCCATTTCTATGTCTTCCCCTTTCAGGTGGATGATGGGATAGCGTAGCGAGGACTCGTCCGTCTTCCGGAGAAGCAGGTCCAGCAGGCCGTTTGCCGAATAGAATTTTTTGCGGTTCAGGTACAGCGACAGCCCCGAATTCAGGTAACAATAATTCCAGATCATGTTTTCCACGTACTGCCCGATGAAGTGGAAATTCTTAAAGACGGTACTGTCGGGCTCAAAAACCACGTGCGTCCCGTTCTTCGCATCGGTGATCTCCACGGGGCTCTCTGAGATCAGCTCTCCTCTTTCAAAAACCGCCGATTTTTTTTCACCCTCCCGGATGGCCGTTACATGAAAATAGGAAGAAAGCGCATTCACCGCTTTGGTACCCACCCCGTTCAGTCCCACAGCTTTCTGAAAGGCCTTGGAGTCGTATTTGGCACCGGTATTGATCTTGGAAACCACGTCTACCACTTTCCCGAGGGGGATACCCCGGCCATAGTCCCGGACAGACACCTTTCCTTCGTCAATAGACACCTCAATGGCTTTCCCGAAGCCCATGGCATATTCATCGATACAGTTATCCAGCACCTCCTTAAGCAGCACGTAAATCCCGTCATCCGGAGCGGAGCCGTCGCCCAGCTTACCTATATACATCCCCGGTCGCAGCCGGATATGCTCTTTCCAGTCCAGTGAACGAATACTGCTTTCGTCGTAATTATTCTCAGCCATAATAAAAATTAAAACCCCGATTCAAACGTTTACGATTAGGTAATGAATTATCATTTTAATGAAAAGTTCTGATTTATTCAGTTTCTTCTCGTATTTTTGTCGTTTCTTATTCAAAGAGAAAACACATCAAATGAAATTGTTCAAAGTTAGGAAGACAAATTTAATTGTTAAGATAGTTTTAGCTTTATTATTTAATCTGTCTCTTGTAAAAGCGGTCAGCGCACAGGAAAAGGAAACTAAAGCTACTACCCAGAAGACCACTGATCAGCCCCCGAAAAATGTACCGGTAAATAACCGTACCACCACGCGGGACGGCAGGGTACCTGTACCGGCGGCCACGGATACGCGTGCGCTTACGATGACCCCGGAAGATGCCGCCGCCATTGAAGCGGAGGAGACTAACCGCCTGGCCCGTGAAGCGGAGATCGCTGCTGATGAAGCGCGTGCCTCTATCATTAAAAGGACATTCGGAAGTTCTTTGTTTGCCAATTCCAAATTTGACGTGATCCAGGCGGTGAATATCGCCACTCCTAATAATTATGTGCTGGGACCGGGCGATGAACTGGAAGTAGTGGTTTACGGGTTCTCCCAGAACATACAGAAAGTGAAGGTGAACGCTGACGGCTTCATCGTGCTTGAGAAAAGCGGGGTGGTGTCTGTAGGCGGACTGGACATGGAAACCGCCACGCAAAAGATCAAAACCGCCCTGGCCAAAACCTACGTCGGGATCAATTCCGGTAACACCTCCGTACGGGTGGCATTAAGCGGGTTCAAAGCCATTAAAGTACAGGTAACCGGTGAAGTAGTAGCTCCGGGTACCTATACCCTTACCGCTTTCAGTAACCTTATGGCCGCCCTTTATGTATCCGGCGGACCTAATGATATCGGTACTTACCGGGATATTGTGCTGGTGAGAGGAAACCGTCAGGTAGCCCATTTTGATATCTACGAGTTTATTGTAAAAGGCTATGGTTCCGGAAATATGCTACTGAAAGACCAGGATGTGGTACATGTGGGGCCGTTTATCTCCCGCGTGGCCGTTTCCGGGTATACAAAACGTACCGGGCTTTTTGAGACCCGGCCGGGTGAAAAGCTGAGTGACCTCCTGAGCTACACGGGCGGCTTTAACCAATACGCTTATTCTGACATTGTAAAAATCTACCGGAACACTTCTAATGAACGGAAGATCGTGAATGTTAACAAACCCGATTTCGGGAAAGAAGAAATTTTCATGGGAGACTCCCTGGTGGTAGAGAAAGTGCTGGAGCGTATCCAGAACGTGGTTACCATCACCGGTGCGGTTTTCAGGCCGGGTGAATATTCCCTGGATTCCAATCCCACCCTGACCCAGCTGGTTAAATCAGCTGCAGGGCTGAAAGAAGAATCGCTGCAGGGCCGGATCAATATTAACCGGACTAACAGCGACCTCTCCGTTTCCAATATCTCCGTGAATTATATCGAGATCATGGAGGGCCGCTCCGAAGATCTTAAGCTCCAGCGGCTGGATCAGGTGATCGTACCCAGCATCTTTGAGCTGACGGAGAAGTCGGTGGTCCGGATCCGCGGAGCGGTAAACCATCCGGATGCCAAAGAGGGAATCGAGCTGCCTTATGTAAAAGACATGACCGTTCAGGACGTGATCGTACGGGTAGGCGGATTAACCGAAGCGGCTTACCTCTCCCGGATTGAGATCACCCGGAGGAAAAGAAACATTGACCCCAAACAGTCTGACGCCCAGATCGCAGATATCATCCAGTTCAGCATGCGGCCTGACCTCACCCTGGTAGATGCCCGGGAGAGCGTCTACCTCCTGCCTTTTGATGAGATCATTGTCAGAAGCTCTCCGAACTACGAGAAACAAAGCCTGGCGAAGATTTCCGGAGAGGTTATGCTGCCCGGTACCTACGGTATTGAATACAAAGACCAAAGAGTATCCCAGCTGATTCAAAGAGCCGGCGGCCTTACTGACCTGGCTTACCTGAACGGCGCCATTTTGCTGAGAAAAACCCTGCTGAGCGAGCGTCAGCGGAAAAAGCGGGAGGAAACCCTGACTAACCTGAATATCGGGAATAAGGTGAAGACCACGGAAGGACTGGAAGACGAAGACACCGCCACTACCCTCGCCACTAAGGTGACTACCGATGGTGAAGTGGCTGATTCCTATATTAACGAAGACATCCCCATTGATCTCCGGAGAATCCTGGCTAACCCGAATGACATTACCTATGACCTGATCCTCCAGGACGGTGACGAGGTAGTAATCCCTAAAAGACTGGAAACCGTACGGATAGAAGGCGAGATCCTGTATCCTACCACTGTAAAATACAATTCGGGCAAAACCTTCCTGGATTATATCTCTTCAGCCGGTGGCTACACCCGGAAATCGGCTAAAGGCAGCGCCTACGTACGCTATCCGAACGGCAGTGTAGACCGCACCCGGAAATTCATGTTCATGCGTTTCCACCCAAAAGTGGAGCCGGGCAGCGAGATTGTGGTTCCACCGAAATCAGAAACTACTACGGAACAATTCAATCAATTCTCCGGTCTGGTGGCCACCGTCAGCGGTACATTGGCAACCATCGTGACCATCATTGGTTTAATCAGGCTTAACAGGTAATATGGACAATACAACGGATCAGGTATCAACCAAGGAGTTTTTAAAGTCTGTCTTTAATTACTTCAAATTCTTAGGCAGAAACTGGCAGCTCCTGCTGATTGTGCTGGTAGGGGGTAACCTGTATGACATGGCGAAGAATAACTACTTCTCTACCACGAAAACCTACGGGGCCGCCATTGACTTTAACATTGATATGGAAGGCAGCAATCAAAGCCAGCTGGGAGGAATGGCCGCTGCGTTTATGGGTACCACTGCCAATAATAACGGGCTGATGGACATCACGAACTTCCCGGAGATCATCATGTCACGGACCGTTTTTGAAAACGCCCTGATGACAGAAGTGGAGCTCTTCGGAAGGAAAGACTATTATGTCAATTTTTATATTGACAGCAGTGATATCAAGACCAAAGAATGGGGTGGTAACTCCTTCCGCGATCCTTCTCCTTACACCCAGGTGAAATTCAAGAACAAAAAGCTGGAAGACTTCACTCCTTATGAAAACCTGGTGATGACCGAGATCATCACGAAGCTGAAAGACAATACCCACATGGAGAAAGAGCAGGGTACTTCCATTTATAACCTTTCTGCCGTGATCAGTAACGAGATGCTGGCCAAAACCTGGGTGGAAACCCTGCTGGCTGCTACCGAGAAATTCTACACGGAAATGAAGACGGTACGGACACGGAAGATGCTCGCCATCCAGCGGAGAAGAGTAGACAGCCTCAGCTCGCTCCTGCGCAAGAACGATTCAGGTGTGGCCCAGGCTACCTTTGAGCAGCCGGATGCCGTAAACCCGGCGGCGGGGAGTAACCTCACCCGGCTGAGCCGTAATAATACCTACCTGTCTAACCAGTATTTCACGAACCTCACCAGCCTGGACAACCTGAATAACCTGCTGGTGGAGCAGACCCAGTATTTCCACATTCTGAACCCGGTGAAGCTTCCTTTGGATGCCTCCTCCCGGTCAGGTATAAGTGTGCGCCTGACGGGACTGATCCTGCTGGTGCTCACTATCTTTATCATTTCAATCAGGAAATCTTACCTGGACATCATGTCTGAATAAACGTATATGGACTCCAGAGTTAGAGTAATTACCAATAAGAAGAGTATTTCGGAATATATCGCGGAGATCTGGGATTATAATGAGCTGTTCTGGATCCTGGCCAAGCGCGATATTATAGTCAAATATAAGCAGGCCGTACTGGGCATAGGCTGGGCGGCGATCCGTCCGCTGATCACCACGCTGGTGATGGCCCTGGCTTTCGGCCGGCTGGGTAAGCTGGATGTGAACTCCACCATTCCCTATATGCTGATCGTATCTGTAGGGGTAACCGTGTGGCTGTATTTTTCACAAAGCCTTACCACCATCAGCACCAGCCTGGTGCTGAATTCTAACCTGGTCACCAAGGTGTATTTCCCCCGGCTGATCATCCCGCTGTCATCCATTTTCATAGGACTGGTAGACGTGGTGGTTTCCCTGGTGGTATTTGCCGGCCTTTGTATCTTTTACCAGTATGTACCGGACTGGAAGGTCATTTTTATCCCTTTCATCCTGGTACTGACCTTCCTGGCGTCTTTTGGAGTAGGGCTTATTGCCGCCGTACTCAATGTCAAATACCGGGATATCGGCCAGCTGATCTCCTTTGTGGTGCAGTTTGGTACGTTTCTTTCACCGGTGGCCTACCTCACCGATGCCTATAAAGACGGCGCTAACGGAGGCTTTATGTATAAACTGGCCCTGCTGAACCCCGTTACAGGGTGTATTGATGCAATGCGCTGGTCTATGCTGGGTGATTTTGCCGCTTTTAACTGGGGCAGCTTTATCCCCCTGATCGTGTTTGTCCTGATCACATTCTTTTACTCCATCCGTTTCTTCAGAAAGCATGAAGATACCTTCGTGGATTACATCTAAAGATCTATGACCGTCCTGAGTATTGAAAATATTTCCAAGAAGTATATCCTGAGCAGCAAAGGGAAATCAAACAATGACCTGCGGGATACCATCACCGGCTGGTCTAAGCGACTGGTTAACCCGGGCGGAATTTCTGCCGATATCAAACAGGATTTCTGGGCACTGAAGAATGTCAGCTTTGACGTTCAGCAGGGTGACCGCCTGGGGCTGGTAGGCGCTAACGGCGCCGGGAAATCCACCCTGCTCAAAATACTCAGCCAGATCACCGAGCCTACCACAGGAAGCATCCGGATCCGGGGCCGTATGGCCAGCTTGCTGGAAGTAGGTACCGGCTTTCACCCGGAACTCACCGGCCGGGAAAACATCTTCCTGAACGGGGCTATTCTGGGTATGCGGAAGGCCGAGATTAACCGGCATTTTGATGCCATCGTGGATTTTGCCGGCATAGAAAAATTCATTGATACGCCAGTAAAAAGATATTCTTCCGGGATGTACGTACGCCTGGGTTTTGCTATTGCCGCCCACCTGGAGCCAGAAATCCTGGTAGTAGATGAGGTGCTGGCCGTAGGTGACGCCGACTTCCAGAAAAAAAGTATCGGGAAAATGCGTGACGTCTCTAACAGCGGCCGTACCCTGCTGTTCGTTTCCCATAACCTGACCGCCGTGCAGGGGCTTTGTAACAAAGGCGCCTACCTGAGATCCGGTGAACTTATTAAATACGGCCCCGTAGATGAAGTCATCACGGAATACATAAAAAACGTTTCCAAATTCCAGCTGGCCCAGTCCTGGACCGACCCGGGCCCGGCACCCGGAAATGATTTTGTAAAAATAAAAAGTATCCGCCTGGTACCGGATGAAAGCCATACCCGGCCTAACCTGGACACCACCACCCACCTGCGGCTGGAACTGGAATACTGGAATTTTATAGATAACGCCGAACTGAATGTGAGCATTTTCCTGTACAGCATGACCGGGGAATGCATTTTTAATATCGGTGATGAGGCGAAGTTCTACCAGAAAGGCACCGTGAAGGCCGTATGTGAGATCCCGGGTGATTTCCTGAATGATGGCTCTTATTACCTCTCGGTGATGATTGTACGTGACCGCCTGGCGCCGGTTTACTTCTTTGAAGATGCTATTGCCTTTGACATCATAGACTACCGCGAAGGTACCGAATGGGTGGGCAAATGGCCGGGGGCTATCCGCCCGAAGATGATACAGGTGAGATCGTGGCAAACCGAATTATCCTGAACCGGTATGACAACTAAAAGAATAAATGTAACGAAATCATTTCTCCCGCCTCCGGAAGAATACCGGCAGATGCTGGAAAGGATCTGGGAGTCGGAGTGGTTGACCAATAACGGTCCGCTGCTGGTGGAGCTGGAAGGAAAACTGCAGCAAAAGCTGGACCTTCCCTACCTGGCCATTACCGGTAACGGCACCATTGCCATTCAGCTGGCCATCAAGGCGCTGAACCTGTCGGGCGAGATCATTACCACGCCCTTCTCTTACTGCGCCACCACTACATCTATCCTTTGGGAAAACCTGAAGCCGGTTTTTGTGGACATCAATCCCGGAGACCTGAATATCAATGCGGACTTAGTGGAAAGTGCCATCACGGATAAGACCAGCGCTATCCTGGCCACCCATGTGTACGGAAATCCCTGTGACGTGGAGAAACTGGAAGCCCTGGGAAAAAAATACGATCTGAAGATCATTTACGACGCCGCCCACGCTTTCGGGGTGGAATACAAGGGCCGTTCCCTGCTGGCTTACGGCGATGTCTCCACCTGCAGCTTTCACGCCACCAAGGTGTTTCACACCGTAGAGGGCGGCTGTGTGGTGTGCCATGATCCGGACCTCTTTGAGACCATTAAACTCATGCGCAGCTTTGGCCACGTGCAGGATGAGTACTTCCTGGCCGGTGTAAACGGAAAAAATTCGGAATTTCATGCCGCCATGGGCCTGGTTAACCTGGGCCACCTGGATACCATCATAGCAGGCCGGAAGGAGATTTTCCGGATATACGACGGACTCCTGAACTGGGAAAAGCTGTATAAGCCCACCGAAACGGCCACTGACCTGGTTTATAATTATGCATACTACCCGGTGGTTTTACCCGATATGGATACCACCCTGCAGGTACTGGATGCACTTCAGCAGGAGAATATTTACCCCAGAAGGTATTTCTATCCTACGCTGAATACCCTGAAGTACGTTCCGGTGCAGTATGACTGCCCGGTCAGCGAAGACGTCTCCCCCCGGGTGATTTCCCTGCCGCTTTACCCGGATCTTGACCATGAGATCGTAAGGAAGATAGCCCGTATCATCAACGCCCACATTTAGTTTGCAGGGAAAAAAGGAAATATTGTTTGTCAGTCATGACGCCAACCGCGCAGGGGCACAGATTTTCCTGTACAATGTGATGGCCTATCTCCAGGATAACGGGTACGGCGTGGTGCTTCTGCTGGTGAATGACTGGGGGAGCTTCCGTTCGGAACTGGAAAGCCGTTTCACCACCTATTCCCTGCAGCCGGCACCGGTATCGCGGTGGAGCCGCCTCCTGGGTGAGCCCCCCTCCGTGCTGGAGACCATCCGGGCTAAACACCGCATCGGGCTGGTGTATGTGAATACCATTGCCAGCGTTCACCTGCTGGAAGGCCTGAAAGCCACCTGGCCGGTACCCCTGGTGACCCATATTCATGAGCTTTCTTACTCCATCAGCCAGTATGGCCCGGCTGACGCGCTGCCGCTCCTGTTTCGTTTTTCGGATACTATAGTGGCCTGCTCGGATGCCGTAGCGGCTAATCTTCGCCAATATGAGGACACAGACCGCATCACGGTCATTCATTCTTTTGTGAATAATGAACAGATCCTGAAGATACACCGGGATTCTGACCGGGGGGAGGTACTGCAGCAGTGGGCCCTGGACCCGGCTTACACCTGGATAGGCGCCTGCGGTAATGCCGACTGGCGCAAAGCCCCGGATGTTTTTGTGCAGATTGCTGCCCGGGTGAAAGACCCGGCTATCCGCTTTGCCTGGATCGGGATCCGGGAGGATGATCCCATGAAGGGCCAACTGGAATACGACGCCGCCAAACTGGGCGTCACTGAAAAAATAGCCTGGCTGGCCCCCACCCCCAAAGCCGTGGAGCTGATCAGTGCTATGGACCTGTTTTTACTGTGCAGCCGCGAGGATCCTTTCCCCCTGGTCATGCTGGAAGCTGCCCTGTGCCGGAAACCGGTGCTGGCCTTCCGGAATACCGGCGGCGGGGATGAGTTTATAGAGCAGGATGCCGGCTGGCAGGCCGGGTACCTGGATGTGGAAGAAATGGCCGCCCTGATCGGCTCAGTGACACCTTCTGAAAAGGAAAAAAGAGGCGAAGCGGCGCAGCAGAAAGTGCTGCAACGCTACAGTTTTGAAAACTCCATGAGAAAGATCAGGGATCTCGTGGACCAAAATTTTATTTTTTTACAGGGAGCCTGACAATATTTACGGACGTTGTCAGGTTAAAAAAGAAAGAACCTGGATATGAACAAATATATAACGATACTATTTATCTGTTTTGCTGTACAAGGGTTTTCGCAGAAAGAAAAAGGCAAAATAGTCTCAGCACCCAAGATACCGCAGTCGTCCAAAAATACGCCGGCCAAGAAAGAAGCTACCAAGAAAGACGAATTTGATTTCATTTTTGAGGATGAGCCCAAGCTCCGGTTCTCTAACCAGTACGAAGGCAGCAATACCAATAAGGCGGCAGCCTCTACCGCCCCCGGCTCTAACTACAAGGAAGGCATTAAGATCGAACCGCTCCGGGAGATCAATACCATCGTGCATGAAGACACCTCCTCCCTGGATGAAGGGGAACTGCTGATTGTGGAGATCGAAGAAGAAGCTCAGTTTGCCGGGAGTGAAAACATGGTGAACGTGGCCTCCTACTATTCCGTGTGGGACACCAAAAGCCTGAATCCCTATGGGATGGCAGCAAAAAACTTTAACGAGATCGTTAATATCACGCTCTACAATGAAAAGGAAGGGCGAAACTGGGCGCGCATGCTGGATGACTTCCGCCTGAGTTCTCACTTCGGCTGGCGGAACCGCCGGTGGCACCGGGGTACTGACCTGGCGCTGGATACCGGTGATAAGGTCTATGCCGCATTTGACGGGATCGTACGGATCGGCGGTACGTTTAATGGCTACGGCAGAACGGTACTGGTCAGGCACTATAACGGGCTGGAGACCCTCTACGGCCACCTCTCGAAAATCGCTTTTGAGCCTAACACCCTGGTAAAAGCAGGGGATGTGATTGGCCTGGGCGGCAGCACGGGTCGGAGTTCCGGGCCTCACCTGCACTACGAGACCCGCTATGAAGGAAACCAGTTTGACACGGAGAATATTTACGATTACACCAATAACCAGATCAAGATCCGTACCCAGGAATTCACCATTTCTTCCCGCCTCTACGATTACCTGAAGGGCAAGCCGTCCGTTCCACCCAGCTACCGCACCGGGGAAGTGGCCAGTGGTGAGGCCATGGATGATCATGAGGATCTCGATGAGTTTGAAGAAGAAGTACCGGTAAAAACGGTTCAGAAGGCCTGGCATTCCGTGAGAAGGGGGGAAACACTCACCTCTATCTCCCGTAAGTTTAACATGAGCGCCCGTGAACTGGCACAGTTGAACAAGATCCCGGTTAATAAAAAGATCTACCCCGGTTTAAGACTTCGCGTAAGATAATGAAAACAGATATACTGGTATTTGCCGTGCATCCGGATGACGCCGAACTGGGCTGCTCCGCTACCATTGCCAAAGAAGTGGCGGCCGGCAAAAAGGTGGTGATCGTGGATCTGACCCAGGGCGAACTGGGCACGCGCGGCAGTGGCCCGCTCCGCCTGGAAGAGGCCGCCGCCTCCGCCGCCATCCTGAAGCTTTCTGCCCGGGAAAACCTGGGTTTTAAAGACGGTTTCTTCCGGAATGATGCCGAACACCAGTTGGAGATCATCCGGGTAATACGGAAATACAAGCCGGAAATGGTGCTGATGAATGCGCCGGAAGACCGCCATCCGGATCACGGCCGGGCCTCGCAGCTCTGTATCGAAGCCTGCTTTTACAGCGGGCTCCGCAAGGTGGTGACTTATGCTGCCGACGGCAGTGAACAGGCCCCCTGGCGCCCTAAAAATGCCTTCCATTATATCCAGGACCGTTTCCTTAAACCGGACCTGGTGGTAGATGTTTCCGACTACTGGGATATTAAAACAGCCAGTATCCTGGCATTCAGGAGCCAGTTTTTTGACCCGGAATCAAAGGAACCGGCCAGCTATATTTCCTCGCCGGAATTCCTGGAGTTTGTAAACAGCCGGGGATCGGAGTTTGGCCACCAGATCGGCGTGCGTTATGGCGAAGGGTTTATCCGGTCAAAGATGCTGGGCGTAAACAGCCTGTTTGATCTGTTATAGTACCCTCTTATTTATTGCAATACGGATCGCATCACGATCCGGAAATGGTTATACAAATTCGGCAGGAAACCGAAATGTTCCCGCAGCACCCGGTACCGGTCTTTCAGTGATCGCCATTTTTGCTGGTGTGAGATCCCCCCGGTGAGGTAGCGGGCCAGCACACCCGGGTACTGTACTATTCGCGAAGCTCTTTTGAGACATTGAATCTCCCAGTCGATATCCGCGCTGAGGTTATCCGTACGATAAGCCGGGGCTATGGCCTTCCGGGCTATAAACGACTGGTGGCAGATCAGCATTCCCTGCTTATATTTTTCCCAGGACAAAACCGCCGGTACCTTATGCGGCATGCGTTCGGAACGGAGTCCCAGCACGGTACCTGCATTATCCACCAGCCAGGTATCGGAATAGATCACATCAGGGTCCTGTGTCATCAGTACCTTCAGCTTAGCCACGGCATCCGGTTCGGCAATCTCATCACCGGCATTCATAAACCATACATACTGACCTGTAGCCTGGGCCTGCCCTTTGTTCATGGCGTCATACAGCCCCTTGTCGGGCTCTGAAACCAGCACGTTGATCCGGGACCTGTACGGCTCAGCAATCTCCAGGGTACGGTCACGCGAGCCCCCGTCAATCAGCAGGTATTCAAAATCCTGATCCGTTTGCGAAACGATACTCTTCAGCGTCCTTTCCAGGAATTCTTCTGCGTTATAGGTGATGGTAATAACAGACAAACGGGCCATACGCAAGCTTGGAAAAACAAATAAAGCCGAAAAATAATCATTAAAAGACTATGCCACGGCACCTGACGTGCTAAATTATTATCTCCCTTGGCGTATATTTGAAAGAAATTTACTGATATACTGACCGAATATGAACGGATTTAAGAAATACCTGCCTTACCTGCTGGCCGTTTTGTTTTTCCTGGTGCTCACGTTTCTTTACTTCAGTCCCGTACTGAGCGGCAAGACCGTAGCCATGCATGATGACGTGATGAGCGCGGGAAATGCCCGGGAGGCCATGGAATACCATAAAAAAACCGGTGAATACACCTGGTGGACCAATGCCGTTTTCGGCGGTATGCCTGCCAATATGATCTGGGGCGCTTACCCCTACAGCCTGACCAGCCGGCTGGGAAGCTTCATTTTTGCGGCCATCCCGGCCCCGGTGAATGTGATCTTCCTGCTTATGACCGGTTTCTTTATCTTTATGATGGGCCTGCGGAAAAACCTCTGGGTAGGCATTATTGCTTCGGTAGCTTACGCTTTCGGTACCTATAACCTGCTTTATACCGAAGCCGGCCACCTTTCCAAGATCCTGGCCCTGGCCTATGCGCCGGCTATTTTAGGGGGATTTGCCCTTATCTTTCAGCGCCGCTACCTGTCGGGTACTTTCCTGACCGCCCTGTTTTTATCGCTGGAGATCTACGCTAACCACCTGCAGATCACGTACTATTTTATATTCATCCTCCTGGCCTACTTCGTGTATGAAAGCGTGAAGCTGATCCGGGCCGGAGAAACCAAAACCCTGGCCAAAGTAACGGGCTGCCTGGCCCTGGCCGTGGTCATCGGAGTAGGCATGCATACCATGCGGCTCTGGAATAACCTGGTGTATTCCAAGGAGTCTACCCGTGGGATTTCCGAGCTGAAAAACAGCTCGGTAGGTAATTCGGGCCTGGACCGTGACTATGCCTTCGGGTGGAGCTATGGCATAGATGAGACCTTTACGCTCATTGTACCTAACCTGATGGGCGGCGGTTCTATAGGAGCCCTATCCAATAAATCAGAAACATACAAAACACTGGTTTCTAACGGCGTGGATGCTAATATGGCCGGCCAGTTTGTACAGCAGTTGCCCCTGTACTTCGGGGAGCAATCCAGCACCAGCGGCCCGGCGTATTCGGGTGTTCTGGTGGTCTTCCTGTTTATCCTGGGGCTGTTTATCAGCCGGGGCAGGCTGAAGTGGATCATCCTGGGGCTTACACTCTTCTTTATTGTGCTCTCCTGGGGCAGTCATTTCGCTTCGTTTAACGACTTCCTCTTTGATCACCTGCCGGGATACAATAAATTCCGGGCGGTGACCATGACCCTGGTGATCGTGCATTTCCTGCTGGTCTGGGGGGCGGCCAATACTATTTCCGCGCTCTTCTCCGGTGAGATCACCTGGCCGGTACTCCGCAAGCCGCTTTACTACAGTGTGGGGATCATTACAGGCCTGATGCTCATGGGCTACCTGTCTGTAGACTTCAGCGGGCTGCGTGATGCCGATTTTAAATCCGGAATTGCCCAAACCACCGGGCCGGAATTTGCCAGTAAGCTGATGCATTCCCTGCAGGCCGACCGCCAGAGCATGGCCTGGAGCGATGTGATCCGGGGGATCATCCTGGTAGCCCTGCTGTTTGGCGGCATCTGGGCTTACTATACTCATAAGTTGAATCAGCGTATCTTTACCTACGTGGTGTTCCTGCTACTGGCCTATGACCTGATCGGCGTAGATAAGCGCTATTTTAATAACGACGATTTTACCACCCAGAAAGGCAAGGCCCACGAATTTATCCCTACCGCCGCCGACCTGGAGATCCTGAAAGATCAGGATCCGAACTTCAAGGTGATCAATGTCACCACGTCATTCTCTTCTGACGCTCGCGATTCCTACTTCCATAAGTCGCTGGGCGGATACCACGGCGCCAAGCTGAAGAAAACCCAGGAGCTCTATGAAAACCAGCTGATCAACAAAGACGGTCAGCTGAACAGGCAAATCCTGGATATGCTGAATACCAAATACCTCATTACGAACGGCCCATCCGGCCCTGTAGCGCAGCGAAACCCCGATGCATTAGGAAATGCCTGGTTCATTGACACCCTGCAGGTAGTGCCTACCGCTGACGATGAACTAAACGCCCTGGCCCATCTCCAGACAGCCACCAGCGCCGTCACCCAGCAAAACCAGGGACTCGCCGCCAAAACCTACACTCCGGATTCCACCGAAGTGATCCGCCTCAGCAGCTATGCACCGAATAAACTGGTCTACAGCTCCGAAACGAAAAAACCGGAGTTCGCCGTTTTCTCAGAGATCTACTACCGCGGCAATAAAGACTGGAAGAGCTACATCGACGGAAAAGAGACCCCGCACCACAAAGTAAACTATGTGCTCCGCGGAATGGAAATACCGGCCGGCAAACACGAGATCGTATTTGAGTTTAAGCCTGCCGCCGTAGAGAAAGGAAAAACCATAGACCTGATCGCTTCCATTGCGCTGGTGCTGCTGGGCGTGGGGGCGGTGTATGCCGGAGTTAAAAAGAAGGAATAGCGGTAAAAGAAGTAGTGCAGCTCACAGCCGCACTACTTCCCCCGTTTTCACCGATTCATCACACGCAAAAGCCACCTTAAGGCTGTATACGGCGTCATCCAGGTGATTATTAAGATCCAGGTCTTCGCTGATGGCTTTCAGGAAATAGAGTTGCTCGCGCTTACAGAGCTCGTTATGGTCGGGCTCATCGCTGAGGTCTATCCAGCGGTCTTCTTCCGTAAATTCGTTTTGGGCATTGATAGTGGCGTTATGCACTTTCAGCGATTCGGCTTTGCTGTGGGCGTCCACGTTATCGGAGTTTCCTTCGGAAGCCGCGTTTTTACCGGCTATGGAAACGCAGCCTTTCGGCCCGATCACGTCTTTCACAAAATAGGCGGTTTCGCTCATCATAGGGCCCCATCCGGCCTCGTACCAGCCTACAGAGCCGTCTTCAAAGCGGATCTGCAGCTGTCCGTAGTTATAGTTTCCTTCAGGGATGTCATCTGTCAGTCGGGCGCCGATGGCGCTTACCCATACCGGCCGGGAGCGGGTCATCTGGCACATTACATCAATATAATGTACGCCGCAGTCTACAATGGGGCTCAGGCTTTTCATGAGGTTACGGTGCACGTCCCACATGTACCCGTGCGACTGCTGGTTCAGGTTCATACGCATCACCAGCGGCTTACCCAGGGTTTGGGCCACGTCAATAAATTTGATCCAGGAGGGATGCACCCGCAGGATGTACCCTACTACCAGCTTCCGGTTCAGGCGGCGGGCGGCATCTGCCACCCTTTCGGCGCCTTCCACCGAGTCAGCGATGGGCTTTTCCAGGAATACGTGGCAGCCGGCTTCCAGGGCCGCCAGGGCGTACTCTTCGTGGGTGTCGGGATAGGTGGAAATACAAACGGCATCCGGCCGGGAAGCCCGGAGCGCCTCGTGAAAATCACTGTAGAGCGGATAGCCGCCACCCAGCTTTTCGTTTAATACTTCTTTGCTGTTTCCTTTGGAAACCAGGCCACAGATCTGAAATTCTTCTATTCCGTGATACGCCAGGGCATGAGAAACGCCCATATTGCCACAGCCTACTACCAGTACTTTAATTTTCACTCTATTTTATTTGGTTGGAAATCAAAAATACAAAAAAAGGAGCTCAAAACTCCTTTCCATAACTTTTAATTAATTTATACGGGAAAGCTGGGGATACGTAAGTCGCGTATATTAGCTAACGAGGAAGGGCATCTATCCGTGCCGGATTATTTTCATTAAGACGGCCCCCTTCCCCGAAAGTCACATCTTCCCTCCACTTTTTATAACTTACCCGAAAGAACCTTCCCGGCCGGAACTTTGTCTTGGTAGTTTTCCATCACGTAAATAATGGAGCGGTAAGACATTTTCAGGGCCTCAGCCACTTCCTTCGGCCCCATCCATACCAGTTCTTCAATGCCTTCCTCGGTCTGAGGGGCCATTTTGGCATCGGAGATCAGCTTCATGCTGTACCATTTGGTGCGCTTGATCACCAGGTTGCCTTTCTGAAAATACGTATGCCAGGTGGTGACCAGCCGGTGTTCGGCAAAAACGCTGATGCCGCATTCTTCTTCCACTTCACGGATGGCCGTAACCGCTGACTTCTCCCCTTTTTCGGCTTTTCCTTTAGGCAGATCCCAGAAACCCAGTCGTTTCATCATCAGTACCTGACCGGAGTGATTTTCCACCACTCCACCGGCGGCTTTCACAAACTGAAGCTCTTTTTTCAGGTATTTACGGAATTTACGCTCGTCTTTTACCGTAAAAAAAACTTCTGTCTGCCCACTGCTATGGTTTCCCTGGAGGTATTCCATAAAGCTAAGGATATTCCGGTGCCCGGCATTCCGGATCAGGGGGCGCCCGCTTATCTCCCGGAATTTAATGACATCTTTTTTGAGATCAATGACCTGTGTGTATCCGGCAGGCTCCGGCTTTTCAAGGATATGTAAGGGAATGTTATTGACAAAGATGATCATACGGCGTATTGAAAATGCAAAGTTAAAGGGAAACAGACGATTAATTTTGCTTGCCCGAATCTTAAATGAGATATTTTTTTTGTTACTTTGCAGTTAAAACAAGTTAGGTAAGTAGGTACTTATCTTTTTCTACATGGAAATATTTATAATTCTGTTCCTGATTCTGCTGAATGGAATATTTTCGATGTCTGAGATCGCACTGGTCTCGTCTCGCAAAGCCAAACTGGAAATCGCTGCTAAAAACGGAAAAAAAAGTGCTGCAGAAGCCCTGGAGCTGGCCAATTCCCCGGGCCGTTTCTTATCCACCGTACAAATTGGAATTACAGTTATCGGAATTCTGACCGGTATTTACTCCGGCGATACATTCAAAGGTTATCTTATCCCTTATCTGCAGGGCATGGGCATGCCGGCCGCCTACGCAGATAACGTAGCCGTGGCGCTGATCACGGTTCTTGTTACCTTCCTGACCCTGATCTTTGGAGAGCTGGTACCCAAAAGAATAGGCATGGCCATTCCTGAGGATATCGCCACCACCGTGGTGAGGCCCATGAATATCCTTTCCAAAATCGCTTCGCCGTTTATCTGGCTGCTCAGCAAGTCTTCCGACCTCATTTTCAAGCTGATCGGATTAAAGGAAAATGACAATTCCGTAACGGAAGAAGAGATCAAGAATATCATCCAGGAAGGCGCCTCTGACGGGACCATCGAGGAAATTGAGCACGAGATCGTTCAGAACGTATTTCAGCTGGGTGACCGCAAGATCACTTCGCTGATGACCAGTGTGAATGATATCAGCTTCCTGGACCTGGATGACAGCCCCGAAGAGAACCGGGAGAAGATCATCGAGAAAAAACACTCCATTTACCCGGTCTGCAAAGACGGGATCAATGACATCAAAGGGCTGCTTTACATCAAAGACCTGCTGGGAAAATCACTGGACAAGGAGCTGGAAGACCTGGAGCCCATCCTGAGGCCCGCTCTGTATATCGCTGAAAATAACCACGCCTACCAGGTGCTGGAGAAGTTCCAGGAAGAGCGTATCCACTTCGGGGTAATCGTGGATGAGTATGGCTCAGTGGCGGGTATCGTGACCATGAATGACATTCTGGATGCGCTGGTGGGCGATATCTCCGAGACCAATGAGTTTGAATACGAGATCGTGGAGCGGGAAGACGGCAGCTTCCTGATCGATGCCGCCCTGCCTTTTGATGACTTCCTCAGCGAATTCGAAATAGACTTACCTAACCGCAAAGAGTACAACGGTTTTGATACCATGGGTGGCTTTGCCCTCCACATCCTGAAAGAGATCCCTACCACCGGTGAGAAGTTTTACTGGGAAGATTATGTCTTTGAGGTGATGGACATGGATAAAAACCGGGTAGATAAAATTCTGGTAAGTAAAACCAATCCTGACGAATGAACACTGCACGAAAGATAGCGTCTTTCCTCCTGAGCACCCGGGCGGTTAAACTCAGTCCGCAAAAACCTTTCCGGTGGAGCTCAGGCTGGAATTCGCCCATTTACTGCGATAACCGAATCACGCTCTCGGATGTGGAAGCGCGTACTTTCATTAAAAAAGCGCTGGCCAAAGCCATCCGGAAAGAGTTTCCCGAAGCCACGGCCATAGCCGGGGTAGCCACGGCGGGAATAGCCCAGGGAGCCCTGGTGGCCGATTACCTGCAGCTGCCTTTTGCCTATGTGCGCCCCAAACCCAAAGAGCACGGCATGGGTAACCAGATAGAAGGCCGGATGGAGCCGGGAAGCAAGGTAGTGGTGCTGGAAGACCTGGTGTCTACCGGCGGCAGCTCCCTGAAAGCCGCCGAAGCCCTGCAGGCCCAGGGAATAGAAGTGCTGGGCATGATAGCCATCTTCACCTACGGCTTTAAGGCGGCTGAAAAGAATTTTGCCGAAAAGCAGTTGAAACTGGTCACCCTCAGTAATTACTCCTACCTGATAGACGAGGCCGTAAAGCAGAATTACGTGAGTACCGGAGACCTGGATCTCCTGAAGAAATGGCGGCGTAAGCCTGAGGCATTTTGAAAATAATTTGTTAATGCGCTGATTCCGTCCTGACTTTTTCTTCCCGGAGAAGGTCTAATGGGCTAAAAGATATTCCCGATGAAAACTATACTTACCCTTCTGGGCCTGTGGCTTTGTATCAGTTGCGCTTCCGTAAAAAAAGAGCTTGATAACGGCCGTTATAAGCAGGCCGTGGACCTCGCCGTATCCAAACTGAAGGGGAAGAAAAAGAAATCGCCGAAGTTTGTACTGGGTCTGGAAGAAGCCTATGAATACTACCTCCAGGAAAAGCTGACCCAGGCCGATAACCTGAAACGAAAAGCGGCAGAGGGTACAGACCTGAAGATCCTGAAAATTTATGAAGAGATAGAAAGTGTGCAGGCATCTATCCGGCCTCTCCTGCCCCTGACCGATAAGAACGGGTATAAAGCGGACATCCAACTGATGGATGTGAGTGCAGAACTGGCTCAATACCGGAACAAAGCCGCCGATTTTCTCTATACCGGCGCCCTGGATAACCTGGAAAAAGCAGCAAAAGGCGATAAAACCGCCGCACGGGAGGCCTATAGCGCATTAAAGCAGATGGAAAACATAGCCGGAGGCACCAGCCATATCCGGAAACTGCAGGAGGAAGCCAAAACACTGGGCACCACGCACATCCTTCTGGAAACCGAAATCAGCCCGAAGATCAGCCTGAGCAAGGCCGCCACCGGGCTTTTCCGGGATCTGGGATCCGAAAATCTGAATAAAACCTGGCAAACCCTCCACCTCTCTGCCGACCGCCGCCAGAAGCTGGATTACGAGGTCACCCTGGTGCTGAATGATTTTGTGATTTCCCCCGAGAAAGAAAGTACGAGGGAATACCAGGACAAAAAGGAGATCGAAGAAGAAGCCGGCTCCTCGTCCCGGAATAACGAGAAGATCAAACGCAAGGTAGAAGTAAAGGCTGACGTGATAGAACTCTACCGTTTCAAGGAAGCGGTAGTGAAGGGCCAGCTCATCATTTATGACCGTAACGCCCGTAAGGAGCTCTATAACCAGGAAGTAAATGCCGTACAGACGTTTGAAAATTATGCGTCCACGTTTAAGGGCGACAAACGCGCCCTGAGCGATGTCAGCCGGAAAAGGATAGGCGGCAAACCTATCCCTTTCCCTACTAACGAGCAGATCCTGGCTGATGCCCTGGCCCTCCTCAAAAAGGATATGCTGGCCAAGGCCGCCAGCCGGTATTCCGCCTATTGATCACTTCAGATACCAGTCTTTATAGCGCTTCAGGGCCTCCAGGAAATAATAATCGGCATAAACCAGGGGCACATCGATCTCGGAGTTCAGCGGCAGCGCGCCTACGCTGTGTTTCAGCAGGAAGCCGCCGTTTTCCCCGTACGGAGCGCGATAGGCATCCGAGGCCAGTGAGCGGATCATCTGCGTAGCGTCTTTTACGTATCTCTCCTTTTCTGCCCCGGAAGTATACTGCCCCAGTTCCAGCAGAGCCGAGGCCATGATGGCTCCGGCAGAGGCATCACGCTTAGCCTTGGGCTGCAGGGGTGCGTCAAAGTCCCAATATGGAATTTTATCTTCCGGCAGGTTAGGATGATCCAGGATAAAGCCGGCTATGCCCTGTGCCTGCTTCAGGTAGGCGGGATCCCGGGTCATGCCGTAGAGCATGGTATAACCGTAAAGAGCCCAGGCCTGCCCGCGGGCCCAGGCCGAGGTATTGGCAGCCCCCTGCCAGGTGGCCTTACGTCGGGGTTTGCCGGTGCTCATGTCATAATCTATCACGTGATAGGAGCTGTAATCCGGCCGGAAGTGATTTTCTATGGCGGTATTGGCATGGGTCACGGCAATCTCCCTGAATTTCGAATCACCCCCGTTTTTAGTGGCCCAGATCATCATTTCCAGGTTCATCAGGTTATCAATGATCACAGGGCAGTCAAAATAGTCGTTTTTATTCCACGACTGGATAGACCGGATCTCCGGGCGGTAACGGGTGGAAAGGGCCTGAGCGCCGTTTAAAATGATGGCCTTATAGGCTTCCTTACCGGTGATGCGGTAGGCATTCCCGAAGCTGCAGTAGATCATAAAGCCCAGGTCGTGATTCCCGGTAAAATGCTGGTTAGGTTCTATGACGCCCAGCGCCCGCTCGGCTTCCTTACGGATAGCTTCGCTGCGGGTTTGTTCGTAAATATACCAGAGCGAGCCGGGATAAAAGCCTGAGCACCACCAGGTGATATTACGGGAATCAAATTTCCCGGTCTTCTGATCGTACGACTGGGGCATTTTAGCCGGATCCGGGTTTTGGGTCATCATGTAGCGGTATTGCTTTTCGGCGAAAGCAAAGTTTTCATCGATCAGCTTTTTCATGTCCGCCTGCCCGTATAAAGCAGAGGAACATACCAGCAAAAAAAACAGGAGTCTCATTTTTCTCATAGATATAAATTTTAGCTTTTAGCCGGACGGCGAACCGCTGTTTCACCCGAACAGCCCGCTGCTCAGGTAACGGTCGCCACGGTCACAGCATATAAACACAATAACACCCGAGTCCAGCTTTTCAGCCAGTTTCAGCGCTACGTGCGCCTGTCCGCCTGAACTGACCCCGGCAAATATCCCTTCTTCCTTAGCCAGCTTTACGGCCATGGCTTGGGCTTCTTCTTCAGAAACATCAAAAATGGTGTCTACCCGGGAAGGATCAAAGATTTTAGGCAGGTATTCCTCCGGCCAGCGGCGGATACCCGGGATGGAGGCACCTTCCGAGGGCTGGCAGCCCACGATCTGCACACCGGCGTTCTGCTCTTTCAGGAACATGGAAGTGCCCATAATGGTGCCGGTAGTGCCCATAGAGGCCACAAAATGCGTGATCTCACCACCCGTATCCTTCCAGATTTCCGGGCCGGTGGTCTTGTAATGGGCCAGGTAATTATCCGGGTTAGCAAACTGGTTAAACTGGTAGTGATCCTCCCGCCGGCCTTTCTCATCAGCATAGTCGCGGCAAGCTTCTATGGTATCCAGCAGGGTCACTTTAGCGCCGAAGGCCTCCATGGTCAGCACCCGCTCGCGGGTGGAATTAGCCGGCATAACCAGCTCTATGGGGTATTTATACAGCGATGCCAGCATAGCCAGCGCTATGCCTGTATTGCCGCTGGTAGCCTCTATCAGGTTTATCCCCGGCCGGATCTCGCCCCGCGCCATGGCACTTTGGATCATATTCAGGGCCGGCCGGTCTTTCACACTTCCGCCCGGGTTATTCCCTTCCAGCTTTCCGTAGATTTTTACGCGGGGATTAGGATTCAGGTTCCCGATCTCCGCCAGCGGCGTATGGCCGATCAATTCTGTTAAGCGCATGTTTAAATAACGTAAGCAACAAAACTAAGGTATTCTCTAAAAATAATCCTGTTTATTTAACTTTTTTTGAGGGGGCGATGCAACATCCCCCCGGGAAAGCTGTCTTTACATTGAAACCTGAATAAGATTGCAATTCTTTACAACCCGGGACGAGACCGCTAAGCTGGTAGAGTTATGCCGTAATGGCAATTCTAAAGCTCAGTACGAGCTGTACAGGCTTTATTCCAAAGCCATGTACAATACCTCCCTGCGGATTGTAGGAAACCGGGAAGAGGCAGAAGATGTACTCCAGGAAGCTTTTTTAGACGGTTTCATGCGCATCAACTTTTACCGCGGAGAGTCTACGTTCGGGGCCTGGCTGAAGGCCATTGTGGTGAATAAGAGCATTGCCCGGCTACGTACCCGGCGGCTGCAGTTTGAAGACATCGGCACGGTGAGAGTGGATACCGAAACAGATGAAGAGGACGATTTTGAAGAGGACGTTAATACAATACAGGTTTTGAAAATGCTAATGAACGAGTTATCTTCTGGATATCGCCTGGTATTGAGCCTGTATCTTTTTGAGGGCTATGACCACAGGGAGATCAGTGAAATACTGGGCATATCGGAGGTGACCTCACGCTCGCAATTTATACGGGCCAAGCAAAAACTTCTGGAACTATACAAGGCAAGAAGATGAAACTGGAAGAGTATATCAGACAAAATAAAGCTGCGTTCGAGGAGGAAGCCCCCCTGGAAGCCTGGACGAAGATCCGGCAGCAGCTACCCCGCCGGAAGACCCCCTGGGCTACTTATATCCGGTACGCCGCCGCCCTGCTGGTATTCCTGGGTGCAGGTTACCTGATAGGGCTGAAAAGCGGGAATCCGGAACTGGCAGAACTGGAAACCTACGATGCCGCCCTGGTGACCTACGCCCATAAGGTGGATCAGAAAAAAGCCCGCCTGGAAACGCTGGTCAGCAATCAGCCCGAGCTGGAAGAAACCTTTAGCAAAGACCTTTCCGACCTCCAGAAAGATTTTGAATACCTGAAGGCGCAGCTGCCCAATAACCCGAACCGGGAGGCCATTATTAACGCCATGATCAGCAATCTGGAAGGGCAGATAGAACTGCTTAACCAGCAGACACGGATCGCTGAAAAACGTGTGAAAAATTACTTATAACTATGAAAAAAGTAATTTGTTTGCTTCTGTTATTTACTGCAAAACAGGCCCTGGCCATTCCCGAGGGCTGGGTGGAAAAAGTAAAGCAATTTAACCTGAACTTTGATGCCAAAAACATTGTACAGGTGAATGTTACCAATAAGTTCGGGAATGTGAAGGTGGTGCACTGGGATAAAAAAACCATCCGGGTGGATGTGACCCTAAAGGCCAATGCCGTCAATAATACGCTGATAGACCGGTACCTGAATAATATTGATATCAAAAACACGGTCAAGAATAATGTGGTGATCCTGCATACCTGGATGGGCAGTTCGGCCCTGATCCAGGCACGTGACAGCAAAACCAGCTATTGTACCGTAGACTACCTGATCTATATGCCCGCTAATATTAACCTGCGGGTGAATAACAGCTTCGGAGACGTAGAGCTACCTGATTTTTACGCCGCGCTGGACATAAGCATGGAGCACGGTAACCTTAAAGCCCCGGTGATCAATAACACTCACAGTAACGTGAACATGCGCTTCAGTACGGCTCAGATCCGGGAGCTGGTGGGCGCCACCCTGAATTCCGTTAACTCCAATGTGCGGATCAATACCGTTAAAAACGCCGACCTTACCTGTGAAAAGGGCGTACTGGTGGCCGATAACATGGAAAACATCAAAGGATTTCTGCGGTATTCAAAATCGGTTTTAAATAACCTGGGCGAGGTGATCGAACTGAACATATCTTTTGCAAATGAACTGAAGCTGGGGAACCTGAATGAAGACCTGAAGAAGCTGATGATCAATACCAACTACTCCGATATCCAGATTCCTTCCGTAGATGGCATCCTGAATGTACAGACCACTAACGGCCAGTTTTTCCTGAGTCAGGGCATAGATGCCAAAGTTAAAAAAGACATCAGCAAGAGCAGCCCGAAGACCAATTATTTTGATGCGGTGATCGGGGAAGAAGATACCCCGAAACGGGTGATCATTATCAAGGCGAATAACGGGGATGTGAAGATCAGAAAGTGAGGGCGGATTTGAACTTATTCGGCTAATGCGCCCTTATATTAGAAACTTACAGAACTTTCTATGCATTCCCAACCCAAAAAGACCCTTATCCTCGGAGCCAGCACAAACCCTACGCGTTATGCTAATATGGCCACGCACCGCTTACTGAGTCACGGCCATGAAGTAGTGCTTCTGGGCCGCCGCACCGGGGAAGTAGCCGGTCACCCCATCCTGAAAGATACCACTGAGATCAGCCGGGACATCCATACGGTCACGCTTTATCTTTCCGAAGAAAACCAAAAGGCGTATGAAGATTTTATCCTGGAGCTGAAACCGCAACGCGTGATCTTTAATCCCGGCGCAGAAAACCCGGATTTTGAAGAAAAGCTGAAAGCGGCCGGTATAGAACCCCTGGAGGCCTGCACCCTGGTGATGCTGGCTACGGGGCTGTTTTAGAGCGGGGCCCGGGCTCTTCTGATGGGACTATCCTACCGGATTTCCACCGGCCGGATGCTTATGATGCCTTACTGCCGGGTCCAGATCTCCTTTATGGGATCGCCCTTTGAGCTTTTACCGGAGTGAATCCACTCGTTTCCGCTGACAGATGCATCAAACTGCAGTTCAGCACCTACGCGGGAGTTATCGCGGGAGAAAAATTCAATGGTCTCCGTATATTTCCCGTCTTTCAGTGTGTATCTTCCGCCGCCGGTTCCTGAAAACTCGCCGCTCTGGGTGTTAATGGCCAGCCATTGAAAATGGCCGTCTGCCATCATCTTGTAGGTTCTCCTGGCACCCGGCGTGATTTTTCCCATTTCCCCCTGGGCATTGGCGCGCCCGGTGATCACCCAGAGTCCGGTAAGGGCGTTTTGGGCCCGTGCATCCACCCGGTCAAAACTCACCCCGTTAAACTCCAGGCCCTTCTTTTTGGCTTTGAAAATATAAGACTGCGGGGTTCCTACCATGGAGGGATCGGCTGAATTAAACTCCACGTGGATGTGCACGCTTCCGCCTTTCTGCACCTCATATTTTCCGCCCCAGGTTTTAAGAAACGTATCCGGCTTATATTCGGTGACCGAAATGTAATTTCCCGTAGCCAGGATCAGGGTGGTTTTATCCGCACCGCTGTTTTTCCAGCCGCCGGCCAGCGTCTGGCCTGCAGAGGAAATTGCCATCAGGCAAAAAAGAGATAAGATCAGAGACTTCATGTTATTACAGGTTTTGAGCATTAAATTTGCGTCAAAAAAAAGATAAATGCCGAAAGTACTTTTTATAGACCGCGACGGAACCATCATTGCCGAACCGCCCGTGGATTTCCAGGTAGATTCCCTCGAAAAGCTGGAATTCCTCCCGAAAGCCATTTCAAATTTAAGAAAAATATCGGAAGAAAAAGAATTTGAGCTGGCCATGGTGACTAACCAGGACGGACTGGGGACCGATTCTTTCCCCGAAAATACCTTCTGGCCGGCCCACCAGAAAATGATGCGTACGCTGGAAAATGAGAATGTACATTTCGATGAGGTATTTATTGACCGCAGTTTTGAGCATGAAAATGCCCCTACCCGGAAGCCCCGTACGGGACTGCTGGGTAAATATACCGGGAATGAGGCCTATGACCTGGCCGGATCTTTTGTGCTGGGCGACCGCCTGACCGACATGCAGCTGGCCGTGAACCTGGGTGCCCGGGGGATTTTCATTGGGAAAGAACTGCCGGAAAGCGCTACCGATGAGCAAAAAAAAGCCACTGCCCTGGTTACCGATGACTGGGACAGGATCTATGAATTTCTGAAGATGCCGGAGCGCATTGCGGAAGTGCAGCGTACCACTAAAGAGACCGACATTTACATCCGGCTGAACCTGGACGGCCAGGGGAAAAGTGATATCGTCACCGGCCTGGGATTCTTTGACCACATGCTGGATCAGCTGGCCCGCCATTCAGGCGCGGATCTGACCATCCGGGTGAAAGGGGACCTGCACATTGATGAGCACCATACCATTGAAGATACGGCCCTTGCCCTGGGTGAAGCCTACCTTAACGCTCTCGGCGATAAGAAGGGCATCAGCCGCTACGGGTACCTGCTGCCCATGGACGAGTGCCTGGCCCAGGTGGCCATTGATTTCTCCGGGCGTCCCTGGCTGGTATGGGATGCAGAATTCCGGCGCGAGAAGATCGGTGAAATGCCCACTGAAATGTTCATGCATTTCTTCAAATCCTTCTCTGACACTTCCAAAAGCAACCTGAATATCAAGGTGGAAGGCGATAACGAGCACCACAAAATAGAATCTATTTTCAAAGCCTGGGCCAAAGCCATTAAAATGGCTGTGAAGCGCGATCTAAAGGAGATAGACCGCCTGCCCAGCACGAAGGGCGTACTTTAATAGTCCGGGGGAGGTGAACGCTCAGAAGGTAAGCATCAGCTTCACCTCCTCCCCTTTCCGGTTTACGATCACCGGCACGGTCTGGCCTTTCTCTGAAGTATTCAGCACTTCCATGTAGCTGTAAACGTCTTTGATCTCACGGTCACCCACTTTCAGCAGGATATCACCGGCCTGGATACCGGCTTTTTCTGCGGGGCGGCCCTCTGAAACCCCATCTATCTTCAGCCCTTTGCCGGAATAGGAATAATCCGGCATCACGCCCATGGTCACTTTGAAAGAGCTCCGGGTAGCATTGGCATGCGGATTGGAAGTTTTCTTGAAATCTATTTTGGGCAGTTCGTCCAGGTGGGAAACCAGCTGGATCACGTAGTTAGTAATGAGTTTCATGCCGTTATAGTTCAGCAGGTGAGCGTCATCACTGGGCTTATGATAATCTTCATGGCCTCCGGTGAAGAGAAACAGCACCGGGATATCCTTCAGGTAAAAAGAGGAATGATCACTGGGCCCCATGCCAGTAGAATCCAGCGTGTATTTCAGCTCCATACACATCCCCAGCTCAGGCCCCCATTTTTCCAGTGCCGTGCTGGTGCCGATGCCACCGATGGTCAGGCCCTTGTCCTGGCGGTAGCGGCCTATCATGTCCATATTAATCATCACGTTAATGCTTTTCGGATCAATGCCCGAGTGCTCGGTCATGTATTTGGAGCCCAGCAGGCCCAGCTCTTCGCCGGAAAAGGCAGCAAAAAGGAAATTGTAGTTCTCTGTCTTTTTATTGGTAGCGTAATACCGGGCCAGCTCCAGCATACCGGCCACACCGGAAGCGTTATCGTCGGCCCCGTTATGGATCTCGCCTTTGGAGTCCGGCTTCAGGGAGCTTCCCTGGTCACCTTTACCCAGGTGGTCATAGTGAGCTCCGATGATGATGGTGTAAGGCTGTCCGTTATCAATGTACCCCAGGATATTGTGGGCTTTTACCTCGCCGGCAGTGCCTTTTTTAGCCATAAATTCCTGGCGGAAATCTTGCTGGCCGGGATAGGGTTTAAGCCCGGCTTTTTTAAAGCTTTTGATGATATAGTCGCCCGCTTTTCTTTCACCGGCCGTACCGGTGCCCCTGCCTTCCAGCTTATCGGAGGAAAGGTATTCCACATGGGTTTTCAGCAGCTTTTCATCCACTGTCTGGGCTGTGGCACAGAAGCTCAACAGGAGAAACAGGGCGGTTAATCGTATCATAATCCTCAATATTTTCGTTAGTTTTTTAGTGTTTCTAGGTTTTCTTGGACAAATTGCGTCCGAAAGTTATTTACTTACAAAGTTAACTCAAAATAAGCGAAATATGTCTATGTTTGATATGATGAACATGATGGGCAAGGTAAAAGAAATGCAGTCTAAAATGCAGGAGGCCCAGGAGAAACTTGGTGAGATCACGGCTGAAGGAGAAGCCGGCGGCGGCATGGTGAAGGCGCTGGTAAACGGAAAGAAAGAACTGCTGAGCATTGAGGTGGAACCCGAGCTGTTTAAGCCGGAAGATGCCCGGCTGACTCAGGACCTGATCGTGGCGGCCGTGAATAATGCCCTCCGGAAGGTGGAAGAATCCGCCAAGGAAGAAATGGCCAAAGTCACCGACGGCCTGATGCCGAAGATCCCGGGTTTCGACCTGGACGGCCTGTTTAAAAAGTAATCCATTTCCCTAAACGGATACCCCTGACCGTCTTGAAAAATATAGCTGTAGTCATTCTCAACTTTAACGGGAAACATTTCCTGGAAATGTTTATCCAAAACACACTGGATAACAGCCCGGAAGCCGAAGTGGTGGTGGTGGATAATGCTTCCACGGATGATTCCGTTACTTATCTGAAAGCCACTTTCCCGGAAGTACGCCTGGTGGAGCTCGACAGAAATTACGGTTTTGCCGAAGGCTATAACCGGGGGCTGGCGGATCTGAACCACGAGTATTTTGTACTGCTCAATTCGGACGTGGAAGTAACGCCGGGATGGCTCCCACCCCTGCTGAAAACTATCCTGCGCCGCCCGGACATCGCTGTGGTTCAGCCTAAGATCCGGGACTACCACCGCAAGACGCACTTTGAATACGCCGGTGCTGCCGGCGGATATGTAGATGTGCTGGGCTATGCGTTTTGTCGCGGACGCCTTTTTGATCACCTGGAAAAAGATAACGGGCAATACAACACCTCTTCCGATATTTTCTGGGCTTCAGGAGCCTGTTTTTTTGTACAATCTGAGGTATTCCGGGCCATGAAAGGCTTTGATGCACGGTTTTTTGCACACATGGAGGAGATCGACCTCTGCTGGCGGATGCATAACCTGGGTTACAGCATAGCCTATCAGCCGGAGTCGCTGGTGTATCATGTAGGCGGCGGTACCCTGGCCGCGGAGAACCCTTACAAGACTTACCTGAATTTCCGGAATAACCTGGCCATGCTGTTTAAGAACCTCCCGGGCCGGTACCTGGTCCCCCTGCTGTTCCTGCGTTTAACCCTGGACGGGATCTCGGGTATCCGTTTCCTGCTTCAGGGGTCGGTCAGGAACCTGTGGGCCGTCTTGAAGTCGCATTTTATGTTCTACTGGTGGTTACCATACCTGATCAGGAAGCGTTCCAAAAGCTTTCTCGGGTTTCAGAAGCTATATGCGGGTTCTATAGTTTGGGATTACTTTGTCAGAAAGAAAAAAACCTATACGGAAATATGCTCAAGGTAGGGATCACCGGCGGGATAGGCAGCGGTAAAAGTACCGTAGCCCGGGTATTTGCAGCCCTGGGCATACCGGTTTACGAGGCCGATGAACGCGCCAAAGTCCTGATTGAAGAAGACCCGGAGATCGTCAGCGGCATCCGGGCGCTTTTCGGCGATGAGGCCTACCGGGCTGACGGCAAATATAATAAAACGTATGTGGCTGAAAAGGTGTTCCGGCATCCGGGCCTTCTCCAAAAGCTTAACGGCCTCGTACACCCGGCGGTGGGAAAGGATTTTGAAGACTGGGCTGCCCGCCAGCATGCTCCTTATGTGATCAAGGAAGCGGCCGTTATGAACCGGGGTGCCGGCCACCGGGATGCCGGCCACCGGGATGCCGGCCTGGACAGGATCATTGTGGTCAGCAGCCCTCTGGCGCTGCGCATAGAACGGATAAAAAATCGCGACGGAAGGTCACAGGAGCAGATTGAAAATATCATCCGGAACCAGAAGAGCGAGGAAGAATTCCAGGCTATGGCCGATTACGTGATTCCTAATAACGAGCAGGAATTTATTACGGAACAGGTTCTACGCGTAGATGCCGCACTAAGAGGCAGCGCCCTGGATTTGGGCTAACAGCCGGTCAAGGTTATCAAAACGGTCTATCCATATTTTACGGAACTGCTCCAGCCATTGGTCTATTTCCTTCATTTTATCAATCTCCAGCCGGTAATAAATTTCTCTCCCTTTGTGTTCCTGCCTGACCAGCTCGCATTCGGTTAAGATGCGCAGGTGCTTGGAAACGGCCTGACGGGAAGTGTCGAAATGTTCGGCAATGGCATTAGGCGTCATGGCCTGTACGGCAATTAAAACAATGATGGCCCGCCGGGTAGGATCTGCTACGGCCTGAAAAATATCCCTTCTCATGGTACGGTTGGCTTGAATCAGGAAACCAATTAGTTGCGAATATAACCCACTCCCACCCGTATTACAAGCTTTTACGCTAATTTTTGGGATCGCCGGCACGCGGGTCCGTAAAAACCCATACCCCTGTTAACAGGAAAATCCGGCTGCCTGCAGCCGGATTTTCCTATAAACCGGTTTGCCTTTTCCGGGCAAACCTTCCGTACATCTATGCTTAGTTAGCGTATCCCGGGTTTTGAACCATTTTAGGATTCGCCTGCATTTCAGTGATATAAATAGGCAGAATGAAACGGAAATTCTTAGCCGCTAACGTTTTGCTGTCACCGGAAGGAGCATCCGCATCCAGTCTTTCTACCGGCAGGCCACGTCTCTTCAAATCCCAGAACCGGTGTCCTTCAAAGGCCAGCTCTTTGAATCTTTCGTTCATGATCTCAGAGATAGCCTGATCTTTTGAGGTCAGGGTTACGTTTTTGTACCCGGTGATCCTGGCGGCTCTCAGGGCATTCAGATCTGACTCCGCGCTGTTAGCACCGGTGTAGGCGTTAGTTTCTGCCCTGGCTTCAGCCCGGATCAGGTACATTTCTGCCGTTCTGAATACTTTAAGATCAGCCACGTTTTCGTTTGTAGTGGCATATCCTGTACCCGCATATTTATTAACAATATAGCTGAAAGGTCTTCCGGCAGCTTTATACAGCGGCTCATCAATCACATACACCTTGCCTCTGATATCATCTGCTGAATAAGAAGTGTACAGTTTGCTGGACGGGATCCAGGAAGTACTGCTGGGCAGATCCAGTTTACCACTTGAATTTTTGGTAAACACACCCCGGTAAATACCTCCTACCCGGTTTCCTGAGTTCCTGGCCAGTTTAAAGGCCACTTCCGTAGTGCTGGCATCTTTCCACAGGGCTTCAAAATCCGCACCGGTGGCTAAAGGCAGAGCCTGGATATATTCTGTACTGTAAGTAATGGCATCATTCCAGTTTCTCATATACAGGGCGATCCGGGCATGTAAAGCCGTGGCCGCCAGTTTGGAAGCCCGGTTTTTGTCTGTCAGGTTATTGGGAAGAAGACTCTTAGACTCATTCAGATCTTTCAGGATTTTGTCGAAGTATTCTTTCATTCCCAATCTGCCAAACGTTTCCAGGGAAGGTAATTCCATATATGGCATGGCCAGGCCTGACTCAGAGTAATTATCGCAGTAATATCTGAACAGTTCAAAGTGCGCATAAGCTCTCAGGAAAAGGGCTTCTCCTTTTACCCTGCTTTTCAGATCGGCATCACTGGTAGTCTCTTCAATGGCGTTAGGAAGCGCCTGCAGCAGGCGGTTTACCCGGTCAATAATCTGGTAGTTCACCACATGCGCCTGGTAGTTATCCCGGATACCGATATCATCGTAGTTATATTTCCACTCGTGCGTACTTTGCGCATTATAGAAATCCCCCTGCTTTAATTCATCGGAAAAAACGCCGTTCAGACGGATATTCATTTCCGTTCCAAGATTGGCATAAGCACCAATCAGCAGGGATTCGTTATTTTTTACCGTCCGCAGCGCGGTCTCACCTGCTATGAAATCTGTTTCCTTTATATTGATCAGATCTTCACAGGAGCTAAAAACCACTGTAACAAGGGAAAGTAATACTATATTATATATTTTCTTAAACATTTTCAGTTAACTTTTTTATTACAACTTATTTTAAAGTTTCAGATCAATACCAAATACCACCATCTTTGGATTAGGATATTCCACAAGACTAATGTTATTATTATCTTCAGGATCCACTCCTCTCCATGGGCTCCAGATAGCCAGGTTATGGAAGTTCACATACACGTTAGCGCCTTTGAAGTATCCGTTACCCAGTTTGATCCTTGGGATATTGTAGGCAATATTCAGACTTCTGAAACGTAAGAAGCGCGCATCTTCCAGGTCGGAAGAAGTGAAGTTCTTCGCATAAGCCGGTGAAGCATAGAATTTGTGATCACCCGGTTTCAGCCACTGGTTATCGATCAGCTCCCTGGACTGGTTAACGGCAGAGGTGTAACCTGCTGTACCATCCGTGATCCAGTTTCTTACGTTATTGCTCCGGGTTACATGGAATTGGTAAGAGAAGTTACTTACCACGCTGAATCCTTTGTATTTAACATCAAAGTTAAAGCCTCCCACATGCTTAGGCAGGTAGGTTCCCCATTTAGCAAACTGGCCGGCCTGGGCAAAGTTAGTAGTAGTTCCTCCGTCTGCGGTTTCATACGTAGGACGTCCGGTTTCAGGATCAGCTCCCAGGTAATGATAGGTATAGTGCGAACCGTAAGGCAGCCCTTTCCGGATCACGAAAGTTCCCAGGAAGTATTCATCCACCAGACCCAGATCCTCGATATTATTGTTATTAATGGCATGGTTAAAACCGGCAGCCACTAACAGGTCTCTGTTCTTAATGATATCCACGTTTACGCTTACTTCCACACCCTTGTTTGTCATGATACCGGCATTGATATCCAGGGATCCGAAACCGGTAGTAGCGCTCAGCGGCTGTCTTACAAACAGGTCAATGGTCTTATTCTGGTACACATCAAATGCGAAAGTGGCGCGATCCCTGAATAAACCAAAGTCCAGACCCACATTCAGCTTTTGAATTCTTTCAATTTTCAGGTTAGGGTTACCCGGTGAAGAAGGATAAAGACCTGAAAGAGTAGAACCTATGTAGCTGGTAGAACCAAAGGCCGGCAGCTGGCTTCCCGCATAGTTCGGAACCGTGGTAGCCACTACACCATAGCTACCGGATGAAATACTACCGATGTTAGGTACGGTACCGTAGTTCACTCTCAGTCTGGCATTGGTGATAGGTCTTACGTTCTGCATAAAGCTCTCATGGCTGATGTTCCATACCGCACCGGCAGACCAGGTGGTGATCTCTTTATTGGCATCATTCTGGATCCGGGAAGTTCCGTCTCTACGAACGTTTGCGTTAAGGGTGATCCGGTCAGCGAAGCTGTATTCTGCTGTAGCAAAGTAGGAACGGATACCATAACCTGATCTTGCACTGGCAGCGTTCTGAGCCATGGTAGCACTACCGTTAGTAGGGAGAGGGCTACTTCCCTGACCGGTATTCAGCAATGCCGGGTTCAGGTTATACAGCAGGAATCCTAATCCTTTTCTATACCCCCGGATGGCTTCATAGTATCCGGCTATGGTAAAGGAATGATTCGGGTTAAGACGCTTGGTGTAGCTCAGGCTGGAGGTATTGATTAATTCCGCGCTGATGTAGTTACCTTCCCGGGCGTACCCGTTCTGGAAGGGCTGGGTGCTACCGGAATAGGTACCCGGATCAATGTAGGTTTCATACAGGGTGTTAGCAACATCTACCCCAAACACGTTCCTGAACGTCAGTCCTTCCATAATGTCATAATTAATGGTAAGACCTGTATTAAACTTCATCTGCTTCTCTTTATCTCTGGCATGCTGGCTTCTTTCCAGGAGGTTAGCCAGGGTTTTCAGGTTCAGGTTAGTACCGCCACCACCAAAGTTCAGGGTGCCGTCAGCCAGATAAGGATTATCATAGGGTTTTGCCCGGTAGATCATCTGGAACGGGTTAAGTGTACTGTTACCATAGAAATCACCCACGGCATTGATCTTCTCGGCATAGCCCAGCATGGTGTTCCAGTTAAAGGATACTTTCTTACCGGTATTGCTCAGGTTATACCGCCCTGTATACCGGGTCAGGCCTGAAGTTTTATCAATACCCTGCTGTTTAAAGTAACTTCCGGAAGCAAAAAACCGGGTTTTCTCTGTTCCACCACTGGCAGAAAGTTCGTAGGTATTGGAAACGCCTGTTCTGAACAGCAGATCGGAGATGTTCGTATTGGTGTTTCTCAGCTTATTGAGTTCCTGGTCGTACGCCTGAAGTTCGGCTTCAGTTTTCTTGGCGTTAGCCGGGTTTTTCCGGCTGTAATACCAGCCGGGCATCACCGTGCTGGTACCTGTCATCAGGCCTATACGCTCTTCGTAGTCCAGCAGCTCAGAGGAGCTCATCAGGTTCATTCGGGAGAAGTCCGGAGGAGACGTGTAGCCGCTTTGGAAACGGGCGGTATATTCTGTCTCTCCTGCTTTACCCTGCTTGGTAGTGATCACCACTACCCCTACACCACCCCGTGCACCGTAGATAGCGGCCGAGTTAGCATCTTTCAGGATGGTGATCGTCTCAAAATCATTAGGGTTCAACGTATAAAATGTACCGGATTCCGTAGGTACCCCGTCTACGATGAACAGCGGCTGGGCGCCCGCACCCTGGATAGACTGCACCCCGCGGATGGTGATCTGGGCATTAGCACCGGGCTGACCCGATCCTGAGTTAACCAGTACCCCCGGTGCCCTTCCCTGCAGCGCCTGGGTAAAAGAACCCACCGGCCTGTTTTCAGTCACATCCGATTTTAAAATACTGGCAGCCCCGGCAAATTTATTCCGCGAAAAAGTGGAATAGCCGGTAGCCACTACCTCTTCCAGGAGGGTAGCATCGCTTTCCAGGTCAATATTAATGACCGTTCTGTTGTTAATGGCAACCTCCTGTTTTAAAAAGCCCACAAAAGAAAAAACAAGTTTTCCATTCCGGGGGGCATTGATGGTGTAATTTCCATCTGCAGTGGTCTGAACCGCTGCATTGGTTCCCTGCACCTGAACGGTTACGCCGGGCATAGGCGAACCATCATCTTTCGCTTTTACGTGCCCGGTTACTCTTACCTGTTGGGCAAAGCCCGTACTGGCCATCATCAAGCAAAAAATACTTAATAAAAATCTCCTCATAAAGGTTTTTGGTTAAAAAGTTAATATTTAGTTAATGTAAAGGTAAAGATAAGGTGTATTTTCACATCTATCAATATTTCGCATGCAAATATTTGTCAAGTAACTATCTGTACCTCATACTAAATATCATCCTCCCTCAGCCGGATTCACGCATTGGGTCAGGCAGAGGCCAGGGTTTCCTCCAGCGCCACAGCTCCCGGAAACAGGATATTATTTTCCAAATGAATATGCAGATGAAGGTCTTCCTCAAATTCTTTTAGCAGGGAAAGTGTGACCCGGTAGGTGTTACAGGCATCTTCAGGCGGCGTATAATGACCGGTGAGTTCCGCAATCCGGCGGAAACGCTCCCCCTCTCCGTCATGATCATGCATCATGGCCTGCACGGGGTTCTGCACGCTTCCGAACGGCGCCTGTACGGGTATCCCTTCCTTTTGGGCATTGACCATTTTCCGGATGTACGGAAACAGCATAAATTCTTCTTTTTTCATGTGAACGGTCAGTTCACCGGCCGATTCCTTAAACAGCTGTTCCACTTCTGCCAGCTCCGGGTGATGCCCGCCATGCACACGTACTATTTTCTCAAGGAAAGGCGATATCTCCACAAGCCGGGTGTCCACATAGCGATGATGCTTTTTCTCAATATAGTCGGCCAGCAGATCCAGGGGCCAGGATTTATAATCCATGCCTGCTGCTCCGGCTTCAGCGGTAGCTCCTTCCAGGTCCCGGAGGAGCTGGTCTGTTTCTGCTTCCGGGCAGGCATCGGCTATGGTCCGGTTTCCGTTACAGCAGAAGTCTATCCCGTACCGTTTGAAGACCGGTGCGGTGCGGTAGTCGTCAGCTACCAGTTTTCCAATGATGGTGTCAGTTGTAATACGCATAAATATCAGGTTTTAATTGAGTCAAACAAATGATTTGTAGAAGTCAGGACGGAGGTACATGATGAAGTAAAACAGGGCAAAGCCCGCAAACGCAATGAGCAGGGCCCAGACCCAGGAAGGCACCGCCTGGGGCGTTTCCGAACCGGTCACCACAAAAATATCACTCCGCTCACTGCCATAGGCATTAATGGTGACGGGGATATGATCATTCACCACCTCGTTATCTTCCAGGCCCACCACCGCTATGGCCGGGCCGTTCCTGACCTCAAAAGGGATGGTGCGGATTCCCTCTACGTTATCCGTAGACTTGGCTACGATCTTCAACCGGTGTTTTCCATCCGGGATCTTAGTGGTATCCAGCACAAATTTCACCGGGGGCGTAAACTCCGCAAACGGCACCGGGTCATCATCCAGGAATACCTTTACTACTCGGTTATCTTCCATAATATACGGTTTTTAATATGGTTAGCATCCGATTCCTGCGGCTTCACCAGGTATTTCACACTTAGAAAAAGGGTAATGCCCACCAGGACTACGGCTCCCCAGATGATCACAAGGTCTGCATTGCCCCGGGGGCCCTCGCCGTGGGAAATCCCCTCCCATCCCGCCGGCTGTCTTTCCTTACATACCTCACAGGCATACGATACCACTGACGGCCCGGTCATTAACAGGAGGAGCAGGAATAATCTGATCTTTTTCATAAGCATCAAGGTTTTAATGTCAGGATATATTCCCTGATCTTTTTCACTTCTTCTGCGGTTACGGCCGGCGCTTGGTTTCCCCAGCTGCTGCGTTCATGCGTGGCAATGGCCGCTATCTCTTCATCACCCAGTACATCGGCAAAAGGCGCCATCACGCCGTATTCCGGGCGGGCATCGTACCCCTGCAGGATGATCCGGATGAGCTGCCCCGGATCAGCGTCATTCACAATAGCGCTCCCTGCCAGGGGCGGAAAAGCTCCAGGCAGGCCCTTCCCGTCAGCCTGGTGACAGGCGGCACAGGTATTGGAATAGAGGGCGGCACCGTCCGGCAAACCGGCCGTACCGCTGCCTTCCGCCGCCGGCTTCTTCACGGAAGGGATAAACCCGTTCGCCGGCTCACCGCCTATATCGGCCTGCTTCAGCGACACCAGGTATTCTACCAGCGCCAGCGCTTCCCGGCTGGCCACTATTTTCTTAGCCCCCGGCTTCAGAAACGCGGCCGGTACCGGTACCACCACATCTTTTTCTGACAGCTGCTTTTCACTCTTTTCCGAAAACAGCCAGGGATAAGCCGGCATCACCGATTCTTTCACCACGATCCGCGGATTATAGAGATGCAGCAGATGCCACTCCTGCCCCGCCTGGCGCTTGCCCACGTTAGTGAGGTCAGGCCCGGTGCGCTCGCTTCCCAGGAGGGAGGGCGATTGCCGCCAAACATCCATCCGTTTTTTGCTGTAGTAATAATCAGAAGGCACGGAGGGGCGCCCGCCCCATACCTTATCCATTTCTATGTTTCGTACCTGCTGGGTATGGCAGGCCACGCAGCCTTCGGAAATGTAAAGGTCCAGGCCCCGGGTCTGCGCTTCGGTCATGGGCTGCATGGCCGGCAAAGGCTGCGTTTCCTGCATCTGGTAAGCCGGTATCACCGCTACCAGTACACTTAACCCTGCAAATACCGTCAGCGACGTATTCACTAAACTCTTATGGTCCTTATGAAAATTAATCATCTGCTTACTAAATATAAATTAACCGTTAGCCATCAGGCTTTACTGCCGGCCTCCAAACCGCCGGGAGCAGGCGCCCCCGGCTGATAAGATATTTCAGGCCGCCTGACCATCACCATAAAATTATAGGCAAACACCAGGTGAGACAGGAACATCAGGGAACCGCCTATGGCCCGCCACACCCAATAAGGCTGCATCAGGATCACCGATTCTATAAACGGCCCGCCATTCATCCAGCTCAGCCCCCGCAGGGTACCGCCGGCCATCAGGGAGATCATGTAGGCAAACAGGCCGATAAACGCCATCCAGAAATGCACCCCTACAAAAAACTGGCGGGGCTCGCGGCCCGTCAGCTTAGGCAAAACCGCATAAACACAGGCCCAGAGAATAAAGGTGATGATCCCGTACATGGTCATGTGGGAATGCGCCACATTGAAATCGGTAAAGTGCCATACGAAATTCGTAAACCGGAAAGCCTGCAGGCTCCCCTGTGACGAGCCCGTAAAATAAAAGATCACACCCACCAGGAAGAAAGGCAGCACATAGCTTTTGGAGATATCGCTCCAGCTTCCGCGCATGGTCATCAGGAAATTAGTAGTACCCGCCACCACCGGGATAAACATACCCACACTGAAAACGATAGCCACCGTCTGCAGCCACCAGGGCAGCGGACTGAATACAAAATGGTGGGTACCGATCAGCGTATAGAAGAGCATCTGTGTCCAGAAAGCCAGCACTCCCAGTGAATACGAGTAAATGGGTTTATTCAGAGAGGAAGGCAGGTAATAATAGATCAGGCCCAGGGTGAAGGTCATAAACCACATGCCTACCCCCTGGTGCATATAATAGCCCTGGATGACGGTTTCGCCCAGCCCATCCTGGAAAACAGGCAGGTAGCCTATGGTCACCAGGGTGATGGTCCAGAGAAGGCCGCCCAGCAGGTACCAGTTAGACACATAGATCTCGCTGACCTTCCGCTGCGCTACGGTTTTATAAAAATTCCGGAAGGTGAGGATCAGGGCTGACGCAAAAAGCAACATTACCGGCCAGGTGTATTCGCGGTACTCCCCGCCCCCGTTATTGAGGCCCGCCATCAGCGAAACATTACCGCTCAGAACCGAGAGATTGATCAGCATCCAGCCTATCCAGGCCCATTTATAGCTGTGAATGAGGGTATTGGAAGTACGTGCCACCACCAGGTAGCCCAGGCCGATCATAGCCAGGGAGGCCCAGCCCCAGAAAACGGTGTTGGTATGCACCGGCCTCAGCCGCCCGAAAGACAGCCAGCGCACACTGTCCATTTCCGGCCACACAAACTTCATCCCCACATACTGGCCTACCGCCGTACCGAATACCAGCCAGAATACGGCGGCACCCAGGTACCAGATCACGATCTGCTTCAGCGCATCAGGCGTTTCAAGATCCAGCCGCGTCCGCTTTTTTTCATCCACCAGCGGGTTACGCGGCTCGTGGGTTACTCCTGCTATCACGCCTCTCTTATCTTCTGCCGCTACTTCGCTCCCCAGCTCCTGACCCGATAAACGGTAGCCCAGTGCGGCCCGGCGCCTTTCCAGGATGGCATCGATCTCCGCCTGGTTCAGGCCCACGAGAGATTCTGAAAATTCCAGCTTCCTGGCGGCTTCTTCCTTGTGGCGGGAGCCACTGATAAACTCCGAAACCCGGTAGTATACAATCAGCACCAGGACCAGCAGCACCAGGACGATCAGCGCCAGGGTGCCCAGCACGCCGGGGTTCAACATCCAGTTTTTTGTACTGCCCTGGCCAAAGGATAAGGCCGGGCAGAGCAGAAGTCCGGATAAAAGAGTAAGTTTATTTCGGACAATTTTGTCGTAAATATATTCAAAATTTTTTTTCATCGCATTAAAATAGACTCCCCGGCCAGCATCTTGGTGGCCAGGTCATAAACGGTGGTAGTTTCCAGCATTTTCCTCAGTTCGCTTCTTACCTTTACAAATTTCTCGTGCATGGGGCAGGGCTCAGCGGCATTGCACTCACTCAGGCCCAGCGCACATCCTTTGTAAATGGAATCCCCGTCTATGGCGAACACGAGGTCACTCAGCCGTATTTCTTGCATCCGGCTCCGGCTGATCTCAAAGCCACCGTAAGGCCCTTTCAGTGAATTAACGATCCGGTGTTTAGTGAGCAGCCCGAGGATCTTAGCGGTAAATGCTTCGGGAGAGCCGGTATTTTCAGCCACATCGCCAATCTTCACCCGCCTGTTTTCAAGGGATTCCGTAGCAATATAAATGATCGCCCTGATGCCGTACTCGCAGGCCTTTGAAAACATATCTCTTGCATTTCCTGGCACCAAAGATACATTCCATTTTTATTTAAGACAAATTTATCCGAAATATTTTTATGCGGTAAGGGGCAGCCGGGAATTTAGTGATCTATCCAAATTTTACTTAGATTGCAGTTCGCCGCCCGTGAAACAGCCATGAGCTGGGAACGGCACGCCAACCGTCAATGAATAAAAGCGGTTCGCGGCCGGGCGTAAAGCTAAATTTTAATACCCAATGAAATACTTTTTTACCGTCCTTATCCTTACCGGCCTTCACGTAAGCGGTGCCGCTCAGCAAAAGCCCCTGAAGCTCTGGTATGACCGGCCCGCAGAGCATTTCGAGGAAGCGCTGGTGTTAGGTAACGGGAAAACGGGCGCCACGGTTTTCGGCGGGGTGGTTTCTGACAAGATCCTGCTAAATGACATCACCCTGTGGTCCGGCGAACCGGTTAACCCGGATATGAACCCACAGGCCCATACCTTCTTTCCGCTGGTCAGGGCGGCCCTGAAGAAGGAAGATTACAGGGCGGCCGACTCGCTGATCAGGAACATCCAGGGTAAGTTTTCAGAGTCGTTTGCACCGCTCGGAACCCTGTACATTGATTTTGAAGATAAATCTGACCTGAAAAAATATTACCGCGAGCTCAGCCTGGATAACGCCCTGGCCACAGTCATCCACCAGACCGGAGACAATACCGTCACGCGTGAGTACCTGGTTTCTCACCCGGATAAGGTGCTGGCCATCCGGATCCGCTCGGAAAAGCCCGTCAGCTTCACCATCCGGCAGAACAGCCTTCTCCGCTACAAGACACGGGTAGAAAATGGTATCCTGAACCTTTCCGGGCGTGCGCCTGTACGGGCATTACCGGTTTACTATAACCCGGCTGGTTTAAAAGCCATTGAGTACGATGAGCAGCGGGGCACCGCCTTCACCAGCCAGGTCCGGGTCATCACCGGAAACGGGACTGCGGTTAGCTCAGACTCCACCATAGGGGCCTGCCAAACTACCGAAGCCCTTATCCTGGTAGCTGTGGCCACCAGCTTTAACGGTTTCGATAAGGATCCGGCTAAAAACGGGCGGGACGAACAGGCTCTGGCGGCAGAATATTTAAACCAGGCCGCCAAAAAGACCTTTGCGCAGCTGAAAGCCACCCACCTGAAAGATTATCAGCCCTACTTCAGCCGGGTGAAACTGGATCTGCAGCCGGATCCTGCCGCCGATATCCCCACCGATGAGCGCCTGAAAAAATACATGGCCGGGGCTGCGGACCGCTACCTGGAGACCCTGTATTTCCAGTTTGGCCGTTACCTGCTGATCGCTTCTTCACGTACGCCCGGGGTGCCGGCTAACCTCCAGGGGCTCTGGAACCCGCATATACGTCCGCCCTGGAGCAGCAATTACACCACTAATATTAACCTGGAAGAAAATTACTGGCTGGCCGAGAACACAAACCTCCCGGAAATGCACAGGTCCCTGCTGACCTTTGCAGGGAATATTGCCCAAACGGGAGCCATTACCGCCCGGAGTTTTTACGGAGCCCGGGGCTGGTCTATGGCGCATAATTCGGACATCTGGGCCATGACAAACCCCGTAGGCGACTTCGGCCACGGCGATCCCGTGTGGGCCAACTGGGCCATGGGCGGCACCTGGGTGGCCACCCACCTGTGGGAGCATTACCAGTTCAGCCGGGATGTGGCCTGGCTGAAAACCTATGCCTTCCCCCTGATGAAAGGAGCGGCGGAGTTTTGCCTGGATATGCTGGTGGAAGGGCCTGACGGGCACCTGGTCACCTCGCCTTCCACCTCCCCGGAAAATAAATTCATTACGCCCGACGGTTACCGCGGAGCTACACTTTACGGCGCAGCGGCTGACCTGGGCATGATCCGGGAGCTGTTTTCGCAGGTAATCGCTGCCGCTGAGATCCTGAAAACCGATGAACCTTTAACGTCTGAGGTGAAAACCGCACTGGCCCGGCTACGCCCCTACCAGGTGGGCCGGAAGGGAAACCTGCAGGAATGGTATTACGACTGGGCAGACCAGGAAGTCCGGCACCGCCACCAGAGCCACCTGTTCGGCCTGTATCCGGGAAGCCATATTACGGTTAAAAACACGCCGGAGCTGGCGCAGGCGGCCCGCACCACACTGGAGATCAAGGGCGATGAAACCACCGGCTGGTCTAAGGGCTGGCGGATCAACCTCTGGGCCAGGCTGCTGGACGGTAACCGGGCGTATAAAATGTACCGGGAACTGCTGAAATACGTGGAGCCGGATGCCATCCGCCCGAAAAACCAGAACCATGGCGGCACCTATCCTAACCTGATGGATGCGCATCCGCCCTTCCAGATCGACGGAAACTTCGGTGGCGCGGCGGCCGTAGCGGAGATGCTGCTGCAATCCGGCCCCGAAGAGATAAACCTGCTGCCGGCCCTGCCGGATGCCTGGCCTTCCGGTACCGTCAGCGGTCTGCGGGCCAGGGGCGGCTTTGAACTGGACCTTACATGGAAAAACGGGCAGCCGGAGAAAGTGACTGTTTACGGGAAACCCGGCGGCAGTACCCGGCTGATTTATAAGGATCAGGTCCGGGAGATCCGCGTTAAAAAGGGAGAGAAACAGGTAATTTCATTCCGGTAGAACCTGTTACTTCTTCAGCTTCTCTTTAATATCTTTAATGTGTATCATCAGCCCCCGGTCCTGGTTCTGCAGGTCATTAATGGTCTGGATGGCATGAATGACCGTGGTATGATCGCGGCCGCCAAAATGGTAGCCGATAGTCTTCAGCGAAAGTTCGGTAAATTCCTTGGTCAGGTACATGGCGATCTGCCGTGGCAGCACCACTTCCCGCAGACGCGTCTTTCCTTTGATATCCGATACCTTGATGTTAAAGTGCGTGGTGACCACGTCAATGATCTTGTCAATGGAAATGGCCTTCTGGCTCTCGTCTACCAGGCTTTTGATCCGGTATTTAGCCAGCTCAATATCTATTTTCCGCTGCAGCAATGCCGAGTCCACGATGAGTGAGTTTACCACTCCTTCCAGTTCCCTGACGTTCGAGTCCACGCAGTTAGCCAGGTATTCCACCACTTCCATATCCATTTCAGCCTTTTCAGTAGCCAGCTTATTCTGAATAATGGCCATGCGGGTCTCCAGGTCGGGTGTCTGGATATCCGTGGTTAAGCCCCATTTGAAGCGCGACAGCAGCCGGTCTTCCATGCCTGACAGCTCCCGCGGCGGGCGGTCGGAAGTCATTACGATCTGCTTCCCTGACTGGTGGAGGTGATTAAAGATATGGAAGAAGGTTTCCTGGGTCTTCTCTTTCCCGGCCAGGAACTGGATATCGTCAATGATCAGCACATCCACCATCATGTAGAAATTCATAAAATCCTGCAGGCTGTTATCGCGGATGGCGTTAATAAACTGGCTGGTAAACTTTTCGGAAGACACATACAGTACCAGCTTGTTATTTTCGGACTGGTTCTCAATATAATTCCCGATGGCCTGCACCAGGTGTGTCTTTCCCAGGCCCACTTCCCCATAAATCATAAGGGGGTTAAAGGCGGTAACGCTGGGCTTCTGGGCCACGGCCACGCTGGCGGCACGGGCCAGCCGGTTACAGGCTCCCTCTACATAATTTTCAAACCGGTAATTTTTATTCAGCTGGGAGTCAAATATGACCTCCCGTGACATCTTTATTTCAAAGGGGTTCCGGGGTATTTTCCGTACCTCCTCCGGTGCCGGCTCCGGTTTACGCTGGGTCTGCTGCGCTTTTTGTCCGCCGCTGTCTATAATAATGGTATACTCCAGCTGCCCGTCTTTGCCGATGGCATAGTCCAGGGCTTTTCTGAGGATTTTCACGTAATTATTTTCCAGCCATTCGTAAAAAAACTGGCTGGGAACCTGGATAATTAACCGCTTATTAATGAGTTTATAGGGGATAATTGGCTCAAACCACGTCTTAAAACTTTGCTCGGTGACGTTCTCACGGATCACCATGAGACAGTCTTTCCACACCTGAGCTACGTCATGTTTAACTGCAGTTTCCAATAGTAAAAGAGTTATTAGGTTGTATAAAATCCATTTTGGGGTTACAAATCTAATAAAGAAATAAACCCGGCAGGATAAATCCCGAAAAGAAATTTAAGGAGTCAATTTAGAAAAAAAATCGGATCTCACCAATTAAAATTCGTCCGTCACGGTTTTATCTTTATAATTTATTTCTTAGTACATTGACCTAAACTTCGTTCGAGTGAGATCATTAACCAGTTTTATTCCCGTCCTGATCCTGTTTGTTGTACTTTTTTTAGTTAAGCAATCTTCATACCAGCACCTGCTTCATCCGCAGATCTGGTATATATTTCTTTTTTTTGCGATGTTACATTTCCTGGTGTTCCGAATCGCTGACATGGGCTTCGAGCGGGATAATTTTATCAATTTCTACCTTGCATCTACGGTTATCCGCATGGTCCTGGTCTTGATTTTCGCCGGAATCATGCTCTGGTTGTTCCCGGAAAACCGTAAGCTTTTCCTCTTGACGGCAGTTGTATTTTATTTATTTTTTACAATCTTTGATATTTCAATTTTGCTTCGTAAATTGCGGCGTTTTTGAGATAGCCAGCTGGCAAAACTTTGATTATTAAACACTTCAATATGTTTAGGAACTTTTCCTGTTTAGTATTTTCGGCACTGTTTTTTGTAGGCTCTGTTTCCCCGGCGTTGGCTTCCGGAGAGGGTCACGGAGAGGAAGAAGAATTTGACATTGCGGGCATGATCATGCACCACATTGGTGATGATCACGGCTATGAGATCACCCACGGGGTGAAGGTTCCTCTTCCGGTAATCCTTTACTCCAAAGAAGACGGCCTGCAGATATTTTCATCCAGCAAGATAGATGACGGACAGGTATATAACGGTTATAAAAGCGAGCACGGACATATTGTAAAAGTAAACGAAGACGGCTCTGTTAATGAGAGCATCCACCCGCTGGACCTGTCTATCACCCGTAATGTGGCCACCATGCTGCTGAGCGCCACCCTGCTGGTACTGATCTTCACTGCCGTAGCGAAAGGCTATTCCACTAATAAAGGGAAAGCGCCGAAAGGCATACAGTCGCTCCTGGAGCCCATCATTGTTTTCCTGCGTGACGATGTGGTTAAGCCGGCTATTGGCCATAACTACGGGAAATACTTCCCTTACCTGCTGACCCTGTTTTTCTTTATCCTGATCAATAACATCCTGGGCCTTTTCCCGGCCGGTCCTAACCTGACCGGTAATATTGCGGTGACCATGGTACTGGCGGTGATCACCTTCCTGATTGTAAACATTTCTGCCAATAAATATTACTGGAAGCACGTATTTATGCCGGATACCCCGGTATGGATGTACGTCATCATGATCCCGGTGGAACTGGTGGGAGTGATCATGAAGCCCATGTCACTGATGATCCGTCTCTTTGCGAACATCACTGCCGGGCACATTATCATGCTGAGCTTATACGGCCTGATCTTTATATTCAAAAGCCACCTGATCGGTGGTGCAGTAGGAGGCTTTGCCTTATTCATGAGTTTGATTGAATTACTGGTGGCTTTTGTTCAGGCGCTTATCTTTACCCTGCTGACCTCCATGTACATCGGTTCTGCGGTAGAAGATCATCATTAATAAAAACATTCCTCTTTAAAACCCTATAAAGAGGTCATTTAAAAATAATTCTTTCGAAGGGGGGAAGAAAAAACAAAATAAAATTATGTCTTTATTAAGCATTATTTTACAAGCAGTAGCTGAGTCTGGTTCAGGACTTATCGCTTTAGGTGCCGGTTTAGGTGCTGGTCTGGCCGCTATCGGTGCTGGTCTGGGTATCGGTAAAATCGGTGGCAGCGCTATGGAAGGTGTAGCCCGTCAGCCGGAAGCTTCCGGAAAGATCCAAACCATGATGATCATCATCGCTGCCCTGATCGAGGCCGTGGCTCTTTTCGCTGCTGTAATCTGTCTTTTGATCTCTTTTAACATCTAAGAGGTCACATTCCCAACATTATTCGCATTAGGCGTTAATGTTGGGAATCTTTTACAACAAAACCAATAAAATATTACACCAAAAATGGTACTTTTAAATAGTTCTCTCTTATCTCCAAGTCCGGGTCTGGTGATCTGGCAGCTGATCGTTTTCGGAATCCTGGTTTTCATCCTCCGGAAGTTTGCCTGGAAGCCTATCATTGACGGACTGAAAGAAAGAGAAGGGGAGATTGAAGGTGCGCTCCGGATGGCCGAAGAAACCCGGGCGGAAATGGCTAAGCTGAAATCGGATAACGACCGGCTGATCGCAGAAGCCAGAAAAGAGAGAGATGAGATCATTAAAGAAGCCAAAGAAGCTTCTAACCGGATGATAGCGGAAGCGAAAGAAGGCGCCCAGACCCAAAGTACGAAAATCCTGGAAGACGCCCGTGCCACCATTTCCCATGAAAGAGATGTGATGCTGGCCCAGGTGAAAAAAGATGTAGCCGGCCTTTCCCTGGAAATCGCTGAAAAAGTACTTCGTAAAGAACTGTCGGATAAGGCTGCCCAGCAATCTTATGTAGATACATTAGTAGCTGACGCAAAACTTAATTAATACGTTATGAATCTTTCTCTTATAGGAAACCGGTATGCCAAAGCCCTGATTGCCCTTGCTAACGAGCAGGGTAAGCTGGAAGAGGTATATAATGATATGAAATTCTTCGAAAGCGTATGCACGGAGAACGATGAATTCCGTAAAATTATGGCTAACCCCATAGTAAGGCATGAAAAAAAATTCGGAATTTTGAAAAAAATTTTCGAAAATCGTGTGACCGATGTGACTTTCTCTATTTTTAGCGTCTTAACTAGAAAGAATCGTGAACAGCTGCTTTACCCGATTGCCCAGGAGTTTCATAAATTGTACGATGAGCAAAAGGGTATCCAGAAAGTTCAGATTTCAACGCCGGTAGCTTTAACAGATGCTCAGAAGACACAGTTCAGCAAGATCGTGTCTGAGTCGATGAACAAAACTGTAGAGTTAACAGAAAAGATTGATGAAAGCCTGATTGGAGGCTATGTTTTGAAAGTAGGTGATACGCAGATAGACACATCTGTAAAACACCAGCTCAGTGAGTTGAAAGCGGCGATGTCTTAAATTTGTATTAGTTTTCATGGCTATAAAGTTGAGAAAGGCCTTCGATATTTTCGAAGGTTTTTTCTTTTTAGGGCCATGTAAAAATTAAAATAATCCGAAAGCCCGGCCCTGCCCGCTTTCGGAATATTTTTTTGACCGGCGGGCCCTTCCTGCCTCAGCCTTTAAACTGGCCCTGCACCTCCTCCAGGCGCGTGATGATGGAGCTGATCTTTTCCTGCTCTTTGCGAATCTGCCGGGGGCGGATCACCCACCAGTTGAAACCTATCCAGGCAAACATCACAGTATAGGTCAGGACAGCCCATTTCAACTCCATCCGGATCACGTATTCATACATATAAAGTGCCAGTCCCAGAGAAAGCAGGAAAAAGTAAAGGTTCATCATCTGCCGGTTCAGGAAAGCCTCTTTCTTTTTAACGGTCAGAAGGGTGTCCATAAACCGGTGGCTGTCGGAGTGATCATCCAGCGCCCTGTACAGGGGGATCATCCGGTTATAGACCAGAAGAAATGTCACCATGGCCAGGATGGCCACCAGGATGCCGGCCCAGGTGGTAAGCCGCTCCGGTTGGATCCAAAAGCCGATAGAAGCGATAAACACCGAAGTGAGCACCAGGCATATATTGGTCAAAACCAGCCTTCTTAACCGCCGGGTTCTGTAGTTTTTTATTTTACTGTACAAAGCCTGTACATCCGGTCCGGGCACCGCCCGGGCCTTCCAGATATCATTAAAATCCATAGTCTTTAAATCTTTGGGTTAAACGTTCTTTGATCCGGTGAATCCGCACCCGCACATTTCCTTCCGAAAGTCCGAGTATCTGTGCGATCTCCCCCTGTTTTACTTCTTCCAGCTCCAGCGAGATAATGATCCGGTCTGTCTCCGGTAATTCAGCAATCAGCCGGTACAGGAGCTCTACCTCTACTGCCCGGTCAGGGGGCACTTCTTCCGGTAGCTGCAGGGGGAGTTCGGTTTTCCGGTGTTTTTTGTCCTTCTCTAACTGCCTCAGGCAGTGGTTAGAGGCAATCCTGAAAATCCAGGTACCAATTTGGGCATCCCCTCTGAACCCCGGTAGGTTCTCCCAGACCCGGATAAAGGTTTCCTGGGCCAGGTCACGGGCGGATGCATCGTCATTCACATAACCCATGCATAGGCGGTAGACCTTCTCCCAATAGACCGAATAAACATGCTCAAAGTCTTTAGTCATGATCCCTGGGGTTTTCTGATAGCTTTCTCATTTTTACAGGTTTTTTCTTTTGGAGACATAAAGGCTGCAAATGTTACAGAAAATTACCGAAAATATCACCCGGCGCAGACGTACAGTATCAGCGAAATGTTCTATTGAGCCGTTTTAAATAAATCATCTATTTCTTCCCGCCTGTCACTCACCTTGTAAAACTCTTCCAGCAGGTCCGGGGTGGAAGGTTTCTTAGGATACTGATTATGAATAAGAAAGTTCCGGAGGGCCAGGTTTACACGGTCCTCCCCTATTAATTCGCTTAATTTCACCATTGCTACGGAACCCTTTGAATACGAGATATGCGTATTCTCACTTGTCACCTTATAGAGGGGCTGGTTTTCAGACAGGCCTTTTTCACTGTCGTAGATCTGTTGATGCATCTTCAGCCGCTCCTGCATTTTTTCCCGGCCGTACATTTTCTGATACAGCATCATCTCGGTGTACATGGCCAGGGTTTCGGTAAGCATGGGGGCACCTTCCCGATCATCCGGGTTGATCTGGCTGTTGCCCCACCATAGATGCGAAAGCTCATGCCCGGCCAGCTCATTGATCACATCCTGCTTTTTATCGGCATGGATATTGGCATGAAAAACCATGTTTTCCGGCATAAAGATGATTCCCGGGTACGCTGTGGCGGCAAAACCCCGGGTGAAGGAAGACACTTCCGCAAAAGTTATGCTCCGGAAAGGGTATTGCCCGAAATTCTGAATGCAGTAGTCCAGGGTAAGTTTAGCATTTTCTATCAGGTGATTCACATTTTCACGGTGGTTTTCATGGAAAAACACATGGATCGCCGTGCCTTTATGCACTACGCTCTCCTGCCTGTACCGGGCAGAAGACACCGCAAACCGGAAAGGAATGTTCCCGGCTTCGTACCGGAAATAGTTTCTTTCGCCCTGCTGAAACTTTGCTGTCAGATGGCCCGTACCCAGAGCTGTCTGGTCTTTTTCGGTAGAAACCAGCATATTCAAACGGATAAAATCTTTTTTGAAAACAGGAGGAGCATCCACACCCTTTAAACCGGAGCGCTCTCCCAATCCGTATTCCTTCCGTTTTTGAGTATCTTCCACTTCCCGCTGTACCTGGTAGCCCAGTACCGGGTAATAGCGGCTGATTCGCATAAAAGAACCGTTTTCTATAATGGCATTAAAAGATTCATGTCCATTTCCGGGAAACCACCTATAGGAAATTTCAAAATCCAGGGTGGCGGTCTGGCCGGGATCCAGGGGCTGATTTAAACCTACTTCACTTACCTGCCCTTCTATCTTCTGAGCTCCTGAGGCCGTAGTGAGCCAGGCCTTTTCTATTTTCAGATCGGGATGGAAATTAACAAGTACTTTGTGTATGGATTCACGGGCCTGGTTTTTCAGGGTGTACTTTCCCCGGATCCGGTAAGCATTAGCGGAGGGGTACAGTTCGATGCGGGTGTCCACTGCCGTAATGTCGGGTTGAGCCCGGTCTTTATACTCCCGGAATTCTTTTTCATAAGCCAGGGCCGCCGCCACTTCCCTTTCCGGATCGTCCGGTACATAACCTTTCATAAACAGCCTTCCGCAATAGATTCCCGGGAGCAGTAAGAGGACCAGGGCCACCTCCGCTTTAAAGTTCCACTTTCGTCTTTTGAGCCCCTGGCCGATCATCCATAGGGTAAAAACCAGGCTCAGGCCAAAAACCAGTCGCGCGGCAAAGGCCACAGGATATACGCCATATCCGTTAAAATCGCTATAACTTCCCGTAAAGTCTGAAAAAATCCGGAGTAAGGGATAGGGAAGAATCTTTTGGGAAACAGGCCCCGTTAAGGTAAAAACTGCTAAAAGCGATATCCCCAATGCCAGAAACCGGTTCCGGAGGCTGTCATTCAGGATCAATATAAAGGCAGCGAAAAGGATAAGCGGCAGGGTATTGAAGAGAATCACACCGGCATAAGCCCTCCCATCTACGTGGAAATAATCATAGGCCGCCTGGAAAACCAGCCCCTCCGCGATGAGCAGTCCCGTAAAGAAAAACAGAAGCACCGTAACCGACAGCAGGTGGCCCGCCAGCTTGTTTTTTGAAAAGTAGGTAGCTTTTTCCACCGGAGAAAAACCCGATAACCGGCTTCTCCAGTAAAGATCATTAATAAAATAAGTAAGCATTAACAGGCCCAACACGTGGAAATTCCCCGATATAGTGTCTGCCATCAGCCCGGAACCGGCATATTTCTGGGGCAGGCGGATCCCTTTTTCAATTTCAGCATACATTTCCATTCCCACAAAAAACAAAAGCAGGACAGAAACTGCCGGAACCGCTATACTTTTAAAAAGGTAAATGAGGTCAATCCGTGCCAATGAGAAGATGGATCTGAACGCATTTCTTTTCCCGAAATCCACCCTGGTACGAAAGTAGGCTTTTCCCATATCTGTCTGAAAGGCAGAGGGTGGTTCTTTTTTATGCTTTTTACCGGAAACAGCTGAATAAGAGAATAAACGGTGGGCCAATACCAGGAACAAGACAGACAGAAACCCATACAGGACCCTGTTCATCCATACTTTCCCGGAAAATGAAACCACCTGCCGGTTTCGTTGGAGAACCGTATAATCTCGTGCTTCAAAAAAATAAGACGATAAACCGAACGGGTCCAGGATAGCCGATAGCTGCTGCGCTTCCAGTGACTGCGGCGTACTGCCGGCCATAAACGGCGAATTGGAAAAGATCATGACCACCATATAGAAAATGTACAGCAGCAATCCTCCGGCCACCACCAGTAGTTTCTTATGGGTAGTGACCGACAGAAAAAACAGGAAACTGCAGACCAGGAGGCTATTCAGAAATCCGAAAATCAGTAAGGGGTATACGTAGTGCCACAGGTGGAAACCGGCCTGTAATTCATCTCCGGTTCTTAAATTCTGTCCCACCGCAAAGCCCGTTATCAGCAGCACAAAACTCAAAAAAGTTTGCAGCAGATAGGCGAAGAACCGCCCGTTAAGATAAGCATTTTTAGCCACAGGGAGCGCAAAAAGGATACGGTCAAATTTAGAGTCCGTGTCTTTAAAAAGCAGGCGGAGCGCATAGATCACCGCCAGAAATATGACCGAAAGGCTTAACAGGCCGATAAGGAAACCCAGGGTATAAGGAGAGTTCAGGTAGATGCCCTCCCCCACGCTAAGGTTAAACTTACTGCCGCAGAAAATACCGGAAAAGAGCAGGATCAGGGCCACCAGGTAGGTCAGCCCATGCCGGGCATTGCGCCGGGTTTCGAATAAAAACAGGGCATTCATAAGGAGGTGTTCTGGTTAAGGATGTGGAAATAAACATGCTCTAACGTGGGGTTTATAGGACTAAAACCTCCCGGCTGCTCTTCTGAAAAAACGGTAATGTGCAGTTCACGCTCTATCAGCTGCTGGCTGATCACCGGGTAACGGGAAAGGTAGTCTTCCAGTTCATGACGGGCTATGGCTTTGGACCATATCCTGTTTTCCAGTTCCTTTATCAATGCCCCCGGTTTCCCTTTCCTCCGGATCTGCCCGTGGCTGATGACAGCCATTTCCGAGCACAGGTTTCGCACATCTTCTACCAGGTGAGTGGAAAGAATCACGATCACCTCCCGGCTGATATCACTAAGCAGGGAGTTAAAACGGTTACGCTCTTCCGGGTCCAGGCCGGCAGTGGGTTCATCCACAATAATCATCTTAGGGTCACCTAACAGCGCCTGGGCCACCCCAAAGCGCTGTTTCATTCCTCCTGAAAAGGTATGCACCTCTTTATTTCTGAACCCGGTCAGGTTAACCTTTTCCAATAAATTCAGGATCTGCGTTTTTCTTCCGCTGCCTATCCCCTTTAAAACTGCAATATGATCCAGGAGGTCATAGGCCGACACCCTTGGATATACCCCGAAATCCTGGGGCAAAAAGCCCAGGTATTTTTTGACAGGGTCACGTATGATGTCATGGCCGTTAAACAGGATACTCCCCGAAGTGGGTTTCTGCAAACCCGCAATCACTTTCATGAGGGAGGATTTCCCGGCACCGTTCGGCCCTAATAAACCGAACATTCCGTTTCCAACCTCCAGTGTAAGGTCTTTGATGGCCTCAAAGCCGCCTTTATAGGTCAGGCCGAGCCGATTAATCACTAAGCTATTCATTTGAGTTCAGATAATAGGATGACAGGCAACGTTTCCATCGCTTTTTTAAAATCTTATTTTACAGGATATTACATTTCTTTATACTCCAGGATATCGCCGGGCTGGCATTCCAGGATTTTGCAGATCGCCTCCAGGGTATCGAAACGAATGCCCTTAGCCTTGCCGGTTTTCAGGATGGAGAGGTTCACCGGTGTAATGCCCAGCTTTTCTGCCAGTTCCTTACTCTGCATTTTGCGCCGGGCCAGCATCACATCTAAATTTACGATTATGGGCATCTTATATAAACAGGTCTTGTTCGTTTTGTAAATTAACTCCCTGCGCGAAAATATTGGCAAGAAACAGGCAGAATATTCCCAACATAAAATGAATAAAAACCAGCCCCCAGACCATCGCTTCCACTTCCACAAAGAAATTTGCGGCCACCGCCAGAGGCAGGGGGAAGAAAATGTTATAGCAATAAAATACTTTGAGCTCCCTTATGTTTTCACGGGTAAACAGCTTAGATTGGAAAAACACCCAGAATACCCTGGCAGAAAGCAGGAAGAAAATACCATAGCTGACCAGGATCAACAGGAAGGAAAAAACGATGTACCGGTAATCGTTATCCACATTCAGGAAAGGTTCTCCGGTAAAAGGGTAGTTAATATGCAGGAAGCGGCCTTCACCGTAGGGGGTGATACCAAAACCGGTAAGCAGGCAGAAAACAGAATATACTCCGGTAGCCAGGTAGCCCACTGATAAAACGAGGCAAATGCCGTAAAGGATTTTAGAAATGATTTTGGTCTGTGCCATTACTAATAATTAATTAACATGTGCAAATGTATAATTAATTATCGTAAAACAATAATTACTTTAAATAAAATATTAAATATCAGGATTATTTTAGCTGTAATTTCATCATAATATCCGTCTGTTCATCTTCTCCGAGCCGGAAAATGTGCTTATCAAATTCCACGAAGCCGTTTCTGGTATAAAAGCGGATAGCCCGGTGGTTTTCTTCCCAAACCCCTAACCAGACGTAATCCACCCCGGCCTGCGTGGCCGTTTCCATGGCTTTTTCATAGAGTGATTGCCCCACTTTCTGCCCGTGAAACTCCTGCAGAACATAAATTCGCTCGATTTCCAGTGCCTGAGCATCTTTCAATTCCGTCTGTGATGAGCCGAAGTTAAGTTTTAAGTACCCTATGACCGTATTACTCCACATAGCAAAATAGAATTCCGAATGCGGGTTACTTACTTCAGCGGTTAGCTTTTCCTGTGAAAACCCCTCCTTTAAATATTGGGTCATATTTTCTTCGGTGTTTACCGCAGAAAATGTTTCCTGGAAGGTTCTCCTGCCTATTTTTTGCAGGGCCTCTATATCATTTAAGGTTACTCTTTTTATTTCTATTGATCCCATCGTATTCCTGCTACCTATAATTGAGGGTACAGAGGCAAAAAACCTCTGTACCCTCCCACTTAATCTTCCAGGTATCCAAATTTCCCTTTATTGAAGTCATCAAATGCCTGCAGTAATTCCTGGCGGGTATTCATCACAAAAGGCCCGTGAGCGGCAATGGGCTCATTAATGGGCTCCCCGCTCATAACCAGGACCACGGCATCCTCAGTGGCTTCCAGGCTAAACTCTTCCCCCTCATTCGCCATGAGCACAAAATGATCTGTGGGGGCTTCTTCCGTACCGTTTACCTTAATTCCCCCTTCAATAACCAGCAGTGCGGTATTAAAACCGGCCGGGAAATTAAAGCGGGCCGTAGCTCCTTTTTTCAGCTTCGCATTCAACAGGTGCAAAGGGGTAAACGTGGAAGCCGCTCCTTTAACACCCTGGTATTCTCCCGCTATAACCTCCACTTCACCCTGATCATTTTCAAGCGTATAACGGCTCATGGTGGCATTTTCAATAGATTGGTATTTAGGCACACTCATCTTGTCTTTGGCCGGTAAGTTCACCCACAGTTGAACCATCTGGAATTCTCCTCCTTTTTTACTCCACTCTTTTTCGTGGAATTCCTTGTGCAGTACCCCGCTGGCTGCCGTCATCCACTGCACGTCTCCTTCCCCGATAACCCCGCCGCCACCGGCGCTGTCATGGTGTTCCACTTTCCCTTTATAGGCTATCGTGACGGTTTCAAAACCCCGGTGCGGGTGCACACCCACGCCTTTGGGTATTTCACTGGGTGCAAAATAATATTTCGAATTATAGTCCATCATGATGATCGGATCCATCCGCTTCATATCCAGGCGGTAGGCACTGGGAATAAAATTATGCACCCGGAAGCCGTCACCTACAAAGTGAGGTTCTCTCGGACTTACTACTGACTCTACTGTTTTGGTTGCCATCTTCTTAAAATTTTATACCACAAAGGTATCCTGCGTGGCGCAACTGCACATTGACCTAGGATAAGAACTAGCGGTTTTTCCGGGCCAGCTCTTTTCTTACCCGGCTCAGGCTTTCCGGGGTGATGCCCAGGTAAGAAGCTACAAAAATCTGGGGCACCCGAAGCAGCAGATCGGGGTACATCCGGATAAAATCCAGGTATCTTTCTTCCGCCGTGGCACTCTGCAGCTGGGTGATCCTTCTCTGCAAATGCCGGATATGGTTATGAAGCAGCCGGTTATTAAATTCCAGGAAGGCCGTATCCGATTTAGACAGTTCAAGGAACAGGTTCTCGTCCAAAAGAAAGGTGACCGTGTCTTCCAATGCCTGCATAAAATAAGAAGACGGCCGGTCAAAATAAACACTTTCCCTGTCAGACATAAACCAGTTTTCAGGCGCAAACTGGATAATATGCTCCTTACCCTTATCATCAATGGAAAACTGCCGCAGCAATCCCCTCTCCACAAAAAAAGAATACCGGCATTTCTCGCCCTGACTTAACAGGAACTCCCCCTTTTTAAATTCCCGGATGCTGCAATGCGACAGCAGCTGCTCAAGAACGGCTTTATCCGTCCCGATATTAGAGGTCAGGTAGGTGGTAAATCTGAGATTATTCATTTAAGCTTTTTAATATCTTCTTCTAATTCTTTCAGGCTTTCTTCCTTTTCCACTCCCTTCTGTATCAACTGATACTTTTCATGTTCTTCACCTGATTTTTTGAGTGCCGTTTCATGGCTGATTTTGCCTGCATGGGTCAATAACTCCCGGCCGTTCAGCTGAAGAATCAGGTCCAGACGCTCCATCCAGTCTTTCATATACATGGGAGTACGCTGCTGTGCCATGGTTTCGGCGAAGGCCAGGTACTGCTCTACCAAAAGCCCGAGCAGTTTCATTTCATCTTCATTCAGGTAGTTTTTGGCAATACTTACATCTGATTTTTTGATGGAAATAAAATCTTTCTTGTCGTATGACTGCATGCCCATCAGTGGGAGACTGGCGTCTGCGCGGCGGTATACCAGTTCAGCAGCAGTCTGCTGGCTTATGGCCCACAGTAACTTATTTTGAACTATCTTAAAAAACTCGCGCGTTTTTTCATCCTGGGGATCATAATCTATGCTGGTGGTGTATATATCTTTAATTTTCTGATAGAAAAAACGCTCTGAAAGGCGGATTTCCCGGATACGTTCCTGCAATTCGCTGAAATAGTTCATGGAGCTGCCCGACTTAAAACGGTCATCATTCAGGGCAAAACCTTTGATAATGTATTCTTTGAGGCGTTGAGTAGCCCATATACGGAACTGAGTGCCCTGCAGTGATTTTACGCGGTAGCCTACGGAGATGATTACGTCCAGGTTATAATGGTCTAATTCCCTTTCTACACTCCGGCTACCTTCCGTTTGAACTGTTCGGAATTTCCGAACAGTTGCTCCGGGCTCTAGTTCCCCTTCCTCAAAGACATTCTTAATGTGCTCACTTATGGTAGCTTTTGATTTCTGAAATAACTCACACATTTGCGCCTGTGTAAGCCAAACGGTTTCCTCTTCTAATCGTACATCTATTTTGATGTTACCGGCGGGATTTTGGTAGATGATGATTTCGCTGTTCATTGTGTTTAGATGATTTTACAAGACCATACAAATTACAACTCCTACCTGAATGTTTTAAATACTTATCCTAAATTCTTTGATTTTCTTACCCGGAGTTCAGAAATTCCGAAAGATTGCGAGGGTTTTCATTGCAAAGCTATCAGCCCGCCGGTAGCTTTTACTTCCTTCCCCACACCACTAGCACACCCAGAGCGACCGTAAAAATATTAAACCCAATGTCCCCGGCTTCACCTCTTGAAATATGAAAAATACTCGCCGCGATCATCAATGCAATAATTCCGTAAGCGGAATAAACGGTCAACCGGGGCTGAATACGGAGTAACGCAGGCAATACAATTCCGATACCGCCTAATAAATCAACAAACCCGGTGATCAGAGCCAGGCCTGGATTATCCTTTACCCATGGAAAAGGCAATTTTTCTGGTGCGAATATTTTCATAGACCCGGCCCAGATAAAAGTCAGGGCTAAAATTACCTGTGCTACCCAAAGAAGCACATTTCGTGTTTTTGATGTTTTTCGTTCTGCTGCCATAACGTACATTTTTTGATAACACAAATCTAACTACCTTTACTATCCAAATGATATTACTTTCCATTCAGATAGCACTATCCAAAAAAGTGTTGGGAAAGTAAATATTACGATTTATCTTGTCTGAGCATCTTATTTCGTAGCCGCATAAATGGTTTTTCAACGATTAAATGAAGCAAGTATGCTACTGAAATACAGGTTATTATACAGACAGAAAGCATCGTATTATGCTCTATCTTAAAATCCTGCAAAACTTGCTGCGTGGTGTGAATGACCCCTTTGTGGGTCAGATAAATTCCATACGAAAGGGTCGCAAGAAATGTGGTAACCTTTGAATTCCATTTGTATAAAAAACTTACCGGGCTGATAGCTCCTGTTACCATTAGTCCAAAACCAAGAGCAACCAATGGAAATCCAAAAACTGAAGCCTGGAAAGTCTGTTGGTTTTCGCATAAAAAGTAAGCGCCCGTCAATACACATAAGCCCGACAAAATAAATTGGTTTCCATATTTTGATAGCCGGTTCCATAAGTTGGGGGAGAACGTATAAATTCCGGCAATTAAAATGCCCGTCAAAAGCCCGTCTAAACGGTTATATGTAGGATAATAAATGAATTTATACCAGTACAACCAGCTGCTTTTCTCTTCAATTTTGGGTAAATACAAATAATTATAGCTATAAACTCTAATAACAAAACCCAGGAAAAATAAGGCTGCAAGGAGCCAATACGACGTAAAGAATAGTTTGGTTTTCTGCAGGAATATCAGAATCAGGGGTAAAAACAAATAGAAATGTTCTTCCACGCAAAGCGACCAGCAATGCGAAAATGTTCCGTTTTCTTTTATATTCAGACCGAAGTTTTGTGTAAAAGTTAAAAATCGCCAAAGAGGGGGTAATGCTTCTTTCTCCCGGAAAAATGGAAAACAAAAATATATTCCTACAGTTACTAAAAATGCAGGAACTATCCGGAAAAAGCGTTTAAGGAAAAATATTCTGAATGAAATCAAGCGCTCCTGTTTGATTTGAGAAAAAAGTTGGGAAGAAATCAGGAATCCGCTTAAAACAAAAAACAGGTCTACGCCTGTCCAACCGAAGGAAGCTACTTTCGGTAACCATTCAGGCTCTCCTCCACTGACAATAAAATAATGAAAAAAGAAAACTAAAATAATAGCTAGTGCTCTTAAATGATCCAATCCGTATAATTTCTGATGACTACCAGGGTTAGGTCTTTCTGCCACTTTCTTATTTTAGTTTTACTATTTTACCTTATTACCGGCCGGATTCATTTCCGGTTTCCAAAGATACCTTTATATCTCCATTCTTTAAGCTACTCCTTTCACCCGTCCAGCTCTTTTCTAAAAAACTCTACCACCCGCCCCCACGCCAGCGCTGCTGCCTCCTTATCAAAACGGGGAGTAGTATCGTTATGAAACCCGTGGTTTGTATCCGGGTAAAAATATACCGTATAGGCTTTATTATTCTCTTTCAGGGCTTTTTCATAGGCGGGCCAGCCTTCGTTGACTCGGGTATCCAGTGCAGCATAATGCAGCTGAAGAGGGGCTTGGATGGCCGGCACTTCGGCTGCAGGGGCCTGTCCGCCGTAAAAAGGCACGGCAGCTTTCAGACCGGGAACCCGCGCCGCCATCATGTTAGCGATCCAGCCACCGAAACAGAAGCCTACTACCCCTACTTTACCGTTACAGAACCCGTTCGATTTCAGGAAGTCAGCAGCCGCAATAAAATCTTCCAGCATTTCATCGCGGTTACGTTTGGCCTGCAGGAGACGGCCGTCATCGTCATTGCCGGGATAGCCTCCCAGGGGGCTTAACGCATCCGGTGCGAAGCTCACAAAACCCGCCAGTGCCGCCCGGCGGGCCACATCTTCAATGTGGGGATTCAGGCCCCGGTTTTCATGTACCACCACTACCCCGCCCAGTTTTTTGGTATTGCCTTTGGGCATACAAAGCAGGCCTTTAATGGTGCCTCCACCCTTAGGGGAAGAATAAGTCACGTAACGCGAATCTACCGCGGGATCATCCGGTTTTACCTGGATGGCCGTCTTATAATCAGGCGTAAGAAAACTCATGAGTGAAGCTACCGTAGCTCCTCCTACTGCATAGACGGAGAGTTTTTGCATAAAATCTGACCGGCTTAACCGGTTATGGGCGTAGTCATTGTACAGGTCCAGCAGTTCCTGCTTCATCTTGGGATCTTTCATAGTTCTGACATTTATATACATTAAAGATACGATCGGGAAGCGGGTCTTCCGCAAAACCCTGGCTTTAATTTACGATTAAACCCGGGATTGTGACGACTAATAACCGGTTTCCTACATCCGGCGATCCGCAAAACGTGCTTATCTTTGCAGCGATGAGGAAATTCCTTTCCATAGTGCTCCTGAGCTCCTACCTGTTTTCAAACGCTGAATTTTGCCAGCTTTTGAAAATCCCCCTTTTTATGGAGCACTACCGGGAGTTTGTGGCTAACGGAGAAGGTGACCTGGTAGATTTCCTGGTGCATCATTACGGTGGCCATGAAAAAGACAGCGACTGGGATACCGATATGAAGCTGCCCTTCATGACCCTTGGGGGTGATCTCAGCCACGCCTTTTATATTCCTAAAATACAATTCGATATCCCGGGTCATCCGGCTATTCCCTGCGAAAACAGCCAACCTGTGGGCAGGGTGCAAAACCTGGTTTCCAGCTACTACCACAGCATCCTTCAGCCTCCCCGTATAGCTTAACTTTTAAATGATCTCCGGATACCTGCGGCACGTCTGTCGCAAGCTCCGCTATGTATTTTTTAATTGTTAATCCAGCTATCATGTTGAATAGTATTATCCGCTTTTCCTTGCGAAATAAACTCATTATCGGGCTCTTTACCGTGGGCCTGATCATTTTCGGCGTATATGAGGCCACCCGCCTGCCCATAGACGCCCAGCCCGACATTACCAATAACCAGGTGCAGGTCATTACCGTGGCACCGTCTTTTGGTGCTGCGGATATCGAGCGACTCGTCACCATTCCCATTGAACAGGCCAACAGCAATATACCCGGCGTTACCGAGATCCGGAGTTTTAACCGCTTCGGGCTGTCGCTGGTGACCATCGTTTTCACTGACGAAACCGATATTTACCTGGCCCGTCAACTGGTCACTGAACGCCTGAACCAGGTAAAGGAACAGATCCCTGACGGCATCGGCAATCCCGAACTGGGACCGGTGTCTACCGGGCTGGGGGAGATTTTCCAGTATGTGGTCCGGCCCAAAAAAGGGTATGAATCCAGGTACGATGAAACCGGGCTCCGAACCCTGCAGGACTGGGTGATCCGGCGCCAGCTGCTCGGTACCCCGGGTGTAGCCGAAGTCAGCAGCTTCGGGGGTAAGCTGAAACAATACGAGATTGCCATTAATCCCGATAAGCTCCAGGCCTTCCGGCTAACTATTAACGATGTCTTCGATGCCCTGGAAGCGAATAACCAGAACACGGGCGGGGCCTATATCGAAAAAGCCGAAACCGTACTTTTTATCCGTACGGAAGGCCTCATCGGTAGTGTGGAGGATATAGGAAACATCGCCGTAAACCATACGGCTGACGGAAGCCCCGTACGCATCCGAGACGTGGCCGAGGTAAAAACCGGTTATGCCACCCGTTACGGAGCCATGACCTATAATGACCAGGGCGAGGTCTCGGGCGCCATCGTTCTTATGCTCAAAGGCGAGAACGCCAGCCAGGTCATTAAAAACATCAAAAAGCGGCTGGCAAAGATCGAAAAGACCCTGCCCGAAGGGGTGGTGATTGAGCCTTTCCTGGATCGCGCCAAAATGGTAAGCAACACCATCCGGACCATTGAAACCAACCTCATTGAAGGAGCACTGATCGTGGTTTTTATCCTGGTGCTCTTCCTGGGTAACTTACGGGCCGGCCTGCTGGTGGCCTCCGTGATCCCGCTCTCCATGCTTTTTGCCATTATCCTGATGAACATCTTCGGGGTGGGTGGTAACCTCATGAGCCTGGGTGCCCTGGACTTCGGCCTGATCGTAGACGGGGCCGTGATCATTGTGGAAGCCGTGCTCCATCAGCTGGCACGGCACGGTTACCTGGGAAATACCCGTAATCAAAATATGGATCAGCCGGTATACGATTCCGCCAGCAAGATGGTCAACTCGGCCGTTTTCGGGCAGATCATCATCCTGGTGGTGTATCTCCCGATCTTCACCCTGCAGGGCATAGAAGGAAAAATGTTTATCCCCATGGCCCAAACGGTGACTTTCGCGCTTATCGGGGCTTTTATCCTATCGCTGACCTACGTACCCATGATGAGCTCCCTGGTCTTAAAAGTACCCTCCGGCCAGACTTTTGCGGATAAGATCATGGGCAGAATAGAGGCGTTTCACTCCCGTTACCTTTTCAAAAGCCTTAAATATTCCCGGCTGATCATGGGTGTGGTGCTGCTGCTTTTTGCCGGGGCCGTGTTTGTGCTGTCGCGCATGGGGGGTGAGTTTGTCCCCTCTTTGGAAGAAGGAGATTTTGCCGTGGAAATGCGGATTCTTCCGGGCAGTAATATCAATACCACTATCCGCGAAACCAATAAAGCCGCCCATATCCTGCTCACCCGGTTTCCCGAAATAGAAAAAGTGGTGACCAAAATCGGGAGCGCCGAAATTCCCACCGAACCTATGCCCATGGATGCGGGGGATATGATCGTGGTTTTGAAACCGAAAAAAGAATGGACTTCCGCCGGGTCTTTCCCCGAGCTGTCAGAAAAAATGAGCCGGGCGTTACAGGTTCTTCCCGGGCTTACTACCGGCTTCCAGTTCCCGGTGCAGATGCGGTTTAACGAACTCATGACCGGTGCACGCCAGGATGTGGTAGTGAAGATTTTTGGGGAAGACCTGGATAAGCTGGTTAAATATGCCCACCAGTTGGGTGGTTTGATCACAAAAGTGCCCGGCGCACAGGACCTGTACATTGAACCGCTGATCGGGGCGCCACAGGTGGTGATCAACTATGACCGGGCCGCACTTTCCCGCTACAAGCTATCCGTCAAAGCCGTGAACCGCATCGTTAACAGTGCTTTTGCCGGGCAAAGCGCCGGACAGGTTTTTGAAGGCGAACGGCGGTTTGAACTCATGGTACGGATGGACGCCGGCCTGAAAAAAGACATAGAAGATATCCGTAACCTGCTGGTGCCTGCACCCTCCGGCATACAGGTACCTCTTCGTCAGCTGGCTGCTGTGGAATACACTAACGCCCCCAACCAGATCCAGCGGGAGAACACCCGCCGGCGTATCGTGGTGGGATTTAACGTACGGGGCCGCGATGTGCAGAGTATTGTACAGGAATTACAACAAAAAGCGGCAAAAAACATACACCTGGAAACGGGTTATACCATGACCTACGGGGGTACGTTTGAAAACCTGAACAAAGCCAAAGCCCGCCTGGGTGTGGCCGTCCCTATTTCGCTGGTCCTTATCTTCCTGCTGCTGTTTTTCTCTTTCCGCTCGGTGAGATACAGCCTGCTGATCTATACGGCCATTCCGCTGTCGGCCATTGGCGGGGTGTATTTCCTGGCCTTACGGGGAATGCCGTTCAGCATCAGCGCGGGCGTGGGGTTCATTGCCCTGTTTGGCGTAGCGGTGCTAAACGGGATCGTACTGGTGGCCGAGTATAACCGGATCCGGCTGGGTGAAGGCCTGAATGCCGTTCAAACGGTACTGAAGGGCACACGGGTAAGGCTGCGACCGGTACTGATGACCGCCCTGGTGGCTTCGCTGGGTTTTCTACCTATGGCTCTCAGCAAGGGCTCAGGAGCCGAAGTGCAGCGCCCCCTGGCCACAGTGGTGATCGGCGGACTCCTGTTTGCCACTTTCCTCACCCTCTTTGTATTGCCTATTCTTTATGTGCTGGTGGAGAATATCCGGAAGCCAAAAACCGCTGCCCTCATCCTTCCGCTGGTCTTGTTTGGACTGGGGACTTCCGCTCAAAAGCCCATTACCCTGGAAGAAGCCCTGCAGGCTGCTACCGAAAACAGCCTGTCGGTTAAAGATGCGAAATTACAGGCCGAATACAGGGAAAAACTCACAGGCACCTGGCTGGATCTCACTCCTACAGAGCTAAGCGGGGAATACGGAAAATACAATGGGATCCGGCCGGATAACCGGGTAGCCGTCAGCCAGCGGTTCCGCTTGCCGGGAGCTTACCAAAAACAAAAGACGGCCCTGGAAAGGGAGTGGCAGCAGGCTGTTTTAAATCAAAACCTCACGAAAGTTCAGGTGAAAAAGGCGGTTTCCGAAGTATTCCAGCATATCCTTATTCTCCGGGAAAGGGAGAAGCTGCTCCAAAAAACCGATTCCCTGTTTACCCAATTCCTGGATTTGTCCCGTCAAAAACTGAAACTGGGAGAAGCCAATGGCCTGGAATCCTCTACTGCCGCCATCCAGAAAGAGCAGATTAACCTGCAGATGGCCCGGATCCGGAACGACCTGAACATCAGCCGGCTGGAGCTTCAGTTGCTTTTAAATACCGATGAGCTGCCTGACCCTGTGGCGCCTACAGCGAAAATCGGACTGGAGCTTTGCTGCAGCGTGGAAGGTCACCCTGAGCTTCGGGCATTGCAGCAGCAGTTAGAAATTCAGGATGCTCAGATCCAGGTCGAAAAAAGCCGGCTCTTGCCCGAATTTTCCCTGGGTTATGCGAACCAGACCCTGCGTGACCTGGCTCCGGGTCGCTTCGGCTCGGTAACCGCAGGCGTGGATATCCCTGTCTTTACCAAAAGCCAGAGATCCCGGATCCAGGCCTCCAGAATTCAGAAAAGTATCACTGAAAATGAGGTGACACTCAAAGAGAAACAACTGCATACCGCCTATCAGCAGGCCCTGAATGAGGTGGTGTACCTGGAATCCATCCTCCGGAATTACGAGGAAAAGCAGATTCCCCAGGCGGTCCTGGCCGAACAACTGGCTCAGCAGCAGCTCCGGGCCGGAGAGATTAACTACCTGGATTGGGTCATTCTCACGCGCCAGTCGCTGGAAGTGAAAACCGGGCACCTTGAAGCCCTCGAACAACTGAACCTTTGTATCATCCGATTAAATTACCTGATATCTGAATAATATGAAAAGTATATATTTCATCGCTACTCTTTTTTTGGCGGCTACCGCCTGCCAGCAGGAAGTACAGGAGACCCCGGAAGAAGCCGGGAAAACTCCGGAAAACATCATCCGGCTTTCCGAAGAACAAATGAAAACCCTGGAACTGTCTGTCACGCAGCTCCGGACCCAAAATCTGGAAGCTACTCTCCGGCTGAACGGGAAAGTAGATGTTGCCCCTTCCCACGTGGTATCGGTCACCTCCGCTTTAGGCGGTTACGTCAGGAAAATCCATATCCTGCCGGGGACTTCCTTCACCAAAGGTCAGATCCTGGCCGTGTTAGAAGACAACCAGTTCATCCAGCTTCAGCAGGATTATCTTACTACCCGGGTGCAGCTCAAAACAGCCGAACTTAACTACGAGCGACAAAAAGCGCTGAACCGTACCCAGGCCGCCAGTGACAAAGCGCTGCAACAGGCCGAAGCCGAATACCAGACCCTGAAAGTAAGTCAGAAGGCGCTCGAAGAGAAATTGCGGCTGATTCATATAGACCCTAAGAGCGTCAGCACCGATAATCTCCGCAGCACCATAAACCTCTACGCGCCGTTTACCGGAACTGTCAGCGAGATCCGGGTGAACACCGGCCAATACGTTTCTCCTACCGAAACGCTGTTCGAACTGGTTAACCCCGCCGGGCTTCTCCTGCGCATCAAGGCCTTTGAAAAAGATCTGCCCGCTTTAAAAACCGGCCAGGAGCTTCGTTTTTCCACGAACGAAGGAATCTCCTCCCGCGCCCTGATCGTTTCTACCGGGAAAACGGTGAACGAAGACGGTTCCACGGATATCCTTGCGCGCCCGCTGGGCAGCAGTGCCGGCCTGATCACAGGTATGTATATTAACGCGGAGATCGAAACCCAAAACCGGTCGGCCAGCGTGCTGCCGGAAACCAGCGTAGTAATGTTTGAAAACCAATGGTATGTTTTTGAGCAATTGCCCGACCGCGCCTTCCGGATGCTGGAAGTTCAGCCCGGTATCCGTCACCAGGGCTGGGTGGAGATTCTTGAACCCGGCGCATTGGAAGACAAAACCCTGGTGGAAAACGGGGCCTATACTTTACTGATGGGATTGAAGAATAGGGCGGAGGAATAACTTGGTCTATTCAAACTACGGGATTATCGAAAGTATGCCCATATTATACCGGTATTTCTCCGGAAATACTTATATTTAAAGTACGATTAAAGACTAACCCAATGTTCAATACACTAAAAAGCAAAGTTTGGATAATATTACTATTGCTATACGGTAACAGTATGGCATCACCCGGCGACTCCCTCAGCCGGAAAGATTACGAGAGAGCGGCCGGTTATCTGGCGCAGGGCCTGCAAAAATACGTATACAACACCTCGCTCCGGCCTAACTGGCTGGAAGGGGACCGGTTCTGGTACATGGAAACCACTTCGAAAGGGAAAACATTTTTCCTGGTAGATCCGGCTAAGAAAACCCGGAAAACGGCTTTTGACCACGCGAAGCTGGCCCAGACGCTGGGAAAAGCAACCGGCAAAAGTTATAGCGCTGACCAACTCCCCTTTACCGTTATCCGTTTCTCTCCTGACCTGAAACAACTCTATTTTTCGGCTGAAAACAAAAACTGGTCCTATGCTGTGGCTTCCGGTAAACTGGCAGAATCCACTGCGGGAACAGCCGCTGAGCCGGAGCCGGAAGGCTTTATGGCCCGGAGAGGACGTACGCCGGAAATCCCTTCCCCTGACAGGAAACAAGTGGCTTTCCTGAGAGACCATAACCTTTGGGTACGCGAAGTCAGCACTAAAAAAGAAACCCAGCTTACTACCGATGGGGTCAAAGATTTTGGCTATGCCACTGATAACGCCGGCTGGACCACCGGTGACGGCCCTATCATAAGCTGGTCACCCGATTCCCGGAAAATAGCTACTTTTCAGCAGGATCAGCGCCATGTAAAAGACATGTACCTGGTGACCACGAATGTGGGCGCTCCTACCCTGAAATCCTGGAAATATCCGCTGCCCGGTGATAAGGAAGTCATTCTTATCCACCGTGTGGTGATCGATGTGCCCACCCGCAAGGTGGTACGCCTGAAAGTGGGTCCGGATCCGCGGCGCTCATCGCTAAGCGACAATATCACTGACGGGGGCCGCCTGGCCGATGTAGACTGGTCGCCGGACGGAAAAGAACTAGCCTTCCTTTCCACCTCCCGTGACCATAAAATTTCCCGGATGCGGATGGCCGATACCGAAACCGGTGAAGTACGGGAGGTATTTGAAGAAACGGTTCCCACTTACTACGAATCGGGCGTTAATGCCATTAACTGGCGGTATTTCCCCGCCACAAACGAAATCCTCTGGTATTCTGAAAGAGATAACTGGGGTCATCTTTACCTCTACGATTCCCGTACGGGCAAACTCAAAAACCAGGTAACCAAAGGCGATTTTGTAGTAGCCCGGGTAACCGATATTGACGAAAAAAGCCGCCGGGTCTGGTTTACCACCGCTGGCATGGACCCTAAAAACCCGTACTACCAGCGCTACTGCCGGGTAGATTTTGACGGGAAAAACTTTACGGATCTCACGCCGGCTACCGGAACTCACCAGGTGAGCTGGTCGCCCTCCAAAAAATACCTGATCGATACTTATTCTGAACCTGATGTTCCTCCGGCGTTTGAGTTACGGGATGCCGACGGTAACAGCCTCCTGGCTTTAGGTAAGGCAGATATTTCCCGGCTGGAATCGGAAACGGCCTGGACGCCGGCTACCCCGGTAAAACTAAAAGCCGCTGACGGGAAAACAGATATCTATGGATTGGTTTACACCCCCAAGCACTTCGAGTCCGGTAAAAAATACCCGGTGATCAACTACATCTATCCCGGCCCGCAGGGCGGAAGCGTACGGTCATGGAGCTTCAGCCCGGTTTCCGGGGATAACCAGGCGCTGGCCGAACTGGGTTTTATTGTGGTGGCCATAGAAGGCACCAGTAACCCTTACCGGTCCAAGGGCTACCACGACATGAACTACGGAAACATGGGCGAGAACACCTTACCGGACCAGATGGCCGGTATTAGGCAGCTGGCGCAGCAATTCCCCATAGACCTGGACAAAGTAGGCATCTGGGGGCATTCGGGTGGTGGATTTGCCACGGCCGCGGCCATGTTCAAATACCCCGATTTCTATAAAGTGGGAATATCGGAATCCGGCAACCACGATAACCGGAATTATGAAGACGACTGGGGCGAAAGGTATAACGGCCTCCTGGAAAATGCCGATTATGAAGCCCAGGCTAACCCAACCCACGCCAAAAACCTAAAAGGAAAACTCATGCTGGCTCATGGCATGATGGACAATAACGTTCCTCCGTATAATACCCTGCTGGTAGTGGAAGCCCTGCAGAAGGCCAACAAAGACTTTGACCTGGTGATCTTCCCTTCAGCTACCCACGGTTTCGGGGCCTATTCTAATTACATGATGCGGCTGCGGTGGGATTATTTTGTGCGGCATTTACAGGGGCTGACTCCGCCGAAAGAATTTGACCTGGGAGCTTATCTGAGCAGAGCGAGCCGTTAGGCCATCAGCCTGAAATGAGATCAGGCCCGGAACTGTCTTAAAAGGACGGAAACAACACAGCAGTTTTCGTCCTTTTTAGGCAGTTCAATCTAACGAATTAATCAATACATAGTACTTATAGGCCACTACGGCCTGCTCAAACTTCGTAAGCTTCATAGGATCTTTTTTGCTGTACTTCGGTAGCACCGCCTTATTCACTTTGTTCAGAAATCTGAAAAAACTCTTTTTCATAGGGATATATCTTGTTACAAACCCGTGTTCACTTCCCGGACCAGAGTAAAGTTACAAAATATCATGCACTTGCTATAAATCTTAGCTATTTTCAAACCGGTCACAGAGCCTGCTCTATATTTCGTTAATATTGAAACCGGAATAAGGTACACCGGATTCATAAAGCTTAACGTGGAGAGAATAGAGGAAAAACTGAAAATACTGGCCGATGCGGCTAAATACGACGTCAGCTGCAGTTCCAGCGGCAGCAAAAGAAAAAATACCGGCGGAATAGGAGATGCCTCCGCTTCTGGCATCTGCCATACCTATACGGAAGACGGCCGATGCGTTTCGCTATTGAAGATCCTGCTGACCAACCACTGCATCTACGACTGCGCTTTTTGCGTCAGCAGGAGGAGCAATGATGTCAAACGGGCCGCCTTTACTGTGGAAGAGGTGGTAGACCTGACCATGAACTTCTACCGGAGAAATTACATTGAAGGCCTCTTCCTGAGCTCGGGAATTTTTAAAAATGCGGACTACACCATGGAGCGTCTGCTGCGTATCGTAAAGAAACTGCGTACCGAAGAGCGCTATAACGGCTACATCCACCTGAAAACCATCCCCGGAGCCAGTGAAGAGCTGATCCGGGAGGCGGGGATGTACGCGGACCGCATGAGCATTAACCTGGAGCTGCCTACTGAGGCCGGCCTGAAGATGGTAGCCCCGGAAAAGGATCACGACTCGGTGCGGAAACCCCTGGCTTTCGTGGAAAGCCAGATCCGCGAGCTCCGGTCCGAATCAAAGCTTATCAAACACAAACCGCTGTTTGTACCGGCCGGTCAAAGTACCCAGATGGTCATTGGGGCTACTCCTGAAACCGACCTTGAGATTATGAATGTGGCTAAAACCTTCTACCGCGATTATAACCTGAAACGGGTGTATTACAGCGCTTACGTACCGGTCACAAATCTAAATCCCCTGCTACCGCAGATAGGAAGCGCTCCGCCCCTGGTGCGGGAGAACCGGCTGTACCAAACCGACTGGCTGCTCCGTTTCTACGGTTTTGAGCTTGAAGAAATACTGAATCCCGGGCATAGCCAGTTGGACCTGGATATGGATCCTAAGCTCAGCTGGGCGCTGCGAAATCCGCAGTACTTCCCGGTAGATGTGAATACAGCCGATTACCCGGCTATACTCCGGATTCCCGGTATTGGCCGGCAGTCGGCCATGAAAATCGTTCAGGCCCGGAAATTCGGCCGGCTGCACGAGTACCAACTGCGTAAAATGGGCATCGCCTGGAACCGTGCCCACCACTTCCTGGTATGTGCCGACAGCCCGATCATCCTGGGCACTCCTTCCATGATAAGTGTAAAAGCCGCTATCCTGCAAAAGCCGGTCCTTTCTAAAAAAGCAAACCAGTTAAGCCTTTTCTGAAAATGTCCTATCTGTTTGACGGAACCTATGCCGGCTTCCTCTGCTGTGTCTTTGACAGCTTTGCCCGTAAGGAGCCGGAGGCTATTCCCCTGCTTTCCGGAGACCAGTCGGCTGATCTGTTTAAAGCTCAAAGAACCGTCATCACGGATGTGGAAAGCGCCAAACGCGTACAAAAAGGCCTCGAAAAGCACCTGGGGGCCGTAGCCGTCCGGGATTTTTACCGGGTATTCCTCTCGGAAGACCGTAAGGCATGGCTGGCCGCCTTCCGGGTGATCAGCCGGGTCTTTACGGCAGGCCCGGATATTCTTCAGAACTTTGGCGATGACGACGTCATCTGTTTTTCCTTAACCCTGAAAAAAGTACACCGGGAACGGCACCGCATGAAAGCCTTCATCCGGTTTCAGAAAAGCAGCGACGGGCTCTTCTTTTCCATCGTAGAGCCTGACTTTGACGTCTTACCCCTCATTGCTGACTTTTTCAGGGAACGCTATGCCGATCAACCCTGGCTGATATGGGATAACAAGAGAAAATACGGCCTGCTTTACGATCAGATCACGGTCTCCCCAGTACAATTATCGCCCGAAGAAAAGATGGCCTTGACCACCGGCGTCACCCTGACCCTGGACGAACGGGACGAACATTTCCAGCACCTCTGGAAACAGTATTTCCAAAGCACCAATATCGAAGCCCGCAGGAATATGAAACTTCACCTGCGCCATGTACCCAAAAGATACTGGAAATACCTGCCCGAAAAGCAATAGATTGAAAACAAATTGCAATAATGTTGCACAAATCAGCTAATTTTGCAGTCGAATCCCGTGAGCTTACAATTTATAACGGGCAGACACTACACCAGAATGGAGATACTAACAGGCGCCATCATCATCAGCTTATTGCATGCCCTTATTCCTAATCATTGGCTACCGGTCATTGCCATTGGCCGTCAGTACAAATGGAATATCGGGGAGGTAACGCAGGTTACTTTTCTCACGGCACTGGCGCATGTGCTGAGTACGCTGTTTATCGGCTGGGCACTGGGACTGACCGGTCATCAGCTGGCACATAATGTGGAGCATATCACCCACATAGCTGCCCCTGTCATCCTGATCCTGATGGGAATAGTCTACATTTACCGGCACTATAAGCACAAACATTTCCACCTGCAGGGCGGGTCCATAAAAGCCACCACTAAGCGAAACATCATTATTTCCTTATCAATAGCCATGTTTATGTCGCCCTGCATGGAAATCGAAGCCCTGTTTCTGATGGCCGGGGTGCAGTCAGTGGCCCTGCTGACCACCATTTCCCTCGTTTATGCGCTGGTGACCATTGTCGGTATGTTGCTCCTGGTCCGGATAGCTTATCAGGGCCTGTTGAAATTTGACTCTCATAAGCTGGAGCACAATGCCGGAATTATTACCGGTGTTACCCTTATTTTAACCGGGCTGGCCTCAATTTTTATTCACTGATAAATACTTGCAGTAGCATTGCATTCCCCTGCCGCGTACCTTTGACTAAAAATCAGAGTATTAATGGCACACGAGCACGAAGAATCCTGTTGCGCACCCGTACACGAGCATAACCACGACCATTCGCATGATCACTCGCACGAGCATGATGAAAGCGGCACGCTAAAGCTGTTTATCCCTTCCATTATCTCACTGATCTTACTGCTGGCGGGAATTGCGCTGGATAATTGGATACCGCAAAGCTGGTTTAAAGGCAGCATACGGCTGATCGGGTATGTGGTAGCCTATATCCCGGTAGGGTTACCGGTGATTAAAGATGCCTTCCAAAGTATAAAACAAGGCGATTTCTTTTCGGAGTTTTTCCTGATGGGTATTGCTACCCTGGGGGCATTTGCCATAGCGGAATACCCGGAGGCCGTGGCTGTAATGCTTTTTTACAGTGTAGGTGAAGCCTTCCAGTCTATGGCTGTCAGTAAAGCCAGAGGGAACATCAAAGCCCTGCTGGATCAGCGCCCTGACCAGGTATCCGTTCTTAAAGGGGATGAGATCCTAACCGTCAAAGCCGAAACCGTCCATATCGGTGACATCATCCACCTGAAACCCGGGGAAAAACTGGGCCTGGACGGGCAGCTCCTTTCCGAAACCGCTTCTTTCAATACCTCCGCCCTCACCGGCGAGAGCAAGCCGGATACCAAAAGAAAAGGAGAAACGGTTCTGGCCGGGATGATCAACCTGAACACGGTGAGCCAGGTAAAAGTCACCACCGCCTATAAAGACAGTAAGCTGAGTAAGATCCTGGAGCTGGTGCAGAACGCCACCGCTCAAAAGGCGCCTACCGAGC
>JAHBUH010000005.1 GCA_019638185.1 Leadbetterella sp.
TCCGAGCATTTTTAGTTTTTCGAGGATTAGGAAATGTTTCTTATAGAAGAACTTTTTCGATAGTTTTTCTTTTCCGGGTTTCCCATCTATGCTGAATACATAGAGATCTTCATCATATTGCCGGATATTATAGGTTTGTAGAATTTTTTCAAACTCCTGTGGAATCTGAACATGCTCGGAAATCTTTCCTTTTGCCGTCTCGCTAAGCACCCGGATAGTAGTTTCTTTGACGTCCCGGACTCTCAGTAGCCTGGCCTCTTCTCCTGGTCGTAGAGCCATATATCTGACCATTAGAATAAATAGTAGTAGCTGCCATTCTTTCTGCTTGATACATTCTTTAATGAATGTTAATTCCTGTGTTTGGGTAAAAGCTGTGTGCCGCTTGGCCTGTGATGGAAGGTCTTCTATATCAGAAAAAGGGTTCTTCGTAATAATTTCCCTTTTTACAAAGAAATTAAATAAATTAGAGCATGTGTCCTTATTATTGTTAATGCTTCTGTTGCTAATGTCTTCGTCGCCTTCCCCATGAATGGTATCCATGAAGTGATAGGCATGTTTCTTCTGAAAATCCTTCAGCTTTATTTTTTCAAAATCATTTTCCAGCAGGTACGTTTTGAATCTTTTGAGGTCAGTACTATAGCTGGAGTATGTACCAGGGGCGAGTACTCTCTTCTTTTTTGCCAGGAAGTATTCTATAGCATCGGTAATTTTTGATCTTTCGGTGATTTCTAACAGGGATGGTTCAGCTTCTTTTACCATGAGAGAATCTGCCGGTGTACTTTTTTCAGGCTCCAGAGGTTCGATGATTGCCCCTTCTTTTAACAGGGCATTGATATCTTTTATGACGGGTTTTGCCGCCTTTCTTCGGGCCTCCGGTGTTGGCTCGCTGAATGATACCCGGCGGCGTACCAGCCTCCCTTTTTTTTCGCTCCAGATGTAATAGACTACATGCCATGGATCAGCCAGGGAAGAATATTCATGCAGCTTAGCCAACGTATACGGGTAAGGTTTTTCCATGAGTGCAATATTATAGAATGAGGCCGAAGCCAATAGATTAGGGTCTTTGGAGCGTGTCATTTTTTTGTCATTTTGACGAGTCCGGACCCTTTAAACGACGATAACCTACTGATTGTCAGTAGGTTATCTAAGTAGCGGGAACAGGACTCGAACCTGTGACCTTCGGGTTATGAGCCCGACGAGCTGCCAACTGCTCCATCCCGCGATATTGGACTACAAAGGTAGGGAGAATTTCTTAAAATGCAATGCATTTGTTAAAAAAAACAGGAAATTTTAGGGGCGGGCTGGCTAAACCAGCCCGTGTTTTGCTGCCAGCTTGATGAGGCCGGCGGTGTTTCCTACCTCGAATTTAGTGAGCAGGTTTTTACGGTGACTGTCTACCGTATAGGGACTTACGAAGATCTTTTCTGCAATCTGGGAGTTGGTAAATCCTTCGGCGATGAGTAACAGCACCTCTTTTTCCCGGCTGGTCAGAACGGGCGTTTTGCCTACCTGCTGGTGGCCTGTATCATGCCATTCCAGGTCCAGGTTCATGTACAGCCGGTTTTCTTTTACCGTCAGCAGGGCTTCTTCGATCTGCTCGCGGGAAGCGTTTTTGAGAAGATAGCCGGATGCCCCCTGTTCTATCATCTGGGAGATCAGGCTGCGTTCATTAAAGGTGCTCATGGCAATGACCTTTATGCCGGGGTACTCCTTGCGGATGCGGGCCGTAAGCTCCACGCCGTTCATTCCGGGCATGCTGATGTCTGTAATGACGATGTCCGGCATTTCTGCCTGTATCTGCTCCATGGCCGGCTCTGCGCCGTTACTCATGCCGGTGATGGATACAAAACTGATCCGGGAAAGCATGTTATGCATGCCTTCCAACACCATGGGATGGTCATCTACCACCAGTACTTTTAACTTATCCATGATCTGCACATTCTATGTATATGGAGGTACCCTGGCCCGGTGCTGATTTCATGTCCATGCGCCCGCGGAGGTAGTCCACCCGCGACTGTACGCTCTGAAAGCCGGACGTGTTCTGCTGCTGCCATGCGGCGGTGTCAAAGCCTTTGCCGTTATCTTCTACGGTGATATTGAGCGACTGGTTTCGGCGCATCACCTGCACCAGGATTTCCGTGGCGCCGGAATGTTTCACGGCATTGTTTACCAGCTCCTGCACAATACGGTAGACGGTCACCGCGGTGGCAGCTTCCATCTTTTGATCCAGGCCGTAAAAGCCGGTATTGATCACTAAGGGGCCAGACGGGTTAATGCTGCTGCAGTAATCCTGCAAGGCCTGCTCCAGGCCCAGTCGCACCAGGGCTTCCGGCATCATGTTATGCGCTACCCGGCGCATTTCGGAGATGGACTCATCCAGCTTATTGAGGGCATTATTAAACAATACCCCGTTTTCTTCGGTTAATACCAGGTTTCCTTTCATTGCTCCTAATTGTAATTTCACACCGCTCAGCATCCCTCCCAGGCCGTCGTGAAGATCTTTGGCCATGCGGCTGCGCTCATCTTCCTGCCCTTTTAAAAGAAACTGGGTGGCTAATAATTGTTTTTCTGTTTCAAGTTCCGTGATCCTCTGCTGCTGAAGCTTCTGGCGGGCGGTGTAATTCCGGTAGAGCAGAAACAGGATGAGAATCAGCGCCAGGGCACTGCCCAGTAAAATGGAATTGAGAATATTCTTCTGGCGGATGCTGGCCTGCTGCAGGGCTATGGTATCTTCTTTGTTCTGAAGCTGATACCGCGTTTCCAGCGTTTGCACCATCTCTTCATTGGTTTTCAGGGAAAGGGAATCGTGGAGTAGTACGTATTCGGTCAGCAGGTCATAAGCCCCTGAAGTGTTCCCGTTTTTAGCCTCTGCGGTAGACAATGATTTTAGCGTTTCGGTCTTTAGCTGCAATAAGCCCAGGTCATTTTCCATCTGAAGGGCTTCCCGCAGGTAGGCGATGGCCTCGGGGTATTTATTTTCTGCCAGGCGGATATTTCCCAGGTTAACCCGTACAATGGCCTCATCATAAGGGCTTTTTATTTCCCGGAATAATTTCAGAGCATCCTGGTAAAAGGAATAGGCCCGGGCATTATCCTTCCCGTTTTCAGCATAATAGCCGCCCATGAAATGCAGTATTTTGGCCTTACTCCGGATGTCGCCTTTTGCCTCTGCCATTTTTAGGGCCGGCTGGGCATAGCGGGGTACGCTGTCGTAGCGCTCGTAGTTCACAAAATGATTCAGCAGGATGAGCGTAGCCCGTAAGGTAGCCAGGGTGTCACCTGATTTTTTGGCCTCGCCGTAGGCCAGCCGGGCGTAGCGTTCGGTTTTCAGGGTATCACTCATAAATGAATACAGCACCGAGAGGTTACTATAGGTATATACTTTCTGGAAATGATTGCCGGTTTCATTGCAGATCGTCACTACCTTAAGATACATGGCCGTAGCCGAGTCATACTGCTGTTTCTGATGATAAATTACGCCATAAGTATTGTACAGGATGGCCAGTTGGTTCTTTCCCGCCAGTGACTGATCTCCTTTGATATAACTCATCGCCCGGTCATTGCTGAGCTTTGCGCTGTCCAGTTGCATGCGGTTAGCATAAAACGTGGCTTTAAAACCGTGGTAGGCCGCCAGGCCGGGATTATAATGACGGGCTTCCGAGATCCTAAGGATGTCATTAAGCAGTTTATTGGCTTTTTGGGGATCGGTGTGCTGTATCCGGCGTACCGTGGTGATCATCCGGTTTACTTTAGCTGTATCCGGCTCATTTTGCTGAGCTGACACGCCTGTAAACGGGAAAATCATTAGAAGCCAGAGTACATATTTCATTAGGGCCGGATAGTTTATAACGTTGCAAATTACGACTAATATAGACGGGGAATCAATCCCTTTTTCGGGGGATTTTTCGGGGAGTTAATTTCCTCTTTTCAGGGGATTGAATGCCGTGTTAAAGATTTTTAATTTTACACCGGAAAACAAATGAAAAATTTATAACCATGAAGAAGTTTAGTGCCGGAGTGGTTCAATTTTAACCTGGAAGGACTGTGAAAATTTTTAAACAATGAAAAATTACCTTTTTGTCCTTTTTTTTCTGCCCGCCACCTTCTCCGGCGCCAGGGCTCAGCAGGCCGTGACCGGTACCGTCCAAAAGGGCGATCCCTGCGGTTCTAAAGCCGAGCTGGCCATTGCACCCGGTAAGGCCTTTACCGCATCCGAATACCCCTGGCCGGCGGTAAGGGCTGAATATTTTAAGAATATGGCTACTGCTGCGGATAAAACCACGGCCCGGCAAATCCTGGAGCAAATTGAAAAACTGGAACAGCAGAGCCGCGCCGGGTTCACCCTTACCGGCGGTACCTGGGAGGCGTATTATTCCTCGGAGGGGTATACGTATGCCGGCAGTAGAAAGCTGGCCGACTACCGGTTCCAGGCGGCTTTTCATGAATATCTCTGCATCAACCAGAAAGTGGGACGTAACAGCGAGTATTCCACCGTGCTGAGAGCTTACGTCAATACGCTGCCGAATACGCTGAATTCCTTTATGCGGGGCATATCCAAAACAGGGGAGGACCGCTATCTTCACCAGGACTGGCAGGGCTATAAACCGGGCGTACTGTCAGCAGAGATCAGCCTGTTTACCTATATGACATGCAGTAAGCCGGAGCTGGTGGCGGCTATTAATTCCGGCAAAGGCTACTGGCAGGACGTTCCGGAAAACGAAGTTCGGAAAAACTCCTACGATCATATCTATCGCTATTGGTTTGTGAAAAGAGAGGGGGCGCCGCTCCTGCTGCCCGTGAGCCGGAAAGAATACCTGGAGAGCCTGCTGGAATTTTACGACAGAGAACTCCTGTATTTATCCAAAAGCAGCAACTACCAATCCGCGTCAGAAACTGCAAAACGGGAGCGGTTTGGGGATATCCCGGCCGTGATAGCGAATAAAAAAGCCATAGTAAACCGGGTGCTGAAGGAAAATGCTGCCGAATGGCTTTCTGCCCAGGCGGTGATTAACGAAACGGAAGAGAATTACCTCACCCAAAAGCAGAAACTGCCGGAGTACACCTCTTCCCTGACCTTCCATAAGTTTTACGACAATGAAAAAGGAGGCACTCCCCTGTATAAATATAACCCTGCGTACTTCCCCGCCGGGCGGTCAGCGGCCTCCCCGGAGTTTATAGTGCTGGTGTTCCGATACGTATCCATGCCGCTTCACCTGCGCCTGATTCAGAATTTCACGGAAAATTTTGATAAGGAGGCGTGGCGGAAACTGATTACGAAGTAAGGAATGCTTCGCAAAAGAGCCCTTTCCCGCTGCAGAACCCTCCGGGCTGTAATTGGCTTAGCTTGTCACTTAGCAGGCGGGTTCCTGCAATTCCTTCCCGCATCATAACCCTCTTCACCCGTCACAGGCTCTGGGGCCTACCCCGCCTCATAAATCTCCCAACTGCGGCCGGATCACGATCTCCTCCATCACTGCAGAAGGCGAAAGCTGATAGGCCGCCCAGACGGCTTCGGCCACATCTTCAGCCCGGATGAAGCGGGAGGCGGGCAGTTCAGTCCCCGCCCAGCTGTCGGTCAGCGTGGCCCCCGGCATGACGGAAGTCACCCGTACGCCCGTTTCCTTCAGTTCTTCCCGGATGCTTTTACTAAAGCCCAGCAGGGCAAACTTGGAAACGGAATACGATCCGCTGTAGGGATAAGCCGAAAGGCTGGCTATGGAGCAGATATTGAAGATATGGGCATTTTCAGCGTCTTTGATCCTGTGGATCAGCTTCCGGGTGAGGTAAAAGGCGCTCATGAGGTTAGTGTCCAGCTGGAGCCGGAGGTGGCTCTCGTCTTCCTCCAGCAGCTTTCCCGGTATAAAAACCCCGGCATTATTTACCAGGGCGGAAACCGGCAGGTTCAGGCCCAGGATGAAATCGCCAAAAGCCTCTGTTTCTTCCTTTCGGGACACATCGGCGCTGAAAATATGCAAGGTAGCCGGGGCCAGGCTTGCTCTTAACTCCTCCAGTGCGCCGAGGTCCCGGCCACAGACGGCCACCTCATACCCGGCCCGGATGAATTTCCCCGCAATCGCCTTTCCTATTCCCTTTGATCCCCCTGTAACTACTGCTAATTTTCGCATTATTGACTTGTTTCGACAAAAATACATGAATCTTCAGGGATACTTTATATAAATTTTCAACAGATTACGGGCTCATCACATCCCATAGATGCTTACCTTTGTGCGTTAATAAAGAAGCGCATGTTTAGAAAATTTGGGAAGTTCCTCCTGTTTCTCTATGAACTTTTCACGCGACGCGAGAGCCTGAAGGTTTACTGGAAGCGGTTTATCGATGAATGTATGATGATCGGGGTAGACTCGCTGCTTATCGTTTGCATCGTGGCGTTTTTTATCGGGGCGGTAACCTGTGTACAGATCAACGCTAACCTGGTGAGCCCGCTGATCCCCACCTATATTGTCAGTAATATTGTAAGAGATATGATGCTGCTGGAGCTTTCCTCCACCTTCATGTGCGTGATCCTGGCCGGTAAGGTGGGGTCTAATATTGCGTCAGAGCTGGGCACCATGCGCATCACTGAGCAGGTGGAGGCCCTGGAGGTGATGGGCATTAACGCCGCTTCTTACCTGGTGCTGCCCAAGGTGCTGGCCGCTTTTGTGATGTTCCCGGTACTGTCTGTTCTTTCCGGGTTTATCGGTATTGTGGGCGGGTACATCGCCGGTACCGCCACGGGTATTATCACCCCGGAGCAGTATATCTACGGGATACGCTTCTCGTTTATTCCTTTTAATATGGTTATTCCCATTATAAAATCGGCTGTTTTTGGTATCCTGATCGCCACCATTTCTGCCTACAAAGGGTTTTATACCCGCGGCGGAGCCCTGGAAGTAGGTAAGGTCTCCACCACGGCAGTAACGAACAGCTGTATTGCCATCCTCATAGCCGACTACCTCTTAGCAGAACTTCTGACATGATAGAAATTAAGAATATTAGTAAAAGCTTTAATGGCCGCAAGGTGCTGGACGATATTTCCGGGGTGTTCCGTGACGGTGAGACCAGCCTGGTGATCGGCGCCAGCGGTACGGGTAAGAGTGTGCTGCTGAAATGTATGCTGGACCTGGTGTCACCTGACACCGGTGAGGTTTTTTACGATGGCCGTGAGTTTCTGCACAAGTCAGAGAAGGAGCGGATAGACCTGCGCCGCGAAATGGGCGTACTTTTCCAGGGCGGAGCCCTGTTTGACTCCCAAACGGTGTTTCAGAACGTGAAATTTCCGCTGGATATGCTTACCAAACAAAGCGAGGCCGAAAAGCGCGACCGGGTGGAATTTTGCCTGAAACGGGTAGGACTGGAAGCCGCCGGCAGCCGGATGCCCTCCGAGATCTCCGGTGGGATGAAGAAAAGAGTGGGGATAGCGCGGGCCATTGTGCTGAACCCCAAATACCTCTTCTGCGATGAGCCAAACAGCGGACTGGACCCCCTGACCTCCATTAAAATCGACGAACTGATCCAGGAGATCACCCAGGAATACGGCACCACCACGGTGGTGATCACGCACGATATGAACTCCGTACTCTCCATAGGCCAGAATATTAAGTTTCTGTACCAGGGGAAAAAAATCTGGGAAGGCGACAGCAACAGTATCCTGACTACCCACCTGCAGGAGCTGGACGAGTTTGTTTTCTCCAATCACGCCTTAAAGCAGCTGCGGGGCTAAACTATTCAAAAATCTGCGGTTCCCTGACGGCCCGTCGCAGGTAGTTGAACAGCTTACCGCCGTGCGCTGCATCCACCACCCGGTGATCCAGGGCTGCGGAGACCTTAATGATGCGCCGTGGTACCACCTGTCCTCCGTGTACCCAGGGCATTTCTCTTACCCTTCCCAGGATGAGCACCAGGCTGACATTGCCGATAGGCATCATTGCCGGATAACCGCCATCCAGCCCCAGGGTTCCCACATTGGAGATGATATAAGTGCCAAACGACTGCGCCGACAGCCCCAGGGCAGGGATGGAAATGCCCAGGTCCAGGAGAATAAAGCGGATCAGCCCGTACGCCCACTTCCGGAAAGGCCAGGGGATCCGCCCCAGCGCCCCCTTCATGCGGTTAGTCTTGGATTCTTCTCCCTGTACCGCTTCTTCAATGCCTGCGGTAAGTTGCTGAACCACTTCCCGGTAATTCTTCTTTCCAGGCTCAGTGACTTTAATAGAGCTCATCTCCCCTGAGGGCATGCGCAGACTCACCGAAGCCGCCAGTTTTTCGAAAGGATATATTTTCCCTCTTTTCAGGAAGGTGTTAAATTCTGGTACCTCTTCTGCAATGGCCCGGCCCGCCGCCAAGGTGAAAAAATGGGTAAGCGTCACTTTTATCCCTTTTTTGCGGAGCCCGGAAATATAGGCTTCCAGGTCAGTCACATCCAGTTCCGCCGATCCCAGTATTTTGGAATCCACCGGTTTGCGGTAAATGGTGGCGGCCGATAAGCGCCAGGGGGTATTGAAGTCTTTATTAAACATAGCGTACGGGAGTATGAGCTACCGGCAACAAATTTAAGGTTATCCTGGACTTAAACCAACCGGCCTGTCCGGGTAACGAACGGGAAGAAGAATCTCAGGCGTAAACCAAAGGGTATTTTCAGGATCCCTGCCCCACCATTTTCAGGAAATTTCCGTATCAGGGTACATAAAAATGCCCTTGAAAAATGTATTCTCATGAAATGCCTTTTTTTGTCGTTTAAATGTGTATATTTGCCGCCGTAAAGGCTATGTCTGTAGATTAAAAAAAATTAACCGTTCCCTATATTAAATGATTAAAAAAATTACCGCTTTCTTTTCAAGAAAGCAAGTAGTTCTTTATGTGTATGTTCTCCTCAGTCTTGTCATTGCGTTTCAGCACTACTTTCTCGGTTCCGGCAGCTATAATAACTTTGTCATTTTCCGGGCATCTATCTTTCATTTACTGGAACATCAGAACCTGCACCTGGAATATCCCGCTGAGTATTTCGACCAGTTTCTTTATCACCCGTCGTTTTGCATTCTTTTTGCCCCATTTGCATTTCTTCCGGTCGGCGCAGCCCTTGTTTTATGGGCTTTGTTCTGTTCTCTGCTGCTTTTCTATGCTATTTGGCGTTTACCCGTATCTTTTGAAAACAAATTATTTTTCTGGTGGTTTATACTCATTGAGCTGAACACTTCTTTGCATGGTCAGCAAACCAATCCCCTCATTATTGCCCTGGGTTTACTGACCTTTACTTTTTTAGAAGAGGGGAAGGTTAAGTGGGCCTCCTTATTTCCTGTTCTGGCCTTTTGTATTAAGGGTTATGGCCTGATTTTCGCGGCCCTGTTTCTTTTCTATCCTAAAAAAGGCTCTTATATCGCTTACTCGTTGGTTTGGTTTTTCGTATTGACCCTGCTGCCGTTTCCGGTTACCGGAGCATCGTACTTTGTACAGGTATACAAAGACTGGTTCGATCTGCTGTTAGCTGATCACCGGGGTAATTTCGGGTTTTCTGTGATGGGGCTCTGTAAAATCGGGTGGCCGGATTTAACAGACGGTGATGTCATGCGAATCCAGCTGGGGGGTGTTGTCCTGTTTAGCATTACGTGGATTGCCGCTCTTATCAGGCACACTTTTGGGGATATTCGTGGCCGTTTACTCCTCCTGGCTTATGCGTGTTTATGGGTTATTTTATTTAACCACGCATCCGAGTCGCCTACGTATGTGATTGCGGTATCCGGGGTGGCCCTGTTCTACATAGCTAACCGGGGTTACTTAAAACCCTGGCCCGCGGTTCTGGCTGTACTCGTGATTTTATTTACCATGCTGGCGCCTACAGACCTTTATCCGCTGACATGGAGAACGCACTTTTTCAGACCTTACCTGATAAAAGTTATTCCCTGTTTACTGGTGTGGATCGTTTTACAATTTCAGCTTCTGTTTATTCATGAAAAGCACCCAACCCTCCATTAGTATTGTTCTTCCCTGTTATAACCCGGGAGAAAGCTGGTGCAGTGACTTTCTTTTTCACAGGGCCTGCCTGGAAGAGAAGCTTGGGCAGCATCCTGTTCAATACATTATTTCCAATGACGGGTCAAAGCGCATTGACAAAAAGGAGATTGATAAGCTGACTTATTTCCCTGATGTGATTTTCCTGGATCACGCTGAGAATGAAGGCAAGGGTTCCGCCATAAGAAAGGGAATGGCCCATGCCACCGGTGAAATTGTGATTTATACAGACCTTGATTTCCCTTTCGGAACCGACCCGATTATAGAAATCGTATCGGTTTTTGAAAACAAACCGGAGTGCTCTTTTGTGTATGGAAACCGGAGTGCCGATTATTTTGAGCGACTACCCCGGAAGCGTAAGCTGGTTTCAAAAATACTTATGTTTCTGAATCAATGGATGTTATCAAAAAAAATCACAGATACGCAGGCCGGAATCAAAGGGCTCAGAAGAGAGCTGCTCCCGTTTGTGGAGCAAATAAAAACCAATACATTTGTTTTCGAGATTGAACTGATCCGGAAGTTACTTCAGGAGGGTGTGGGTATTGAGAAAATTGAGGTATTCGCCAGCCCGTCCATTGTTTTTAGTAATTTCAATATGAAAATACTTTTTAGAGAAGCTGTAAATTTCACCCGAATTATTGCTGCCGGAAGAATATGACGGAAAAGTATGTAATGCTGACCTTTGACCTGGAAGAGTTTGATATTCCGGAAGAGTACGGACAGGAAGTTTCCCTATATGACCAGCTGAATGTTACCTGTCTGGGTATGGAGCGTTTGCTGGAAGTTCTTGAGAAATACCGGATTCCGGCTACTTTTTTTACCACCGGGAACTTTGGGAGACACCGCCCGGAATTAGTCAGAAAGCTTTCTGAAAATCACGAGATTGCGTCACATGCCATGTACCATGCTCCGTCTCATGCATTCCAAGAAAGCGATATAGGAGAATCAAAGCGGGTGCTGGAAGAGATTACGGGCAGGCCGGTAACCGGTTTTCGGATGCCCCGTTTGAAACCCTTTGACCGGGGGAAATTACCGGATATGGGGATTCACTACAGTTCCTGTGTAAATCCTACTTACCTGCCGGGCCGTTATAATTCTCTTCGTGAAAACCCTTTACCCGGCATTAAAGAGGGTTTAATGGAACTGCCCTGTTCTACCGTGCCGGGTTTTCGCTTCCCGCTTTTCTGGCTGTCTTTTAAAAATCTTCCTTCGGGTGTTTATAACGGGTTGTGCTCTTTAACCCTGCGCTCCCGTAAAAACCTGATGCTTTACTATCATCCCTGGGAATTTGCGGATATTGGGGGGTATAATCTACCCGCTTATGTAAAAAACCCTGACGGCTCCCGGCTGACCCGTAAGCTGGAGCGTTTAATAGAGAGTCTTCTGGCGCAAAAAGCCGTTTTTATAACCTGCAGTGACTTTATTGAAATGCTCAAATCCTGACCCGTTTGGAGTAAGCCCTGCAGCAGGTTCGGAAACCACCGGCCCGGAGCAGCCTTCTCCACCTGAAAACCCGCTGTTCTGCATAGGTTAATATGCTGGCGGTGGCAACTACTGGTCATTTCCTCTTCAGGCAGATACTACCGGCCTGCAGATGGTGTTAACTCATAAAAGTACGTTTTCAGCTGAATACAGAGAGGCCCGCGCCCCCGCCTTCTTACCTGGTATTTACCCGGCATGTCAGGTTTTTAGTAGAGAAAGATCTTGATCACAACTGGTCTGCAAAGGGCTTTGCGGATTACAGAAACTTAACCCCTACATTTGAACTCACTTACAGTCTGCCGGCCATCACTGACACGGTGCCACCTTTACTCCACAGCATCCGCACCTGTGAGGCCGGGCTTAGCCTGCGATACGCGCATAACGAGCGTACTACTTTTTTTAATATATGATAAAATCCGCATTTACACCCGTTTCCCGGTATTGAGTCTGGGATTTATTCATTTCAGCTATGACAAAATCAATGTGGGGATAACCCTGGAATTTAATATGCCGGTTAAAGGCTCTTTAAACTCCACCGGGATAACCCCGTTTTTACCACCGGAACCCGTCCTTATGCCGAAGCCGGGTTTGGTTTTGAGAATATTTTCAGTATTTTCATGATTGATGCCGTCTGGCGGTTTCATCCTGCCGCCGGAACGGCTGCCGGAAGCCGGTTCGGGGTATTTACAGGGCTTAAGATTGTTTTTTAAGCCGGTCCGGAAGGGAGCGCTCCAAGGTGGGGCAGCATTTTGTGTTTTTTTAGAAGATTCTTTTCGGACACATGTGATTCACCTGTGCCGGCCTAAAGAATGAAGTGTCATAAAAAGAAAAGATTCTCAGAAAAACGCATCCTCAAAATGCACGATCTCAAAAACGGGGGATTCTACGATAGCGATCATGTCAAAACGCACCTTTTCCGGCCGCGGCCGGTGCAGCAGGTAGCATGCGGCCCCTCTTTTAATGGCCCTGATTTTGGATGAAGACAGCGTGGTTTCGGGGAATCCGTAATCGGAACTGGCTTTGATGCGTACTTCCACAAAAACCAGCAGGTCATCCTTTTGCGCAATCAGGTCGATCTCCGAATGCCGGGAGGTGAAGTTGCGGTCCAGGATGATGTAGCCCTTCTGAATGAGGAAATGTGCGGCATAGTCTTCTCCTTTTTTTCCTTTGTGAAGTTTTTCGCTCATATTTGTTGTTTCTTTATTAAAGCCGGGCGAATGAAAAATAAACAGGTAAGGTTCATTGACCTGGGTCTCATGGATTACAAAGAAGCGTGGGACTACCAGGAAGAACTTTTTACGCGTGTTGTAAACATAAAATTAGCGAACCGCGACCACAATACCGAAGAACCCACGCCAAACTACCTGATTTTTTGCCAGCACCCGCATGTATTTACGCTGGGCAAGAGCGGAAGCATGGACCATCTGCTGGTGAATGACGATGAGCTGAACCGGAAAGAAGCCACCTTCTATAAAATAAACCGGGGCGGCGATATCACCTATCACGGGCCGGGCCAGCTGGTGGCCTATCCCATACTGGACCTGGATAACTTCTTTACGGATATTCACCGTTATGTACGCTTCCTGGAAGAATCGGTGATCCGCACCTGCGCGGATTACGGCATCACCGCCGGCCGGATAGCCGGGCTGACCGGGGTGTGGCTGACAGACGGTATGCCGCGGAAGATTTGCGCCATCGGGGTGAAGTCCAGCCGCTGGGTAACCATGCACGGGCTGGCCATGAATGTAAATACCGACCTCAGCTACTTCGGGAATATTGTTCCCTGTGGTATTGATGATAAGGCAGTTACTTCCCTTCAGCAGGAGCTGGGGCAGGAGATCCCCTTAGCGGAGGTAGCAGAAAAACTTAAAAAACACCTGGGAGATTTGTTTGAAACAGAATGGATATAAGATCACACGTCATCAGCCTGAAAAGCAGGTACCCTTTCCGCATTACTCACGGGGTAAGAACGGAAACCCCCACATTTATCATAGAACTCCGGGAGGGCCCCTTGACGGGCTATGGTGAGGCCACTCCCGTGCCCTATTACGGCATTACGCCGGAGGGTATGAATGAGCTGCTGGAGACCCACCGCGGGGCCATTGAAAGCTTTTCCTGGGAGCATCCTTCGGAGCTGTGGAATCATCTGAAGCCGCTGATCGGGCACAATCATTTCCTGCAGTGCGCCCTGGATATTGCTGCCTATGACCTCTGGGCCAAGCGTCATGGCAAAACGGTTTACCAGATGCTGGGCCTGGATATCTCCCGGATCCCGTATTCCAATTACACCATCGGGATTGATGAGATCCCGGAGATGATCCGGAAAATGAAGGAATTTGATTTCCCGGTGTATAAGATCAAGCTGGGTACGGATCACGACCTGGAGATCGTGGAGGCCCTTCGCAAAGAAACCGATGCGGTTTTCCGGGTAGACGCCAATACCGCCTGGACCGTGGAGCAGACCGTTATTTTTTCGGAAAAAATGAAAGCCCTGGGCGTGGAATTCATAGAGCAGCCACTGAAACCGGGCGACTACGAAGGCATGAAAGAGGTGATCCGGCTTACCGCCCTGCCGGTGATAGCCGATGAGAGTTGTATCACGGAAGAAGATGTGCCCCGGTGCATCGGTGCCTTCTCCGGCATTAATGTGAAGCTGGCCAAGTGCGGTGGGATCACCCCCGGGCTGCGGATGATCAGTGAAGCCAGGAAGCACGAGATGCAGGTGATGATGGGCTGTATGACGGAATCCAGTATCGGGATATCGGCCATTGCCCAGCTTTTACCCCTGCTGGACTACGTGGATATGGACGGCACCCTGCTCATTTCCAATGACCCGGCAGACGGCGTATACCTGGAGAAAGGCCGGGCCGTTTTCCCTGACCGGCCGGGGATAGGCGCTTTTTTAAAGGAGATTCCAACCTGAGACGTATTTCCGGAGTCTTCACGGTATTAAACGTATATAACGATGATCAGATTCCTGTCTTTTTCATTTTTGATGACGGTGTTCATGGCCTGTGAAACCGGTCAGCTGACCTCTACTCCTGCCGAGCTGGAAGGAGCATGGCTTTTTAAAGGGTATGACAATTCCACCACGCCGGAGTGCCGCGAGGATGCCCGGGAAGTTACTCTGGACATCACCCGGCAGGGAAACGGGTTTGAAATCTCCGGCCGGTCTTTTATCAATATCTATTCTTCCAGCGCAGACGTGAGCTACAACCCCTCCACCCAAAGCGGCACCATCAAATTTAGTGCAATAGGTAGCACCAAAATGGGAGGTCCGGAAAACCTTATGGCCTGTGAAGTGGTTTATTATCAGCTTCTTGCAGGAGCTACTACCGTTAAAATAGAAGGTAACCGCCTTTACCTGACCAGGGAGACACGCCCCGTAGACTCCAGTGTTCCGGTGACCCTGATCTTCGAAAAAAAGAAGGTTTGAAAAATAACAAACTTGAAAACTTTGATTATCACTAGGAATATTTCTATTTTTGCACCTCGAATTTTTATTTTAGGTAGATTATCTAACCGATAATCAGCATTTTTAGAATATATAATGGCAATAGTTAACAAAATCAGAGAGAAGTCAGGAGTAGCCGTGGTGGTCATAGCAGTGGCACTACTCTTTTTTATTGTTGGGGGTGATTTCGTGTCAGGTGCCAAGAACGGCGGCCTGTTTGGAAATAGCAATGCTGTAGGCGAGATCAATGGTACCACCATCGATTTTCAACAATTTGCCAACCTGACGGAAGTACAGCGGATGCAGTTTGAAGGATCCGTAGGCCGGTCAGCTACCGAGCAGGAGCAGGCAGAGATCCGGGAGAAGGTATGGGAGAAGCTCATTTTTAATCATGTTTATGCAGAGGAATTTGAAAGGGTGGGAATCACCGTTTCTGATGAAGAGCTGAGGGAAATGGTGCAGGGGCCTAAAAACATACACCCGTTTGTGAAGCAGCAGTTCAGCGATCAGAACGGGAACTTTGACGCTGCCACTCACGCTAACTTTATTGCCGCCTATGCCAATAACACCATGCCGGCTGAACAGAGAGCCATGTGGGATAACTTTAAGCGGGAGCTGAAAGATATCAGAATGCGGGAAAAATACGCTAACCTGCTGAACAGTGCTAATTACATCACGAAAGCAGAAGCCAAAGCGGAATATACGAACGTTACCGAAAAAGCCAGCGGAAAATACCTGTATGTGCCTTTTTACTCTTTACCTGACTCCAGCGTTAAAATCTCTGAAGGGGAGATTAAGAGTTACTATAGTAAGCATAAGGATGAATTTAACCCGTACGACAGCCGTAGCCTTACGTATGTGACATTCAGCCTGCTGCCTACCAAAGAAGACAGTGTGGCCCTGATGAATGACCTGCGTGAACTGGCTAAAGGAATGGCCGCAGCGCCGGATCCGGTAGCGTACGCTAATGAAAATTCAGATATCAAAACACCGTCTGTGCGGGAGGCGAGTGAGATCAGCCCGGAATTAAAAAGTGCTTTGAATAATACCATTGTAGGTGCCCTGATAGGACCTTTCAAAGAGGGGAATACCTACGCCATTTACAAGTACATGGGTACCGAAACCGACGAGCATTATTCGCTTCGCGCCAGCCATATCCTGTTCCGTGCTGACAGCACCATGACCCAGCAGCAGCGCGATGAGGCGAAAGCCAAAGCCCTGGAGATCCTGGGACAGGCCAAAGCCGGTACCGACTTCAGCCTGCTGGCCCGCCAATACGGAACTGACGGAACAGCCCAGGTGGGTGGAGACCTTGGCGTTTTCAAGAATGACGGAAAAATGATGAAGCAGTTCGAAGAACCGGTATTCGCATTTTCAGGATCGGGCGTGCTTCCTAACCTGGTGACTACCGATTACGGATATCACGTGGTGAAAGTGACTGAGCCTAAATCGAACTTAAAATATAAACTGGCTACCATTACGAAAGAGCTGCACGTAGGTGATGAAGGTTCTAACGAGGTCTTCCAGAAAGCTTCTGAGCTGATGAGCAGCGCCAAATCCGTAAAGGAACTGGAAGAAGCCGCTAAGAAAGATAATTCACTGACCGTGTTTACCGCTGATAACATCCAGCCGGGAAGCACTTTCGTGAATACTCTGAGAAATGCCCGCGAGCTGGTACAATGGGCCTACGGTAAAGATGCCAAAGTAGGTAAGGTAGCCGACCGCGTATTTGTACTGGAAGATAATTATGTGGTAGCCGGCCTGAAAGCAGCTACCGATAAAGACAACCCGAAAGCGGAAGATTTTAAAGAACTGATCGCTGCCAAGCTCAGAAACGAGAAGAAAGCCGAGCTGATCGCTAAAAAACTGGGTGATGGCAAGGGTGACCTGGCAGAGATAGCCCGGAAATACGGTGCTGGCGCCCTGGTGGAAGAAGTGGCTGATATCAGCTTCCAGACCGGTATGCTGAACAGCGCAGGGTTTGATCCTACTGCCGTGGGTAAGCTTTTCGGTCTGAAGCCTAACACCCGGAGCAAAGTGTTCACAGGTGACTCCGGCGTTTTCATCATGGAAAATACCGCTAAGGTCGCTGCACCTCAAATAACCGATTACAGCCCTTACAAAGCTCAGATCCAGCAAAGAAGCATGGGTATGGGCGGCATGATCGGCGAGGAGATCCTGAGAGCCAATGCCAAAATAGAAGATAACCGGGCCCGGATGTTCTAAGAACAAACCGAGCCTGCAAAGAAAAGCCCCCGGATCTTCATGACCCGGGGGCTTTTCTTATTCGTACCGTATCGAATGCTATTCTTCCGCATCAAAGGCTTTTAAAACTTCTGCCAGGGGCTTCATTTTTTCCGTGATCACCGGTTGGGGCTCTTCCAGCTCAGTGTCTTCTTCATACGGGATCACATCCAGGATTTTGGTGGCTCCGATGTCCGTAATGATATAATCCTGAACCGTGCCCAGCTTGCTCTCCAGGATGATGTAGGCATCTTTAATGGTGTGCGCATTGAGAAGGAAAGTGTAAGGCACTTTCTTTTCCCGCTGGCTTTTCTCGTCAAATACAATATAGGAAACCTTGCATTTAAACCAGATCTCCGAGCTGTTTTCCTCAAAATATACCTCGTTCAGCTTCATTTTGGTGAGTCCTGTCAGCTGGAAGTCGGGGACTTCCGCCGCCAGATGCTGATAGGCCCGTGCTTCCGCGTCCGTATAGGATACCGCATCAAACAGGTATACCTGGCCTACGTTTCTCGCCACTCCTTTTTCATCTTCCTGTACAAATTTAATTTTTGCCTGAAACCAGGTTGCCATACGTATGTTGTTTTAATTTCTTACTAATTCTGTTGCTCCGAAAACCCCCGCGCTGTCTCCCAGTTTGGGTTTGAGGAAGAGGGTTTCCACTTTTCCGTTGTTAAAAATGTGTGCTTTCAGTTTTTCGGGCACATCGGTGTAAAGCTCTTCGATGTGGCTTACCCCGCCTCCAAAGACCAGTGCATCAGGGTCCAGCACGTTAATGATATAGCTGATGGCTTTCGCTACTGACTCCGTGAGGTGTTCTACCGTTTGGGTGGCGTGCACGTCTGTTTTTTCCTTGTGGCGCTGATATACCTCTTTCAGGGGCAGTTTCTGGCCGGAAAGCTTAGCGTAGTATCTTTCCAGTGCCGGGCCGGCAAAAACCGTCTCGTTACAGCCTCTTTTGCCGCAGTAGCAGGGTTCGCCTTCCGGGTCGAAGGTATTGTGCCCCCATTCCCCGCCAATGCCGTGGCGGCCGTTCAGCACTTTGCCGTTCACCACCACACCGCCGCCTACGCCCGTACCCAGGATCACACCGAATACCACGTTAGTGTCCAGGTTTTTGGCTGCGCCTTCGGTGGCTTCAGCCAGCGCAAAGCAGTTGGCGTCATTAGCCAGCGCTATCCGGATCTTAAACAGGTCTTCCAGATCTTTTTTCAGATTCCTGCCGTTCAGGGCCGTGGTATTGCAGTTTTTCATGGTCTGGCCACTGGGATCCAGAGCACCTGGGGTACTGAACCCGATGGCCTCCGGGCTCAGGCCGGTCTTTTCCGAGAGGATGCGGATCACCTTGGCGATCTGCGAAAGAATATGATCATACCCCTGGCTGGCTTCGGTGGGAACCCGTTCCCGGGCCAGGATCTCATCGGTTTCGGCATTAATGACAATGCCTTCAATTTTGGTTCCGCCCAGGTCTATACCCCATAGATGTTTCATGTCTGACGAGTTTTTTAAGTGGACGAAATTACGCATTAAAGTGATTTTACCCGAATTTATTTTCGAGAAACTTTGCCAGTTCCCGGCCCTGCTTCACCATAAGCCTGCGGGCCTGGCGCATGGCCTCTTCTGCCGGCATACCGCCGGCAGTAAGTGAAAACTGTTCCAGCACCGCCGGGGAGCGGAGCTCCCGTTCGATCCGCCCGGCCACCAGGATAAATTTTTTCTCCGGGCTTAATGCCAGGATCCGGGAGACCAGCTTTCCGTGCAGGGTCTGGGCATCGATACGCCCCTCGCCCGTCACCACGATATCAGCCCGGCTGACCCTGGCGGCCAGGCCGGCTTCTTCAAAAAGCAGGGTGGTGGCCGGAACGATCCTGGCGCCGAGGAAGAGATGAAACCCGCCGGCCAGTCCACCGGCCGCGCCGGCTCCCGGGATTTCCTGAACGGGCACGTCCGGGAAAAGGGAAGCAATGTTTTTTATCCCCGCCTCCAGCGTTTTCCGCATGGCAGGGGTAGCACCTTTCTGGCCGGCATAGACGGTGGTTCCTTTTTTTCCGTAAAAGGGATTGGACACGTCAGTGGCTACCCATATTTCCGGGAGATTTAAGTTTTCCGGTCTCTGAAAAGAGCGGATATCCTTCAGGTTTCCCCCTGCAGGGATGATCTCCCGGCCGTTTTTGTCCAGAAAACGAAAGCCCAGGGCATGCAGGGCGCCCAGGCCGGCGTCATGGGTAGCTGAGCCGCCGGCAAAGATAATGACCCGGCGGAAGCCCGCGGCTTTCCGGAGGTTTTGCCCCAGGCCGTAAGTGCTGGTGAGCAGCGGGTTATATTCTTCTTTTTTCAGCAGGGTAAGTCCGCAGGTCACGGCCATTTCCAGGTAGGCGGTGGTCCCGTGGCTAAGGTAGTATCCCTGCACCTTCCGGCCCAGCGGCCCGGCCGCGGTGAACCGGTGTTTGGTTTTTCCTGCGGCCAGCATTTCCAGTGAGCCTTCGCCGCCATCGGCCACGGTTAACACTTCGGTAGAAAAGGCCGTGTTTTGTGCCCGGATCCCTTTGGCCAGGCATTCGCCGGCCAGCTTTGAGCTGAGGGAACCTTTGAAGGAGTCGAGCGCCAGGAGTATTTTCATAAAATAAAAGAATTGACGGTGTGAATTTAAAATAAATAAAAGGTTAAATTTGAAATATTAACCAATCGGACAGAAAGGTTTATCGGAAAGAATACCCCGTAAACCCGCTTTTCTGCGTTATAGATTCATGACTGAGAAGAGTTTTTTCCTGGAGGCGTTTGACGGCCGGAAAATGTTTTTTAATCAATGGACAGGCAATACTCCGGCAAAGGCTAACCTGGTGCTGATCCACGGAATGGGCGAGCACAGCGGACGTTACAGGCACTTTGCGGAATTTTTTACGAAGAGAGGTGTCAATGTATATGCCGTAGACCTTTTTGGCCACGGCCGTACGGAGGGCCCTAAGGGCCATACGCCTAAAATAGACGATTACCTCTGGCAGGTGGATTTCATAGTGGGGATGATCCGGCAGCTGGGCCAGCCGCTTTTCATTTACGGGCACAGCATGGGTGGCGGTGTGGTATTGAATTACCTGTTCAAAAGAAACCCGCGGGTAGCGGGGGTAATTGTTTCGGCACCTTCCATTGAGCCGGGGTTTGTGGTTCCCCGGAGTAAGCTCACCCTGGGCAGGGTAGGCCGGAAACTGTTTCCTTCCCTGACCCAGCGTAACGGGCTGGACATTAACGGGATTTCACGCGATGCAGCGGTGATCAATGCCTACCAGGCAGACCCTCTGGTGCATGACGTGATCTCCGCAGAAGTGGGCATGGGCGTACTGGAATGGGGCAGGTGGCTGGTAAACCTGCAGCGTGATGCCGTGGCGGTCTCCCTGCTGCTGATGCACGGTGACGAAGACACGGTGACCAGCTACCCGGCCAGTGAGAAGTTTGCGGCTAAGTTCCTGAGTGGAGACGTCACCTTTAAGGCGTGGAAAGGCTTCTTCCATGAACTGCACAATGAGCCCGAAAAGGAGGAAGTGTTCCGTTATGTACTGAGGTGGATGATGGCCCGGCTGTAAACCGGGTATAATTTCAAGATCATTTTGAACTTTTGTTTTCTTTGCCCCGGTGTTTTACGCACGGGGAAAAGAAATTTCCTACATTTCGGAAAAATGCAGGGGTGTGTCTCTTAAAAAACAATCGTTGATTATCCTGTTTATACTGGCGGTGGCCTGGGGGCTGTCGTTTTTGTTTATAAAAAAGCTGACGACGGCTTTTTCAGGTATTGAGATCGGGGCAGGGCGGATTTTTGTAGCAGCCCTTTTCCTCACCCCCTGGGCTATCCGGAACCGGGCTGATTTTCCCCGGAATAAGTCGCTCCCCATCATCATTTCCGGGCTTTTGGGCTACCTGTTGCCCGCCATGGTTTTCGGTACGGCAGGCAGCCGCATCAGCAGTTCGCTTTCGGGTACGCTGAATGCCGTTACTCCCATTTTTGTGCTCCTGGTAGGCTGGATCTTTTTCCGGAAGCATATTTACCGATACCAGTTCATCGGGATCTTTCTCGGGTTTATAGGCAGCCTGCTGCTGATCTCCGGCGGGGAGGGTTTTTCCCTTGACCTGAGTAATCCGTATGCCCTGCTAGTGCTGGTGGCCACTTTTATGTACGGGGTAAATACCAATATCCTGAGCTATCACCTTGCGGAAGTACGGCCCATTGTGATCAGCTCTTTTTCCGTGGGCCTGATGGGGATACCCGCGCTGATTCTACTGGCTTTTACTGATTTTTTTTACAAGATATTCCTGCCCGGTAACGGGATATATATTCTTTATTTCCTGATCCTGGGCGTGATAAATTCCGGCCTGGCGGCCATCCTGTATAATTACCTGCTCAAGATCACCACCCCCATTTTTGCCTCTTCGGTGACTTACCTGATCCCGGTGGTGGCTATTGTGGCCGGTGTGCTGGACGGCGAAAAAGTAGGGGCTATGCACCTGGCCGGAATGGCCATCATCCTGTTCAGTATTTTCATCCTGAACAAGAAGGTTTCGAAGTAGTCTTTTTATTTGGAGATTTAGAAATTATCTTTGTCAAAAAATAAAGTTTCATGTCTCTGAAATACAAAAGAATACTCCTGAAATTAAGCGGTGAGGCGCTGAACGGGGGAGATAAAAGCCAGATCATTAATCCAGATATTTTAGAAACCTACGCCAAAGAAGTAGGTGAAGTAGTAAAAGCCGGCTGTGAAGTGGCTATTGTGATCGGAGGCGGGAATATTTTCAGAGGTGCGGCCTCTAAATCGGGCATAGACCGCTCCCAGGGCGACTACATGGGTATGCTGGCCACCGTCATTAACGGTATGGCCATCCAGAGCGCCATGGAAGCTGAAGGCCTGAAAACCCGGCTGCTTTCCGCCATTAAAATGGAGCAGGTAGCTGAACCTTTCATCCGCAGAAGGGCCATTCGCCACCTGGAAAAAGGACGTGTGGTGATCTTTGGGGCGGGTACCGGTAACCCTTATTTTTCTACCGACTCAGGCGGTGCACTGCGGGCCATTGAGATCGGGGCACAGATCCTGCTGAAAGGAACCAGCGTAGACGGCGTGTATAGCGATGATCCCCGAAAGAACCCGGAAGCCGTGAAATTTGAGAGCATCGGGTTTGACGAGGTGATCGCCAAAGGCTTAAAAGTAATGGATATGACCGCTTTTACGTTATGTAAGGAAAATAAGCTTCCCATCATTGTATTTGATATGAACCAGCCGGGAAACCTGCTGAAAGTGGTGAAAGGCGAGGCCATCGGTACGGTGGTGAATTAATTAAGATACACTTAACAGTTTAAAAAAGAATATGGAGGAAATTGATTTAATTCTTGACATGGCCCAGGAGGGAATGGATCGGGCCATGAAGCACACACAGATAGAGTTAACCAAGATTAGGGCAGGTAAAGCCAGTGTAAACATGCTGGACGGGATACAGGTGGAATATTACGGGGTGATGTCACCCTTATCCCAGGTATCTTCCATTACCACGCCCGATGCCCGTACCATTCAGATCAAACCTTTCGAAAGAAAGATCATTTCGGATATCGAAAGGGCTATTATTAATTCGAATGTAGGTTTAAACCCGGCTAATGACGGGGAGACCATCCGGCTGAATGTACCGCCCCTGACCGAAGAGCGCCGGCGTGAGCTGGTGAAACGGGTAAAGTCAGAGGTAGAAGTGGCCAAGGTAAACGTTCGGAAAGTACGGCAGGAAATGAACGATGACCTGAAGAAGCTGAAGAACGACGGCGTTTCAGAAGATGCCATCAAAGGCGGCGAAGAGCGGGTTCAGAAGCTGACTAACCAGTTTATTGAAAAAATAGAGCAGATGATGGTGGCTAAAGAAGCCGATATCATGCAGGTTTAGGCCCTGAAGAGTATATAAAAAAGAGGGAGGTTCCGATGGAGCCTCCCTCTTTTTTTTGGTACCTGTCCGGATTAATTCTCCTCGTCGCCTCCTTTGGTGTCATCGTTATTGATGCCTCTTTTCTTGGATTGTACAAAGCGCATATTACCCATCTTATAGGTAAAGGTCAGCCGGATGTTCTGGTTGTACATATAGCTCGTGCTGTTAGAGATAAACTGGCTGGTGGCCGAGTTATTCTTCATTTTGATGCCTCCGAAGAAGTTATCCGCACCCAGTCCTATGCTGGCGTCTTTGTTAATGTCATACCGGACTGCCAGGGAGTAGTTAGGTACGGCAGCACTTTCTCCCTGGAGGGACACACGCTTACCTCTCCAGCCTCCGTTAGCCTGCATAGACCATTTATCAGCCAGCTTCAGGTTAGTAGATAAGCGGGCACTCACTACCACACCGTCAGTGGTTCTGTTTACCATTCGGCCGTCTTTAAACTCTTTCCCTGCAATATTCACATAATACATGTCAAAATTAGTGGTAAAAGACCATTTAGAGGTTACGCCGATGTTCCCGAAGAAGTTTCCACCCAGGGTGGTTTCTTTACCAATGTTCTCAAAGGTGGTTACAATAGCCGAAGGATCCAGGTTTTGCAGCTCCGGGATGGCCGGGTAGCGGGTGGCGGCATCTTCTGCCGTCATACTCACCCGGGTGATGTTATTCCCGGAATACCTGCCAAAGGTAGACAGGGTCAGGTAGGTCCTGCGGCCTATGGATTTGCTCACGCTCAACTCCACGTTATGGGTCTTCTCGGGTACCAGGTCTTTTGTACCCATGCTGATGTTCAGCGGATCCGCGATATTGACGTTAGGGTTTACCTGCCTTAAGCCGGGCCGCTGGATACGGTAGTTATAAGACAGTTTGGTGGTATACGTACCGAAAGGTCTGGAAATGTTTAAGCTGGGCACAAATACCGGGTACTGGTCCTTGAAGTATTGCCGTACCGGTATATCTGATCCTACCTGGTTAATGGTCTGGGTGGCGTCCAGGGTAGTGTATTCAAAACGCCCGCCGGCTTTCAGGGTCAGCTTATTGGCCGTAGAGTAGGTATATGCGGCATACGCAGCGTAAATGCTCTGGTTATATTTCAGCCCGCCACCCGGATTTTTAGGGTCTTCGGGCAGGTTATCGAAATTATCCCGGTCCTGGCTGACCAAAGAGTCTTTCAGCAGGTAAAGGTAGCGGCTGTCAATGGTCCGCGTCAGGGTTTTGGCGCCCACTTCCAGCTGCTGGTTTTTCCCGATAGATTTCAGGAAATCACTCTGAAAGGCCATTTCACCGTTCAGGTTATCGTTATCGTTCCACTGCTTCTTGAAAACGGTATTGCCATTCAGGAAGTTGGTATAGTTATCGGTCTTGTCCTTGCTCTGGCTATACATGGCGGAAATAGACCACTCCGTTCCGGGCTGGAATATCTTGACATAATCCAGGGTGTAGTCTATGGAAAGGCCCTGGTTAATGGCATCCTGGTCACGCAGCTCTTTCCGCAGGAGGGTCTGGGCGTTCGTGAGAGAATCGCGACCGAAATAATTAAAATTCTGGTCGTTAAACCGGTTAAAGGCACGGTTACCGATAGCTACCCCGCCGTAAAGGGTCTGGCCGTTACCCAGGTCATAGTCAAAACCGATGTTATATCTTCCAAACATGCCGTTTGTCCGGCCGTTAGCCAGCTGGTCGGTCCGTAAACCGGTGACCAGGTTTTCGTTGAAACTTTCGTTTTTCGACTTGTTATAGCTCATCCGGCCGAAGCCCCCGAAGGAGATGCCCAGCTTTCCGGTACGGTAATTCCCGTTAAAACCCAGGTTAGAGGCCCGGTTACCCAGGCCGCCGTTCAGGTTCAGGTTAAGCCCCTGCAGCGTAGATTTCTTGGTAATGATGTTAATGATACCGGCGGTACCTTCGGCATCGTAACGGGCGGAAGGAGAGGTGATCACCTCTACCGACTTGATCAGTTCCGAGGGGATCATCTTCAGGGCATCCGCAATACTGGACGCCACGATGGTAGACGGCTTGTTATTGATCAGTACCTGTATGTTTTCACTTCCGCGGAGGGAAACGTTTCCGTCCAGGTCCACACTTAGCATGGGCACGTTTTTCAGGACGTCAGAGGCGTTACCCCCGGCGGCGCTCAAATCTCTTTCGGCATTATAGACCAGTCGGTCTACTTTTTCCTCAATAACCGGCTTTTCACCGGTGACCACCACACTTGCCAGCGCTATGCTGCTGGATTTCAGCTTAATGACACCCATGTCTACATCTTTGCCTTTTTCCACCTTGATGCCTTCTACTTTTTTGGTTTCGTAACCTACAAAAGAGATGGTCAGGCGGTAGGTGCCTTCTGCCACGCGCTTCAGCTCAAATTTTCCTTTATCATCTGCCATGGTGCCGTCAATGGCCTTACCGGTGGTAGCATCGATCAGGGCCACACTGGCAAATTCCACGGCGGTGGTCAGCTCTTCGTCTACAATGTTACCGCTGATTTTAGAATTGCCTTTAGGAGTCACATCCAGGTTCAGCTCCTGGTTTTGCTGGCGGTTAGGCGGTACCCTTTCCTGGTTTCTTCCTCCGCCACCCGGAGGGCCCCATTGGGCAAAGGTGGATGTACTTATTAAAAGGGCAATAAGAATATGAATTTTCCGAGACATGATAGTTTAATCGCTTAATTTCCAAGAAATTTGACACAAAATAAGCATGCAGGTTTATTTAAAAGCTTGTCAGATAGACCAAACCTGCTATTAAAGCGACCAACCCTAAGGTTTTAATGACTCAGCGGAACTGGATGGCCAGGGATAGAATGTGGGCCTTTAAACCGGTGGACCGGGTGTAATATCCGTATCGTAATTCCATTGATTTCCAACTGTTTATTCCCATGATACCACCGGGGGTGGAAAACCGGAATCCCAAACCGGCAAAATGGCTGGAAAATTTGGACAAATCAAAGTCGCTAGTGTAATAATCTGCGTTAGGAAGACTTTCCCCGTAAGCCGCAAAATGCTTTGTGCCGCTCTGTGAATTGAAGCGGTAATGCGGCGTAACCGAAAAGAAGGGGTTGACTTTCACTACCGTTTCCAGGCTGGCGGTATGAGCGGTCAGGCCCCAGTCATCCGCATAAAAGCGGTAGAAGCTGCGCAGTACCAGCCGGTCGGCCGGAAAGTAGCTGGCCCTTATGCTGGCAGGCAGTTTCAGCCTTTTGCCCGGTAGTTTCTCCACCCGGAGGGAGTTGTCATTGAAATACACCCGGTGAAAGGGCGTGCTGAGCAGGCCTTCCTGGTAAGAAGGGTCCAGCATAAACATCAGCTGAAGGCCGGAATTCACCACCTGTGAATACCCCAGGCTGAGGTTATAGGAATTTCGGGGCTTATAGGGAATACCGTCTGAGTCTTCCCGGGCACCTGTAGGATAGCCTTCCGGGCGCAGCTCGGCTGGCAGGATCACCTTCCAGGTATCAAAAAACAGGTTCAGTTTAGCGGTAAACTCGGCGTTATGGTCACGGGAGGTTTTGGTATAAAATACACCGCCGCCGTACGATTTATAGTCAAATTCCGTAGAATAAGCGGCGTTAAGACCGAAGGTGTTCCCCGTTTTTTCATTCTTCCGGCTCCAGAGCAGGGAAGGGTAGAAGTGCTCATCGGTACGCGAAGCGGAAGAAACGGTTTCCGGGTCTACCTGGTCAGAAGAAGCCGAGGTATATTTCTCCACCGCCGCATCCAGGGTAAAGGTATTTTTCCGGCTTTTCCGGTCCAGGAGTGAGAACGTAATATTAAAGCCCGCGGCCAGGTCAGTCAGCTTTTCTGATCCCGTGCCCCCGGTCACGGCCGCATTATTCCCGTTCTGAGAGTAATAAGATGAAACAAAATTCGCCTCCTCAAAAGTAAGCTTCCGGGTAACGGAATCCGCCGCCACCTGCGCTTTCAGGGAGGTGGTCCAGAGGAAGGCAAGAAGCCCGGCCGATAGTACAAGTTTTTTCATGTTTTAAATTTTAGCTGTTAGCCTTTAGCTATTAGATTTTTATTCATAACCAATGGCATGCCTCGCCTGGTGTTCTGTGCATTTCATAACTATTTCACTCACATTTAATTCCATTAGCGGTATTTATGGCCCGGGAACAGGCTTGAAAAACGGGTGAGATGCAGGGCGTTGAGGATGAGACCGAAGGAGCATACTAACAGTATGTGACTGAGGCCGAATTCCGAAAACAACGCCGCAGATTGCCCGTTTTTAAAGCCTGTTCTAGTTACAGCCGCAGCCGCCGCTGCTTTTCCCCCCATTCGCCCCGCCGCCCCCTTCCCTATAAAGGTAAAAGCTGCTTTCAAACTTCTCCACATTCCGGGTAGAAAGGCTCATTTCGGCATCATTGATCTTACTTTTCTGGTATTCCTTCACCGGCACACAGGAAAAAGCAGACAGGGTGAAGAGAAGCATCAATATACGTTTCATGCGCAAAGATTTTTAGAAGTGAATATGCGGTTATGATCGTCAATCAGGATACAGGCCATGTGACTCATCTGGTTAATGAGCTGAAGGCTTTTATCAATGCCCAGCACCGAGAGGGGGGTGGCCATGGCATCTGCCAGCTCGGCGTAGGGGCAGACCACGGTTACGCTCTTTATGCCCGTAACCGGGAGGCCGGTACGCGGGTCAATGGTATGCGAGTACCTTTTCCCCTCAATGACCGTAAATTTTTCGTAGGTGCCTGATGTGGCCACAGCCATTTCACCCACCTCCAGCTCGGAGAAGGGGAAGGCCGGTGCATCCGGATCCGCCACGGAGATGGTCCAGGGCCGGCCGTTATAGCTGCCCCAGGTTTTCAGGTCACCGCTGGCATTCACCACACCGTTTTGGACACCCAGCTCCTGCAGCAACCGGCTGGCGCGATCGGCGGCATAGCCTTTGCCAATCCCCCCGAAACCGATACGCATGCCTTTTTCTTTCAGGAAAACGGTGCAGCGGCTGTCATCCAGCAGGATGTTCCGGTAATTGATCAGCCGCAGGTTTTCCAGGGCTTCCGCCGTGGGGAGAACGGTCATGGTCTGGTCAAAATTCCAGAGGCGCTTGTCGATGGAGCCGTAGGAAAGGTCAAAAGCCCCCTGGGTCAATTCCGATATTTTCCGGGCACGGCTCACCAGCTGGAAAAACTCTTCCGGCACTTCCACCGGCTTCAGACCGGCGTTAGCATTGACCCGGCCGGTGATGCTGTCTTCGGAAAAGGTGGTCAGCAGCTTTTCTATCCGGGAGATTTCCGCCACGGCCCGGTCTATGAACTCTTCTGCGCGAGTTTCCGACTCCGCATCAATGCTGATCACGAAACGGTTACCCATAAGTTTTAATTTCCGGGAATAAAACATCAGCGGGCAGATTGAATGGTTTGGATCATTTTACCGGTGCTCAGGTCTTTGGGGTAGCCGTCCCAGGTGCGGAGCACTTTGCCGTCAGGAGAAAGCAGCAGGGTAAGCGGGAATTTGCCGGAAGGGTTGTATTTTTCGGCCAGGGCCTCGTTATACTTCAGCTGTTCTTTCGGAAGCTGGTTTTTCTTCTGACGGGGGAAGTCGGCCCGCACCAGCTCCAGGCGGGTATCGGCAAATGTTTTAAATTCTTCTGATTCGAAAATCTCTTTCTTCAGCTGGATACAGGGGCCACACCAGTCGGAACCTGAAAAATTCAGGATCACCAGCTTCTGATCGGCGGCTGCGCTGGTCAGGGCTTTTTCCAGGTTATTGCCCCATCCGCCGGTCAGCCAGATAAAAGGGAACAGGAAGGCGATGAGGCTACTCATAGATAACGATGGTTTCGCCGTCAAAGGCGGTTTTATAGACTTTGATCCCCTTGGCGCCGTACTCGTTCAGCCCCTTGCCGGCCAGGGAGTAGCGGGCGCCGTGCTGGGGGCAGTACCATTCGCCGTTCCGGTAGCTGACGGTACGGTTATTCTCATGCGAGCACACCACGGTGGCCGCAATATACCGGCCCTCCCGCGAAAGCGCCAGCACGAAAGTGTTTCCCAGCACCACATAATTATTCCGGGTGAGCAGGCGGGTATACAACGGGCTGCTCACATTTACACGGTAGAGAAAATCAAGGGCTTCCAGCTCTTTAGTGCTGATAATGAGGCTTTCATCAGGCCCGGTGCCGGTCACACCACCCGCCGGGGTACCGTCCGGGTTAGTGAAACTGCCGTCCGGATTCCGGGTCATGGCCTCCACATAGCTGTCTTCTTCTTTCACACACGAGAGGAGCGCAAACAGCGCGCCACCGGTAAAACCGCAGGATCTGAGAAATTCGTATCGGGTCATCTGCACGTTTGGTGTTTCCTCAATATTACGAAAAAAAAGGCAGGTTTGTTGTCATTCGCGGTGAAAATGAAAGGTGAACGAAGGAAGTTGGAAGAAGGAATCGTAATTTTGCCTTTTAATTTATCCGGAATCTATGAAGATAAGCGTGGTAACGGTCTGCTATAATGCGGCAAAGACCCTGGAGCAAACCATTGAGAGCGTGCTGGGGCAGTCGTATAATGATTTTGAGTACATCGTGGTAGACGGCGGTTCCAAAGACGGTACGGTGGCCATCCTGGAAAAATACGAGGGCCGGATCCGCTATATCTCGGAAAAAGATGAGGGTATTTATGATGCCATAAACAAGGGCATCCGTATGGCCACCGGTGAGGTGATCGGCATTATAGGGGCAGACGATTTTTATCCTGACCGAGAGGTGCTGACCCGGGTGGCGGAGGCGTTCCGCCGGAACGATACCGACTCCGCCTACGGCAATGTGAAGTTTGTGGATCCTGAGGATACGGCCAAAGTGGTACGCTTCTGGAAGGATAAGGCGTATGACCCGGCTAACTGGCTGAGCGGCTGGATGCCACCGCACATCGCCTTTTACCTGAAAAAGACGGCTTACGATACATACGGCCTGTACAAAACAGAATTTACCTGTGCCGGAGACTACGAACTGATGCTGAGAATGCTCTATAAAAATGGCCTGACCAGCCAGCATATCCCCGCCACCCTGATGACCATGCGCGTGGGAGGTACCAGCAGCGCCTCGCTGAGACATCGCTACGTGGCTAATATGGAAGACCGCAAAGCCTGGAAGATTAACGACCTGAAACCCCGGTGGTACACGCTCTGGATGAAGCCGCTCGGGAAGGTCCGGCAGCTGTTTGCAAGGGGATAAAACCTATTTTAAACCCATAAACTCCCTGTAATCCGGGTGACTCACCAGGTAGTCGGTTACCAGCTGGTGGCCGGCGTCGTTCCAGTGCCCGTCACACGGGATGAAATAGGATTCGGGGTTCTCCTGTTCCGCAAAAAGCGGAAGAAGATCCACTATTTTTACCGAAGGATAGCGTTTGATTAAATACGGCGTATAGTTATTGATCTTATTCTTTTTGTAATTCCGTATATCTTTCCTGTCGGGAATGATAAGGAAGAGAGTGGGCTTATGGCCGGTCTCTTTCACCAGGGCATCCAGGCTCTTTGTGAACTCGGAGGTGACCGGGGTGTCCCAGTGGGGCTGCTCGTAATAACCTATGAAGTCATCGTCGTTAAATTTCTTTTGGGCTATTTTATGCCGGAAATAATAAATCAGGTTAGCGGCATGCGTATTGGTCCGAAACTCCAGGTTCAGCTTACGGGAGAAATTCTGGATAGCATACAGGGAATCACGCGTGTTTCGAAGGTAATTTTTTTTAGGATTCAGCGAGGTGATGGAATGACTCCTGTCTGCCAGTGTATAGTGAATCCCGTCTTCATTCCAATAGCCCCTGTAAATCGGAGCATTTAAGAAGTCTCCGTTTACCGGGTGGTCAAATTGCTCAAAATCATTGATCTGGCATATTCCCACCATCACCCGGTTATGGGCGTAATTGGGTTTGGCTATTTTTTTGTATATAAAATAGTAGGCAAATGGGTTAACCCCTGCTATTCCAAAATTAATATGCGGAACCCCGGTGGCTTTTTCCAGCCGGTTACTGACCCTGACCTCCGCCGGCACCATATAGCCCTCTATAAAAGAATCTCCTATAAAGGCCACGCGGGCCGTATCATCGGCATTTCTTTCTATATCCCGTAAGCCCAGGCTGTTTGTCTCGTAAGCAAACTTCGTGCTGTCCTCGCAGTTGACGTGAGTGAAACGGCTGTTCGGTACCCGCCACCGGCCCACGGAATCTACCAGGTCACCCCATAATAAATTCTCTTTGTACAGGGAAGCCGGGTAGGCCGGGTTATCGTACACCAGGATGTAGGAGGGCAGAACGGCATCTTTGGCAAAATACCTTAAATAAATGGCCGATATGAATTCGAAAACGATGCAAAGCCCGAAGAAGACCAGGATATTATTCATCACCAGCCTTAAAACGGCTGACGATCTGCTCCGGGAAAAGAAATACACTACTCCTATGATGGCCGCCAGGATACCCAGCCGGAAAAGGATCCGGTGGAAATACCAGCCATGGATCACCCCATCATTCTCCCCGTCTAAAAAATCAAGGCTCCGGATCAGGATGTACGCCACAGACAGGAGCAGGATTAAAGACTTTCGACTCATAAAAACACGTAAGCGAAATGAGGATTTAAAGGCTGCGCCAGGTCTAAAGACCCGGCGCAGCAGGTTGTTATTTTTTCAATACTTCCGGGATAGGTACGCCGATAGCCCCGTTAGGCTCCAGGATTTTGAGCAGCATGGCCACGGTAGGGGCGATGTCGCAAACAAAAGTGGGCCGCACGGTTTCGCCGTGATTGATACCCCAGCCGAAGAACAGCAGCGGCACGTGGGTATCGTACCGGTACATGGTGCCGTGGGTAGTGCCCTTCACACCGCCTTCAAACCAGGCCGGCTCAGGGAGGATCATGATCTCACCACTTCTTTTCGGATTGTAGAGGTTAGTGAGCTTAGCCTGGTAATATTCCGGTACGCTGCTGACTTTGCCATCCGCAAGGTTCACTACGGTATAGATCCCCTCTTTCTGCGAAAGTTTGGCTTTGAGGGTTTCGGCTACCTCGTCTATGCTCAGGTTTCTTCTGGCCATCACTTCGCGGTTCAGGTAGATCTGGTAATTATCGTAGTGTTCAATCATCTTGGAATCGCCATAACGCTCCTCCAGCACCTGGCGGGCCATTCTTTGCAGTTCTTTTCCTACAAATACCCCGGAAGGAATGTTATTCTTCATGTTAAAGGCAGGAACGTTAGCTACCGCATGGTCTGCAGAGAGAAATACGGTGTAAGTGCCTTTGCCCAGTTTCTTATCAAGGTAATTCAGCAGCTGCTCTATCTCCCGGTCCAGGCGCAGGTAAATGTCCTGAATTTCTTTAGACTGGGGTCCGAAAGTATGGCCGGCGTAATCCGGTCCGGAGAAGCTGATGGTCAGGAAGTCGGTTACCGGGCCGCCCCCCAGGTTCTCGTTTTCCACGGCCGCCATGGCGAATTCACGGGTCAGCCGGCTGGAATAGTAGGAGGTGGTGAAGCTTTCTAATGCTACTGTATGCGGGAATACCGCCGATTTTTCGCCCGAAAGGGTAGCTTCGTAGGGCTGATCATCGCCTTCTGATTCCACATATTGGTCAGCCGGGAGGAGATAGTCCCATTTTTGAGAGACGTATTGGGCAGGCAGTTTTTTGGCGTTGAAATCTTTCACCCACTGCGGCAGCTCGTTACGGTAGTAGGTACTGGTGATCCAGTTCATGCTGCTTCCGTCAAACCAGTACGCCTGACCCGTATGACCTGCCGGCATGATGGCACCACGGTCTTTAAAAGCTACTCCTATGACTTTGGAGCGGAATTGGGTGGCTACCCGCAGCTGATCCGTGATGGTGGTCACTTTCAGGTTTCGCGGTGACATCTTCCCGGCAGAGGCTTTGCCTTCTCCTACCAGGCTAACGGTAGAGTCTCCCGCCACGTACATGGATTTATGGAGGGGTTTTTCGTACCAGTCGTTCCCCACAATGCCCGAGATAGCCGGTGATGAGCCGGTAAACACATGCGCGTGGCCCGGACCGGTTACGGTAGAGGCGTAGTGGTACTGGTTATTGCGGCAGGTGAAGCCTTCACCCATCATGCGCTTAAAGCCGCCGGCAGAAAACTGGTGATTAAACCGGTGCAGGTATTCGTCCCGCATCTGGTCTACAATAATTCCCACTACCAGTTTGGGTTTGGCGGGGGCTGAGGTGTTCTTCTGCGCAAACGCCGGAGAAAGCCCGCAGAATAAAGTGATCAGTATAATTAAACGTTTCATAGAATAGTATTTTTTACAAATGTAGGTTAGAATGTTCTTTTGAGCCTGAATTAAATGCCTTAATTTGTCACTCGCTGCTCATGATTTCATCGCCCTTGATGTATCCGCTCTTGATAGAATTCCGGATATCTTCCAGGTTAAAGCTGGTCAGTTTAATACCCACGCTCTCATCCGGCCGGATGATGGTGAGCTTTATTTTCTTATTCAGGGTAAAGCCATAAATAGACATCAGGTTCTCGTTATAGGCCTGGGCCCAGTCGATATCATTATTTTCCAACTGGCTGACGGATATGTCCTTGATCCGGTCCAGCAGGTTCAGCAGGCTGCGGTGATTAATGGGTTCCATATTCCGCTCCCGCGGATGGGTGGCTATGGCGTAGATCTCCGTGGCGCCGTCTTCTATGGCCTTCCGGATGGGCACCACCTCGCGCAGACCGCCGTCCAGGTAGATCTCCCGATGGTCATCGCCGATCTGTACGGCGGGCATCACCACCGGTATGGAACTGCTGGCCCGCAGGTATTCCATAAAGTGCTCCTCGGTGGCCGACACGTATTTGATGTTACCGGTATGGATATTCACCGCGCCCACCTTGATCTTTACCGGGCTTTTCAGGAGGTCTTCGCGGGTGACGTATTTTTTCACCTTTTCGTGCAGGGGGTTCACGTCCAGCAGCCCTTCAAACCGGCTCAGCATGGTATCCACCCCCAGGCTCCAGTAGGATTTCAGGATGCCCACGTCTTCGGGTTTGGTGATGTTTTTCAGCCAGAAGCTGATCAGTTTTTTATTCACGGAATTCCAGTCCACGTACCCGTATTTCCGGTATTGTTTCCCGGCTTCGGACACCAGGAAGGAGGCATTCAGCGCGCCTGCCGAGATGCCGTAGATCATTTCAGGGGCAAAGCCCCGCTCCAGAACTGCCTGTATGGCGCCTACCTGCCATGCCCCTTTCAGGGAGCCTCCGCCCAGTACCAATGCTTTCATAACTCAGACGATGGCTACGGTCAGACGGCTGACGCAGACCAGTTTTTCTTCTTCATTCGTAATTCGGATATCCCAGATATGGGTTCTTCTCCCGATATGGATGGGGGTCACTTTCCCATATACCCAGCCTTCGGTGACGGGCCGGAGGTGGTTCGCGTTAATTTCAAGGCCTACCGCTTTTTGTTTTGCGGGGTCATCCAGGCAAAATACGGAAGCTATACTCCCCAGGGTTTCTGCCAGTGCTACCGATGCGCCGCCGTGAAGAATTCCAAAAGGCTGCCGGGTCCGGTGGTCTACCGGCATCCGGGCCGTGATATAATTCTCTCCTTTTTCTAAAAATTCTATTCCGAGGTGGTCGCTCAGGGTGTTTTTACTCATCTCAATAAAAACATCCAGGTCGATATTGTTCTTAAACATTTATATTAAAATCGTATTTTTGTCAAACTTAAGGAAAAAGTACAGACTTTATGGCAAAAAAAACCATCTATTTGATCCGGCACGGGGAAACAGAGTTTAATAAAAGGGGGGCCGTGCAGGGACGGGGAATAGATGCCGGCCTGAATGAGACCGGACAAAGGCAGGCCCGGGCGTTTTACGACAAGTACAGGGAAGTGCCTTTCAGGAAGATATATATTTCTTCATTGAAAAGAACGTATCAGACTTCCGAGGGCTTTATTGAGGCCGGAATACCGTATGAGCGCTTTGACGGACTGGATGAGATCAGCTGGGGGAAAGTAGAAGGCCTGACCCTGGAAGAAACCGGGTATGACCTGTTTAAAACGGTCTTAACGAAATGGCAGGAAGGGGAGACCCATGCTGCCATGGACGGCGGTGAGAGCCCGGAGCAGGTGGCACTACGGCAGGCGGAGGTGATGGAGAAGATCCTGGCCCGCAAGGAAGAAGAGCTGATCCTGATCACCATGCACGGGCGGGCCATGCGGATCCTGCTGAGCCGGGTGCTGGGCTTCCCGCTTTGGGAAATGGATCGTTTTGAGCATTCCAATACCTGCCTGTACATCCTGGAATACGACTATAACCGGGGGCAGTTTGAGGTGAAGCTGAGTAATGACACCAGCCACATCCGGGAATATATGGATCAGGAGTATGTTTAAAAGCACCGTTTATCCCCTGCTAAGGTCCGGTGGTCATATTTTACCACCATCCAGGCCATAACCTGCTAATTTTAAGCCGAAATTATGAATCAAAGACAATTTTATTGGGCCTTTCAGATCATAGGGTGGGTGTTTTACGCCCTGTCTGACCTGGCGTATTTTGTACTTTTCCTGCAGCCCGGCAGCCTGGATGAGCTGGAGGCCATGATCTTTAATTCCTGTATCTATGTGCTTACGGGTATCTCGCTGACTCATTTTTTTAAGCTGATCTTTAAGAATTACGACTGGATCAAGCTGCCGGTAAATCAGCTGGTACTACGCTGCCTGCTGGGCGTGATCCTGATCACTTCGCTGTTCACGGCCATTAATATTTCGCTTTACGACGAGTATTTCGGTGGAAGTACCGAGCGTATAAGCTGGCTTTTCAAGGATTTTGCCTATATTATAAACTTCAGTAAACCCATGGTTATCTGGGTGTTATTATATATATTCGTAGCGTACACCATTGAAATCCAAAAGAATAACATAGAGCGGATCAAGATGCAGGCTTCTATTGAGGCTTCTGAGGCCAAGATCCTGAAGGCGCAGATCAATCCCCACTTTATGTTTAATGCGCTGAATAGCATACGGGCCCTGATCCTGGAAGAACCGAAGAAGGCGCAGAACGGGATCACCCAGCTCTCCAATATCCTGCGGAGCTCACTGGTGGCTAACCGCCGTACCACCATTCCGCTGAAGGAAGAGCTGAAGACCATAGAAGATTACCTGGCGCTGGAGAAGGTGCGTTATGAAGAACGCCTGCAGTCTACGGTGGAGATCGACCAGAATACCTTAAACGTGGAAGTGCCGCCCATGATGCTGCAGACCCTGGTGGAGAATGCCATCAAGCACGGGGTGCAAAAAGCGGAGAAGTGGGGATTTGTGGAAGTGAAATCGCACCTGGAGGGTGCTATGCTGGAAGTGACCATCCGGAATACCGGCGTTTTTACGGATCACCAGAATCATGGTGACGACTCCGGCTTCGGGCTGGAAAATACCCGCAGAAGATTAAGCCTGATCTACGGAACCGAAGCGGCCTTTGATATCTACCAGGAAGAACCGTACATTGTGCAGGCAAAAGTAAGAATACCTTTGGAAAAGAAAGTACCATTAAAAACCGAAACCGATGAAGACCATCATAGTTGACGACGAGCGACTGGCCCGGAACGAGCTGAAAAGACTTTTAGAGGAGTTTCCCAAAATAAATGTAGTGGCGGAGGCCGCCAATGCCGACGAGGCCATTGAGCTGATCAATGAGCATAATCCTGACCTGCTCTTCCTGGACATCCAGATGCCGGGGAAAAACGGGTTTGAGTTGCTGGAGGCCATTGAAGACCGGGTGCCGGAAGTGATCTTCACCACCGCCTATGATGAATACGCGTTAAAGGCTTTTGAGTATAACGCCCTGGATTACATCATGAAGCCCATTGATACCGTCCGGCTGGCCGAAGCCATCCAGAAGGTGGAAAGTGAAATGAAGCGGGCCGAAACCGCCGTTCAGCACCCGGAGAGCTACCTGGGTGAAAACGACCAGGTTTTTGTGAAAGACGGCGAGAAATGCTGGTTTGTGAAGCTGGGAAAAGTACGGTTATTTGAATCCATGGGAAATTACGTGCGCCTTCATTTTGAAGACCAGAAGCCCATGATCCTGAAGTCACTAAACAGCCTGGAAGAGCGCCTGGACCCTAAAATATTTTTCCGGGCTAACCGCAAGCACATCATTAACCTGAACTGGATCGATAAAATAGAACCGTGGTTTTCCGGCGGACTCCTGGTGACCCTGAAGGGGGGAGATAAGGCTACTCCGCTGGAAAAGATCGAAATCTCCAGGAGACAGTCTATTAAGTTTAAGGATCTGATGAGCTTATAGCAATCCCTATGAAATTTGACAAAGCCGTACCCATCCTGTATTCCACCGATGTATCGGAAAGCATCGCTTATTTTGTGGAGCAGCTGAAGTTTGAGAACCACTGGGAATGGGGCAGCCCACCCACATTCGGTGGTGTGTACAGAGATGATGTGGAAATATTCTTTTGCAAAGAGGGCCAGGGGAGCCCGGCTACATGGATTTCCTTAGTGGTAGATAATGTAGATGAATATTATGAGCTCATCAAAGACAGCGGGGCCAAAATTCTAACTGTGCCGGATACGAAAGAATGGGGCATGAGAGAAATGCTGGTGGAATGCCCGGACGGGCATATCATCAGGATCGGGCATAATACGGATTGTGATTAGATATTTACCGGTAAGCTATAAATAAAATAAACTGGGGCGCCGCTTGCGGCGCCCCAGTTTATTTTACTTCACATCCTTCAATAACTCTTCAATTGCCTTCTCCAGCTGTTGGTCTTTGCCTTCAGCTATCAGTTTCGGATCATTTTTAACTTCGAAGGTAGGTTTGGTCTCGTGGTTTTCGAGCCATTCTCCGGCTTTATTTTTGGCGGAGATCGGAACGGCGCCCCAGCGGGTACCGTCAGGCAGCATTTCCCAGCCCGCAAAGCTACAGGTGCCGGGTACGGGCATGCCTACGGTCTTGCCGATCTTCAGGTCAGTGTAACCGCAGGAGAAACAGTGGCCGTCGCTGTAGTTGGCCTCGTTAAACATGGCCAGGGTGGGCTTGGTCCACCGGAAGGTGGGCTCGTAACCTACGTTGCGGTCTTTGGTGGCGTAGTCCAGGAACTTATCACCGGTGAAAAACATGGCGAGGTCAGAAACCAGGTCACCACCACCATTAAAGCGGGTATCTACGATCACCCCTTTCCGGTCGGCGTATTTGCCCATCATTTCTTCATAGGTGTTCCGGTATTGCCCGTCGTTCATCCCGGCAATGTGCACATAACCCAGGGTGCCTTTGCTCAGGCTGTCTACTTCGGCCTGGTTTTTCTTCACCCAACGTTTGTACAGCAGTTGGCCTTCGGCACCCAGGGAGATGGGTTTTACGGTGATCTGCTCACGGTTACCGGTTTTCGGATCCAGGATCTCCAGCAGGGTGAACTTATCGGCTTTCCGGTTCAGGTAAACGGCTACATCCTTATCGGCGGCGATGAGCTCGCCGTCAATTTTCTCGATGATGTACCCCGGCTTAACAGTAAACCCGGCCTTGTCAAGTGGCCCTTCTGCCAGGATCTCGCGGATCAGGATCCCGTTTCCTGTAGGATTGTAGTCCATGAAGATACCCAGGGAAGCCGTGGCATCGCTGTTCGGCTGCGAGCGACTGTAACGGGCGCCGGCATGTGACACATTCAGTTCCCCCAACATTTCCGAGAGCATTTCGGCAAACTCGTAGCTGTTCCCGATGTGCGGAACGTATTTGGCATACTGGGTTTTCAGCTTCTCCCAGTCGGCCCCGTGCATATCCGGGGTGTAAAACATCTTTTTGGTCCTGAGCCATACGTGATTAAACATCTGCTGACGCTCAGCTTCCGAATCAAATTTCACTTCACCGTCTATGGTGATGGCATCCCGTTTTTTGCTTTCCGGGTTAATTTTAGAGATACGTCCGCTGCTTAAGAGATACAGGTTTTTCTGATCTTTGTCCCAGGCCAGGCTTCCGCCCATTCCGTCCAGGGGGATTTCCATTTTAGTCTCTTTGGTACGCAGGTCGGTGCTCCACAGGTTACTGTTTTTCTCAAACCGGGCCAGGTAATAAAGCTTTTCACCGTCTTTAGACAGTACCGCATCGCTTAAGGCGGAAGAATGGATGGTCAGCCTGGCTTTCCTGTCGGTCAGCCCGTCCCAGTCTATCGTAATGGGAGCCACTTCTTTGGTTTTGGTCGTGTCTTTCTTGGCTTTGTCCCCTTCTTTTGCTTTTTCCAGCTCTTTCAATACGGTGTAATCGTCTTTCGAGAGATTGAATTTATCCCAGCCTTCTTTGGTGAGGAACAGGGTATAAACATCGTTCTGGGAGCCGCCGCTGCTGGCATGATCTTTCATCCCGTGTCGGTTGCTGAACCACAGGATCTGCTTACCGCCGTTCACCCATTTCGGCGAAGAGTCGTTATATCCGCTTTGGGTGAGGTTAGTCATCGGCTTTTTGCCTTCGGCATCCAGCAGAACCACTTCGCCGTTAGCCATGGTAGGGCGGTAAGAGGCCAGCAGCCATTTGCTGTCGGGGCTCCATTCAAAATACTGGTCGCCGTCGCGCATGTGAAACAGCTGCTCCGGGGTCAGCAGGGTGATGGACTTACCGGAAGCTATATCCAGCACCTTCAGGGTTCTCCGGTTTTCCACAAAAGCCAGCTTTTTGCCGTCCGGCGAAAGCTTAGGCAGGTAATTGTCATTTGCATTACTTACCAGGGGCGATTCCTCAATGAGGGTAGACGCGTAAAAAAGCGGCTCTTCCTTACGGGTTTTCTTTGCCTGGAAGATCTGCCAGCGGCCGTCTCTCTCGCTGGAATACAGGATAGATTTGCCGTCAGGAGCAAACTCCACAAAGCTCTCCTGTTCGGGTGTAGTGGTAATTCTTTTGGTGATTTTGCCGTCTACGGTAGATACAAAAACCTCCCCCCGGGCAATGAACGCCACTTCTTTCCCGTCAGGAGATACCGAGAAGTCGCTCACGCCGCCATTCACTGAGGTATAGCCGTCTGTGTTCGATATTTTCTGGGTGTACAGGGTAACGTCCACTTTTTTGGGCTGCTGCCCTTCCCGGACCGTGTAAAGTTCGCCGTCATAGGAAAACGCTAGCAGGCCGTCGTTTGAAGCGCTCAGGAAACGCACCGGGTGGGTTTTCAGTTTAGTGATCTGGGTTTTCTGCGCCGGGTTAGCCAGCGACAGCTTCTGCACATTGAAGGTTCCGTTTTCCTCGCTCAGGTAGTAGATATCCTTGTCGCCGTTTGTGAAAACCGGCTGCCGGTTCTCTCCGTAATAGGAGGTGATCTTGGTATGCTTTCCGGTTTTGGTATCGTAGGTCCAGATATCGCGGGCAATGGCCGACTTGTGGTATTTCCGCCACTCGTTTTCCCCGCCTTTCTTGTCGTGGTAAACCAAGGTTTTCCCGTCTTTGCTGTATTGGGCATATTCCGCCGGTACAGACAGCACCTGGGCTATTCTTCCTCCCTGTACGGGTACGGAATACAGCTCCGGCTGGGAACCCGTAGGGTACTGACGGTGGGTGGCCAGATCCTGTCTTACCCCACCGAATACCACAGCTTTTCCGTCAGGAGTAAAGGAAAAGGGCGTTTCGTCGTTAGAATGAAAGGTCAGCCGCCGGGCATCACCGCCCTGGGCGTTCATGATAAAAATATCAAAATTACCGTATCGGTCCGAAGCGAAAGCGATCTGCTTTCCATCGGGGCTCCACACGGCCTGGTAGTCATGCGCCTCATGAAAAGTCAACTGGGTGGCTTGTCCGCCGGATGAAGGAACGCGGTAGAGATCTCCCTTATAGGTAAAGACAATCGTGCTTCCGTCCGGGGAGATAGACGGGTAGCGGGCCCATTTGGGCGTAGTCTGGGCGGTTAGGGCTGAGCTGATGAGCGTCACCACCGAAATAATAGCTAATCTTTTTAACATAGAATTTTTATTGCATTGTACAAATATATGCAATTGGTTGAATTATCGGTTTTTGTTGTCTGGGGATACCGTATTTTCTGCCTGTGAATGAGGGGAAATTCAAAATAAATCTTTGAAATTGTTCACAAATATTTTTTGTTCACGTATCGTGTTTTTAAATATTAGTTGAACATTGGAAAATATGAAATTGTTGATATAGCACTTGAAAATCTTCAAAAGAATACCGGAATATCCGGCAGATGGGAAGAGTATGGCCAAAAGGAGTTAGACGGTCAGATACAAAAGCTGTACCACCATTATTGGCCTATGCTGATTTCATGAATCCGAATGACAGGAGATGTATGGAAACAGCACAAAAGATTTACAATGAGTTTTTACAAGATAAATTATGAGCAACTAAGGCAACGGCCTGAAATATCAGAAATGCTTTCGGCACTGGAACGGGGCTTTGAAAAATTTGATATCGACTTTTACCTGGTAGGCGTTGTGGCAAGGGATGTATGGATGAGTGGGATAAATAGAATTGCACCACGCAGAACAACAGGCGATATTGATTTTGCTGTACTGATAAATGATAAGGAACCTATGAAGCGCTTAGGGAATATTTAATAAACACAGAAGGCTTTCATCCGTTTAATGGCAATGCTTTTGTGTTGCTATGGAAAGATAAAACCGGAGTGGACTTATTGCCCTTTGGTGTTATAGAAGATGAAGACAGCAAAGTAACAACAAGCGGATTAGGCTTAACCCATATAAACCTGCAGGGCATTACCGAAGTATATGAAGAAGGATTGCCACAATTAGAACTGCAAGGGAAACACCAGTTTAAATTCTGTACGCTACCGGGTATTGTTTTATTAAATAATTGCCTGGGATGACAGACCCGAAGTAAGAAGGGATGATATTAAAGACATCAGCGACTTATTGAACCATTTCTTCGATATGTACGACAATGAGATTTGGGAAATCCATAATGATTTGTTTGATGATAAAAATGCCGACCTGTAATCAGAAGCATGGCTGGTTAAAGAAGAATGAGGAGTTTGACAATCCCCTCATTCTTCAAACACTATTGTATATTCCTATTAAAACCTTACCCTCACCCCCGCCAAAACATTAATCCCTGCCTGCGGAAACACAAAATTTTCCGTCACCTTATCGCCGTAGATATAGCTGTAGGTATAGCCGTTTGATTCGTATTCCTTATTGAAAATGTTATTTACCAATAGCGTGAAATTCAGGTCTTTCAGTTTGGCTGCCCGCGGCGTGTAGGAAACGTTCAGATCCGACACGAAGTACCCGTCCAGCTTTTTGTTTTCCGAAGAGGTGTTATCCAGGTACTGTTTGCCTACGTATTTGGGAAGCAGGCTAATGTTCAGGCCCTTGGCTACGGTATAGGTGATGTTTCCGCCACTGATGACGTTCGGTGAAAATGAAATGTCAGTATCCTTATAATGGGTCACTTCATCCGGTGTGCCGTCTGAGGCGGGCACGGTGTAGGTCAGCGCTTTGATCTTGTTCCGGCTCAGGGCCACATTGGCCATTAAAGTCAGCTTTTCGGTAATTTTTCCGCCTACCTGCAGCTCTATACCGGCACGGTAGCTGTCCGGAACATTCATCCGGATGGCTTCTCCTACCTGGTTTATCTGGCCGGTCAGCACCAGCTGATCTTTGTAGTTCATGAAATACAGGTTAGCCTCTGCCGCCCAACGTGAGGTGTTTAGCTTATAGCCGGCCTCGAAATCGTGCAGCTTTTCAGGGTTAGGTACCTTAGGCGCCGTATCCACGAAATCCGTGCGGTTAGGCTCTTTGGTGCCTTTGGCGTAGGAGACGTAGGCCGATGCGTTATCCGATAAACGGTAGGTAAGCCCGATTTTGGGGTTGAAGAAGCTCCAGGTGTTCCGGAAGCTCAACTGCTGAAGTACATCGCCGGTTCCCAGCATGTCAAAACCCACCCGGCGGTATTGGAGGTCCAGGTAGGCATTCCAGTTCTGCGCCAGGGCGTAGTATAGCTTGCCGTAGAGGTTGAAATCGGTTTTGGTGCTGTTATTGTCGTAATAGCGGTGGTTTATCTTGCCGTCAGAGAAATACTGTGCCCAGATCACCTCGCCAAAGTGCCCGCCTTCGTACTTATTAAAGCCGCCGCCCAGGCTCCCTGTCAGCTTCCCGGTACCTTCGTAATCCAGGGACCACACCCCGCCGTAGAAGGCGTTATCCAGGTATTTCCGGCGGATCAGGTCGGTTTCCGTGATGGTCTCTTCGCCGATCCTGATATAAGAAAGCCCGTATTCTTCCAGGTCTTCACCGTCTTTAAACTGCTCGTAATACCCGTCGCCCTTGGTGTAGAAGAGGGTAGGGTTAAGGCGCCATTTTTTACCCAGGCCGAAGGAGGAGATGAGTTGCCAGTGCGACTGCGCATAATTATCCACTTCGTTTTCGTAGTTGTAATAGTTGAACTTACGGCCCCGCGCCAGCAGTTCTTTCTTGTGGGCCTCATTATACCAGTTTCTTTTAATGTAGGCGTCCAGGCCTTTCATGTCGCCGTCGGCCAGCGCCTGGGGAATCCCGTTCCACGACTGATAGGTGACTTCTTTTCCCGCGAAGTGGTTCAGGCGGATAAAGCTGTTTTTGAAGTAGTATCCCCCTGACAGGTAGTAAGACCGGAGGTCAGAGGAAGCCCGGTCCACGAACCCGTCGGAACCGATCCGGGATAACCGGGCATCAAAAACAAATTTATCATTCAATAATCCGGAGGAGGCTATAAAGTTGGTTTTGAGGGTATTGAATGAGCCGCCTGAAACATTCACTTCGGCAAAGGGATCGCGGTTAAGTTGGAGGGTGTTAACATTCACCGAAGCGCCGAAGGCCCCGGCTCCGTTCGTAGAGGTACCCACGCCGCGCTGCACCTGGATACTCTGCACGGAGGAGGCGAAATCGGGCATGTTTACCCAGAATACTCCCTGTGATTCGGAGTCATTATACGGGATACCGTTCAGGGTTACGTTAATGCGGGTGGGGTCAGTACCGCGGATGCGGATACCGGTATAGCCCACGCCGGTGCCGGCATCGGAAGTGACCACCACAGAGGGCAGCTGGTTCAGCAGGAAAGGCAGATCCTGGCCCAGGTTTTGTTTTTTAATGGCGGTCTGGGAGACGTTGCTGTAGGCCATACCGGTCTTTTCGTTGGCACGGGTGGCCTTTACCACCACTTCGTTCAGGTGCTGGAGGGTGTCCAGTTGCTGCGCAGCAGACGGCCGCACAGCGATCAAAATAAGGAGAATCGGGAGAAAAAATTTCTTTTTCATAACAATTTTTAAATTATTACGAAGAAGTTAAAGGAGCAAAACACAATCTTCGGGCGTATGCCTGTATTCGTTTTACTTTAGTTTGGAACATAGCTCAATGTGCACACCTGGAACGCCGGCCGCAGGCTCCGGTGCTTACAAAAAGATGTTCCCTATTGAATAAATGAGAGCCGGTATCGACTCCTCAAATCCCTTCATCGGTATTATCCGCATCAGGTTCAATGGGTATGATCTCAGCCCGTTATATTCAGGCACCCCTTTTTGAGATTTACGGTACAAAGGTAAGGGATTTATCGGGATTAACAAGGAGTACGAAGCTGACCCCTGAAAAACCGCTTAATCCCGCCTGGCCAGAACCGCCCCGGAATTAGCCATGCCGATGCTCAGCACGCCGGCCGCCATGAGCAGGTGATACAGGCTGACGGTAAAGTCAGCGTCACCGAAGATCTCTTTCCGGAAGCTGCCCAGTGCGAAGAAGGTTACACCGGCAATGATCCACAAACCTACCTGGAACTTACCCTTGATGAGTGCAAAAAGGCCCAGGAAAAGCACGAAGATCATGCAAACGATGGGTACCCAAAAGAAGATGGGCCGGATATCAAAGACCTCATACAGTGCAAAAAAGACAAAGCCCAGGGCAATGATGGCGTAACTCCCCCAGCGGGAAAAATCACTTCCGGAAACCAGGGCGGCGGTGGCGCCTACCAGGCCAATGGCCCCGTTAATGGTAGCCAGGGTCTGGAAAAACTGGGAAACGGGGATGGCCTTTTCAAAGCCAAAGAAGCCGAGGGCGCCGAAAACCGCTGCCACCACTACCGACAGGATAAACGATTCCCATAAAACGGTAGAAGAAAACTCCAGGGGATTGATATACCGGAAGAAAACGTAAATACCGGCCAGGGCCAGGATGATGTCTGATAATCCGTGAATAAGGTTCATAAGTCCGGGTCTTTTAGGGTAAAGTTAACGAATAAAATTTACTTCGGGTGTAATGGTGATGCCAAATTTTTCAGAGACGGAGGCCTGTATGCGGGCCGCCAGGTCAGCGATCTCCTGCCCTTTACCGCCGCCGAAATTCACCAGCACCAGGGCCTGCTTATCATGCACCCCCACCTGTCCAAAGCGCCGGCCTTTCCAGCCGGCTTGCTCGATGAGCCATCCGGCTGGCACTTTTACGATATCATCACTTACTTCATAACCCGGAATATCCGGATATTTTTCGTGTACTTTCAGGTATTCTGCACGGGGGATCTCCGGGTTTTTAAAGAAACTGCCTGAATTCCCGATCTGCGCGGGGTCCGGCAGTTTACTGCGCCGGATGTGAATCACGGCGTTACTGACATCGCGGATAGTGGGAGATTCCACGCCCATTTCTGACAGGGTCTGACGGATGGCACCGTAGGCCACATTGATCTCCGGTGATTTGGAGAGCCGGAAGCAGACGCTCAGGATCACGTATCTATTCCTGCCCTCGTGCTTAAAGAAGCTTTCGCGGTAACCGAAAGCGCATCTTTTGCGATCAAAGACTTCCGTTTGCAATGTTTCCAGGTTTAGCGCCTCCAGGTGATGAAAGGTGTCTTTGACCTCTGCCCCATAGGCCCCGATGTTCTGCATGGGAGCGGCTCCCACCGTACCGGGGATAAGCGACATATTCTCAATCCCGCTGAGGCCGTGCTCAATGCAGTAAAGCACAAATTCGTGCCAGATTTCGCCTGCTCCGGCCTGTACGATAGCATAATCCGTAGTCTCCTCCGTGATGCGGATGCCTTTGATGGCAATTTTAATGACCAGCCCGTCAAAGTCGTTCAGCAGGAGGATATTACTCCCGCCGCCCAGGAACAGCTTTTTTACAGAAGCCCAGGCCGGGTCTTTCAGCAGGGAGACCAGCTGCCCGGCTTCACTGATTTCGGTGAAATAGCGGGCTGAAGCCTCCAGTCCGAAGGTGTTATACGGCTTCAGCGATACGTTTTCTTCAATGGTGATCATATTCGGTTTTCAGCGGCCGCTTTTCGCCCGCTTCGATACGTAGGTTTAAATGATTTTCCCGGGGTGGGATAGGACAGTTCCAGCCGTCTGAGAAGGCGCAGTAAGGGTTATAAAGGCGGTTAAAGTCTATTTTTACTTTGCCGTTTTGGAAGTCGGCCGTGCTCAGGTCCAGGTAGCGCCCCCCGCCGTAAGTCTCTTCCGGAGCGGTCAGGTCTTTCAGCGGAAGAAAAAGATGATTTTTATATAGCGGTGATACCGGTACGGACCGGTAGACCATGAGCCTGTATTTTTTGCCGTCCAGCCGGAAGGTGACCCGGGCATACTCCCGGTATTCCTTTATCTTATCGGCTGAGGTGGGTACAGAAATCACCTTCCCCTTTTTGAGGAGCCGGTAGCTGGCTTGAACATTGAATTTTTCATTCAGTGCAAAGAAATCCTGTTCACTGTTAGGGAACTGCTGGCGCGTTTGAGCTTTATATTCCTCCCGGAAGCTATCCTGGCAGATCCCGTGGAGGCAAACGCACCCGAGAATGAATGTGAAAACGGATCGTAAAAGCATCAGTTCGTATCGTTTCTCAAAATTAAGACGAAAGCATAAGAAATCCGGCCTTTTTATTAAATTTAAGTGAAGCGATCTTTATTTAAAAGGCGTTTTACATGGTTTTCACCCAGAATGTTTAACTTTGTGCAAATAGGATTCAAATCAAATTATTATAATGTCAAAGATCATTTATACCATTACTGACGAAGCCCCCGCTTTGGCCACGTATTCCTTTTTGCCTATTGTAGAAGCATTTACCAAACCGGCCGGTGTGGAAATAGAAACCCGTGACATTTCACTGGCCGGGCGTATCCTGGCTAATTTTGCCGAGTTTTTGTCGGGAGATCAGGCCATTCCGGATGACCTGGCTTACCTGGGAAAACTGGCTGTGGAACCCGAAGCCAATATCATCAAGCTTCCGAATATATCCGCCTCCATACCCCAGCTGGTAGCTGCCGTTAAGGAGCTTCAGGCCAAAGGATACCCCATCCCGGATTACCCGGAAGAACCCAAAGATGCTAATGAAACCTATATCAAAGCGAAATACGATAAAATCAAGGGCTCAGCCGTAAACCCCGTCCTGAGAGAAGGAAACTCGGACCGGAGAGCGCCTAAGGCCGTTAAGGAATATGCCCGTAAGCACCCGCATTCCATGGGCGCCTGGTCGGCTTCTTCGAAGTCGCATGTGGCCTCCATGGCCGATGGCGATTTTTACGGAAGCGAGAAGTCCGTAGTGGTTGGCAAACCCACACATTTCAAAATCACGTTTGCCGGGAATGACGGCTCCGCCAAAGTGCTGAAAGAGGGCAGCCCGCTGCTGGCAGGGGAGACCATTGACTCGTCAGTAATGAGCCTGACTAAGCTGAAAAGCTTCTACGCCCAGGAGATCCGTGACGCCAAAGCTGAAGATGTGCTGTTTTCGGTGCATCTGAAAGCCACCATGATGAAAGTTTCCGATCCTATTCTTTTCGGGGGTGTGGTGTACGAATATTTCAAAGAGGTGTACGATAAATATGCGGTGCTTTTTGATGAATTGAATATCAATCCCAATAACGGCCTGGGTGACCTGGAGAAGAAGATCGAGGGCCTTCCGGCAGAGCAGAAAGCGGCTATCGAAGCGGATATCCAGGCGGTATATGCTAAAAATCCGCCGCTGGCCATGGTAAATTCGGATAAAGGAATTACTAACCTGCATGTACCGAGCGACGTGATCATTGACGCTTCCATGCCTGCAGCTATCCGTACTTCGGGGCAGATGTGGGGACCTGACGGCAAGCCGAAGGATACCAAGTTTGTGATCCCGGATCGCTGTTATTCGGGGGTGTACCAGACGGTGATCGATTTCTGCAAGAAAAACGGTGCGCTGGATCCCGTAACCATGGGGTCGGTATCTAATGTGGGGCTGATGGCGCAGGCTGCTGAAGAGTACGGCTCCCACGATAAGACCTTCCAGGTAACTGCTGCCGGAAAGGTGCAGATGACGGATGATGAGGGTAACGTGCTGATGGAGCAGCCGGTAGAAGCCGGTGATATTTTCAGGATGTGCCAGACCAAGGATGCCCCCGTACAGGACTGGGTGAAGCTGGCCGTAAACCGGGCCAGGGCTACCGGTACGCCGGCTGTTTTCTGGCTGGATAAAAACCGGGCGCATGACGCTAACCTGATTGAAAAAGTAGAAAAATACCTGAAAGATCATGATACCACCGGGCTGGAAATCCTGATCATGAACCCTTCAGATGCCACCCAGTATTCGCTGGAGCGGATTGTGAAAGGGCTGGATACTATCTCCGTGACCGGTAATGTGCTCAGAGATTATAATACGGACCTCTTCCCCATCCTGGAAGTGGGTACTTCGGCCAAGATGCTGTCTATCGTTCCGCTGATGAACGGCGGCGGGCTTTTTGAAACCGGTGCGGGTGGCTCGGCCCCTAAGCACGTTCAGCAGTTCCAGGAAGAAGGCTACCTGCGGTGGGATTCCCTGGGCGAGTTCCTGGCCCTGGCCGTTTCGCTGGAGCATTACGCGCAGGTAAACGGGAATGCGAAAGCGCAGGTGCTGGCGGATACGCTGGACGAAGCTACCGGCAAGTTCCTGGAGAATGATAAATCTCCTGCCCGTAAGGTGGGACAGATCGATAACCGCGGCAGTCATTTTTACCTGGCCCTGTATTGGGCGCAGGCCCTGGCTGCCCAGGATAAGGATGCAGAATTGAAAGCCCTGTTTACTCCCATTGCAGCAGAACTGACCGAACAGGAGGCTAAAATCAGTGAAGAACTGGTAGCAGGGCAGGGTAAAACCCAGGATATCGGCGGATATTACAAACCGGATTTCGCGAAGGCCTCGGCAGCGATGCGCCCCAGCGCCACGCTAAACAGTATCCTGGCTAAAATAGGATAAGACCGGGCGGTCAGAAGACGGAATTATTTGTAAAGACCGAAGCTGTCTGAAAATGTACAAAATACGGGGCGTTAGGGGTGAAGGAGCAGGAGACTGAAGCCGGATCCTGAAAAACAACGAGGCCTTTTGTGTACTTTCAGGCAGCTTTTTCCTGTTTTTAAGAGCAAAAGTTATAAGATCTTATCATGAGATGGTGTATAGGAATCATGCTGATGTGGGCCGTTTTCCCGGGCTGCACCGGTAAAGACCAGGATTTACGCGAAACCCACACCGACACCCGCGATATCATGGCCCGGCCCCGGCGGCTGTGGTTTCCCGTGTTCTACCCGGTAAAAGAACTGGAAGACTGGCTGAACCGGAAGTTTGACCGGGTGATAGCGGATACATCCATACCGTTTAAGAACGACAGCCTTTCACTGACCGTATCCAAACCCGGAAGGATAGAACTCCTGATGGTCGGCGATTCGGTAAATGTACTTTTTCCCCTGGAAGTAGAGATCATTGATGACCGTGAGAAAAAGTCGGGCCGGAAGATCTACCGCAAAATCACCGGGGCCCTGAACCTGTACCTGAACATTAAACCGGACGTGAGCCCGCAGTGGGAAATTTCTACCCATACGGAATTAAAAGGGTACGAATGGAAACAGCGCCCCCGCCTGGAAACCGGCGGTTTAAAGATAGGCGTAAAGCTTATTGCCGACTATTTATTAAGAAATGAGCTGGGCGATCTTACCCGGGCACTGGACGATGCGCTACGTGAAAAAGTAGACCTGAAAAAGGGCATATCCCGCACCTGGATAAACCTGCAAAAGCCGGTGCCGGTGTATCGTTCGGATTCTACCACGCTCTGGTTCGGGATAGAGCCGGACAGCCTGTGGGGCGATATAAAGGGAAATCCTGACGGCCTGGTATTTAACCTGGCCGTGAATACCCGCGCACGGGTCCACCGCGATTCCACCCGGTTTTCTCCCTATAAACCCCTGCCGGATTTCAGGCCCCTGATGCAGATGAAGCAGGACTCTAACACCCTGGAGATCCTGGCCACCATCCCTATGGAAGTGGTAAACCGTGAGCTGAAAAGGGTAGGGCGTGACTTCTCCTCTAACCGCGCCCTGGCCTTCCCGGAGATCAGCGATATCAAACTGCGGGGATACGGCCGGAAAGTGGCCCTGGACATGCAAACCGAAGGGGAGGCCCGTGCCGCACTGACCATAGTAGGCACACCGGAATACGATATGAAAAGCCGCACCCTGGTCATCACTAACCCGGATTACGACCTGGATACCGATCATAAGGTGCTGAATGCCCTGGACAAAGGCTTCCGAGACGGTATCCTGCGTTACCTGGAAAAGAAAGCCATCCTGGATATCGGAGAATACATGAATGGCCTGCCCGAATACCTGAACGGCGCCATTAACGAAGGAAACCACTCCGATAAGTTCCAGCTTCATTTCTCCGAAATCGAGGTCAAAGATATCCGCCACGCCACCAGTAAATCGGAACTCCTGATCTGGCTATCCTGCAAGCCCCGCTTTGAGATCACGCTGAAGAAGCTGCCGGTGAGGAAGAAGGTGAGGATATGAGCTTCAGTCCGCATGAAATTTTTTACCTCCGCCTTTTAATCCCAAACAGATATACCTAATTTACACCATCTTTAACACATAAGCCTAATGCCGAAGCCCCAGATCAGCAATCACACCATTAACCAGATCATGTTGATTACTGTCATTATGCTGGTCTGCTGGTTTATTTTCAGGTACCTGTCTTATTATCTTCCGGGCTTCCTGGGGGCTATTACGCTGTATATCCTTTTCCGCGACTGGTATTTCAGGCTGACCGTGGGAAAGAAATGGAACCGCGTGGCCACCAGCGTCCTGTTTATTTTTCTTTCCCTGGTGTTTATCGTGCTGCCGGTATGGGCGCTGATTGATTACCTGATTCCCCGGATTTCTTCTTTCCTGGGCAATACCGAGGATATAGTGACCAAGTTTAACCAGGTGAAGGAGTTTATCCGCAATAAGCCCGTCCTGGAGTACATTGACCTCTCGGATGAAGCGCTGATGGAGTTCCTGCAAAGCCTTACCAAGTACCTTCCCGGGGTGATTAACTCCGTGGCGGAGGTGCTGATCAATATGCTGGTGACGTTTTTTGTACTCTATTTTATGCTGGTACACGGCAGGCAGATGGAAGCTACCATTGAGAGCTTCTTCCCGTTTTCGGATAAAAGCAGGAATGAGCTCTGGACAGAGATCAATCTCATGGTCCGGACCAATGCTATCGGCATTCCTATCCTGGGGATCTGCCAGGGGGTAGTGGCCATGATCGGGTATTCTATCTTCGGCGTGCAGAATGCGGTGCTGTGGGGAATTGTTACCGGGGTGGCCACCGTATTCCCGGTTTTGGGCACCATGGCCGTTTACCTGCCCATCTGTATCGTTTCTTTCGCTACGGGTGACGTGATGAATGCCGTCTGGCTTACGCTGTATTGTTTTTTCCTGGTGGGCGGGATCGATAATGTGCTGCGGTTTACCATTCTGAAAACCCTGGGCGATGTGCATCCGCTGATCACGGTCTTCGGGGTGCTGTTCGGACTGAATGTATTCGGGATGCTGGGCCTGATCTTCGGGCCGCTGATCATCTCCTCTGTAAGCGTACTGTTTAAAGTCTACCGGAATGAATACGGTAACCGGCGGATCGTGCTGCCGGGCCGGGAAGAGAATCAAATGTAACCTTATGAACCGTATCGCCTCTATTGATATTTTCCGGGCCATTACCATGTGCCTGATGATTTTTGTGAACGACTTCTGGACTTTACGTAACGTTCCGAAGTGGCTGCTGCATACCGAAATGTATGAAGACGGGATGGGTTTCTCTGACGTGATATTTCCTGTTTTCCTGGTGATTGTGGGCATGTCGCTGCCGTTTGCCATCGGCCGCAGGAAAAAGGCAGGCGATGGCCCCCTGATCATCCTGAAACATATCGGTGAAAGAACGCTGGCTTTGGTGGTGATGGGCTTCTTCCTGGTGAATTACGAGTACCTGAAGGCGGAGGAGCTGCCTTTTGCCCGATCGTGGGTGGGGATGTACCTGGTGACCTGCTTTTTCCTGATCTGGAACAGCTACCCGGCCGGCTTTAAGGCAGCTACCGGGCTGAAAGGAGCAGGCATAGCCGGCCTGCTGGTTTTTGCTTTCAGCTATCCCGGAGGGGTAGGAGCCCTGAAACCCTACTGGTGGGGTATCCTGGGGCTGATCGGGTGGAGCTATCTCTGGGCGGCGCTGGCATACCTGTGGGCAGGGAATAACCTGCGGCGCCTGACCGGCATAACCCTGTTTTTCCTGCTGTTTTGTGTCCTGGCTTTTGCCGGGTACTTCTCCGTACTGGCCCCGGTGAAGAAGTATGTATGGCTGGTGGAGAACGGTGCTTTGCCCTTTCTGTGTATGCTGGGTGTCCTGGCTTCTGTTTTTTACCAGAACCGGACGTTCAGGTACTATGTGCCGGCTTTGATGCTTATAGGTGTGGCACTTATAGGAACAGGTTTTTTCTTCCGGCCGTACTGGGGGATCTCTAAAATCCTGGCTACCCCGGCGTGGATTTGCATCTGCGGGGGTATTGCCTACGTGGTATATGCCCTGCTGTTCTGGATCATGGATGTCAGGGGCTGGCAGCAATGGAGCAGTTTTCTGAAACCGGCCGGTATAGCCACACTAACCTGCTACCTGGTTCCTTATTACTGGTACGCTGTACGCTCACTGACGGGTATCCGGCTGCCTGAGGCCTTGTTGGAATCACCGGTGGGCCTGTTGATGTCTATGGGGGTGTCGCTGATCATTATTCAGCTCACGGGTCTGCTGATCAGGTGGGGAGTTAAATTGAAAGTTTAAGCTGGTATTCCGGCCCGGGTAAGTTCCGGAATGAAAGAGGGATTGCCCGAAAAGCCTTCTTTCCGGGCAATCCTCCATTGTAAAGTATTATTTAAGCCCGGCTATCACTTTTTCCAGGAGTGCTTTGGTGGCTTTGATGCCTTCATCTTCGGAAAGTTTTGTGCCTTCGTACTCGATACCGATATTTCCTTTGAAACCGCTGTCTTTCACGATCTTCATGATCCTTGCATAGTCTTTGGTGGTTTCATTTCCTTCCGCATCAAAGTCGTGCGTTTTGGCGGAAACGCCTTTAGCGTACGGCATCAGCTCTTCAATGCCCTTGTAGAGGTCATATTCTTTTATACAGCCGTCCGGACCGCGTTCTATACAGAAGTTTCCGAAGTCAGGCAGGGTACCTACGTTTTCTTTGTTTACGGCTTTCATTACGCCCACCAGCCAGCTGGCATCCGAGCTGTAACCGCCGTGGTTTTCCACTACCACGTTAATCCCTTTGGTAGCGGCATAGTCGCCCAGCTTACTCAGGCCGTCAGCTGCATTTTTAGCTACTTCCTCTGCAGTACCTTTTCCGGCAGCGTTTACACGGATGGTTTTTGCACCCAGGTAAGCAGCAATATCCACCCATGCATGGTGGTCTTCCACCGTTTTAGCACGGGCCACGGAGTCAGCATCACCCAGGTCGCCCAGGGCATCACACATGATCAGGCCTACCTTTACGCCGGCGTCATCGCAGCGTTTCTTAAAATCTTCCCAATAAGCCATATCCTTTGCTTTTCCATAGTAAAAAGTATTCACCAGTTCAATGGTGTTTATGCCGTAACCCTTGGCAATGGAAGGGAAGTCAATGGGCTTTATGGTTCCCTGGTAAAGAGAATCCGGGGCCTCTTTCAGTAATCTGCCAAATTCCTGCCAGTTGCCTTTCAGGGCATCGCCAAAAATGCTGTTATGCAGCGACCACTGGGCCAGGGAGATGTTCCAGTCGGGTTCAGCCTCTTCGGCCTTTTCGGTTTTACCGCATGCACTTAAAAGGAAGGTTCCTGCGGCTACCAGGGCAAGAATGCTTAGCGTTTTGATTTTCATAGAATAGGTATCATTAAGGTTAATAAAACCCAAACCTACTAAATTAATACGCTTTTCAGAAGGAATGCAACCGGTTTTATTTGTGGAATAAAGTGAAGCCCCTGGAATGTTTGCGTAGTTTTGTTGTAGTGGCAACAAGGATACCCCATTCAAACCCATAGGATACAATTCAGTCTCGCCTTACTTTATTGTTAATGGTGCTCAAAAGTGGATTGACTTGCTGAAAGTAATTTTCGACGCCAAAGAACTCAGACGTTATGAAATGCCGGACGGAACCATCATGCACGCTGAAATACAAAGTTGACGACTCCGTGTTAATGCTGGGTGACTCATCAGAGCGGTATCCGCCCGTTCCTTTGGTTATGCACGTTTATGTCCCGGATGTGGATGAAACATTTGAAAAGGCGATCCGGGCAGTTTGCGAAATAATAGAACGCCCCAAAGAACGTGAAGGTGACCCGGACAGGCGAGCCACCTTCAAAGATTTCGCAGGAAATATGTGGTCTGATGGAGCACAGTTGTAAGTGCTGGGATACAAAACGCTTACAACTCACCGTGTTTTAAAACCCAGCCCCAGCCGTCCTGAAAAATTACTGTCGAGGTAGGGATTACCGAACACCCAGCCGCGGGTTTTGTAGGATAGGTCGGCTATCAGCGACCACCTTTCCGTGAGGGCAAGCCGGGGCTGTATACCTGCACTCATCCCAAACGCAGCTTTACGGGCAGCAAACAACTGGTCTTTGGGCTGAAGCCATCCGGCCAGCTGCAGGCCGGTGGTAAACCGCGCATTCTCCTTTCCGGCCAGGTTAAAATACTGCAGTTCCACGGCGGGGAGGGTGAGACTCTTGCTGCGGTTAACCCCCAGGCTGATCATCATTTGTCTTTTATGGATATCCAGGAAGAAATCACCGCCGGCAAAATACCCGAAGGAGGTAGGCACACTGCGCAGGGCAAAATTAAAAAAGTAGCCGGACCGGAGCTGCAGCCGGTTAATGCCTACCAGGAAGGGCGACACAAAATTCAGGTATTGCAGGTTACCGGTTTCGCTTAGAAAGCGTTTCATTTCCGGTGTCAGATCCGTTTCTTTTACCGGGCGTTTAACGCCCAGGCCACCCGGCCAGGTACCCCGGGCTTCGTAGGGTTCATCCGGGGTAAATAAGTCATACACCCAGGCGGAGAAATCATAGCCGGTAAAATCCCGGGCCAGTATACTGTTCCTGTCGTGGACCATAATGCTGTCTGTAATGGCGTTAAACCTTTCCGTAAAAGGCAGGTTCACATAATTCACCGCGTGGAGCGTGCCCAGCAGAGAAAGACCCACCATGGGATAGGCGGTTTGCCGGAAGAAATTATCTTCGCGCATGCGTTGCAGGAAGCGATACTCGCCTTCCACTCCCGCTGCCGAAAGCCGCGCCTGGTCTGCCGGGAAATGTTTCTTCAGGTAGATAAGGTCTTCGTCTTTTACCTGCGTAACGGCGATGTCCAGCCCCTTGCCGAAATTCCAGACTTCGTCATAGCTGTAAATATGCCGCGAAGACATTACCGAGCGGTGGAACTCTTCGTGCTGGAAGGCGTAGCCGTAAGGCAGCTTGATGGCCAGGTAATCGGTGCCCAGGGCGGTGATGTTGGCCAGCAGGCGGTTCAGGAGATACTTTTTGGTGTTTACGGGCTTTACCAGGCGGTTCCACAGGGCATTGTGCCCGTAATACAGGCTACCGTGCAGGTTACGCGCTATTTCAGTGGTCTGCGTCATGCTAAGGTTACGGTAAAATTTGCCGTAATGCTCCGCCTTTACCGTACCCTTAAAAGGAATTTGGCCGTCAGCGGCCCGCAGGGCTTCCGCTTTGGCGGCATCGGTCATATAAGGCAGGTCCAGCAGGTGCAGGTTCCACTCGAAAGCGGGCCGCAGTGTGTCTTTTACGATGATTTGCCCATAGCCTTTTCCCAGGTACAGGGAAAAGACCATGAACAGCATAAGCTTTTTCATAAAATTGTAGTTAAGTAATAGTTTCATGGCACAAAATTATACCACAGGCAGGGAAATATGGTATTCATTTGTGCTGAAGTGTGGATTTTATGGGATGAATCATTCTCATCACCCGGCAGGATCACAGGCCGTCAAAACTTGTACAATAGCCTCTTATATCCTACATTTGTTAGTTACGGGCTGTACCCCTGGTCAGTCTCCCGGTCCAAAAAACATTAAAAATGATACGAAATACGTCTTTATTCTTCTTAACTCTCCTGGTGATCAGTACCCTTAGCTGTACTGCACAAAATGCCTCATCCGGTAAAACAGCAAAGGATACACCGGAAATTATGACGGGCGCTGAACAGACTGAGAAATATGTTCCCTACCTGAAAGGGAAACGGGTTGGCCTGGTGGCTAACCAGAGCTCCATCATCGTTCAGAATAACATTGTAGACAGTTTACTGAGCCTGGGGGTGAATATTGTCAAAGTGTTTGGCCCGGAGCACGGTTTCCGGGGAAACGCCAGTAACGGGGCCGTGGTGCACGATGAAAAAGATGCCAAAACCGGTATCCCGATCATCTCCTTATACGGCAGGAACGAGAAGCCCACGAAAGAGCAGCTGGCGGGCATAGACCTTATGGTATTTGATATACAGGATGTGGGCTGCCGTTTCTATACCAATATCAATACCCTGGAACACGTGATGCAGGCCTGTTCGGAGAATAACCTGGAATTAATGATCCTGGACCGGCCTAACCCTAACGGGTATGTGGTGGATGGCCCCGTAATGACGGATGACCGGTTCAGATCGGCCATTGGTATCCATAAAATACCCATGACCCACGGCATGACCCTGGGGGAGTTTGCTCAATACCTTAACGGCGAGGGCTACCTTAAAAAGCCCTGCAAAATAAACATTGTCAAGGTGGCGAACTATAATCATGATATGCCTTACGTATTACCCCGGAATCCTTCACCGAACCTGAATACCCAGCAGGCGGTGCTGTTATTTCCCAGTTTATGTATGTTTGAAGGCACCGCTATTAATGAAGGCCGGGGTACGTATATGCCCTTTACTATCTTAGGAGCACCGGCGTTAAAAGGGAAATACAGCTTTTCCTACCAGCCGGTGGCCATCCCCGGCATGAGTGAGCACCCTAATCACAAAGACGCGGTCTGTTACGGGCTGGACCTCCGGGAATATGACGTGAATGAGCTCCGGAAGAGGCGGCAGATTAATTTAGCCTGGGTGATAGAATTATACAATGCCTACCCGGATAAGGCTAAATTTTTCACACCGGGAAGGGCTAACCAGGATATTTCAGCATTTGACCTGCGTATCGGCACGGATCAGTTAAGGAAACAGATTATAGCCGGCGTACCGGAAGCGGAGATCCGCAAAAGCTGGGAGCCGGGCTTGCAGGAATTTAAAACTATCCGGGAAAAATACCTCCTGTACCCCTGATCCGGGCAGTTCATTTTTATTATTGTGCAGTTCATCCGGATACAGTTGGGGGGAGGCATAGCGGGGCTTACCGCTGCTATTCCCCTCCGGAAAGCATCAAATACAGGCAGTTCAGGAAATTATACAATACAGATTTCTGAAAGAACGATATGAAAAAGAGAATTGTGATCATAGGAGGCGGGTTCGGAGGGATGAACCTGGCCAGGAACCTGGCAGGCGCCGAGGGCATGGAGGTGGTGCTGGTAGACCGCAATAATTACAATTACTTCCCGCCCCTCATTTACCAGGTGGCTTCGTCCTTTATAGCTCCGTCCAATATTAGTTACCCTTTCCGGAAAATGTTCCAGGGGAAAGATAATATCCGCTTTTACCTGGGGAGCTTCCGGAGCGTGGATGTGGACCGCCGCATCGTCCATACCAGCGGCGGCAGCCTGGATTACGACTACCTGGTGCTGGCGCAGGGCACCCAAACCAACTACTTCGGGCTGCAGTCCATCCGTGAAAATGCCCTGCCCCTGAAGAATATTGATGATGCACTGAAAATCAGGAATACGATTCTCCGCCACATGGAGCAGGCCTGCAGAACAGACGATGCCGTGGAAAGAAGAAAGCTCATGACCTTTGTGATAGCCGGCGGAGGCCCCACCGGAGTGGAGCTGTCGGGCATGCTTTCAGAAATGAACCGGTATATCCGTACCAAAGACTACCCTGAATTACGGGATGACCCCATGCACATTTACCTGGTAGACGCCGCCCATACCCTGCTGGGTACCATGCGCCGCAAATCACAGGAGGAGGCCCTGGCCGCGCTGTCTGACCTGGGGGTAAATATCCGGCTGTCGGTAGCCGTAAAAGACTTTAAGGAAGATACCGTGTACCTCTCTGATGATGAGCAGATCGCGGCCAAAACACTGGTGTGGGTTTCAGGCGTTATTGCCAATGAGGTCCGGGGTTTACCGCAGGAAGCCGTGGTGAGAAACCGGCGGATCGCTGTTAATGAATTTAACCGGGTGAAGGGAACCTCTGATGTCTTTGCCATCGGCGATATCTGCTACCAGGATACGGATGCGGCCTTCCCTAACGGGCACCCGCAGATGGCGCAGGTGGCCATACAGCAGGGCATCTTATTAGCAAAGAACTTCAGGAAGATGATCAATGGGAAATCTCCCGTACCCTTTCATTACAAAGATAAAGGCAGTATGGCCATCATCAGTAAGTATAAAGCAGTGGCAGAATTACCGGTAGGCTTTTTCAGAGGATTTATAGCCTGGTGGCTATGGTTAGTGATCCATATATTGCCTATTGCGAGTTTTAAAAACAAAATAAAGCTGGTGTTTACCTGGTTATGGAATTTTATCTCCAATGACCCCACGCTGCGGCTGATCATTAATCCGCAGAAATCTACGGCAGAAAAGAAGGATAGCCAATAGACCGGCCCGCAGGCATTTCAGCAAGCAGGGGGCTTTAAAGCGTGCCTTATGGATGGTTTGAAAACTTATTTTACAGCACGCTTGTTGTGAATAACAGATGATCTTAATCGGATGACGCAATATTATGATGACCGGGCAGACCGGTACCTGTCTGAAACCACGCAGTTAAAGAAACGTTACGATACTTACAGCTTTTTCCGGCTGCTCCTGGCCTTAGCCATGATCAGCGCTCTCTATTTTACAATTGCTTCCGGCCACCGGGCCTACGGGGTGGTCTTCGCGGTACTGCTGGTGGTTTTTGTGCAATGTGTTAAAAAACACCGCTCTATCCTCTGGCAGAAGAGAATAGCTGAAAACCTGAGGACCATCAACAGGGAAGAATCCGACTTTCTTACCTCCGGGAAAAAGCCGTTTAACGATGGCGCCCGGTACACCGACAGCTCCCATTTTTATACCTATGACCTGGATGTTTTCGGGCCGGATTCCCTTTTTCAGCACCTTAACCGCACCACCACCTACGTGGGCGAGGCAAAGCTGGCCCGCAGTCTGAACCGGCCTTACTCTGCTGAAGAAGTACTCCTGCGGCAGGAAGCCATAAAAGAGCTCAGCGCGGACGTGGAAGGCCGCCAGAGGGTATCGGCCCTGGGCAGGATGATGCAGGATAATGAAACCGGTTACCGCCAGTTACTGGCCTGGTCGGAAAACCGGGAAAATGCCGTGACCCGGCCCGTGATGATCCTGGCCTTTGTGCTGCCGGCCCTCTTTATTTTCACCCTCGGGGGTTTACTGGCCGGATGGATCACCTGGAAGTGGATGGTGGTGGCTTTTACGGCAAACCTCATGCTGACCGGTACCCAGCTGAAGAAAATTAAAAGCGAGCTGATTGACTCCGGGAATGTGGCGGAGATCATCCGGCATTATGGCCTCATCCTGGGTGCTATGGAAACCGGGCATTTCCGCTCCGCACTTTTAACGAAATGGCAGGAAACCCTGGGTCGCGATGACCGGAATACCGGTAAAAAACTGGAACAGCTCTCCAAATTTTTCCTGAAACTCCAGGGCATTAACTTTGACCTGGGCGCGCTGGCGCTGAACGGAACCGTGACCTACCACATCCATGCGTTGCGCTCGCTGCTGCAGTGGAAGCAGGCCCATGCGGCAGAGCTGCACAACTGGCTGGAAGTGATGGGAGAGATAGAAGCCCTGAACAGCTATGCTAATTTCGCCTTTAATAACCCGGGCTATACCTACCCGGCCCTCACTCCGGACCTGGTGGTAGACTTTGAAGAAATGGGCCACCCGCTGATCCGGGACAATGCCCGGGTAGATAACAGCATCCGCCTCACACCGGATAACTTTATGATCCTGACGGGCTCCAATATGTCCGGGAAGAGCACTTTCCTGCGGGCTCTGGGCGTAAACATGGTGCTGGCGGGTACCGGGGCGCCCGTGTGTGCGCAGCACGCCCGCGTACACCTGATGCCCGTGCTGGTGTCTATGCGGCAATCCGACTCCCTGAGCAGCGGGGAATCCTATTTCTTTGCAGAAGTGAAACGCCTGAAAGCCATTATGGACCAGCTGGAACTACAGCCCTGCCTGGTGCTGCTGGATGAAATTTTGAGGGGCACAAATTCTGACGACAAACAGTCAGGGACCATCGGCGTGATCAAGCGTATCATCTCCCGGCCCTCTTTAGGCGGGATAGCCACCCATGACCTGGCCGTCTGCCGCCTGACGGATGAATACCCTGACCGACTGGAAAATAAAAACTTTGAAGTGGAGATCGTTAACGGCGAGCTGGTGTTTGACTACAAGCTCCGTAGCGGCATCTGCCGGAATAAAAGCGCCACCTTCCTGATGAAGAAGATGGAGATCATTTAAAAATTTTACTGAAATTCGGTTTGGCCGGTTGCCGCTCAAAATACTGCAGGTTACTGATAGGGGATATCTTCACTGACGGGCTGTCAGCCGTAACATAAAACAGGTAAGCGCTGTTTACCCCTACGATCTTCGCCGATACCGAATCCGCGGAGCTGAAGACTAGTTTATCGTTAAACCGCAGTTCCTTCTTCTCAATAGATTCTGCTCTCTTTGCCCCCAGGCCCATATCCAGGCCCACGTAAAAGCTGAAAAGAAAGATGGAAAGAAAAACCACCAGGAGGTCCAGGGTCTTGCTTTCATTGCCCGGCCGGATGCGCAGCCACTTTTTCAGTTTTGCTTTCTTTTCAGGGGTATTCGCACTGTTCAGGGTGCTTAATGCCGTTACCACTATCAAAATAATGACTCCCAGCAGGTAGAAGTTAGAGGTGATCTTGGAAATGGGGCTGAGCAGCACATCGGTGATGTTGGAATAATTCAGGATATTAATGCCCAGCTGGCTGTAATAAAGCGCTTCGCCCAGTATGCCCAGGATAACCATGTACAGGTAACCTATAGTAAGTACGCCCTGGATACCCTGGGACTGGTAGAGTCTTTTAATCATATATACCGCTAATCAGGCTGCAAATTAAATAAAAAAACCGCCCTTTTACAGGCGGTTTTCTGATAAAAAGACGATTTCTTAATATTCCTTCACATCCCGGTGCTCGTAAGACTCTGTCAGGAGTTTATCTACAGGCAGCTCGGGTTTATTGAGTCCCAGGCGATTCAGGAGGCTGTCAAACATCTGGTAAACCACGGGCACTACGATCAGCGTCAGGAACAGCGAACTGATCAGGCCCCCGATAATTACCCAGGCCAGGCCGTTTTTCGATTCCGATCCGCTACCTGAGGCCAGGGCGATAGGCAGCATACCGAACACCATGGCGATGGTGGTCATCAGGATGGGACGCAGACGGGCGTGGTTAGCCAGGATCAGCGCCTCACGGGTGCTCTTTCCTTCGGCCCGCAGCTGGTTCGTAAAGTCCACCAGGATGATGGCGTTCTTGGCCACCAGACCGATTAGCATGATCATCCCCAGCATGGTGAAAATGTTCAGGGTGTTATTCGTCAGTGCCAGGGCCAGCAGGGCGCCGATCACCGCCAGCGGGATAGAGAACAATACCACAAACGGGTGCACAAAGCTGTTGTAAAGGGCCACCATGATGAAGTACACCAGGATCACCGAAAGGATGATGGCGATACCCAGGGTACCAAAACCTTCCGACTGCATTTCCATATCCCCGCTCCAAACGTAGCTTACACCACCGGGCTTGGGAAGGGAATCCAGCTTAGGCTGCCATCCGGCTACGACCACGGAGGCAGGAACCCCTACCGCCTGCGACTGCACCTTGATGGCCGTACTCTTGTCTCTTCTTTCCAGCTGGCTGGGACCTGAGCTTTCCCGTACCGCAGCAAACTGCGACAGCCGGATCAGCTCACCCCGCTTATTGGTGAAGAGGGTATTGCTCACATCGTTCACGTTTTTCCGGTCATAGTCGTCAAACCGCACGTTAATGTCATATTCGTATTGTCCCTGGCGGAACTTACCGTTCGTGTTCCCGTTAAAGGCCGTCTGCATGGTAGCACCCACCGTGGAAAGATCCAGGCCCAGGGCCGCCATTTTGTCGCGGTCTACTTCTACGGAGATCTCGGGGTTACCGCTTTCCGCCGATAATTTGGCTTCTACCGCACCCGGTATTTTCTTCAGCTCGGCCAGCGCCTGTTCAGCGTAAAGGGTCACGCTGTCGCGGTCCGAACCCACCACCACCAGCTCAATAGGCGCCTGGTCAGCTGTACCGATAAAGCTCACCGGCAGGGTCTTGATCTTGGCACCTACCAGCAGGTGCTGTAGCTCCTTCTTGATTTTAGCGGCATATACATCCGTGGCATCTGCCCGTTTTTCCTTATCTACCAGCTTCACCATGATCTCGGCCTTATACGCCGGGGCCAGGGTGGCCACCATACCGTCACTCGACTGCCCCACAGAGGTGATCAGCGAGATGATCTCCGGCTTTCCGCTCAGGAACTCCTCGGCCCGCTGGGTCAGCTGGTTGGTTTGTTCAATAGCCGCATCCTTAGGCAGCTCGATCTGCACAAAGAACTCGCCCCGGTCAGAAGAGGGGAAGAATTCCCCGTTAATATAGCCGGCACCCACCAGGATAAAGGAGGAGAAGAACATCACAATCACAATTAACAGCGTGACGAACTTATGGCCTAAACACCACTCCAGGATACTGGTGATCCAGCGGGTAAAGCGGTTCAGTTGCTCTTCAAACCACAGGATGAAACGGCTGAAGAAGTTACTGCCGTTAATCACTTCCAGCTTACCGAAACGCGAGGTCAGCAGGGGAACTATGGTAAACGAGGTCAGCAGGGAAAGCAATACCGAGATCACCACCACCAGACAGAATTCACGGAGGATATCCGAAACCATACCCGTAGAAAGGGCTATGGGCAGGAACACCACCACAATTACCAGCGTAATGGAAATTACCGTAAAACCGATCTCTTTGGCACCGTCATAGGCCGCCCTTACCCGGTTTTTACCCATCTCCATGTGACGGTAAATATTTTCAATTACCACAATGGCGTCATCCACCAGGATACCTACCACCAGGGATAGCCCCAGTAGTGACATCATGTTCAGGGAGAAGCCCATCAGGTTCATTCCAATGAAGGTAGCGATCAGGGATACCGGGATAGCCACCATTACAATGAGGGAGTTCCGGAGGCTGTGCAGGAAGAACAGCATGATCACCGCCACCAGCACAATGGCCAGGAAGAGGTCAAATACCACGGCATTGGCGGATTTCAGCGTATACTCGGAGGTATCGTTCGCCACGCCTATCTTCAGCCCTTCGCGGCTGTACTGGTTCTCCACCTTGGTCAGGATCTCCCGGGTAGCCCGGCTTACTTCCACGGCGTTCGCATCCGACTGCTTCAACACCTGGAGCGATATGGCACTCTTACGGTTTACCCTGGAGATCTTTTCCACATCTTTCTGGGCATCCTGCACGTCAGCTATATCCCGCAGACGCACCTGGGCACCCGTAGGACCGTCAGCGATCACCAGGTTACGGAGTTCTTCCACGTTTTTATATTTTCCGGACAGACGCACCAGGATGTCCTGGTTATCTGATTTGATACTACCCGTAGGGAAGTCCAGGTTAGAACCCAGGATGGCCTGTTGCACCTGCAGGATAGACAGGTTATAACCTTCCAGCTTGGAGGCATTGATATTTACCTGGATCTCCCTTTCCTGTCCACCGATCAGGTTCACCTGTGCCACACCCGGTACCCGCGAAAGAATGGGCTGGATCTGCTTGTCGATCAGGTCATAAAAAGTGGCGTCATCCAGGTTTGCCGTGGCAGAAAGGGTAAGGATGGGCAGGTCATCAAAGGAGAACTTGTTCAGCGAGGGTGCCTCGGCGTCATCCGGCAGCTGCGACAGCATGGCGTTAATTTTCCGCTGGGCGTCATTCAGGGCCAGGTCTACGTTAGCGCCGGGCCGGAGTTCAATGATCACCAGCGAGAGGCTCTCATACGAGGTAGCGTCCAGTTTTTTGATGTTTTCGAGCGATGCCACCGCATCCTCGATCTTTTTGGTGACGGTGTTTTCCACCTCACCCGGCGATGCTCCCGGATATACCGTAGCAATAGACACTACCCCCGGCGAGAATTTGGGCAAAAGCTCATAATTCAGGCTGAAGTAGCTCAGTATACCGAATAGAGTGAGCGCGGTAAAGACCACAATCACAATAGACGGCCTTCTTATGGATATGTCAGCTATTTTCATTAGGTATCAATTTTTAGCTTTTAGCTAAGAGCCTTGAGCTATGAGCCGTGCGGCGGACCGCTTTATTCATTGACAGCAGGCTACATTTTGCCTGGTTCGTCTTTGATTCTCATAGCTCACAGCTCATCACTCATAGCTAGGGTATTTTTATTTCTGAATTTCGATGGCTACGCCGTCCTGGAGGTTGATCTGCCCGGAAATTACCACGGTTTGTCCTTCCGACAGCCCGCTCAGGATCTCTACGTTATCACCGAAAATGCTTCCGGGCGTTACCCGGGTAAGGGTTACCTTGTTACCGTTTACCACATATACCTGGCCGTTTCTCACACTCCCCACAAAGGCCGTACGCGGTACGGTCAGGATAGGAGCCGTTTTGGCAAAGTTAAAATTAGCAGAAGCATACATCCCCGATTTCACTTCGGAAGCGCCGGTAGGGTTCAGCTTGATCTCAATAGGGAAGTTCAGGGAATTATCCGCCTTCACCGAAATGAAAGAAACATAACCGCTGAAGGTCTTGTCCGGGAACACCGGGATTTTGATATCCACCTTGTCGCCCTTCTTCAGCTGCACCACCTGCTTCTCGTTCACGTTCACGTTCAGCTTCAGGCTGGAAACGTCTACAAGATCAAACAGCTTGGTACCGGGGGAGGCATAAGAGCCCAGCTCAATGTACTTTTTGTTAATAATACCGGAGATGGGCGCTTTGATCTGTACGTCACCGATCCGCTTCTGGATCTGGTCGATCCCGTTCTGGGCATTCTTAACGGCCAGGTTGATCTCGTCTACCTGCGCCTGGGTTACGCCGCCGGTTTTCAGTGCGCTCTCCAGCCGGTTTTTATCGGTCAGCAGTTTCTGGTATTGCTCTTTGGCATTCTGCAGGTCCAGGGCCAGGTACTTATCTTCCACGGTGGCCAGGATCTGTCCTTTGCCCACGCGGTCACCTTCCTTCACCCGGAGAGAAGTGATCCTTCCGGATACTTCCGACATAAATTCCAGGTCCTGGTTAGGTACAAAATTACCGTTAGCCACAAAATCCAGGTCTATGGGCTTCACTTCCGCGTTAGCCACCTTCACGGGTACGGCACCGCCGGAAGCATTCACCACGTCTACCTTAGCCTGGTTTTCTTTCTTATTTTTACTCAGGATATACGCTATGGCTCCACCGAATCCTGCGAGTACTAGTATGGTAATGAGTATACGTTTCATTGTTTATCTTTTTATTTTAGTTTATCGCCAGGTTTTTGATTTCCCCCCGGGCTTTCATTAATTCTATTTCAGCTACCTTGAATTGCAGCAGTGCATCGCTGTAGGCATTTTGCGTACTGGTCAGCTCTGACTCCGCATTCAGCAGATCGGTCAGGTTCACCAGGCCCAGGCGGAAGTTACTGTTGATGTTTTCGTACACTTCCTTGGCCAGCTCCAGGTTAGCCCGCTGATTCTCAATGGCCTCAATGCTGTTCTGCATCTGTATTTTGGCGTTGTCATAAGCCATCTTCAGGGCATTGGAGGTCATATTGATCTCTTCCCGGTTTTTCAGGATATCCACTTTGGCCTGGTCTACCCGGGCTTTCTTGGCCCCCCCGTCAAAAATCGGGATGTTGATATTTAACGCGAAATTCATCATGCTGTAATTCAGCGCACCCGGGAAGTACAGGTTAAACCGGTTACTCTGGCTGTTCTGGATGTATGAGCCGCTCAGGGAGGCGGTAGGGTAAAACTCCGCCCGCTTGGCATCCAGGTTCAGGCCCAGCAGTTCGTCCTGTTTGCGGAGTACCTTCACACTCAGCAGGGATTCCGGATCCAGCTGAGGGGTGATCTTCAGGCTGGCCGCCAGTGACTCCAGCTTCCGGATGTCTTCATCCGGGAGCACGATGTTTTCCGACATCGGCATGGCCATGGAGTACTTCAGTACATTCTTCTGAAGCTCAATGGCGTTCAGGAGCTGCATCTTCTGGGTTTCCAGGTTCACACGGTTTACCCGGATCCGGTCCACATCGATCTTCTTGCCCAGGCCGTTCTCGTACAGGCCCTGCAGTACGCCCTGAAGCTTATTGATCCGCTCCAGGTTATCGTCTATCAGCCCCAGCTTGTGCTGGTTCACCAGCACCTGGTAGTAGTTGGTGGCTACCTGCTGAACCACGTTTTCCTCGCTGAGCTCTTTCATGAGGTTATAAAACTCGGCACTGCCGCGGGCGGCCTTCAGACCGGTGAATAGCTGCTGGTTATACAGCTGCTGGCTGACCTGCAGATGGGTCATGGCATTCCAGGTCTGGCCGGCCTTAATAGCGATAAATTCACCGGGTGTACCCCCGAAAGCCTCTGCAGGCAGTACAAACTGCTGTACTACGGGGTTTAGGGTGAGGCTGGAAACCGCGCTGATCTGGGGCTTGGCACTGGCCCGGGTTTCTTTCACCACGTTCAGACCGTTTTCAATATCCAGCTGGGCCTTTTTAATGTTCTCACTGTTCGCCAGCGCATATTTAATAGCGTCCTGCAAGGTGAGTGTTGTCTGTCCGGAAGTTCGGAGAGCGGAAATGAACAGGAACATTCCCGCAATTAGCATTCTAGATTTCATCCAATGAGTGTTTTGTTGGGACTGTAAATACAGTGTTATTCAATTAAGTATAGCTTTGCGTATTTCGGGAGGCAAAGTTCGGCAAGTTTTTTTTGCATAAAAAGATAAAATCATTTAAACGGACATTTTTGGGTATGAAATTCATAGACGTAAGAGGGTTATTTTCAAATTTTTAACTATTCAAAGAATATTTTGCAATTATCATAAACCAATTATTTGTACAAAAATAGCCGGCCCGGGTGACAGCCCTGTGTCAGTAGCCTTTATCAGGTATCTATTTTCCTTCCAGCCAGTTCATCAGCGGAGTATGCTTTTCTTTACTGACAGTGATGGTCTCATCATGGGGCACGGTCAGCAGCAGGGCCAGCTTACGGGCGCCGTAATTTTCTACTGACCTTATGGCATTCCGGCTGACCAGGTACTGGCGGTTAGCCCGGAAAAAACCGGAGCCCAGCCGCGCTTCCAGGTCATCCAGCGTACGGGTGATAAAATAAGATTTCTCATCAAAGGTCTTCAGCAGGATGGTTTCATTCCGGATACAGATCAGGGCGATGTCCTTTTCAGAAACCGGGATGATCTGGTCTTTGTAATGCACCAGCACCGAAGTGGTCCGGGGCCGTTGGTCCAGCACATTCAGCAGGGCTTCCAGGTTATTGGGGGCCGGGGCCAGGATCTTCTTCAGGTTTTTGTATTTATCCAGCGCGTTTTTAATGGTATTCACCGAAAACGGCTTCAGGATATAGTCGATGCCGTTCGTTTTGAAGGCATTCAGGGCGTATTCGTCGTAAGCGGTACAGAAAATGACAGGGATATCCGTCTTCCTCTCGCGGAAGATCTCAAAGCTCAGGCCGTCACCCAGCTGGATATCGGAAAAGATCAGGTCGGCTTCCACCGGTCCTTCAAAATAATCCAGCGCTTCCTTCACCGAGCTCAGGCTGGCTACGATCTCCGTGGCCGGTTCCGTACGCTGAATGACCTCTGCCAGGTCTTCAGCGGTAAGCTTTTCATCTTCTATGATGATGATCTTCATAATTAAATAGTTTCCGTAACAGGTGACAATAGGTTTTCAGCATTCAAAATCCGGATCTTCACGATAAAATCTTCGCGGTTCTCGATGATCTGCACGCAGTCTCCGGAGAGTATCCGGTAACGCTCGGAGAGGTTACTGAGGCCGTTACCGGTAGATTCCGACATCGACCTTTTGGGCTGGAGATTATTTTTTACTTCCACCCATCCGGCCGCGTCCGAGATCAGGATCTTCAGCGGGGCCGCCGTGGTCAGCTCATTGTGCTTAATAGCGTTTTCCAGCAGGGGCTGCAGGGAAAAAACGGGCAGGTAGCCGCTTTCGGTGTCGGCGATGTCCACCTCGTAATGCAGGGCATTCCCGAACCGGATCTTCTGCATCTCCATGTAGTCACGGCAGATCTTCAGCTCTTCGGCCAGAGGCACCAGCACTTTTTTATTCTGGTTTACGGAGGCCCGCAGGAAATCCGACAGGCTGATGAGGTATTCTTCGGCCGTGTCCGGGTATTTCCGGATCAGGGATTTCAGCACATTCAGCGCATTGAAAAGGAAATGGGGCTGGATTTGCTGCCGGAGCAGCTGGTTTACCGTTTCAGCGTTTATGGTTCGCAGCTGCGAGTTTTCCAGGTCTACTCTCACCTTCATGTCCTGGAGAATGATAAAATTATGCAGGAAGTACGTCATGGTATAGATAACCGTGCTGGCTACGAAAAAGAACAGGTACACCCAGTTACCCAGCCGGATCATTTCTTCACTGACATAAACCACTGTCATGTATCCCTTTTTAATGAGGAAAACATACAGGGAATGGAACCCGAAGAAAATAACGGCCGTGCTAAAAACGCCGCAGAGAAAATGGCGCTTATCATTAATGCTCACGTAGCTGTCCTGCAGGGGGCTCCTTTTGTAAAAACCTTTCAGAAGACAGAGGTTAAGCAGGCTGAAACTATAGAAAAGCAGGAAATTACTGACCACCCGGTAGACCACGGCAAACCAGCTTTCATCCTGCATAAAAGAGCCGAGAAAGGAGATCATCGAGACCGTAAGTGCAAATGCTAAACTGTATTTCAGAATATTCCGTACGGGAATTTCATAATCTTTCATACCGCAAAGTTACGGCAATGCGGCTGTCCGGTAAAAACAGATTAACTCCAAAGCGGACAAAACCGGCTGTGAGTCAGTTTACTTAGAGGAGGAGGCAGTGGTAGGTGAAAGGGCCGGCCGGAACTTCGCGATGACTAATTATATATTTAGTTGGCCGTATTACTTCTCCGATTTTATTCGTAAATTACGGACTGTTCCGGTACCCCACAAACCCACCGGGAGGTATATTATTTAATCAAAATTTAATTATGAAACGACAGATTTTCAGCCTGGTGCTTACTTTATGCATAAGCACATGGAGTTTTGCACAAAACATCAATTTAACCGACAAGCTCCCCATGGACCCTGCCGTGAAGGTGGGAAAACTGCCTAACGGGCTGACCTACTACATCCGCAAGAACGTGGAGCCTAAAAACCGGGCCGAGCTGCGGCTGGTGATCAAAGCCGGCTCTATCCTGGAGACCGAACCGCAGCGCGGGCTGGCCCACTTTATGGAGCACATGAATTTTAACGGCACCAAGAACTTCCCGAAGAATGAGCTGGTGAACTTCCTGGAAAAGAGCGGTATCAAGTTTGGCGCCGATCTGAACGCCTACACCAGTTTTGATGAAACGGTGTATATGCTGCCCGTGCCTACGGATACCCTGGCGAAATTTGAAAAATACCTTTCCGTACTGGCCGACTGGTCCGGAAATGCCACTTTAGACCATTCGGAGATCGATAAAGAACGGGGAGTGGTGATGGAAGAGGCCCGCCTGGGCAAAGGCGCCCGCCAGCGGATCAATGAAAAACTGTATCCCGTGCTTTTCCGGGGCTCCCGGTATGCCGAAAGGCTGCCTATAGGCCTGGAAAGTGTGATTCAGAATGCCCCTTACGATGAATTTAAGAAATTTAAAGAGCAGTGGTACCGCCCTGACCTGGAGGCGGTGGTGGCCGTGGGCGACTTTGACCCGGCCGTGGTGGAAGGGATGATCAAAAAGCTCTTCGGAGGCTTCAAAAACCCGAAAAATGCCCCGGCCAGAACCGAATATAAAGTGCCTTTGTCCGGTGGGACAGATGCCATCGTGATCACCGATAAGGAGCAGCCCTACAGCATGGTGCAGCTGTTTTACCTGCAGCCTGAACGCAAGGAGATCACCGGCGCTAACCGCCGGGAGGCCATGATCCGGTCTTTATTTAATACCATGATCAGCCGCCGCCTGAGCGAGCTCCAGCAGAAAGCCGATCCGCCTTTCCAGTTCGGTATGAGCGGGTATTCTTCTTTCCTGGCCGGCCTGGATGCCCTGAATGCCATAGCCGTAGCCAAAGGAAACGATGTGGAGAAAGCGCTGATCGCCGTGCTGGATGAAAACCAGCGGGCCGCTCAGTTCGGGTTTACCCAGGGTGAACTGGACCGGGCCAAGCTGTCGTACAAAACCGGGGTGGAAAAGCAGTTTGCCGAAAGAGATAAGACGAACTCGGCTAGTTTTGTGGATGAGCTGGTGCAATGTTTCCTGGATAATGTGGTGATGACGGATATTGCGTTCGATAAAACCCTGATGGATCAATACCTGGACGGCATTAAACTGGAAGAAGTGAATGCTTTTGTGAAGCAGGTGATCACCAAAGAAAACCGCGTACTGGCCCTGATGGGACCGGAGGCCGCTAAAGACGTCCTGCCTACCGCTGACCGCCTGAAGCAGCTGCTGGATAATACCGGAACTAACATCACCGCCTATGTAGACGAGGCCGTAGCGGCCTCACTGGTGGCGAAAGTGCCGGCCCCGGGCAAGATCCGCTCCGAAAAGCAGGTGCCTGAAGTGGGTGTAACGGAGATCGTGTTTGAAAACGGCGTGAAGGTAAATCTGAAACCTACCGACTTTAAAAATGACGAGATCGTTTTCCGCGGAACCCGCTGGGGCGGCACCTCGCTTTACCCGGATGCCGATGCCGATAATGCCACGTATGCCTCTTTTGTGGCTTCCAGCAGCGGTAACGGCACGCTGACCTCGCCCCAGCTCACTAAGTTTATGTCAGGCAAAGTAGCCCGGGCCAATGCCTCTGTGGGCAATATTTCGGAAGGATTCTCGGGTATGTCGAACATAAAAGACCTGGAAACCGCCCTGCAACTGGTTTACAATAAGTTTACGGATAACCACCTGGATAAAGAAGTGGTGACGGGGGCTATCGGTAACCAGCGCGACTACCTGGCTAACATGGAAGCTACCCCTACGCCGGAGAAGGTGTACAGTGACACCCTGCAGTCGGTGATTTATAACTACCACCCGCGGGTACGCCCCATGACTTCCGCCCGCTGGGCCGCCCTGAACCCCGAACGCGCCATGGAGATCTTTAAAGAGCGCTTTGCAGATGCATCCGGTTTTGAGTTTACCTTCGTGGGTAATTTTGATGTGGAAAAGATCAAGCCCCTGCTGGCTACCTACCTCGGAAGCCTGCCTTCCAGCGGGAAAAAGCCGGAATATAAGGATTTAGGCATTTATCCGCCTAAGGGCAAAGTGTCTAAAACCGTGAAGAAAGGAAGCGAGGACAAGGCAAACGTTACCCTGCTGTTTACCGGTGAGTACCAGCCGAATGATACGGATGAGCTGCTGTTAACCGCCCTGGGCGAGATTCTCCAGATCAAGCTGACCGAGAAGCTGCGGGAAGAAGAAGGCGGTGTGTATTCACCGTACGCCAGTATGCGGACTAACCGTTATCCTACGCCCCGCTACCAGCTCATCGTGGGCTTTGGATGTGCGCCGGCCAATGTGGAGAAGCTGATCACGCTTACCCAGGAGGAGATTGCGAAGATCCGCCAGAACGGGGGTACCCGTGAGGATATTGAAAAATATGTGAATAACGAAAAACTGAATTTCCAGACTAACCTGAAGAACAATAACTACTGGCTGAATGCCCTTTCTGATAAGTACCAGAAGGGTGAGGATATCAAAACCATCCCTATGGCCGATAAAAAACTGGAAAAAGTAACCGTGGAAAGTACGAAGGCCATTGCGCAAAAGTACCTGACAGGGGAGAATTTTATCCGGGTAGTACTGCTTCCGGAGGATAAATAAGAACTATGGCACTCACTGCATCTAATATGATGAACTTAGGGACAACGGCACCGGATTTCCGGTTGCCGGATGTCCTGAGTGATACAGAGCGCTCACTGGAGGAGCTCCGGGGGGAAAAAGGCACCCTCGTTATGTTTATCTGTAACCACTGCCCTTATGTGATCCATGTGATGCCGGAGATCCTGCGGATAGCGGCAGATTACGGCTCAAAAGGCATAGGAGTGGTGGCCATCAGCTCTAATGACGTGGTGGCCTATCCCCAGGACTCGCCGGAGAAAATGAAGGAATTTGCCGGGCACTGGAAGCTGGATTTTCCGTACCTGTATGATGAGACCCAAAGCGTGGCCCGGGCCTACGATGCCGCCTGTACCCCTGATTTTTATTTGTTTGATGCCCATCTGAAGCTGGCGTACCGGGGCCGGCTGGACGAGTCACGGCCGCGCGAGGAAAATCCCAAACCCCTGACCGGGAAAGACCTGAGAGGGGCGCTGAATGCGCTTTTATCCGGGCAGCCGCTATCGGAGATCCAGTTCCCGAGTATGGGTTGTAATATCAAATGGAAGGCCTAGAGGCCGGAACAGGTAATAGGATGCTTAGGGCATTGCGCGCCGGGCGGCGGCACCGGATCAGGGCTTGAAAACCTCTTTCACTGCTTCCAGGAAACTGCGCCCGAACCGCGTGCAGGGCTCCAGGTGATTGCCTTCGGCCCACTCGTTCCAGGAATTGATGAAGACCAGCTGCTCGTCTTCCGGGAAGTCTTTCACGTCATTAACGGCGTCTATCAGCGAGGCCTTGAAGTCTTCCACGTTCTGGTTAGCCAGGATCACCGCGTTTTCTCCTTTCCGGGCGGTATTGTCAAACCCCACAATAGGGCAGGGGAATCCTTTGTAGCGGATTTTGTGAATGCGGGCCCGGTCCTTGTATTGCTTGTAATCATAGACCTTCAGGGTGGGATTCAGCACGCCCTGCATCAGGTTCCGGATCATGCGTTTCGGCGTAAAACCGTCTATCCAGAATTCCGACAGCAGGTTATGCCGGGTTTGGAAATGGATGGCACTGTCAAAACCGATGTCTGCCGGGTTTTTATCCGGGTCATGGGAGTTACTTCCCACAAAATAGGGTTTCGGGATCCCGTTTTCCCGGCATACCGCCTCAAAGATGGCCATCATCCGGGACGCATCCGGGAGGTCAAAGGGCTTGTAGACCAGGAACAGGGGGCGCCCGTTAATCTTAATGTATCTTTCGTCTTTGAAGGAACTCACCAGCCACTCGGCGTGGGCGCGGTGGTCTTCATCGCTGTATTTTTGTTCTATCAGGGTGATGCTTTCCTGGTCTTTGCCTTCCCAGCGGCGTGACCACGTCTCATTGGCCCAGAAGTAGCAGAAAGGGAAATCCGGCTTTTTAGAGTCCAGGATCTCATCAATGGGCTGATGGAGCAGCCGTTTCCCCGAAAACCAGTAGTGGTAATAACAAAAGCCTTCTATGCCGTACGCACGGGCCATCTGCGCGTGCAGTTCGCGGGTTTCCGGCACCCGGAGGTCATAATAGCCGTTATCCGTAGGAAGCTGGGGTTGGTAATGGCCTTTAAAGAGCGGTTTGGCCGCAGTAACATTAGTCCACTCCGTAAATCCTTTTCCCCACCAGGCATCGTTTTCCGGAACCGGGTGGTACTGCGGTAAATAAATCGCTAAGGCTTTCGGCATTTACTTTTTCAAAAGATTGGTTATGAAAGGAGGCAGTACCTGGCCCATAAACCAGTTAAAGTTTTTCTTAACTTTTACTCCATCATAATTATCCCTGTTGAAGTGGGTGCCTTCCGGGATCTCTTCTCCAGGACGGGCTTTAAATAAGGTGGATTTTTTACCCGGAATGATCTCGCCCTCGGGCCTTCCTACCGTAAAGTAAAACAGCCCTATGGATTTCCGGGTCATGCCCGGAGGGCAGCTGATGATCTCCGGCACGCCGTGGTAGTTATAGTCGGTTACATCAAACACCACCAGGCGGTTAAACAGGGGCGCCAGTTTCACCTCGCAGCGGGTCATGTCGGTGTCCCACAGCTCCAGGTCGCCCTTATATTCCGGTTTCCAGTCTTTGTTCAGGTAAAGGATGGCATTGATCCGCCGGGACAGGTGCGGGAGCTTGCCGTGCATGTTAAAGTCGGCATGTACGCCCAGTTTCCCGCCCGGTTTCAGCTGATGCAGTCCGCCGCCCACAAAATACGGGTCAGGCATCAGGTTTTTGATCCCCGTGAGGGTTTCCAGGAAGTAGATAAAGGGAGCAGAATTAAACTGGTACAGCAGCTGGGAGGTGAAGTCAGAAACTTTTTCCTCGCCCTGGGCTTCCAGTTTTCCCTCAAAATAATTCTCGTATTCTTTCCAGATCTTGACGTCCGGGCTCGGAAAGTCCGCTAACACCTGCTCCAGGGGCTCAGGGTCCATGAAGTTGTCAATGGCAATGTGAGGAAACGGTTTAGCGCTTTTATATTCTTTTGCTCTGGAGCTGGCCAGCTTCTGTAATTCTGCTGTATTAAAATATAACTTCATTGAATAGTTCTGATAAGCGGATACACTTCAAAAAAGTATTTTCCCTGTTTTGAGCCACAAATATACGATTTAAAAAGTGATTGTGCCCATTAAAAAGAACTTAAATAATTTGGTTCGGGTCTGAGTGCGAGGGAGAAAAGGGGGCCGGATGGCCCTGAACCGGCTATTCGTCTCCGGATTCCAGGGTTTTGGTGATCTTGTCAATATTCAGGCTGTTCGCCATGGCAGTAAAGATCTCATAATAAGTGCCTTTACGGTCAAAAAGCTCTTCGTGCACGCCGCTTTCCACAGCCCGGCCCTGCTCCAGCACCACGATGTTTGTGGCATCAATGATCTGGGAAATGCTATGAGAGATGATGATGACGGTCCGGTTAGCCTTAATGGCGTCCAGGCTTTTTTTGATCTGCTCCGTGGCTATGGCATCCAGGCTGGCGGTGGGCTCATCCAGGAAGATAATGGGCGGGTTTTTCAGGAAGAGCCGGGCTATGGCTATGCGCTGTTGCTGGCCGCCGGAAAGCGAACGCGCGTCCGACTGGTAGCCCTCCGGCAGCAGCAGGATCTGGTCATGGATATAGGCTTTTTTAGCCGCGTCCTCCACTTCAGCATCCGTGGCCTCCGGCTCGCCGTAACGGATATTCTCCGCAATGGTGCCTTTGAAAATGTGGTTTTTCTGCAGCACCAGCCCGATGTTTTTCCGGAGCTCCGTGGTGTTATAGTCGGCCAGGTCTACACCGTCAATGAAGATCTTGCCGCGAGTAGGCTCATAAAATTTATCCAGCAGGTTCACAATGGTGCTTTTCCCGGCGCCGCTGAGGCCCACCAGGGCGGTGGTCTGGTCAGGCGGGATGGTCATGCTCACGTTAAAAAGCGCCTGGGTGCCGTTCGGGTACACGAAGTCCACGTTACGCAGCTCGATCCGCCCTTTGACCTTTTTAGGGATATACGTACCGCTGTTTTCGATCTGGTGATCCGACTCCAGGATATCGAAAAACCCTTCGGAATAGATGAGGGCATCGTTTACCTCGTCATAGATGCGGTGGAGCTGCCGGATAGGGGCGGAAATGTTCCCGAAGAGCATCACGTGGAACATGATGGCGCCAATGGTCATCCTTCCCTCCAGCACAAACCAGGCCGTCAGGATGATGATGATCACTACGCCCACCTGCTCGATCAGGCTTTTGACGCTGTCAAAGATAAAGGCGGTCTTGCGGGTCTCCAGCTGGTTATTGGTCATGTCGTGCTGGATCACCCGGTGCTTTTCGGCTTCGGCAGACTCCCGCACAAACGACTTGATGACGGTAATGGACTCGATCAGGCTGATGATGCTGTGGTTTTTAGTTTCACGGTAATTCCGCATCTTCCGCCGGAAACCGCTCAGCTTATTGGCCTGGTATTGGCTGATGTAAAAATAAATGGGTACTATGCAGAGGCTGACCAGCCCGATCCAGAAGTTGGCCGAAAACATGGCGATCAGCGCCACAATGGCATTGGCAAACAGCGGGAAGATATCAATGAAAAAGTTCTGCACTAACCGGGTTAGGCTGCTGATCCCGGTGTCAATCCGCGTCTGGAGCTTACCGCTCTCGTTTTCAGTAGAGGTATAAAAGGCCAGACGGTAGGTCAGGATCTTCTCCACGATGGACTGGGAGAAATCACGGGCAATCAGGATCCGCAGCCGCTCCCCATAGTATTTCTGGCCAAACTGCACCAGGGAATTCACGATTTCCTTGCCCAGCAGGATGCTACTGATCACCGTAAGCAGGGAGAAGCCCTTGCTCAGCGGCTCCTTAGCCACCATCAGGTCAGAGATGGAATCTACCGTATACCGCAGGATATAGGCGTTAACCTGCGCCGCAAATGAACCCACCACCGTAAGGGTAAGCGTCAGGATCACCAGGGTGTTATACGGCCTGACAAAGGGCCGGAGCTTTTTATATAGTGCGCCTAAAGTCAAATTTTTGTCTTTAAATCAGAGTCCAAACCTACACATAAATACGGATTTTGCTGAATAAGAACGTATTTATGTCCACGTGCCGGGGAAATTTATAGGCCAAGGAGGGCATCTTGTAGACATAGAGTTCGTTTATTTCACCTTCAAAAACCGCCGGGTCAGGTACTTCCGCACCGGCTCATCATACAGTTTTAAGGAAACCCAGGCCAGCAGGATACTGACCACCACCAGCGCGGCGGCTCCCGGGAAGGACTCCATGAAGGTCAGGTTTTCATTTTTCACCCAGGCAAAGTACCAGTAAATGAAGGGGTAATGCACCATATAAAGAGGGTAGGAGATATCGCCCAGGAATTTGCAGATACGGTCTGTGACGGGGTTCGTGATTTGAGCGGAGGCGCCCAGGTACACCAGCAGGGGGAAGACCAGGATCACACAGAGGGCATCGTACAGGCCGTTCATCCAGAAGTTTTCCGCACCGCCTATCCGCGGGATGGCCGATAGAATCACGATGACCAGGCCACCGATCCAGAACACCCCTTTTACTTTCACAGGCTTAAAGATGCGGGAAAGCAGCAGGCCGGCCGGGAAGGCAAACAGCAGCCGCAATGAGCCCCCCAGCATACCTGTAGGTGTCATGGAGAATCCTACGCACAGGTCCCCTTCGGGCCCGAACATGGCATAGGCAGCCAGCCCCATACCGGCCAGTAAAACCAGTACGGAAAGCGCCCGGGTGGAGAGCTTACGGAGAAGCAGAATATAGAGGATATTACCGATATATTCAAAAAACAAAGACCAGCTGGGCCCGTTCAGGGGGTACATTTCACCCACCCCCCGGATCTCCGAACCGGGTGTGGCGGGAATCAGGAAAAGATTCAGCAGGGTAGCTACCATCAGCATGGATACGGATATGAGCGACACATCCCACACTTCACAGCCCTGCAGGTAGAATAAAGCAGCCCCGATCAGCGCGCCCAGCACCACCATGGGGTGCAGGCGTATGACCCGGCGTTTCAGGAAGTCGGCCGTGGTCATGCTTTTATGATCATAGGCATAGCCCATCACAAAACCCGAAAGGATAAAGAAGAAATCCACCGCCAGGTACCCGTGATTGATCTCCTGGTCTAAATGACTGGTGGCAAAAGCCTCAAATACGTGAAAGCAGAGAACCGTCAGTGCCGCTACTCCACGGAAACCGTCAAGGACGTTATAGTGGGGCTTGGTATCTGCAAATGCTGAAGAAGGTGTTATCATTTTATGCTGTATTTATAGATGTCTTTCCTGGCAGAAACGGCAAAAATACAAATTAATTAATAAACGTTCGGGGTAGATTTGCAGTCCAATAGCCGTAACTTGTACATCAATAAAAATAGTAAATGAAAAATCTGCTTCTTTTTACCCTGGTAATTTTAGGTGTTTCGTGCACCCGCAATGCTTATAATCATCATAACAGCATGAATTCCCTGGACTGGTCCGGGCGCTATGAAGGCACCCTGCCCGGTAAAAAAGGCGGTTCAGAGCCGGTGGTATTGGTCCTGAAAGAAGACCTGTCCTATGAAATGACCCGTAACGGCCGGAAGTCGGAAGGCGGTTTCGCCTGGGGGCCGGACGGCGGCAGCATCATCCTCCCCGAAGAGTCGCTGTATCTTTTCGTAGGCGAGAATTTCCTGAAAGCGGTCACCCGCAAAGGTAAAGAGGTGGAAGGCGGCAAATACCGGCTGAATAAAACAGAGGACCGCAGCATAAAGGAAAAATACTGGAAGCTCATCGAATTAAACGGCAAGCCCGTAACGGTCAGTGAAGGCGGCCGCGAACCCCACCTGATCATCCGGCGGGAAGATAACCGGGTAACCGGTAATGGCGGCTGCAACGGCTTTGGCGGCACCTATGAACTGAATGAAGCCACCGGAAGAATCCGCTTTTCAAAAGTAGCCGCTACCCTGATGGCCTGCCCATGGGATAACGTGGAGGGGGAGTTTTTTGAAGTGCTGGATAAAGTAGATAACTTCACCACTGACGGCAAGTTCCTGAGCCTGAATAAGGCCAGAATGGCGCCGCTGGCCCGTTTTGAGGTGGTGTATTTGAAATAGGGGGTGGAAAATACGGCACCGGTCGTGGGGTATCGGTAACTGGTATCATGTGTTAAACTGTGTAAGTTAAAAAAGGAGGCAGTTCAATTTTGGAGTGCCCCTTTTGTTTTGCCCGGAGGAGGGAAATGGGGGTAGTAATTCGCTTTTGAAGCCCAAATTAGTAGTTAATTGTTATTCTGTTTGGAGTATTAAAATCACTTATATGTGGAGGTAAATAACAGGTATAATATATAGAAAAGTATGCTCCTTGACATCTGGGAATATCTCCTTTTAATTTCAAATATTGAAACTTATTAGATTTTCGCGTTGTATAAATTATATTTTCAGGATTTGGCAGCAAACAACCATTATATCCATTGGGCACCGCAGTAGATAAGAATGTCTCAGGATGTTTATTGGTAAAAATAATCTCATATCGTTCATACTCCATATTATTTCTAAGTTCAGTACCTACAAAAGTTGTTCCCATCGTTTGGGGCATAATAAGTTGATTTGAGTTACAGGTTTCCTCAATAGGGGTACAAGCTAAAACGTGTATTGCAGAAGAAGCTATAGAAGTTTGACAGTCTGTACTACATCTAGCTGTATATACTCCCACACCTACATTTATACTTGCTCCGCTCATATTATTACTCCATGTAATTGTCCCATTACATCCAGCAGCCGTAAGAGTAGCCTGTTCTCCATCACATATTGTCGTTTTGTTAACACTTATAACCGGTGGAGTCGGTGAGTTTGTACTATTGACTGTTACGCTATTGGATTGCTTAGCATCACACCCTATCTTACTACACGTAGCCGTATAACTCCCTACTCCCACCGATATCGAAGCCCCTGCACCACCATTACTCCATGTCACTGTTTCACCGACACATCCTGTAGCCGTCAAAGTAGCCTTTTCTGTACCACAGACCGAGGTTTTATTCGTAGATATTGTAAATGTAAAATTACAGGGCTCTTTCTCATCTATCACCGTTCCCTCGTTAGAAGCCCCGCTTACACATCCTTCTATCACACACTGAGCGGTATAGGTGCCTGCACCTGCACTGATTTGATTTCCGGTGTCGCCTGTACTCCATTTGATTGTGCCGCCACAGTTCGAAGCATACAGTGTTATGGTTTGGCCTGCCGTTACCGTTCCTGAACCGGGTATGATCACCGGAGCCGGTGGAGGGTTAAGACAATTTCCAATCGTAAAGTCGGTCATAGCGCTGGCGCTACCTTCGCAGCTGTTAGCGGCTTTGCATTTGGCGTAGTGAAAATGACGGCCGGTTGCTGACTCGTAGTATTTACTGCCTGACCCGATGTGCTGATTGCCGCTGTTGTACCACTCTACTGCGTGAGAGCCACACCCGGTGGCTTCTATTTCTACGGTGGTTCCCGTATTAAACGGCGAGTTTCCTTTCACAGTAACGGATGGCACGGGGAGGGGGGTTACACATTGCCCTATCTGAACTCTCACCCAGCCTGAAAGCTCACTTTCACAATTATTCGCACCCTGGGTACACGTAGCTCTGAAATACTGGTCGCCCACACTGTTTATACTGTGTACTACGTTGTTAGAAATTTTTGCTCCACCCGAATTGTACCAGGTGATGGTGCCCCCATCGCAGCCATGAGCCTGCAGGAATACGGTAGTGCCTTCTTCATAGACCGTGTTTCCGTCTATAACGGTATCTCCTATCTTGGCAAAGGCATACGGTGCAGCAGGTGGATTGGTACATTTCTCTACACGAATGACTATATAGCCGGTAAAACCACTTTCACAGCCGTTATGATCTTTACAGGTAGCTTTGTAGTAATAGGGGCCTCCAATACCTATATGACTAAAATCCGCTCCCGTGCCTACCATCTGGTCTCCCGAGTTATACCAGATTACGGTACCGGAGCAGCCTCTCCCGTACAGCGGGATGGAGCTGCCGTATTCCGCCGTTTGGCCATCATAAGGAGAAGATATGGCGGGCGGCTCAGGTGTGCAGCTGCACTTATCAATATGGATGTTTTCATCACTGAAGTTACTCTCACAGCCATCAGGTGTAACACATTTCACCCTGTATTGATAATACCCGTTTTCGGTTTCCTTTCTCATAAGGTAGTTGTCCATATAGGCCAGGTATTCGTCGTTACGATACCATTTTAGGATACCGCCATTGTTGCACGTCGTAGCATGCAGTTCCGTTTCCGTGCAGGAGGTCCAGCCGCCGGGCATCTTGGTGAGGGTAGGCCCCGAAGGCCTGGCTAAGAGGTTAAGTGTGACCCTATTGGAGGGATCACTGTAGCACTCGTTGAGTTTGCATCGGATTTTATAGGTAAACTGCCGGGGGGTAGAGAGGTCCGGATGAGCTACTGTCCGGGTATTTCCGCCGCTTGTCCACGGACCCTCATTTTCTGACCATTGCAATACACCCGGGCAGAAAACTGATGCGGTTAACGTGGCTTCCATACTGGCACAGTAGTGCTCCTCTGTGCGGGAAGATACTAACTTCGGGGCAGCTAACGGGTTATATACGGTAATGGTTATCTCATTGGTAACTACTTCTATGCAGTTCAGATCATAACACCGGGCGGTGTAAGTGGTGCTGATTTCAGGGCTAACGGTAACGGTGGCTGTAGTGGCCCCGTTTGACCATTCCACGGCATGCGGGCATCCTGTAATAGTCAGTGTGGTACTGTAGCCTTTGCATATACTGCTGTTATCGGCTGTGGTAGAGATAGACGGGGCGAAATTGACTTTGGGGGTAACGATGAATTCATTGTCTTTTACTTCTACCAGGAGTGAAGCGCCCGATTCCAGTTTAATTTCATTGGTTACCGGGTTAGCGTTTCCGCCCTTGGTGTTCAGCATATAACTGAAACCCGAAGTTTCGTTAAATGTAAACAGGTAATCTGACGTTATTTCTTTTGCAGAAGCGGCACAAGCCTTTAACTTTATTTTTCCGCTCAGCAGGGCATTAATCTTACGATTGCAGCCAAAGGTGACGTAGGCCTTTTCTAATGAGGCATCCAAAGGATGGATTCCCGAAGTGGTGCCTTTATCCAGGGCAATGAGCTTGTCAGCACCGGCCTGGCCTATTAATCCCCCGTTTATGTCCATAAACAACCCGCTGGAAGGTATTTTGGCTAATTTTCCTCCGTCTTTTTGAAGGATAATTCCCGGTAGGCGCAGGTTAAAGTTACCCAGGGATACCCCCTGCCAGTAATTGCCTGACTCTGCTCCGCATTTCGGCAAACCCGGAGGGTTCTGGCGAATACTGAAATCTATCAGGGCATTACTACCTGATTCAAAATGAAAGCCGAATTCTTTGATTTGGCGGGAATGGAAATGATTTGCTACACGGGCCTGCAGAAAAATATCGTTCCAGTCATAAACCGTTTGCGAAGCAAACACCAAAGCCAGCGGAAGCTCCGGATGTATACTTTTTCCTTCACTATCTTCCTGGTTTACGCTGTTAAATATTTTCAGATAACCAGACAGCGTCAGTTTTTCAAAAGCTCCGCAGTTAAAACTCAGCCGCGTGTCCTGGTCCAGGCCCAGCACCATGGTATTGCCGGACATAGCCACTTCAAAAAACTTGTTTTTGCCGGCCAGCAAACTCACCGCTTCCGGACTTAGCTGGGCATTTTTTTCGGAGCTGAGCAGCCCGGGAAGCAGGCGCATTTCTCCCTTAAAGCCGTGTTTGGCCGAAAAACCGATAGCGGGGCTGTTAAAATAAAGCACCTGGCCGGGCATTTCAGGATTAGGTACAAAGCGGGCTCCCACTTCTAAGGTAGAACCGCCGGCCGTAAAGTTCATGGCCGTAACCACGATGTCATACGTATGCTCATCTATGGTGGTGCGGAACACCACCGGCAAAGACGAAAGGCCGGACTCCGGAATGCTGCCTGAGCTCACACTCACTACCCGCCCTTTACTGACGGCTTCATTAATGGCTCCCTCTATTTGGGCTCCCGTAAGGGCGGTTTGCGAATAACCGAAAAGCGGCAGAAAAAATAAAAATGTAAATAGTGCTCTCATTTGGATATAGTGGTTAAAATATCTTCAACTTGCTTGTATAGTGCCGGATCGCTGATGTGTTCGTTATAGTATTTTTTCAGGAAATCTGCTTCCTGCTGTTCAAGGGTTTCCCGTTTCTGACAATAGTCCTTCAGCAGTTTAATGGCATCCTGTAGTTTTGAATTCCTGAAATAATAACCGCTCTCTGCCATAAAAAACCGGCCGGCTATACTAAGTTCGTCTACTCCGATAGACTTTAAGGCAGCCTGCATAAATTTAAGTTTTGAAAAGCTGAAACGCTCCGCTCTTTCGGAATGGAGGCTCCACATAATCACATTTTCGAGAGCCTGGTTTACTTCTTCCCGCCCGTAGCGGGTGTAGTACTCTTCCCGGTGGTTAAGGATTTGCATAAACAGCGGATGCTCGTCATCGGTGAGTACTTTCTGAAGAATCATAAACCCATCGTCTTTGGGAGGCTCTGCGCCCGTAAGTAAGCCGTAGGCCTGCATGGCTTCTATGTTCAGGTTTTCATCAGAGGTATACCGGGCCAGGTAAGCCAGGTTTACCAAAAAGTCGGGCTGCCGGTAACCCTCCCTAAAGGCCTGTTTCTGAGCGGGCCAGTTGGCTTTGGGGTCGAGAGCCCGCGCAGCAAAAGCCATAATGGAGGTTTCGTTATTCTGAGGGTCGCCCGCCGGATAAACCGCCAGCAGTGTGCTGTCCGCCTGCCAGAAAGTAAGCAGCGGTGTAGACATCACATTCAGTTCCAGGTTTTGACGGAATGCCCTACCGTCTTCCGAATTTACCTCCAGTTTATAATTTACGAAGGTGGTATTGTAATGTCCGCCAATGGTACTGTTTATGGCAAAAGTTTCCAGAAAATGTTCACAGTGGGGGCAGCCGTCAGCATGAATCATGATAAAAAGCGGTTTCCGTAAAACTTCTGCTTTACGAAAAGCCGACTGCAGGTCTCCGTTCTCAAAATTTATCTGAGAGAAAGCCGTAAGCGGAAACAGCAGAATTAATAGTAGTTTATTTTTTATTAATCGCATAGAGTTTATGTATATCATTTCTTAGATAGTTTGTAGAATCTTTATATTTCGGGCTTCTATTTGGTCTTCCACTTCTCATACACCGCCTTTTTGAGAAAAAGTTTAGTTAATGAATCCCTGCTTAAGGTAGAATTATCTATTTTGTTACCATCACTGTCCCAATACGCCCATTTCTCATATTGAAATTCTATTCTTTCAAAGAAGGAGTCATTGATTTCCCAGTTGCCGGTGGAAGATTTTTTTAAATAACCTCGAAATACTTCTTTCATCACAATATTGTGAAGTTCCTCAAAAGTATTTGGAACATAACGTATTTGCTGATTTCGTGGAGCGACAAGATATGGGCCATAAAAAAAGAACCACTTATCATCAATTTTAATCCCATATATGTAATGTATCCCATCATGAGTAGCATCATCATATTTTGATAGTTGTACCTTTATAGCTCCTATCAACTTATTACCTTCACTTTTAAAACATAAAAGGGAGTCTAATTCCCATGTATTAACTTTCAGATTTTGGATTATTTTCAGATTGCTATCTATCCAATTATTCAAGCTGTCATTCATTTGAGAATATGCCTTTTCATACTCTTTTTCTCCTACAATTCCAATAGAATGCTTGCGATAGAGCAAAGTATAGTCTTCAGAAGTTTCTTTACTCTTTTTTTGCTCGCAAGCAACTAGCAAAATCACTAGAATCAATATAATTTTATTTTTTATTAACATGTCCTGGCTCTTCTTGTTTTAGTTCAAATATCCACCCATAATTACTAATACTATGACTATTCAAGAAACTTTTAGGAACTTCAATAGAAAAATCTTCATACATTTCGTACACCGGTACAGGATTACCTGCTCGGTCTTGGCCTATCCGGATTATCCTGGTTTTCAGGACTGGCCGTGTGGTGGTATAGCTGTCCGGAATAAATGCACGCCCACTTTTTACAGTAGCAATTTCCAGACCTCCCACGGCGCATTGGGGAGCCACACCATCCTGTTTCCAAAGAAAATCCGCATTTTTTTCGCCCAGATTACTTCCGTATTGCCAAACCTGTTGCCAACGATCCGGATTTACCGAGCCTCCGCAACCGTTTTCAGGCGCAATAATATAATAGCCTCCCCACCGTATACGGCCTCCCAGCTGCTCTTGGCAGAACTTAAAGCTGGCCCAAAGTATATTTCTATAGACCTTTCTTGTAAAAACATCCACCCAATCTACAATGGTAAAGGTCATAAAGTGAGGTGCTTCTTGACTTCGTATAACATAACCTTCTTTCATTTCATTTTCTTTTAAGTATTTATGCGGTCAGAGACCGCTAAACACCCTCCCTACGTCTGAAGACGTGGGAGAGCGGGGAGAACGGGGTAAAAGGTATAATATCTATTAGAACTCTTCGGACTTTTATTTTGTCTTCCACTTCTCATACACCGCCTTTTTGAGAAAAAGTTTAGTTAATGAATCCCTGCTTAAGGTAGAATTATCTATTTTGTTACCATCACTGTCCCAGTACGCCCATTTCTCATATTGAAATTCTATTCTTTCAAAGAAGGAATCATTGATTTCCCAGTTGCCGGTGGAAGATTTTTTTAAATAATTCCTATAAGCATTTTTTATAGCTATTTCATGAAGTTGCTCAAAACTAAGGGAGGTTCCTCGTTTACGAGAAATAACCATTGTAGCACCAACAAAAAAATACCATTTCTTCTCTATTGCTACACCATATAAATACCAAATGTCGTCTTGTGTGCAATTGGGTTTGTTACATTGCAATGACAATGTTGTAACTAACTTGTTTCTAAATCTATTAAAACACATTACATTATCTAATTTATAAGGATAAAGTTCTAAAGCCGGAAATGCCTTAACGTTATTTCCTTGCCAATTCTTTAGAGAATCCTTAATTGCTTGATGGACCTCATTGTAAACTTCTTTACCAATCAAATTTTGAGATTGAGTAATTACTCGCCTTTCAATAGCATACAAATTCGTACCTTCTTTTTCCCTTTCATTAGGATAGCATCCTAGTAAAAGAGGGAAAAATAGATAAAATAGCTTTTTTTTATTTGGGTATAACATAACCAGGTAATCCATTTTGACGTTCAAATATCCACCCATAATTACTAATACTATGGCTTTTCACAAAACCCTTTGTAGTAACGTTTGTGAGTATAAATGTACGACCACTTTTACTTGTCAGGCTTTCCAAACGTTCTACAGAACATTGCGCAACTACACCATCTTGCCTATTTTTTAGTATAATTTCTTTGACGAGGTATTTCTCTTGTTCCAATTTGATTCTATGACTGACTTTGTCCACCATCTTTCCCATTCTTCCTCAGTTTCAAATTTACCCTTATGAATAGCTAATATTCTGTCGATATCACTAAAAAACTCCTCATTGATTTCCCATTCATCACTAGAAGATTTTTTTAAGTAACCCTGAAATACTTTTTTCATGGCGATGTCGTGGAGTTGGGTGAAGGTTAATGATTTCCCCTTTTCTCTAGGTAGAACCATATAAGGACCACTAAAAAAATACCACTTGTCTTCTATCTGGACTCCATAAAAAAAAGTAATTCCGTCACCCTTCCCTTTCGAATCGGAATTCCTAACTTTAAGAGCCATGATAGATTTTGTCCCATCTTTGTTTACACAAAAGTTGAATCAATTTCACTATCATTTATTGTATATTGGTATGACTTAAGACTAGCGTTTTGCCAAGAAATCAAAGAATCTTGTGCCGACTTATATAATTTCAAATAATTTCCATTTAGTGATTGATCTGAATATTGAAATATCAACTTTTCATTTAATAGACCAGCATCCTTATTATCATTGATACAGCCTAATAATAAAATATTAATAACAATGATTAGACAACACTTATTTAGACTTAACATAACCAGGAGCTCCTTCTTTAATTGTTCCATCAAATATCCATCCATAATTTCCAATACTATGGCTTTTCACAAAGCCCTTTGTAGTAACGTTTGTGGGTATAAATGTACGACCACTTTTACTTGTCAGGCTTTCCAAACCTTCTACCGCACACTGTGGAGCTACGCCATTTTGTAACCTGCTCTGCTTAGTCTCCTGACTAAGCGGAAGTGTTACCTGCTCTCTGATCGGAATACTCCCAAAAAATAAAAATACAATTTCAAAGGGCTTTATTATCAGTCAAATACTGATTTGTAATCTTCTATTATTAACTTTTAAACCCACAATAAAAATAACCACCAACTTCTTTGATATATTACCAAACCTCATTTCGATCAAGAAATGAGGTTACCAGCTAATTTGAAAAATTGCCTGAGTTATTTTTTTCTTTAATAAACCATTTTTTATAAACTATTACGTAAACTACAGATGATATAATGCCTCCTCGAATAACATTTGCAGGGATATCAAATTCAACATATAATCTTCCTTTTGGTACTTGTGCTTCAAAGCCTAAAGGTCCATTTAATAGAACATGAGTAATACCATTTTCACTCTCTTGTAAAATTTTTGTTTCTAACATTCTTACTTACAAACTTATCTATCATGGTCGTCCTGGATTCATAGGATCATAAATATAAAATCGAATATTAGGGTTAGACTTAGTCCCATTCGGATAATATAATAGTTTCTTATCTTTCTTTTTTATAGAGTAATATGGTCTAACAGGTTCAAAATCATTGGCCAATTCTTTGACGGTTCCTCCGCTTCTAATTACAGATATTAACTCCACATCACTATAATATTTTGAACCCCAAAATTTGTGAAATAGCAATCCTCTTCCAATAGAACTAGGTCCTGAATTTCTATTTACTGTTAATCCTTCTTCATAAAAAGTTTGTATAAAAAAATTGACATTTTTAATTTTCAAAGAGTCTTTAAAATTAGCATTTACATAAAACGAGTCTACTAAAGCTATTAAGTCCAAATTGTCTTTCGGTGGATGATTAATAACATAGTAATGTACAACCTTTGTACTGTCGTAATCTGCCCACCTGAGCTTAAAAATTTCTGCTTGTTTTTCTTTGCAGCTTAAACTAGTTAACACCACTATAAAAATGAATAGTATATTTCTAATAATTTCCATTGATAGTTTCGTTAAATTTTATAACTGTAATAAATGGCATTTTGCAATGTTTTTTTGAGTGCTGCAATATAAACCATGAACGAAAACCACTCATCTGTGAGAATAATAATTTTTCTTTAGGATCAATATCTAATGAATCGAGTCCAAAATGGTCAAATATTTCAATATCAAAGGATGCCGTATAGGATCTATTGTCTTTATTTAGAATAAATTTTGTTAAATTAATACCATATCCCCAGGTATCGTTAACTGCTATACCTAATCCTGTAAATTTGTCATCCCAAGTTGGAGATGGAATATCTTCTCTCCTCAGGGGGTCTCCTATAGGTCTAGGATTACCGACTTCATATGTTATAACTCCCTTATTTTTAATAAATTCTTCATCATTTTTAAGTTTAAATTCAAGATTTTGTTTTATTCTATTTATAAATAATCTAGTATTCTGATGCGTTTTACCTGCTTCTGTTAAATCTGGATTAGAATATTCTCCACCTACGCCAGAAATAAACTTATCAACCATTGCAAAGTTATTTTCAAATAAATTAATTGACATAGGAGCAATCATTATTTTCCACGCACCTATTAACTCTCTTTCCGATAAGCCCAACTCTTCTCTAGTCTTATAATTTAATTGTATAATCTCCTCATCTTCCATATCACAGCTCATCATGTCATGGTGTGGGCCGGTATTATCATGATTCATACCTTTTTTATGAAACGACCGGGCTATCAGGTAAGGTGTAAAGCTCTTATCATAAATCTCCTGAGGCAGAAAGCCCTCTTTGCACAGGCTGGTACAGGCAGTGCTGCCCTGCCTCTGTTCCGCATATCCGCTGGGGGTGCAGGGTGTTATTCCTTCCCGGTAAAAACCGGCAAAAGCATTGTGATTGTCTTTTTCAAAATACACGGAGTATTCTCCTTCCCACCATTTATCAGCTTGGTTAGTGGTTTTCACCTTTATTTTAGTAGGACTTAAAACGGTAATGGTTACCCCGTCTTTAGGTGTAAAAGTGTAGGCTCGGGTATGAGGGTATTTTCTTACGGTAAACGGTTGCTCTCCACCTACTCGGGCACCGGCAATAGCCACCACCGCCACTTCACCCACCGATTCTACTTCCACCAGTCCCGACAGTTCCTTACTAACCTTAGCTTGGGTAGTGGCGGTATTGTTTCTGCCGTCTTTTACTATTACAGAGTAGGTGCCGTCCGGCAGGTTATTAAACACATTGTTTTCATGAAATGTGCTGCCGCCGTCTATACTGTATTGGTAGGGTGGTGTACCACAACCGGCATATACGGTAATAGAATTAGTAGTACCGGAAACACAATTTTCATAAGTCAAGGAAGTAGAAATCTCAAGCGGGTGGTCATTTTCTAAGGTTACTTCCTTAACCCCCACGCATCCCGAAGCGTCAGACACTGTAATAGTATAAGTTCCCGGGCTGACATTTTCAAAATAAGGGGACGTTTGCGATTGCTGGTTATTTAGTTTATATGTATAGGGCTCCTCTCCATCCAGCGGTATAACGGTAATGGTGTTAGTCTTTTGCCCTGGGATACAATTAGCGTACGCTATTGAAGTATCAAAATCAAGAGTTTTACTATCTTCCACCACTGCCACTGCACTCGCCGTACAGTTAAACGCATCTTTCACAGTTACGGTATAGTTACCGGCATCCAGGTTCTCAAAGACCGGGGAGTCCTGGAAATCTAGGCCGTTGATACTGTACCGGTAGGGCGGATTTCCACCGGTAACCGTAACGGTTATCTTACCATTGGCTCCGCAGGCTGCGTTTTGCACGGCAGGTATTACGATAGGAGGATCGAATGGATGATAGGTAAAGCTGGCCGTGCAGCCGTTTTTATCTCTTACTGACACGGTCATATCTGTGTTTTCCAGGTTATTGAAAACACTCATGTTTCCGGTATAAGTATCCTTTCGTGTGGATACGATATACGTGTAAGGCAACTGTCCCCCCTGTGGGCTTAAACTTACATTTACGCGAGTTGCAGGGTTATCGTTGCAAGCCGCATTTTCCCCGGAATCGGTGTATACCTGTCCGGTCAGAGTTAGCACCGGAATGTCAGGTAAGGTGATTTGTTGCGATACAGAACAGCCTTCATTTTCAACCTCTACTTTAATAAAATGTGTTCCGGGGCCTGCATTAATGTCCATATTTACACCACCTGAACCGCTCTTCTTTGCTACCTGCTTATCATTGAGGTAAAACGTGTAATTAAAATATTTAGGGTTATATATTCCATCATCACCGTTTTTCATGATGAGCTGATTTTCTACATTGATATGAATAATTGAGTTTGAAGAGCCACAGATTATCCGTGGAGGAGAAACCGTAAGAGCTAAGGTGTTAGTTGTGATTTCAACTTCATTATTCTCATATTTAGATGTTTCCAGTTTACATTCATTAGCATCAATGCCTGATATTTTGTACCGGCCGCTCGATAAGCCATCGATGGTTATATTTCTTTTTTCAATAGTTTTTGAATATCTGTAACCATTGTCAGATTCTATGTTTAAAGTTAGTGGTAGTTTGGCATAGGGGAATTCAAGTTCCAATGACGCTGGTTTACAAATATGTTTTTTGACCCTTACATTCACAATGGAGTTTTTTTCAAAATATTTGATAGCAGTATAAGATGGAAAAAGTCCCCGGCTGTATTCTTTGTTCCATTCCTCAGAGGTTACTGTTTCAATTCGTACGGGAGCTCCTTTATTTTTTATTTTTACCAGATACTCATGCCCCTGAACAAACAACACTTTTTCACGTACTGTACCCATACTGTCTTTAACTTTTATCGCAAATGAATGACTTTTGATTTTTTTATCGATCAGGTAGTTTTGGAGACCGGTTATCTTATTATGTGTTTGCCAGGAATCATCTTGATAATTATATGTATAAGGCTCCTTTCCACAAATAGGTGTGATATAAACGGTATTTTCACAATCGTAAAATTTAGAGATGTTAAAGTCCAGGGAGGTGGTACGCCTAACTTCTACCGTTTTCGGTGAGCTCTTACATCCATTAGCATCGGATACTGAAATAGTATAGGTGCCGGTAACCAGATCTGAAAGTTCTAACGATGCTTCATCGGAAGTGTATTCTGAAGTAGTACCGTTAGCCCCTGTAAGATAATAGGTAAACGGGGCTATACCTGAGGCTTTAAGACGGATTACATCCACTTCACTACATCGTTTAGTTGACTCTACTTCCAGTTTCGGTTCAAAAGGCTCAAACCGGCACCATTTACCTGATTGAAAATCATAACTGTACCATTGGTTACCGGTAGTTCTTGCAATCGTGTATTTAAATCCTATTTTCCAGTATTCTGTTCCACTGTCTTCATAATACATATCTCCGTTTGGAGCCATTTGGACCATAATATTTTTATATGATTTATCGATCTGATACATCAGCATATCCAATGATTCATAGTTTGCAGAATTATTTTTTAACGTTTCCAGGTAACACTTGGGTATTTCTTCATGGGTTGCAAAGCAGTTTTCATCACCAGGGGTCAATCGGGGAATCACCATTATCATTACTACCTCCGGTGGAGATAATTCTTCAAAAGTGGTGTCGGGAAGGAAATGGTAGGTGCTATCATTATATATTCCTTCTTTAGTGGCCGGTTTAATTTTTTTCTCCCTGACATTACCACAAAACATCCATTTATGTAATCGAACTTTTTTGCAGTGTAGTAATCGTCGCAAACTATAGCTGACCTCATATTGATTACAGTTATTTTGAGCCCATACTAAACAGGTATTGTAGTCAAAATTACATAAAGGAAAAGGAGATGGCACATTCATTTTATAATACATTTCACCGGGTAATGCACTGTTTATGGTGGGTTCCGTTTCATTGTTTTGTATGCAGATATCCTTTTCAATATCTTTTAATGGACTCCCGGTACCTACTCCTGAGCCTGAATTATTTCCGTTTGAGGTATTTTCGTCCTTTTCCTTGCAATCCAATACCCGAGTGACAGATATTAATCTGGCATCATCTATAGAGCAATTCTGATAGAGGTACTTATCATAAGTAGGTCTAAGGCAATTGCCATCTAATGGATGCACACCTGACTCAAGCAGTGTTATTACTGTTAAACCCTTTGGGTCCCAGAGAGTTGGCCAGGAAGTACACCCCACATTAAATACACATGAACCTTTGTAATAACAATCCTGAACCGCTAATTCATTTGAGGTCAATATCTGGCTTATTCCTGAGGAGCTTGCAGATACCAGAGCAAATATTGCTGTATTAGCTAGTGAAAAGAGTTTTTTGCCTTTATCAAAAGCGGTTACTTTGATTATACTATTGGTAGGTTCATTTATGATTAAATAATTTTTTTCGGTATAGATTACGACTGTAAAGCCATCATTCTTGGTATATTCAATTTTGTATGATTTATGCTCTTTATTCTTGTCCCATATGATTTTATAACTTAGACTGTCATTTTCCATGACCATCAAATTTTCAATGGGTGGAAAAGCTGACTTCAAAGTAGTGAACTCCTTAGGCCCAAAGTTATCCTCTGATTTTTCAGCTATTCCTTTGATGGTAAAATTATAAGTGCTGTTTTGGGTCAGCTCACCCAGCAGGAGTGTAGGCTTAGTCACCTCTTTCACCACTACTCCCTGCTCTTCCGTCTGATAACTTACCAGATATTTTGTAAATCTTTTATCCCCCTTCCAGGTAATGGTAGCTTCGGAGTCGGTTATGTTTTTCACCACCACATCCATGATTTTGGGTAAATCATCGGTAGGCTCTTTGCGTTTTTCGATGTCCGCTTTAATTTTCTCTGTGATGGCCTTTATCTCCATTTTCCACTCCCGGTTTTCCGGGCAGCCGGGTCCGCTTTCTAGAGTAGCGATATTGGCCTCCAGTACATGGATCAGGGGCTGAGTGCGGCTAAGTACTTCATCACCTTCCATATCCAGTTCGTCGTACAGGTCAGCTACCTCCTGAGCCCACTCCTGCAGCCCCTGCCGGGCCAGCAGGTGCTTTTGCAGCAGGCTTTGCCGCGCCTCATCGGTAACGGCTTTCCCTTCACAAAGGTCTTTCCCGGTAGTGCTGAGCTCTTCACTCAGCTGTGTAATCACCTGGTCCCGGCTGACGTAGATACTGGCAGAATCAGTACGGGTTCTCACCGTGTGGATCAGGTCTGTTTCTTCCTGCCGGATTTGCCCGGAAGTGAGACCGTTCCTCACCCGGAAATAGCCGTTTACGTGCGTTACACAGCCGCCGTTTTGATCCGGGCTCTGGCGCCGGATCTCTACATTACTGAACTCCACCGGCATTTTATGGTCATCCAGGAAAGGCATCTTTACCAGCCCCTTTCCGCTGAAGATATTATTTCCGCCTGATACCTGTGTGAGCACTACCAGGTAGTCATAGATGGTTACCAGGTCACCGGCTTTGAGGGCGAGTAAATCCAGACTCCCCTGGATCACATGGCCTTCAGGATGCTGGTCAGAGCATTCCTCATAACTGTGCAGCTGGGAGTAACAGGGTATGCGGGTGGGGTCTGAAGGAATGAGGTCCTCAAAAGTCTGTGGCAGAGGCGCTGTACTCATGGTCTGAGCTCCGGGGTTTCCGGAGGAGGCTACGGGCTGACTAAGCGGATTTAGTACCCGTTCCCGGAGCTGCTCCAGTTCCTGGTCTGCCGGGCCTTCGGCCTGCCAGGTGACCATCTCTGATTCGGGGCTTTCATTTCCGATCTCACAGACTGTAATTACCTTAAATTCATAATCCAGTTCCGGGTTCAGACTCACCAGGCTCACTCGGGTGCCCAGGGTGGTTTGCTCTGTCCAGCCGGTCTGGTTTTCGGAGCGGTACAGCAGCTTATAGCCGGTGGCTTGTGCATAGACATTCCAGGATATATTCAGCCTTCCGGGTGCTACGGCGTTCACCTGCAGGCCGGTAGGCGGCTTACATGCCTCTCCAAACCGGAACCAGGTTACTTCACTGAAGCCCTGGTTCTGAAATTCAAGGTTAGCGCTCAGGTCTTCTACCTGGACCTGGAAAGCATAGCGTTTTCCTACTTTCAGGGGCAGGTCAGAGGCTTTGAGTTGGTAGCTGGTGCCGCGCTGGGGTGGGATTTCAAAGCAGGTCTGGCTGGAGGTGATGGCCGCACTGGGGTTTTCATCTTCGGCCACTTCACATACTTTTCCACGGTAGCTGATGAGGTTAGATCCGGTGGCGGTGTGGCGGGGCATCCACTGCAGCAACACGCTCTGGGGGCGGGTAACGGGCTGCTCCGAGCCTATGAGGGGCAGGTTAATGACCGGCGGGAGGGCGTAGGCCACGGAAAAGAAGGTTTCGGCGGTGTTAGAGACCTGCCGGCCGGTACCGGCTTCATAAGCTGTAACTTTAAAGGTATAGAACCCTTCGGGGAGCTTACCGTTAAACAGGGTATTTTCACTGACCCCTGAAGTGGCCAGTATGCCCGGCCGGAAGTAATCCCGCAGGTCTGTACCCCTGAGGCTGCGGCGGGAGCCTTTGGTAAGTGTAATATAATCCGGCGCTACATAGCCCGGCACGCTGCCGGCTTCTATTCCCAGGCCTACTCCTGTAATCTGCCAGCCCAGGTAAACATCCACAGTGCTTTTAGTGAGGTCTTTTAGAATAAGGTCAAGGCTCAGTACCTGGCTGTTACTGAAGTACTCGGGCAGCTTCAGGCTCGCTTTTTGAACAAAGACATGGGCCTGCACCGGGTAGTTGTCGCCGGTCAGCTGGGCATACCCCCGGATGGAGAGTACTAAAATCGTAAAGAGTGTAAATATTTTTTTCATAACTTAACCTTACCTGTTCACTTTTAGGGATTTATTCAGGACATTGAAATTATATACATAACCCAGGGTAAAGGTATATTCCGTGAAATCCGGAATCATCCGCGTGGTACTTCGGGCTTTGCGATCCAGCACTACGGCATCAAAACGTATCCGGTGGTTATCCGGCAGCGTATAGATGAGCCCGTATCGCAGGTTAATGATACTTTCTTTCACCTCCGGCATCCGGCCCAGGGTATACATCGTATTCAGCTGGTTATTGACTTTTCCAAAAGTCTTGGTAAGCACCAATGAGGGGCCAAACTGCCGGTCAGGCATACCCGCAAAGTAGCTGTCACTGTAAAACAGGGCCGTAGACAGGCTCATTTTTTGTTTTTGCAGCTCCAGGGTATAATCCAGGCTGGCATTGGTCATGTTATTGGCCGCTTTCTGGTTTCCGTTCTGATCCTGGCCCCGCTGAAACAGCCCCATGACACTGAGGCTCCGGCTGAGGTTTTCGTTATCGGATGGAATCCGCCACGACAGCGCGGTTTGCAGGTTACTGTTGATCTGGCGGAAAGCCAGCGTATCAAGGTAATTGTAAGGGGTGGCCTGCGCGAGATAAGCAAAATTGGACTGGGTATTGGAAAAACTGGTAAAATTGGAATACGACAGGTTAACGTTTATGTTCTCGTGGGGTACCAGCACCAGGTTAGCACTGCCCACCCAGCGGTTCAGGGTCTTCAGTTTTTGTTTGTCCACATTGTCGCGCTGCATCCCCAGGTTAGCACTCAGGGTAACTTTTCCCTGCATAAATACGGAAGAGTAACGCCCGGAAAAGGTTTCGAGGTCATTGGTAAAAAAGTAAGCGCCCAGCGTACGGTATCCGGGCGGCACACGGGTGTATTCTGCTCCCAGGTTAAAGGTCTTTCCATTATAATTGATAAAGCCCTTGTAAGCCCCCAGGTACTGCGTGGTGGTTTTAGGAGTCAGGGTGCCCAGGAAAGTAGGTTTACGGCTGCCCGGGCGGTCATCGGCCCGAAGGTCCGTGGTAATGCCGGACCAGGCGGTTTCTCCCCCTATGGTCAGGAAGTTAAACAGCCCTTTTTCCAGCTTCAGCGATACCACCGAGTTTTCCATGGGTGGAATGCCCAGGCTGTCCAGGTTATAGGGAAGGGAATGGAGCTTATCTTTAGCGGTAAAGAATATGATTTCAGCTTTATCCTGTTTTTTTCGATAGCCGGCCATCACGCCCCAGCCGGTACGTTTGTAAGAGGGCATATTGTTCCTGACGGTATTGTGTACATCTACCCGCACGGCCCGCATCAGGTTACCGGTCATGGCTGCTACATAAAAGGGCATTTTGGCCGGTTTATATTCCACACCCACACCGTCAAAGCGATGCCCGGCCAGCGTATACGGCGAAAAATTCATGGAAGCCGTGCCCAGGTGGAGGGTAAGGCCCTTATAGGTGGGCCGCATGATGAGCCGGTTCAGGGGCTGGGCAAACCGGTAGTTACGGTCAAAGGGGTGCGAAAAGTTAATGTTCTGGTTGGATAAGCTGAAGGCCACCGGCATTTTTACCTTTCCGAATAAGTCCATGGTGAGGCTGCCCGTAAAGAGGGTATTAAACGGGATGCTCCGGTTTTCCAGGCCGGTGGTGTTATAGGAAGTAAAGTTAGCTCCTGCCATTCCGTTTACTTTTATACCTGCCCTTTTCAGGTGATCAGTTTCCTGTTTCACCTGCCCGGATACTGCACCGGCCAGAAACAAAAACATACTGGTAATCAGTTTTCTTTTCATGGCTCTAATTCAGTAAAAGTACTTTAGTAGTGAGTACGGCGTTTCCGGAATGTACCGTGAGAATGTACGTATCCTGTATGAAATTCGTGATTTTGATGTCTTCCTCGTAATCTTTCTGACCGGTGAATTTTTCTTCATACATGAGCATGGCATTGGAGGAACGGACCAGTCGCACGTGGATATCCTGGGATTTGGAGAGTTTGACTTTTAGGGTAAACTTACCAAAGTTAGGGTTGGGAGCCACTGCTATAGACTGGAGAATGTCATACTCCTGGAAGTAGAGGGAGTCATTGGTACTGCCGATATCTTCTTTCGTGAAGATCTTAATCTCTCTTACCTTGCGGTTTTCACAGTCGCCTTTAATAGCCAGCATTTCAATGGTGTAAACACCGGGCTGGTCAATACGGAAAGTCATATCGGTATTGGAGTGCTGAATAGACCGGGCTTCGCCGGGCAGCTTCCATAGGATCTGGTCAGGAGCGGGCCTTGAAATGTCAAGGGCATACACCGTGTCGGCCACAAATGCCTCCACGGTCATCAGGAAGTCAGCTTCCATGAGGTTGCTGTTGTGTTTTAACGTATAGCTGCCGCTGATACTGCATCCTGTAGCATTCGATACGGTCAGGCCGTAGGTGCCGGCTTCCTTCACAGTGATGGTGTGGCGGATGCTTTCTATGGGCTGGCCGTTAAAAGTCCATACTACGTTTTTATCCGGGTTCCCGGACTCCAGCATCACTTCCTGCCCCCGGCAGAATTCGTTTTGCGTGGGAAAGTGTATAGGATTCAGCGGCTCGGCTTCGCTTATGTGTGTGGGTAGGGTCAGCCGGCATCCGTTAGCATCCTTCACCCGTATTTCATAGGCTCCGGCCGGGAGGCTGCTGAAAGCGTAAGAGCCGTTGGTAAATTGAGCCAAAGTACTATCAGCCAGATACACCCCATACCCGCCCACGCCGCCGCTCACTTCTAAAGAAATGGCGGCATTGGCATCGCCCGCACACACCGGCGAAACCGTAGACAGCTCTGCTGCCAGTGCCTTGGGCCACAGTAGCTTTACCAGGGAGACCGTGTCTTCACAGCCCCGCCGGTCTGTCACCTTAAAGCTGTACTCGCCCTGGCTGAGGCCGGTAAAAAGCCCGTTCTTCTGGTCAAAGATATTGTCGCGGTAGTAGGTATTTCCACCGTTTCCGCCGGTGCTGATCACGTTTATTTTTCCGTTGGCTTCGCCGGCGCAGAGGGGATCGGCTTTGGAAGTCAGGCTCAGCACCAGGAGTTCGGGCTGGGTGAGGGTCAGGCTGGCCTTGTGGGTACATTGGTGCTGGTCAGTGATATAAAAGGTGTAATCACCGGCGGCCAGCTGGTCAAATACCGGGCTGCCGAAAAACGAGACGCTGTCTTTGGAAAAGCTGTAGGCCGGCGTGCCGCCCCAGGCTTCCACGGTTACCACCCCGTTTTTCTCCCCGTAGCACCGCACCGTATCGGTATACATGGGCCGCAGCTCCAGCTTCTCCGGCTGGATCAGCCGGATAGATTTAGATACCAGGCAGGCGTGGTCATCTTTTACGGTCAGTTCGTATCCGCCGGCTTTCAGTTTGCCGAAATGCGTGTCTGCCTGGTAATCTGCCTTGTTTAAGGTATAGGTATACGGCGTCACGCCGCCCCAGGCCTGCACATCCAGCTCGCCGGTGTTATCGTCAAAACAGAGGTTATCTTTTTTGGTGACGGTGCTTTCCAGCAGCGGGGGCTGGGTAAGGGTAACGCGGATGCTGTCCTGGCAGCCCAGGCGGTTCATGGCCCGCATCATGTACTGGCCGGCGGTCAGGCTACTGAAGGTATTACTGCTACCAAAGCCGCCGTTATTAATGGCGTACGTAAACGGGGCCATGTTATTATTGCCGGCCACGCTGATGCTTCCGGATGCATTTCCGAAACAATCAATGTTTTGGGTGTGGGTTATCTGTATGTCCGCCCGGTTTTGTTCTTTGATCTCCACACTCAGCACCGTGATGCAGCTCTGAGGCTGATCTTTGATAAATACGGCATATACGTTAGGTGAAAGATTACTGAACGAACGTCTGGGACCGTACGCACTGCCGCTGAGTGAGAGCTGGTAGTTGCCGTTTCCGCCGGTAATGGGATTTACCTCCAGGTTAGCATCGGCTACATTACAGGAGATGGGGTGAATGGTGTGGCCCGCTTTCAGGCTGCCCGGTAGCGAAAGGTCTACCTCCTTTTTGTAGGAACACAAACTATCACTCACCGTCACGATGTAACTGCCGTTATACAGGCTGCCGAAGTCGGGGGTGTTTTGCACCCCTTGCAGGGTAGAAATACTGTAACTGTAAGGTTGGCGCCCGCCCTGTGTGTTCATAATGCTAATGCTGCCATTGTTCTGGTCACAGGCTGTGGGCAGGTTTTTGCTGATATGGAAGGTGATGTTCGTACTTTTGGGAATGATGGTGACCGTATAATCTTCCTGACAGCCCCGTACATCCGTAGCCGTCACCCTGTAATCTCCGGCCTTCAGGTTTATGAAATGCCCTGTAGTATTAGAAATGTCTGCGATAGGATTAAACTGAAAGTCTTTGCCCCACAGCCGGTAACTGAAACCCCCGTTAGAGCCGTCTGCCTGCACCAGGGCCTCGCCCCGGCTGTATTCCAGGCAGTTTACATCCTCCTTCTTCAGCATGCTGATCCGGATGGGAGTGGGCTCAGTAAGGGTAAGGCTGCCCAGCGTAAACGCACAGGCATTCCCATCCCTGACCTGCAGGGTATAGCCTCCGGCCGCCAGGCCGGTAAATACCGCTGAGCTCTGGTAGGGTGAGCCGCTCAGGCTGTACTGATACGGAAGCGTTCCTCCCGAAGCCGCAAACTCTAACCTTCCCGAAAGGTCACTGTTACACACCAGGTTACTGCTGCCGGCCAAGGCCGCGTTTAAAGCCGCTGCGGGTTGGAGCAGAGTGGTAGATACCGCTGCCGTACAGCCGTGGGTATCCTGCACGGTAAAGCTTTTGGATCCTGCATTCAGACTGCTAAAGGAGGCGGAAGCCTGCAGCGATCCGCCACCCAACTGGTATTGATAAGCCGGAGTGCCCCCACTGGCCAGCAGGGTGATTGAACCCGTGCTTTCGCCATAGCATTTAATATTCACCGAAGCATCTACCACCAGCTGGAGCAGAGGCGGCTGGGTGAGGGTTACGATATTGGATTCCGCCCCGCAGCCGTTGGCATCTTTTACCCGGATCTTGAAATTACCCATGCTCAGGGTATCCAGGGTAATGCCTGCGGCAGCGGCTGTATAGTTTAGGGCGTTAGTAGAATAGCTGTATCCGCCTACTCCGCCGGTAGTGTTTACGGCCACACTGCCGGTACTGCCCCCGTAACACAGCACGTGATGGTTTACAGCGGCCGTTACCCCCAGCGGGGAAGGCTGGCTGACCGTAATACCGGGTAAGGTAATCTGGCACAGGTCATCCTTTACCGTAACCGTATATACCCCGCTGGAAAGCCCGGTAAACGAAGCGGAGCTTTGAAATGCTGCGCTGCCCAAAGCATACTGCAAACCCCCTGCCGGGGCCGAAGCGGAGGCATCTACGGTGATGGTGCCGGTGGGGTCCCCGTGGCAAAGTACAGCAGATACCTGTGTAACGGCCAGTAAACGGCTCTGCGGATGAAGGGTGAGCTCCACACTTTTTTTACAACCCGCCGCATCGCGGATGTAGAACGTTTTGGTACCGGCACTCAGCCCGTTAAAGACCGCCTGGTTACCGTAAGTTACATCATCGGCGGAATACTGATAAAAACCCGCTCCGCCGGATGCGCTGAGGGTTACACGGGCATCGGCTCCGTCTAAACAGCTCAGCTGCTGAGTAATGCTACCGGATACATTCATCACCGGGTTTTCGCCTACACTGATGGTCTTTTGAGCGCTGCAGCCCGAGGCATCCCGCACATAAATGGTGTAGTTACCGGCACTCAGGCCACCGAGAGTGGTATTGGAGCTGAAAGATATATTATCAGTGGAATATTGAAGCGGAGCCTGGCCACCGGTAACATTCAGCGTAATGCTTCCGTTGCTGCCGCCGCTGCAGCCCACGTTGGTCATCGTCTCATTGATGACCATGTCCTGGGCCACGTAGAAGTTCTGCCGCACCACCCTGATGCCGTCAATAATGGCCTGCACCCACTGGTTCCCGGAGGCACCGGGTGTCCAGGTAACCCCCGTGGTATACGGCAGCAGGCCGCCGTTAGAAAGGCTGCCGCTGCTGGCGGAATAGATGACGGTCCGGTTAATACTTTTGCGTTCCACCCCGTCAATAAACAGCTTAAAAGTGCCCTCGTTAAACGTAAAAAGAAATTTACTGCTGCTGAAATCCCCCGTCAGGTTCTGGGTATCTTCACTTCCGTCATAGTTAAACTGCTTAATGAGGATAGAAGAATTACTGAGGAACTGAACGGATAGTGGCCCTACAAAAAACTCATTCTTATCCGACTGGCCGTTATGGGTGTATTCCAGTGAAAGGGGCGTTTGGCCTGACCAGCTGGCATAGGAAAACAGATCTGCGGCGCCGTTAGCGGCGATGCTCCCGTTGGCATTGACGGTCATGGTGGTGGAGGTGATCCCCAGCTTATCTATATCAAATGTGCCTGAAGTGATGGGGCTGCCGTTAATTTTGTAAACCCCCGTGGTATAATTGCTGCTGGTAGAGGCCACCATCAGGCCGATACGGTGCAGTGCATGGGAGTTAATATTGACCGGCTCGCATTTACCTACATTAAGGTAGGAGCTGAGGCGGCTGTAAGGCAGGGTTTCGTCGTGGGAGCCGATACCGTTACCCGGATAGGAGGCGCCGCCCGGAACCTCCACATACACGTAGTCGTCGGTTACAGTCACCGGCGGGGTGGTGTTGCCACAGGCATCTTTCACCGTGAGAACATCGCCCACTTTGAGGTATCCGAACGGGAACCGGAACTGGCAGATACCCCCGCCGCAATACCCGTAATGGAAGTCGGTATGCTCTGCTCCATTAATATACATTTTCAGCCCGCTGCCGTAACAGAGCGCGTTTACATTATAAACCGTAAACGAAGTGGAGGTATACCGCTGCTGGTAGAGGTGTAACTGCTGTGCGGCGGAATTGAAAGAAAGAAACAGTAAAAAAAGAGGTAGAAGTTTTTTCATGTGTTTTAAGGGATAATCAGGGAGTCATCAGTCTGAAAGGAATATTCCAATCCTTTATCGGGGTCGGAAAGGCGGAAGGATATGCGGTAGGTTCCTTTGGGTAAATCAGCCGGCAGGGTAATGCCCAGCGTTTCTGTGGCCGCATAATAGATGCCGTTAAAAATGTAAGATTTTGAACCCGGGGAGAGGGTTACCTGGTAAAAGCGGTAAGGCTGTGCCCTGAAGTTAAAGGTGGTAAAAAGCAGGGTGCCTTTCTGGTCATACTTCTGCATGCGGGCAAAAGGAAGTTCCCCGGAAAAAGCCGTAAACGTTTTATCTTTTTCCCGGCTTACCTTTCTGTCGGTAAGATTCACCACCTGCACGGTATACCGGCCGGCCGTAAAATCCTTGGCCACATAATATTCTAAAGTATCCTTATGAAGGGCAGCGGGCAGTACCGTCAGGGAGTCAACTCCTCTTTTCAGGCGAATGGCGTACCGGAACACGGCCGGGTTTAAGTAGGCGGCCACTATCTTTAAGGTATCGGGCGGAAAAAGGTTCTCCCGATTCAGAATTTTAACCCGGGGAGCCGGCTGGGTGAAGCGCAGAGGCTGCCTATAGCCTGCCTCCAGGCTCTTTACTTTGACTTTCAGGGTATATTCTCCGGGTGGGGTTTCCAGCGGGATGCGCACCCGCAGCGTACTGTCGCTGACATAGCTGAAAGGGAGGGTCAGGGAGGTGGTTCCCTGTTCGGCCGTAACCCGTATATCCAGCGGAAAATCACCGAAATACCTCCCCTGAACGTGAAAATCAAAGCCCGCTTCCACGCTGTCGGCCGAAACGGATGACACCACGGGCCGGGGTTGGTCTTCGGTAGAAATACTGACGGTGTAAATGACCTTGGTGCCGTTTGGCGATACCACCGTGTAATAAACCGTGCGGGTGAAGTCCTGGGGCACGGCAGAGGCCGGGATAATTTCACCGGTGCCGGATAATCGGATCAGCGGTTTTAAAGAACGCAGGGGAGTTTGGTAGGGCAGTACCAGCTGAATGGTTCTTTTATCGGGGTCAATCACGGCATGGGCCGACTCATAGCCCTCGAGTTTAAACTCCGCAATAAGAGGGCTTTCGGAATCGTGGTCTACCGCATCTGTACAGGAAAACATCATTCCTGACAGGAAAATAAGCCACAGGGCAGTGCGTTTTGCTATCATAGTGGTTGCCTGGGTGAAAGGGTTCTAGTGTATGAGTGAAAAAGTGGAGGAAAGGTATAAAAAAATATTGTACAACTAAAACTTTAATCTAAAATTTTAATTGTACAATAAATACAGGGTAAAATCAAACGTTACAATTTCTTCGCCCCTTCAGCGATCTCATCCACCACGCCCGGATCCAGCAGGGTGGAGGTGTCGCCCAGGCTGTTGTATTCGCCTTCGGCTATTTTCCGGAGGATACGGCGCATGATCTTACCCGACCGCGTTTTGGGCAGGCCGGAAACAAACTGGATTTTGTCCGGTTTGGCAATGGGCCCGATGATCCGGGAAACGGTCATCAGGATATCCCGCTTCATCATGGAGTCTTCGTCCTGGGGATCCTCACAGATCACAAAAGCGTGCACGCCCTGTCCTTTCACCTCGTGCGGGTAGCCCACCACGGCGGATTCCACTACGCCCGTGTGGCTGTTAATGGCATTTTCCACTTCTGCCGTGCCTATCCGGTGCCCGGATACGTTCAGTACGTCATCTACGCGGCCGGTGATCCGGTAATAGCCGTCTTTGTCACGCAGGCAGCCATCGCCGGTAAAATATTTCCCGGGGTAAGTAGAGAAGTAGGTGCTTTTGCAGCGTTCGTGGTCGCCCCAGGTGGTACGGATGATGGAAGGCCAGGGATAGGTGATGCACAGGTTTCCGTTTACGCCGTTTCCTTCTATGGTGAGGCCGTTCTCATCCACCAGCTCCAGTTGAACCCCCGGCAGGGGCAGGGTGGCAAAAGAGGGTTTGGTTTTCGTGATTCCCGCCAGAGGGGATATCATGATGCCACCGGTTTCCGTCTGCCACCAGGTGTCTACTATGGGGCATTTGCCTTTTCCGATGTTATCGTTATACCAGTGCCAGGCCTCTTCGTTAATGGGTTCTCCCACCGAGCCCAGTACCCGCAGTGAGCTCAGGTCTTTGCCTTCCAGGTATTCCAGGCCAAAGCCCATGAGTGAGCGGATGGCCGTAGGGGCCGTATAAAGAATGTTTACGCGGTGCCGGTCTACGATGTCCCAGAGCCGCCCGGCGTCAGGGTAGGTGGGAACGCCCTCAAACATAACGGTAATGGCGCCGGCCAGCAGGGGGCCGTAAACCAGGTAAGAGTGACCGGTGATCCAGCCCACGTCTGCCGTACAGAAGAAAACATCGCCGGGGTTATATTGGAATACGTTCTCAAAGGTGTAGGAAGTGTACACCATGTAGCCGCCGCAGGTATGCACCACGCCCTTGGGCTTACCGGTAGAACCGGAAGTATAAAGAATGAACAGGGGATCTTCAGAATCCATTTCTTCTGCCGGGCATTCCAGCTCCACGTGCTTCACCTCGGATTCCCACCAGTAGTCCCGGCCCTTGATCATGGAGATAGGCGTGCGGGTATGGGTGGCTACGATGACCTTCTTCACGGACGGACAGCCGATCAGTGCATCATCCACGGTTTCTTTCATGGGGATATGCTTGGAGCCCCTCACGGAGCCGTCAGTGGTGACCACCAGCTCGCACTGGGAGTCATTTATCCGGTCAGAAATAGACTGGGAGGAAAATCCACCGAAGATCACCGAGTGGATGGCACCAATACGGGCGCAGGCCAGCACGGCCACGGCCAGCTCGGGGATCATGGGCATGTAGATACACACCCGGTCACCCTTCTTCACCCCGTGTTTTTTGAGCACGTTGGCAAAACGGCACACGCGATCCAGCAGCACCCGGTAGGTGATCACTTCAGGCTCATCTTCGGGGTCATTAGGCTCCCAGATGATGGCCGGGTGGTTCGGTTTGGCTTCTGCGTGGCGGTCCAGGCAGTTTTCGGTGATATTGAGCTTTCCGTTCCGGAACCATCTTACGCTGTAGTCGTCAAAACTCCAGTCCAGCACTTTGGTCCAGGGTTTTTTCCAGGTAAATTCCTGGGCTATGGCGGCCCAGAACGTTTTGGGGTCTTCTATACTGTCTTTATAGGCCTCGTGGTAGTCGTCAATCGTTCTTATTCTCATTGTTTTACTTAAGGTTGGTCATGTAAGGCAAATCTAGGGATATATCCCGTGGGATCACAGAAATTTATCTACTTCTTTATAGGCATTGATCAGGGCTTTTTCTCCTTCCGCTCCCTTACCGAAGTTACCGTGCTCCATGCCGAAGATGAACGAGCGGCCCGATTCTTTGGCCTTCTGATAGATATGTTTGAATACGTTTTTGTAGTTGATCTCACCCGTGGTAGGTTCTTTCCGGCCGGGTTCATCCCCGATCTGGAAATAGGCTATCTCGTCCCAGGCCCAGTTGATGTGCTGGATGAGCCGGCCCTCGTTTTTCTGCATGTGATAGATGTCAAAAAGAATCTTGCAGGTGGAGCTGCCTACGGCTTTGCAGATCATATAGCTCTGGTCAGAGTGCCGCAGGAAGAGGTCAGGATTATCACTCAGGGGCTCCATCACCATTACCAGCCCGTGGGGTTCAAAGATCTCCGCCGCTCTTTTGTAGGTTTCGATCACATTCCCGGTCTGTATGCCCAGGGGCAGTTCCCGGGCAAAATACCCGGGCACCACGGTCATGTATTTCCCGTTCACCCGCTTCGCCACCTCCACCGCTTCTTTGCAGCGCTTCAGGAACGCGTCGTTAAATTCTTTTTTCCCGGTGGTGAGCGAGGTCTTCCAGTTATCACCGGCATCAATCACAAACACGCCCATGTCCATGTTCAGCTTAGCCAGGCGTTCGCCGATCTTCTTCTGGATATCCGGCGTACGGTCCATCATGCCGTTATCTTCAAAAGAACGGAAACCGTTAGCCGCCATGAAGTCCAGCTGGGCCAGCAGGTCGGCCCCGGCAGATTCCTTAAACATCCCGAAATGCGGGGCGTAGCTCAGGTTAAAGTTATATTTTTCAGTGGCCCCGTCCGCAGCCAATGAAGTAAGGGGAATTCCGCCGATACCTAGTAATGAGGCAGATGTAAAAGTACTTTTGAGAAATGAACGCCTGGAATCCATATTTGATCGTTTTGGGTTTCTTGATATCAATGTGAAGTAAGAAAAAAATATTGAAAATTTTAATTTTAATCTTGTTTTAGTTCTATCTTTGTGCCACTATTTAACCTTAAATGCCATCATGAAGAGTCTCCCGGAAATGATTTCGGGAGGCTTTTTCATTTTACAGCGATAATGGATATTTCCACGTTCACATCCCGCGGTAAGCGCGCCACCTGTACGGTCTCCCGGGCCGGCGGGTTTTCTGTAAAGAAGGTCCCATACACTTCATTCAGGGTAGCAAAGTCATCCATATTTTTCAGGAAGATGCTGGATTTCACCACGTGAGAGTAGTCCATTCCGGCTTCGGCCAGGATATGCCCTATGTTTTCCAGGATCTTCCGGGTTTCTGCGGGGATATCATTCAGCGGCGCCAGGTCCAGGGCGATCTGCCCCGAGATGTACAGGGTGTTTCCGGCCAGTATGGCCTGGGAGTAAGGCCCGATGGCTGCGGGCGCTTTTTCGGTATAAATTACTTTTTTCATTATGTTTATGATTGATAACTGTAAAAATAATAGTCTTTGCCGGGGAATTGTCCCGAATCCGATAATTTAATTGATGAATAGTGCCTAACTTTGTTCATAAAAATCAATAATAATATGCATAACGCAATATTCAATATTCCGAAACCTGTGAACGAGCCGGTATTAGGCTATGCCCCGGGAAGTAAAGAGAAAACGGCCCTGGAAGCTGCCTTAAAGGAAGCCCGGAGCCGGCAGGTGGAGGTTCCCATGTATATCGGGGAGCGCACCGTACATACCGATACCAAAATCCGCTTATCGCCCCCTCATGACCACCAGCACGTGCTGGGACATGCGTCAGGAGGTAATGCCGAGCACGTGCAGCAGGCCATTGATGCCGCCCTGGCCGCACGGGGAGCCTGGGCCGCGTTACCCTGGAGCGAGCGGGCCGCCATTTTCCTGAAGGCCGCCGATCTGCTGGCGGGCCCGTACCGCTGGAAAATGAACGCCGCCACCATGCTGGGCCAGTCTAAAAATGCCTTCCAGGCGGAGATCGATTCGGCCTGTGAGCTGATCGACTTCCTGCGTTTTAATGCTGCTTTTTACGAGGAGATCATGCAGGAGCAGCCGGTGTCTTCTCCCGGAGTATGGAATAAAATGGAGTACCGCCCGCTGGAGGGTTTTGTGTTTGCCCTGACTCCCTTTAACTTTACGGCCATTGCCGGAAACCTGCCGGCATCTGCCGCCCTGATGGGGAATGTGGTGGTATGGAAGCCGTCTAATACGCAGATCTACTCGGCTAACGTGATCATGGAGATCTTCCGCGAAGCCGGCCTGCCTGACGGCGTGATTAACCTGGTGTATGTAGACGGCCCTACCGCCGGCGACGTGATCTTCCGGCACCCTGATTTTGCAGGTATTCACTTTACCGGAAGCACCGGCGTATTTCAGAATATCTGGAAGACCATCGGCGAGAATATTCACCGGTATAAGTCGTATCCCCGCATAGTGGGTGAAACGGGCGGAAAAGACTTTGTGATAGCGCATAAATCAGCTAATGCCAAAGCCGTGGCCGTAGGACTGGTCAGAGGCGCATTTGAATACCAGGGCCAGAAGTGTTCAGCGGCCTCCAGGGCGTATATCCCTTCTAACCTGTGGGAAGAAGTGAAAGGGTATATGGTGGAAGACCTGGCGGGTATTAAGGTAGGCCCTACTGAAGATTTCTCGAATTTCGTGAACGCGGTGATCGATGAGAAGGCCTTTGATAAGATCACCGGCTATATCACCCGGGCCCAGGCGCATGAAAATGCGGAGATCATTTCCGGGGGAAAATTTGATAAGTCGAAAGGCTATTTTATAGACCCTACCGTGATCCAAACCACCGATCCGCTGTATGAAAGCATGCAGGAGGAGATCTTCGGGCCGGTGCTTACGATATACGTTTATGATGAAAATAAATGGGAGGAAACCCTGAAGCTGGTAGACAGTACCTCGCCTTATGCCCTCACAGGTGCGGTTTTTGCTACTGACCGCTATGCCATTCACCAGGCTACCCAACTGCTGGAAAATGCGGCGGGTAATTTTTATGTGAATGATAAGCCTACCGGCGCAGTGGTGGGCCAGCAGCCTTTCGGCGGTGCCCGGGCTTCCGGAACTAACGATAAGGCCGGCTCCAAGCTGAACCTGCTGCGGTGGGTGAATGCCCGGACTATTAAGGAGACCTTTGTTTCGCCTACGGATTACCGCTACCCGTTCCTGGGGTAAAAGGCGGCCGTTTAAGAGGCGCTGATAAATAAACTGCCTGAAGAGAGTCTTTCCTCTTCAGGCAGTTTATGTATCCGGGTACCCTCCGTACCGGTTTGGCTCACGGATAGAATCGCGCCAGCCGGGGTGTCCCCGCCCTCAAATGCCGGCCGGGCCCGCTATTTTTCCCGCGCGGTCTGGCTGGTAAAGGTACTCTCAAAAATCTTATCCGCATTTCCCGTTTCAAAACCGTCTCTGCGGTGTTCCCGCTTTATTTCTTCGGGTTTCAGGTGGGCAAACTGCGGTAAAACTCTCCGTTCGGCAAATTCCACGTAGCTGCCTGAGATGGTGTGAAGGTCGCCTTCCGCAAAACGCGCGCTGATCATTTCAGCCACGGTGGAGCTTTGCAGCAGTCCGCCGTCAGGGCTGACCTTTATTTTGCTGCCGGAGTCGTTAAGCTTTATCCCGATCCTCTCCAGGAAGGCATTAAACTCCTCCAGGGTGTTATAGCCCGGTTTCAGGTTATGTACGGAAATGGTGTAATGATTCAGGTAATACCGGTTATAAATCACCCAGGCCGCGTATTCACTTTCCTTCAGTAGTATTTCGTAGTCGGCCCAGTCGGGCGTTCTCCACAGCGGCTGGTGGAGGAAGCGGTCTATGGCTTCGCCGTCGGTCAGGTCCAGGGCGTCTGCGGGGTCTGAGGTTACTTCATCCGTATAGGAGCGGATGAGGCGCTGGGCCGTTTCGCTGAGGTCATTGACCCGGAGTTCACTGACAAAAATCCGTGGGAAGTGCGGCTCAGGCGGCGAAAACCAGTAAGCATCCAGTTTTTTGCCTTCAAAATAGAAGTAATCTCTTTTCTCATACCCCAGTGCCAGGAAAATCTTCTCAAAAGATTTTATGCCCAGGTGCTCCACTCCCATGGTGCGGAAAGCCACATGGTCATTTTCAATCTCGCCGGCGTCGGCAATGATGCCTTCAGTCACCATGGCCCGGGTTATTTTTTTTACATCCGGAACCCGTTCGGAATAGCGTTTCATGAGCCCTTCGAGGGTTACCTCGAGGGGGGATAAGTTATCTTTCATAGGTGTAAAGTTTTAGCTGTTAGTCGCGGCGGCCGCTTCTAATAGCTCATAGCTGTTTGTGCCGGTAGAATTTTCCGTTTTCCGTGTTTAAAAAATCTTCGAAACTGATCTCCTCCTGCTTGATGAAGCCTTTTTGAGGCAGTTTGCCGTCAGCTACCATCTCCACCACGGCGGCTATGGAGGCGGCGGTGGTCCAGGAAATGGCACGCCAGTGCTGCCCGTCGATCTCCACCGGGTAATAGGCCTCATAAAACTCCTCGCGGGCTATTTCATTGTCCTTCCAGCCTTCTATGACAGCGTAAACGTAGACCACGTCTTCCTGTACGGGTGGCTTAGCCTCTGTAAGTATCTGCTCTACCAGCTCCCGTTTTTCTTTCAGGATCAGTTCATAGAGCAGAAACTTCATCAGCTTGGCATGACCGGGATAACGGATGGTCTTGTAGTTGAGGGTATCCACTTTCCCGGCGTAGGTGTCGCACATGGTACCCAGTCCGCCCGAGGTGCTGAACGCCTCAAACTCATTTCCCTCTATCTGGATATATTCCAGTCCGTCCAGAGAGGGTACCATTTTCTTTACGCCATTGTGGATAACTTCGGCATCGTTCAGGTACTCGTTAATCACGCCGGCCGGTGACCAGGTGAACGAGTACCCCAGAAGGCCGTTCGGGTAGCGGGGAAGGGCTCCTACACGCAGCTCAATATCGCGTAGGCGGGTGAATCGTTTGGCCAGGTGGGCACCTACTATCCCGATCAGCCCCGGAGCCAGGCCGCACTGCGGCGCCATGGCGGCGGTAGCGGTTTTGGAAAGCTCCATGATGGCATTGGTAGTAGGTACGTCTTCCGTCAGGTCAAAGTAATGGATCCCGTTTTTATGAGCAACTTTCGCGATATTCAGGTTCAGGTTATACGGCATGGCGGAGGCCACGGCATCAAAGCCGGGGAGGGTTTTTTCCAGGAAGGCCACATCTGACACGTCGCCCTGGATCACCTCAAAGGGTAATTCCACTGCCGGCTTTCGTTTGTCGAGGCCGGTTACCGTAAAACGTTTGGCGAGTAAGATGCCTACCAGAGAGCCCACCTTACCCATGCCTATTACAAGTACATTTTTCATGTTTTAATAGTTTGGGGAATGCACATGACAGCGCATGCGCATAAATAATAAAATAAATATAAGGGGCGTTGCAAAAATGCACGCCGGAGAGGAATGTCAGAGGAAGCCTGACTAGCAAATATCAGGAACAAACGAACAGGCGCTACGCAGGTAGGCCAGTCGGGCAAGGAAATATTTAAGATCTTTGAACAATGCGGGGCTGAATTATCCGCTCAAATATAGGCAAGGCTAAGATGAGGGGCAAATTTTATCATGAATTTTTTAAAGATGGATTTCAGGTGAGGTTTTTCAGGGCCGCAGCGCCCAGCAGCGCCCGCCGGTAGATGCTTTCCCTTTTCTTACCGCATTCCGGAGAGGAGTAATCTTCCGTCAGGATCTTGGCGGCGTGTTCCGTGAAGTTATTCTGCAGCTCCGGGTTATTCAGGAGCTGGTGGGTGGCAATGATGAAGTCATCTGCGCTATCGGCTATCTTACAGTTCAGGTCATTTATCATAGGTAGCCCTTCTGCCCCCACGGAGGTACTTACTACCGGTACGTGATAGGATACCCCTTCCAGGATCTTCATGCGCATGCCACTGCCTATCCGGAGCGGCACAATCATCACGGATCCCCGCATCACGGTCTCCAGGTCAGGCACAAAACCCTCAAAGGTGACATGGCTGTAGTTTTCAAACCATTTCTTTTTTTCTGCCGACCAGCGCCCCACGATACTCAGGTGCACGCCGGGGTTAAGCCGTTGGATCTCGCTCCAGCAGTTACTCAGGAACCAGTCTATGCCATCCAGGTTAGGGTAGTGCTGGTCCGGCCCCAGGAAAAGCAGGCGGTTTCGCGAAATAAAAGGCTTATTAATCTCGTGTTCAAACATCACCATTGGAAGGGGCGATACTTCCAGTTTGTCTTTGTGCACCCCGTCCTGGAGCAGGATCTGCTTGTCGGTTTCCGTCAGGCACACCACTTTATCAAAGCGGTTGATCAGCCCGATCTCCAGGATTTTAGTGTTCTGGATCTTCCAGTCGTCTGCAGTGCGGTGATCCTGCAGGGTGCCTTTTTCCAGCATCATCCGCTTATAACGGATCTCGTGATGTACAAATATCTTGGGGATGTCCGGGGGGATGAAATGCACCAGGGGGGCAAGGTCTATAAAATCAATCTGCACCAGGTCAAAAATCCCCAGGAGGATCTCACTCTGAAAAACATTCAGGAGGTCTTCAAAGTAATAGTTGACCATATCAGAGGTATTCAGCAGCATTTCCTGCTCCATGACCTGCTCTTTGGTGAGTTTGCGCTGCCTGCCGCTGATTTTTTTCAGGAAGTCTACTACCACGCCGTCTTTGGGCGCCCCGGGCGACTGCCGGAAGGTTTTAATGTTTACATCCGGCCAAAGCTTCCTCAGTTCGCTGAGGTTATTTTCCGTACTTTCCGGAACAATGAAGGTTACAGCATGATTTTCCCGCAGGGATTCCACCATCCGGAAAGTGCCGCTTTTGCCACCGTCATTGATGGGATAGGGGAATACTAATGTGACCAGCAGGATGTTCATGACTGTTATACCGGTAATTTTTCAAAGAAAAGGTAAATCCTGAAAGTAACGGCCGTCAGGAATTTTTTCAGCGCACTTTTCGAAGGAGCGGGGGGGACAGGCTTCAGGTAAAAACAACGGATCGTCTTCAAATATTCGTTACCGTTAGCTTTCAGTTTAGCCCGGTAGCTTTTGAAAAGCTCCACCAGGTCCGGCCGGTTATTCAGGTCAAAACGGTCCTGCCATCGGGAGATATTGACCGGATCACTGATGTTAATGCCGCTGTAATGATAAAATACCAGCGGTACACCGTTAGCCTGGTATTTTCCGTTTTCCAGGCTGAGGGTACGTTCATGCAGGTTCCAGTAGGAAATATTATAGCCGGGGTACTTGTCTATTTTCACGCCTTCGTAGTAAAGCGGGACCATATTGCAGTACAGCTGGTCTACAAACATCCCGTTCTGGATATCCATATAGCACTCTGTTTTCAGCTTTATCATCCACCAATTTAGGAATTTAAAGGTTTCCTCTGATCGTTTAACGGCTAAAAATCCTAAATTATATATCCCGTTAACGAACATTTGCTGTTCGGTACGGGTTTTTTTGTCGAAAATGGGGGTATAAAAATGGGGCGTGAGGATGATATTATGAGTATCCAGGCCCTCTTCAATTCCGGTCAGCCGGTCAAAAATCTCAATATCGGGATCGAAATAAATGATGCGCTCAATATCCGGCCGGGTGTTAAAAAAGTAATTGAAATAGAAGGGTTTAACGGCCGTGTTCAGCTCGGTGATGTCATACCGGTCCGTCATTTCATCAAAGCCGTCTATGCCCAGGGTATGTACTTCCAGCAGGTTCAGGCCGGCCAGCCGGCTCCTGTCCACCCCGCTGCCTTCAATTTTATCACACAGGCCTATCACAAACTCGTAATCGGGATTGGTTTGCCGGATGGAATCGGCCAGGATCTTAGCCTGGGCCAGGTAGTTGATGGAACAGATGGTAAATGCGAACTTTTGAGCCATACTCTGGGATAAAAGATGACAAAAATACAACCCGAATTCTGAATAAGCAATTCTCTCATTTCTTATTCAGGGATAAGTGCTTTTTTACCCGGACTTCATAAACGCCTGAGCCGGCTATGGGTATCGTTTAATCACCTCCTCCAGTCGCTCATCCGGTGTGAAAGGGAGCGTTTCCACCAGCTTTACCTTTTTGTAGCCCGGGTGGAGGGTGTTAATGATCACGTTTTGGTTCTCCGGTACCACGGCTGAGGGCACGCGGAGGCAGAGGTGCTCTGAGCGGTCAAACCAGTCGTCACCGATGCGCTGGCAGGCGTTATAATTTCTGAAGTTTCGCCAGTTAAGGGGCAGTTGGGAAGTGGCAATGTCCAGGAAGGAGGCATGGGGCGGCAGGTAAATGACCATGATCCGGAAGTCGTTATTAAAACCCAGGCCCCGCCGGTGATGCAGGGTCTCCAGGTAGGCCAGGGATACATTCCCGGCCGTATACAGTACTTTTTTACCCTCGCTGTTCCAGCGCCCTTCCATTCCGCCGGCAAAGAGCGAGTTCGCGTATTTTTTGTGGACTATCCTGTAAACCAGCATAATAGTGAATTATAAGGGGTAACCCTGAGCCAGTTTTTCTATTTCTTCATAGACCAGGTCCACACCACCCGGGGTGGTGATCAGGTCCATGGGCCTCTCATCCGAATGGAAGAAAGGGCGGTTCATCCAGAGTGAAAACTCTTCAAAAGAACCGAATATCTCTTCTCCCAGGTCATACAGGTTAATGAGCTTCAGCAGGTGCTCACTGTAATTAGGATCCAGGAATTTTTTCTGCTCACGGTAATTACTGATGGTGCGGGGCGACAGGTTAATAACGGAGGCCAGGGTTTTCTCCGGCATATTAATGGCATCTGCCAGCGAGTAGAATACCTCCGTTTTTACGCCTTCCCGGGCTTTTTTAATCAGGCGGTATTCATCTTTAATGGCATAGCTCCTGAAAACCGGTGCGCCGTACATGACGGCAGGCTCAGCTACTTCAGAAGGCGACTCTTTCGGAATTTTATATTTAGCCATGACGCTGTGTTTTTTTTACAAAAGTAGTAATTTTTCAATTGTAAAAAAGAATTTTTTCATTTATTCTTCCAGCTTCATCCGGATCCGCCATTCGGTGGGCAGGTAGTTATTGGTACGCTCGACGATGATTTTCACCCAGCCCAGCGCCAGGTTTTCATACGTGGCCAGCGCCCAGCCGTTCCGGTGCTCAGGCAGCTCAAAGGCTTCTTTTTTCAGGTAAAGCAGGGCGTCTCTTTCCGGCAGGTCAATCCGCTGAACTTCTTCGGAAACCAGTCCCGATAAGGCCAAAGCATGCGAAGGAATGAAATCATTGCCCTTAAAATGGCCCAGTTCCAGCCCGGAGGAGCGTTTCTGCAGGGCCCTGAGCACCGAGCCGGTCTCATTCAGGAGACTTTGTTTTATGGCGATGATCACGCCGTCATTTTTCAGGAAATATTCAAAACTTCCATAGGCTTCCGGCCGGATCCACCGGGCCAGCAGCTCGGCCTGCCGGCGGGGCAGCCGGGGGATGTTCGGCTTGCCTTTAACATACCGCTCGTCGCGACTTTTATTCCGGAAAGCCGCCACATAAAAGCCTTCTCCTTTTACCCGGTGAGGGAAAAACTGGAGCCCGGGGTTTCCTTTTACGATCCCCCATGCCTCCGGGACCTCGATTTCCACCGGCTCAAAATCCAGTGTCCGGGTCAGCCAGTGTGCATTTTCCTGGTTTTCAGGTGCGTTATAGGTGCAGGTGGAATAGACCAGGAGGCCATCCGGGGCCACCAGCATGGCCGCTGCACTCAGGATACGCTTCTGGCGGGCCGAGCAGATCAGGACATTTTCTTCTGACCACTCGTTTACGGCATCGGGGGTTTTGCGGAACATCCCTTCACCTGAGCAGGGGGCATCTACCAACACAATATCAAAAAATCCTTCCAGGTCAGCAAAGGTCTCCGGGTCCTGGTTAACCGTGATCACGTTCGGGAAACCCCATTTCAGCAGGTTTTCTTTCAGGATACTTACCCGGCTTTTGATGACCTCGTTAGCCACCAGCAGGTCATTTTCAGATAGCAGCGATGCCAGGAGGGTGGTTTTACCCCCCGGTGCGGCACACAGGTCCAGCACCCTCAGCGGCCGGCCGGCCGGTGTATGGTTTTTGATAATGTGTTCGATGATCATGGAGGAGGCCTCCTGCACATAGTAAGCACCGGCATGAAACGCCGGGTCCAGTGTAAATACCGGCCGGTTTTCCAGGTAATAGCCCCAGGAAGACCAGGGAACGGGATCGTTTAGCGCGAAGGCCGGTTTAAACGGCTTGGCCGGGTTTAAACGGATGCTGACCGGCGATTCGGTCTGAAGCGCTTTTTCAAATTCCCCGTAGGTATCTCCTAAAATGGTTTTCAGACGGTCTGAAAATTTTTCCGGCAGGTTCATGATGTTTATTAAGTTTGGGTGAGCGTTTAACGGTGGCTCATCAGTACGATAGGCCGCTGAAGCGCCAGGTTATTCGGGTAAGAAATGATCACCCCTTCATCGGTTTCGATATGAATATTAAAAAAAGTGATGTCGTGCACTTTGCCTTCCACGGAGTCGTCTTTGTCCATGATCCGGATTCGGGAACCTATTTTAAACGGCGAATTGAAAAATAGAATGATGGAGGCCGTCACGTTACTGATGATAGACCACTGGGCAAACAGCGCCACCCCCACCACGGCAAAAACCGAGGCAAAATAGACCGAAAGGCCTTTTACGGAAATGTCCCATACGATGCCCAGGATAATGAACAAAAGGATGGCCAGGGTGAAGTTAAAAAACTTATTGGCATAAACCCGCTGCGAATCATCCAGCTCATGTTTCCGGGCATGGTTCCGGATGATGAGGCGGGAAATCTCCCGGATAACAAAAAGGAGAATAAAGGCGATCAGGCTGATGCCTATCTTCATGTACAATTCTTCGGTTTTAAGCATTATGTCAATTTTTCTGTAAAAATATTCAATTCCCGGCCAAAAACCGGCTTTTATCCTACATACCTTCAGGGAAAAGAGATTTAAAACCCCTTTATGATTTTCAGGCTTATCCCGCCGGCCTTCATGCAAAAGGCCCTGACGGCCCCCGTAAACCGGATTTTCCGGAGTTCAGGAATGCAGCCAGCGGTAGAAATTCCGGAATTCTTCCTGCCACAGGGTTTCGTTATGTTCCCCGCCCTTGATGATGCTGAGACGGGTTTCAAAACCGCAGCTCAGCAGCACGTCATTCAGGTGTACCAGGTTCTGGCGGGTATATTTCCCCTCCCGGGTACCGGCGCTCAGGTAGAATTTCGTGGGGTAGTGGCGGCCTGTCATCCGCACCAGGGAATAGAGGGCAGGTGCCGCCCAGAGCGAAGGCGAGAAAACGCCCGCCAGGGAAAAGACATCCTGGTGCTTAAAGGCAGTATAAAAGGCGCTTAATCCGCCCATGGAACTGCCCACCAGGGCCGTATACTCCCTTTCGGGGCGCGTACGGAGTTTTGAATCCACAAAGTTTTTAAGCCCGTTTGCCACAAAATCAGCGTAGGCATTGCCCTCCTGCGAAAAATTTCCATGCCGGTCAAAAGGCGTATATTCCTTTACCCGGTTACGCTTTCCGTGCTCAATACCGATCAGGATGCATTCCGGAATGCCCCAGGCCTGCTTCAGTTCACGCATCACCGTGTGGGCCTCCCAGCCGGTGCCGAAAGCCGCTTTCCAGCCTTCGAAAACGTTCTGCCCGTCATTGAAATAGATCACCGGGTAGCGTTTTTCCGGTTCCTCAAAATAATCTTCCGGCAGGAAAGCCCAGACTTTCCGCCGTCTTTTCAGGGCCGGTATCCGGATGCCTTTGGCCAGGAGAAAAGGATGTTCCAAGATGAATGCTTTGATTAGCGCTTTCAGCCCACTTTCAGCGCCTCTTTCTGAGGGATCAGGTGGGAAAACAGCGGGTTATGATGGATCATATACAATTTGGCGCAGGCTTTGGCATCTGACAGCGCGTTATGATGGCGCAGGTCTATGCCGTAAAGCTTGGAGCAGGCGGCCAGGTTCACTTTGGGAAGCCCCTTCCGGCGGTAGATCTTGACCGTGCAATCCCATTTTTTGGGGAGCTGCAGCTCGTCAAAATTCAGTCCGGCACTTAACATACTGTAATACAGGATCTCGCGATCAAAAGAGGCATTATGCGCCACCATCTTTTTCCCCTGCAGGATAGCCTTTAACCGGGGATAGATCTCACTGAATGTGGGCGCATTTACGGTGTCTCTGGCCCGAATACCGTGTACGCGGGAGTTATAAAAGTTATACTCGTTATTGGGGGGCTGGATAAGGGTATAATATTCTTCCATGATATCCAGGCCTTTTACCCAAACCACTCCTACAGCGCAGGCACTGTCTTTCTGTGCCGTAGCGGTTTCAAAATCTATTGCTACAAATTCCACCTTATCTCAGTTTTCTTTCCCAGTGATCGGCTTCTTTCCGGCGGTTCATTTCACCGGATCGGAGGGAGGCGGCCAGTTCCGGATGCATAACCCCTTTAGAGGTCAGATGCCATGATCCGCAATCTTCGCATGGGTAAACCGTTACCGATGAATTCATTTCAAACCGGCTGCGAACCTCCAGTAAAGCCATCACTGCTAATTCTTCCGAAAGATATGAACGTTTAGGACAACTCATTATTTTTTTTAAAACCGTTTTTAAGAAAGATAGTTCAGGAAATCCGGTTTTTCTACCTCACTATAAAAAAAATTAAAACGGAGCGTTAATATATAAACCACTTAGAATGAATACTATATCTGTTAGTAAACGTTTACAAACGAATACAAACGTTTATTAACCGGTTTATTTCCCGAAAGGGTTACAATTTTACGGAGTGGACACAACAACCCTCTTATTTTTAACAATTTAAACAGCGATCATCATGGCAGCGTTAAACAAAGTATTGTTAATCGGCAATCTGGGCGCAGACCCCGAAGTAAAAACACTCCCCAGCGGCGACAAAGTAGCGAGTATCCGCCTGGCCACTACGGAAACGTATAAAAATAAAAACGGTGAACGGATGGAGGATACCGAATGGCACCGGGTAGAATTCTGGGGCGGGCTGGCCGGTATTGTGGAACAGTATGTAAAGAAGGGCGACAGCCTTTATGTGGAAGGCCGCATCCGTACGGAGAAATATACGGACACTAATCAGGTAGAGCGTTACTCCACCAAGATCCGGGCCACGAACATGCAGATGCTAAGCCGCAAGTCCCAGGCGGGTAACGAAGCACTCCCGGCTCTTCCGGAAGACGACGGGCTTCCGTTCTGAGGAATAAGACAAGCTATATGGATTTCCGTATCTTAGCTCATTCTTCCGGAAGGTGGCAGACTTCCGTTCTGAGGGGGTAAGCAGCCGGCTTGTGCGGATTCCTGACCGGGTAAAGTGGGGAATACTGATTTCCGGATTTATTTATCCGAGGGTTTAGTAGCACGGAAAAGAGAAAATGCCGCCCTTTTTGGAATAAACCGGAGAATATGACCTAATTTTGAGGGATTTTTATACCCTATAAGATGAGTACTGTTCAGGATAGCCTGCTTTATATTACTACGTTTTTCATGCTTTTAGCTACCTGGCGGGGGTTCAGCGGCGCCTCCCGGATCGGGATGTTTGAGCAAAAACACTGGGTAATGCTGCGGCTGATCTGTTTTCTCAGCTACGTTAACCTGATGTGGGCTTTGGTGGAGGTGGCGCAGGAGGTATTCCGGAATGCTGACCCTAACCAGTTTCTGAAAGCAGAGATCCTGGCGCTGTTCTTTGTGGCCGTATGGGTCAGCCTGGGTTTAGGCAAGATTCGCGGCACATTGATTCACGGCAAAAAATATGCTACCGTGTTCCTGTATTTCGGGATTGCGGTGGTGGTTATGCTGGCATTGCTGGTTTACCTAAAGCTTTGGAAATATGCCGGTCTTGTTTTTTGATGGAGAATGTGTATTGTGTAACGGTGTGGCCCGCAGAGTAGCAGAAAGTAACCCTTCGGGGAATATCCGTTTTGCTTCCCTGCAAGGTGCCTATGCCGGAAGAACATTGAAAAAAGATCTCCTGACGGCTGAAACCCTGGTTTTCATAGATACGGACCGCCTCTTTACCCGGTCAGAAGCGGTGTTTGAAGTGTTAAGACACCTGCCCGCCTGGCGCTGGCTGAGGGTCTTCCGCTTTATTCCGCGGGGTCTGGCCGACAAGCTCTATGACTTTGTGGCCGCCCGCCGGATCCGCTGGTTCGGCCGGCAAACCGACTGCCGTATTCTTCCCCCTGGCCTGAAGGAGCGCTTCATCGCTGACTAAACCATTTATTCCCTTCAAATTTCTAAAATGTAATCTGGGCTAAAAGCCGTAGATTTGTGGGCTTATCGCATACGGCATTATGTTTAGAATTGGGCTCATTGTTATACTGTTAGGGACGCTGGTTTCCTGCAAGAAAAATTCAGAAGATCGGTTTGACCGCTTTCCGGCGGGAAAAACCAAAGAATTTATCACCCTGGAAGGGATAAACGTACCTGATAATGAGCTGGAAGCCGGGCTTTTTGCCGCTGAGCCGGATGTATTTAACCCTACTAACATGGATATTGACCATAAGGGAAGGGTATGGCTCTGCGAAGCGTATAATTACCGGAATGATGTAAACCACATCCCCTACGAGAAAAAGGGCGATAAAATTCTGATCCTGGAGGATACAGACGGCGACGGGAAGGCCGATACCAGCAAAGTGTACTACCAGGGCGAAGACGTAAACGCAGCACTGGGAATCTGCGTGCTGGGGAACCGGGTGATCGTTTCCGCCAGTCCGAATGTATTCATGTTTACCGATGAGAACGGTGACGACATACCGGATAAAAAGGAAATTCTTTTCAAAACCGTGGGCGGCCTGCAGAGTGACCACGGAGTTCACGCCATGGTCTTCGGTCCGGATGGCAAGCTCTATTTTAATTTCGGTAACCACGGCATAGGCCTCACAGATCCTCAGGGCCAGCCCCTCAAAGACATCTACGGGCGTGAAATAGGCCAGACCCTGAAGCCTTTCCAGGACGGGATGGCCGTACGGTGCGATATAGACATGAAAAACTTTGAGGTGATGGGCTGGAACTTCAGGAATAATTATGAGCTCTGCCTCGACTCCTTCGGCCGGATATGGCAGAGCGATAATGACGATGACGGGGTGAGAAGTAACCGCATTAACTATGTTTTGCCCTACGGGAATTACGGTTATAAAGATGAGATGACCGGCGCCGACTGGCGGGCGTACCGGACCAATAAGGAGGATTCGGTTTGGAAGCAGCACTGGCACCAGAATGACCCGGGTGTGGTGCCTAATCTGAAGGTAATAGGGGCGGGATCACCTACGGGCATTTTTGTGTATGAAGGCTCGCTGCTTCCGGCGAAATACAAAGGGGCGGTTTTCCTGGGCGATGCCATTAATAACGACATCATCGCTTACGGGATCCGTAAACGGCAGGCCGGCTATGAATTAAGCCGGGAGGTAGTGCTGGATGCTTCGGAAAAAGACCAGTGGTTCCGGCCTTCGGATGTGGCGGCGGGCCCTGACGGGTCTGTTTTTGTAGCCGACTGGTACGATGTAAGCGTAGGCGGACACTTTATAGGTGACCTCGAAAAGGGCCGGATTTACCGCGTATACCCCCGGGGAAAAGGAAAATATAAGGTTCCGCAATACGATTTTACGAATACGGCTTCCTGCCTGGAAGCTTTGAAAAACCCGGCCAATTCAGTCCGCTACATGGCCTGGACGGCCCTGAAGCAGAAAGGGACTGCCGCTGAAAAAGAACTGTACGCGCTGGCCAAAGGAGACGATCCGGTATTTACGGCACGGGCCCTTTGGCTACTGAAAGACCTGAATCCGGCTTACCCGGAGGAGTTTTCCCGCCACCCGGATGAAGACGTAAGGGCGGCCACGGTACGGATGGCCCCCCGGGAAAATAACTCGGCTTTTCTTACCCGGATGGCTCAGGATCCGTCTTACCAGGTGAAGCAGGCGGTAGCCACCCGGATTTACCTGACGGAGAATGCGGAGGCCTGGTTGAACCTGGCCAATGCCTACACCACCGGCGACCGCTGGTACCTGGAGGCGCTCGGAATCGGGGCTACCGGGCACTGGGATACCTACCTGGAAAAATACCTGGCCGGGAAATCCTGGCTGAATAACCCCGATGCCCGGGATATCATCTGGAGAAGCCGCAGTAAAAATACATCGGGATACCTGGCGGAAATTATCCGGAATACGCCTTTTGAAAGTGCATTGCGCTATTTCAGGGCTTTTGATTTCCAGGACGTTCACGCCCGGAACACCGCCCTGCTGACTTTACTGGGGAGCTCCCGTGATGAAGAAGAAAAGCTGCTTATTTTCAAGCATTTCGATACGGAATCCATTTTGCAGAATGCGGATTTTCAGAAGATGATCCCCGGGGTGCTGGCCGGTATAAAAAATGAGCACGATTTCCTGGATATCGTGTTGAAATACCGGCTTTCAGGAGAACGGACGCGCGTTCTGAATATCCTGGATAAGAGCGAAGACCCTGCGCTTTACCGGCAGGCGGCGGATGTGGCCAATGCCCTGTTTGGTGTAGGCATATTAAAAGAAGCCCTGAACCGGAAACCCCTGGATAAGGATTTTGCCGTGAGGCGGATAACGCGGATGGGCCTGGTGGATCATGAAGTGATGACCAAGCAGCTGATCCAGGTGTTTACAAACCGGAAGTACCCGTTTGAGCTGCGGGAGGCGGCCGTTCTGGCCATGGAGGGCTATATGAGCGACGTCCGCCTGTGGGACCTCATGAAGGTCAATAAAGTGAGCAAAGAGCTGATCCCGGCCGCCAAAGAGGTGCTTCGCAAAACTTTCCATAACGACATCAAAGTGGAGTTTGAACACGTTTACGGCAGCCCGGAAGCTGTTCAGGCTTCTCCCATGCCCGATTTCAAGTTGGGTAAAGGGGACGTAGCAAAAGGAAAAGCAGCCTTTCAGAATATGTGTTCGGTCTGCCACAGCGACGGCTCCATGGGCAGCGATTTCGGGCCTTCACTGGCATCTATCGGTAAAAAACTGACTAAAGAAGGCCTTTACAATGCTATAGTCTATCCTAACCAGGGAATTAACCTGGGCTACGAGACCAGCCTGATCACCTTAAGCGACGGCTCCACCTTAAAGGCCATTGTTACCAGTAAAACCTCAGACGCTTACCTGGTGAAAGTACTGGGGGAAAAGGAGCAGCGGAGTTATCCGCTTAACCAGGTGAAATCTGTTCAGGTGGTGGAGAAGGAATCGTTTATGCCGCCGTTTCCGCTGGCGGAACAGGACATGCTGGACCTCGTGTCTTACCTTTCGGGCCTGAAGAAAGGTTCGTGAGCCCTTGCTGAGAATAGGATGCCGGGGGATTCAGAAATCGCTCCCTTTTCCGGCCCGAAAAGACTTATGAGAAGGTTTTGAGGTGAGTAGGCTTACCAGAAAATTTATAAAATGGCCTATGTGAGGGTTTTGAGGTGGGTCAGCTTACCAGAAAAACTTATAAAATGGCTTATGAGAGGGCTTTGAGGTGGGCCCGTTTCCCGGAAAAACTTATAAGATGGCCTTGAGGTGGGTCAGCTCCGTGATCACTTCACGGGAAGAAACACCGCCGGCCGGATCAAAGTGAATGAAGGGCAGGCCGGCATTTGCAGATCCGGTTTTATCGGCTATCTCGTCATCACCGATGTAAATGGAGCTGTCCGGCGTGGTGCCGGCCGACTTTAAAGCATACTCAAAAATCTTCCTGTCGGGCTTTTTAGCTCCCGAAATATCACTGGTAATAATATGGCGGAAATAAGAAAGGATACCGCTTTCGGTCATTTTCCGGGTCTGGATGTCCAGGAAACCGTTACTGATGATATGCAGCTGGTATTTGGGGCGTAAATATTCCAGCACGTCCAGTGCTCCTTCCATGAGGTGCTTCTGCACGGGCAGGAGGCGCATGAATTCCTCGTTCATGGCCAGGGATTCTGCTTCGGTGCAGGATACTTCCAGGCTGAGCAGGGTATTTCTGAAACGGAAGCGCCGCAGCTCATCGTGGGTGATGGTATTGGCTTCCAGCTGTCGCCAGAGCCCTTTGTTAATCACCCGGAAGGCGGAGACAAAGGCCTCGTACGAAACCCGTCCGGCCAGCTGGTGTGCATGAATTTCTTTCAGGCAGGCTTCCGAATTCCGTTCAAAATCCCAGAGGGTATGATCCAGGTCAAAGAAAACGTGGCGGATCATTCTTCGGGCAGGATAAGGCGCTCTACCGGCTTATCGTTCAGGATATGGCTTTGGAAGATCTCGTCTACGTCTTCCGGGGTCACGTTTCCGTAGAAAACCCCTTCCGGGTAGACCACCATTCCGGGGCCAAACGCACATACGTCCAGGCAGCCGGTCTTTTGGGCCCGCATCACCCGGTTCAGGCCGTTTTCTTTGATCTTCTCTTTGAAAAGGTCTACCAGCTCCATTCCCCGGTCACTCCCGCAGCATTTTTTAGGGGCGGGCTTGTCATTGGTACAGATAAAGATATGTTTTTTGTATTTCATCTTATGAATTCCAGATATCCCATGACTTTTCGGCCTGGTATACCAGCATTTGATAACCGTTTATCGTTTTGGCACCCTGTGCTTTCCCTTTCTTCATGAAAAGTGTTTCTTCCGGGTTATACACCAGGTCATAGAGGAAATGGGCGCTGCTCAGCTGCTCATAGTCTATTTCGGGGGCGGTATCCGTTTTGGGATAAGTGCCCAGCGGGGTGCAATTAATGATCAGGGTATGATCTTCCAGCAGGGTATTGGCTTCCGGGTAGGAGATGCGGTCATCACCGGCGGTCCGGGATACCAGCTTATACGGGATGCCCATGTCATCCAGGGCCACGCGTATGGCACGCGCTGCACCGCCGTTCCCCAGCACCAGGGCATTCAGAGGTTTAGCTCCGGCCAGGAATTCCTCCAGTGAGCGCCGGAAACCATAGTAATCGCTGTTATAGCCCTTCAGGCGTCCGTCAGCTTGTATTTTTAACACATTAACGGCCCCGATGCGTTCGGCGGCCGGATCGATCTCCGAAAGATAAGGCAGTACATTCAGCTTATGCGGAATGGTCACATTCAGCCCTCTCAGGCCTTCGGTTTCTGCCAGGATAGCCGGTAAAGCCCGGATGTCCTCTATTTCAAAGAGGTCATAGCGGTGGGTACCCGTAAGGCCCGTCGCTTCAAATTTTTCGGTGAAGTATCGTTTGGAAAAAGAGTGGGTGAGGGGAAACCCGATCAGCCCGAATCTGTGTTTACTGTTTTCCATATTGAGTAAGTATCACCGGTTTCCCAGGCGGCTGTTTATGTCCTTTCAGGCCGCCTGCTTTTTCCCGAATTTCATTTTGATAAACCCGATGATCATGGGCAGCACCGAGATAAAGATAATGCTTAAAACCACTTTTTCAAAGTTAGCCTTCACCCATTCATTGGTACCCAGGAAGTAACCCAGCAGAGTAATACTGGTCACCCAAACCACCGCACCGATGATGCAGAAGAGGATATAGCGCGGGTAGCGCATGCTGCCGGCTCCGGCCACAAAGGGCGCTACCGTACGGATAATGGGCATGAAACGGGCCAGGATCACGGCCACACCGCCGTGTTTGGCGTAAAATTCTTCGGTTTGTTCAATGTATTCCCGCTTCAGAAACAGGATCTTCTCCCGTGACTTAATGTAATGGCCGAAACGGCTGCCTACAAAATAGTTCACGTTGTCACCCAGCAGGGCAGCTCCGATCAGCAGGGGGATCACCAGGGTCACATCCAGCTGCCCGGTGGAGGCGGCCAGGAGCCCCACGGCAAAAAGCAGGGAGTCACCGGGCAGGAGCGGCATGATGATCAGGCCGGTCTCCACAAATATCACCAGGAAAAGCAGCGCATAGGTCAGCTTATCGTACTCGGCCAGGAATTGTTGCAGAACAGTGAGTGGGTCTTTTAAAAAATCTAGGATGAAGTGAATCAGCTCCATGGTCAGTTATCTTGTTTTAGTCGTTCGTCCTGGAAGTATTTCCCCAGCTTGTATTTTTGTTTGATATCTTCGGGCAGGAAGGAGGCGAAGGTATCGCTTCTGAGGCCCAACCGGGTGGTTTCCAGGGCAATGGCTTCTTCCGGGGCAATGTTCCCCAGGTTCACATTAGACCCTATGAGCTTCACAAAATACACCTGCTGGGGTCTTTGCGGAGCTTCCCAGATAATATTATCAGCAGAAATGGCATTGATGATCTCATCTACCAGGCCCTGGCGCACTTCGCCGGAGCTCCGGTAAAGGCCGATGTTCCCGCTTTCACGCGCTTCACCGATCACCTTCCAGGAGCCTGCCTGCAGCTCATTGCGCATCAGGTCTATCCACTTATAAGGGGCAAATATCTTTTCCGCGTCTTTGGAGCCTACTTCGGAAAGCACTTTTCCGCGGGTGGCCAGGCGGGAGATGTAATTGCACTTCTCCTCGTGAGGCAGGGTGATGGAGCCGTCAGAGACTTCCGCGTATTCCAGGCCGAATTTATCCAGCACCCGGAGGTAGTCTTCAAACTGGTTCCGCACCACAAACGCTTCAAAAAGGGTACCGCCAAAGTACACCGGGATGTTATGGGCATGGTAGAGATTGATCTTCTCCTGGAGATTCTCCGTGATGTAGGAGGTGGCCCATCCTAATTTGATAATATCTACAAACCGGGAAGCTTTGGAGAGAAAATTCTCCGCCTCTCCGAGGCTCAGGCCTTTGTCCATTACCATGGTCAGGCCGTTATTACGGGGCTGGGAGGTCCGCTCCGGTATATGCGATAAAGAATAATTCATTCGCTAATGATTGAAGCCGCAAAATTACGAAATACTACGGGTTTTCGGTTAAAAATCGCCAAAAAATAAGGGACTTATTCCGGTTACGGTTTAGTGATTTCCCGTATTATTGAGATATATTTGCAACCATTTGTAAAATTTCAAGTTTGAGGTTAACCGGGTTCTTATTAGCAGTTTTGTGGTTTTGCGCCGGGGATGCCAGGGCCTTTGAAAATCCTGTTTACGAGGTTCGGAGCATCCGGGTGGAGGGAAATAAGGTGACCAAAACAGCTATTATTGAAAGGGAGGTGGTTTTTAAGACGGGAGATTTTATCCCCGCTGATCAGCTGAATGAAAAGCTGGAACTTACCCGTTCCAATATCATTAATACCAATCTCTTCCTGGATATCAGCATAGCGCATACCGTAGATTCCCTGATGCAGATGGATGTGACCATTTACGTAAAGGAACGCTGGTACTGGTCTGTACTGCCCTACCTGGTGCTGGGCGACCGCAGCTTTAACGAGTGGTGGTATGAGCGGGGGAGAGACCTGCGTAGGCTCACCTACGGGCTGTACCTCACCCAATATAATTTTACCGGCAATGCCGATATCTTCAGTGCCGGGGTATACCTGGGGTTTGCGCCCCAATATTACCTGGGGTATTCCCGGCCGTATATTGACCGGCAGAAGCGTTTCGGGGTTTCAGGGCGGGTATTTTATACTTCCCGCAGGAACCTGGCCTACCGCACCTGGAATGATAAGCTGGCCTTTCTCAGCTCCGACAGCCTGAGCTTCAGCCGGTTCGGGGCCACGGCCGAAGTGCGGTACCGGCGCGGTCACAATTATTTCCATACGGTGTTTCTGGGATTCTCCGAAAATCAGATATCGGATACGGTGGTCCGGGCCAATCCGGGGTATTTCGGCGAGGGGAAAGACCACCAGACGCTGTTTAACCTGGGATATGAATACCGGGTGGATTTCCGGAATGTACGCCAATATCCGCTCAAAGGCAGTTTTTTTGCCGGCAGCATCAATCACTTCTTTACGCGCTACGGCAAAGACCAGACGAACCTGCTGCTCCTGTATAACCGGTATTTCCCGCTGGCAGAGAAGTGGTTCCTGGAAATGGGCCTGAGGGGCAAGGCCTCTTTTCCGCGCCGCCAGAATTATTTCCTGGTCAGCGGCCTGGGCTATGGTGGTAATATAGCCCGGGGCTATGAGCTGTATGTGATAGACGGACAGTATTTTGCACTGAACCGGAATACGTTGAAATTCAAGGCGTTTGACCGTAAGTTTGATATAGGCTGGATCATATGGAAGAAGGAGTTCGCTATGGTGCCGGTCACCATTTACCCCAATGTGTACCTGGATTACGCCTATGTGAGAAACTTTACGCCTGAAAGAAGCAATTCCCGCCTCAGCAATACGCGCCTGGCAGGGGGTGGAGTAGGCCTGGATGTGGTTACCTTTTATAACATTAACCTGCGGGCCTATTATTCAGTGAACCAGATGCGGGAGCGGAAACTGTTTTTCACCGTAGGACGGGAGTTCTGACCACTCAGCCCGCTATTCATCCGTTGGATCATTTGATGTAAGCCCGTCAGGCAGGATGTATTATTTTTGTGTGAATTTTAAATTGGATGATCATGCTTCAGTTTTTGAAATATGTACTGGCCACTATCATAGGCCTTTGTTTATTTGTAGTTATCTCGTTTTTTGTGATGGCGGGAATAGGTTCTATGCTTTCCAGCAGTGACTCCGTCACCACGGTGAAGGAAAAAAGCGTATTAAAGTTAAATTTCGACAGTTATTTCACGGAATTGACTATCCCGGAAGATCCGTTTTCGGATATGTTCGGTGACGGTACCCCGAATATCGGTCTGAATGACTTTAAGAGCGCCCTGGCCAATGCCGCCAAAGACCCCAATATCAAGGGCATCAGCATCAGCCTGAGTAACCCCATGCTGGGTTTCGGGGAGATGGCAGAGGTAAAAGCAGCCCTGAAAGACTTTAAGAAGTCAGGGAAATTTATTTATACCTACAGTGAATTCCTTTCTGAAAAGGCCGTTCTGCTGGCTGCCGTGGCCGACAGCTCGTTTTTACATCCTCTGGGCGGCGTGGAATTTAACGGGCTTTCCAGCGAAGTGACCTTCATCAAAGGAACCCTGGATAAGCTGGGCCTGGAGCCGCTGGTATTCCGGGTAGGCGAGTTTAAAAGCGCGGTAGAACCTTTTATCCGCACGGATATGAGTGCGGAGAGTAAGGAGCAGGTAAGCCAGTATATCGGTTCCATTGCCGGGAATATCTATACGGATTTTGCGGCCGATAAAAAGATGACGAAGGAGGAGGTAGACGGCATCCTGAACAAGGCCTCCATGCTCTCCGCCGATGAAAGCACCGCTAACCGCCTTATTTCAGCCCAGGCGTACCAGGACCAGTACGAAGACGCCCTCCGGCGGAAACTGGGTCTGAAGGCTGACGCCAAGATCTCTTATGTAAGCCTGAGTAATTATACCAAGGCTAAAAAATATGTACCGGAAGGTAAAAGTGAGAACCGGATAGCGGTGATCGTATCGGAAGGGGAGATCGTGCAGGGGCATGGGAATGAAAACGTGATCGGTTCGGATGATTTTGTGAAAGAGATCCGGAAAGCCCGGAAGGATAAAAAGATCAAGGCGGTGGTGCTGCGGATCAACTCGCCCGGCGGCAGCGCCCTGGCATCTGATATCATGTGGCGGGAGATTCAGCTGACCCGTAAGGAAAAGCCGGTGATCGCTTCCATGGGGGATGTGGCCGCTTCAGGGGGCTATTACATGGCCATGGGCTGTGACACCATTGTGGCGCATCCTACCACCATCACGGGCTCTATCGGGATTTTCGGCCTTATGCTGAATTCCCAGAAACTGATGAATGAGAAGCTGGGGGTTACTTTTGACGGGGTGAAGACCCATGAATTTGCGGACTCGCCGTCCCTGACCAGGAAGATGTCAGATGCCGAAAAGCAGACTATACAGAACATGGTGAATGATGGCTATGAGACCTTTACTTCCAAGGCGGCCCAGGGCAGAAAGATGAGTATTGAAAAACTAAAAGCCGTGGCCGGTGGCCGCGTGTGGACGGGAGAACAGGCCAAAGCCCACGGCCTGGTGGATGTGCTGGGCGGACTGGATGAGGCTGTGGCCATTGCCGCTAAAAAAGTGAACCTGAAGGAAGGTGACTTCCAGGTGAAATATTATCCCTACCCTAAGTCGGAGCTGGACCGCATCATAGAGCGTTTCAGCAAAAAGCAGGAGGATGCGCGCATGGCTGCCTACCTGGGTGAGCTGGCCCCGGTTTACCGGCAGCTGCTCTCCGTAAAGAATATGGACCGTATCCAGGCCCGGCTGATGTTTGTGCCGGAGTTCCGGTAAGAGGTGTTAAAGGCCGGGGTATAACGCCCCGGCCTTTTTTAAAACCGCTCTTCCTTAACCTTGACCACTGATGTACTTTGTATTGCATAGTACCATGCGAGGTGCTAATTTTGATGCATAAAACAAAACAAATTATGAAAAAGCTATTTAGAATAAAAGGTGAAGGTTCCATGTTAGGGGGTGTTTGTGCCGGTCTGGCAGAGTACCTGGATATTGATGTGACCATTGTAAGGTTACTGTTTGTGATCGCCATCATCACGCCGGTTCCGGCCATCATTCCTTACCTGGTCATGTGGATCATCATGCCGGTTAAGCACACCGTTCCTACGCTGACCGCGTAGGAACGGCGTGAAACCGCCCCTGACGGCTTGTAATCAGAGATTCCTCCCGGACGGAACGCTTCCGCCCGGTTTTTTGTTTACAGTTCAATATTACCCCAATATTATCGTTTCTTTAATATTCTGTTAACCTCCGGGTTTTAGTCTGCAATGAAAAAGATATTACTCCTGATAGCAATCCCCCTGGCTACTTTTGCTAAAGTACCCGGAACTATGGATCTGAAAACACCCCCTAAACGAATCATACGGACCTGCTGCTCTTTTGGCGTGGATGTAAAGGTATCTGTGCTTTCTTTTCTGAAAGTGACAGATATCACTTCGGTGGATGCCCTGGGGGATCATACTTACCTGGGCAGCAAGCAGGAGAATAACGGGATCATTTATACCCGGAACGGCGGGTTTATTGATATGGGCCACCTGCGGGATATCGCTGATTATACCACGTATCTTTATGCGCTGATTAAGGAAAACAGGGCAAACGGCCTGACGGACTTCCGCCTGGGCAAAGAGGGCGGCGTGAAAAAGCTGTCGGTGAATATCCCTGAAAACTTTACGGATGAAGATATGGCGCGCCTGGCCGGGAAGATTGCGTATGACCTTTCGGTATGGCACGAGATCTCCACCTGGTACGGGTCTTCTTATATTCCGCTGGTGCCGGAAAGATATTCCAGTTTTTCCGTAGAAGATGCTTATTCTAACCTGATGGGGGTGCATCTGGGCATAAAGTCCATTCTCAGCGACAAAGATTATGAAAGTGAAATGACCCGCAATATCTTCGAGACCCTGGATTACCTGGGGGCGGTTTCTTCGGAAGAGGATACCCGCCAGGCCATGAATGACGTGAAAGATATCTGGTGGTCAGGAACGGCCAAACTGCCCAGCCGGAAAGTGCTGATCAAAAGGCAGTTTGAGATCCTGGGGCGGGTTTCTCCGCTGGTGGTAGACAGTGACCTGCGGGGAGAAAGCCAGTATGAGCTGCTGGTGCCGGAAAAAGCTTCTGACGGCCGCGATTTTAATGAATTTTATACCCTGGAGATCCGGGCCAACTTTAAAATCCCGGTGAAAAGGGTGTTTGGCTACGGTTTCCGTGACCGGCTGATCAACCAGAATGATTTCCCCGCCTTAATTCATTACGGGGAATACCTGGCCACTACACCGGAACACGCCGGCGCTCACGCCGTTTCTTCAGCCCGGTAATAACGAATGCCGTGCTGGTCCAGGAAGTTCAGTACCGCCTGAATATGAGCAAACCACCCCAGGTTAATGAACTGATTTTCTTCTACGGTCACCCCGTTTTTCTGAAGGGTGGGCGAAAAGCCCAGCGGAAGGTGACGGGTCATAGACTGTATGCCCCATACGCGGCCGGCCTTATCAAAGACCGGCCCGCCGCTCTGCCCGCGCAGGCCGGGTGAGCTGGTCTCGATCCACAGGATCTCCCGGGGTGCCGGGGCGCTGTCCTGACCCGGCGGCAATGCGGCCTCTGCCCGGGATCCCAGTGAACCGGACCCGGCAGGGATGGTCCCCCCTGAAATGATCCGGGTGACCATGCCTTCGTAAGGAAACCGCGGAATGGGAAACAGGCCCGGATCATACCGGAAGGCATTGCCAGAGAAGGTAGCCTGGATATCGTAAAATGGGAAACCCAGCTTACAGACGGACCGGCCTGTCTTTACCGCAGCCGGTGAAATAAATACGGGATATTCCCGCACAAACGCCGGGTCAAAATTCTCAATCTTCCCGATGGCCAGGTCGTTTTCCGGCAATACATAAAATTCAGGTACCCAGTGGTGGTCCGCGCCGAACCACAGCGAGTGGTTCAGGATCCATTTCGGGTTCAGTACGGTGGCCTCGCCCTGGATATACTCCTGGTATTCTTTCAGGTGTGCCTGGTGGAGCGAAGTCTCCTGGATGATATGGGCGGCCGTGAGCATCCAGCCTTCCTCGTTGAGGATAATAAAGCTGGCCAGGCTGCTGCTGATGCTCCCGTCCTGGTAGCGGTTAGAGATGATCAGCGGAAAAGTAAAAGCGGAGGCTTTCTCTATGGCTTCAACAAACATACGGTGAAAAGTTTGGGCAAAGATATTCCGTTCACCGGGTTTACGGTAGCGGATTATCAAAATTTTGAATGTATATTTACATGCAGTGGAATGCGCTAAATTAAAAACAAACCATGAAAAAGAAATTATTGAGAACGGTAGGGCCGGAGGCCATGGTGCTGGGCGTATGCGGCGGGCTGGCTAAATACCTGGATATAGACCCTACGGTGGTCCGGATCGTAACAGCCTTACTGACGGTTTTCAGTATAGGCGGGCTGATCCTGGCCTATTTTATTATGGCCCTGATCATGCCGAAAGAAACGGAAGTATTTTAAGGTCCGGCCTTAAAAAAGAGAGAATTTTTTACCGGGAATCTTGCAGTTCACCCGGTAAATGAGGTAACTGAGGGTAACGGAAACCTGGAAGTATTTGTCTTTTTGCCGGGTATTGGGATACAGGAAGAAATCATCTTTACGCGGGTCACTGACCAGGCCGTTTTCCGTATAGCTGTTTTGCTGCGCATTACCATCCAGGCCGTCAAACAGGCTGCCTTTCTTTTTATTGAGGAAGGCCCGGGTAGAAAATTCCGCACTCAGGTTCAGGCGCGGGCCCAGCATTTTCTTCAGCCCTATACCAAACGGGACAATACCCGTGCTGCCATCGCTGTAACTAAAGGTATTGGTTCCGGCTGAAATCACTTTTTTCAACGTATGGCTTCTGCCGTAGCCGGCAAACAGGTAAGGGGTCCAGTCGTGCTCATAATGCCCGTCATGGGTACGGAAGTTCAGGAAGTTATACTCCACCTGCAGGGCATAATCCAGTAGGGTATTCCGGAAGCTGAAATCCCGTTCTTTCAGAAAAGGATCTCCTGAGTGGCGGTCTTCGCCGTGCACCAGGCCGTACATGACCTGCAGTTTGGCGGAGATCACCTTATCCAGGTTATACCTCAGTATGAGGTTTCCGCCTATGCCGGGGTTAAGCGGCCGGAACCGCGGCTGCAGGTCACCTTTGTAGAAAGTAGGCCCGCCACCGGCCCCGAACTCCACTTTCTGTGCGTGGCCGGCCAGGGGGATAAATGCCCACAAAAGTAATCGGTAAACCGTTCTCATTGCGGTATCGGGGGGCACTTTACACGGTTAGTGATAATGTAATTCAGGGTGATCTGGGTCACAATGTAACTGTCTTTCAGTACCCCTTTGGAGCCTCTGGCCCCGGTACGGTCTATCCGGTTAGAAGCATCGCCGGCGGGAAAGAGGTTCATGTCTCCCACGGCTTTTCCGTAGTCTGCCGTCCGGGATTTCCCGGTCAGGGCATAATAGTTTTCATCCGCCCGGTAGGAGAGCTCTGAACTGGTGTAATTATCGCCGCCCACGTCATCCAGGTAATCGAAAAACGTAAGCCGGAGGCTGCCTTCCAGGGCAAGGATCCAGTTCTGGTTGATCCTGGCTTTTACGCCTACCGCTATGGGAAATACAGGCATAATGGAAGAATATATTTTGGGCCGGTCTTCGTTCTGCGAGCTTCTCAGCGACTCCCAGGGTTGAATGAATAACTTCCCGTCCGGGTCGTATTTATAGGTTCCGTCATCATGCTGCAGGCTCCCGCGGGCTTTGGGGTCATTGCTGCTGATGCCTATCCCGATGCCCACGTAGGGGCTCCACTGGAGCGGGCTGTTCCGGGGTTTCTTTTCATCCATGGGAATCAGGGTGTAGAGTCCCATGGCGGTAAATTCCATCAGGTCATTCCGGAAGTGGAGGTTCCGGATCCGGCCGTTTTTGACCCGGGGATTATCATTAGCAATAGACCACCCGTAAGTGGCGTCATTTCCGAATAGGCGAATATAGCTGACTGCGGCACGGCCTGAAAACCGGGGATTCAGATGGATCTGGTAGTTAAGGGTACCGTTCCAGCGCACATTGGAATAGAGGGCATAATAAAAAGTAGGGTAAGGCGAAAGGTCTCCAAAGTAATGCGAAGAGCCTCCTCCGATCCCTACGGTGGAGTAGCTGTCCTTACTTTTTTTGAATAGATCGCTGAATTGTCCGAAAGCAAAAGAAGTTTGTAGGAAAGCTATAGCTATTGTAATAAAGTAAATTTTATTCCTTAGCATTTGTTTTTTATTAAATTAAAAAAGCCTCTTCCTATCTAAACGCGGTGGAAGTGCTTTTATTGATTTTGTTAAATTCTATTTCTTACGTCCTCGCCCCATTTGAGCTTGCTTCTGAGCGTGGAAAGAAAGCTGGTGCCGTCTATCTTCAGGAGCTTGGCTTTAAAGTTTTCCAGGCTTACGGTGATCTCGCCCGCTTCATCGCCCACTATCCGTGCCCGGGAGTCCATGGAAACCAGGTAGTTATTGCTCCGGCTTTCTACTTTCAGGGTGATCTTGCTTTTTCCGGATACAATGATGGGCCGTACAAACAGGTTATGCGGGCAGATGGGGGTAATGATGAGGTCAGCTGACTGGGGCATCACCAGCGGGCCGCCGCAGCTCAGGTTATAGCCGGTAGAACCGGTGGGCGTGGCTACCATCAGGCCGTCAGCCCAATAGCTGTTCAGGAACTCACCATCAATATACGCATGCACCACGATCATAGACGAGGTATCGGTTTTGGAAATCGCTATTTCGTTAAGTGCAAAATCCATGCCGGCGGCAAAGATGGGCTGGCGGGCGTCGGCCCGCAGCATGATGCGCTCATCTATGCTGTATTCTTTATTCAGGATCTTGGCCAGGGCTTCACGGATGTTTTTCGGGGCAATGTCCGTCAGGAAACCCAGCCGGCCGAAGTTAATGCCCAGCACGGGGGTTTCATTATGGGCTACCATGCCCAGGGTTTCCAGGAAGGCCCCGTCACCACCCAGGCTGATGGCCACGTCTATGTCACACAGCTCTTCTTTCTGCCGGAAAACCTGGCTTTTGTCGTACCGGATATGGCTTTCCGTCAAGAGGTCAGAGAAGGTTCCGGAGATCTGGTAGCCTATACCGTTAGCGTCCAGCTCCCGGAAGATGTCCTGGATGTCCTGCACCGACTCCAGCTTAAAAGGCCTGCCGTGTATCGCGAATTTCATAAGTAGTTCTGAGTAATGAGTTCCAAGTATTTCAGATGCTGAGGTATTTCATCAGCTGTTCAAACCGGTCTTTCTCCACGTTATTGACGGGTTCGGAGCTGTGGTAGGAGATCACTTCATAGCCAAACCGGCCCAGGGCACTGATGACGCCGCTGATATGGGTGATATCAAGTTTCAGGGAGAGGATCATGTTATTATTTCCGTCATGGGTTATAAAAAGACTGATGATCTTCCCCGATTCATTTTCTATTATCCGGGATATTTCCGTCAGGGAGTAGTCTTTTCCTTTCAGGTTAATCTCCAGCAGCCCGCCGGCCTGATCCAGGGCCAGCTGGCTGATAAACTCCTCGTAAAGGGCTGTTTTTTCTACTACGCCCCTGAAATCCCCGTCGGCATTCAGCACGGGCAGCAGGGTGATCTCCGAGAGGGTGGCTTTCCCGACGGCCTCCGTGAGCAGCTCATTTTCCAGCAGGGCCTGGCTGGCCGGGAGGGGCTGGATGTCATTCAGCAGGTCATCGGTATCGTAGTTCATCAGGAGGTCTTCCGAAAAGAAGCCTTCAAAAGAGCCGTTAATGACATAAGGTAAGTGATTAAGTTTGAAGTCGCTGAAAAGCAAAAGCGCATCATCCACCGTATCGGATGGTCTTAACACCGGGATATTTGGGTTAATGTATGATTTCATCCTGGAAAAACGGAGTGGTACCTAATAACGTACGGTGAAAACGGGAAATTATTTTGTAAATATGTACTAAATAATACGAAAATCATAGTGTTCAGGCAGGATTTTGACCTAAAAATGCCGCAATCTGCGTTTCGCAGGCCTTCACCACCTCTTCTGCGGGCAGGCCTTTCGGCTCTATGGGCTGCAAGGTGGTCCAGGACATGGGCGTGAAGCTGACCAGCGGGAAAAAGCCTTTGGGGTTAAACCGGCCGGTGTTCCGGATGGCAATGGGCACCACCAGGGCGCCGGGGCACTTTTTCAGCAGGGTGGCCACCCCGCCTACGGCGAAAGGCTTCAGGCGGCCTGTCCGGGACCGGGTGCCTTCGGGGAAGATGGCCGCTGAAAAGTGGTTTTCACTGATGTGCCGGGCAAAACGGAGGATCTCCGAAATGGCCTGTTTGGGATCATTCCGGTCAATCAGCGCGGCCTGGCCCACCCGCAGGTTATAGGAGATGCCGGGAATGCCCCGGGCCAGCTCTTTTTTAGATACAAATTTTGGCGTGTATTTTCTCAGGAACCAGATGATGCCCGGTATGTCAAACATGCTCTGGTGATTAGAGATAAAAATGATGGTCCGGCCGGTGGGGATCTCCTCCTGCTGCGCAAAGGAAGCCGAGGAACCAGTCATGTAGAAGCCTGAAATAATGCACAGGTTGAATACCTCCACGGTTTTCTGATGTGCCCGCGGCCCGAAAAGATGATAGGCAATCACCTGCACCCCGTGAAAGATCACCATCAGGAAACCGAAATACAGCAGGTACAGGCTTCCCAGGATATAGTCGAGGACTTTCTTCAAGACGTTGATTTTTTTTACAAAGTTAGGCCTTTCAGGCAATACTTTTTGTAATTTAGCACCAAAAACAGTCCTGCGTATACATGGAGCCGTCGAGAATAGAAGTAATGAAACACTTTGGAAAGGAGATAGATGAACTTTCTTTGGAGTTCCTGAATCCTATTGATTCCAACTGGCAGCCTTCTGATTTTTTACCCGACTCCACCCGGGAGGATTTCCTGGATGAGTTAAAGGAACTTCAGGAAGCCTGTCGTGAACTGCCGTATGATTACCTGGCGGTGCTGGTGGGCGACTGTATCACGGAAGAGGCCCTGCCCACGTATACCTCCTGGCTAATGACCGTGGAAGGCATCCGGCAGGTGGAAGAGCCGGATTCCGGATGGGTAAAATGGGTAAGATGGTGGTCTGCGGAAGAAAACCGCCACGGCGACCTCCTGAATAAGTACCTTTACCTTTCCGGCCGGATCAATATGCGGGAAATGGAGACTTCCACGCAGTGGCTGCTGGCCGACGGCTTTGACATCGGGACGGACGATGACCCCTACCGGAACTTCATTTATACCTCGTTCCAGGAGTTGGCCACCAATATCTCCCACCGGCGCACGGCCACCCTGGCCAAGAAGTTCGGTAACGCCCACCTGTCTAAAATCTGCGGTAAGATCGCTTCAGACGAAATGCGGCATGCCAAAGCATATAAGACCTTTATATCCCGGTTTTTTGAAGTGGATGCCTCCGGCGTAATGCTGGCCTTTGAAGATATGATGCGCAAGAAGATCGTGATGCCGGCCCACTTCCTGAGGGAAACCGGCGATAAGATCGGTGCGGTGTTTTCTCACTTTTCGGATTCTGCGCAACGGCTGGGCGTATACACTACCATAGACTATATAGAGATCCTGGAAAGCCTGCTGAAAGACTGGAATATCGATAAGATCACCGACCTGAATTCTTCAGCAGAAAGGGCGCGTGATTATCTTCTGGCGCTTCCGGCCCGTTTACGGCGGATTGCTGACCGGACCAAAATCCCTGAACTGGAATACGAATTTAAATGGATTTCCCGCTGAAAAACTGGCTGTCAAAGCCTTACCTGGCCATTCTGGCCACGGTAGTGGTTTGTATACTCTTATTTGCTCCGTCTTCTGATCTCCCGGATGACACCCCGCGATGGATCAATGACAAGGTGGCTCACGGTACGGTGTTTGCCGGCCTGAGCTTTCTGTGGATGCAGTATTTTCAGAAGCGCAGCCGGGTAATCCTGGCGCTGACGGCTTTTGCCTTTTTTACGGAAGTGGTACAATACCTGCTTCCGGCCTCTTTTTTACGTTCTTTTGATCTGAAGGATATCCTGGCTGACCTGACGGGGATGCTGCTGGGCCTGGTGGTGAGCGGGGTGTTTGACCGGGTGTTTCCTCACCGGGTGTGACCTCACCGGGTGTGACCCCGGGAGAAATAATAGCTTAAAAACACCGCAGAGCCACCCGGCGGGAAGCCCTGCGGTGATATACTTTTTATCTTACCTGTATACTCAGCTCTTTCAGCTGCTCTTCATGCAGGGTAGAAGGCGAATCGATCATCACGTCACGCCCGCTGTTATTTTTAGGGAAGGCTATGAAGTCACGGATGGAGTCTGCGCCGCCAAACAGGGAGCACAGGCGGTCAAGGCCGAAGGCCAGGCCTGCGTGCGGAGGAGCACCGTATTCAAATGCCTCCAGCAGGAACCCGAACTGTTTCCGGGCTTCTTCCGGGGTGAAACCCAGTATTTCAAACATTTTGCCCTGAAGCTCTTTCTGGAAGATCCGCACGGATCCGCCACCCAGCTCGGTACCGTTAAGCACCATGTCATAGGCGTTAGCCCTCACGCTGCCCGGATCGGTCTCCAGCAGGGGAAGGTCTTCCGGCTTGGGTGCTGTAAACGGATGGTGCATGGCAAACCACCGGTCTTCTTCTTCGCTGTACTCCAGGAGCGGGAAATCCAGTACCCACAGCACTTTGAAGTCGTCCGGCTTTCTCAGGCCCAGGCGGCTGCCCATCTCCAGGCGCAGTTCATTCAGCTGCTTACGGGCTTTGGCTTTCTGGCCTGACAGGATCAGGATCAGGTCACCGGCCTGCGCATTGAAGCGGTCGGCAATGGCCCTCAGGTCAGCTTCGGAATAGAACTTATCTACGGATGACTTAATGGTTCCATCGGCATTCAGGCGGATGTACACCAGCCCTTTGGCGCCGATCTGCGGCCGTTTCACCCATTCGGTCAGCTCGTCCAGCTGCTTCCGGGTGTATTCGGCACAGCCGGAGGCATTAATGCCCACTACCAGCTCGGCGTCATCAAAGACCTGGAAGCCTTTATCTTTCACCAGGTCATTCAGCTCGGAGAACTGCATGCCGAAGCGGGTATCGGGTTTATCAGAACCATAATATTTCATGGCGTCGGCCCAGGTCATGCGGGGCACTTCAGCCAGGTCTATGCCTTTTACGGTTTTAAAGAGGTGACGAATCAGGCCTTCAAACATATTGAGCACGTCTTCCTGCTTCACAAACGACATCTCGCAGTCGATCTGAGTAAACTCCGGCTGACGGTCAGCACGCAGGTCTTCATCACGGAAACACTTCACAATCTGGTAATAGCGGTCAAAACCCGATACCATCAGGAGCTGCTTAAAGGTCTGGGGCGACTGCGGGAGGGCGTAAAACTCGCCCGGGTTCATCCGGCTGGGCACCACGAAGTCGCGGGCACCTTCCGGGGTGGACTTGATCAGCACGGGGGTTTCCACCTCTATAAAATCTTTGGAATCCAGGTACTGCCGGGTCTGCTGCGCTACTTTATGGCGCAATACCAGGTTCTGGCGTACGGAATTTCTCCGGAGATCCAGGTAGCGGAACTTCATGCGGAGCTCATCGCCGCCGTCGGTTTCGTCTTCGATCAGGAAGGGCGGCAGCTTGGCGGGATTCAGGATCTCCAGGCGGGTGACGTTAATCTCGATGTCGCCCGTTTCTATTTTATCATTTTTGGAAAGTCTTTCCTGGACAGTGCCGGAGGCGGAGATCACGTACTCGCGGCCCAGTGAGCGCACGGTGGCAATGACCTCGGGGGCCGTTTTCCCTTCTTCAAAGATGAGCTGTGTAATGCCGTAACGGTCACGGAGGTCAATCCAGATCATGCCGCCTTTGTCGCGCACTTTCTGTACCCAACCGCAGAGGGTGGCACCTTGACTTACATCTGACAGCCGGAGCTGTCCGCAGGTATGAGTTCTTAACATTCGGGATAGATGGTAAATAAGCCGCAAATTTAAGGAATTCTTCTTTACCCTGTCTTCCCGGTGTTTTTAAAATGACCCGTAGAGGTAAAAAACATTAGAAGACAATGGATTATTTGGGGTTCGCCTTTTTATTAGTGGCTTAATTTTATATTTTTGCAGTCCCTTTTTCACCTAAACATTTGGAAGAGATCAGTCTGAACAATTTACCGAAGCATATTGCCGTTATTATGGACGGTAACGGAAGATGGGCAAAGAGCAGAGGTGCTTTGCGTATTTTCGGACATCAGAACGGCATCAAGGCAGTCCGTGAAACGGTAGAAGCCTGTGCCGAGCTTGGAGTAGGATACTTAACATTATATACTTTTTCTACGGAAAACTGGGGGCGCCCCCAGGTGGAAGTAGATGGGATTATGGACCTTTTAGTAAAAACCATTGGTGATGAGGTGCCTCGTCTTCATAAGAATAACGTACAGATGAAGTGCATCGGTGATATGGATGCGCTTCCGGCCACTGCGCGGAAAAATATGGAGAAAGGGATAGAGACCACAAAAAATAATACCGGGCTGGTATTGAATATTGCCTTAAGCTACAGCGGCAAATGGGACATTATTCAGGCGGTCCGGAAAACTGCATCCGCGGTAAAATCGGGTGAAATGAGTGAAGAGGCTATTGACGAAGAGCAGTTCAGTCACTATCTTTCCACTTATCCGGCTCCGGATGTAGACATGCTGATCCGTACCGGGGGTGACCACCGGATCAGTAATTACCTCCTATGGCAGTCTGCTTATGCCGAACTTTTGTTTTTAGATGTGTTGTGGCCGGATTTCAGGAAAAGTCATTTGCTGGAGGCAATTAAAACTTTTCAAACCAGAGACAGGCGTTTCGGTAAAACCCATGATTAATTTTCAGATGATTTCAAGACTTTTTTTCTTTTTCCTGTTCGTTGGTTTTACGCTTACGGCCCATGCTCAGCGAATCGGTGTGGGGCGTACCAATACCCCCGCTTCCGCACCCAAACTGGTGGATTATGCTGCTCCCAAAGAGTACATTATAGGCGGTATAACCGTGACCGGTGTGAAATACCTGGATCAGAATACGCTGATCTCGGTTTCAGGCCTGAATGTAAATGACAAGATCGAGATCCCCGGAGACCGGATTTCTACGGCTATCAAGCGGCTGATGCAGCAGGGCCTCCTGGAGGATGTATCGGTGAATATCACCAAGGTGGAAGATAACAAGGTATTCCTGGAGCTGGAGCTGCGGGAAAGGCCCCGCTTAAATAAAATGGTGCTGACCGGGATCAAAAGCGGGCAGAAAGAAAGCATTGAGGAAAAAATCAAGACCTATAAGGGCAAGGTCATTACGGACGCGATGGTGAAGAATATGCAGAACATCATCAAGCGGCATTTCCTGGATAAAGGGTATATGCATGCTACCGTACAGGCCCAGCAGGTCAATGATACCACCCGGGGCAGTATGGCCCAGCTGATCTTTAACATTAACCGCGGTAAGAAAACCAAGATTGATGACATTCAGCTGAACGGCCTGAAGGAGATCCCGGAATGGCGGGCACTCTCCAAGATGAAAGGGACAAAGGAGCGGGCACCGCTGCGGATATTTACCCCATCCAAGTTCCGGGAGAAAAAATATAAGGAAGATAAGGAGAAGCTGGTGGCGTTCCTGAATAAGAACGGTTACCGAAATGCCAATATCGACCGGGATTCGGTGTATACCAAGCCAAACGGCCATGTGGGTATTGTGATGGACATCACGGAGGGCCATCGTTTTTATTACCGTAACATCACCTGGTCAGGAAACTATGTGCGGAATACGGATACCCTGAACATGATCCTGGGTATTGAGAAGGGCGATGTATATGACCCCGAAGACCTTCAGAAACGCCTGAGCGGCAAACCTACCGGCGGTGACGTGAGCTCGTATTACCAGGATGACGGTTACCTGTATTTTAACGTGGAACCGGTAGAGACGGCCGTAGTGGGTGACTCCATTGATATTGAGCTGCGGATCCGGGAAGGAAAGCAGGCCACTATTTCCAAGATCGTGCTGAACGGGAATACCAAAACCAGTGACCATGTGGTGCTGCGCGAGATCCTGACGAAGCCCGGTCAGAAGTTCAGCCGGGCTGACCTGGTGGAGACCGTGCAGGGACTGCAGCGGCTGGGGTATTTTGACCCGCAGAAAATAGATCCGAAGCCTGTTCCCCAGGCTGACGGTACCGTGAACATTGAATATACGGTAGAAGAGAAATCGAGTGATAATATTGAGCTTTCCGGGGGTTACTCGGCCATGCAGGGGATCATCGGTACGTTTGGGGTGGTGTTTAATAACTTTGCCATCCGTAAGATCTTTGATTTTAAGGAGTACAAACCCCTGCCGAAGGGCGACGGCCAGAAGTTTTCCATCCGTCTGCAGGCTAACGGCGGCTTCCAGAATTACTCCCTGTCTTTCTCGGAGCCCTGGCTGGGCGGTAAAAAACCGAACTCGCTGTCGGTATCCCTCTGGCATTCCGTTCAGGACCTGGGCAAGATGTATGACCGGATGCGGAAGTACTATGCTAACACGGCCTATGCCGACTATTACAATAACCTGTACAGCAGCGCGTATTATAACGGGTACTTTAAAAACACCGGTCTTTCGCTTTCCTTCGGTAAGCGTCTGAACTGGCCGGACCGGAACTTTAACTTCAGTTCCAGCCTGTCGTACCAGTTTTATGATGTGAAAGACAGCTGGTATCTCCGCGGCTTCAGTAACGGGGTGGCGCATGACGTGGCCCTGGGCTTTAATATTTCGCGTTACAGCCTGGATAGTCCCCAGTTTACCCGCAGCGGGTCTAACATTTCCCTCAGCGGTACGTTTAACCCGCCGTATTCGGGGCTGGGCATTGAGACCCGTTCTGACCGGATGTTTATTGAAGGCCACAAATGGATGTTTGACCTGAACTGGTTTACGCCGGTGGTGGGTAAGTTTGTGTTCATGGCCAAGGCCAATATGGGCTTCCTGGGCCGGTATAACAGCAGAACCCCTTACAGCCCGTTCGGGCGTTTTGTACTGGGGGGTGCCGGTATGGGTATGCAGAACAGTAACAGCATCGGTATTGAGCTGATCGGCCTGAGGGGGTATGAAGAGCAGGTGGTTTATGAACCTACTTATTCCGAAGCCACTGAGGTGCTGAAACAGCAGAGTTATCAGCGCCAGGGCGGGATCATATATAATAAATACGCGGTGGAATTACGTTATCCCGTATCGCTGAATGCCCAGGCTACCATTTACCTGCTGACTTTTGCGGAAGCGGGTAACAGCTGGGGAAGCTATAAAGACTTTAACCCGTTTAAAATCCGGCGTTCAGCGGGTGTGGGTGCACGGGTATTTATGGCGGCGTTCGGTCTGCTGGGGATAGACTACGGTTATGCGTTTGACCCGATTCCGGGTCTGCCTAACCAGGGTAGGAAAGCCTTTACGTTCAGTATAGGCCAGCAGATCCGGTAGTGGTTTGTTAAACTAATGTTAACCGGTAAACCATTCGGCCTAAACGGTGTCTTACTGGTGCCGATAGAAAAGAGCCTGAGGGATCACCCGCAGTATGAACTCAAGGCCCGTAGCGAATTAAAAGTATGAGAAATTTAGTGCTCTTTTTGCTGGTTTTTGGTATTGGGCTGACCGCTTCGGCTCAGAAGATCGGGTATATGGATAGTGAACATATCCTGAATAAGATGCCGGAGTACAAGAAAGCGGAGGAGTCTATGACCAAACTGACCGAGCAGTGGGTACGTGACGTTTCCACCAAAGAAGAGGAAGTGAAGAAGCTGAAAGCGAAGTACCAGCAGGAGGAGATCCTGCTTACGCAAGACATGAAGCTGGAGCGGCAGCGGGCCATTGAAAAGGCGGAAGAAGATTATAAAGCTTTGCAAAACAGCATTTTTGGACTGAACGGTTTATTGTTTCAGAAAAAAAAGGAGATTTTAAAGCCTATTGTGGAAGAAATTTACAAAACGGCGGAAAAAGTTGCGAAGAAGCATAAACTTGGCCTTATCTTTGACAAAGCATCGGATCTGAGTATTTTTTATGCGGACCCTAAACACGATTATACGGATTTTATTTTAGAGGAGTTGGGTCTGAATAGTAAGTAGTAAACCAATTAAATATTAATAGTTTTAAAAAATGAAAATCAAATTAGTTTTAACTGCGCTGGTACTTTTGGGAAGCTTAAGCATGAACGCCCAGACAAGCGTAAAAATCGGTTGGACAAACGTTGACTTTATACTTCAGAGCCTGCCAGACTTCAAAGACATACAAACCAAGCTGAGTACGGAGATGGCCCAGTATGAGAAACTGTATAACGAGAAGCTTACAGAAGCTCAGAAGCTGATGGAAGATTATCAGAAGAATGCAGCTACCATGTCTGAAGTGATCCGTAAGGATAAAGAAAAAGTTCTTGAGAACAAGCGGCAGGAACTTCAGGAGCTTCAGCAGAATTCAGAATCTGCGCTTCAGACGAAGCGTCAGGAGCTTCTGATGCCGGTAATGGATAAGATCCAGAATGCGATCAATGACGTGGCTAAAGAAAATGGCTATACCTATGTATTGAACTCGGATGCCGGTATGGGAACTACCATGGTGCTTTTAGTGGCTCCGGAGAATGATAACATTACTAACCTGGTATTGAAGAAGCTCGGCATTACACCTGCACCGGCTGCTGCAGAGAAGAAGTAAGGTATTTTAACGCATAAATGGCGTGGATTTTTGCAGGTTTCTGTAAAGATCCGCGCCATTGGTGTTTATGGAGTTTGCCGTTTATAACAGCACGAGGTCATTGGTATGGATAATGATGGTACTCCGGCCGGTTTCTTCTGCCAGGGCAGTGGCGGATACCCGCACTTTTCCTACGCCGATGGTTTCCCCGCTTTCCGTGACGATCTCCACCAGCTCCCCCTTGGTGAAGCCGCCTTCGTGTTCTTTGATACCTACCATGAGCAGGCTTTTACGATCCCTGACGGCTGCTGCGGCGCCGTCATCTACCACGATCTTCCCTACGGAAACTCCGCCGCTGGCCAGCCATTTGGTACGGGCTTTGAGGTTTTTAGGGCGGGGAATGAAGGTGGTGCCGGCCCGGCCGTTATAGGCGTTCAGGATGCCGTCTGCCTCTTTCATGCCGAATATCACCACGCGGATCCCCATTTTATTGGCCAGGTGGGTGAAGGTCAGCTTGGAGGCCATCCCGCCGGAGCCCAGCGCGCTGCCTGATTTATTGACGTAAGAAAGCACGGTCTCATCTATTTCCGGCACCTCGTGCAGCAGCTGGCCTTCTTTATCCAGCAGGCCCCCGGAGGCGGTGCAGAGCATCATGAGCCGGGCACCGAAGCCGCTGGCAATGAGCGTGGCCAGCTCGTCATTGTCGGAGAATTTGAGTTCCCGGTTACTGACCACGTCATTTTCATTGGCAATGGGAATGATGTGATTGCGCCAGAGCTCTTCGTAGGTTTCTTTCAGCTGCAGAAACTGGCTGCGCTGAGCAAAATGCTGGCGCTCCAGGAGGCTCTGGGCCACGGTGATGCCATACCGTGAGAAGGCCTCGTCATACATTTTCAGTAGCAGGGGGTTTCCTATGGCGGCGGCGGCCTTCTTCTGGCTGATCTGGCCTTCGTAGTTGCGGATAAAGCGCTTCCCGGCGCCTACGGCCCCGGAAGAGACCAGTACCACACGGTAGGTTTTGTGCAGCTCCGCCACCTGGCGGGCTATTTCCTCCAGAATGTACACATCGGGTTCGCCGTTAGGCCGGGTGATGGAGGCCGTTCCGAATTTAATGACCAGGAGATCGCGTTTCATATCCGGTTCAGGGTGTTAATGATCTGGTTCAGGTCTTCCTCAAACTCTATCCGGTAGTCTTCATGGAGGGCGTCCAGCAGGAGCTTCATTTTAGCTGTTTTGGAGGAGGCGTACTGTTTATACCGGGTTTTCAGGAGGAAGTCGCGGAGCGTGGCCCGGTGCTGCGCAAAAGCCTCCTGAGAAGCTTTGAACAGGTGGACCAGGAGTTCCAGCTCGCCTTTTTTATCTTTGGTGATTTTAGCGAAGCGGTTAATAAGGCCTACTTTTTCACGGGTATAGGCCAGGATATCTTTAAGAGACATCCGCGGCAGGCCGAAGGTGGCGTCTATGCTGTCTTTGATGACCTGAACCCGGTAGCGGAGGTCGGCTTCGGTATTTTCCAGCAGCTTATATTGCAGCTGCTCGGTCAGCAGGCTGTCTTTATTGATGAGCCGCAGGAGGAGCTTGTGCTTTTCCTTTTGGGGGAGGCCCAGGATGGCCTCTTCCAGTTCTGCCGTGATCTTCTTCTTAGCCATAGATCATGAGGATACGCCAGCCGGCTGAAAGCAGCAGCAGGACCAGGGAAATGGGCGTAAGCACTTTCCAGCAGAGGTACATGAGCTGGTCTACCCGCACGCGGGGGAAGCTCCACCGCACCCACATCTGGATGAGCATGCCCAGGTAGGCCTTGGAGAACATCCAGAAGGCGCCCCAAAGGTACATACTGAGTTCACCGGGTGTGCCGGAGGTCCAGTCAGCCAGCTTTACGGCACCCATATTAGGGAAGGGCGTATTCCAGCCCCCGAAAAACAGGATGGCCGCCAGGAAAGACAGGAGCAGCATCATGCCGTATTCCGCCAGGAAAAGAATGGCCCAGCGGAAGCCGGCGTATTCGGTCTGGAAGCCGGCAATCAGCTCGGATTCGGCTTCAGGCAGGTCAAAGGGCGCGCGGTTAGCTTCTGCCAGCGCGGCAATGAAAAAAATAAAGAAAACGGGGATGAGCACGGGGCTCCGGAGGATGTTCCAGCTCAGGAACCCGCCCGTCAGGGTAGTGTCGATCCCCAGGGCCTTCACCCCGAAGAGGTAGTTTTTCTCCGGGCTGAAAATGCCCTGGAGGGTAATGATCTCCTGGAGGTTCAGGGTGGTGGAGATCATGCATACGCAGAGGATGCTGAGCCCCAGCGGCACTTCAAAAGAAATGATCTGCGCGGCTGAGCGCATGGCGCCCAGCAGGGAGTACTTGTTATTGGAAGCCCAGCCCGCCAGCAGGATGCCCAGGATATCCAGGGAGATCAGCCCGATGAGCAGGAAGAGCCCCGTCTGCACGTTCACCCCCTGCAGCCCCCGGCTGACCGGCAGGAAGGCAAAACCGGAGAACACAGCGGCAAAAATCAGGTAAGGCGCTGCCTTAAACATTTTCCGGTCTGCGCTGTAAGGAATCACATCTTCTTTCTGAAACAGCTTCAGCAGGTCAGCGATGAGCTGCAGCAGCCCCCATTTTCCCACTTCCATGGGGCCCACGCGGTCCTGGATAAAAGCGGATACCTTACGCTCCAGGTATACGCTCAGGATCACGTTTAGCCCGACCACGGCGAGGAATATGAGCAGGGGCAGCAGCATATTTTATCAGAATTCGGCGTTTTTAGGTGTCCGCGGGAAGGGGATCACGTCACGGATGTTGGTCATGCCGGTCACAAACAGCACCAGCCGCTCAAACCCGAGCCCGAAACCGGCATGAGGTGCGGAGCCGAACTTCCGGGTCTCCAGGTACCACCAGATGTTTTCAGGATCAATACCCACTTCTTTCACCCGGGCCAGGAGCTTATCGTAGCTGTCTTCCCGCTGGGAACCGCCAATGATCTCGCCGATGCCCGGGAAGAGCACGTCCATGGCCCGCACGGTAGGGCCGGGGGCGCCGTTCAGGTCGTCGTCCTGCTTCATGTAAAAGGCTTTGATATCCCGGGGGTAGTTAGTCAGGATCACCGGCTTTTTGAAGTGCTTTTCCACCAGGTAGCGTTCGTGCTCCGACTGGAGGTCAATGCCCCAGGCCACGTCGTACTGGAACTGCTTTTTCTGGGCCGGCCTGGACTTTAGGAGGATATCAATGGCCTCGGTATAGGTGAGCCGTTCAAAATCATTTTCCACCACAAATTTCAGCTTGTCGATCAGCGCCAGCTCCGACCGCTCGTTCTGAGGTTTCTGCTTTTCTTCCTCCATCAGGCGGTTTTGCAGGAACTCCAGGTCTTCGTAGCAGTGCTCCAGGGCATAGCGAATGACATATTTAACAAAGCTCTCGGCCAGGTTCATGTTATCTTCCAGCTCAAAGAAGGCCACTTCGGGTTCAATCATCCAGAACTCGGCCAGGTGGCGGGAGGTATTGGAGTTCTCCGCCCGGAAAGTAGGCCCGAAGGTATAAATGCGGGATAGCGCCAGGGCGCCCAGCTCGCCTTCCAGCTGGCCGGAAACGGTCAGCGCGGTTTCGCGCCCGAAGAAATCCTGGGTGAAATCGATCTCCCCGGTTTCGGTCAGGGGGGCTTTATTGGGTTCAAAGGTACTTACGTGAAACATCTCCCCGGCGCCTTCGGCATCTGAAGCCGTGATGATGGGCGTATGGAGGTAGAAGAAGCCCTGCTCATGGTAAAATTTATGCACGGCATAGGCCAGCGTGTGCCGGATACGGAACACGGCTCCGAATACGTTAGTCCGGAAACGCAGGTGGGCCTTTTCACGGAGGAACTCCAGGCTGTGCTTTTTAGGCTGGATGGGGAAGGTTTCATCGGCGGGGCCGTAGACTTCTATTTTCTCCGCCATCACTTCCACGGCCTGGCCGGAGCCGGAAGAGGCCACCAGGGAACCGGTTACGGCCACGGCGGCGCCGGTGGTCACGGTTTTGAGGAGCTCCTCATCTATTTTGCCCGCTTCTACCACGGCCTGAATATTTTTCAGGGCAGATCCGTCATTGATATTGATGAATACGATGTTTGCCTGCCCTCTTTTGGTTTTAACCCATCCTTTTACGGTTACCTGCTGCCCTTCGGGCGCCTGTTTAAGAATTTCTTTGATCTGCATCCTGACTTTTGGTTAATCCCGCAAAATTAAAAAATAAGGGGCAGGTATCCCATTTTATTAATGATTTTCAGAGGGAGTTTAACGGAAAAGGGTTTTATTGTGTCATTTAGACACTAAATATATCAATAAATCCCTGAGTAAAAGGAGGATTTGTTGCGCCGTGTTATAATTTAGGTTAAATTTGCCCGCCTTTACCTATTTTAGACAACTCTAGATTTGTTAATTTAACTTTGACCAGACAAACCATAAGGACCGTAATCATTCTAGGCGTAATTGCGATTTGCGGGATTATAGGCATTCAGATTTATTGGATGAAGAAGGCCTTTGATCTTTACGAGCAGCAGTTCCGGCAGGGGGTGATGATCAGTTTGAGGAATGTGGCCCACAAAATCTCGGAGTCGCACGGGATGTCGGTCATTGAAAACCCGGTAGAACAGCTTTCTTCGGATTATTACGTGGTAAACCTGCGGCTTCCGCTTGAGCCGTCAGTACTGGAGCCGCTTCTTATTGAGGAATTTAAGCGAAAGAACCTGAGCTCTGATTTTGAGTACGGTATCTATAACTGCGATACGGATAAGATCATTTACGGCGGGTTTGTTAACAGCCATTTCGAGACCCCGGACATTCCGGTTCAGGGGGAGCTCCCCAAGACCGACAAGTTCCTGAATTATTTTGGGGTGAAGTTCCTGGATAAGTCGAGCTACCTGACCTCCAAGCTGGATATCTGGATCGTATCTTCGGTGATCACCCTGCTTTTTACGGTGTTTTTCGGATACGCCATGTCGGTGATCTTACGGCAGAAGAAGCTGAGCGAGGTGCAGCGTGATTTTATCAATAACATGACGCACGAGTTTCAGACCCCTATTTCCACCATCAAGATCGCTACGGATGTGCTGGGAACGGAGAAGATCGTGAGCCAGCCGGAGCGTTTGAAGAAATATGTGGACATTATCCGGTCTGAGAATAACCGCCTGAAAAACCAGGTGGAGGCGGTGCTGTCTACGGCACAGATCGGGAAGGGAAGCATCCAGATCGATAAGCAGCTGCTGGATCTCCACGCGCTGATCTGGGAGGTGACGGAGAGCGTGCGGGTGGAGCTGGGTGATCATTTTCACCTGCGCCTGGGTGCCGATAAGACGTCTATCAAAGCGGACCGCCTGCACCTGATCAATATGGTCCGGAACCTGCTGGATAACGCCCGCAAGTATTCATCCGATACCCCCGATCTCACGCTGAGAACCCTGAACGATGAGCGCTATATTTATGTGGCGGTAGAAGATAAGGGCATAGGCATTCCCAAAGAACACCTGGGTAAGATCTTTGATAAATTTTACCGGGTACCCACCGGGAACCTGCACAATGTGAAGGGATTCGGACTGGGCCTGAATTATGTAAAGGAAATGGTCAAACTGCATAAATGGGAGATTGATGTGAACAGTGAAGTAGGTTTAGGTACTACTTTTGTGATCAAGATCCCGATCAGCAATTAATCAATATGCCGAAGATACTCTATGTAGAAGATGACCCTAACCTGGGGTTTGTTACCCGCGACAGCCTGGAAGAGGAGGGGTTTGAGATCTGTCATTTTGCTGACGGAAAGGAAGCCTGGAAGACCTTTAAGAAGGATAAGTTTGACCTCTGCCTGCTGGACGTGATGCTGCCCGAGCTGGACGGCTTCTCCCTGGCGGAGAAGATCCGGGAGCAGAACCCGCAGATCCCCATTATTTTTCTCTCGGCCAAAGTGATGCAGGAAGACCGGATACAGGGCCTGAAAGTGGGGGGTGACGACTACATCACCAAGCCCTTCAGCGTGGAAGAGCTGGTACTGAGGATCCGCGTATTCCTGAAGCGCAATACCATTTCCCATACCCAGGTCACGAACGACGTGTTCTCCTGCGGCCCCTACGAGTTTTGTTATTCCCAGCTGACCCTCACCTATGATGAGGAGGTACAGAAGCTCACCCACCGCGAGGCGGAGGTGCTGAAGTATTTCCTGGAACGGAAGAACCAGGTGGTAAAGCGGGAGGAGATCCTGGTGGCCATCTGGGGCCGGGATGATTACTTCCTGGGTCGCAGCCTGGACGTTTTCCTGACGCGTATCCGCAAAATGCTCTCCAAAGACCCGGCCGTACGGCTGGAGAATATTCACGGGGTGGGTTTTAAGCTGGTGGTACCGTAGAGGCAGGTCTTATTTGATTTTAATCCTTGTTAGAATATAATTAGAATGTGGAAGGATAAGGGGCGCGCAGTTGTTTCCTTGCCGGGATTGCTGTACTTTCGCATATCGATCAATACGAATTTATATGGAAATAGCGCAAATATTTAAGAATAATGAGGAGTGGATCAAAAACCACCTGGAAGAAGATCCGTCGTATTTTGAAAAGCTGGCCGAGGGCCAGGAGCCTAAGTACCTGTACATCGGCTGCTCAGACAGCCGGGTGTCAGCAGAGGCGGTGATGGGTGCCAAGCCCGGTGAGGTATTTGTTCACCGGAACATTGCTAACCTGGCGCCGAATAATGACCTGAACATCCTGTCTGTGGTGGTATATGCTGTAAAGCACCTGAAAGTAAAGCATATAGTGGTATGCGGGCATTATAACTGCGGTGGCATCAAAGCCGCCATGCAGCCTGATGATATGGGCATCCTGAACCCCTGGTTAAGGAATATCCGCGATGTGGTGCGCCTGCACCAGAAGGAGCTGGAGTCCATTGATTCCGAGGAAAAACGATACCGGAGGCTGGTAGAGCTGAACGTGCAGGAGCAATGCCTGAACGTAGTGAAAATGAAAGAAGTACAGCGGGCCATCCTGGACAGGAACCTACGCGTGCATGGCTGGGTCTTCGATATTTCCACCGGCCGGCTCATTGATCTGAAAATAGACTTCCAGGAAATCGCGGAGCACCTGGGAGATATTTATAAATTAGTTTAAAGGGTTAAGTGGGTTAAAAAGGGCGGCTGGGTGCCGCCCTTTTTACTATACGGCCCTTCTACCCCCGTGAAAACACCCCCCTGAAATACCGTGTTTTCACGGGTATTTTCCTGTTTTTTATTTCTTACCTTTGCGGTTTCACAACCCGGGGCTACTCGCCCAGGGCGGGCAGCCCCGGGCATTCCACAGGTATAAATTTCACAAAACAAAAATGCAGGAACACATGACATTCAAAGCCTTTTTCACCACCATTGAAAAAAATGTAGATCTTCTTCCGGAAGAAAAGAAGATCATCCGGGAGTATCTCCGTGAGAAGACCTGGCTCCGGGGCCATTTCCTGATCCGGGAAGAAGAGAAAGCAGACCGGGTGTTCTTTATAGTGCGGGGGCTGATCAAAGAGTACTACCTGGGAACAGACCCTATCCATCCCGAAATATGTACCCGTTTCACGCCGGAAGGTAATTTTTATTACTGTATCCAGAGCTTCGTATCCGGCCTGCCTTCTCCACGCTACACCGTAGCGCTGGAGGAGACGGTGACCCTGCATCTGTCCCGAAAAGAGCTGGAGGAGCTGTATATCCGCGTTCCCTCCATGCAGGGGCTGGTACTGATGCTTACCGAGCAATACCAGGCGGTGGCCGAACTGCGGGCTGAGCTCCGGGAGATAAAACCCTATGCACAGCGTTATCTGCAGTTCCTGGAAACCCACAAAGACATAGCCGGCCGACTGAAAATGAAAGATATAGCCTGTTACCTGCGAATGACGCCGGAGGCGCTGAGCCGCGCCCGAAAAACGATCATGTAATTCCAGGTTAATAGGTGCAGGGTTAATTCCGACCCTAATGCGGCGACTTTCACCCCCTTTCGGAAAGAAAAGTATGTATCTACATGAATTGATTCAGATCAATTTTTTTCTTAATCTGAATCAAGAGATGGTTTGGGGGAGCGGGGTTAATTTTGCAGAGAGAAAATTCATGAATTTTTAAAACACAAATAAATGCGTAAAATGATGATTTTAAATCTACTACTAGCTGTAGGCAGTTTGATGAGCTGCCACAGGGATGGGCTTTTGGAGCCGGAGGTGCCGGGGTATTTTATCGTGGATGGGGATACGGTGAAAATCCGGCAGGATGTAAAAAACATGGATGCCCTGAAAAAATCAAAATATCTGAGAGGGCGAATAATATATGGTGACACGGTGGTAGCTTATATCCCGGCTAGCTTGCATACTCCTCCTGAGAAGGCCGTTAATCTTGAACAACTTAAAAGCCCCAATAATGAATATTTGAAGGGAAAGCCATTCCGATATATTGCGTATGGAGGAAGCATCACAGCGGGGGTGAGAGATGGAGGCTACTTTAATGAGGGTATGGAAACCAGTTATCCCAATCTTATTGCGAGGCAATTGGGCATAAAGGATTTTGTTTTACCCAAATTTGAAAATAACGACTATAACGGTTTTGGGCGGTTGGTTTTGAGTAGCAAGAACTACACCGGAGGGCCGGTATTGAAATTTAATATAAGTACGAATAATTCCGGGGTGGATACCAATGTGGAAAAGCAGGTAACACTCAGGCCGGCCGGAAGCACTCAGGCTATTTGCAATTGGGGTGTACCTTTCTCTACACGATGGGAGGCCAGAGAGCACTTTGGAAGAGGAGAATTTCAGCCTTTTGCCGAGCGATTAGACTACCAGAATAACAAACCTTTGAGCAAACAGGGAGATTTGATTACGATGGAACACGGGTTTTCGGATATGATTGCTTACCTGACAGGAGCTAAAGACCAGAATATTACTGATTTTATGAACGGTTATCCCTGGGGTGCGGCTTCTATACAGGAAGAGGCGATAGCCATATTGTACAATACAAAGGGGCAGGATGTAGATAAACGACGGTTTATGTTTTGTGTATTTAATGTACCTGATATACTTGATCTGCCTATTCTACATTATATCACTTCAGCGGATGTGGAAAAGTCCCTTCTTTTTGGGAAGGAGATAGTTTTCAGGGATTATAAACCTGATGAATTAGTGTGGTATCCTAACCCTACTTTAGACTCCCTAATGGGAAAAAACGTAAGTATGGCTTTGAAGGATGGGATACTTAAAAGGCATGAGAGAGGGGAAAAAGGAATAGGCAGGCAGTCTGTTTATCTGTTAAAAAATAGTAATTATTTCCAAGGTGTAAATGCATACAATGATCTAATACTAAAATTGAGTAAAGAATATTCATTTCCCATTATAGATATGAAATCAATGTATTCCCGAATACGTAAAGGAGAATACGTAACGCATGATGGTATAAAAGTGGAATTCAGATACCCTGCCGGCAATTTTTATTCATTGGACGGGATACATCCTACTGCCTTCGGGCAGGCTGTAATCGCTAATGAAGTGATCAGTACATTAAATAAGTATTACAAAATTCAAATCCCACTAATCCCCACTAAAGATTACTTAAAAAGATAATTACTATGGAAAAGAATTTTATACTTTCACTACTTTTATTAGTGACGATTAATGGATATTCGCAAACTTCATATTCTTGGTTTACTCCTAATACTGAATTTCAAGGAATAGCAATAACGTGGCCATTGAATAGAACTGTTTTTCAAAGGTATACAGATGGGAAAGCCAATATTAGAATACACGCGGAGTTTAGTGTAGCAGGTAGTTTCCCTTCTGATACTTACCAATTTTATTATCAGATTTATGGAGTTAATAAATTTGGACATCGAACCGGTGCTACTTTTGTAAGTGGAACCACCCCTCTTCCATTTATTTTAGACATATTAGGGCCGTATAAAAAAATTATACCTGAGTTTCATGACCACGGAGGAGGGAGAACACTTGAACTTTTGAAAATTACGGGAGAAGACTTCGAAACAGGGTGGTATGAACTTTCAATCCATTGTTTCAAAGGAGAACAGGTTCATTCTAGTTCAAGAATTAGATTCGGTGTGGGGGAAGTTTTCACTATTTATGGACAATCTAATGCTGCCGGGCTTAACCAGGATCAGGAAACAGGTTTACAGCCTTTTTCAAATAGTACAACCGTTTATGATATGGTAAATGTTATCGGAAAGCAATCTTTGGATATTACAAAAAATAACCAATTTAAGCTAATGAATTCCTTACCTGTAGTGAATTATAGGACCATTAAGGATCAATATGATAATGATATAGGCTTAATTGATGACTTAGGCTTTAGAAAGCTGGAGAGAAATGATTTAAATCCTACTTTTCGTTCAAATATCTATCCCAGGGGCAATGCATCCTGGGCCTGGTTACCGTTAGGAAATAAGTTTGCGGATGAAGGGATTCCAACTTTGTTTTTTAATGCTGCTTTTCCGGGTAGAAATATTGGGGAATTGAAAGATACGAGTAATGACGACTATAAGACGTTTAGGCAAACACTTCAAATGTATAACAATATCGTTGGAGTGAGAAGTATTTTGTGGCATCAAGGTGAGTACGATGCTATAAAGCAAATACAAAAGGAAGACAATCCATCTCCGATAACAGACTTTGATTATTATAATGCCTCGTTGAAGGAATTAATCGATAATTCAAGATTACATTTTAACTCAGGGTTGACGTGGGCTCTTTCAGGAGCTTCGTTGTTTTCCTGGAAAGCTCAAAATGAGAATCAGCCAATACAGTGGCAAGATGAGAATACTCCAAATATAGCTTTTAATACAAAATATAATAAGACTCCCCCTTTTGATAACAACTATTTTTATAGTATTGCATTACCATCACCCATTTATGATTCTCTTTATTCATCAATTACAAATAAAACGTATGATACACAAACATATAATCCGAATTTGAAAAACGACCAACAGAATTATACAGGGATATCTAACTTTATTGCTGGATTTAATACGGATAAGTATGGATTATCACGAAGAGGCCCAAAATATGCCATTCATTTAACAGGATCGGCTCTTGATGATCTCGCCACAGATTGGAAAAATCTGCCTTTAATATCCGGTACTCCAATAAAAGGGAAAGAGGTAAAGTCAATAACTATCGCCCGCTCTGGAAGTTCATTTGTACTTACAGCACCCACAGGGTATGATTATTATTTTTGGGTAATTAATGATAACAGTATATATACTCCATCAAACCCGTCAAATCTAACAAATAATCAAATAGTAGTTGAAGATTATGCAAGTAGCTTTAAGGCGGTTACTTGTTATCTCGGGAGGAAAATCTCGGGAGTACCTGAAGGTAATAGTAGTAATGGGTGGAATTTAAACTTTGAAATGACTATTCCTTTTCTTATTCCTGGCTATGTTGGCCAAAAAAGCTTAGTTGTACCGAATAGTCAAAATGTATCCAATTCGAGCGGAAGTTTTAATGTGGAGGTTTCAGCTCTAGACATAAACTGGGAAGCATCATCTAATGTTTCCTGGCTTCAAATCCCTTCGGGTTCAAATACGGGTGGAACAGGTACAAAAAATGTAACTATAAATTATTCTTCCAACTCATCGGGGAGCCCAAGAATAGGAATCATAACCTTTGCGGCACAAGCAGGCGGAGGTATAACTAAACAATTAATAGTGAACCAGGGAAACGGTGCCAATATTTCCCTTCCTTCTCTCACTCCCACCAACAGCAGCAGCGAGTGGAGCGGATTCGGCTCGACACGCTTTGACGGCAAGAGCATTGATGGCAACACCATGCAGGTGAGCGGAACAACGTATTACCAGGGGATTGGTACGCATGCTAACAGCCGGATTGTCTATAACCTGGGCGGTGGCGGTTATAGTACCTTTACCGGGCTGGTGGGGCGTGACGACGAATCGGATAACGGCTGGGACGGCGGTAAAGTGGTGTTTAGTGTAAAAACCGACGGCTCTACCGTATGGACCTCGAATGTACATGGCAACACCAGCGGTGCCCAGAGCTTCAGCATTAATGTGGCTGGTAAAAGCACCCTGGAGCTCATCGTGGACAAATACAACGATGAGCATTATGGAGACCATGCCAACTGGATGGATGTTTACCTGAGTGGAGGAGGGGGCTCGTCGTGCAGTAACGCAGCACCTACCGGCGTTTCCGCTTCCCCTTCCTCTCACGGTCCAGGTGGAGGAAACACCACCCTCACGGCCAGTTGCAGCTCTGGGGCTACGGTGCAGTGGAGCACCAGTCAAACAGGTAATTCGGTGCCAGTGTTTACCGGCTCTACTACTACTTATACGGCGAAATGTGTTTCGGGTTCATGTACGGAGAGTTCACCGGTATCCGTTACGGTGACGGTAGGCGGCTGTAGTGGCCTTACCAATGACCTGGTGATGGGGTATTGGACAGTAACGGGTCACGCCCTGGTAGCGAAGCAGTTTCACGGCAGCTGGTGGTTGGTGCAGAAGATTAATAACAGCCCGGAACAGTTCCTGGTGCGGGGCTCAGAAATGCTGACGCGGGGTGATGTGAGCCTGACTAACGGAACGTATTCAACTAAGGTCTCGTGTTTTGCGTACACGTATAGCAATTACGGGGGGCTTCAGCCACCGTCATCGGTGACTTTCCCCACACCATCAGGGTATAGCCTGGGTTATGAACCGGATGGGACACCGTATTACACGGCTTCGGGTACCCCGCCATCGGGCTGCACGGATGCCTATCTGACTAATACATGGACGTACGCCAGTGCGGCGGGTAGTACGGGCAGTAGCCCGAAGATAGGGCTGTCGTTTGAAGGAAATGCCATGACCATGGGTTCGGTTAATTACACTGCGTCTTATCCGGGCTCGGGGATAGGCACCCATGCTACTTCGGAGATCATATATGACCTGGGTCCATCTCATAGCTACACGCACTTTAAGTCTACGGTGGGTAAAGACAATGAGGCGGTGTGCGGGGAAGACCGGCTGGTATTTAAGGTGTACAATAATGCGACGAACGCTCTTTTAGCCACATCTCCTGTGGTGGGCACCCCTTCTTATGGCCTCCCGCAAACAGCGGAGATGAGTGTGGGGATCAGTGGAGTACGTTATCTGAAACTGGTAGTGGAAGATGGCGGAGATAATATTTACTGTGACCATGCGAACTGGGCGAGGGCGAGGCTGGCGTGCAGTGCTTCAGGCCGGGTGGCGGCTACGGATACTACGTTTTTCACGGTTTACCCGAACGTAAGCCAGGGAGAGTTTACGGTGACTGTGGATCTGAAGGTGGCAGAGGAGGTGACGGTATCGCTGATCAGCTCATCGGGGGCGGTGTACCGGCAGGAGAGCTACCGGGGAGTGAAAGGTAAGAATGCATTGAAATTCGATGCGGGTAAGGTGATGACCGGGTTATACCACGTGCGGGTGAGTACGCGGGAACGGGTGGAAGCTAAAACGGTGATGATTGAGAAGTGATAAAGTGAGGTAGGCTCCCAACGGTACGGCCGTATTCAGAGTCTTATGAGAAAAAGCAAATAATGAAACCGCTACTAAATCTATTTTTATTGGCTGTGGGTAGCTTGATGAGCTGCCACAGGGATGCAATTTCCGATGAGCTGGTACCGGAAGGGGATACGGTTGAAATCAGGAAAGATGAAGGTGCCGGATTTCGGGGGCACCCGTATCATTCGCGTTATATTACTACCGGTGATACTATACTCCGATACAGGCAGCTTTCCGTTACGAAACCTGCACAGGTAGATCTGAAAAACCTGACCAACCCCTTACCGTAAGGGGGAGCCTTTCAGGATGGTGGTTTTTGGCGGAAGCCTTGCAGCGGGCGTGAGAGACGGAGGTCTTTTTAATGAAGGGATGGAGACTTCGTTCGGGAGCCTGATAGCCCGGCAAATGGGCGTTGAATTTAAGAATCCTTTATTTGACAAAGAGGATTACAATGGTTTCGGGCGCCTGGAACCTACCACCTTTAACCCCACCCGGGGACCCATTCCCAAATTTAAGAATGTGAGTAATAATACGGGAATTGATTTTACGCGGCGGGAGGCCAATGGGAACGTGGTATTAAAGAAGGTACAGGGATCTTATGATAACTATGGGTTTCCGTATGGAAGTTTTGTGTCACAGGGAGAAACGCCGATGTATATTAAAGGCACAAACGAATACATGTCGCCATTTGTAAAACGGCTGAATAATCCGGATATAACGGCTGAAATCAGGGAAGGGAGGACGTTTGACTTTTTTATTCTGGAGATTCCTGAGATGGATCAGGCCATGTTAACTTTAGGGAAAGGGTCTACGGTTAAAGATCTACAACAGGATGTGTTAAACGGATTTCCAGAGTTCGACAACGGGAATCCTCCGGCTTTTCCTTTAGGCGCCCAAAATGATGGTCTTTTTTATAGGAATTTTTTCAAGAAAATGCGGAGAATTGAGGCGAAAGGAGTGATACTTAATTTACCTCACGTTTATGACTTGCCTTTCTATCAACAGAACTATAAAGATCAAATCCGGACATTGCTCAATACATATCACGTTCAAGGGCTTAATTGGATTGGAGCCCCCAGTGAGATAAAAGTAAAAGCAGAGCCAATTGGCGGAGGGGTTTTAAATGCGGAAGTTTTATATGGATACAGCGGCCTGGATTCTCTTCTTTCTCCTGTTGTAAATATTTATCTAAAACCAGGAATTAATCCATACTCTCCTGTTATGTTAGGTTTTCATAACTTTATTGATATGAAAAATATGAAATCCGTACGTCAGGAAAACACAAGGAGTTTTAAGGTTGTAGAAGAAGCTTTGGGTTATCCTATTGTGGACTTGTTTAATCTGTACGAATCTATTAGCGCAGGAAGCTATGTGACTCATGACGGAATTAAGGTTAATGGCAGCTGGCCCGGAGGTAATTTTTTTAGTAATGATGGTGTAAACCCCTCGGCATTTGGGCAGGCGGTGATCGCTAATGAGATTATCAAAGTGATCAATAAGCATTATCATGTAACTATTGAACCGGTGCCCACGAGGGTATTTTTACAAAAATCTGCTAAATATTAAATCCCGTGATTGTGAAAAGAAAACTGCTATTACATCTATTATTAGCTGCGGGCAGTTTGTTCAGCTGCCACAGTAATGGGCTATTAGAGCCGGAGATGCCGGGATACTCCATTGTTTTGGGAGATACAGTGAAAACCCGAACAGGAAAACTACCGGTTTTTCGGTTCAGCAATATTGAATCCGCGCCGCTAGCTATGGTGGTGGGTGATACGGTGGTCACCTATAATGCCGGATGGGTTTTGACTAAACCGGCTATCTCCCCTAAGCTGGATAAGATCAAAGTAACAGATGACCCGGATTTAAAAGGGAAACCTTACCGGGTATTTGCCTATGGTGAGGGCTTTCTGAGCGGCTATCGTGACGGCGGCCTTTTTAATGAAGGTATACTGACCAGCTTGCCGAACCTTTTGGCTAACCAGATGGGAGTGGAGATGAATCTTCCTTTTTTTGATAAAGAGGACTATAACGGCTTTAACCGACGCGTGCCTACCCGTTTTAACCCCACCGGAGGACCAGTACCCAAGTTTAAATTAGCCTCCAATAATAATGGCATAGCTACGATTGATTCTAAAACGAAAGTAGCGACATTAAAAAAGCCAGGAGTGGAGCGACTGGATAATTATGCCTTTCCCAATGGTTGGAACACAATGCCCGGTTCTGAAAATCAAATTGCATTGAGATTGTATTCTGAAAGAATATTTGGAAGTGGAAATCCACATTCTCTGATAAATGAGAACAAGGCTGACTTCTACCTCATTCAAGACGTTTTTGAAGGAGGTTTCAATTCACTACTGAATTTTAAATTAAATAATGGGGGCTATGGAGGTGAACCACAGATAAAAGGTATTAATGGTATTACTTCTAAGAATATTAATCCTTTTTATCCCACTCCCGGAGTGAATGGTCGGATTCTTAATTTTATCTACATGAAGGAAAGTGGAAATCTAAAATACGGAGTAATACTCAATACGCCTGATTTTACAGATTTTCCTTATCTGACATGGGTAAAACGGGAAGAAGTGATAAAAACATTGGAGAAGTATAAAGCCGGATATCCCTCAGAACCTTTTTCCTATATATTGCCCAGCTCAGAGATAGATTCATTAATGGGAGCCAATGTACATCCAAACCTGAAACGAGGGTTGTATCCCCTGCATGAACGAAATTTTGTTAGCAAACGAGGAGTGGAATATTTCAGGAATCGGATACCCTTAATTAACCAGGAAACAGAAGCATTAGCGAAAGAGTTTGGTTTTGCGGTGGTGGATGTATATAGCATCTATAAGTCTATTCATAAGGGTACCTATCAAAGTCCGGATGGTGTGAGCGTAACGGTAGAAGACTTCTATTCTTCTGACGGGGTATATCCCTCGGCCTTTGGGCAGGCTGTAATGACGAATGAGACCATCAGGGCCATTAATACGCATTACAAGACCGCAATACCCCTGATTAATACCCGGGAATATCTGAAATGAGGCATCACCACCCATGCCCACTTCTTATTTCAGCTGCTTCAGAATTTCTTCCACCGCCCTGTCCAGCTGCGGATCGTTTCCTTTTAGCCGGTCTTCAAAGGTATTTTTCACATAGATGTCCGGGGTTACGCCGGTAAATTCCAGGTTCTGACCGTCCAGGGTGTAGCAGCCCCAGCCCGGGATACGGTAGAAGGAGCCGTCTACCAGGCTCTTGCCGGAGGTGAAGATGATCCATCGGTAGGTTTCTGTTCCGATCACCGTGCCCAGCTTCAGGGCTTTGAAACCGGCGGCGGTCATTTCGGCGTCACTCAGGGACGACTCGTTGATCAGGAGAACGATGGGCTTACCGGCTGGGGCAAAATTACTCTGGGGGGAAAGCTTACCGCCCCGGTATTGCCATTTCAGGTAGGGGCGCTGGGCCAGGAACTGCAGCACTTTGTCGTGCACGTTTCCGCCCCGGTTAAAACGCAGGTCCAGGATGGTGGCCTCCTTATTATTTTCCTGTTCCACCATATCCAGCAAAAAGGATTCCAGCGCCTGAGTGCTCATGTTTTTCATGTGCGAGTAGGCAATCCGGTTTTTGCTCAACTGATCTACCCTTTTCCGGCTTTCCAGGATCCACTCGTCGTACAGTTTGTCTTTGAAAGAAAAACCGGCTTCGGGGTGTATTTTCACGGTGAAGGGCTTGCCATTTCTCTCCAGTTCCAGGGTGATCTCTTCCTGCAGGGTGGGGAGGGTGAAGTAAGAGTCCCGGTCACGGCTTTTATCTGTTTTTACCCCGTTTATGGCTGTCAGGATATCGCCTTTCTGAAGCGAAGCGCCCATTCCGGCTGATTTTCTGACCACGTGGTCTATTTTGTAGGGGTCTGTTCCGTCAAAGACGATACCCGTCTCATTAGTCACGTATTTCAGGTGAGTGCTCTCTTCGTCACCGCTGGAGGTAAAGCCCAGGTGGGAGGAGTTCAGCTCGCCGAGGAGGTCGCCCAGCAGTACCCGCAGGTCTTTCCGGCTGTTTACAAAGGGCAGGTAGGCGGCGTAGCGGTCGCGCTGGGCTTTCCAGTCTACGCCGTGGAAGGTCTCGTTATAGAAGTTTTCTTCCAGGCCGGCCCAGGCTTCGTAGTACATCTGGCGGAATTCATTTTCCAGGTTTTTCAGGAACTTATAAGAGAGTGCTATTTTCTCGGTTTTATTGGATTCGGGCGAGTACGTATGGATGTCGCCGCCGGTCAGCACGTAAAACTTATCTGCTGCTTTTACCATGAAAGCGAAGGGCCGGTCAGCTACTTTTTCCGTTTTATCTTCTTCGAAATCGGTGGTGACGGTCCGGAAGAAGCGGGTGCGGCCCATGTCCTCGTTCGAGTTATAGAAAATATAATTTTTATCTTTTACGGTAAAGGTCTGGAGACCGGACTGGGTTCCGAAGAGGTTGGAAACCGGGGTGATACGGTCCGACAGCCCGTCGGTATCGATCCGGATAGGTTTTGGGGTCAGGCTGTCTTTTTTGTCTTCGAAGAGTTTGGAAAAGTTATCCGAACGGAAGGGATCAGAATACCAGTGGAGCGCCAGGCGGTAGACCGTGGCATTCGGCATTCCGAATGGATAGGAGGGGCTGGTGCGGTTACTGAGAAAATAGATGGACCGGCCGTCTGCTGACCATACGGGGCCGGCTTCCGTTACCCCGGTATTGGTGAGGTTCAGGGTCTTTTTATCTTTCAGATGATGTATAAAAATGTCCTGCTCGAAATTTCTTATGGCGGTGAAAAGTACGTATTCCCCGTCAGGCGAAAAAGAGGGGGCGGAGTTCTGGAAGCCCCAGATTTCGTCTTTTACGATGACCGATGATTGCAGAGTAGCCAGGTCAAGGAGGCGGACCTCGTCTCTTCCGCTCAGGTACACGGCCTGGGAGAGGGCCGGGTTCAGGGTGATATCGCGGTTATTCCGGGCGTCAGTAGTGAGCTCTTTCAGGTTTCCGCTGCCGTCGGCATTTACGGTGTACAGGTTCTGGTAGCCGTTCCGGGTCTGGTTAAAAAGCAGGGTACGGTTATCCTTGAGCCATTTTACTTCCAGCACGCGCTCTTTGGTTTCCAGTATTTTTGCAATGAATTTTCCTTTGATATCCGATACAAATAATTCTCCGCGCGATACAAACGCCATCTTTTTGCCGTCAGGTGAAACATCAAAGGCCGAGATCTTCCCTTCGGTCTTAAATTCCTGGTTTTTAATCAGGCTGTTATTTAAACCCACCCGGAAGTCCAGGGGCCGGGTTTGTTTATTCGCCACTTCATAAATGAAGAGGCGGTAATCTTTTTCAAAGATGACTTTTTCGCCGTTCGCTGATACCGCCGGCCGGCGGATAGACGTGGGGAATTCCGTCAGAGCGGTTTTGACTCCCTTATGAATAGCATACAGGTTATATTCCCCGTTTTTCTCATCAGAGCTGAAGTAAATAATGCCGTTTTTGTCTACGGTAGGGTTAAGGTCTTTGCCGTTATAGGAGGTGTATTGCGTAAACTTACCGGTTTTGGGATGGTAACCCAGCAGGTCGGGGTTATTTTCTCCCTTGTAGCGTTTCCGGGTCGCCTGGCCGTCACTTTCCATGGTATTGGTAAAAATGTATTCACCGGAAGGGGTTTCAGCCAGGGCGTTAGAGGTGTTAAAGAAGTGGGTGAACAGGCGTTTAGCCGTTCCGCCGGCAAGGTCCACCGAATAACTCCCGAAGCTGTTATACCGGTCCGAAGTGAAATAAATCTTTTTGCTGTCCCAACTCCAGTTCTCCACCCGGTCAGTGGCCTGGTGCCAGGTAAGCTGGCGGATTTCCCCGCCTTCCAGGGGCATCACAAAGATATCGAAATTGCCATACTGGTTAGAGCTGAAGGCCAGCCATTTGCCGTCAGGTGAAACCCGCGGATTTATCTCCACGCCCTCCAGCGCCGTGATCCGCAGGGCTTCCCCGCCGCTAACAGGCACTTTCCAGATGTCGCTGTCAAAACTGAAATAGGCGGTCTTTCCGTCGGGGCTGAGGGTGGGGTCGGTAGCAAAATGAGGGGTAGATTGGCTGTAGGCGGCGGTGGCCAGGCAGCAGCCCGTCAGAATAAGTAGTAACTTTTTCATTGATGAATAATAGTTTACAATTGATAAGTGGCCCTAAATTACGAAATGGTACGATTAAACAGAAAATTATGAGTTATTGTTTACCGCAGTACTACAAGACTTTGAAATACCTAATAATCATAAAGGTTAATGCTCGTTAGGGTTATCTCCTTCTATTTCTTTCCGTTTAATGGCGTTAATGTTCATGATATAGATATAGGATTGCTCTATGCTGTTAAATAGTTCGATGCAGGTTTTGATATTTTGATCATCTGCATTTTTAAAATCTTCTATTCTGATTCTCATCACTTCTCCGATCTCGCATTGGTCATTAAAGTCTGAAAATTCTCCGCTCATTGCCAGGTTAATAATGGTTATTTCTAATTCATCTAAAATGTTTTCCAGGGAGCGTACCAGACTGATCAGATTTTCCCGGTAAAGATTTTTCATGATATACTGCGTTTGTTTTCTGCAAATGTGTCGATAATGTGCGCAGTGTATTTGCGCCTGGGAATGTTTTTTATTCGACAGATTAAGGGGTAAACGTGAAGTTCCGTTTAAGGAAGAGTGTTTTAAAACGGAACAATATTATTTTCGTTTTTATCCAGGTACTTTCCTCCGGGAAAATACCAGAGCGGATATTTGAACTTTAGCCTGAAGTCATCGCAGTCTTTTAAAAGCTTGGTTTTAGTGATGTACAAAAAAGCATCGTCATATTCAATCGGGTCATTGAACTTGTTTGTTTGAATAGGGTAACATGCGGGGCGATGAATAATCAGAAGATGATCTATATATTTTTCTTTGGACGAATAAAACCTAAAAGGAAAACCGTCTTCCACTCTTTTGTCAAGTAACGAAACTAAAATGATGTTTGTGTGTAAACTTTTTGCTAATACTTTCAGGTGCCTTAACACCAACTGATAGTTCTTATGTTCGCTAAAAAGAGGATTGACATCTTCTTCTAAGCTTCTCAGGTCGTCAATTACAAAATATTGAAAATTCCCTTTTTGAGTTACAATTAATTCCAGTAATTCGATCAGCGGAGGTCTGTCAATACAAATAGTATCATAGTTTTTTTTAGAGTCGGGGTATATATTCATTCTTTCTTTTTTATAGGCTATTTCCTCCGAGGATTCGCTTAAAGAGATAAAGCACACTTTTCTTGAACTATTACTTAATAAGTTCATAATAAATGACGTTTTCCCCATTCCCGGACGTCCACCCAACACAATTAACTCACCACTATCCAGATTAGTATTTTGTTCGATGAATGATAGATCAAGGTTGTATTCAAGCATTGTTTTTCGGTTTTATAATTGTCATTCTGATATGATACAAATGTGGAAGGATGGGGCGCAGTGTATTTGCGTTGGAGGGATGGATTTATATTTTAATTTTATATTCTAAATGGTTATTCATTGGTTTTTAGAGTATTAGTAATTCGCTGTATAAATACTTTTTCGGCTTCTATTAATGCTTTCATTGACTGATCGTTACGAACGTAAATACCATCAACTATAAATTTGATTTCGTTGCTATTATTCCCGTATAATGTTTCTGTATGCGGCTCTTTAATATCTTTTGATAATGGGTAAAGCAGTCCACTTGCTATTAAGTTATTTCTATAATATCCTGAATAAGAATGTATTTGATGAAGATCATTTCTGTCAACGTCATTGTAAGTCATTTGCATTTTTTTGAATTTGGCATCAAATACGGCAATTTTTCCACTTTTTTTGTGCTCCATTACCAGATCAGGGAATAAACGTCTTCTATAAAACTGATTTGGATAAATTCGTATTTCTTCTTGTCCATGGACAAACCAATCTGGGAAATTTCGACTTAAAAGTTTTTCAAGGTAGAGTTCAAATAATTCTGCAATGTCAAACAGATAACCACTTGTCGCCAAGTTTTGCTTTTCATTGTCGAACATTAGGTCTTTATTTAATAAAATTATTTCTGCATACTCCAATACTTTTTTGAAACCACTATACATGGGGTTGTTAATAGTTTGATGAGTTTTGGCTTTTTGTATTGTTTCATAGTTAACAAATCGCCCGGAATATTGTTGTTTTAATAATTGACTTAAACCCAGTAAACGACTATGAATTTCTCTGCCAAAAATACTTTCTAATTTCCTCAACGCTAAATGTAAAACATCAACGATTTCTTGAATATACTTTTGTTCTCTGAAAGTTGTCGTTAGCTTCCCTTGAAACGGGATATCTCTTTTTAGATATTCATTAAAATTTATACTTCCTCGAACTTTTTGACTTCTTTCCTGATGTTTTTGATATTGCTGTGGTAAACCTAAAACAACTGCTTTTTCTAATGATTGAATGAATAAATGAGCAATGATAAATAAAAACTGATTTTCTGTTTTGTCCTTTTTGGCTTTGACCATTTCATTTTCTACGTAAATGTCATTTACGAAGTTGAGCATACGTTTCAGAAAGGTGTCGCCATATTCTGTCGTGATATTGATTTTGCAGCCCTTGTAAAAAACAACACCAGCATACAAACCCGTTTGAATATAATATTCTTTTTCTTGGTTGATTCCTTCTTTGGAGTATAATTTCAGAATTAGACGTTCTTGATCTTGTTCAAAAATGCGATTGCGTTTGAAGTTAAATACTTTGACTTGTTTTGGTTGTTCTACTCCAAGTTTTAATTCATAGACTGATGAAAAAATTTGTTGTAATTTGTTTTTATTAGCCTTCGTGTCTTTTACGTTAAATTCCTTACACAAAGCCGATTCTGAAATTGGAGCTTTTTTTTTATAAAAATTATGATTGACGGGACGGTTAATTTTCATTTTTCCCTAAAGGTTTTTTAAATCTATTTAACGCTTCTTCTAATTTATCATCTAATTCACGTTCTGTATGAAATGCTCTTAGATACTCTTTTAATGTTGGTCGTAAAAACAAGTTGAATAACTTTTCTACATTATCGGGTGTAATTTCTTTACGATTAGCTACATGGTTAATCTTCATAAAGAATGAATGACCAAACTCATAAGATTTACCAAGAGTTAATGTTTCTGTTTCTGTTTTAACAGGTTTGTTTTTATCATCTCTTCCTGATATATATTCGTTTAATAACTTACAAGCTTCTATATATTTATTGATATTATCATAATTCCCGTTATCTTCAATTACTTCATAATCGCAATCTTTTCTTTCCCACTTAAATCTTCTGCGGAGTGCTAAATCAAAAGCATCAATACTTTTATCAACATCATTCATCATTCCGATAAAAAATATATTCTTAGGGATACCAAACTTTACTTCTCCACTTTTTTCATCATAATTATATGCTAATTTTTTATACTCACTATTATGAGGATTGTCTTCAATTAGCTGTTCTATAAGTGTCGAATATTGTGTTTTTACTAAATACTTTCCGCGTCCATCATCCCGGTAATCTTTTTCCAATAGTGACAAGGTTTCTCCAAATACAGTTGAAAGGTTTGCTCTGTTGATTTCATCCACAATAAAATAATATGTGGGCATTTCTTTTTTTTCATTTTTTGGTAATGCTTCCCATTCTATTAATGCTTCTTTTGCTTTGATACAAAATTTTTTGAAAACGCCATTTACCAATTCAAAACGAATATTCCCATTTTCAGAAACACCCTTGGGTTTTATGCCTTCAATAAAATCTTCGTATGTAAATGATGGGTGAAATTGTAAATATTCGTATCGTGATCTATCCCCATGACAAATAAACCCTAAACTATTACGAACTGAATAAGTTTTACCCGTCCCTGGGGGGCCATACATAATAACGTTGGGATTAAACTCGTCTATTATGTTTTTTGAGGTTATATAGCGTAGTAAGAAACGTGAAAGAAGAACGAGTTCAATCTTGTCTTCCCCAATGACATTTAATAATCCTTTTACTGCATTGCAGATATGGTGATTTTTTTCGAAAATACCCTTATCCTTGCCGCTATTACCAAAAAAGTCCTCATATAATTCTTCTATCCATGGTTCAGAATAGATAAATATGAAGTCTGACCAATTATCTAAAACAGCCAATTTCATTAGGATCTGCTTGGCAGCATAATCACCTCTGTTTACAATTCTGTCTACAATGTTAGCTTTTTTTTCTACATCAGTCTCTGTCACAATATCCTTAATCAACCCTTTTATTTTTTCGGCAAAAAAGTGTTTTGCTTCTTCGTATGTCGCTTTAGGATTGTTCTCTTTCTCAATGTGATAAGTTCCAGTATTATCATTATTGCGTTTTACTTCGAAGTTTTTAGCAAAACCTGGTTTAGAAGAGCCTAAGATCTCGCGAGTTGTTCGTTCTAAAAAGTTACATAAATACCCACCTGGTAAACCTTTAGTAGCATTATCCTTAGTATTTGTATAATCTTCTAATTCGAATGTGTCGTTTTCAATTTTATGTCTGTATTCTTCCCAATTGCCAATTAGTTCTTCAATCTTTTTCTTAAGGGATTCTTTTTCTTTCTCGTTAACCCCATTTTTGAACGTTTTCCAAAGTTCTTTGATTAAATCTTGTCTCTCGGTTGATAATTTTATACTTTCCATAAGTGTTTTATTAACTACATTTTGTATTTGTTTTTTTAATTGATAATATTCCCCTTGGGTGAAGAATTGTGAAGTTATGAACTTAAAAATCAATACTGTCAATTTTTATTTTGCTTTTTTAATTAACTTCCTCAACCTCCTCAAAATCATCACCATCGCCCAAGTATCCAGTTCACAATAAGCCAGCATATCTTTAATCAACTGCTCATTATCATCATGCGGCTGATTATTAACAAAATGTTTGACATAGGCACTAAGCGCCTCGCCGCCATTAGATATGGCCATTCCCTTGTACGATAAATCGGCCATTACGGGCAGTACTTTTTTGATGGAGCAAGAGCCTTGCTGGTCGGGATGGTAATAATAGAACTGCTTGAAGGGCGTGAGCAAATCCTGCATTCGGGCAGTTAAATCTTCGGCCCAGGTATGGTATTCGGGGGCTGCACTTGCCCATTCTGTTATCCTGCTCTTTTCAAAGGTTTCGTAAAAAGATAGTATGGTTCCTTGTGGGCCTATATCCCGGTGTAATTGACTAAATAAGGCCTTTCGGGGATCAGTGGAAGCCGTATGCAGGTACTCCCGATGCTCAATGGTGCCATCTGCCTGTTCTATATGAAGGGAGTATTGGAACGGTATCTGCATATAAGGCCGGGTGCCGTCAAAGGGCGGAATGGCGGGGTTGAAAGTCTCAAAATCTAAATGATAGATGGGGTATTCAAGACCCTCGATAAACGCTCGTATTTGCTCGGGGTTAACATGGGGTTTCCCTGATAGGGCAGTTTCCTTTTGTATTAAATGCTTGTCCGGGGTTTGGTCATCTATAAGCAGGTCTTTGATCAGATGAATGCCCGAAGACCAGAGTCCTATCAGCTTTTTCTTTTGACCGCGATATAATTCAAAAACAGAGCCTTTGGGTAGAGCGGCGTTAAATTCATCTTTAAATACGTTACTGTATTCACCCTTAGTCAGGTCTTCAAGACGGAACTCGGGGCATACGGGCTGATCCATGACGGCCAGCATCCTTTGTGCCAGTGCCGGAACCTGAAGAAGGAATTCGCTTACCTGTTCACTGACCTCTTCGAAGTAGAATAGATCCCGGGTAGAGAGTTCTCCCTGACGGATATACTGATTATTGACCAGCATCACCCGGACAGCATTAATTTTTAACCCGCATTTTTCCAGTACAAATCGTTGAAACGCCAAATCATGAATGTGGGTTTCCTTCAGTTTGGTGGAGGATTTCACCTCGATGATGTCCCATTCCTCCTTCCCGGAAGGGACCAGGATATCTACCCTTACATAAAACCGGCTGGTGAGAAAGCCAGCTTCAAAAATAGGTTTGCGGTTCCTCAGGGCTAGACGGGTTTGCCGGATATTGGGAAGAAAATCGAAGGGAGTTAAGTCAATACCTTCCTCAAAATATTGTTGAGCTAATAGACCCACTTCTGTACCGCTTTCAAATATCTGTTGCGAAAAAGCATCCGGCGGAGGGATGGTTTCGGGCTGATTGACCACACGCCACAAAAGGGCTTCGGAGTCTAAGCCGTTGAGAAATTTTGATTTGGTTAACAGTTTGGGCATATTTTCAGGTAAATGTGTAAATAAAGGTACGAAATTCTTTTTGCGTTTTTTGGGAGTACTCAATGCTCCTTCGGGTACCGGCCGATTTTCCATCCCAAAATGCCACGATCAAATCGGCTTTGTCAACAATCAGTCTGTTCCGAAAAATACCGGCCGATTTCCCATACTTTTTCCAATCGGGCAGCACTATTTCAATGGGTATATCGAATTCTTTCGCATACTTTTCGGCGAGTTGATCAGCACCTTTCGCACCACCCGAAATGATTTTTGTAATCCCCGGAAACAATTTCATTTTTTCTTTCAAATACGCATAATCGTTAAAATTACGACTTCCAATTAGGGCTATTATCATCATCTTTGAATTAAAATCCAAAGAAAACAGCCGGTGTGCAGCCTATTTGCGCTATGAAAAATTATGGTAAGCCTTTTTGATTTTTTCTAAAATGGATTGTTTTAATTCTATGGGTTTAAGTACTTTTAAATGGTTAGAATGCGCTAGAACCCAGTTTTCCAGCTCCTGGTTAATGACTAACCGGAAGCTGAATGTATAAACATGGGCATCGTTACATAATAATTGTTGGCTTTTGTGCAAAGGCTTAGTCAGCAGAAAAGGGGCAAAATCTGCATCCACCTCGATACCAACCGTTTGAGCGGGTTGACCGGTATAGGTGATGCCCAGGGTATTACCAAAGTACTCTTCCGCATTAAAGTTTCCTTCCTGGTAGGTATAACCCACGGCTTCCGAAACCTCTTCCATACGGTCTAAAGCCAGGGTGATAATATATTTCCCCTGATCGTGCCAACCCAACAGGTACCAGCGCCCGTCAAATTCTTTTAGTAAATAGGGGTGGATGATGTGGTGTTTTACGGCGCTGTCTGTGAACTTCTTATAGCCGATGTGGAGTACGGTTTTAGTTTCAATATGATTCAGTAATGATTGCAGGTAATGGATGCCCCTGGCCTCTTCGTCTTTTTCAAAAGAAATGGCGTATTGATTTTCTTCCTGTAACTTTATATACAGTTTACTCTCAAATTTCCTGTAGATAGGATTAAGGTCGTTAAAGAAATCAAAACCTCTGTACTGTCCGAGAACTTTGGCCGCCGTACCGATAGCCCTGAAATCATTTTTATTTAACGTAGCGTTCTTGATAGAATAATCCGGGTCTTCATAAAAATACTGGCCATTTTCGGTTTTAATCGGAGCGAAATAACCCAAATCGCCCGATCGCATAACTTTAATGTCGTTCTGGATGGTCCGTTTGGAAGGTATATTTCGGGTATCCCGGTGGGCCACTTCATCGGCATATTCCGCACAGGCATTGGCCAGTTCTTCCCAACTCCATTTTCTGTTACGCCTTTGCAGGCAATTATTAATGGTGTGGTAACGCAACAGGGCATCTAAATTTACAGGCATCGGGTTTAAGGTTTGAAGCTTGTAAAGTTAACCAAATTTCTCCTCACATAAATCCGCCATTGAGGAGTAGGATACTTGCCTCCATATTTGTACGCTCAAAAGTCTGTGTATATGAGCCGAATCCGGGTATCTGTGTATGAAGATAACGTGCAACTGATCGAAATGCTGGGCTGGATTATCAAGCCATAATTTCGTATTCATTGTTTTACTTTCCCTCTAAAATTTTCAACAATCGTTCATTCAAATACAATTTTTCTTTACCGACTTTTACTGATTTCAAAAAGCTGTTTTCTTCTAATGCTATCAAATAATTTCCGACTGTTTTGGGGTTTCCGATATTTTCATCAATTAAGTGTTGGCGTTTGGTGTAAGGCAACCGAAACAAAATTTCAACTAAATCTTTGGAATATATTTTTGGCAATTTTGTTTTTATTTCTTCTGCGGTTTTGTCTATGACTTTTGTGAATTTATTCAACCGTTCTAAACCTCTTGCAGAAGTTTCCTCAATCATATCTAACATATACAAAATGTAGTTTTCCCAATCGTTTTTTTCGGTTACACTACGCAAATTTTTGTAATAATCCACTTTGTTTTTAATGATGTATTCACTCAAATAAATGGCTGGTGTATCGAGTAAACCCGAAAGTTTGAGGTATAGCAATAATAAAATCCGTCCTGTTCTTCCGTTACCGTCTGCAAATGGGTGGATTGCCTCAAATTGGTAGTGCATTAACGCCATCTTTATCAATGGGTCAATAGTATCATCTTCATTGATGAACTTTTCCAAATTTACCAATTTTTCACGAATAACGGCTTCGCCACTTGGTGGCGTATAAATTACTTCGCCTTTTGTGTTGCTCAAAGTTGTTCCGGGTGTAACCCGAATTGAAGCGGTGTTTTGTTTGATACATTGAACAATGCTTATGCAAAGGTTGGTTGTGATAAACGGCTTTTTCTTTAACTGTTCCAAACCGAACCAAAGAGCTTCTTTATAGCTCAATACTTCTTTGGTGGCTGAATTTTCAACTTTTTTGTCTGCAACCAACGATTTGTAAAGTTCATCATTGGTTGTGATGATATTTTCTACTTCCGAACTTGCCTTTGCTTCTTGAAGATAAATCGTGTCTAAAAACAAAGTTGGATTGGGTAAATTCTTCAAAGTCCCGTTCAGTTGAGCCAATGCTCTACCTGCCGAAATCGTTTTACGCAATATCTCTTTTGTTTCTACATCTGCGTTTGGCGGCAATAAAGGCAGGTCGTTGTATGGTATATTTTTATCAAATTTGCTCATTTCGTTCAAGTGTAAGTTTTACTCTCGTTTTCGATACGAGGGTAAAAATATAAAAAAATTACTCTCGTTGTTTAAGTAGAGGTAAAAATTACTCTCGTTCGTTTTGGGCAGCAACAAAGTCTAACGGACGACTTGTTAATTCGGGAATGTTGATTTTAGAACTACCGTTCCGTCAGCCTTGTTGCTAACGGTTCAGGGCTTGGCGTTCGGGCGGGAAAGCCCGCAGGAACTTTCACGGTTGAACGTCAACCCGCCTGACGCCAAACCTTATTACCTGCTGTGTTTTTTCTGTCGTCATAAGTTGTATCTTATTACTTGTGCAGCACCTCTCTGTTTCAAGTGAGCAACAGATTTGTTTATGTAGAGGTTTCTAATTTCGTCTGGTGCTACATTACCGTCAAAACCATAACCTGTTACTTCTACTTGGATTTTGATATTTTTTTCCTTGTCAATGGTCTTGTTCTTGGGTCTTTGTTTTGGATACCAATTTTTAACTTCAAAAACTTCAACGATTAGTCCTCTAAACTCACTCAAAACATATTTGATTTGAGGTAATCTCCATTCACTAATTAGCCAAGTTTCTTTTGTCGCTTGATAAATTGGATTTGTTCCGTTACCACGTTTATATGTTTTGTTTATGTTAATTAACACACAATCAGCACTCATTTCATTTAGTGGTTGTGCATTGTAAAGTCTTATGATTTCTTCTGAAGTCATAAGACCTTTTTCTATGGAATTATGTCCACCAACTATGTTTGAAAGTAAAAGTCCGCAATAAGTCAATGTGTCAATTAAAGATGCTTCAATTTGAAATGCTTCGCTTTCCGAAAGACCGTGTCTAACAATAATGTGCTTTACGGTTTGTCCGCTTTGGACAATTTCTCTTATTTTGTCGTATTTTGCACTTGAAGTGTCTATGTCTGTTAATGCACAAGCTAAATGATTGAATACTCTATTGTCAATACCCTTACCAATGTAAAAAGGTTTATTGTCTGTTGGGTCAAGCAACATATAAACGTAATACTTTAATTCTTGCCTTGATTTTTCGTCAAACATTGGATTAACTAATTTTCTTTTTTACTTACTCTGGTCGGTTTTCAGCTTCCCCGTTTTCTGCAAAAATCGTTTGTTTTTCTGTTACCCCATAGTATATTTACCTCCACCCCAAAAAAAATCTCTCACATAAATCCGTCATTGAGCAGAACCTCCCTTCCCCTTATATTTGTACGTTAAAAATCAATCGTATGGCCCGGATCCGAGTGTCAGTGTATGAAGATAACGTCCAGCTGAGTGAAACGCTGGGCTGGATCATTGAGTCCAGTGATGAGCTGGTGCTAACCGGCACGCATCTTCATCCGGTTCATGTAGCGGAAGAGGTGGCAATGGAGCTGCCTGATGTGATCCTGATGGATATTGAGATGCCGCAGATGTCGGGCATAGAGGCTTTACGGGAGATTTCGGAGCGGGCGGCTTATATGCCCAAGGTGCTGATGTTTACGGTGTTTGAAGATACGGAAAAGATTTTTGAGGCTATTAAAGCCGGGGCTGTGGGTTACCTGCTGAAGAGCACCTCCGGCGAAAAGATCATTGAGAGCATCCTGGAAGTGGCCAAAGGCGGGGGTGCCATGAGCCCTTCTATTGCACTGAAGGTGCTCAGCTCCTTTCATGAACCCAAACAGAACCCCTACGGGCTTACCGAACGCGAGGTGGAGGTACTGCGCCGGCTGGTGGAGGGCGACAGCTATAAGTTGATTGCCGCACACTTTGACCTCAGTATTAATACGGTGGAAAAGCACATTCTTCATATTTACCAGAAACTGCGGGTAAATTCTAAGGGGGAGGCTATTACGAAGGCCTACCGGGATAAACTTTTGTGACCCCATCACGGATTTCCGTAATTGACGCACATACACAGGAAATCTAGCTTTGTGGAAGTAATTCCTCAAGGTGATGCTAAAACGAATACTCCTTATATTATTTATCCCGGCGTGGGGTTTGGCCCAGGATCTGGAGACCCTGGGCAGCCAGAAACCGTTTACGGTAAACGGCTCGCTGGATGTGCGGGCCATCGGGTATTCGGTTAACGGTATTGCCGCCCGAAGAAGCCCGTTTATGTACATGATCAGCGGCAGCCCGGTATTCTCCGTGTACGGCATTTCTATTCCTTTGTATTTTACGTACAGTGAACAAGAGCGCTCTTTCCGCCAGCCTTTTAACCAGTTTGGCATGAGTCCTACCTATAAATGGGCTACCCTGCATGCCGGCTACCGGAACCTGACGTTTTCACCGTATACCCTGGCCGGGCATACCCTACTGGGAGCCGGTGCCGAACTGAACCCCGGCAAGCTGCGCCTGGGTTTTATGGTGGGCCGGCTAAACCGGGCCACCACTGTAGATACCACCACAGGAATGGTACAGCCGTACAGCTTTTCCCGCCACGGTTATGCGGGGAAAATAGGGTTTGGTACAGACGATAACCATTTTGACCTGAGCTTCCTGAGTGCCAAGGACCGGGAAAAAGATTTTAAGGGCGACCTGGAAACCAGTGAGGTGCGGCCGGCGGCCAATACGGTGCTGGGCGGGGACCTGAAGCTGACCTTTGCCGGCCGGTTTTTCATTTTTGCGGATGGCGGCATCAGTGTTTATACCGGCGACCGGTACTCTACCGTAGCGCTTTTTACAGACTCTGCCCGCATCATCAAGACCATCAGCCGGCTGATGCCCCTGAACGGTACATCGGAATACTATATAGCCTATAGCGGTGGATTAGGCTATAAAGAGAAGAATTTTAGCCTGAAAGCGGCGTATCGCTATGTGGATCCGGAGTTTCGCTCCATGGGCGCCTACTATTTCCAGAATGATATCAAAAACCTGACGGTGTCACCCACGCTTAACGTGCTGAACGGCAAACTCCGCCTGATGGCCAGCATAGGGATCCAGGATGATAACACCAAAAAGCAAAAGCAGGCTACCACCCGCCGGGTGATAGGCCTCACGAACCTGTCGTGGGATTTTAATGAGAAGCTAGGCCTGGATGCCTCCTATACTAACTTCTCGTCGAACTCCGAACCCGTGGTAGCCCTGGTGCAGAATAAATACCTCCTGACCCAAACCACGGCTAATATTTCCATCAGCCCGCGCCTGGTTCTGGCTAATGCCCGGAATACCCAGATGATCCTGCTGTCGTATAATAACAGTAACCTGAAAGATGTGAACGAGGAAACCCAAATTCAGAATAACATTAACTCTACCGTGGCCCTGCTGAATTATAACATTACCCTGAACCAGTCGGGACTGACCCTGATGTCAGGCCTGAATTATACCATTAACAAAATAGCGGAAGGGGATATAGACAACAAGGGCTTTTCACTGGGCGCCTCCAAGGCCTTCCTTAAAAATAAACTGCAGGTGGGTACTAATAACTCCTATGTGTTAAGCACCCTGCCCCAGGGCAAAAGCAATGTGCTGAGCCTGGGCGGCACGGCCAGCTACCGGCCCCTGGCTAAACACCGGGTGAACCTGAGGGTCAACTCCCTGAAGTATACGTATGAAGAAGGAGCAGGAAACGGATTTTCGGAATTTACGGCTGAAGTAGGCTATAACCTGAGTTTTTAACGATTTACTGGCTATGAAAAAAGGTCTGATATTTTTGATTTTTATGTTAGGGGTATGGGGCGCAGCCGCCCAGACCCTTTACCCGGTTAGTGTGAGCCTTAACCTGGTGCCGCCGTATTCCACCCGGCTGAGCGACTACGCCAATAACCCCGGCAAAGTGCTCATTACCCTCAGGAATACCCAGGCGCGGGAGGTGACCGTTTACCTACGGGCTACCATCAGCGGGGATAACGGCATCATGGTCTTTACCAAACCCGACTTCCGGGCTGCCCGGGGTATCACCCTACGGCCTAACGTGCCGTTTACCCTCACCGTGGGAGACCTCCAGGAGGTATTTGATATTAACCAGCTGACCACACGGGGCATCACCATGCAGGACATTGAACGGAAAAACGGCCTGCCCGAAGGCATCTACCAGGTGTGTGTACGGGCCTATGACCTTAGCCGGCCTACCGAGGCGCTGTCGGCGGAGTCGCCGCTGGGCTGTACCACCATCCGGCTCACCAGTATAGAGCCGCCCATGCTGATCAAACCTTTTGAGAACGAAGAAGTCACTTCCGTTCAGCCCCAGAATATTATTTTCAGCTGGACCCTCCCGGCCGGAGCGCCTCCGGGGATCCGGTTCCGGTTAAAGCTGGTGGAGCTGTTAGACCCCAAACGTAACCCGAATGACGCCTTCCTGGCCGGAACCCAGCCGCCGTTTTTTGAGAAGGTGGTGACCGGGAATGTGTACGTGTATGGCCCGGCAGACCCGCCCCTGGCTGACGGCCGGAAATATGCCTGGGCCGTAACCGCCCTAGACGCTGAAGAGAGTGGAAGGAGGGAAGGAACGGCCTTCCGGAACGGCGGAAGAAGCGAGGTGCGGGCGTTTACCTACCAGCGCAAGAAAACGGCGGCCCTGGCGGATGTTCAGCCGAAAGGCCCGCCTTCCATTAAAAATACGCCAAAATTAGACCCGGAAATGGACATTACCCGGCTGCTGACCTCGGTCAGCGGGAAGCTGCTCTATGCCTACCCGGAAGACTATACCATGGCGGCACCCTCCATCGGAATCAAACAAAAGTACCGGACCCTGAGTAAAAGCAATTACTCCGCGAAGTCGCAGAAACGTCCGGGTGGCGGACTGTTCGAAAACCTGTACGAGTCGCCCGCCTACCTGAACCCCGTGCCTTCCGCATCACCGGCTAAAAAAGTAAAGCTGACCCTGGTGATGGTATATGCCTTTAACGACGCCCTGGTGGTGGGAAAAGGGATGAAAATGGATGCCATCCCGGCAGGAAATAACTGGAACTTTATCAATTCGGCATCTGGGGAGTTCACTGTAAATAACAAGAAAGTAGCCCTTAACACCATAAGAAAGGTGCTGGCTACCGGTTTCACTAACGATAACGGGGAGTTTAACCTGAGCTTTATGATGAGTGATACCTCCGCCCGGTTTGCCATGAAAAATACGTTTGGCAGCGGGGAGTTTAAGGGTAGTTACGAGGGGGCTGTTAAGAAAACCTGTGTGCTGATTGTAGACAGCCCGTATTATTGCACGCCTTTTATCATGGTGGATGCCCGGCCCGGAGATCATATAGTGCTGCCTGAGCTGGTGAGCCTGGTGAAAAGCCAGGAGCTCACCCTCTCTGTACAGAACAATACTCAGGAAGGCCAGAAGGGGGGCAAGGGCGGTGGCCTGGAAAATATAAACCTGGAGCTCTTCCGCCTGAATCCCATGGAGGTGGACCTGCCCGGGCAGGAAGGCCAGAACCTGCCGGCATCGGCCATTCAGGCCCTGAAAATGGGTGATTTCTCTACCAAGTACCCGATTTCAAAAGTAGGCCGGGTGGTGGCGGTAGACCGTACCAATGCCCAGGGTAAGGTGACCGTGCCCCGGGTGATCCGGATCGACAGCCGGAAAAATGAATCCTTTATAGCCCATTCGTACAGCGATAAAAACGTGGGGGTGTACAATAAGTTTGACGGCATAAAGGTATTGGATGCCGTGAGCCTCCCGGAGGGGATCGTGCTGGATAACACTAACCCGGCATGGGACGTGACCCCGGAATTCAATAGTTTCTACAGGTACATCAGTACCTCAGCAGATATCATTATGTCCTCGAAAAACCCGGTGGTGAAGGGCAAGGTGGTAGAGAAAAACATGGGCCTGAAGGGCGTACAGGTGATATTAAAGGCCCAGGTAACTACTGTGACGGAAACCAGCAGCGGTTTCCTGGGCTGGCTTAAAGAACAGGTAGTAACCACCGAATGGAAACCCATAGACGCCCAGATCACGAAAGAAGACGGGTATTTTGAATTTAAGAACCTTAAACCGGGTGATTATCTCCTTGAGTTCTCAAAATCAGGGTATAAATCCATCCTGTTTCCTTCCGGAAGTACTTCGTCTTCGCCGAAATACTTTAAACTGCAAAAAGGTGAACTGCTGCAAACCAACGAGATCTCTATGAGCCCGTCAGGAACTGTCACGGCCTGTGTATCCGATGAAGACGGGAACCGGGTGGTGGCGGATGTCAGGGTAGACGACGGCGCCTTTTATAAAACCCTGGAAAGCGGGATCATGAAAGGCTGCGTGGTGAATATGCCGGCACCAGGAGGAAACGGGAGAAAAATTAAAGTAAGCCCACGGGCCTCAGATAGTTATTACGACGAGGAATTTACCTGGAACATTAAAGAAGACGAGACCACGAATATTCCTGCGGGCGCCCTGGTGGTACTGCGGAGAAAACACCGGCTCCGGGTGCAGGTAAACGGCCGGCAGGGGAATGACGTGATGCCTCTGGAAGGGGCCAGCGTAACGGTGAAGGAGTATACGGCTGTTACGGATGCCAAGGGGATGGCTTTACTGCAATTTGAAAGCCCGGGAACCGAATTTGTAGTGAAGGTAAAACCGGTGGATAACTTTTCGCACTGGGAGAAGGAAATGACCATACCGGTGACTAAAAAGCCCCTGGAAAGAACTGTAGACCTGACTCCGGCGCGGATCGTGCTGGCCGCAGTCAGTGAAAATGTGAACGGCAAGACCAGCCCTTCTGCCGGTGCCCGGGTGTATATAAAAACCCTGAAAAGCGGCTGGGGTAATAACAGCAGTAATTATGCCGAGTGTATCACCGATGCCAACGGCCAATGTACGCTGAAAGGTATACCGGTGACGGAGAATAACCTGGAGGTATTTGTGGCCAAGGAGTCGGATAAAGGCACTTTTACCGGGGAAAAGAAAGTGGCTAACTGGCTGAACGGCCAGTTCCAGGCCAAAGTGGGCCTCACCCTCACGCTTAATTCGGGCTTTAAGGTTAATGATGTATGGGGTTTCCCGGTGAATATAGAGACGGCCGAAGCCCGGTCCGATGGTTCCTACCTCATTTCGGGGTCGTTCCGTGACGTTCCCGGAAACCCAAACTTTCCCTCTACTGACAGCCGGCTCGACTTTAAAAATATCCGCTTCGTGGCATTACCTGCTAATGACAATACCCACCAGCCGGAAAAAGAAGCGGTACCGGTGGAGCAGAAGTCTTTCCGGGTAAAAGTGGGCCAGGGTCTGCAGGGAATGGTTACGCCTAACAGCATGCATTATCCCCTTGGCCTGGTTTTCCCGAAGATAGAGGTGAAGAAGAACAGCCAGGGAAAGGCCGAGCTGAAGGCGGCGGTGAGGCTGGAGCTTTCTTCCTTTGAAGGGGCCTACCAGCTTTCGGGGAAAATTGAGATCGGAGAAAACCTGGATCCTGATAATGTATTGGTATTCAGTGCTAGCAGCCTGGCGAAGCGAAGACTGAACCTGGGAACTTCTAACGGGGGGGCGACCTCTATGTCTAACCTGAAATACAAAGTGCATAATTTCCCGGCAGAGGCGGAAGCAGAGCGCTCGTATATCTCCGGTGACTCGGTGAACCTGTTTACCGTATTGCATACCAATATTAAAGATATGATCCCGGCTGACCTGGCCATAAAGGCCGGTTACATTACGGTGCTGCCTAATAAGATCGTGCCGTTTAGCGGTGGGGATGAGATCGGGTTTTCGCTGGAAAAATGGACGGTGACAGGCCAGAAGCCTGCTTCCGGCCAGGTATGGAAGTACGACAAGAATAACGGCGGAATCTCCATTGACAAGGCCGTGGTGAACACGGGCATTGTGGCGGTGAACCTGACTAACATGATCATTAAGCCCGACTGCCTGATCGCCGATAAGCTGGACCTGAACAGCTCAGATGCCGGGGCATTTACCCTGGGGGGGATAGTGCCGCTGGAGATTCTGAAGGGCACGCAAACGCTCTTTGCCTATGATCCGAACTGCTATCACGATAATAAGCCGCACTGGAAGCTCTCGCTGGCGGCGAAATCGGGCATGGTAGCGGCGCGGGTCACCAAGCTGGATGGCCTGGCCCAGGGTGATAAGCTGGAGTTCGGGTCCATGAACCTGTTTTCGGATAACCAGCAGCAGCTTAACGGTCCTTCGTCCAAGACCCTCACCCTGTTTAAGGTGCTGAAGTTTACATTAAGCACTATTGATGTAGGAAAAGACTTCTTCACACTGGTAGGCCAGGCCGGCATGGATATCCCGAATATGGCTTCGCCCGATGGCAGCAGCATAAACGGGCAGATCGTGTATTCTAAAAATGCTTCAGGCCAGGTAAAAGCCGATATCAAACCCCTGTATTTCCAGGTGGAAGGAAAGGGACAGGTGGCCTTTAAGGCCGATGACGCGGCGAAAAGCCAGACCATAGCAGACGGCCTGTACACCACCAAAGGCACCCTGAAAATATACGATACGCCCAGCGGTAAAGATTTCCTGGTGGAAGCCCTGCTGAAGCACCAGAAAACTACCAGCGGGTTTGCTACTACGGTGGAAGTGCTGGAAAATCAGAAGATCCCGCTGGAAGGGAAATCCCTGGCCATCAAACCCGGCCTGGCTAACAGCAGCATGAAAGTAGCCGGCGGCAAATGGGAGAACCTGGTGCTGAGTACCGTATTGCCCTCAGAGGGCTTTCAGAACATGAGTAAGGAAGAGGCGGACCGCAGCCTGACCTTTATCGTGAAAGGAGCCCTGGAGACGGATCCGTCCAAAGGCAAGCTGGGGGTAACCGGCATGGACACCGGCTTCGGTAACATGAGCCTGTTCTATAACTTTGCCCGGCAGGAGGTGAGGGGTGACTTCACCTTTAAGCCGCCCGGAGGCATCTCCTGTGGTATCGTGAACATCACTTCGGTAGGCGGAGCGGTGGTGATCGGTACCGGCGGAATGTATATGCGCACCTCCGCCACCGGCGAACTTACCCTGGCCGGTGTTCCCACACCCATAGGAGGTAATGTTAACCTGCTGCTGGGGTATTATAATAAGCCCCTCTACGAGCAGGATCTGCAGGCTATACAGGATCTGGCAGTGAACAAAACGGTTCCGTCAGAGTTGCACAGCGGTCTAAAGGGGATGTATTCGTCCTTTGTGCTCTCTGCATCTCAAAAAGTGGGTAAGATCGTTGATTTTAGTATCGGGGAAGTAGGAGTGGAGGCCTATGCAGGGCTGGCCTATGAGTACAGGACCTTCGTGAACTTTCGCTCAGCTACCAACTTTGATATAGAAGTGGGCAATTTCGCGTACGGGGGAGCCGGAATCACCGGCGTGGCCAAGTTATTAGGAATCGGAGTAGAAGGGAAGCTGGATTTGAACGTACAGTTGTCTTTGAAACAGAAAGCCAGTCCCCAGGTGGGCCTCAGCGCCAAGAGCATTATGAACAGCATCAAGAGCCTGAAACTGGAAGGCTGTGGCAGTATAGGCGGCTCCGTTAAGTTAGAGGCCTGTTTGCTGTTGGATTGTGCCGAATTCTCGTTTAACGAAAGTGTCTCCGCCCGGTTTACTATCGGTACCAAACCCGATATAAGTCTTTCTTTTGACAGTTGTGGAAACGGCATGCCTATGGAAACCTTAAGCACTAAGAAATGATGAAAAAAATAGTAATTCTTCTGACCGCCCTATTGCCCCTGGCCGCTTGGGGGCAAAAATCGCCCGGACTCACACTTCGGGCTACACCTAAGGGCATTTTTATCACTTTCGGTCATCCGGACCTGGCCGGAAAGCCACAGGAGCTGCAAAGAAAGGCGGCCGGGGAGGCTGCTTTTAAAACCATTGCGCAGCTTACTCCACCCCAGGATATTGACCGGGTGCGGGAAAATATACGCGAAGCGGCCGGGGTGTTTGCGGCCGGTGCACAGCCCACAGATGCCCGCCTGGAAAAGGTATGGGCAGACTACAAGGCAAATAACCGGCAGACGGTGGGCTTCATCAGTGCTGTTCCCCAGCTGGCTTACATTTTTAACCTGGCCTGGCTGGACAGAGACGCGGTGGCCGGCCGGACCTACCAGTACCGCCTGCTCTCAGGCAGCTCCCGTTTTGATTCGGAAGAATTTAACTACATCCTTCCTCCTTTTTTTCCTGTGCTGGAGCAGCAGGTCTCTGCTAATGACGATGAAGTGATCCGTATGGAAGTCGGTTTCCCTACCGTCTGGAAACAGCTGGTCACAGCGGATGTAAAGCGAAAGAACATTACACAGGGACCGGAGATGTATAAGGATATCCGCCCGCTCATCCAGGTTTCCGACAAGGATAAAATGGAGATCATCGATACCACCCTCCGGGTCTACGGCGCTTACCATTACCGGGTGCAGCTCAGCGATATCTTTGGTAATAAGGATACCAGCGTATATTATTTTGAAGGAAACAATATCCCGAAAGAGCTGGTGCCCGAAGTGTCTGACGTAAAAATAACGTCTACGCCGGATAAACGCGCGCTTCAGATGACCTGGAATGTCAGCGTGCCGGAAAGGGTGCAGAGCATCACCCTCTACCGCAGCCGGGAATACGAAGGGCCCTACCGGGTGGCCGGGGTGTTTAACGGGAAAGACAAAAGCTATACCGATGCCATAGACGAGGCGAACGAACTGTATTTTTACTACTTTGAGGTAAAAGATATTTTCGGGTACGCTACCCGTTCTATCCGTTATCATTCGGTATACGAAGGAAACAGTATACCTCTGCCGCCGGAAGACCTGACCCTTACGGAAAGTGCGGAAGGGCGCCAGCTGAGCTGGTCGGCTTCTGACCGTATCACCCGGGGCTTTTATGTCTTCCGGAAGGAAGGATTGAACGGTACGTTTGAACAGGTTTCTCCCATTATCCTGATCAGGGAGGAGAAGGGTACTTACCTCGATTCGGCCCGCTTAAACCCGGAGTATAATTATTTCTATACCGTAAAATCAGAAAGTGATACCTATACACAGAGTGTTTTTTCAGATACCCTGTTTTATCAGCCGGTACCCGGTGCACGGTCAGCTTACCTGAAGCCTCCGTATGATATCCATATTTCGTATGACGGTAAAGTGGCCCGCCTGAGCTGGGAAAATATACACGAAGATTACCCGGAGGTGCTGGGTTACCAGGTATACCGCAAGGGGGAAAAAGACGATGAACTGCTTACCCCCCGGCCCCTGCCTTTTTCGCAGAATATGTACCTCGATTCCACCTTTAACGGAGCCCTGCAGCTCAGCTATGTGATAGTAAGTGTGGACCGGGAAGGTAATCCCGGGCCCCGGAGCCTGCCGGTGCATCTGGACCTGACCGGAGCCTATATCCTGGTGCCGGATGAAACCGGTTATGCTTCCGATGCCAAAGGCATTACCCTGAAATGGACGGGTATTTCTGCGGAGCAGATCAAAAATATCAAGATTTACCGTGCGGAAGATAACGGGAAGATCCAGCTGGTTTCCACCCTGGATAACCGGAAGACCCAGTACCGGGATATCGCCGTGAAAAAAGGGAAAAGCTACACTTACCAGGTATCCACCGTGGATATAAGAGGAAAGGAAAACCGGGCAGAACCCATAATGGTTAATTTTTAAATAGTTATGAAAAAATATAATCTATTCCTTCTGGTGCTGGGTATGAGCCTGTTTCATGCCTGTAAGGTGGTGGAGGAGCCTCTTATTTCACCTGAATTAGATGGGGTGACGGCCACAGACATCACCATTTCTTCTGCCCTGCTGAGCTCGGCCATCAGCAAGGCCGGTAACCAGGATATTAAGGAGCACGGCTTCATATATTCGGAAAAGGCGGAAGATGCCGATGGGGTAAAAACCAGTTCGGGGGCTATTGACCCTACCCGGCCTACGCCTATTGCCTTTAAAGAAGCGATCAGCGGGCTCAAAGTGAATACTACTTATTATGTCCGTTCCTATGCCCTGACCAGCCAGGAAACCGTTTACAGTGAAGAGCGGTCTTTCAAAACCCTGAATATCGTTCAGCCGGGCATTCGTACAGACGGTTCGGAAAGCATTACACATAACTCCGCCAGCCTGAAGGGAACCGTTACCACGCAGGGAACCTACCCCATTACCCAGTATGGTATAGTCTGGGGCACCGCAGCTGACCCGGGCGTTTCCCTGACCACCAAAGTGGCCATTAACGGTAACGTGAGCAGTTTCCCTGCTTCATTTACTGCCAGTGCCGCCGGGCTTAGCCCGTCTACCACCTATCATTTCAGGGCCTATGTTATCGCTAATAATGTAGTCAGCTATGGGGGGGATATGACCTTTAAAACAGGCGATATCGTGCAGCCCGGTATCCGTACCGATGCCTCATCCCAGTTAACCGTTAACTCCGCCCGGCTGGCGGGCACCGTGCTGAGCAAAGGTACTTTCCCGGTTTCAGAATACGGTATCTGCTGGGGAACTTCCACTAACCCTACCACGGCCGGCAGTAAGTTTACCCAAAATGGCGATGTGGCCACCGTTCCGGCTTCGTTTGCCACCACGGTCACGGGCCTGAGCCCCAATACCGCCTACTATTACCGGGCCTATGTGATCTCTAACGGGGTCACCACCTATGGCAGTGAGCTGAGCTTCCGGACACCTGTGGTAACACAGCCCCAGGTGGTTACCGGCGCATCAGGGGGCATAACCATAAACTCGGCCCGCCTGGACGGCTCACTGACGGCCGGCGGTTCCTACCCCATCACGGAATACGGCGTTTGCTGGGGCATGACGGCTAACCCCACCACGGCTAACTCCCGGGCTTCGGAATCTGGTAATGTGACCACTTTCCCGAGAAACTTTACTTTGTTAGCCAGTGGATTAAGCGCTTCCGCCACCTACTATTACCGGGCGTATGTGGTCTCTAACGGGGTTACCACCTACGGAAACCAGCAGAGCTTCAGCACACCGGCCATATCGCAGCCGGGTGTCAGTACGGGCGGATCAGGAGGCATAACCATTAACTCGGCGCGCCTGGATGGCACGCTGACCTCCGGTGGTTCCTATCCTATCAGTGAATACGGCGTTTGCTGGGGCACAGGCGGGAACCCCACCACCTCTAATTCCAGGGCGGCAGAGTATGGCAATGTAACCTCTTTCCCCAGAGGGTTTACGGTGACGGCCGGTGGCTTAAACCCTTCTACCATCTACCATTACCGGGCGTATGTGGTGTCTAACGGGGTCACCGTTTACGGAGCTGACCAGACCTTCAGGACGGCAGAGCCGTCGCCACCCAGCGTGTCTACTGTGGGGGCGGCCTTTGTGAATAATGCCAATGGCATCCGTTTTGATGGAAGAATAAATTCAGGGGGTAGTTACGGGATATCGGAGTACGGGATATGCTATGCTTCCAGTACCGATAACCCAACGATAGCCAACTCCAAACTCAGCAACGGCGGAAGCCCGGGGTCATTCCCCTATAATTACTCCCTTAACTTGAATATCCCGGGGCGGGTTTATTATTACTACAGGGCCTATGTAATTTCTAACGGAGTGGTGTACTACGGGAATGTGTCAACTATATACAACACAAAAGATTAATAACGTAAAAACAAAAGAAAGATGAAAACAGCAAAATGGATTTTAATGGTGAGTATGGTGATTCTTACCCTTAGTTTTTGTACAAAAAAGGATGAGCCGGGAGAAGAAGAACAGACCGGTGAAAGCAAGGCCGACATTACGCTCACTGCAGGCGGTGAAAAGTATACCATCAAGGGGCCCTGCGGCTGGGCTTCAGCAGGAGGAAACCGTTACATTGGCGCTAATGACGGGTCTAACAGCCTGAAAACGTTTTCCACTTTCTTTAACCTGCAGGAACCGCCCAAGAAAACCACTACCTACACCCTGGTGGCTGACTCGTTTGATGAAGACCCCGCTCATATTACCATGAATATTACCGAAATCAAAAACGGGGGGATGTTTGAATACAGTTCCACCGATAATTCCGGCAAGCTGACCCTGGAAGTAAGCGGAAAGAAGATCACGGTAAAATTAGACGGGATCACCCTGAAGCCTACTACGGAGAGTAGCTTTTACAAATCCCTGAATACCGGGGCTTTCAGCCAGACGGGCACGCTTTCCGGCACGCTGGAGTTTTATGTAGACTGATGGATTGACAAGGATGGCGGCCGCCATCCTTGTCATTTTAATCAGGGTTTCACCCTGCTGTAAACATTCCATCCGTGGCTTTCGGTATTGCCGGAATCCGGTTCCGGAAAAGCCAGGGCTTCTTCTAAAGTGGCAAATTCCTTTTTGTACATCGTGATGGCATCCGGGGTGATGTCTTTCAGGAAAATAACAAAGTACCGGCCGCTTTTGGGGCTGCCCTCTGCGCCTTTCAGGGTGTACCGGTTCTTTTCGTGTTTTACGATATCCATGCGGTACTCTACCGTATAGGCGGACCCTTTCATGGTGTAGAGAATGTGCGTGTCGCTAAAATCATGCACCGAGGTTTGCACACCGGAGCCCGGGATCTCGAAATCCCAGCGGTATTTTCCTTTTACGGGCTGATCCGTGGTAAGTGCCATCAGGGTGCCTGTTAATACAAGGGCCGGGAGTAATTTGAAGAAGATTTCCATACGTTTAAAATTTAATTTGAAAAGATAAGACCTGAATCCAGGTTAAGACTGATAAAAAATGTTCTTCCCGCCGAACCGGAAGAGTAAAAGCTGTTAACCGCCGGCGTGTAATTGAAAATATTATTTAGCCCGGCACTTAAAGCCAGGTAATCTTTGTAATGACGCGATACCTGCAGCCTCCAGGTACTGTAACCGGGGTAATGGATTTTGTAATAGGCGCCCTCGTTATCTTCTGAATATACATCGGTACTGCTCAGGTATTTGCCGTTCAGGCTGATTACGGTACGGTGGCCGGTTTTCCCAAACGTATAATCGGTTTTGAACACGGCTGTGTGCGGCCGGGTATAGGAGAGGTTCCTTCCATCTTCTCTCCGGCCGTCATGGGTGTAGGTATAGCCCATCTGTACTTTCCAGTTCTTCAGCGGGGAAAAGGCCGTGTTAAGTTCGGCTCCTTTCAGAATCTGCCGCCCGGTGTTCTGGTAATATATGGTGTCATTCGCTGCATTCCAGAGCAGGTTAAGCTTGTCATGAATGAGGTTTCGGAACAGGCTGGCAGATACGTACATTTTCCCGCGGGAATAGTCGCCGCTGAGTGAAAAGGTACGGCTTTTCTCGGGTTTAAGATGGGGATTACCGATGATCTGGAACATGCCCAGGTGGTCCCAGTTGGTATGCAGTTCCTTCAGGCTGGGAGAGCGGAAGCCGCCCGCATAAGTGGTGCGCAGGGTAACTGCCCGGGAAAGCGTGTATTTCAGTGACACCGAAGGGCTGAGATTTCCCCCATAATTAGAGTGCTTGTCCCAGCGTACACCGGTCAGCAGGTTAAGCCGTTCTGCCGGGGTAAAATCATGCTGGGTATAAAGGGTATAGCTGTCTGCGCTAAACTTTTCGCCGGATTGAAACATATAGGTAGAGAGGGTCTCGCTCAGGAACTCGGCCCCGCTGGTGAGCATTTGCCGGGAGGTGAGCCGGTTATGGGAGATCAACCGCAGGTTATGCAGGTGATGGGTATAATCTTTTTCTTTCAGGTCTATGCGGTGATAGAAATTGACCTTATCGTAGCGACTGAAATTGTAGCTGAGGTCCAGGTGGTTCCGCTCGTCAAGACGGAGGCTGTTGCGCAGCAGCGCATTATAGCTGTAATAGAGGTTATGCAAAACCGTTCCTTCCGCACCGGCATTAAACCGCTCTCTCTGCAGGTAGGTGCCTTTTACTTCCGAAGACAGGAGGTCGGAAAACCGGTAGGCCAGCTTCTGCTCCAGGTTCAGGCTTTTTCCGCCCTCTACTTCCTTCTTCCGGAGAACCGGGTCTGCGATCACCTTATCCGGGTAAATACGGGTGAGGTACTCCCGGTCTTCCAGCGTATAATTCCGGATGGTTTTCCAGAGTGCGGAGGTCTGGCTGTTCAGCTGTCCCCGGTTCAGCCCCGCATTCAGAGCATACTGCTGCTCCCCGAAGCTGCCGGCACGGGCGTTCAGGCCCAGGTGGAGGGGCCGGGTGTTCTTTTTAGTAATGATATTGATCACACCGCCCATGGCATTGGAGCCATAGAGAGTGGAGAGTGAACCTTTCACGATCTCCACCCGTTCTATATTATTGGGGTTAAGCAGGTCATAATCAATGTTATTCCGTGTCTCTCCGGCTATCCGCTCGCCGTCTACCAGGAAAAGTACATAGTTCCCGTCCAGGCCCTGCAGGTTAATGTTAGGCACGTTAGCATTACTGGTAAACTCTATGCCCGGCAGCTCCATTTCCAGCAGCGACCGGAAGGTGGCGGGATTCAGCTTCCGGATATCTTTAGCGGTGATCACCCGGGTGAGTACGGGGCTGTCTTTCACCAGTTTGGGTGTTCGGGTGCCTGTCACTACCACCTCACGCAGATGAGTGATATCTTCCGTTACCAGCGTGTCTGTTTGTGCCTGGACAGAAACGGCCGGTAGCAGTATGCAGAGCAGGTGAAACACTCTTTTTCCCCTACTCATCAGAGCGATGTGGAGCCGTCCGGCTGATACGCGTATTCCAGGGTAATGATCATGGTTTCATTCTTATCCCCCAGGTAGTTTTTGAATTTGATCTTCGCGTATTTCCCCTGGGCGGTTTTGACCACATACACGTCATCAAAAAGCGTATAAACCGGTGGCGGGTTACTGGTGTCTACATTCAGCCAGTTGATCTCCGTGCTGGCCGGCTGGTCTTCAAAGACCGGTACGGGCAGCGTAAACTTGGTCATAATAGATTTCATGCCGTCTGTCTTGTAGCCACTGGCCGGCGCCGTGCCCACTTCCGTTAGTGATTTTGCCGACGTCTTCAAGGCTCCCCCGGCTCCCTTGCCGGATGCCCCGCCATTCAGACGTACGTCATTGCGGTGAAAAGCGATATCCCAGTTAAGATCCGTGGAAAACGAGTTCGGGTTTACCGTTACGATCTCCCCCTTTTCAAACGAGAAATAGACCCACTCCGAGTAGCTTCTTGCATCAATCTGCACCGTTTTTACTTCTAAAACCGGTTTCGGCTCCTCCTCCTTGTCTTCACAGGCTGTTAAACACAGCATCACCGGCAGAAAAAGATAGTTGAACTTCATTTTATTATTATTTAGACTAAATATAAATTATTTGAAGTGCAAATTTCAGCCTACCGGGAGTGCTATTTTATGACCTTGATCAGGTTATTTTATGATGTATTGTATTTTTAAACAGGAAGATTTTGATATGCGGATATAGAAAAGCCGGGCAGCAGGTTCATAAAAGAACACACTACCCGGCTATTTGATTCATTTATTTACCCCAGCTTCTCCACGCTCCTGTAGATAAACTGCGTAAGGTCCTTCCCGCTGAGCATGCCCTGGGAAAGCAGGGCCAGGTCTACCAGCTGCTTGGCTACACCGTTTTCATTGCCTTCTTTGGCTACCTTCTGAATGAGCGGATGGTTTCCGTTTACCACCAGGTTATACATTACGGGCATGGCGCCGAACATGCCGCCCTGGCCGTTGATCTTGGACATATCCGTGTAGCGGCGCATAAACTCGGTTTGTACGATAGACACGGGGAGGTCATCTACCGGCAGGGCTTCGATCTGCACGATGTTATTACCGATAAACTCCTTGAAAGACTCTTCCACCTTTTTCTTCTCGTCTTCCGAAAGCACCACTTCGGTTTTCAGGCCCTTATCGATCAGCTTATCCAGCGCCTCGGAATCCACGCGCTTGAATTTCAGCTTCTCTACCTTCATTTCCAGGGCGTTAATGAAGTGGGCATCCAGCACATCGTCAAATACCAGTACGTCGTATCCGCGCTTGATGGCACCTTCTATGTAGGCGTCTTCCTTGAGGATGTCGTTTGTGTAAAGGGCTATGGCGTTACCATCCTTATCCATCTGGTTGGCTTCCAGGCGGGTCTTGTACTCGTCTATGGTGAAGTGCTCGCCGGCCGTGTTTTTGAAGAGGATGAATTCTTTGGCTCTTTCAAAGAACTTGTCGTCAGAGATCACCCCGTATTTCACAAACAGCCCGATGCTGGCCCATTTCTCATCAAAAGCCGGACGGTTCTCGCGGAACAGCTCGGCCAGTTTTTCGCCCACTTTCTTGGTGATGTAGGTATTGATGCGCTTCACGTTACCGTCAGCCTGTAAATAACTCCGGGATACGTTCAGCGGAATATCCGGCGAGTCGATCACCCCGTGCAGCAGCTGCAGGAACTCGGGTACGATGTCTTTTACGTCATCGGTAATAAAGACCTGTTTGCTGTAGAGCTGTATTTTTTCACGGTTCAACTGGAAATCCTGTTTGACTTTCGGGAAATACAGCACCCCGGTGAGGTTAAAGGGATAATCCACGTTCAGGTGGATCCAGAACAGCGGATCTTCCGAGTAGGGGTAAAGTTCTTTGTAAAACTTCAGGTAGTCTTCATCGGTGAGTTCGGATGGCGGCTTTACCCATACCGGGCTTGGGTTATTGATCACCTTGTCATTAAACTCAATGGGGGTGGGCAGGAACTTGCCGTACTTGGTCAGGATCTGCTCCAGGCGGTGTTCGTCCAGGAATTCCTCGGAATCTTCGGCAATGTGCAGGATCACATCCGTGCCTCTTTCGGCTCTTTCGGCAGCGGAGATCTCAAATTCCGTGCTACCGTCGCTGAACCATCTTACGGCCGGAGCGTCAGCCTGGAAGGACCGGGTGATGATCTCCACTTCTTTGGCCACCATGAAAGCCGAGTAGAAACCCAGGCCAAACTGCCCGATGATGTTTCCTTTGTCCGACTCCTGCTGGTATTTCTCCACAAACTCTTTGGCGCCGGAAAACGCGATCTGGTTAATGTATTTCTTCACCTCGTCAGCCGTCATCCCGATCCCGTTATCGGAAATGGTGATGGTTTTGGCGTCTTTGTCAAATGACACTTTGACCTTCAGTTCACCCAGCTCTCCATCAAACTGGCCGATGGAAGAGAGTTTCTGAAGTTTTTGGGTGGCATCTACGGCATTCGAAACCAGCTCTCTCAGGAAGATCTCGTGGTCTGAATACAGGAATTTCTTGATGATCGGAAAAATATTTTCGGTATTAATCGAAATGGTACCCTTTTCAGTTGTCATAATGCTATTGATTTAACATGCGTATATGCCAGGAGTTAAATCAAAGGTTGTTCCAAGCGGATTTAATCTGACAATTTGGCAGGAATATAAATTAACTATATTTATAGTTTTATAAAATAATTCTTAGCTTTGTAACCTGATGAACAGATTCCTATGAAAAAATGGTGGTATTTACTCCTGGTATGTTTCCCGTTTTTAGGCTGTAAGGAACAAAAGACAAATCGGCCTTCGGGCAAAGTTACGGTAAGCTGGGAGAGTCCGAGCAGGGGCATATCTTCATATCGATGATGTGGGATCAGGTGCTGAGAAATCCGGAAGCGGATTATGACTTCTGGCATAAAAAGGGATTTGAAAGGTATGCTCCGGAGATACGGGAGAATTTTAAAGCCCGAATTATTTTAGAAGTGTTTATCCGTAAGTGGAACCGGAAACGGATCATTCCCCTGGTGACGGATTACCTCAGTAAATATGAAACGAACCGGATGATCGATGAAGTGAGAGAGGGGATCGGGTACGGAGTGGCGGAAAGTGATGACCTGAAGCTGAGCGACTTAAATGGTCGGGAAGAAACCTGGGAATCCGTGATCCGGAAACATAAGGGGAAGAAAATCTACGTGGATTTCTGGGCCAGTTGGTGTGCCCCCTGTGTGGATCAATTTCAATATAAAGATAAGCTGAAAGCGAAGCTCGGAGATCAGGTGGTTTTCCTTTACCTGACGCTGAGCGACAAAGAAGAAAAATGGAAGCAAGCCGTAGAAAAATACGGGGTCAGGCAGAACAGTTATATGGTCACCAATTCCCGAAGCTCGAAATTTGTGGAAGAACATAAAATTCAGTCCATCCCCCGCTACATGATCGTGGATGAAAACGGGAAAATCATCCACGTAAATTTAATATTCCATTTTAAATTTTAAATTTGCAAGGTATATTAACCCTATGACCGCTAGAAAACAGGAATTACTTTCGCTTTAACTTAACTCCTTTTTTGATGCTTTTTGGCTTTACCTGCAGATATTCTGATAAGAAGTCTGCTTCCTGATCATTGAGCGAATACACAAATCTTTTTTCGGATAGGAGATATAAGGTTGCACCCACAGCAAATGTACCGGCGGAAATAAAAAAAGTCTTTCGGAATGCACTTCTAACCTTAGAATTTTCTGTAAATGCAGCCACAGGAGTAGACCCGAATACCCCGCTGGCACCTATTCCAGTTAAAAAAGTACTCACGTACTCCAGGGCGCGGCTCCCGGGTGAATGCCGTAGGGCCACAATATCTTTTAGTGGATATTCGGTTAAATTGTCTCTATAGAAATAATGGTAGGAAGAAAAGGTGGAGTAGGGGGATCCTACAGTATAATATTTTAAATTGTATGATTTATTTTCAAATAACAGAGTAGAATCAGATAAGGCCCGGATATAGCCTTCACTCTCCCGGATTTCAATAGTGGTAGAATCCACTTTTTTATATTGAATCAGGGTAATACTCCTTGTGGGCCTGATTTTCGTACGTTTCGATGCGGAATAGAGATATACATTTTCTAAGTTTACACATGTGCCTTTCTGAGCCCGGCAAACAGAAAAGGGGGCCAGGATGGCCCATAAGGTAATAATTGTGAGTCGCATTGTATTTATTGGGTTAATAGTGCTTATTCTCCTTTCCCCGCCAGCCTGTCCTTCGTATACTCAATTTTCGTTTTTCCGTGTGCCGTGGGGTTTCCTTCCTCATCCAGCGCTACCATCACGATCTTATCGATCCGGATGATGGTGTGGTGGGTCATTTTGTTCCGCACCTCGCAGGCCAGGGTCAGCGAGGTAGTGCCGAAATGCGTGGCCACGATGCCGATCTCGATGATGTCGCCCTGACGGGCGGAGCTGATGAAATTGATCTCTGACATGTACTTGGTCACGCAGCGTGGGTTTTCCAGCTGGATGATGGCGTACAGGGCGGCTTCTTCGTCGATCCACTCCAGGAGCCGGCCGCCAAACAGCGACTGGTTAGGGTTCAGATCCTCGGGTTTGATCCATTTACGGGTATGAAAGTTCATGGGTGTACAGGTTTATCCGTATATTTCTTTTTTACTGGCCAGCAGGGTATTGTACATCAGGGCGGCCACCGTCATCAGGCCTACGCCGCCGGGTACGGGAGTGATGTAAGAGGCTTTCGGGGCCACCTCGTCAAACGCCACGTCGCCTTTCAGGGCAAAACCCGATTTTTTAGAAGGGTCTTCCACCCGGGTCAGGCCCACATCGATCACCACGGCGCCTTCTTTCACCATATCGGCGGTAATAAAACCGGGCCGGCCCAGGGCCGCTATGAGGATATCCGCCTGCTGGCAGATCTCCTTGATATTCCGGGTCTTGCTGTGGGTGAGGGTAACGGTGCAGTTACCGGGGTAATCATTCCGCTCCATCAGCAGGCTCATGGGCAGGCCCACGATCTGGCTTCTCCCCACCACCACGCAGTGCTTGCCGCTGGTTTCAATCTTATACCGCTTAATGAGCTCCAGTACCCCGAAAGGCGTGGCGGAGATATACGCCGGCAGGCCTTTGGCCATACGGCCCACGTTAATGGGGTGGAAGCCGTCCACATCTTTTTTAGGGTCTATGGCTTCAATGACCTTGTCCACGTTAATATGGTCAGGAAGGGGCAGCTGTACGATGAAACCGTCAATGTCCGCATCGCGGTTAAGGCTGTCTATGATGCCCAGCACCTCTTCTTCTGACGTGCTGCTGTCTCTTCTGACCAGGGTAGACTTAAACCCGATCTCCTCACAGGAGCGGATCTTGCTGGCTACGTAGGTTTCGGAAGCGCCGTTATCGCCAATGAGGATAGCCGCCAGGTGGGGCATCTTGCCGCCCGCGGCCCGGATCCGGTCTACTTCCTGCTTGAGTTCGGCCTTAACCTGGCCGGAGATTAATTTCCCGTCGATGATCGTCATTCTTATACAGTAGAAACTGATTGTTTTCGGTTATATATCAATAAGTAAATCAGGGCAACGCTCACCACTGCCGTGGTAAAAATAAACGATGCCGGAAGATTTTCCACCCTATTCTGGTAAATAAAAGTAGGGAGAAGGGCCCCCAGGCCGATTCCCGCCTCCAGGGCAATGTACATGGTGGCCACGGCTTTACCCCGGTTCTCTTCCGCACAGAGGTCGATGGTCCAGGCCTGCGTAATGGGGGAAATAATGCCGTTTCCTATCCCAAACAGCACCCCGGATACCGTCAGCAGCCACACATCAGTGGTAAATACCAGGCATACCAGTGAAGAGAGCATAAACAGGCAGCCGATGATCAGCACACTAGGCCGGCCCCTGCGGTCAGACCACCGCCCGGCAATAAACCGCACACCGATAGACGCCAGGGTATAGATCAGGAAATAATATCCCTTGTTTTTCAGTCCTATGCTTTTACTGAGGTCAGGAATGAGCGTGATCACCGCCCCGTAAGAAAACAGGCAAAAGAACACCACCACTACCACCGGCATCACGCTCCCGTCAAAGATCTCGTGTCGGTTAATCTTCAGCAGCCCCCACCGGAAGGCCTCTTTCCGCTCTGCAGGCAGGGTTTCTTTCATATTGATCAGGATGGCAATGGAAAGAAACGACAGCACCGAAGAGGTATAAAACAGGATATTGAAGTCAAAATGCTGCACGATCCAGCCGCCCATAAAGGGCCCGAAGGCCATGCCCAGGCTGCCGATGAGCCCGTGAATGCCCATGGATTCACCCCGGCGGTTAAAAGGCACTATGTCTGCAATATACGCGGCAGTGCCGGTGGGTTTGAAGCCCGTGGAAAAACCATGCACCAGGCGGAGCAGCAGAAAGGGGATAACCGTGGTGGTAATGGGGTACAGGAATCCGCACACAAAACACACCAGTGACCCGAAGGCCATGACCGGTACCCGGCCCACTTTATCGGACAGTTTTCCGCTGAAGGGCCTGGATACGCCCGCAGTAAGGGTAAACAGGGCTATGATCAGTCCTTTGAACTCCCCGCCGCCCATTTTAGACAGGTAGTCGGGCAGCTCGGGGATGAGCATATTAAAACTTGAAAAAAACAAGAATGAGCTGGCGCAAAGCAACCAAAACTGGAGAGTATATACGCGGTTCAATGAATAAAGCTTTCTTCTAACGTGACTTTTGACCGGTGCACTACGCCGCCCACCGGCGGATTATATTTGGAAACATCCACGGTGACTTTCGTAATGCCCGTAAATTCTTCCTTCAGCCGGTGGATGATGCGGTAACCAATGTGCTCCAGCAGCCGGCTCCTGACCTGCATCTCTTCTGCCACGATGCCGTAAACCCGGCTGTAATCCAGGGTGTCTGAAAGGTCATCCGACAGGCCCGGGGCCCGCAGGTCCGCGTCTATACAGATGTCTATGCTGTAGCGGTTACCGGTCTTCTGCTCCTCATCGGAAAACCCGTGATGGGCAAAAAACTCCATGCCCTCCAGTGTGATCTGTCCCATCAGATGCTGTCGAAAAACGAGCCGCTCTTGGGAGTTTCCTCACTTCCGGGATGCTCCGTTTTTTCTACCATGGCCTTACGGATGGCAGCTTTTACTTTGTTTACCTTGTCCAGCATTTCCTCGGTGTTAGAGCCGTCTACGCTGGGCGGTGCAGCCGCCTGCGGCCGGCCGGCAATCAGCCGGGCCTTCAATTCTTCCAGCCTATCCCACTGCCCGTTTTCAGCCAGGAGGGCCTGCTCGTTCCAGGTTCCGGGGTCATGGGCGGCAAAATGCGGCCCGGCAGCTGCCAGGATATCTTTCAGCCGGTATTCCGGCGTGGTGGCCAGCGTACGGAAGTCCATAATTCCGGCACTGTTCAGGATTTCTTTGATCTTGGGACCTATGCCCTCTATCACTTCCAGGTTAGTCTTATCTTCTTCCGGGGTCACTTCCAGGCTGATGGCGTTAACCGCTGAAGGAATGCTTACCCCGCTGGAATAATCGTCTTCTATTTTCTCACTGGTTTCCCGGAAAAAATCCACGGTTTCAGCCTTCACTTCGGCTATGGGTGCTTTTTCTTCCGGGACAGCCGTCGTTAACTCTGTAGAGTCGGTATCGCTCAGCAGTTGGGTCAGCTCACTGTGGTATTGTTTTAAACGGAGGATCAGGTCATTCTTTTTCCTTTCCAGGAGATTATAGCGGGAGTCCAGCTCTGCAATCTCCAGTTCAGAAGCTTTCTGAATATCTTTGGCTTTGCCTTCGGCTTCACTGACCAGCTGTTTCCCGGTGTTTTCAGCTTCCCGGATGAGCTGATCGGCTTTGCGGTGAGCTTCTTCCAGCGTCTTAGCCGCCTCGTGGTCGGCCCTCTGTATGGTCTGGGATGCCTCCAGGCGGGCCGCTTCCACCTTGCGGGTGGCTTCGGCATTGGCGGTTTCAGCAATCCGCGAGCTGGTATCTTCGGCGGTTCTCAGGGTTTTGATGAGGGTCATTTCCACGTCTCTGAGCTTAGATGCTTCCTTCTCCGCTATATCCAGCTGCATCTTTAACATCTTTATCTCATTAAACATTTTATCCCATTCCTGGGCTATATCTCCCAGGAAGTTATGGACATCATCCACGTTATATCCCCTGAAAGATCTCTCAAATTCATGCTGCTTAATTTCTAAAGAGGTGATTCTCATTTCTACTAATATTAAAAGGATCGGTTATGTTAAGACGGAAAAATAATTATGAAGTGACACATCATCTGCACTAAATAACGAGACAACTCCTGTTCTAGGCACAAAATAACAAAAAAATAGTAGTAAAGTAAAAAGTAAAAAACTAAAAGTTGCAGAACTCTCCGCAAGCGCCGCGGCCGGCCGCTTTTAATTTTTTCACGGGAACAGGCTCCACTCGGAAATGGTGCGGTCATCGCTGCCGGAAAACAGCCTTTGGGTATTTTCATTCCACCACAGGCGGTTGACCGAAGTACCGTGCGATGCAAACTTTCCCTTATCGATCACCTTCAGCAGGCGCATGCTGTTAATGTCCCAGATTTTAACCGACTTATCCATGCTGCATGACGCCAGCAGCTCCGTACCTTTCAAAGGCAGGACGTGGTTAATGGCATAATTATGGGCCGGTACTACAGCAGCGGGCAGGTAATCCAGGGTGCTGTCCCAGATCCGGATGTGGGCATCCCGGCCGCTGGAGATCAGGTACTGCCCGTGATAGGCCAGCGTAAACACGGAATTGGTGTGACCTTCCAGGGTTTTTTTCAGCGCCAGGGTGTCCAGGTCGTAGATGTGGATGCGGTGGTCGGAGGAACCCACGGCCAGTTCGCCCAGGGCCTCATTCACGGCCAGGGCACGGATGCTTTTGCCTGATACCTGCAGGTGTTTGATGAAACTGTTTTGCCGGTTATCAATGACGTGGATATAGCCCAGGCTGTTGCCGGCCAGCGTTACGTTCCCGGCAGATAGAATGCAGAAGACAGATACCTTTCCCAGCTTCAGTGAGGCTTCCACCTTCTTGCCGGCCGTGTCTATGAGGTGCAGGCCCTCCGAGTTTTCCCCCAGCCAGATGCGGCCCTGCTGCCGGTTATGTTCAAAGGCATACACCGGGTGGTTTACCCGTGCCACGGGCACGCCTTCCTCGGGGGAAACCCACTCTACCAGGTAGCCGTCGCCGGAAGCTGAAAGGATACGGCCCGCCGTGATCCCTTCTGCCAGATCATATACACTGTCCTTGTGCCCTTTGTACGTAGCCAGCTTATTAATTTCAAAATTCATTTGTACACTACAGGATCTGTGGTTTAATTGCTGAAATTTTAAACAAAAGTAATCTGAATGCCCCTGTTTAGCAACACCCGCCTGGATAACGGACTGGAGATCGTGGTATGGAACCTCACGGAAACCCTGGAGGAGCTGACAGAGGCGGCCGTGCTGAGCCCGGAAGAGCAGACCGCCTGGGAGGCCATTTCCGTTCCCTCCAAAAAACGGGAATTCCTGGCCGGAAAGTATGTGCTGGAGAAGGCGTGCGCCGTGCTGAACATCGTTTACCGCGGTATAGAGAAGGATGAGAACGGCAAACCCCACCTGGTAGGGCGTGAGTACGAGATCTCGCTGACCCATACAGAAGACTTTATCGCTGTGGCTTTCTTCCGGCACTCTGCAGTAGGGATAGACCTGGAAAAACCCAGGGAACAGATATTCCGGATCCTGCCCCGGCTGTACTCAGCTGAAGAAGTGGCCGCTGTAAACGGAGACCTGGATACCGCCACCATCTACTGGTCAGCCAAAGAAGCCCTCTACAAGCTGTACGGCAAAAGAGCCATAGACTTCCGGAAGCACCTGAAGCTTTATAATAATGAAAAGGAGCTGGAAGGGCTTATCTCCGTTAACAGCACCTGCATTCATTGTCGCTTTTACATCACCCGCGTCCTGGAATACTACCTGGTGGTGGCTTACTGAACTCTTAATTCCGGGCCTGGCTCAGGATATCCTCCAGGCTGATGCCGTAGTGCGACTCGTGGTAAACCGCCGTTCCGCCCTTCAGCAGGATAAACTGCGGCGACTCGTGCTGCACCCCGTATTTTTCAGCGATGGCGTTTGAAATATCGCGATGCGCTATCAGGTCCAGGTAATACATTTTTAAAGCTTCGGTGCCTTCTGCCTTAGGCCAGCGGCGTTCCAGCCGATCCAGGGCCGTGGCGCTGATGGAGCAGCGTGTACTGTGTTTGAAAATGCCTACGGGCACCTCACGTGACTCTTCGGTCAGGGTGTCCAGTTGGGCTATATCGGTTAATTCCTGCCAGATCATGGATAAATTTATATCTGTAATAACAAGTGCCGCTTCAAAAATGGTTCATAAAATAAGGTTATCGATCAGCCTGACGCCGTCCAGGTGAGCTGCCACCACCAGCACCGTTTTCACCGCCGGGTCATACGCGGGTATCCGCTCCAGGTCACTGAAAGCCACCACTTCGTAATACTCCAGCCGGAAATCAGGGTGCTCAGCGTACGCTGCAGCCAGCGTGCTTTCCACCTCTGCCGGTGATACGCCGCTCTGCAGCAGCGCTTTCCCTTTCAGCAGCGACTGGTAGATGAACGGCGCCACCCGGCGTTTTTCCGGGCTCAGGCGCACATTCCGGGAGGACATGGCCAGGCCATCCGCCTCCCGTACCGTTTCGCAGAAAACCAGCTCGATGCCAAAGCTGAGGTCATTCACCAGGCGGTTAATCACGGCGCACTGCTGTATATCCTTCTGCCCGAAATAGGCCCGCTGCGGGCGCACCATGTGAAACAGCTTACTGACCACCAGGCCCACGCCGTTGAAATGCCCGGGCCGGAAGGCTCCCTCCAGGATCTGCTCCAGTCGCCCGAAATCCATTTTCAGTACCGCAGGTGCCGGGTACATTTCCCGGACAGACGGTACAAAAACCGCATCGCAACCGGCTTTTTCCAGGCGCTCCAGGTCGGCCTCCAGGGTGCGCGGATACCGGGCCAGGTCTTCCGGGTTATTAAATTGGGTGGGGTTTACAAAAATACTGGCCATACTTATTTCGTTTTCTTCTTTGGCCCGGCGGATCAAAGAAATATGGCCTTCATGCAGGGCACCCATGGTGGGTACGAAACCTACGGAATGACTTTTTGTGTAATTTTGCGTCTCAATGACGGTTTCAAATACTTTCATACCGATGTTTTTGAGAATTTTAACAATTTTGATTTGCAGTGTCCATACGCTGAGCGCCCAATATAGTTATAAAAATAACGTGGAGGATTATTGGGAAAAAGAACTTTCCGCCATGACTGACCTGACAGAAGTGGTGAGCTATATCCATAATGATCCTTTTAAAAACCTCTTCATCCGCCACATTCCCGCCGGTAACCCGCTGGAAAGGGAAATAGAGGTAAACTCCTTCTACGGCGCCCGCAAGCACCCCATTCATAAAGTCCTTAAATTTCACCGGGGCATAGATCTGGAAGGCAGCACCGGCGAGTACGTGGTGTCCAGCGGAGACGGCGTGGTAGCAGAAACCGGCTTCCAGCCAGACCTGGGCTACTTCGTAAAGGTCCGCCACAAATACGGTTTTGAATCCCTCTACGGCCACCTCAGCAAGATCATCGTCAAAAAAGGCCAGGAAATTCAAAAAAACACCCGCATCGGCAAAGTAGGCGCCACCGGTAAAGTCACCGGCCCCCACCTGCACTACACCCTCAAAAAGAACGGCGAATACCTCGACCCGTTTGATTTTCTCTTCATGAAGTTTGAGGAGGAGGCAGGTATCTGAAAGAGCCTTTTTTCTTCGTTTTTCTCTCCTGACCGATAGTTTCAGGACCATTGTACCCGTTTAATAAAAATGGCAGTTTTTTTTTGGAGGGAAAAACAACCCTCTTTTATTTTTGGCCATTATAAACTAATTCAAACAAATTTTTATGAAAAGATCTGCATTTATCAAGAGTTTCGCTGCTATCGCAGGGGGGGATTGTGTTAAGTTGTAAAAACGGGCTTACCGCTGACTTCCTGGAACCGGAAACTACTCAATCGCTGTCGTTAAGCGACGCAAAAAAATGGTTCGAAGGGTCGTGTTCTGTTTGGGAAATAATAATCTATATATTATTAAGGGGAAGGATAAAGGGTATGTTCTTTTCGTAACAGAATTGATTTTTTAGGAAATATGATAATCAAAAACTGGCTTTTAGACATCCGGGATTATGCATTTATACTGGAATATAAACAAACGGGAGACGCAACAAAAAAAGACTATATAAGTAAAGTGCTACCCATGTTTGGGGTCTATTATACGGTACTAATGGGAGCTATTTTGTATCTTATACGGGCATTTTATGATATTCCGCTCATTAAGCAAATATACCATTCCGGTTTATTTGTAAAAGTTGGGTTTGCTCTTTTGTTCGTATATCTGCCTTTCAGGATACTTCATTTCTTTTTGGATCGAAAGTTTGCTGATATTCCATTTCCAAACTCTCAAACACCTCCACTTGCTTTAAAAAGAAAGAAAAAAGTATACTGGTTAACGTTTGTTTCGGGGATAGTCCTTTTTGTCCTTTTGATTGTGATAACGCTTAAGATAGGTTATGTCGGTGACGGCCCCATTTTTTGAATAACAAAACTCTTCCGGCACTCACACCGGAAGAGTGTGTTATTTAAATGTATTAGAGTTTGTACCGGACACGTTTACAATAATTAATTACCACATGAATAAATTTCTGACTGATGTGCGGGATTATATATACATACAATCCAATTACAAGGCAAATGGTCTGCTTTACTGGATTCTAACGGGAGCAGCTGTATTTTCCTTCTATATTGGGGTTTTTATGTTATTGGGTATTGTTATGCCTGACCCACTTTATTTATATCTCACAGGAATTAAATACTATTCTCCAGGGTTTAGGTATTTCAACTATCTGTTTATTATAGCATTATGTGGAATAATGGCGATTGGGTTTAATAGCCTGACGTCTAAAGTTCCGTTGCCTGATAAAGCAGACATTACGCCTAAAGTGTTTAGAAGGAAACTTCTGAACACTTACCTTTTCGTGTTTACGGGATTTGTGTTTATGATTTTGTGTATTTTTATTTTTGGCTACTTCAAATTTCAAAGATAATTTTCAAATAAACCTAATGAAGCAAATCCTGACAGACCTTAGAGACTTCTCCTATTTATGGACATTAAAGCAAATGAATAATCCGTCCGGAGGTGAAAAAGTAAGATATAAGACCAAATTCTACTACATAATCGGGATCTACTATTTTACCTTCCTTGGCCTTATTTTATATCTTTCCAGGAAGTTCTTCCGGGTTGATGTAAACGCACTTTTAGGGATAAATATGGGGTTAAAGATATTTCTTACGGCGGTAATCATCTATTTGCCCATAATGTTGATAGGAAACATTCTTTTAAGAAGCATATCTTCGTTTCCTATTAGTGAAGAAGATATTGCACGTAAAAGGAAAACCTATATCTCAGCAGTTCTGTTAGGCTTTGCATTGCTGGCCCTGGCTGTTTATATGACTACCCTGCTTGGGAAAGTAAACGTTTAGTCTGTGCTAAGGCCATGATGTTCTGTTTCAATTCCTACCGCCTCAAAATTTCCTTAACTTTTTCTATAATTCATTGCATTTAGTTAATAATCTGACGTTCTGTTATAGGATTATAAGTGGATTAATTTTTATTATATAGCCCTGGTAGTTCAGTCAGTTAACTTTTAAAAAAATGATCAGAACACTCTTTCTCATCCTGCTTTTATCCGCGGTGCTTTCCTGCAAAGACCACGGCAGCAGCGATAATAACACAGACCCGGGTACCGCAGACGGCCGGGTGACCGTTTGGGTGACCACCGGGAACCAGGCCCGGTTACTGGCCCGTGACACTACGCTGAGCCTGGTTCCGAAACGTACGGATAACCAGGGCGTCACCCTGACCGTGGACCAGGCCGGAACCCTGCAGGAAATGGAAGGCTTCGGGGCGGCGCTGACGGAATCATCGGCCTATCTTATTCATACCCGGCTGAATACATCACAGCGAAAAGAACTCCTGCAGGAGCTTTTTGACCGGGAAAAGGGCATAGGGATCAGCTACCTGCGGATTACCATGGGCGCTTCTGACTTCTCGCTGGAGGATTTTACGTATTGCGACAGGCCCGCCGGTGAAACCGATCCCGAACTCCTGCATTTCTCCATTGCAAAAGACCAGCGCCACCTCATCCCCGTGCTGAAGGAGATCCTGGAGATCTCGCCCCGGATCCGCATCATGGCTACGCCCTGGAGTCCGCCGGCCTGGATGAAAACAAACGGAAAGCTGGCCGGAGGAAAGCTGAAACCCGAATACTATGGCGCCTATGCCCGGTATTTTGTGAAATACCTTCAGGCCTATCAGAAAGAGGGCATCACCATTGACGCCCTTTCGCCTCAGAATGAGCCTTTGCATGAAGCGGCTTACCCTTCTATGCGCATGGAAGCGCAGGAGCAACTGGATTTCATCAAAAACCACCTGGGCCCTCAGCTGGAAAAGGAAAACCTGAAAACAAAGATCCTGGCGTATGATCATAACTGGGACCGGCCGGATTACCCCATGACTATACTGGCCGATCCTGACGCCCGGAAATACGTAAGTGGTTCAGCCTTTCATGCCTATGCCGGAGACGTGAGCGCCATGACCACGGTGCATGAGGCCTATAAAGACAAAGGCCTGTACTTTACCGAGATTTCCGGGGGGCAGTGGGCCACGGATTTTGCCGGTAACCTGGGCTGGAACATGAAAAATATCTTCATCGGGGCGCCTGAAAACTGGTCTAAAAACGCCCTGCTCTGGAACCTGGCCCTGGATGAGCACCACGGGCCGGTGAACAAAGGCTGCGCCGACTGCCGGGGGGTGATCACCATTTCCGAAGGCGGTTTGGTTCAGCGCAACGTGGAATATTATGCCCTGGCGCACCTGAGTAAATTTGTGGCAGACGGGGCCGTGAGGGTCAAAACTAACCCGGTAACGGCCGTGAAGCAGGTGGCTTTTAAAAACCCTGACGGCAGCGTGGCGGTCATTGTGCTGAACGATGCCGATGACCTCCGGCGACTGAACCTGGTGCTGGACGATGTGCAGGTGACCGCTAACCAGGAACCCGGGTCTGTAGCTACCTATTTGATTAAAAAATGATATTTCTCATAGGAATATTTAAACATCTTCATTTGTTTTGTGGTTTCGTTTAAGTGAAAAAATCAATCAGTTTATATTTTAAGTATGGAAAAAGTTCAACGTTTCAAAGGTTATCTGAATAGCCTGAATCCGGTTCTCTTACTGGGGCTGGTGATGTTATTGGCCTGGAGCATTCCCCTTCATGCGGAAGCCCGGGTAGCAGAAATTAAAGGTACCGTAAAAGACTCGAAAGGGGAGGCGCTCATAGGAGCCAGTATTAATGTGAAGGGGAAAACGACAGGTACCATGGCCGATGTGAACGGTAACTTCAGCATCCAGGTGGATGCGAATGACATCCTGGTGGTTTCTTATGTGGGCTATGTCAGCCAGGAAGTCTCGGTGAATGGCCGTTCGGTCGTTAATGTGGTGCTGATGGAAGACCAGAGCCTGCTGGAAGAAGTAGTGGTGGTGGGTTACGGTACGCAGAAAAAAGCGGACCTCACGGGGGCCATTGCTAATATTAAAACCGAGGAGATCACCAAACAGCCGGCTACCTCCGCCATGCAGTCTATCCAGGGTAAAATAGCCGGTGCCACCATCATCGCTAATGAAGCGCCCGGTTCTACGCCTACGGTGCTGATCCGCGGTATGGGTACGGCACTCGGGGGCAGAAACCCGCTGTATGTAGTAGACGGGATGCCAGTGGATAACATTAATAACATCCACCCGAACGACATCCAGTCCATGGATATCCTCAAAGACGCCTCTTCCGCTTCTATCTACGGTCTGAGAGCCGCTAACGGGGTGGTTATCGTTACCACTAAAAAAGGGAAAAGCGGTAAAATGCAGATTTCCTATGACGGTTACATGGGCGTGAAAGGCGTGCTGAACCGGGTGGAAATGGCTAATGCGCAGCAGTATATTACCTATTTTAACGAAAACCTGGATAATATAGCCGCGGCTAACCAGCCCTGGAGGCTGAAGCCTAACCAGGCTAATAACACCGACTGGTATAACGAACTCCTTCAGAAAGGACAGCAGATGAGCCATTCCGTGAACCTCTCCGGCGGATCAGAAAACGTGGACTTCTTTGTGAGTTACAATAACCTGGCCGAAGAAGGTATCCTGAAAGGCGCTAAATACCAGCGGAATACCCTGCGGAATAATAACCAGTACCGCTTCTTTAAAGATCGTCTGAAAATTAACCAGACCCTGAACTTTACCTTTACCGAAGCACAGCCCAAAGGCTACGGTCTCTTTAATGAGGCCTACCGCCAGTCGCCGCTGGTGCCGGTATGGTATGCTAACGGAAGAGCCGGCCGCACCGTATGGAACCGCACCACCGGTATAGTAGGGTATGAGAGAAACGCAGGTGAAACCGTAGGTAACCTGAACTCCATAGGTAACCCCGTATACTCCCTCATGCAGCAAAGAGAGCTTTTAAATACCAATACCCTGCAGGGCGGGTTTGACGCCGAAGTGAAGATCACGGATTACCTGAAATTCAACTCGCGCGTGGGAGCTACCCGTTACGGTTCAAGAAGTCGGAATTTTACGGATGTTCGTAATAACTGGCTGAACGCCGACCCTACCCGTACAGAAGCCGAATTTAATACGCTGAAGGCGGCTAATCCTACCACCACGGCCTATGCGAATAACAGCTTTAGCTACTCCACGTCTGAATCTTTCCGGTGGGTGTGGGAAAACTTCGCTACTTTCCAAAAGTCATTTGGAAACCATAACCTGGAAGCTACAGCCGGTTTCTCGCGGGAGAAAGTAGGGATAGGCAGCGGCATTAGCGGAACAGGCTACGATGTGCCCCGGCAGGAGCAGTACTGGAACATTAACCTGGGCACCGGCGGGTACCAGAAGACCATTAATCAGACCTATTATACGCCCAGAGCCCTGGCTTCTTATTTTGCCAGAGCCCAGTATAACTTTAACAGCAAATATTACCTGACCGCTACGGTTCGCCGGGACGGATCCAGCGTATTTAAAAACAGCCAGGAATACTGGGGTACTTTCCCCTCCGTGGGTGCAGGCTGGACCGTATCTAACGAAAGCTTCATGAAAGACTCCTTCCTGGATTACCTGAAGGTCCGGGCCAACTGGGGTAAGCTGGGTAACCAGGATATCCCGCTGAACGTATCGCAGATCCTGACCGATGCAGGAAGCAGTAACCGGAACTACGTGTTCGGAGCCGGCCAGGACCTGGTATTCGGTGCGGTGTACGGTACACCTGCCGTAGATGTATCCTGGGAGGTAACTACGGAAACCGGCTTCGGTGCTGACTTCGCGTTATTGAAAGACCGGCTGAGCGGTTCCATTGATTACTATCATAAGCTGAACACAAACGCCATCCTGCTGGTAACGCCTACCTTTACTTCGGAATACGAAAATAACTTCTATGCGCACGGCGCTAAAGTACTGAACAGCGGTATCGAGCTGGGCCTGAACTGGTCGGATAAAACGGAGATCGGACTGAAATACAGCGTTGGGGTAAACTATGCGTATAATAAAAACACCGTAAAAGACGTGACACCGGCCTATGACGGACAAACCGGCGGTAGCCTGGGTAACGGCCAGATCACCAAGCAGCTTAAAGAAGGATATCCTATCTATGCCTGGTGGATGTACGAAGCTAACGGCGTATGGCAAACCAAGGAGGAGCTGAATGCCAAGGATGTGGTGAAACTGGGATCACCCCGGCCCGGCCACCTGAAATATGCCGACACGAACAGTGACAGCTTAATTAATAACCTGGATAAGGTGTTTTACGGATCCTACCTGCCTACTTCTACTTACGGGGTTAACCTGAGTGTGGAGTACAAAAACATTGACCTTTCCGTTTATGGATACGGCGTGGGCGGAAACCAGATCTATAACGGCCTGAAAGGTACCCGGATAGACGGTGGTGAGAACGTGCCGCTGGATCTGTTTGAGAAACGCTGGCACGGTGCGGGTACCAGCACCGTGGATCCCGGCGCTGACCGCGACTCTTACGCTTCCAGCTATTACCTGGAGCCGGGCGGATTCTTCCGGATCAATAACATCACCCTGGGTTATACCCTGAATAAGCTCTACTCCGGCTCTTCCAAGCTGAGAGTGTATGCTACGGCCCAAAACCCGCTGATGTTTACCAAATACACCGGGTTCTCGCCTGAAATTGCCGATAACGGCGACCCTTCCGGAACCTCGGGTATCGAGCTTTCAGCTTATCCTACCACCCGAAACTTTATCATAGGTCTGAACTTACAATTTTAATCATCATGAAAAGAAGTAAATTATATATAACATCAGTAATGGCGCTGTCTTTGGGGATCACCTCCTGTGCAGACGACTTCCTGAATGTAGATTCCAGAGAAACCGTAGAAGCCCGGGATAAGGACGTTACTTATGAGCCGGAAGCCTTTATAAATGGCGTTTACGGGATGTTTACCGAGTGGGACTATGCGTTTTCTTTCCTGGGTATTACGGATATGCTCTCCGATAACGCCGATAAAGGCTCATCGCTCACGGATAAAGGTACGGATAAGGATGTACTGGATGATCTGACCTATAATGCGGGTAATGCGGGCTCATTCCATGCCATGTGGACGCGCTGGTACAAGACCATCGGTCGCGCCACCCTGGCCATTGAATATACGGAAAACTTCGGGCTGACAGACCAGGCCTATAAAAACAGGCTGATCGGCGAGGCCCGGTTTATCCGGGCGCTGAACTACTTTTACCTGGTTCGGGGCTGGGGAGCCGTGCCGCTGCAGCACCTGGACCTGAAAAGAAGAGCGCCGGAAGCAGAGGTGTACGCGTACATTGAGCAGGATCTGCTGGCGGCTATTGATGTGCTGCCTTTGAAGTCGGGCTATGCGGCAAAAGACCTGGGACGGGCTACCAAGGGTGCCGCACAGGGACTTCTTTCCAAAGTGTATCTTTACCAGAAGAAATACCAGCAGGCTGCAGATATGGCAAAAACGGTATTGGCCTCCGGTCAATATTCCCTGGAGCCGGATTACGCTAAAATCTGGCGGGAAGAAGGTGAAAATGGGCGGGAGTCGCTTTTCGAATTCCAGGCCCGGGGGGTATCCATTGCCCATGGGATCCAGCAGTATTCACAGACCCAGGGAGCCCGGGGTACCGGCGGCTGGGGCTGGGGCTTTAACACCCCTACTGATAACCTGGTGAAAGCATTCCTGGCTGAGAAAGACTCTATCCGGATGAATGCCACCATTATGTTCAGAGGCGAAACCCTGTATGACGGCCGCGTAGTGAATGCCGGTGCTGAAAACGCCATGTACAATGAGAAAGCGTACGACTCGGCTAACCCCGGTGGCGCCGATAACGGTAAAAACCTCCGCTACCTGCGTTTAGGCGAAATTTACCTCATCCTGGCGGAAGCGGCTAATGAGCTGGGAAATACGGCAGAAGCCCTGCAGGCCCTGAATACCGTTCGGAGCCGGGTGAAACTTCCTGCCTATACATCATCTAACCAGGCAGAGATCCGGAATAAAATCTGGAATGAAAGAAGGCTGGAACTGGCGTTTGAACATGATCGCTGGTCTGACCTGGTACGTACCCGTAAGGCAGAAGAAGCTATGAAGGCTAACGGTAAGGATTTTAAACCTGCTAAGCACTACCTGTTCCCGGTACATACCAATCAGCTGATCCAGATTCCGGGTTTTGAACAAAATCCGAACTGGTAATTTCCGGTTAATTTATAAACCAAAAGCACACAGATACGTTACTATCTGTGTGCTTTTTAATTTGTGCAAAAATGAAAAGGTTATTATTTCTGCTGTTATTAGGGGTAGGAGGCTGCAAGGAGAAGGAAGAAGTTCCGGCAGAAAATCTCCTGGTATATAAAATTTCCTTAGACGGCAATGATACGCAAAACGCCTCCTTAGTGGAAATCCCGCTGAGACCGGAGATCCGGGTGGAGTTCAGTCATGCGCCGGAGCCGGGCACTAACTTTTCCACGTTTGTGATCCTGCTTAATAAGAATAACGAAAGAATCCCGCTGAATTACCAGGTTTCGGGGACCAGTCTGACGGTAAGTCCTTTGGCTGACCTTCCTGGTTTTCAGAAATATACTTTTGTCATCCAAAGGGGCTTGCCCTCCTCTACAAAAGGCACCTTACAAAGTGAGCATAGCTTCCTGTTTTATACCACCTATGACCCGCAGGATAAATTTGAGCGGATCAGCCGGGAGGCCCTCCTGGATAAGGTGCAGGCCCAGACCTTTAAATACTTCTGGGATTTTGCCCACCCGGCCTCGGGCATGATCCGCGAGCGGAACACCTCCCAGGCTACCGTCACCACCGGTGGCACGGGCTTCGGCATCATGGGCATCGTCACCGGAGCAGCACGCAAATTCATTACCCGCACGGAAGGACTGGAACGGGTGAAAAGGATAGTAAGCTTCCTGGAAAAAGCCGACTCCTATCACGGGGCCTTTGCCCACTGGTATAACGCTGAAACCGGCAAAACCCAGCCCTTCAGCGCCAAAGATAACGGCGCTGACCTGGTAGAAACCTCTTTCCTGTTTATGGGCCTCCTGACGGCCGCAGAATATTTTAATGACAGCGATCTGACCCGGCGCGTGAATGCCCTCTACCAGGCCGTGGAATGGAATTTCTTCCTGAATGGAACGGAAAGCCTCTTCTGGCACTGGAGTCCTGACTACGGCTTTGAGCTGAACCTGAAGATCCGTGGCTGGAACGAAGCCCTGATGGTGTATGTCCTGGCGGCCGGATCGGAAAAATATGCCATTGAGAAAGCGAACTATGTTAACGGCTGGACCCGTAACGGGGGCTTTGTGAACGGCAACTCCTACCACGGCATCCGGCTGCCCCTGGGCCCCGATTACGGCGGCCCGCTCTTTATGTCGCAATACAGCTTCCTGGGAATTAATCCTTTCGGGCTGTCTGACGATTACATCGCTGACTATGCCGTGCAGTGCCGGGATCATACGCTCATTAACCGGGCCTATTGCATAGCTAATCCGGGCCGTTTTCCGGGCTATAACCGCTACTCCTGGGGGCTTACGGCCAGTGATAACCCCGGCGGCTATGCAGCGCACTCCCCACGAAACGACAAGGGCGTGATCACGCCTACGGCGGCGCTGGGCTCCTTTCCCTATACGCCGGAGGAATCCATGGAGGCCTTAGAGTTTTTCTATTACAAATCAGGTGACCGGCTGTGGGGTGAATACGGGTTTAAAGATGCGTATTCCGTGAAAGACGACTGGTATGCCGGCAGCTATATTGCCATAGACCAGGGGCCTATCCTTATCGGTATCGAAAACTACCGGTCCGGCCTGCTGTGGAAGAATGGGATGAAAAGCCCGCCGGTACAAAAAGGGCTTAAGGCCCTGGGTTTTAAATTGCCGTAAAAAAAAGAGGCCCGAAGCCTCTTTTTTTATTTCAGTTTCGGGCTCTCAAAGCCCAGTTTCTTCAAACCGTCCCGGATCTCCGGAATCCCCATGAAGAGGTTCCATAACAGTCCGCTGCGGTGATTCTCGATCATCACCACAATAGGCCCCTGGTCAATGGCCAGGTAAGACTGTGCCACCCAGTTTTTGGAGTCGTTAAAGGCATCGTAAAAGCCGTACTTGCCCCATAGCTGGTCACCGCGCTCGTCATAGAAATAACGCAGGGCTGCCATAGACTCTTTCGGGGTATACGGGAAAGACGATAGCGCCGCCGTAGGGGTGATCACCCCCAGGTCATTGGTAGGCGAGTGGGCGTTATACCCCTCGTGATTATCCGAGGCGGTCAGGCCCCAGCTTTTCTCGCTGTACCCTTTAAAACCTTTGGGGTTTTTAACACAATGCAGGTAGTTTATGCGGGTATGATTAACGTTCTGCTCCCAGTAGTCGGCATAACGGTCTTTCAGCCCCCGGGGGTCCAGCCCCAGGAAAGAGTAGTGGGCAAAAAACAGTGGGCCGCCGTAATCAAATCCCAGCGGAAGCTTCACACCGTAAAACTCTTTCCCGTTAAAGAAATGGTCATTTTTAGCGTAGCACTTGTGATAGATATCCGGGTTAATGGCATATTTTTTAGACGAAGCGGCCAGCACATACGTGATCAGGGTTTCATTATACCCCCTCAGTTCAAAGTTCATGGCCCAGCCGTTATTGGGGCTCCAATGCCAGTAAAGCTGGTTTTTGGATCCCTGGGTGTACCAGTCCCATTCTATCTCGTTCCACATCATGGTGATCAGGCCGCGCAGGCTGTTCTCTGCAGGGTTATTCTGATCAAAATACTGTCGGGCGGTAAGCAGCCCCTGGAACAGGAAAGCCGTTTCCACCAGGTCGCCGCCATCGTCCTTCCGGCTGAAAGGAATGGTCTGGCCGGTGCTGCCGTGAAGCCAATGAGGAAATACACCGTGATACACCGGCGCTTTAGATAGAAAACGGGCTATTTTCTGGATGCGCTGCGCGCCCTCTTCCCGGCTGATCCAGCCCCGGTCTACGGCCACTACGATGGCCATCACGCCAAAGCCCGTGCCCCCTGTGGTGCAGGTTTCGTCACCGTAGCCGAAAGAATGATTACTTCTCTCCCGGGCCAGCCCGCTTACCGGGTGGCCGAAATCCCAGAAATACTGAAAAGTCTGCTTCTGAACCAGGTCCAGCAGCTGGTCATCGGTCAGCTTGCTCTTTTGGGCACAAAGCAGGCCGGGCAGGAGAAGTAGTGCCAGCAATGATCGTATCATCATTAAAATCAGTACCGGTTATAGTAAAGGAGCAGGCGGGGCTTTAAAAATACCAGCCTGGAGAGATTGTCGTTGGCCAGGATAGCCGCCCCGCTGGTGGTCACCCCTGCCGGGAGCAGCAGCAACTGCTTATTCAGGTCGCCCTTGAACACCTGCCGCTGCACATAGCCGGTAATATCCACGTTCAGGAAAGTAGAGGTGTCAGTCAGCGTATAATAGTCGCCCATTACCACATCACTCAGCCCGTTAAACAGGTAGGTGCGCTGGTTAGACGAGTTTCTTTTCTGCTGGTTACGCGAATCGGCCTCTGCCAGGGTCATATAATAGGTTCTGCGGTAGAGACCGTTCAGTTTGGACGGATCCAGCTCAAACTCCAGTATTGCCTTGGCTATTTTCACGTTTTTCCCGAGATGTTTAAGCGAGCTGAGGTCTATTTTGGGACTGATCCCGCTTCCACCCTGGAGGTAAAGCCGATCAGCTGCCGTGGTCAGCGGTATCTCGTTATGGTCTTTGGTCAGGGAGGCCAGCGCGGTCTTGCTGCGGTCAAACGCCAGCGAGGAGAAACGCGGTCCGCTGATATCAAATACGTACACCTGGCGCACGGTGTCGCCTTCGGTATGCCAGTACGGGATCATGGAGCTGTTTGTGCCGTTCAGGTCAAAAACCCCCACTGAAAAGCCGTACACTGCTTTATTGCCTTTGTCCGGAACGATGGCAAATCCCTTGAACTTACTGAGAAAGGTGGTGTTATTGCCTTTGGCAGCAGCGGCTTCGTCCATCATTTCCCGGGCCAGGGCCTTGGGCAGGGGTACAAAGAAGGGCTTAGCCTTCCCGGTAGAATCATCTGTCAGGGTGCGAAGGTTAAGCTGGAACTCGGCAATAGGCTGGGGATCATACGCCAGCTTCTCATTGCCGTTATACGGGGTGGTCTTCATGACCTCCTTCAGCCGGTGTATCTTGAACTTGCTGATGGCGGTGGTATCACCGTATATGCGGGCACCGTCATAATAAAGCCGGAAATTCATGGAGTCGGCCACCGTGGAAGCACTCAGTTTAAGCGTATCGTACAGCGTGGTGCCGTTAGTACCGGTAATCACGGCACCTGAAGCATTAAACTGCGGGAATAAGGAGGGCTGGAAATAAGCCACGGCCTCCACCGCACCAAACACGGGGTCAGTTATGTTTCCTGAAAGCAGGTAAACGGAGTTTCCGTTCACTGCTGAATCCGACAGCACCGTGGAGTAATTCACACTTACGGTGTCGGTATAGATCGCATTGAGGGTTCCGTCTGTGCCTAATCCCAGGCCAATGTCTGAAGGATCATGACATGCAAAGAGAGAAACGCTTAAAGCAAGCGCTATAAGCTTTCCGAAACCAGAAAATTTGTTTTTCATAAAGTGCTTAATCAGCCAATTCAGTATAAAGGTTATAGAAAGTTTCCGCCACGTTCTCGTCGCCCACGTACGAGTTAATCTGCCTCTCGGCAGTTTCATCCAGGGCGGAGGTCACGGCTTCGTTCAGGGATGGATTGGCTCTCACCACCACATCAGAGTACTGGCAACCTATCTTGATAAATCCGTAGAAGTCACGGGAGCGCAGGTTAGCCAGGTTCTCGTCGCCGATGTCCATCATTTTCACTTTCGGAAACATGTCATCTGAAAACGTATGATCAAACGAGTTATTATAAACCGAGAAGATGGTTTTGGTATTTTTGAAGATGGGATCGTTCTTATAAGTCGTTTTCAGGTACAGCGGGATCAGGGCGGTCATCCAGTCGGTACAGTGCACCACATCCGGCGCCCAGCCCAGCTTTTTAACGGTCTCCAGCGCTCCTTTGCAGAAGAAGATGGCCCTTTCGTCGTTATCATCGTAAAATGTGCCTGCTTTGTCAGTAAATACGGTCTTTCTGTGGAAATAATCTTCATTGTCAAGAAAATAAACCTGGAGCTTGGCCGAAGGGATAGAGGCTACTTTAATGATCAAAGGCTTCTCCTCTTCGCCGATGCTGATGTTAATCCCGGATAATCTGACCACCTCGTGAAGCCGGTGCTTGCGCTCATTGATTAGTCCGAACCGCGGAATCAGAATTCTAATCTCCATCCCCCTTTCCTGCATTTCCTGTGGTAGTTTTCTAAGTAACGAAGCGATTTGGGAAGTTTCAAGAAAAGGATCAATTTCACTGGAGATGTACAGAATACGTAATTTACTCATATAAAACCTTTGGATGTTAACTAAATACGGGTGCAAAGATACTATAAAAAAATCGATAAATAACCAAAAAATACTAAACTAATTTATGATAACCGCCTGCTTTCTACCTGATTCACAGGGATCGGCTAAAAAAAACTCTTTAAACATTTTCCCGGTTATTTGTGAATTACTAAAATATTGCCTAGTTTTGCAGTCCGATTTTAAGGATGAACAAATTTAATAGAAAAAGGATATGAAACGTACATTCCAGCCGTCAAACAGAAAGAGAGCTAACAAGCACGGATTTCGTGAGCGTATGTCTACTCCGGGCGGAAGAAGAGTGTTAAGGGCTCGTCGTGCCAGAGGAAGATGGAAGCTGACAGTTTCCGATGAGAAGACTCACAAGTAATTTGTCCGGTTTTCCCGTAAAGATATTAGCCACATTTGTGGCTTTTTTTGTTTCTTTTGCATGGATAAGAAAGATCAGAAACTTCCCCGGACCCAGCGCCTGAAAAGTCATAAGATGATCAGCCGGCTGTTTGACCGGAACTCCAAAGACTGCTTCACCGTTCCGGTATACCCTTATCGTGCAGTGGTCTTCCGGGAACCGGATACCCCGGCGGGATTCCCCGAAGTACTGGTCTCCGTGCCCAAAAGAAGCTTTAAAAAGGCCGTTCTGCGAAACCGCATCAAACGCCTCACACGGGAGGCCTACCGGCTGCAGAAGACGGCTTTTGCCCATAAAACCTATATCGCTTTTCTCTATGTGGGAAAAGAAGTGCCGGAGTTCAGCCAGGTGCAGCGCGCCGTGGGGGCTATCCTGGATAAGCTGAAATAAACTTCAGGCGGATACGTTCCGCGCCAATCCGCCGTTAATCTATTTTAACCCGATAATGAAACGTAAGACTTTATTTGCAGGAACGGGCCTTTTGCTGCTGGGCAGCCTGGGTTTTCAGGCTTTCCGGCAGGACGACCGCCTGTTTGAGATCGCTAAAAACATCGAGGTCTTTGTGAATGTTTACAAAGAAGTGAACGGCCTGTACGTGGATGAGATCAATCCCACCCGGGCCATGCGGATAGGCATTGAGGCCATGCTGAAAGAGCTGGACCCCTATACCGTGTTTTACCCCGAAGATATGATTGAAGAGTACTTCACTATGAATGTGGGTACCTATAACGGCATCGGGGCGAATATAGAACTGCACCGGGGCAGGCACATCGTGACGCTGGTGTACGAAGGCTCCCCCGCCGATAAGATGGGGATAAAAGCCGGTGATGAGATCCGGAAGATCAACGGTGTGGATGTCACCGCCCGTAAGGCAGAGGAATTCGGTCGCCTGCTGAAAGGCCAGAAGGGCAGTACCGTACGGCTGTCCGTACTGAAATACGGGGCGAGCCGGCCCCAGGACATTAGCGTAACGCGGGAAGACGTGAAGGTGAATAACGTCCCGCATTTCGGCATGGTGAATGATAATACCGGCTATATCCAGCTGACTTCTTTCATGAATGCGGCTTCGGGCCGGGAGATCCGGACCGCCATCCAGGATTTAAAGGGAAAAGGCATGAAAAACCTGATCCTGGACCTGCGCGGAAACCCCGGCGGCCTGCTTCAGCTGGCCGTGGAGATCAATAACTTCTTCCTGCCTAAAGGCGTGCCCGTGGTGGAAATGAAAGGCCGGGCGGCGGAGCAAAACCATAAGTTTGAGACCCAGAGCCAGCCGGTAGACGCAGATATGCCCCTGGCGGTGCTGATAGACGCTAAAAGCGCCTCCGCCTCGGAAATTGTCAGCGGCGCCCTCCAGGATTATGACCGGGCGGTGATCATTGGCCAGCGTACCTTCGGTAAAGGCCTGGTGCAGGTGACCCGGGAGCTTCCCTATAACACCCAGGTGAAGGTCACCACGGCTAAATATTACATCCCTTCCGGCCGCTGTGTGCAGGCCATTGATTACGGCCACCGGAATCCTGACGGCACTTTTCCCAAGCTGCCTGACTCCCTGCGCACCGCTTACCGCACTAAGGGCGGCCGTACGGTATATGACGGGGCGGGCATTGACCCGGACATCGTGACGGGAAAGAGCGAGCAGAGTGAATACGTGAAAGCCCTTATTAACCAGAAGCTGATCTTTGATTACGCCACCCTGTATTACCATGAACACCCGGCTGATAAACCCCGGGAAGGCTTTTACCTGGATGATGCCGCATTTCAGAAATTCAGCGAATGGCTGAAAACCCAGAAGCTGGACTACCGTACCCCTGAGCAGCTGGCCATACAGGAACTGGCGGCTAAAACAGAAGACCCGGCCGACATAAAAGCCCAGCTGGAGCAGTTGAGCCGCAAGGCGGATGCCCGCGC
>JAHBUH010000006.1 GCA_019638185.1 Leadbetterella sp.
AAATTCATGATAGTCATAAATTCTATCAAACTCTTTATCAATAGGAACAACTGACTTGAAAAGCATTTTAGTAAAGTCATATAATAACTGAGACATTGGTGCCAAATAGTTACTTCCTAACAAACGATTTAATAGACTATGATCCATCAATAGCCTTGGATTAGTTTTCTCCAAAAGGCCCATCGAGTTATATCTATCAAAGAATTCAACACTTAAGATAGAGTTAAGAAAAGAAAATCTTTGACTTGCAACAGCAGCTATTCCAATTACATATCTTAGAATAAGACTGGGTAAATATTGCAAATCCGACCATACTTTAAAATTGGAGCCGCTTTTATTATGGTCCACATTCCCAGATTCCTTAAGAACATTTATCCATATATTATTTTGATAATCCCTTCCCCAGAAAACGCATTCTGCTAAAATTGAACTCAAAGTTTTCAGTTTTTTTTGATACAAATCAATCACCTCCTTTATATATGGTTCTGTAGGAGATATGAAAGGAATAGCATAAATACTACTAAAGGTCTCATTGGAAATACCCGAGATAAGATCATTAAGCTGTATAATATGTTCCTCTTTAGTAATATATTTTTTAGCTCTTTCTAACGCTATTCGCGGTGATAGAGGGTGCTCAAAAACATCTTTCTCCAACGCCAAAATATCTTCATGTAATTCGTAAAAAAACATATCTGCACTTTCAATTTTAACCAGCTTCCCTTTTCGAAAAGACGATAATTCTTCCAATTCCATTTCGTATTTACTGTGGTATGTAAAGTAACTGGAAAATCTGAACTTGTTTGATGCTTTTAAAATATTTACTAAGGCTAAGTCCCACTTTGCAGACCAACCACATGAAATTAATCCAAAATTTTCAAATATATCGATCATTAATCTTTCTAAGCGCGGATCATACTTCTCTAATTCGCTTTTGAGGTTTAAAAAACCTGTATCAAGATAATCCCCGTTAATCTTTAAAATAGTTACTTTGCTGTGAACAATTGGCATAACATTATCAATATGACTTGGATTTGAGATAACAGTTGGCTCAATCCCATTATTCTTTAAAGCATTTTCTAGCAAACGATCAAAGTTTGTAGTTACGATCACTTTTACATACCCAAGTTTTACCAATTTAGCTATATAATCATGGGCTTTTGTAGGGAGTTTTAGCCCGTCTTCGATTTCATTTTGAGAAGGTTCTATAAACGGTTTTAACAGATTTATTCTCTCTTCTGTAGTTAAAGTAAGTTGTCCTATTATATCTGAGTAATCAGGCTGTTGATTAAACGTTTTTACATACCATTTTTCAGGAGTTTCTTCAATTTCTTCTTTTCTAATTTTAGCTATTCTATTGATTAGCTCTAAAGTTATTTCCCATCCTGTTGGAATTCCGGCACTTCTTGAGATTCCTGAACCAAGAAATAAAGCAAAGGCTCCTTTATTACTAAAAATAGAATGGGCTATTGTTATTATTTGCTTATTCATGATCAGATTTTTCAATAATATTAATTAAAAATTGGCTTATTTGCTGAGTTTCTTCTTCGTCTAACTCACTGAATAAATTAATAATTTTTTTAGTATGAAACCACGTCTTTATCCCGATTGAAAAAGCAATTTTTAAGATTTCGCTTTTCAGATCAGAAACAGTTCTTGAAGCAATACTTTTTTCAAAAAGGACATTTCCCTCTTGAAAGGCTTCTTTTTGATTATTTGAGTTATCTTGAGATTCTTCAGAAACACTTTCGAAATGTTTTTTGTAGCTATCAAATACTCTATAAACTCTAACATTTCCTGATAGTCTATAAGCAGTAATAGGGTCAATAGTAGACAAAATATCTATGGCTTCCATGTATTTCGATTCTAAACCTTTTAAATTATCTTTTATGAAATCATACACTAAAGATTGCATAATCGGAACCAGTATTTTATTAAGTTGTACCAATTCTTGGGAAGTAGGTTCCTTGGGAGCAATCTTTAAAAGTTCAGCAACAACCACTTCCTTAATGGATTCACTATCATATTTCTTCAAAATGGATAGAACCTCTAAAAGATTAAAGAGTACTTGCTTTTTTATCTTTCTCGTAGTACCTCTGCTTCTCAAGAAAAGACTGACCTCGTTAAGTAACCATCCAAGGCTTACTCCTAGTAGTCCAGAGAGATATGTGAAATCTATTTTATTCAAAAAATAAAATTTTAACAGTAATTATGGAAATTCTTTAGACGTAAATTCTACTAAAACCCAGAGAAAGAGGTACTGAATGAATTATTCAGGATAGGTGCGCAATCATGGTTTATAGCTAATGAGGCGTCTAAGTAACAATGTTATAAAAATAGCGTTACATAATTGCAATATTATAAGAATAATTTATTAGAGGGTAGAGACAAAAGCTGCTTTGCAGGTTAATTACACAACATATATTGATTTGATACTATGAAAAGCAGATTGTAATTATTCTGATCACTTTAGCAGATATTTTAATCTTTGACAAACACAACCTAGTATATGATATTGTTTATGAAGTTGCATCATGGATTTTGACAGCATTTAAGCTGTATCTCACCAAAGAGTTCTCACGTCTGAAAGAGGAAGAGCGCAATCGCAGTCAATCAACATGGAATCTTTAATGCACCTTGGCTCAGGTTAATTATCAGATCCATCCCGACGCCATCAAAGAGAATTTAATTCCCAAAGAAGTGACTCGGTAGCAAGCGGGTTTGGTTTATGCCAGTGAAGTCGACCTACTGAATGTGGTATTATTTGGAATGACGGCTAAAGCATGGTGGGATAAACGTACAGATAATCCGGGGAGCCTTCGGGATAATGCCACATTGGAGCAATTGATAGTGTTAAATAATATGGAAAGCATTAATGCTTTATTGATACAACAAGGATTATCGTAAAGTGACCAACTAACCCAGCTTAACAGGGTAGCTATTACTCAAATGAAGTCATTGATTGAAAGTAAGGCGATAAAGAAGTTGAAGTAAATAGTATTTTGATTCCTAACTTTACATCATTTAAACCCATCAGTTTCGAGAGATTTAGAACTAAAGCTGAAAATAAATAACGATGAAGATTAGAGATATGCAAGAGGATGATACCACTGCCGTTGCTAACTTGCTGCAACAGCTAGGCTATGAAGGTGCAGCAGATTTTCTGCCCGGTAAAATCCATTCATTTATTACCGATCCTGACGAGTATTGCCTGGTGGCCGAGGAAACACGTGGTCAGGTAATCGGCTTTATTTCTATTCATATTATCCCGCAGATCGCATTAAAAGGAGATTTTGCCCGTATCAGCTATTTTTCTGTGGATGAACATTTCCGGAGCCGGGGTGTGGGTAAGCTTTTGGAAGAGTATGGAGAAAAAATTGCCCGGGAACGGAACTGCGACCGGATAGAATTACATAGCCATAGCCGGCGGGAAGATGCGCACCGGTTTTATTACCGGCAGGGATATGTGGAGTCTCCGAAATACCTCGTGAAGAAGTTGTTCTAATATATTGTACTTTAAAGTATTATTATTTGAATATTTTTCTTAAATTTTTATTTTAAAATCATTATTGTATCTTTGTTTCAATTTCGCACAGCAATTATAAAATGAAGAAATTAGTAGTAGCACAGTTTTTAGACGACTTTAAAGTCAAGATGAAAGTATGGGATATTATCTTTATGGATGACAGGGCGAAAAATGTAAAAACGCTTTCGTTATTGGAGATAAGTCCTGGTGAGAGAAAGAAGATAATTGAAGGTCTTTCACTTGAAGACTATGCAGAGGGGCCAGTGCCGGATAAACAGTTTTTAGGGGATGACCTCTGGGTATTTGGGATGGTAGTTAAGCAACAGGAAATATATATTAAGATTTCCCTGGGATTACCGAATAAAAGGGTCATTTGTGTTTCTTTTCATGTGGCAGAGTACCCAATGAAATACCCGTTTAAACATAAATCCTGAAAATAATGAGAACGATAGAAAGTCCGTTTAGTGATAATGTCCTGGAAGTGAAGATGCGGAAAGAAACGCTGCCTTTCCGTAAGGAGGAGTATGAGGTGATATATCATTATTATGAAGACTGCGGGCAGCAGTTTACTACCGATGAGCTGGATGAGATTAATCTCCGCCAGGTGCATAATCAGTATCGTGAAAAGTATAACCTTCCTTTTCCTGATGAGATTAAGGGATGTCGGGAGAAATATGGGCTTTCGGCCTCTAAGATGGCCGAAGTGCTGGGCTTCGGTATTCATATTTACCGGCAGTATGAAGCGGGAGAGGTGCCGAGCCTGTCTAACGCCCGGCTGATTCAGCTGGCAGATGACCCGGAAGAATTTAAAAAACTGGTTTTGCTCGGTGGGGCCTTAGAAGGCAGGGAAAAGGAGAAAGTTTTGAAAACGGTGGAGCGGCTGATAGAGATGAAGCATAAGCAGACCCATGATGAGCTTATTGCTCAATATGTTTTGGGGGTAGAAGATAAGCCTACACGTTATAACGGTTATAAACGAGCCGTCATTGGAAAGACTTTCCGCGTGATTCAGCATCTTATTACGCAGTTGAATCCCACCAAGACAGCATTGAATAAGTTACTTTTCTATGTTGATTTTATGCATTTCCGTAAGTGCAGTGTGTCGTTCCTGGGGCTGGAATATCGTGCAATAGAATATGGTACAGTGCCCAGCCGTTATGAAAGCCTGCTGGAATATGGTGCTGAGGCGGGATATATTGTTCGTCACAGGGAGCTTATGGATAATGGGAGATACAAAGAAACTTACAGCATGGGTGAGCGATCTATAGATGCGGATTTTACAAGCGAGGAGATGGATACATTAATGCAGGTGACAGATAGGTTTGGGAATTGTAACGTGTCTGATCTGGTGGCCATAAACCATGAAGAAGAAGCCTGGACAGATAATAGGTTGGAAAAGCAGAAGGTAGATTATACTTACGCTTATAAACTGAAAGCGATTTAAAATAAACACCTACCGCCCCCTCAAAACCTCCCCCAGCGCCACCCTTTTTATACTCGCCTCCACCCAGGCCGTGAAATCAAAAGACTTCAATAACTGATTCTCAAAAACGTCGCCGCGGAGATCTTCCAGAACAGGCTGGTATTTCTTCCATAGCTTCTCCCTTTCTCTTGGCAGGCGGATTTTCTTTTCTTTCCCCAGGAATGACAGCATCAGGTGCTCTACGCGGTAGGCTTTTTCCACTTTGGAGATTTCCCGTTTAATGGAGCGGCTTTCGAAGTGGACGATGTCGGTGTTATCCAGCTCGTAGTGGATGATCAGGTTCACCAGCCGGATGGTGCGGTAGGAGGGGAGGATGTAGATGTTGTTTCCCCGCACGATCTCGCTCAGCAGCGTTTTCTGGGCCAGCTTGAAGTTCCGGAAGCCCATGTGGATCAGGGAGAGGTAGAGCGATATTTCGGCCCGCATGACCAGGCTGAGGTTTTCTTTCCGGGCCAGTACGGTGTCTTTGTACTTTTCGGTGAGGGCTTTGGAGGCCTCGAAGTCGCCGCGGTCCAGCAGCGGGAAGAGCTCGTAGAGGAAGGTTAGGGCATTGATCTGGTTCTGAAGCCCTTCGGTGTTGACCTTGATGTTTCTCAATTGGCCGATGAAGTAGGGCATTTCGTTATAGCTTTTCATGCTTCGCAGGTTATCCAGGATACCCTCCAGTACGGATACGTAGTAAAACGGCTGGCTCGACCAGAACAGTGGGTGGCGCTCAAAAAGGCGGTTCAGCTCGCGGAAAGAGTGAAGGGCCGACTTGTAGTCGCCCGTGCCGATCAGGTAGTTCGACTGGAAGAGCAGGTGATTTTTCCGGATCTCGAAGCTGTCTTTGTGCGAGGAGTTGATACTCATTTCGCTGATCACGAGGTCGTTCAGCATGTCTTTCTGCTTCTGCGACCGAATGTTTCCCTTGTAGATGATCCGGTGGCGGAGCAGCTCGTAGAGTGAGGAGTGCTCGTTGATCTTGCGGATGTCTTTCAGTACGTCGTTGATCTGGAAGTGCTTGTTGAGTAGGTCGCGTTCCGACAGGTCGGGCAGGTTCAGGAAAAGCAGGTATTCCAGCTCCAGCCGGGAGGCAAACAGCAGCGCAATGGGGTTCTCGTGGTGCCGGGCTTTCTTCTTGACCTGTTCCAGCAGGCTGATGGCCTCTTCAAAAAGTGACTTCTCAAAGAGGATTCGCGATTTCAGGATCTGGTTAAAGAGCGTGTAATGACTATCCTGGTTTTCACGGAGGGCCAGGAGGCTGTCGAGCAGGGTCTTGTACAGGTAAGTCACCGTAGCGCTGAAGCTGCCGCCTTTCTTCTTTTTGAATTCGGCTTTGATTTCATCGGATGATGCCGTGCCGGAAGTCTCTATGATGTCATAAAGCAGGGTATAGTCAGCTTTCTTACGCCCGGTTCTGAACTTTTTCTTTTCGGAAGCCGAGAGCGAATGGATGAGCAGGATGAGGGCGTCAGCTTGTAACATAAGACCGGGTCAGGAGGTCCGGAATAAGTCTACCGGATATTTTTTTAATACAATTTCCTTTTTGCAAACTTACGAAAATAGTTTAAAAATATTTATTTTGTGTAATATTTGTATTTTAATATATTGATAATAAATTATTTAAGTTAAATATATACATTTTATAATTATTTAAAATTGAATTTTTTGGTGTTTTTGATAACGCCCCACTGTTTAAGTTTACTGAAAATTTTAATAGATAATATCAAAATAGTAATACAGTGACCAAAAAGAAAATAGTGGTAGTGGGGAGCTCAAATACAGATATGGTGATCAAGGCGGAGCGGCTTCCCGTGCCGGGTGAAACGGTGATCGGCGGGCAGTTCATGATGAATCCCGGAGGGAAGGGGGCTAACCAGGCCGTGGCCATTGCCCGCATGGGCGGCGAAGTGACCTTTGTGACTAAAACCGGCAATGATCTTTTCGGCCGCCAATCCATGGAACTCTATAATTCCGAAAATATCAATACAGAATATGTTTTTTCTGACCCGGACCATCCATCGGGCGTGGCGCTGATCTCGGTAGATGCCTACGGAGAGAACTGTATACTGGTGGCGCCTGGTGCCAATAGCGCCCTGACCGTACAGGATATTGAAAAAGCCAGGCCCGAATTGGAGAGCGCGGGGATCGTGCTGATGCAGCTGGAGATCCCGATGGAAACGGTGGAGTATGCGGCGGAGATAGCGGCAGGAAAAGGGGTGAAAGTGGCGCTGAATCCGGCGCCCGCACAGACGCTTTCCAATGAGCTGCTGAACCGGCTCTATATCATCACGCCCAATAAGAATGAGGCGGAGATCCTTTCCGGGGTGAAGGTGAGCGACTGGGAGTCGGCCCGGCGGGCGGCAGACTGCATCAGTGAGAAAGGAGTGGAGATTGTGGTGATCACCCTGGGTGGTTTGGGAGCGCTGGTAAAGGAAGGGAGCCATTATCACCGTGTGGAAGCGGAGAAAGTGGATGCTGTAGATACCACAGCTGCCGGAGATACGTTCTGCGGAACGCTTTGTGTAGGGCTTTCGGAGGGGAGAAGCATTGTGGAGGCTGTGCAGCTGGCCTGTAAAGCAGCTGCTATTACGGTGACGCGCATGGGCGCGCAGGCGGCATTACCGCATCGACATGAATTGCATTGATTGGGAACATGAAACGAGATATCAACCTATTTTATATGAAAAAGCTATTAATTTTTACTTTCCTGGCGGCATTACCCTTTGCAGGATGTACAAAAAAGCAGGAGTCTGCCACAGACACCATCCCGAACATCATCTTTGAAACCGATATCGGCAATGACGTGGATGATGCCCTGGCCCTGGACATGATCTACAAATACCTGGATGCCGGGAAGATCAACCTGCTGGCTGTTTCCTCCAATAAGGAGAGCCGGTATTCTACGGAATACATTGACCTGATGAACCGCTGGTACGGCTACCCTGACATCCCCATCGCCAAGGTGATTAAAGGGATAGACAGCGAAAACGATGCCCGTAAATACGCGGAATTTGTCTGCCTGCAGAAAGACAGCACGGGCCAGCCGCTTTTCCCCCGGCCCGCGTTTGACTACGACGCCGTCCCGGAAGCCGTAAGCCTCTACAGGAAGCTACTGGCCGAACAGCCGGATCATTCGGTGACCATCGTGTCGGTAGGTTTTTCTACCAATATCTTCCGCCTGCTGCAGTCGGGTGCTGATGAATACTCCCCACTTTCCGGCAGAGAGCTGATTGCTAAAAAAGTAAAGCTGCTGTCTATGATGGCCGGGAGCTTCGGTGAAAACAGGTTGGCGGAATACAATGTGGTGAAAGACATACCGGCCGCGCAGATCATTGCCGACAGTTGGCCTGGTCCGATAGTGTTTACGCCGTTTGAGGCGGGGATAGCCGTGAAATACCCGGCTGCCAGCATTGAAAATGATTTCAAATGGGCGGCCCGTCACCCGGTAGTAGAAGCCTATAAGCATTACCTGGATATGCCTTACGACCGGCCCACCTGGGATCTCATCGCCCTGTTGTATGTGGTGGAGAACTCTCCGGAATATTTTACCGAAAGCGCTGCCGGGAAGATCTCGGTAGACGACAAAGGCTATACCTCCTTTTCTGCGGAGCCTGACGGCCCTCACCGCTACCTGACGCTCGACAGCACGCAGGCGGAACGGACCCGGCAGCACTTTGTGGAGCTGATCACCGCGCAACCCAAAAACCGAAATTAACCTTAAATACTTAAAGATATGTTTATCGTAGATAACTATGCATTGGCCGTCATTTTCTGCGTGATCACCATGATCTGCTGGGGATCGTGGGGAAATACCCAGAAGCTGGCGGGGAAATCGTGGCGGTTTGAGCTTTTCTACTGGGACTACGTGACCGGCATACTGCTGTTCTCCCTCATTTCGGCATTTACGCTGGGGAGTTTCGGAGAGGCGGGCCGTAGCTTTCTCCCGGATCTGCAGCAGGCGGATTGGGCCAATATCCGGAGCGCGTTTATTGGCGGAGTGGTGTTTAATGCGGCCAACATCCTGCTGTCGGCCGCGATATCCATCGCTGGGCTGTCGGTGGCTTTCCCGGTAGGGATAGGCCTGGCCCTGGTGCTGGGGGTGGTGGTGAATTATATGGGCTCGTCTAAGGGTGATCCCGTGCTTCTTTTTGCGGGCGTGGCCCTGGTAACAGTGGCTATTGTCTTCAATGCCATTGCGTATGGCAAGCAGGCAAGGCAGGCACAGAAGGTGTCGTCAAAAGGCCTTATCCTGTCGCTGGTGGCGGGTCTGCTGATGTCGTTTTTCTACCGTTTTGTGGCGGCCTCCATGGACCTGGAAGATTTTGTGAACCCGGCCGCGGGCAAGATGACGCCCTATACGGCGATGTTCGTTTTTGCGCTGGGCATTTTCGTGAGCAACTTCCTGTTCAATACCCTGGTGATGCGCCGGCCGTTTGAGGGTGCGCCCGTTAGCTACGGCGAATATTTCAAAGGGAGCTTCGGCATCCACCTGGTGGGTATCCTGGGCGGATTGATCTGGGGCCTGGGCAATGCCTTTAACCTGATTGCGGCCGGGAAAGCCGGTGCGGCAGTGTCTTACGGGCTGGGCCAGGGCGCCACGCTGGTGTCGGCACTTTGGGGCGTGTTTATATGGAAAGAGTTCAAAAATGCGCCGAAAGACGCCAATAAGTACCTGTATCTTATGTTTCTCCTGTTCCTGGCAGGCCTGGCCCTGATCATTGTAGCGGGATCTAATTAACCGGAATTAACCTTAAAAAACTGATAACATGAATTCGTATTTTTTCAAACTCCGGCGGTGGGGTAAGCTATGCTTTGTTCTACTGCTCGGGACAGCCTTTGCGGCCATTGGCCAGAACCGGGTAAGCGGTACCGTAACCGATAAGAATGGTGAGCCCGTCATTGGGGCGAGTATACAGGAGAAAGGAACCACCAATGCCACCGCTACGGATGTGTCGGGCAGGTTCTCCCTGTCCGTTCCGCAGAATGCCGTTCTCCAGGTATCTTTTTTGGGATATATTTCCCGTGAGATCCCTGTGGGGAATCGTACCACCCTCGAAATTACGCTGGAAGAAGACTCCCGCCTCCTGGATGAAGTGGTGGTAGTGGGTTTCGGAACCCAGAAAAAAGTTAACCTTACAGGTGCTGTGGGAGTGATCGACTCCAAAGCCTTTGAATCTGTGCCCGTTCAGAATGCCGTTCAGGCATTGCAGGGCCGGATTGCCGGGCTGAACATCACCCAGCCTAACGGTGGGGCACTGAACAGCCGGGCGGGTATTGATGTACGCGGATTGGCTACCATAGGGCAGGGCTCCTCCGGCGGGGCGTTGATACTGATAGACGGTATGGAGGGCGACCTCTTTACCCTCAATCCTCAGGATATTGAAAACATTACCGTTCTGAAAGATGCCGCAGCCTCCTCTATTTACGGCTCACGTGCACCGTTCGGGGTGATCCTGGTGACCACCAAAAAAGGAAAGCAGGGTAAGGTGACCGTTAACTACAACAACAGTTTCCGGTATAATTCAGCCATCAATATGCCGAAGGAGATGGATTCCTATACCTGGGCTACCTATTTCAATGAGGCTTCCATAAATGCCGGATGGGGAGATGTGATCGCTCCGGAACAGATGCAGCGGATCCGCGATTATATGGATGGCAAAATCACCACCAACACTATCCCGAACCCGGGAAATCCGAATACCTGGAGTAACGGCTATGAGCTGGCCAATGATAATATTGACTATTACTCGGTATTTTATAAAAAAATGACACAGGCACAGGAGCATAATATCAGTGTGGCCGGCGGAACGGAACGTACCAGCTATTATGTTTCGGGAAACTACCTGGATCAGGGCGGATTGATGAATTTTGGCAGTGACGGGCTGAAGAGATATAACCTTTTCGGAAAGGTGGAAGCCCGTTTATCTGACAAGGCTACAATTAACTACAATGCCCGCTTTATTCGTTCAGATTACCATCAGCCAAGACACATGAGCAATAGTTTCTTCAAGGATATCGGCCGGCAGTCATGGCCTATAGGTCCGCTTTATGACCCCAATGGTTTCCTGTTTAATGACCATGCCTTAACCCTGAGAGACGGTGGCGAGATTAAAAACCAGGGCTCTACCACCTTCCAGCAATTAGGCCTGACGTTTGAGCCGCTGAAAGGTTTGCGCCTGGTAGGAACAGCCAACTACCGGAATGATACCAACTTTAACCATGAAGACGGTAAGCCCATCCGCCAGATGCAGGTGAACGGGGTGAATTTCGGAAACGAATGGTATTATAACTGGGTGAGCGAGTTTGCGGATAAAACCGATTACCTGAACCTGAATGCTTATGCGGATTATGAAATGACGCTTCAGAAAAATCATTATTTCAAGCTGATGGGCGGTTTCCAGACCGAACACAATAATTACAGGGACCTGTGGGGCTCCAAAGACGGGATTATGGTATTTGATGTGCCAACCATTAACACTACGTCCGGTATGGGGAGAGACGGCGATGTGATCCCGCCCCGGGTAACCGGCGGATATTCCAGCTGGGCCACAGCAGGCTTTTTCAGCAGGCTGAACTATAACTTTGCAGAGAAATACCTGTTTGAGGCGAACCTGAGATATGACGGTACTTCGCGGTTCCGTGAAGAGCGGAGATGGGGACTGTTTCCTTCGTTTTCAGCCGGATGGAATGTAGCCCGTGAAGATTTCTTTCAGCCGCTGGAAAACGTGGTCACTAGCCTGAAAGTACGCGGTTCTTACGGCTCACTGGGTAATCAGAATACCAACTCGCTTTATCCTACCTATACTACAATGGGCTATGCCACTTCTTCAGGCAGTTGGCTTATAGACGGTGCCCGGCCTAATATTTCATGGGCGCCCGGACTGATCAGCCGTTCACTCACCTGGGAGGAGATCCGTTCATGGAACGTCGGACTGGACTTTGGTTTGCTGAAGAACAGGCTTACGGGATCGTTCGATTATTTCGTTCGTAAAACCCTGAATATGGTGGGGCCGGCTGATGAGCTGCCTGTAGTGCTGGGTACGGGGGTACCGGTAACCAATAACACCGACCTGAAGACCAAAGGTTTTGAGCTGGAGCTGGCCTGGCATGACAAGGTATTGAAAGACCTCAACTACGGTCTTCGCTTTGTGCTGTCGGATGCCGTAGGTGAGATTACTCGCTATTCCAACCCTTCCGGTACATTATCACAATATTACGCAGGAATGAAGTGGGGGCAGATCTGGGGGTATGAGACCGTAGGAATAGCCAAAACCAATGAAGAAATGAATGCGCATTTAAGTACGCTGACCAATGGCGGACAAAGCAACCTGGGCAGTAACTGGATGGCGGGAGACATCATGTATGCCGACCTCAACGGCGACGGCAAGATCAATTCGGGCGCCGGAACCATTGATGACCATGGCGACCTCCGGGTCATAGGAAACTCTACTCCCCGCTTTAACTTTGGTTTTGACATTACAGCGGACTGGAAAGGTTTTGACCTGAGCGTCTTCCTGCAGGGAGTGGGCAAGCGCGATTACTTCCAGGGAAGCTTCTATTTCTGGGGAGCGGATAATACAGGAAGGTGGAACTCTATGGGACTCGTTCAGCATGAAGATTATTTCAGGAATGATCCGAATCACCCGCTGGGGCTGAATACAGACGGGTATTACCCGAGACCCCTCTGGGGCACCGGCAAAAACCAGCAGGTACAGACCCGCTACCTCCAGAATGCTGCGTACCTGAGGCTTAAAAACCTTCAGCTGGGCTATTCATTGCCTTCTTCCCTGGTGCAAAAAGCCGGCATGAGCAAGGTCAGGCTATTTGTATCCGGGCAAAACCTGCTGACCATTACCAAAATGACTACCCTTTTTGACCCCGAAACCATAGGCGGGAACTCCCACGGAAATGTGTATCCGCTGACCAAAGTGTATTCATTTGGCCTCAATGTTACTTTTTAATTTCTGAAATCATGAAAAGATATATCATAAGCATACTCGTTCTGGCAGGGCTTTCTTCCTGCAACGACTACCTGGATAAAGAGCCTTTGTCCAGCCTGACTCCGGAGCAATACCTCACTACGGAGGCAAATATTGCTTCTTACGCCACCGATCTTTACAATATGCTACCGGTTCACGGGCAGTGGGACTGGGGTACTTTCCAGTACGATGCCCATACGGATAACATGGCCTCTGTAACGCCCAGCGATATCTTTGCACCGGGTTTCTGGCGGGTAAGCCAGACAGGAGGAGCGTACTCTTTCGGGAATATTTATCGCTGCAATTATTTTCTTGACAAAGTGATCCCGCTTTTTGAACAGGGCAGCTTATCCGGGATAGAACCCAACATGAAGCACTATATCGGTGAAGTTTACTTTTTCAGGGCATTTGAATACTTTAACAAATTAAAGGCACTGGGCGACTTCCCGATCATTACCACCACGCTGGAAGATAAGCTGGAGGTATTGACAGAGGCCAGCAAAAGGGCGCCGCGAAATGAAGTAGCCCGTTTTATATTGGCTGATCTGGATAAAGCGCTGGAATACATGGCTGAAAATCCACCGGTAGGAGGAAGGAATCGCCTGAGTCGTGATGCCGTGCGCCTTTTTAAATCAAGGGTAGCGCTCTATGAAGGCACCTGGCTGAAGTATTTTAAAGGTACGGCTTTTGTGCCCGGCGGCCCGGGATGGCCCGGGAAAAACAAAGAGTATAACAGCAATTACAACTTCCCGGGGGGAAGCATCGAGGCAGAGATTGATTTTTTCCTGACACAGGCCATGAATGAATCCAAAACGATAGCCGATAAATATACCCTGGTGGGGAATACCGGGAAATTCCAGAACCAGCCTTCTGATCCGGCAAACCCATACTTTGACATGTTCGGTGACACGGATATGAACCCGTTTTCGGAGATTATTCTCTGGAAACAATATAACTTCGGACTGGGCGTAACCAATACCGTACAGGAATTTCTTACGAAAGGAAATAACGGCTACGGAACCACCAAGAGCATGCTGGATGCTTTTGTAATGACTGACGGGAAGCCCGTGTACAAGGCCACTCTCCGCCAGGATGGGAACACTTCTTACTGGGGAGACGATGACCTGCTAACGTATACCAGGAACCGGGATTCGCGCGCGCAGCTGTTCTTTAAAAGACCGGGTGACAATAACCTGCACTCAGAGGCCGGCCAGCAAGGGGTGAGGGTAGAGCCCTATCCGAATATCACATCGGCTACTCCTTCTCTCAAGTATAATACGGGGTATGCGCTCAGGAAAGGCCTCAATTTTGACGGTTACCAGACCAATCAGAACTACAGTACGGCCGGGAGCATCGTTTTCAGGGCAGTAGAGGCCTATCTCAATTATATGGAAGCCTCCTATGAGAAAAACGGGTCGATTGATGCCACGGCAGATAAATACTGGCGGGCTATCCGGAAAAGGGCGCTTATCAATGAAGACTATAATTATACGATAGGGCTTACCGATATGCAGAAAGAAGCGGAAAGCGATTGGGGGGCATACTCGGGCGGAAAAGTGGTGGATGCCACGTTATACAACATTCGCCGGGAGCGCCGGTGTGAGCTGATAGCAGAAGGATTCCGGCCTGCGGATGTACGCCGGTGGCGCGCCATGGACCAGATGATCAGTAAACCGTACCACATTCTGGGTATGAATCTTTATGATAAGATGGCAGACCGGCCGGAATTCAAAAGTGTTATCAAAGAAGGAGAGAATGTGTCGCCCCGGTCGTTCAGCAAATACCTGGCGCCCTATCATATTCTTTCCAATAACCGGGTATACGACGGTTACCGGTGGAATATGGCCCATTATCTTGAACCCATCGCCATCCAGCATTTCCTGATCACAGGGGGTGGAGATGCCGGCAAGTCGCCTTTGTACCAGAATCCGGGATGGTCGCTGCAGGCCAATGAAGGGCCTACCCCCTGATAGAGAGTAATCTCCGGATGCCGTTTAGCGGGTTTAGTGTGACACGGGTAATACCTGTACGGGGTATGCCCGGTCACGCTGAACCGGCACGGTCTGCAGATCGCCGGCTTTCTGAATAACCTCTTGCGGTATATTTCCTGTTTTATCGATGAAGTATTTAGTAATCATTTTCCTGGTATCCTGTTCGTACATTCTCCGGGGGCAGGAGAAAGAAAACAGCCGGCTGACGGTGGCCGGAAAGCCCTTTCTCATGCTGGGAGCACAGTTGAGAACCGACTTCTTCCTGCAGTTGGAAAACAAGACGCCGGAAGAGCTGGAACCGTATTTTGAGTTGGCATCGCGGTTAAACATCACGGTGCTGCAGGTGCCGGTTTCGTGGCGCGACGTGGAACCTGAAAAGGGAGTCTATTCCGGGCGTTTGCCCGAAACCTACATCCGTTATTGTGAGAAGTACGGCATGAAGCTGGAGCTGCTTTGGTTTGGCAGCTATATGTGCGGTTTTTCTGTAGAAGGATATATCCCGGATTATGTCAGGAAGGATACCGTTTCTTTCCCACGGCTCCGGCACCGTTTTAACGGCTGGCTGGGCGAGCATTTTTTCCTGGCACCCGATTCTCCGCAGCTGGTGGAAAGAGAGTCACGGGCATTAGAAGCGCTCATGGCTACGGTGAAAAATTATAACGGAATCCACGGCGGGAATACCGTTACAGGGATACAGGTGCAAAATGAGCCGGATATGCTGGCCACCCGCCACAATGCTCTGCATGGCCTTTCCCCGGACGAACTCTGGCCCGCACTGATCCGGATGCTGGACAAGCTGGGAAGAGTGGTGAAAGCCTCCGGTTATCCTGCTTATACCCGGGTTAACCTGACCACCACTTACCCCGATTATATCGAAAAAGGCAAAGCGATAGTTGCTACGGAGGGAATTGATTTTGTAGGGTTAGACCCCTATGAAAACCGCGTGGATTCGATCACCCGTAAGCTGGAAGCGCTGGCGGCTATTCCCGGAAATTATGCACACATTGCAGAAAACGGGGGAGAATATGAAAATACGGATATCCTTGCTCTGAACGCCCTTTCTATGGGTTACGGTTATTCTGTTTTTGAAGTGGTAACCACCTCGCACCCTTTCCTAAAAGAATGGACTCACCGGGGTGTTTATAACCCCGATTTTTCTCCCAAACCGCATACCCGGCGTACGGCAGATGCCTTTGGGATAATCCGTAAAGCATGGTATCCTTTTGCCACGGCCGCCCCGCAGAATATCGTGGTTTTTAATGCGGACGGGGATGAAGTAGCTTGCGCCCGTAAAAACACGCGGAGTGCTACGGTTTCCTGGCAAACCGATACGGGAGGTGTGGCATTTGCGGTAGAGCTTGACGACGGGCTAATGGTGGCGTCTACCCGGGCAGACAGCATGCGTTTCCCGGGGTTGGCCGTTAAGAAAGTGGAAAAGGGCCTTTATGACCCCGCTGGGCAATGGGTAGCCAAAGGAACAGGAATTGCAGGAGGGGAACTGAACTTAGCGCCCGGAACCGTTTACAGGATATATTTTACAAGAAAATGAAAACGTATATGAAAGTGTTGGCTATCGTATTTCTGATCATAATAGGCATACTGCCGGATAGTGCAATGGCTCAGAAAGAGAAAATACCGGTTATCCTGGTTACAGACCTGTATTACCCGGCCCAGGATCCTGGCGATAACCTGGATCTGATCATGGGGTATGCCCTGCCGGAAATTGACCTCAGGGCCATTATCCTGGATATTACGGATGAATTCAGGAAAGATTCAGCTTTTGTCTTTAATCTGATCATGCAGCGCGGCGGACCGAGGGAACCGGGGGTGATTCCGGTAATGCAGATGAATTACCTTTTCGATAAGGCCGTTCCTTTTGCAATAGGACCAATGAAGCCTTTGGATTCTGCAGATGACAAAAAGGAAAATGCCCCCGCCTTTCAGCAGGCGGGGATAGATCTGCTGATCAGGTCATTAGAGCAAAGTAATCAGCCGGTTCATATTCTTTCTTTCGGTTCGGCCCGTACCATTGCCGCCGCTTATAACCGCCGGCCTGAGCTTCTCAAAGAGAAAGTTAAAATGATTCACCTGTCTGCCGGAAACTCGGCATATGATGGGTCGGTGAAGTCAGAGAACGTGTGGGATAATATCCCGGGAGGGGAGTGGAACGTGGCGCTGGATGTGCATGCTTTTGTCCGCCTGCTGCGATCCGATCTTCCGGTGTCTGTTTACCCTTGCGCCGGTAAGAAGGGTGTGTTTTCTCCCGATCCGTATAATACCTACTGGAAAATGAAAGATATCGCGTTTGTCAGGCAGATGGACCCCAGGCTGCAGCGCTACATTGATGATATCTTTACGCCGCAGGCCAGGATAGATTACCTGGGAACTTTGGACCAGGAGCAGGCCTTTGTTTCCCGTAAGAGCCCTCATCATGTTTGGGAAACAGCTATCTGGATAAATGTATCGGGCAGGTCTCTGGTCAGAAATGCCGCCGGACAATACAGGATACTCCCGGCAGGAGAACGGAAGGAAACCGACACGCTTATTCCTTACAGGATGCAGCCCTGCAAGCTGCAGGTGCCTGATAGCGGACATTTTACCTTTCGGCCTGCTGTCACTTCAGACAAATATATTTATTACCGGCCAGATCCCCTGCAGAATGAGGCGGCCCTCCAGGAGGCCCTGCCGGAACTTTACCTATCCTTTAAAACAAAGAAATAAAATGAGAATCGGACTGATCATCATCATGCTTCTTTTCGGGGTAAGCTGTTCTTCCCAGGATACTCCCCAAAATGTAGAATCTACGCTGCCGCCGATAGAAGTAAGCCGGCTGGTTAAGGCCAAAGACAAGGTTTTCCTGGAGGTAGACGGGGTGCCGTTCCCGGTTTACGGGGCGCAGATTCGTTTAGACGCCCTTATTAACTGCGATAAGCTGGGCTGGGAGCAGATTGAGCGCTACTTTGCCAGGGGGAAGGAGCTGGGGGTAAATTGCCTGCAGGTGCCTATATGGTGGAACGCCATTGAACCTCGTGAGAACGACTTTGACTTTTCTGTCATACAAAAGGTATTGGAATACGCCCACCGGTACGATATCCGGCTGGAGCTCCTGTGGTTCAGTACCAATATGATCGGGGATTCTTTCTCTTACCTGGTACCGCAATATATCCTGAAAGAACCGTCCAGGCGCCTGCTCCGAAATGATGAGGGGAATTTCTGGGGGTATTACGGGTACCTCTATGCCCTGATCTTAAATGATCGTTATGTGCTTGACAGGGAGAAAAATGCAGTTACCCGTCTTTTGTCTTATGTACGGCAATGGGATCTGGAAAATGGGGAGAAGCACCCCGTGATTGCCGTGCAGGTGCATAATGAGCCAGACGGGCTGGTACGTTGGCGGATGGATCAGAAGGCCTACAAGTACAGGAGCGGCGAGGCACTGAGCAAGAATGCGGCCTGGAAAATGACTCTTGACGCACTTAACGAAGTAGGTCTGGCGGTGAAAAAAAGTCCTTATAAAGTAGCCACCCGCACTAACCTGATTTCCGGTAATAGCACAGCGCCCTATCCCCAGGCACCGGAAGCCCGGCCAGGCGATGTGCTGGCCCTGGAGGGGATAGACCTGGTCAGTTTTGACCCTTATATGAATACGGTAAACCAGGTAGCGGCAGAAGTGGCTGCGTACGCAGCCCTGCCGGGAAATTATCCGCTCATTGCAGAGAACAAAGGAGTTTACCCGAACACGACCAGCCTTATGCTGGCTACATCGGCCCTGGGCGGCGGATATAATATTTATGACCTGGCTACCAGCAGGTACTTTATAGCCAACACCAATGACCCGGAGGGAATTGACCATGGGGTGCTTACGGCAGACCTGGAAGATAAGCCGCACACGCCGTCTGTAAGGAAACTTCTGAAAGGGTTTACGGCTGCGGGTCCGGAAATAGCCGTAACACCAACGGATAATTTTGCCGTATTTAATGTTGCCACCGATTTTCCTGAAACTGCGAAAGAACAGAAAATCAGGACTACCGGAGCGGAGATAAGCTTTACTACCCGGGCCGGTGCGCAGGGTTTTGCTTTAGACAGGAGCAGCTACCTGCTGGTTTATATGACAGCTCCTGCCATACTCGTTCTGAGCAATGCATCTGTAGAGAAGGTAGCTGCCGGCATTTACAGCCCTGAAGGGAAATTCACGGAAGATGCGGCACACGCAGTTCAGGCCGGACAAACCCTTAACCTGGAAGGAGGAGTTTTGTATAAAATTAATTACACCTCTCAGGGGCCTTTATCTTCTACTACGCGTAAATATATTGGAACACGCTTCTGAAGCCGGGACGGGGTATGAGCTTAAGAGATAGAAAAGGAAAATGCCTTGAAGGCATGTGTTTTCTTTCTGTTAAGATTTAAACCAGGGGTAGCTCACCCCAATAAAGTACTTACATTTAAACCTTTTAGTTAGAAAATTTAATCCGTTATGTTAAAAAATACGATCGTCGTAATTCTTCTTTTTGCTGCCTTCACCGGTTACAGCCAATCTTTTACCCTTTCTAATGAAAAGTTGGTAGAAAGAATCTCCTATAGGCCACAGAAGGCAAGAGTGATCATTGACACCGACACCTATAATGAGATCGATGACCAGTTTGCGTTGGTTTATGCCATACTTTCACCGGCACAAATGAACATTGAAGCCATATACGCGGCCCCCTTTCTCAATAAAAGGGGAAGCAGTGTGGCCGATGGTATGGAAAAGAGCTATGCGGAGATTCATAATGTGCTGGACAAAATAGGCATGAAAGACAAGTTTCCGGTATATAAAGGCTCTACTCATTTTTTGAAAGACAAGAATACTCCCGTGGTCAGCGATGCCGCAAAAGACCTGGTAGACCGGGCCATGAAAGCTACAGAGCCGCTGTTTGTGCTGGCCCTGGGTGCACCTACCAATGTGGCTTCCGCATTGATCATGAAACCAGAGATCAAAGATAAGATCATCGTGGTATGGTTGGGCGGAAAAGGCCTCAACTGGAGAACGGCACGGGAGTTTAACCTCCTCCAGGATGTGGCCTCATCGCAGATCCTGTTTGATTCGGGAGTGCCTTTGATCCAGATTCCTACAGAGCCGGTTACATCGCATTTAAGCACTACGGTTCCTGAGCTTAAAGCGCATATTGGCGGGGCGAACAAAATTTCAGATTACCTGGTCTCCATTGTGGAAGGGTATAGTAAGGATCATTTCGGCTGGTCTAAGGTGATCTGGGATATCTCGGTAATTGCTTATATCGTGAATCCGGATTGGATGCAATATGAGCTGCGACCCGCACCCATCCTTACTAACGAGCTGACCTATAGCTCAGACGGAACCCGGCACCTGTATAAGGTGGTAACTTTTATTGACCGGAATAAGGTTTTTAAAGATATGTTCCTGAAATTTAAAAACTTTAAGGACTAATTTATCCTGTAATTTTTTCATTCTTTAAGACGCTTACAGAAGGAAAAACAGTCGTCATTTTTCTTTTCTGAGAATGAGCTTGAAAAATAAAGTATATAAATATGCTTTTATTGAATATAATCGGTTCGAGCTTCTCAGGCTTGTCTGCGGCTGCTTATGCTGCGGGAGCGGAGCAAGAGGTTTATGTTTTTGAAAAACACGGGCAGCCGGGTGATAGAGCACGGCAATTTTTTATTGAACAGGGGTATGTTTTTCATATGGGGGCCGGTTGGTACGGGATGCCTCTTCTTCGGATTATCATCATACCAAAACACTTCCAGATGAAGGCGACAGGAGTTATTCAGAAGCCTATTGGCAAAAAAGAATATTTTCTCCCTCCAGCCGGACCTTTTACCGGGGGATTAATCAAAAGCTGCCTGGCCTGAAGCACCATACCCTTTGAAAGTATATATTATGAAAAGAAATGCTCTCAAGAATTGAGAAGCATACGGGTGTTAAGTACATAAAGAATGAAAACAAAAAGTAAGGTATGCGTTTTCTGGTTTCGCAGGGATTTACGTTTGGAGGACAATGCGGGCCTGTATCATGCACTTTCTTCCGGTTATCCTGTTTTACCGGTTTTTATTTTCGATAAAGATATTCTGGGAAAGCTCGGCGATAAAAGTGACCGGAGGGTAGATTATATTCATCAGGCGCTTTCTCGTATTCATATTCAGCTCCGTTCTTTTCAGGCAGGATTGAGTACATTTTACGGAACCCCGCTGGATATTTTCAAAATCCTTGCGGAAAAATATGAGATTCAGTCTGTTTTTTGCAACCGCGATTACGAGCCGGAAGCTCAGGCACGAGACCGGCAGATTTGTGAATTCTTCCAGGAACGGGGTATCCCTTTCAGGGGATTCAAAGACCAGGTGATTTTTGATAAAAATGAGGTGCTGAAAAATGACGGAAGTCCCTATACGGTTTATACGCCGTATTCAAGAAAATGGAAAGAGCTGCTGACCCCGGCGCACTATAAGGCATATTTTCCCGATTATACTCTTTTTTTTAAGGAGGGCTCTTCCGGAGTTCTTTCGTTGAAAGAGCTCGATTTTGAAAAAACGGATATCCCTTTTGAAGTTCTGCAATTAGATGCAGAAATCATTTCGGGATATGATCTTTACAGAGATTATCCTGCCATGCAGCGGACTACCCGGTTGGGCATAGCCCTTAGGTTCGGGACCATCAGTATCCGCAGATGCGTGGATTTTGCCTTGAAGCACAATTCAACCTGGTTGAATGAATTGATCTGGAGAGAGTTTTTTATGCAGATATTATATCATTTCCCCCGGGTGGTTGGTCAATCTTTTAAAAGAAATTATGACCATATCATATGGCGAAATGATGTGCGCGAGTTTCGGTTATGGTGCCTGGGAAAAACAGGTTATCCGATAGTAGATGCCGGGATGCGGCAGCTGAATGAAACGGGTTATATGCACAATCGTGTCCGGATGATTGCAGCGAGTTTTTTGTGCAAACATCTGCTGATAGACTGGCGATGGGGGGAAGCGTATTTTGCACAAAAGCTGAATGATTATGATTTATCTGCCAACAACGGCAACTGGCAATGGGTATCCGGCTCAGGCTGTGATGCAGCTCCTTATTTCAGGGTGTTTAATCCTGCGCTCCAGACTGAAAAATTTGATAAAGCCGGGGAATATATTAAAAGATGGTTGCCGGATTTTGGAACGGATGCCTATCCGGCACCGGTTGTTGAACACCGTTTTGCAAGAGAAAGAGCTTTACGGGTATATAATATGGCGCTTAAAGAGAAGAACTGACCATCTTTAAAGAGTATAAAAATGGAAAGCAACAAGGTAGTGCTGGCAGATAAAAATGATAATGCAACAGCTGTAATGGATAAATTGGCTGCCCACCAGCAAGGCAGGCTTCACAGGGTTTTTTCGGTGTTTATATTTGATGATCAGGGAAGTGTTCCTTTTGCAGAGGCGCGCAGGGGATAAGGGGCGTTTTTAATGCGGTTTCTTCAGGGCATATTACCATGAATGATTTTTCTGAATCTTTACTCCGGTCATTTGGAAAGACCACTTTTCTACCCAGGGTTCCCGCCTCTCTGATAAAATCAGTATTGGGAGAAATGTCCGTTATGGTACTGGAAGGGACGGGAGTAAGTAATGGAAAACTGAAGGAGTCAGGCTTTAAACCTGAGTATGAAAGGGTAGAAGACAGTTTCACTTAAAGTCTGCCAGCTTACGCCGGTAAGATATGAGTGTTTCTCCTTTGCTAAATTCCCTGACCCCTTTTTTGATTTCTTCTGTTGATTATGAGTATATTTAAAAATAAAGGCTTATTGAATCCATTGGGTTGCTAAAAACAGGTTTTATTGACTTCCGGAATATGAGTTTTTTTTTCTAAATATATTGAAATGAGGTTACCCAATCAAAAGAATAGAGGAGGAAGGTGGAAATTGTTTTCTGTGCTTCTTCTCTTGCCATTTGGCTATTTTATTGCCACCGCTCTTACCATTTTAAATTACGCTCAGAAGGACGAAACACAAAAGGCGGATGTAGCCATTGTCCTGGGCACCGCCATTTGGGGAGATGAGCCGTCGCCGGTTTTCAGGGAAAGGATTAATCAGGGTCTCCGGTTATATAAAAGCGGGTATGTAAAGAAAATCATCTTTACGGGCGGAAAAGTGAACGGAAATGTGCTTTCTGAATCTTATGTGGCCAAAAAGTATGCTGAAAAACAGGGAGTAGACAGTACAGACATCTTGATCGAGGAGCGCTCCCGGATAACACTTGAAAATATGAAGTTTGCCAAAGAGTTAATGGCGGAGAACCATTTTCATAAGGCCTTGGTGGTAAGTGACCCGCTACATATGAAAAGAGCGATGAGCATGGCTGAGGAGATGCATATTTCGGCATATCCTTCTCCCACTTCTTCCAGCAGGTTCAAATCCCGGAAAGCTAAATTTGGATTCCTGATGGGAGAGACTGTCTTTTATACGGTTTATCGGATATATCGGGTTTTTCAGTAAGTTTTTCTTACAATTCCTGGAAATTCAATTTCTATACCTGTCGAATTCGACGGGTGTAGAAACAGGCTATCGGTGTTTACCCATGATAGGAGTATAAGTGAATACGGGGCAGACCTGGGATAATTCCTGGAGAAGCTGCTGCTGGACACTTATACAGATGTAATCCGCCTGAAAACCGATGCCGTGAGCTTACTGACCTTTCACGCCTCGAAAGGGTTGGAATTTCCGGTTGTGTTTATAGCCGGGGCAGAAGAAGGCATCATTCCCGTTCTTAGAAAAGACATCGATATAGAAGAAGAAAGGCGCCTGTTTTACGTAGCGCTTACCCGCGCAAAAGACAGGCTGTATATTACGCATGCCCGGCAGCGGAAAGGTCTCAGGGAAGCAGAAAGCAAGACTTTGCCGAGGTTTTTGGGGAGATTCCCGCTTCATTGATAGAAAAAATACAAAAGAAACCGCCTAAGCCGGAACAGATGAATCTATTTTAGGGATAGCGTACAGAATTTTATGCTGACGGGTGTGGCATGCTGAATAATTGAAAGGATGGAACGAAAGTGGCGATCACGAATGCCCCAAAACCTTTTTCCGGTGATTAATACCCCAGTCCCGAAGTTCGGTCATCACCTTTTTCAATGTTTTGGAGTATTCAGTGGCGGTATATTCTGTGCGTACCGGGAAACCATTGATAACCGTCCGTGTGATCAGGTGATTTTCTTCCATCAGCTTCAGCTCATTGGCCAGAACTTTGGTCGTGAGCCGGGGAATGCTGCGCTCTATTTCCCGGAAATGCTTATTTCCTTCCCAGATGGAAATCAGGATCAGGAGCTTCCATTTTCCGCTGACCACATCCAGGGCATCCTTTACCGGAAGCAGGGCCGACATGCAATTTTTGTGTTCACTTTTTTTCATCTTCTGAAGCATTGATTACCTAAAGGTAACTGATTACCTTTGGGTAACTGATTACAATAAGAAACCAAATGTAAATAATTTTGCAGCATCAAATTTAAAAAAGATGAAAAAAGACAAAATTATTTATTGGTCCATTACAGGCGTTTTCTCCCTGTTTATGCTGTTTAGCGCTTACAATTACCTTACAGCCCCTGAAATGCGCCTGGCCTTTGAACACTTAGGATTTCCTGATTATTTCAGAATAGAACTGGCCGTGGCTAAGATCCTGGGGGTATTGATCCTGCTGGCCCCTTTTGTGTCGCGCGACTTTAAACTGATCGCCTATGCGGGCTTTGCCCTGAACCTGGTTTCGGCGGCTATTGCCCATGGTGCGTCTGCAGATCCCACCCAGGCGGTGGTCATGCCGCTTGTATTTTTAGGGATATTGACCGTTTCTTTCCTGTATTACCGGAAATCATTTCACGTAGCCTGAGAACTGCAGGTGATTTACGTGTACAAGCTATCGGTCAACGGAAAAATACACCGGGCGGTCATAAAACGGGCCCGCCCTTTCTCCCGAAGTTCACCGGGGTATCCTATCAGTAATATTGGTAGTAAAAGCAGTAATCTGTATATGGATACCCCGGGTTCTGCTCCCGAAATTTGTAAATGAAACAAAAGGGAAAATCTATGGAGAATCGCAGGAATTTTGTTAAAGCAGGAGGCATGTTAGGAACGGCCTTACTGGCCACACCCGTATGGGGGGGGGTAGCTGGCACTGAAGGCGGCTCTACACCAGGTAAAGAAAACAGCTACCCGCTAAAGACGAAAACCCGCCGCCTGGGTTCAGGAAACCACAGCATGGAGGTATCTCCGCTGGGCCTGGGCTGTATGGGCATGAGCTACCACCGGAGCTTTATCCCGGATCGGAAAACCATGATCGCCTTCCTGCGCAAAGCCCCTGAGCTGGGCGTGAACCTCTTTGATACAGCCGAAGCCTACGGGCCGCTGGTAAACGAGGAGCTGGTAGGTGAGGCCCTGGCTCCGATCCGGAAAGAAGTGATGATCGCTACGAAATTCGGGTTTAAGGAGGGAAAGCCGGCGCTGGGACTCGACAGTCGCCCTGAAAGAATAAAGCAGGTGGTGGATCATTCCTTAAAAAGCCTGAGAACCGATTATATTGACCTGCTATACCAGCACCGGGTAGACCCCAAAGTGCCCATGGAGGATGTGGCCGGAACTGTGAAAGACCTGATCAAAGCCGGTAAGGTAAAGCACTTCGGACTGAGTGAAGCCGGGGTAGAGAATATCCGCAAGGCCCATGCCGTACAACCCGTAACGGCCCTCCAAAGCGAATATTCCCTGATGACCCGCCAGCCGGAAAACGATGTCATCAAAGCCTGTGAAGAGCTGGGAATCGGTTTTGTGCCCTACAGTCCGCTCAGCGGGGGCCTGCTTACCGGCTATATTAATGAACGTACAAAATACATTTCCTCTAACGATAACCGGGCCTCACTTCCGCGTTATCAGCCGGAAGCGCTGATAGCCAACTGGCCGCTGATTGATATCCTGAAGGAGTTCGGCGACCACAGGGGCCTGACCGTGGCGCAGGTGGCACTAGCCTGGCTGCTGGCCCAAAAACCTTTTATCGTGCCTGTTCCCGGAACCACAAAACCGGCCCATTTGCAGGAGAATATGGGGGCGGCGGAGTATGTGTTCACAGGGGACGAACTCAGTAAACTGACCGCTGACCTGAATAAAGTGAAGATCGTGGGCGAGCGGTATACGGGGCAGTCGGCTGAGCAGACCCGGAAGTAAGCGGCGGCAGCCCGTTTGAAGTGGCGTGGGCCTGTCTTCAGCGGTTTTTATAATTTCCGGTATAGATTTTATCCGTTTTTACTAACTTGGGGCTCGTTTCCGGTCAGGCAGAAAAAATACTGAACTGACCGGGCATCCTGGGGCTCCAGGTAAACCGGATATAGAAATCGTTATATGAAACTGCACTTTTTAATCGGCTTTATTTGCCTTTTATCCCATACTTTACTTGCACAGAGCCGCGTAATCAGCGGTACGGTATTTTCAGACAAAACCGGGCAGGGAGTAGCCGGGGTCCTGGTAAAAGCTAAAGACGTCCGGGTTCAGACAGACAGCAAAGGCCGGTACAGCATTTCTGCCGCTGAAGGAGACACACTGGTCTTCAGCCGGCAGGACTTTCAGGCAAAAGCGGTCATCGCAGGGTCTGAAGATACTCTTCATGTCACATTAAGTACGCATAAAGTGGTGATTCCCTTTGGAACGGCAGATGAGGAAGGGTTTACCGGTTCTGCTGTTTTGGTTCAACCTGACCTTTGGGATAAGCGGGGTTTTACTAACGCCTTAATGGCCCTTCAGGGAGCAGGAACCGGTATCCGGTCTGCTTTACCGTCCGGAGATCCCGGCTCGGATCCTGGTATCCGGATCCGCGGAACATCCTACCTGTGGAGTGCCGGTCCGCCTTTGTATATCGTAGACGGGATAGAATTTACCGGGAATTTCAGCGATCTGAACCCTGATGATATGGAAAGTATCACCGTATTGAAAGATGCCGTGAACAGGTCTCTTTATGGAGAAAAAGGCATGAATGGCGTGGTGATGATCAATACCCGGGCAGGTGCGGGGCAAAAAAATGCATTTGATTTCACTGTGCAGACGGGTACGGCCGATAATGCGGTTCCTGCGTATAATACCATAGGTCCTGCGGAATACTATGAGCTCAACTGGCAGGCATACAGGAATTACCTGGTGTACAATAACCGGCTTCCGACGGATATTGCCAGCCGGATCGCTTCAGGAGTTCTACCGCAAAATGCGATGGGCCAGCAGGTGTACAACGGCGTGATTTATGCCGATGTAATGCAGCTATTGGGCGGTTATAATGCCTTTAATGTCCCTGACCGGGAGCTGATCGGGGTGGACGGGAAACTGAACCCGGCAGCTGTATTGCAGCACCCGGAAGAGCTGAACTGGATGGACGGGGTGTCACGGACAGGTAGGAGAAATGAATATAATCTGGCCTACAGCACGGGCCGGGGAAAGCTGGATGTAATGACATCCTTGAAATACCTGAAGGACGAAGGATGGAGCCAGTGGTCGGCATTGGAAAGGTAAACGGGACGACTGAACCTGAATTACCAGCCTACCCGCTGGTTTAAAGCCGGCCTGAGAGCTACGGCCTCCCGTAGCGGCAGGGATAATGTCAATACAGGCGTTTCCGATTCGCGTAATCCTTTTTATTTTGCAAGGAATATAGGGCCTATCTACCCGGTTCGTATTGTGGACCCGGAGACCGGTGAACGGGTTTACGATATCAGAGGGCTGAATGACTCCCGAAGCCCCTTTCGGCCGTTTTATCCTTATGCCCATCCTATTGTGGATAACGAACGAATCTCCGATCATACCACCAGAACGCTCTATTCAGGACGGATTTTTATGAATGTCACCCTGCTTCCGTGGCTCAGGCTGGATCTGAATGCCGGTGGAGAAGGTGCGGAAAGTAAACGGGAAGGTAAAAATGACGGTGCCGGGGGGATCAGGTCTGAATCCCGGAGCAAAAACCTCCGCTTAGGCTATACCATTAACCAGGTGCTAACCGCCTATAAACATTTCCGGAAGGGAGAGCTGAACTTAACCGTCGGGCATGAAAACGGTGGGTTAAGCACAAAAGATTCTTCAGAAATGTATATCCGGAGGAGTGCTCCTGAGCTGGGTTCCTTTTCGTATTATAAGTATAAAGAAACACAGGAAAGTTTTTTTATGAAGACGCACCTGGGGCTTTTAAACCGGTACTTCCTGGATGCTGTGTACAGGAAAGACCGGCAGGAGCCCGGAGGTGGGTCAGCGTCCTGGTCCGTGGGCGGGGCCTGGAGGCTGAGCCGGGAGAGCCTGGGCGGAGGAACCTTGGATTTATATACCACTTACGGGAAGTTAGAAGGAATACAAGGCCCTTCCCTGTATCATCTTCCGAAGGTCGTTCAGCAGCCCTTTGCATTGGGGACACGCTTTTCTTTCCCGGAAGGCCGGCTGGGCGGATCCTTTGAATATTATTCCACCCGGGTGGAAGACCTGGTGGATGCCTATTTATATGCGTCGGGGATTTCAGGGGCATCGAATGGAAAACAGAAGAATTCCGGGGTAGAACTATCGCTTACCTCCGTACCCGTAAAAGGGAAAAGATTCTCCTGGAGCATAACCGGTAACCTGACCCTTCAAAAAGAAGTGATGACCGGAATGCCGGCAAAAGAACCCCTGGTGCTGGATGGTAACTTTGGTATAAAGAAGGGCATTTCCAGGTATGCCTATTATATCCGTGACTTTTATGGTGTGGACCCGGAAACCGGCCAGGTGATGTACCGGGGAGTGGAAAAATATGACCCGGCTAACCCGGCTATTAAAATCCTGGAAACCGGCGGTAGAAAAGATACCGTTACCACAGATGTGGCACTGTCCCGAAAGGGTTTTGTGGGTAAATCGGCCCTGCCCAAAGGGTACGGAAGCCTCATTAATTCTTTCCGGTACGGGAATATTGGCCTGGAGGTGCTGATCACCTACCAGTTTGGTGGCTGGGTGATGGATAACCGGTATATGAGTACAGGTTTTCACGGGGCACACCAGCATGAAGATCTGCTGAATGCCTGGGAGAAACCCGGAGACATAACAGATGTGCCCCGTATAGACCTGGCTAACAGCCAGTTTACCGGGCCTTCCACCCGCTGGCTCATCCGCTCAGATTATGTAAACCTGGCGGCCATGAAGCTGAGCTACCGGATCCCGGAAAAGGTGCTTCCCTTTATGAAGATCACCCTTTTTGCCAACGCAGAGAATATTTATTTCCTGACCCGGCGAAAAGGGCTGAACCCATTGAGCTTCTTTGAATACGGTGCCGGCAGCGATACGTATAATTTTGCCCGGAAATTTAACCTGGGCCTGAATGTCAGGCTGTGATGCGTTTATGCATCCATAAATGCACCCGGTTACCGTCAGGGTCTTTTATCCTTCCTACAAAACTCCCGCCGCCCAGAGGAAGGATGTCTTCTTCCAGGGTCAGCCGGTGCGCAGTGACGAACTCCTCGATGTCGTACACAGCGAACGAGGGCACTACCAGGTTCCCGTCAAACACTTCCTCTGCCTTTAAAATGGCAAAATGAATGTGATTAAAATCACACTCCCAATGTTCATAAAGCCCGCCGTGCGTATTTAACTCCAGCGGGATTCCCATGGTTTCTTTGTAAAAGCGGGCCAACCGGTCAGGGTGGGGGGATTGGAAAATCAGGCCGGTCAAGCCCAGGGTTTTGTTTGTCGTATTCATAACATTTATGTTTTAATTTTATGCAAAGAAAGATATTTATGTTATAATATACAAATGTTGGAAAAATTATTATTTTACATCATTTGTGATGTATATTTGTGCTATGAACAAGACAGCCGAAATAGTAAAGCGCTGGGCCGCTTTTGAAGAGGAGCACCCGGAAGCGGGTATTCACGATTTTTTCCGGTATGAGCTGATCAGGGAGCGGGAGGAAGAAAAAAGCGGGAAGTTCCTGGGAGGGGTAATGCCCCCACAGCCCGACCAGGTTTTGGCCAAGGTCATGGACAGGATCATTAAGATTCATTCCGTGTACGCTTCTGACCTGCTTAAAAGTATTGACATCGGGGGGATGGACGAGTTCCTTTATTTAAATAACGTTCAGCACCTGGAAAAGCCCCGGAAGATCGATGTTATCCATACTAACTTTAATGAACTCTCTTCCGGCCTGCTGATTTTGGAACGCTTAAAAAAGAAGGGGCTCCTGACAGAAAGTGCCGACCCGGGTGATAAACGGTCTAAACTGATCACCCTCACCGCAGAAGGGCAGAAAAAACTACAGGCCTGTTATGAACTGCTGGACAAGGTAAACCGTGTCATTTTTAAAGATATGCTGCCCGATGATATTTCGCTTTGCATACAGCTATTAAAGCCCATTGAAACCAAATTCTCCAGCCTGGCCATTTCAGATAAGAAACTGGATTTTGACGAGGTGTATAAAAGGGAGGTCATGTGCTGAACCGGTTCCACCCCCGGGAGCGCTAAAAATGCCCCGGTGTTCTGAAACCCGGGAGGCTATTTTAGTTTTCAACCGGGAATGTCCTCCCGTACGGTTACCGCGGGGCCCTCACCGGTGCTCCGGCTCCGGCAAACCAAAATACTCCCCCCGCGTCCTGTCCAGGCTCTTGGAGATGAGCCCGAAACTCTCCGCCGTAGCTTCCAGGTTCACGTATTTATCCACGATGCCCCGGTGCTTGTAGATGATGAATGTATTATCCGCCTCCGGGTTTATCCGGTTCAGATGGGTCTCGCTGGCCGTGTCAGAAAAAGACGGCACAAAGGTTAAGGCGGTGTTTTGGATACGGAGTTCTTTGCCCAGTTGCTCCAGCTCGTTTTCCCGGGCTTTCCGGGTGTACGCCAGCGCATTGCCGTAAACAAAATAGACTTTCAGGTACTTTTCGCGCTTCCGGCTTTCCTGCTCCAGGTAAGACAGCCACTTTTTTACCTCCGGCCAGTCCGGATGATTCCCCACAAAATAGAGGATGCCGTGGAAACGGCCGTACTGGCAGACGGGGCAGGTTTGGGTGCCTTTATCCGGGCCGTAGGCATGGAAGGGCATGAACGAGGGCTGATCCTCCCCGATATTCAGGCCGGAGGATACGGCGGTTTTTTCAGGGTAGTTCGGGATATTCAGGCCCAGGATGATATCGTGCTCGGCTATTTGCAAATTGTCTTGCAGCAATACCCGCACCACGCCGCTTCCGCCGCGGTTCTCCTGCGGGTACTTTTTGAAATGGGGAATGAGGAGCGGATCGTCGTCAAAATTGATCTCATCGGTGTAGTATTCGTTAGGAAGCCCGGGTTCTTTTACCGACAGGTGAATATGAGCCGGCATGGCCTCACCCGGATAGGGGGCCGGGCGCACGGTCAGAAGGGTGTATTGCCCGTGTGCATCGGTTTTTACCCAGCCCCGGATATGACCATGACGTTTAACACGCGGGTCTAATCCCTGCCGGGGACTGTAATAGCCGTTATGGTCGGTCTGCCAGTAGTAAATAATGACGCCGGGTGCCGGGGTTTTGCCGTCTAAGTGGTATACGGTGCCCGTAACCATCAGTTTCTGCCCCGGTTCATACCATCCGGCGCTGGTGTCGGTAGCACTGATGACCTCCGGCATGCCGATATACATGAGTTTGCAGCCGTCACAGCCCCCACCTATCAGGGCTTTGGAGGATGGGGCTTCTGGCTCCCGGGAAGAGGTTTGCCGGGTCTGACCCTGGCATCCCGTGGTCAGGTAAAGGATCAGGAAGGTGATAAATAAATTTTTCATAAATATAAAATTTAGCTATCAGCCGCAGTAGTAGACCGCGTATTCATGAGCAGGGTAGGGCGGATTGGTCGCCTCGCCGGATGATGCTTCGCCGGGTGGTGTGCCTGACTTCTGAAAGTGGTACGCCACCCTGTGGTACGCCACCCGGTGATACGCCACCCGGCGAAGCGTCGCCCGGAGGTTCGCCACCTGACTGAATGCTGATAGCTGTTTCAGGCAGCAAATATCTCTTGCTGATGCCTGACCTTCAAACGGAATACGGTAAGAGGAGGTTAATCTGCGGTATCACGATGAAACCGCGCCCTGAAGCCGGCCACATAATTCCGGCTCAGGCGGAGCAGGCTGCCGTCAGACAGCTCCAGGTCGTAATCGCCGTTTAAGCGGGAGCGGCACGAAACCACCTTTTCTAAGTTAACAATGCAGGATTTGTGAATACGCACAAACTGCTCCGGAGACAGCCGGGCTTCCAGCGATCTCAGCGTTTCCGTGAGCAGGTATTTCTTTATCGGGTGGTAAACGTTAATGTAAGGGGAGTTAGCTGAAAAGTAGAGGATATCGGCGGTTTGAATGCGGGTTTTTGTGTTATTAGCGTCAGGCACCAGCAGGGTATTAAGGAAACGGGAGCTATCTGCGGGCTCTTCCGGTGATCCAGGCACACCCGGTAGTGGGGATATCTCTTCTGATCGGGACGGCGGGGTGCCTGGAATTCCGGCCTGTAAAGCTCCCCGGATCAGGGCCATAACCGGCACTGCCAGTCCATAAATAAGGAAAGTTTTAATAAAATAAGTAGTAAGACCGTACCCAAAAGTCTGGCGATAAGCGAAAGTATGTCCGTAGAAACATTTGGATATCAGCCACACCAGGGCGGGATATAAAAGCAGGTGGATGGCTGAGGTCATCCCCGCGTACAGCACTCCCCGCAGGGGGCTCCGTGCAGTGATTCTCCACTGGAGATTCAGCAGGGGCAAAAAAAGTAGCCAGTAGGTGCTGAACAGGAGCGACTCGGAAAGGTAAAACGTGGTACTCTGGATTTCGGAGAAGAAATAATCCACCCAGACGGTTATAAAAACCAACAGGAACAACGCTTTCAGGAGGAATGCGTTGCGCTTTTGGCGGCTTTGACTGAAAACGATAACCTGCTGTAATGTCATAGTGAACCCTTGAATACCAGCGGCTAAATTAATTAAAAAAGCCGTGGGGAGCGCTGACTTTCTTCCTAAATTACGCGAACAAGAACCGGTCGGATAGGGCTTATGTGATATATAATGGTTATTTTAGCCCCATAATCGCTTTGTTATCCCGTATACAAAGCTTGGGGCTATGGATATAGATCAATTTAAAGAGGATGAAGCTTTATGGAAAGCCTTTAAAACCGGTAGTGAACCGGCTTTCGGGCAGATATACCGGCGCGAGATCCAGGGCCTGATCCACTATGGGAAAAAGCTGACGCCGGATACCGTGCTTATCCAGGATGCGGTACAGGATCTTTTCCTGGAAATCTGGAATAGTCGCGCCCGTTTAACCGACACCGATAACATCCGCTTTTACCTGCTGCGGGCGCTGCGGAATAAACTGAGCAAAAAAATACCCGCTCCCCTTACTTCAGAACCGAAGGAAGAGGAGGCCTCCGAACCCTCCATTGAATTTGCCATCCTGGAGAACGAAGACCGGGATTCCCGGTTGATGCGACTGGAAAAAGCGCTGCAGAAACTTTCCAAACGCCAGCAGGAAGCCATTAACCTGCGCTATTACCATGACCTCTCTAATGAGGAAGTAGCCCGTATTATGGGCGTTAACTACCAGTCGGCCTGTAAGTTCATCTACTCCGGCCTGAAGATCCTCAAAGATTATATCATTTTTCTACTTATTAACTCGCTTATATCCAGCATCTTGTAAATTAATTGCAAAATTTCTTTAAAAAAATGGATTAAAAAGGAGTACCTGCCTCCATTTATTAGTAAACCGTTTAAATAATGGATCCCTCGAAATATCACTTGTCCGACTTCCTGGAAGACGACTCCTTCCGAAAATGGGCCTCAGAGGTCCCTTCGGCGGAGTTTGATCAGTGGCAAAAGCATTTTGCCGCATCTCCGGATATCCAAAAAAAAATGCTGGAAGCCCGGCAGCTGATCCGGGATCTGAAGGAAGTGCAGGCACTGCCTGCTGATAGGGAGCTGGAAGAAAAAATATGGCGGTCTGTTCAGCCGGGAAGAAGCCGGTTCCGCATCCTGAGCCTTCGCAGAATGGCGGCCTCTGTGGCCATCCTGGCGGGACTGGGATTAGGCTATTACCTGTATACGCAGCCGGCCCGGAAGGAGGAGGGGCTATCCCGGGAAATCGCAGAAGTGAATGATTCGGAGCAAGTCCGGACGGTGGTATTGAGTGACGGCACGCAGGTGGAGTTATCGGCCGGAAGCCGTATCTATTACGGGGAAAGCTTTAACCAGGCTGACCGGCGGGTTATCCTGGAAGGGGAGGCGTTCTTTGATGTGGCCAGGAACCCGGAGAAGCCCTTCCTGGTGATCTCTAACGGGCTGGTCACCCGGGTACTGGGTACCAGTTTTACGGTGTCTTCCAATGAGAAGGAAGTGAGCGTTTCTGTAAAAACGGGCAGGGTGGAAGTCATTTCCCAGGAAAATTATGAGCACCTGAAAGATACCGACAAACGGTCTTCCGCTACCCTGGTGCTGAAGCCAAACCAGATGGCTGTTTTTTCCAAAAAGGAAGCCAGCCTGACGCGCTCACTGGTGGCGGATCCGCTGATTGTGAACCCGTCTGCCCTGCCGGCCACGCTGAGCTTTGACAATACGCCTGCTGCTGAGGTTTTTGAGCGGCTGGCCAATGCCTATAACATTGAGATCATCTATGACCCGGATACCTTCAGCCAGTGCCGGCTGACCGTAAGCCTGGAAGATGAGCAGCTGTTTGAAAAGCTGGAAGTGATCTGCAAGACGTTTAATGCGGAGTACCGGCTTTCAGATGCCAAAATATTGATCGAAGGAAAAGGATGTAAATTTTAAACGTTTGCCTATGATCAAAACTTTTTTCTAAAAAGAAAAGCCGGATATGCTGCAACATAACCGGCTCAGGAATGCCCTTGAAAATGTCTCTGCAAAGACATAAGGGTAGAGTGTGTCAACCTTTATTATTAACAAAACTCAATCAAAACTATGGAAAAAAATCGACAATTCGTCAAAGTCGCCCTGACTATTATGAAAATTACTTTCCCTCCTTTATTTGTCCTCCTGCTATCTTTCGGCCTGACCATGGCCGCTGAGACAAAAGGACAGGAAATGCTGGAAAAACGGCTTAGCATTGAAGCCGCTAATCTTGAATTGAAACAATTGCTGCTTAAAATAGAGAAGCATGCCGACGTGAAGTTCAGTTTCATCGCCAACCAGATCCCTGCGGGAGAGAAGATAACCTTCAGCGCTGAGAATGAGACATTGGGGAGCATTCTGAACGAATTGCTGTTTCCCTTGCATGTTAGCTATGAGGTCACCGGGAAATATATTGTTCTTAAAAGAGAGTTGAATACCATTGATCTCCGCCGGGTTAAGATGAATCTTCAGCAATATACGGTTAGCGGTAAAGTGACCGATAACCGCGGTGAGATGCTTGTAGGAGCCACCGTTACCCTGAGTTATCAGAAAAAGAGCCTGATGGTAGGTAATGATGGTATTTTTTCCTTTCCTAATGTACCCAATGGCAATTATACCTTAACCCTTACAAGCGTAGGATACAAAGAAATTAAAAGAGATATCTCCGTTAACGGAAGCGATGTTTCCATTAATGTCTCGATGCAGGAAGATAACCTGCAACTCGACCAGCTGATTGTTACGTCCAGCGGGTCAGCTAAGAAGAAGATTGAATCAAGTGTGGCTATTACCACGGTGAGCGCCAAGCAGTTGGAAGAGCGCCCGCCGTTAAACAGTACAGACATGTTGAAAGCTATTCCGGGGATGTCGGTGGAAAGTAGTGGCGGTGATGGCCCCGGTAGTGTGCGTGTACGTGGATTGCCCGGCGGTGGATATGTATTTATGGGGGTCATGGAAGACGGTCTGCCGGTGCTTCCTACCGGTTATACCACCAACCCTTCACCTGATCAGCTGTATAAAGTAGATTTGACTATAAAAAATGTAGAAGCTGTGCGGGGCGGGCATGCAGCCGTGATCTTAGCCGGAACCCCGGGTGCCTTGATCAACTTATTATCTGCTACGGGTGGGGACAGGCTGTCCGGAAAATTAAAATATACCCGGGGCTTGTCACAAAATGCCAACCGTTTTGATGGCGTGATTGGTGGCCCGATCTCTTCCAAATGGAAATACAGTATCGGCGGTTTCTACCGGGCGGATGACGGAATCCGGCCGCCAACCTTCCGGGCCAATGAAGGCGGACAGATTAAAGGTAACCTTACTTATAATATGAAGAACGGAAGCTACCTCCGCTTCTATGGTAAATATCTCAATGATAAGACCACGTGGCTGGTGCCTTCTTATTACAGCTATGACGGCTCGGGACAAGGGAAAGCATTGCCCAACTTTGACCTCCTGAAAGACATACTGGTTACCCGTGACACCAAAGTAACCTTGACCAGTCCGGATGGCCGGACATTTAATTATGATTTTGCAGACGGGGTGCATTATAAATCCACGGCAGGACAGGTAGAGCTTAAAATTAATACCCGGAACGAGTGGACTATCCGGAATAATATGCGCTATTCGGTAAGTGAAGGGAAATTTACGGGTTCAACCGTAACAGCCGCTACGGCCTATAAACCCGCCGTAAACTATTATTACCTGGACGGACAGCAACTGGTTAATCCCACGGGTTATTATACAGGACAATCTTTTACCGGTTCTGAATCAGACGACCGCCAGTTTGTGGATAACCTTGACTTCCACAAGCAATTCGGCAAGCATGGTGTTTCTTTCGGATTAGGCTTCCACCTGTATGACGTGAATGCTTTCGGTTTGGGAGCTACTTTTAACACGGAAATAAAGGATAATCCCCGTACTTTACGGATCGGCAACAATACCGGCAATGGGTATAGCGGTGTTAATATTAACAACTACCGTGACGGAATGACTACGATTTTATCGGCCATGTTGTCGGATGAGGTCAATTTTGGCAACCTGACAATCGACCTGGGCGTGCGGCTAGATAACTTCCGGGTGAAAGGCGACCGCCTGATTAACTCGACTCCTTTTACCAATATGACTCCATATGATGAGACCCGTTTGCACAGTACCGGTTCCCTGGGTCTTAACTATAAGATCAATGCCAGCCATGCATTGTTTGCCCGGGCTACTAAAACTTACAGTGCTTTAAATGTGGGTAATTATTCTGCATTTAATTATAATCCGGATGACGCTAAAAGGAGAGATATCATCATGGCCGAAGTAGGGTATAAGATCAATACGCAAAAAGTAGGCCTGTTTGGTTCACTGGTTTACGCCAGTCTGAACAATATTGCAGCCAGCATGGGAGTTCCCAATCAGACCGGTGGTATCATTAACATAGGAACTTTTGCTTCCAGCCGTAATCTCAGTGCCGAACTGGAAGCTATTTATGCGGCTACCAACAATCTGAACTTCCGCCTGACCACTACCGTTCAGAGCAGCAAGTTTACCGATTATGAAGTGACTGCCCCAGCCAATGCACGGGCAGACCTGGCCGGAAAACCATTTATCTGGACAGGGAACTCAGCCGAGCGTATTCCAAATTATATGGCTGAGCTGCAAGCTACCTATAAATACAGCATCTTTGACCTTTTTGTAGGTTACCGCCAGATCGGTAAGCGCTGGACCACCCCGAGTAATGTGTACCGCCTGAAAGGGTATAACGAGGTATCGGCCGGGCTGGATATACGTGTTCTTAAAAACCTGGGCCTGCGGATTTGGGGTGATAACCTGACTAATAGCCGTGGTTTGACAGAAGGCAATATCCGAGGAGATCAGTTCTTGGCCATTGGCAATTTTGAGAAAGGCTCCCTGCAGATCGGTCGGATCATCCTGCCGAGAAGTTTCTGGAGTTCACTTACTTTCTCCTTCTGATATATAAGCTGTCGGTTGGCCGGCCTTATGCCGGGTTGCGGAGCCCGTGCAGGCCGGCCTGACAGTTTTTTCAGCGTAAGAAATCAGAAAAAAAAGCCTTTTCAGGATCAATAATCTTCCCGCCTGCGTTATACAGTATAAAAAGACATATCGTTATGAAAAGGAAATTATGGGCTACTCTTATTTTCGCTACAATTTTTTCAGTTAACGCCTGGGCTCAAAAGCCGGCACCTGTTTCCAAAGAAGAGAAGGAAATCGCAAAACTTCAGTTGAAGCTGGTGGAAGACAAAGACAAGCTTTCCAAGCTGTACGCCGACAAAGACAAGCAGATCGCCGCCCGCGACAAGAAGCAGAGTGATGCTATCTCAGCGGCCGACAAGAATGCCGAAATGGCGAAGAAGTTAAGTAACGATACTGAAAACAAAAGCAAAGCCAAAAAGGCAAAGAAAAGTGCGAAGAAAGCGGAATCTAAAGCCAAATCCGCCCGGAAAGCAGACTCCCGCGTGAAGAAAACGGAAAAGAAGATCCGGAAACTGGAGAAAACCATCCCGAAAAACGAAGAAAAGCTCAGGAAGCTGGAGGCCAAAGTGAATTAATATCCTCCTGACAGGAAGGATTAGACAGTCCTGAAGGTGTCTGAAAAGGGCGCAAAATGCAAGGCGTTACTTTTCAGACACCTTTATTCTAACTCAGGACGGCACCTTTCGCGCCTTCTCCCTTTCCCATACCCGGTGCTGCTTCATAGTACTGATGAAGTCTTTCACGAGGTCACCGGTACTTTCAAACACCACCCCCTTATCTTTTTCGATAAAGGATTTCCGGGCCAGTTCTTCGGCTCCCCGGGCAAAAGCCAGTGCTTTGCAGTGGCGGTATCCCTCGTTAATAAACTGCAGGTAATCTGGGTTAGCTTCCAGCTTTTTCACGGAGTCGCCGTCAGGGGTATAAAATGCATCGTAGCATACGGATGCCTCCGTGAGGTAAGAATGCGCGATTTCCGCTTCTCCGCCCTCCTTGTATTTTATTTTGCCTACATGGGAGGCAATCAGTACCGCCTGTGCGCCTTCCCGCTCCAGGGCTCTTTTCATCCTGTCTACAGACTCCCGGCTTACGCCTTCATCCACCAGGAAAGCCACTTTCCGCGTTTTAATATCGCCGTTTCCGGGTTTTACCTTCATGCTGAGTGCGGCTGATTTTTCCACTTCGGGTTTGGGCGGTTTTACAGGATATTCCGGGTGGTTCTGGCGGGCAAATTTCAGAGTCAGGGCATCCAGTTCACCGGGAGGTACCAGGCCCAGGTTATCCCCGACTTTTTGGGCCAGGCCCGGGTCTATCTGGTTCAGTATGGCCAGTTCGCGTTTCCGGATAGCAGCCTCTTGTACTTTAGACAGCTCAAAGCTCAGGGCGCTGATGATGTGCTCCTGCTCTTCCGGACTTTGGGAATTAAAGAATAGCCTGGCCTGGGTGAAATGGTCGGCAAAGGAAACAGACCGCGCCCGTATTTTAGCCGCATCAATGGGCTGCTGGTGCGACCGGAAGCCGGTTCCACCGTTCAGCATGGCGTGGTAAGGGCATCCGTCGGCTTTGCTGTTCGGGAAGTAGCTGACGGCGCCTTTCAGGATATCCAGCCGGGAAAAACCGTCTTTCTGGTTATTGTGCTTCCCGTTTACCGGGCGGTTAATGGGAAGCTCATGGAAGTTAGGACCGCCCAGCCTGTAATTCTGGGTATCCATGTAAGAGAATATCCTTCCCTGCAGGAGGGGATCGTCTGAAAAGTCGATTCCCGGTACCACCCGGCCGGGATCAAAAGCGGCCTGTTCCGTTTCGGCGAAGAAGTTTTCCGGGTTACGGTTCAGGGTCATGGTACCGATGATCCGTACCGGCACCAGCTCTTCGGGGATAATTTTTGTGGCGTCCAGGATATCGAATGAAAACTTCATTTCATCTTCTTCGGGGATGAGCTGTACGCCCAGGTCCCACTGAGGGAAATTTGCGTTTTCAATGGCTTCCCACAGGTCTTTGCGATGAAAATCGGAATCGAAGCCGGAGATCTTCTGGGCTTCGTTCCAGGCCACCGAATGTACGCCTAAGCGGGGTTTCCAGTGAAATTTCACAAAAGTGGCTTTCCCTTTTTCATTCACCAGTTTAAAGGTATGCACCCCAAAGCCCTCCATCATTCTCAGGCTCCGGGGAATGGCCCGGTCTGACATCACCCACATGGTCATGTGAGCGGCTTCGGGCATGAGCGAAATAAAGTCCCAGAAGGTATCGTGCGCGGATGCCGCCTGGGGCATTTCATTGTTGGGTTCGGGTTTTACAGCGTGTACCAGGTCCGGGAAATTCATGGCGTCCTGGATAAAAAATACGGGGATATTGTTGCCCACCAGGTCGTAATTCCCTTCTTCGGTATAGAATTTTACGGAAAAGCCGCGAACATCGCGCGCCAGGTCGGTAGAACCTTTAAAGCCCGCCACGGTGGAAAACCGCGTAAATACAGGGGTAACGGTGCCTTTTCTGAGAAAGGCAGCGGTGGTATATTCCGACATATCCGCAGTGGCCTCAAAGACACCGTGTGCCCCGGAGCCCCGGGCATGCACTACCCTTTCCGGGATCCGCTCCCGGTCAAAATGCATTAGCTTGTCAAAGAAAATGTGATCCTGCTGGAGGGAAGGCCCCCTTTCACCGGCTTTCAGGGTATTGTTATTGTCGTACACCGGTACACCGTCATTAGTGGTCATCACCCGGTTACCATTATCAACCCGGTGCCGGTTGAAATGGGATTCTTTCTCGTCTTTCATAACTGTTTTGCTTTTTAAGTGGAAAATATGGCCCAATAAAATATTTGCAAGGGCCGGTAGCATACGCCCGGGCCCATGGATGACTAAAAAAGAGGTTTCAGAACGAACCCCGGAGAGCGGTTCGTTTCAGGGAAGTCATGCTACAGGTTCAGCTTACCTTCCCTGCCAATGTCCAGCTGCTGCCCGGAAATGGCGCTTGCGGCCACTTTCAGTAGCGTGACCAGCTTGTTCGACTTGTTGTCCCAATAGTGCGCTTCACCGGGCGTCACTTTAAGTACGCGGATACGGGGATCTTCTTTGCCTTTCTCAAACCAGGCTTCGATCATCTTATTCCAGTACTTGTCCACTCTTTCCGGATCGCGGGAGATTTCCGCCGTCCCGTTTACACTCAAAAAATTGTAGTCGCCCACGTGGGCATAAAGTAGGCTTACCCTGGGGTTCCGGCTGAGGTGCTGATGGGTGTCACTTTCCGAAGAAAAAATGAACCAGATATTTCCTTCCTCATCTACTTCCTGCCGGCTCATGGGAATGGAATGGGGGTAATCGCTGTCAGCGGGGAAAGAACACATCATACCTATGTCAATTTTATCCACCATCTCTTTCAGCTTCTCAACGGCTTCCTTTCTGTGCAAATTCTCTGTACTCATACGGCTATTATTTTAGTGTTGAAATTGAATTTATTAAATCAAATGTAGGACTATTCTTTTAAATAACCGTATAATCGGGCGGAATATTGCCTCTCTTCAGGGTTTGATGAGGATAAAGGTGCCCAGGATGATCAAAGCGGCGCCGAGGGCGGTGCGCAGGCTCAGTGTTTCATTCAGGAAAATAACGGCCAGAACGATGGTCAGGGCCACACTCAGCTTATCTACGGCGGCCACTTGGGAGGCATTGCCCAGCTGCAGCGCTTTAAAGTAAAAAAGCCACGACAGTCCGGTGGCTATGCCTGATATGACCAGGAAGATGATGGCGTTCCTGGGGATGGCGGAAATGCCTTTATGCTCGTCTTTGATCAGTACTATGCTCCAGACCAGTACCAGTATGACCAGGGTGCGGATGCCTGTGGCCAGGTTAGAGCTGATGTTAGCTATCCCCAGCTTGGCAAATATGGCCGTCAGGGAAGCGAACAGCGCGGAGAGGATAGCGTAAAACCACCACATAGATTTTCAGTTTGTTCAAAAAAACACAAGTATCTCCTGGAGGAATTTTGTATTTCCTGTAAAATTAAATAAATGCCTGCATTTCCCTGAGCGGGCGGCTGAAACTTTGTATCTTTTGTTTATGAAAATACTGATCATTGAAGACGAAGAGGAGCTGCTTGAGGGGATGTAGGCTTACCTTTCCGCCGAAGGTGACCGCTAATCCTTTTCTTTTTACCACGGTCATCCAGAACCTGGTGACCCATGCGCTGAAGTATTGCCTTCGGGGTGGGGAGATCATGATCACTACCCGCCCTGACCGGCTGCTTATTGGTAATTCCGGGAATAAACCGCTGAACCCTGCCGGGCTTTTTCAGCCCCAGGTCCATGCTGAAGCGGTAGTCGGCCTTCCCCTGGGGGATATTTATGGCCCAGCTCCGGGTTTCCTACTTTGATCAGTTCGGCGTCCTCGTATTTAGGGAAGATCCGGATGTCTGCCTCGTTAGGCCGGTCTACGCGGCGGTTATAAAACAGGGAGAGCTTATGGTGCGGATTCACCTCATAGGCCAGCCGCAGGTTCGGGAAAGGCTGGGTGTAGTTAAAGCCCATGTTCAGCACGTGACCGGCCTGGGTGAATTTCCGGTGGTAGGCGGCGGTACCCATCACGGTGGTTTTCAGCTCATCTTCCAGGAACTGCCAGAGCCGTTGGGAGAGGCTGGCGTTAGAAAAGGGCTGATCTCCCCGGTCAATGATCTTTTCACTGCCGAATAAGCCGGAAACGGTAAACATATTCTTATCGTTGATGTACCAATCTACGCCGGCTTTGGTGGTCAGGAAGTTAGTGTTACGGTTCCGTTTCAGCTGGGAGCAGATGATGGTACCGTCATCGTATCTGCTTGCTTTTCTTCATGATGATGTTAATGATGCCGGCGTTCCCGTTAGCATCGTAGCGGGCAGAGGGATTGGTGATGATCTCTATTTTTTCAATGGCGGAGGCGGGGATATTATCCAGCCCCGACGGGTTCCCGAAGCCCGTCAGGACGGTTTGCTTGCCGTCTATCAGTACGGTCACTTTTTCATTTCCGCGCAGCAGCACTTTGCCTTCCTGTACGATCACTCCCGGCAGGTTCTGCATGTTTTGCAGCACCGAGCCCCCGCCTGGCTGAGGTTATCGGCCAGGGAATAGACTTTTTTATCTATTTTAGCACTGACGTCCGCCTGTTCGCCGGTGATGACCACGGCCTGGAGCAGCGTGGTGTTTTTCTGCAGTTCCAGGGCAGGAATGTCCAGGAATTCCGAAAGGCTGCCTGCGAAGAGGACTTGTACGGCGGTTTCGTAGCCAATAAAGGAAGCCTGCAGGGTGTAGTTTCCCGGGGCAATGCCGGCCAGGGAGAAGCGGCCTTCCTCATTGGTAACGGTTCCCGCCGGAAAGGCGCTGTCTTTGGCGGTTTTAAGCACGATATTCACGTAAGGTATAGCCGCTTTATCGGTTTTGCCCCTGACCGCACCCGATATGATGACAAATCTGACCTGGCCCCGGGAAGTCATGGCAATCAGGAGGGAAAAGATAAGAAAGCAGGTTTTTCTCATGAATTTAATCTTTAATTGATGGTGCAAAGCTTAGGCCTGATTTTGAAGAAATTCGGGATAGTTAGCCGTGAGAAAGTATCATTGGCGGAAATTTATTTATTTTGAATGATTTTCGCGGGAACCCGGAGAGGCCGGGCCCGGTACAGATCATCAAACAGGACCCGTTATGAAAAAGAACCTGAGCGCTGAAATTTTTAAAGCCGGCCTGGTGGCCGGTACATTGGATATCCTTCTGGCCTTTGTGAATGCCGGGTGGAGCTCGGGTGTCACGCCTGCCCGGGTGCTACGGTTCATTGCCAGCGGGCTTACAGGCGCTGAGGCATTCAGTGGCGGGCCGGTTTATGTAGGACTGGGCCTGGTGCTGCATTTTCTTATCGCTTTCTCCTGGTCGGCCCTCTTTTTTCTTCTCTACCCGAAATTTTCACGTTTTATCCGCTCCAAAATTCTCCAGGCCATTTTATACGGGCTGGTGATCTGGGGAGTGATGAACTTTGGAGTACTGCCTTTAAGCCGGGTGCCGGGCTCTGGTTTCCACTGGGGGGCGGCACTGAAGGGCATGGGTATCCTGATCATTGCGGTGGGAGGACCGCTGGCGTATTTTGCGGGCAGGTATTGGAGGGGAAAGCGCTGATATGCTGCTTGCGAAAACGCCAAACAAGACATATCAGTCCATTTTGCTGGCGTCAGCAAAATGGGGAATCCGGCTTCAAGAGCTATTCAGGCCTTTTTGCTGGCGTCAGCAAAATGGCGGACCCTTACTTTTTAATGACTTTTCCGCTATCGGTGATTAAGATATAGCGGTATTGGGGAAACTGCCGGAGGAGCCGGATGCCCGCTGTTTTACCCAGAACCATAACGGAGGTGCTGAGGGCGTTTGAAAACTCGGCGGTGGGGCCGGTGACGGTTACGCTGGTGAGGCCGGTGGAGGGGTAGCCGGTTTTGGGGTTAATGATGTGCGAATAGCGTTTGCCGTGAATTTCGGTGTATTTTTCATAACTGCCGGAGGTGGCCACGGCGGCTTCCTTTATTTTGAGTACTTTGAGTATTTTCTGGGGTTTGAAGGGGTTATAAACGCCTATTTTCCACACTTTGCTGCCGGGAGGCGTTCCCCAGCTGGAAAGGTCACCGGAGGCATTGACTATTCCCCCCTGCACGCCCAGCGCCTGCATCAGCTCCCGCCCTTTGTCTGCGGCATAGCCTTTCCCGATAGACCCGAAACCGATCTTCATGCCGGGTATAGCCAGGTAAATGGTAGAGGCTGCGCTGTCCAGGACGATATGCCGGTAGCCCACCCGCTCTACGGATTTACGGATGGCTTCTTCGGCGGGCATTTCGGTCATGCTGCCGTCAAAACGCCACAGCTTATCCATGGCGGCTATGCTGATGTCAAATGCGCCCTCCGATAGTTCAGAGTACCGGAGGGCACGGCGGGTCAGTTCCAATACTTCCCGGTCTACTTTGACGGGCCGGATGCCGGCGTTCCGGTTCACCTCCGAGACCTGTGTCTGGGGCCGCCATTCCGAGATCAGGTTTTCAATGCGGTCTATCTCACTGATCACCTGCTGAAGGTGTTCATGCGCCAGGGCGGAATCTTTTTCCACCAGGGTCAGTTCAAACACCGAGCCCATCAGCACGGTGGTTTTTTTAAATACCTGCTGCGAAAAGCCGCTGGTCAGGCTGAAGAGGAGGAAGCATACGGTCAGATGAATGCGCATCATCGCTGATTTTGAGGGATGAAAATAGGCATTATCCGGCAGCCGGGAAAATATTTGCATTAAATCCTGTCGTCATTGGCATTGCTGGATTTTCCGCGCTTCATTTCTTTATTGTTTCCGAAACGGTAATTCAGCGATACACCCACCCGCCGGGTATCGGAATAGGCCCTGGAAGTGACGTAGGCATTGGTGATATTAGTACTGAAGCTACGGTTTTTCCAGGAGTGGAAAATATCATCCAGGGAAACGCCCAGGCTGGCCTTATCGTTCAGGAATTTGTATTGAAGCCCCAGGTTCATCATAAACCGGCCTTTGGTGACCAGCTGGCCGTTATAGTCTTTAGTGGCGTAATTTACATAGTGCCAGGCCGAGAGCTTATCGGATATTTTGAAGTTATTGGTCAGCTCACCGCGAAGCACATTAATGCTGTAATCCAGGTTTTCCACATAGAGCTTTCCGCGTAAGCCGACGTGCGCCAGCCGGGCTCCGTAATTGAAGCTCCACCACTTGGTGAAGTTATTAGATACAAACACGTTAAACATATACATGTACCCTTCAGCAATGTTATCCTGTTTGGTGTAGAAGATATTATCAATGGTTTCGGTGGTAGGCAGAATCACGTCTTTAAAGGGATTATAGTGTAATCCTACCCGCAGGCTGGTAGAATAGCGGTATTCCAGCTCGTACCGGCCCTGGATCTGCGGATTTAACTCCGGGTTCCCGGTGGCGTAATTATACGGATCGCGATACTGCATAAACGGGTTCAGGTACAGGTAATAGGGCCGTACCAGGCGCCGCAGCGTGGTAAAGGTCAGCGTATTTTTACCGGCAGAGTCCAGTTTATAACGGAGAAACAGGTTATGGAATACATTTACATAGTTCCGGTCAAAGCCAGACCGGGGCACCACCTCGTTACCCAGCTGGGTGCCTTCCGCATGCGTGGTTTCGGCGCGTAAGCCGGCTTTAATACTCCACCGTTTAAACTCCCGCTGCCCGCTCACGTAGGCGGCATTGATGTTCTCGTGGTAGAGGAAATGGTTAGACCGGGACCAGTCGGTTTGAAAACCCCCTTCGGTATGGCCTGCGTAGCGGTTATCGTTATCATTATCCATAAAAGACGCTTTGAGGCCGGCTTCCAGGTTACCTTTTGTGATGGGGTGAATGTAGTCGAGGGAAGCGGAACGGGTCCGTATCCGGGTAGCCAGCACGTAGCGGAACTCATCGCTGCCTACGTTTTCAAAGTTCTGGACAGCATCACTTAAATAGCGGACCTGGTTTACTTCCAGTGAAAGCTCCCGCTTTCCGAATTTTTGGGTGAGATAGACCGAGGCCCCGTCATAGGTCTTGGTTTCCTGGTTATTATTCAGCGTGGTTAAGGGGTGGAGAGCTTCCCGGTTTTCTATGCTCCGGTAGGAGGGGGCGTTCGGCTGACTGTTCCGGTAGAAAATGCCCATGGTGGTTTTATTGGAAAGGAAATAATCCAGTCCGCTGTGAAAACTCAGGCCCCGGGAGCGGGAGTCATTGCGTAATTCCTGGTTTACCTGGTAATTTTCTTTCAGGAAGCGCGTTTGCCGGGATTCCACGTCTTCGTAGCGGTCGTTAAAATACCCACCGGAGGCGTAGACGTGGATCTTGCGGAGGTTATAGTTCAGGCTGAGGCCGTCGTAGTTTCTCCAGTAACGGCCGGCATTGTGCAAGAGGTTTACGCTGCCGGCCCAGCCGGCCTTCCGGCTTACCCGGAGCTTCAGGTTAATGATGGCTCCGCCGGCCGCATCGTATTTGGCGGGCGGGTTATCAATGAGTTCTATTTTTTCGATGTCGCTGGCTGAAAGCGACTTCAGGTAATTTTCCAGGTCTTTGCCGCTCAACTGGGAAGGCCGGCCATTGATCAGTACGGATACGTTCTGCTTACCGTTCAGCGAGAGGGTATTGTTAATGACACTTACCCCCGGCGTTTTTTCCAGGAGGGAATAGGCATTACCGGTAGCGGCGCCGGGCATGGCGTCTACGTTAATGATGGTGCGGTCTATTTCATTTTCGATCATCGGTTTTTTACCCACAATGGTCACTTCAGACAGGTTTATGGCTCCGGATTCTTCCAGGGGGATACCGGGGAAATCAAAAGGAGGGTTTACGGGTGCTGTCTGGTAGGGATTAAAACCCAGGGCACTGATTTTAAGGAAGTACGTTTTGGAAGGGACTAATCCCTCAAACTGAAACCGGCCCAGGCTATCGGTGAATTTTCTCTGGATCAAAAGGGTATCCGACATCAGCAGAACCGTGGCGCCCGGCAGGGGTTCCTTATTTTTACTTTGTACAAGGCCCGAGATATCCTGGGCGTTTAAAGCCCCGGAAAACAGGAGCAGGAATAATAACTTTTTCATCATATTTTATTTTTCTGCAAAACTGGCGGGGGCTGCAGGGCGGCGCAATTTCAAAGGACAGACAGCGGCGTGATCATGACGAAAGCCCGGATTTCGGGTTTAAAGCATTTTTATCATTAAAATCCGGATGTATGTCCTGATTTTCGGGCTTTTTGTCATCTTTGTTAGAAAGACAGGGGGAAGAGGGTCACCTTTGTATAAAAAGACGATGTTACAGCTTCTGAAAAAATATGGAATTTGGTTAGCGCTTCTGGGCATCCCGCTCTGGAACATCTTCAATATGATCTTTGCGCCCATGGGCATTGAAGAGGAAGAGTCTGTGGCTACGGGTACGGTGATTTTGTTTTACCTGGGACTGTATATCGGGCACAGTGTGGCACGCATGTATTTTAAAGATTCGCTGGAGGTCTCGTCCACCACTACCCTTCGGGGCTCGGCTGCCCTGGTGACGGTGACCCTGATATTCATCGGGCTGGTCCGGTATAGCCGGTATTCTCCCCATGCGGCTTCCAATGCCTTTTTGATTATTTTCTGTTCTTTTCTCCTGGCTATCCTCCTGGGGTTGGCGGGTACTGCTTTCCGGCTGGTTTCGCGGAATAAGCTCCAGGCTTCCGAGTCGATGGCCCTGGCCAGTAAAAGTGAAATGCAGCTCCTCCAGTCGCAGCTCAGCCCGCATTTTCTCTTCAATACGCTCAATAATCTCTACGGCCTGTCGCTGGAAAAAAATGAAAAACTGCCGGAACTGCTCCTGAAACTGTCGGACCTGCTGCGGTATTCGGTGTACCAGAAGGGCAATGCTTTTGTGCCGCTGAAGGAGGAGATCAGCTACATCCGGAATTACATTGAGTTTGAGAAGATTCGCCTGGATGACCGCCTGGATCTGACCTTGCATCTTGATGAGCCGGGGGAGCTGGAGATAGCGCCCATGCTGCTGATCGTGTTTGTGGAAAATGCCTTCAAGCATTCCAAAAACACTACGGACGCCCAGGTGGTGATGGAAGTGAACCTGCGGGTGTGGGAAGGGAATATCCTGTTTTCGGTGTATAATACGTATGACGGCGCGTCCCGGCCTAATTTATTGAACAAAGAGAGCGGCCTGGGACTGGAAAACGCCAAACGCCGCTTAGCGCTGCTTTATCCCGGCCGGTACGAGTATAATGTGGAAGACACCGGCCATACGTATAAGGTGCTTTTACAGCTAAAAAAATCCTGAAATGAACTGTTTAATTGTAGACGACGAGCCCATTGCCCGTAAAATCCTGGAAAATTACTGCGGCCACTTCCCGGAGTTAAAAGTGGTGGGCCTGGCCGCTAATGCCCTTGAAGCGCGTAGTATCCTGGAGAAACAGAAGGTGGATGTGCTGTTCCTGGATATCAATATGCCGGTATTGGACGGGATGTCTTTCCTGAGAACCCTGAAGACCAGACCCCGCGTGATCCTTACCACGGCCTATAAGGAGTATGCTCTGGAGGCGTTTGAGCTGGACGTGGTGGATTACCTGCTGAAGCCGTTTTCACTGGAACGGTTCATGGTGGCGCTGGATAAGGCGCGGCCTGTGGGTGTGGCTCCGGGAGAGGAAGAAAGTGGGGAGGCTGCTGTTTTTCTTCGTTCGGAAGGGAAGATCTATAAGGTGGCTTTCGCGGATATCGTGTATGCGGAGGCAAGCGGGAATTATACGCTGGTGATTACGGAGAGCCTTTCGCTGAAGTCGCCGGTGACGTTCAGCTATTTTGAAAGCCTGCTTCCGGGGCGGGGTTTTGACCGGATCCACCGGTCATTTATCATTAACCGGGATAAGATCACTCATATTGAGGGCAACCGCCTTTTTCTGGGAACGCATGAGGTGCCCCTGGGGCAGAATTACCGGGAGGGGTTTCTGAAGAGTTTGGGACTTTCCTGAAAACTTTAGTGTACTTTGTGCCTGTGCTTTGCGCAAAAATATATTACACATAGAACACAGAGGGGGTTTAAGAGATTAGATTCTATTTTTATTAGTAACAGTCACTAAGGAGCTGGCCCTGTTCTTTGTAGAAGTTCAGTTCCTGCCCGTTTTTCTCCCGGCAAAGTGCATCCAGCACGGCTTCCACGTCTTTCTGCATGGCCAGGGAACCACAGATCATGATCACGCCCTTGCGGGATAAATGCTCCGCAAAGAAGCCGGCGTCGCTGCGGATCAGGTCCATGACGTAATGCCGGTTTTCCTCGCGTGAGAAGGCGATCAGGAAATCCGTTAAGCGGCCGGCGGCCATTTCTGCATCGGCAAAATCCCGGTATTGCTGTGAAAGGGTATTGTTATGCCGGAACCCGGCGTAAAGACGAAGGGGCACCTGCTTTTTATTTTCGCCGATCATGCCCAGAAAAGGAGCAATGCCCGTACCGTTAGCGATCATCACCACGGCCGGAGCCTTAGCGGGCAGGTGGAAGCCTGGATTAATCACCACCCGGGCCGGAATGCTGGCATTTTCCTGCAGGCCATACAGGAACTCCGATCCCAGGCCACCGGGGTGCAGTTTCACCATCAGCTGGATGTGGCCGTCTTTTTTCCCGATGGAATACAGCCGCTCCCGGCCGTCATTAGCCGGGTAAATGGCCAGCAGGTCACCCGACCGGAAGGACTGACGCCCCTCTGGCCGGAGCACCACTTTAAAGGTGGCGTTATCTTCCGTGATGTCCGTTTTTTCTATTACTTTGAATTTCTTTAGGCCGGTGACTTTAGTGGCGTACACCGCAGGGGTGGTAGAGAGTTCGCACCGGGTTTTGGCACTCCAGGCCCTGATCCAGAGCATGAGGTCTTCTACCGAGCGGTCATTTACGGTATATAACGGAAGGTGGCGGTTAGCCCAGGGTAATTTCTCCAGTTCCGCGTCGATCTGCCGGGCATAGGCACAGAAATCCGGGTAGGCTTTGGAGCCAAAGCCGATCACCGAGTAGTTTACCGTCTGGCTGTGCGGAAACCGGGTGAGCAGGTTTTCAAAGTTATTGGCATTGGCAGGGGCCGTGCCCAGGCCGTAGGTGGAGCTGAAGATCAGGAAATGCCGGGCTTCGGGGAAGTGGGTGAAGCGGTTCATTTCCGTTAAAAATGATTTGTGGCCCAGGGCCAGCAGCTGCTGGTGGACCTGGTTCGCAAAAGACAGCGTGCTGCCGTTTTCCGTTCCGGTCAGCACCACGTATTCAGCGGTGGACGGGGTAAACCGGTTTTTTATCTTAGTTCCTTTTCTCCGGAGGGTGATATCAAAACCGGTATATAGGAAAAACAGGATATTCAGGGAAGCAAAACCCAGGATAACCGCCCACAGCGCGCTGGTACGGCCCGTATGCAGGTTCAGGCTGAGCTTTTCCAGCACCAGGCTGTAAGGGTAACGGATCTCTTCCACCACCTGGCCGGTGACCTGGTTTACGGAGAGCTCCCGGTCTTTCAGTTTCAGCACGTAAAATTCTTCGGGGTCATCCGCCATAAACGGAAACTCGATCTTCTCTACCTCCGCCAGGCGGGTTTCCCGGAAAACCGGAAATTCAGCCAGGGTTTTGGTAGGGGCGTCTTCTTTAGCTTCATGGGTGATGGTGCGGTTTTCTTCTTCCACCAGGCCTATCCGTACCATGAAGAGGTAGGTGCCGGTCAGGGCCAGGATGAGCACCGGGACCAGGAAAATACGCCCGCTGACCACGTGAAAGTACTGGGAAAAGAAGTCCCGGTTTATTTTGGCAAAGAAGTTCTTCAGGCCCTGCTGGCGCTTGGCAATGAGGATGATGCCGGTAATAGTGATCAGGAACAGCAGGAAAGACACCAGCCCGATGATGATCCGGCCCGTTTCTTTCAGGAAGAGGGAGCGGTGCAGGGCAATGTTCCACTGGATGAAATCGCTTTGAGGTTTTACCTCGCCTAAAATTTCCCCGTTTTTCGGGTTAATATAGGCGTTTACCGCGTTACCGTCCTGGTCTGTGGCTTCAATGGAAACGAAGCCGTTATGATCTACATTCAGCCCGGTGATCTCGGGATAAACCTCCCACAGCACCGGGAGGGTCTGCGAGAGGTTCAGGGTATCAAAATCACGTACTTTGTAATTTTGTGTTTTTTCATTGACGGCCCCTATGGCCAGGATGACCCCGGTAACCGAAAGTATCAATAAAAACAAGGAGGATACCAGCGCCAGCGCCAGGTGGGCATACCTCCAGATGGATAAGGTCATTGAACTTTACTTAATTTCACAAAACGGATGTAACCGGTACCTTCGGCGCGCTCGGCCAGGGCTTCGGGCGTTACGTCGATCTCCACATCCTTTACGTGGTATTTCTGCTCTTCCACGGCTGATTCAAACCGCAGCTTGTAACCTTTGTTTAATTTGGAATCGTCTATCTCGATGGTGCGCATGGCGCGGTCGCCGCCGTTAATGGAAGCGCCGGTTACGGCGTTCAGTTTGCTTTTCGCTTTGGTTTCAAACTTGTGCCATTCTTTCAGGGTGTTATACCACTTCTTATCGGGGCCCAGTACGGAGAGGGTCTTTTCGTAGCCTCCCTGGGGATTGATCAGGGAAACCACTACGTAAGCGGGCTCTCCCTTGTAGCTGACCATCTGGATCATGCACTTGTATTTTGACGACTGGGCGTCTGCGCTCAGCGAACATATACCCGCCAGCAGGGTAATAAGCAGTATTTTTTTCATCTTCTTATTTCAGGAAATCAATGGATACGTTATTCGTCTTCAGGAAATCGTTTTCTTTGGCCAGGTCATACGGCGTTTCGTCAAACTCGGTTTTCAGGCTTTTTTTGGCCCCCAGGGAGATCAGGGTTTTCAGGATCTTGTCGTCTTTGGCGATCAGCGCCGCCTTGTGCAGGGGCGTATTGCCGTCTTTGTCCTGCCCGTTAATATCTGCCCCCAGCTCGGCGGCCTTCTGGATGAGGTTCAGGTTTTCTCGGGCTACCGCCAGGTGAAAGAGTGTAGTGCCGTCTTTTTGCGGAGCGGAGATGTTCAGGCCGGCATTTTTCAGGATTTCCAGTTTTTTCGCAAAATCCTCGGTTTGCTGTGCCTGGGGCCGCTCGCGGTAGGACTCGAACCAATAGTACACCAGGTTATTGCCGTCGGCATCCGTCACCCGGCTGTCGGCTCCTTTTTGCAGCAGCAGGGAAACCACTTCCGGTGAGCTGTAGGCCACGGCGCGGGTCAGGGCCGACTGCCCTTTATCATTCACGGCATTGATATTTTTAACTTTGGAGAGGAGGGCTTCCAGGTACTTGATATCACGGCCCGAAGCGGCCAGGATCAGGGGCGTGTTACCGTCGTTATCGGCTTTATTAGGGTCTACCCCCTTTTCCACGAAATAGTTCAGCACCTCCAGGTCAGGGCGGCGAACCACCTGGTGCAGCATGTTAGCCCCGTCTTTATTGATGGTTTTCGGGTCCAGCTTCAGGGTTTCCACGAAGTATTTGTAGGTGTCTATAGCCGATACCCCGGGTTTAGTTCCCAGGGAAGCGAAAAACAGGGCGTTACCGGTAGGCTTGATGCCTTTTTTGATCAGTTTCTCTACCAGCTCACGGTTACCGGAACGGGCGGCGTAGTCGGTAGCGGTACGGCCAAACTCGTCTTTGTCAGAAAGTGACATGCCCTTGGATATAAAATAGTCGGTCAGGGTCAGGTCCGGGTCAGACGCAATGCCCAGCATCAGCAGGGTGGCGCCGCCTTCATAGCGCTGTTTGGGATCTACACCCGCTTTGAAGAGGGCGTCATACACGGCCGTGTTTTTATTGCCGCCGGCTGCTGCGTAGGCGGTAATGGGTGTGCCGTAGCTGTCGGCGTAATGAATATCGGCTCCCTTTTGGATGAGGAGTTTAACCAGCTCTGCATTTCCACCTGATGCCGCCCAGTGCAGGTAAGAACGGCTATGGTGCGTCTTTTTAGCCACACTGTTTCCTTCCTGGCTGAGCAGGAATTCCATGATGTCCAGGGGGGCATTGTTAAAAATGGCGGTAGTGACCGCATCCCAGGAGCCGGCGTTCTGCTGCGAGGGGCTGTTTCCTTTGGCGATCTCCGCTTTTACGGCGGCCAGATCAGGCTTGGCTTTCCAGAAATCAGCGCTCATCAGGGTATTCACTTGTTGAGCATTTCCGTAAAATGATGAAAACAAGAATACTATAAGGAATATTTTTCTCATAAGACCAGTAGAAAATTGTTAATTTTATTTATATTAATTCTAAACAATGTGCGAAACTATGAAAAAAACCATTGGAATAAAAAAATGCAGGTAAGTTGTTTATAATTTTTTTGTAAGCCGGAAAAGCGGCTCATGCGTGTTTATACCCTTTTGGGGAGGTTTCGAAAAAAAAAGTGAAATAAAAAGGGATTAAAACCTGTGCTTTTCTTCATTGGTATACATCGGCATTGTAAACTCTATGTCATCCAACCTTATTCATAATTCGTCGGGCCATTTATGGAACTCCTTTTTAAAAGGGGATAAGCTGGCGTTTGAGCAGATTTATAAGCTGTATGCGGATGATTTGCTCCGGTACGGGCGGAAAATATCGGCAGACAGCCAGCTGTTGGAAGACTGTATCCATGATCTGTTTGTGGAATTGTGGAGTTCACGCAGCCGGCTGTCGCCCCTGTCCAATGAAAGTATAAAGTTTTACCTCTTTAAAGCATTGCGGTATAAGATCCGGCAGATAAAACGGGAGAGGGGAGTGATAGACCTGGTAGATGATTTCTTCCGGCTCAGCCTTCCTGAAAATGAACCCGAGAGCCGGGAGACGAAGGATTATACCTCCAGGCAGCTGCGGAAGGGGATCGAAAAGCTCCCCAAACGCCAGCAGGAGGCCATTTACCTGAGATTTTACCAGCAGTTTACCAATGACGAGATCGCCGTGATCATGGGGGTTACGTACCAGTCGGCGTGCCGGTTTATTTACAAAGGACTAAAAGTATTACGTGAAGTTATAAAAATTGATTAAAGCATCCCATGAAAGAAAATACCTGTTCAAAATACCATCACTTTACCACTCCGGAGTTTGCGGCAGATGATTATTTCAGGCGGTGGGTGCTTGAAAACGATGAAGAGTTTAACCGCTTCTGGAACACCTTTCTCACGGTTTACCCGGAGAAGTACGAGGAAGTGATGGAGGCGAAAGCACTGGTACTGATCCTGCCCGGGGCTTTTTATGAGCCGCCGGTTTCAGATGGGGTAATTAACCGGATATGGGAACAGATAGACCGCGATACGCCGCAAAACACCCCAAAATCCTTTAAACGGTATTGGGCGGCGGCGGCTGCTATTTTACTGGTACTGGGTATTTCTTTCTACCTGCCGTTCCGGGGTGATTTCATTCCGGAGCAGGAAAACATGATCAGCACTGATGATTTTCAAAAAGAAGTACAGCTGGAAGACGGCTCCCGGGTTCTGCTCTATCCGCACAGTACCCTCAGGTTTCCCAAAACCTTTAAAACCGGCTCTCAAAGAATAGTAACGCTGTCCGGCAAGGCCTTTTTCCAGGTGAGCCACCAGCCGGAGCGCCCGTTTTTTGTGTTCACCGATAACCTGATCACCCTGGTGCTGGGAACCTCCTTTTGGGTAGACAGCCGTAAGAGTCCGAATGAAGTGAAGGTGGAATCCGGCCGGGTAAAAGTATTTTCCCGGGAAAATAAGGGTAACGGGATCATTCTGCAGGCTAACCAGGCTGCTGTGCTTAACGGAACAGGCTTTAAACGTGTACCTAAAATAGAGACGGAAGAAGAGGCCATCATTCGTTTTCAGCACCGGCAGGGAGCCATGGCGGCGGTGTTTGATAATGTGCCCGTGAGCCTGGCCCTGGACTACCTGGAAGAGACCGAAAATATCGATATCCAATATAACCGGAAGCTGTTTGAAAAATGCATGATCACCTTCACTTTTCAAAACGAGACCCTGGATCAGAAACTGGAAATCATCAGTAAAACCCTTGGTGTAAGCTATATGCGAAAAGGCCACACGGCCATTTTCGAAAACACCTCATGTGATTAAGTACCCAATATTTAATATTTTATACTATGCATATTTCTACCTTAAATTTAAAAATTCTGGCCCTCCTGCTGGTATTTATGCCCCTGAGTGGCTTTTCAGAGAGAAGTCCTGAAGTAAATTTTCAGAAAGTAGCCGGCAGCGAGCTTTTAAAGCAGCGCCTCAGTATTCATTTTGCAGATACGGGCGTTCGGCAGATCCTGGTGTACCTGGAGAAGAAAACGGGCGTGCGGTTTGCCTATAAAGCCAGCCTGCTTCCGGAAGATAAGAAACTGACCCTCCACATGGAGAACAGTACGCTGGAAGAGATCATCCAGGGCATTACAACCCCCTTACAACTGGATTACCAGGTGGTGGCCAAACAGATAATCTTCAGCCCCCGGGTGGGCGCCACCCTGGATTCGCCGGCCCTGAACCAGGACGATAGAACCCTGAAAGGCCGGGTGACCGATGAAAAAGGAGAAGGCCTGGCGGGTGTAAATATCTTAACCAATACCCGGAAAGGCGCCATTTCCGATGTGGAGGGAAACTTCAGCCTCCAGGTCACCCCGGAGGTGAAAACCCTGACCCTCTCCCTGATGGGGTACCAGACTGAAACGGTGACGGTTTCCGGCAGCCTCAGTTTTTTAGATATCCGGCTTAAAGAAGACCAGAAGCAACTGGAAGAAATAGTGGTGATCGGGTATGGTACGGCCCGGAAAAGTGACCTCACCGGTGCCGTTTCCAGTGTGAAGGCTTCTGACCTGGAAGGGCAGGCCCCCCGGAGCGTACAGGATCTCCTCCGGTCTAATGCCCCGGGCCTGAATATAGGTATGGCCGTTAATGCTAAACCGGGCGGCGCCATGTCTATCCGCGGGCAGGGTACTTTAACGGCCAGTAACGCTCCGCTGATTGTCTTAAATAATGTGATCTACGAGGGTGCACTGGAAGATATTAATGCCGCTGACGTAGCCACCATAGATATTCTGAAGGATGCCAGTGCGGCTGCGGTATACGGTTCCAGGGCCGCCAACGGGGTAATCGTTATCACCACTAAAAGGGGCCGGAAAGGCAAACCGCTGATTAACCTGGTGTCCAATTACGGCATAGCCCGGGCGGCGAATGTTCCCAAAATCCTGGATGAAAACTCCTTCCTGAAATTCCGGCAGGATTATAATGAAGGCCGTAACTCGGCCAGTTACCTGGCTAAATACCCGCAGATCTTCCGGAATCCTTATGAGCTGGACGGCATTCAGGCTCTGGACTGGTATAATTATGACCAGAAAACGCCGGTGACCTCGGTGACCGATCAGCAGCTGCAGACTCAATGGCTTTCGCGGCTCAATTTTACCACCCCGGAAATGGTGAATTATTTTGCGGGCAATATCACGCATTGGGATGACCTTGTTTTCCAGGCGGCCCAGCTCAATGACCACAATGTGTCCGTATCCAATGCCACGGATAATACCTCTTTGTATTTTTCATTGGGCTACACTAACCGGGAAGGTGTGGTGGTAGGGGACCAGTACAAGACCTTCCGGGTGCGACTGAATTATGAATCCAAAATTACGAACTTCCTGACCATCGGCGCCAATACCCAGTTTGCGAAACGAAACGAAGGTTACCTGCCGGCGGATTGGTCCGCCATGACCACCATTTCACCGTACGGTTCCAATAATATAGACGATCCTACCAGCATTTACAGGAGAAGGCCTACGGGTTTGGACCCCATTAACCCGTTTTACGATAACCTGTATACGGAGCGGGTAGACCGTAAACATAATTTCAATGCCACCTTATACGGTAAGGTACAGCTTCCGCTGGGAATAGAGTATAGCATGAACTTTTCGCCTTACCTGCATTTCTCCGAATACTATAATCACTATTCGGCAAAAGGAGATAACTGGGTGTCTATCGGGGGAATAGCCTCCCGGAACAGCAGTTACCGTTCTAACTGGCAGATCGATAACATCCTGAAATGGTCTAAAACCCTGGGGGCGGACCACCGCGTGGATGTGACCCTCCTGGCTAATGCGGAAAAAGGGCAGTTCTGGTCTACCGCCGCCAGCTCCAGCACGTTCTCCCCGAATGATAACCTGGGGTACCATAACCTGCAGTCGGGCGCGGTACCGAAAGTCTCCAGCGATGACAATTCAAAAACCGGCGATGCCCTCATGGCACGGGTGTTTTATTCCTTGAAAAACAGGTATATGATCACGGCGTCGCTGCGGCGGGACGGCTACTCGGCGTTTGGTAAAAAGAACCCGCGGGCCACTTTTCCGGCCCTGGCGTTAGCCTGGACCTTCTCGGATGAAGACTTTATGAAAGATAACAGCTGGCTGAATACGGGGAAATTACGGCTTTCATGGGGTGAAAATGGTAACCGGGAGATCGGGCAATACGCCGCCCTGGCCACCATGAGTTCCAGCCTGATCCCGTATATTGATGCCAGCGGCAAAGTGTACAGTACCTCCCAGGTGTACCTGACCACCATGGCTAACCATAACCTGAAGTGGGAGCGTTCCGCTTCTTTAAACCTGGGCCTGGATTTCAGTGCTTTAGACCAGAAGCTGAGCGGTAGCCTGGATGTGTACAATACCGCTACCAATGACCTGCTGGTGTCGCGGCGACTGCCGAATATCACCGGTTACAGCAGTGTGATGAGTAACCTGGGCCAGGTGAAAAACAAGGGTATTGAAGCCATGCTCCGGTACAATGTGCTGAAAAACCGGGATTGGAAATGGGACCTGATCGGGAACTTCACCCTGAACCGGAGAAAAATCACTTCCCTGTACGGAGATTATGAAGATGTACTGGATAAAGACGGAAATGTAGTAGGGCATAAAGAAGCTGACGATGAAACGAACGGCTGGTTTATAGGCCAGGATCCGGACCGGATATGGTCTTACCAGCGGGCAGGCGTGTGGCAGCTGGGTGAGGAAGAAGAGGCCGCTAAATACGGCCTTCAGCCCGGTGATTTTAAATACCTGGATATTAATAATGACGGGATCATGAACAATGAAGACAAGGTGTTCCAGGGATACACCACCCCGCGTGAACGGATCAGCCTCCGGAGTGAAACCCAATATAAAAACTTCCGGTTCAGCTTCTCGCTGTACTCTTACCTGAATTATTATGCCCCTTTCCAGCGGGCCGCTAATAATTATGCGTTTCCTGACCGTACCTCTGACTATGATTTTCCGCGGTGGACCTCCACTAACCCCATTAACGATTACGCCAGGATAGGTTCCAAAAACATCGGCGTGAACTATGTTAACCAGTCTTTTGTGCGGCTGGACCAGGTTACCCTGAGCTATGCGCTTCCGTCCGGCTTTTTATCGAAGCTGAGTGTTCAGGCCTGCTCCATCTCGGTTAACCTGCAGAACGGTGCGGTATGGTCTCCGCGGTGGAATTTCTGGGATCCTGAAACCGGAACCGTTACCCCGCGGATCGTTAATTTCGGACTTAATCTTACGCTTTAATCATTAGCATATCATGAAAAAAATTATATATTTACTCGGTATTTTAAGTTTGACTTCAGCCTGTGACAAAAGCTGGCTGGAGCCCGACCCCCTGTCTTTTTATACGCCTGAAAATACGTATGTGGATGCCAAAGGCTTTGACGCGGCCCTGGCTGCCTGTGAAGCCGTTATGTTTACTGAATTTAACGGTGACGGTAACCCGTCGCTGACAGAAATGGTTCTATCGGATATTGCTGTGGAAGGTACTACGGATAAGTCGGGCCCGCAAATGGACATCGATAAGTCACTTCTGCCGGATGCCAACCTGAACAGCGGCGACTTCACGCGGGTAGGATGGTACTGGATTAACGGCTATAAAGCCATCCAGTATGCCAATGTGGTGATTTCCAGGCTGGAGGAAGCGAAGGCCGTTTCGGAAACAGATAAAAACCGGATCATGGGCCAGGCCTATTTTCACCGGGCGTACTGGTACTATAAGCTGACGCACCAGTTCGGTGATATCCCTTTTATAGCGGAAGAGGTGACCGGCCCGCGTACGGATTATTACAGTCACGACCGGTGGAGTATCCTGAAAGCGCTGAAGTCTGACCTGGAGTTTGCGTATGCGAATGTACCGGCCAAGGTGCACCGCGGCCGGGTAAGTAAAGCAGCCAGCGGCGTTCTCCTGATGAAGATCAATATGGCCCTGGGGTATTTTGATGAGGCTATCCGCCTGGGGCAGGAGATCGTGGCAGCTAACCCGCTGATGACCAAACGCTTCACCGTGAACAGCACCAAGCCTCATACGAACCTGATGCATGACCTTCACAGCGTGGAAGCTAAGCTGGACCCGGCTAATACCGAAGGCCTTATGTATATAGTTTCGTATCCGAATGCCTTAGGCTCATCCAAATCCCAGCTGCCCCGCAATGTGCTGCCCCGGATAGTAGGGGTAACTACTCCTGACGGGCTTTCAGGCGTGGTGTATACCAAAAACGTGGAGCCCCAATATGAGATCAACAGCATTTACGGCCGGGGCATAGGCCGGGCGCGTTCCACTAATTACTACCAGTATACGGTTTGGACCGAAAAGGAGAAGAATGACCTCAGGGGGGTGTATAACCGCGACAGCTGGAAGAGTCCCGCCGATATGTGGTATAACGATCCGGCCCTGAAAGCCCGGGGAAATGCCTGGTATGGCAAGAACCTGGTGAAGAACCCGGCCATGTCCGTGGAAGACTCCATCCGTTCCTGGTACCAGTGGCCCCACTTTAAGACCTTTGTGCCAGATCCGTTGTCGGCCGACTGGAACTGGGGCGGAGAAACGCCCATGTACATCTACCGCTCTGCAGAGGTTTACCTGCTGATAGCGGAAGCGTATTATTGGAAAAATAGCCCGGCGGAAGCAGCCGCGGCCCTGAATGTAGTACGGGAGCGCGCCGGAGCGAAGCCCCTCACCGCCGCAGATATTCATATCGGTGCTATCCTGGATGAAAGAGCACGGGAATTGTATTTTGAAGAAAACCGCCACATCGAAATTACGCGGATAGCCTATACCTACGCCAAAACCGGGAAACCTTGTGAGTATTTTAACAAGACGTATAGCCTGTCCAATATTTCAGGACCCGGTGGAGCGGGTAGTAACGTGAAGCAGGAAGGGGTGAACTTCTATTTTGATTGGGTAAATGCCAAAAATAATTTCTATAACAAAGGGGTTAAGCACCGCTGGGCCGAGTATAAACTGAGTGTGCATCACATTTTATGGCCGGTGCCTTCATCCGCTATCAATGCCAATACCAAAGGCGTGATCAACCAGAATGTGGGGTATCCGGGGGCTGAGAATAATAAGACGGCTCTGACGTTTTGAGAGTAGATGGTGTAGCTCATAGCTTAAATTTTATACGCATGAAAAGACAAATAAGCTTATTCCTGTGTGCAGTACTGGCCTTGACCGGTGCTGCACACGCACAGGAAAGAAAAGTAAACTACGATGAGGCCAAAGTACCTGATTATGTGCTGCCTGAGGTCTTGCTGTCTTCATCGGGGAAGAAGATTGAAAACAAAAAAGACTGGGAGAAAATACGACGGCCCGAGCTGCTGAAAATTTTTTCCGAAGAAATGTACGGTACCACTCCCGCTGAGAAAATCAGGGTGACACACCGCGTGGTGGAGGATAAGAAGGGGGTTTTGGAGGGAAAAGCCGACCGCCGTCAGGTAGAATTTACGTTCAGTAACGGCCGTAAAGAGATCAAAGCCCTGCTGCTGGTCTACACCCCTGCGGGCGTGAAAGGGAAGGTCCCTTTCTTTATCGGGTATAATTTTAAGGGCAATCACAGCACGGGTACAGATCCGGATATCCTGTATTCAGAGGGTTTTAAGCGGGTGAAAGAGCCGGGGCACCCCGACTGGGTCAGGGGCTGCCAGCAGAACCGCTGGCCGGTGGAATACATCATCTCCAGGGGTTACGGACTGGCCACCATGAATTACCATGACATCTTCCCGGATAAGGAAGGGCTCAAAGATCACAGCATTGTGTCTTTGTTCCGTGATTATAACCGGAAGCCCCAGCCCACTGACGAGTGGCAGGCCATAGGTGCCTGGGCCTGGGGTTCCAGCCGGATTTTAGATTACCTGGAGAAGCAGGGAAATGTAGGCGAAACCATCCTGATGGGGCATTCACGCCAGGGGAAAGCCGCCCTGTGGGCAGGAGCACAGGACCCGCGGTTTACCATAGTGATCTCCAATGATTCCGGTAGCGGCGGCGCCGCCCTTTCCCGGAGAGAGTATGGCGAAACCATTAAGATCGTTTCCGGGATCAAGCCGGCGTGGTTTGCCCCGGCCCTGAATAAGTACCACGATAATGAGCAAAACATGCCCTTCGACCAGCACGAGCTGATAGCCCTCATGGCTCCGCGGCCGGTGTATGTAGCCAGTGCGGAAGAAGACCGCTGGGCCGACCCGAAAGGGGAGTTTCTGTCCGCCTATTATGCATCGCCCGTATATGCGCTGTACGGTTTAAAGGGGATTCCTTCTGACCGGATGCCGGAAACCGAACACCCCATACAGGAGGGTCACATCGGTTACCATATCCGGAAAGGAATCCATGATGTAACCCTGTACGACTGGACCCAGTTTATGAATTTTGCGGATATGCATCTTAAACGCTAGGTTCAAGCGGGGGGAAAACAGCATTTTCCTGCGGGTCAGAACCGGGTTTATACGGAAGGAGCAGCATACCATGGGGTATAAATATTACCTGGATGTGAACCATAGCGGATTTTTAACAGGGCCGGCCTGAAATTCATTCCGTAGTTACCTTCACTTCCCTGAACATAAACGCATTATTACTCACCCGCAGCGGCTTTCCGCTGGCCGTGGTCACATTTTTCAGGATTACCTCGCGGGTTTTGACGTAGGGGTATTTTTCCTGGTAGGAGGCATCTTTCATGTCGGGGTTAAAATCGGTAAAGATGGCCGGCCCGGCGTAGGCTTCGGGGTGATTGGAATCATCGATCTTCAGGTTTTCAATGGTGATGCGTTCCGGCATGTAACAGGTATAGCCAAAATCATGGAGGCCGGTATTATTCCCATTCACCAGCGATGCGCTGACGCTTTTCCCGTTAGCGGGTTTGAAGACGCAGTTGCGGATGATGAGCTCACCCTGCCAGGTGCTGCCGTAGTCGGAGCGCAGGTTAATGAAGCTGCCGGCCAGGATGGTGCTGTTTTCTACGATAAACGTTCCGCTGCCGATGGCGTTAATGCCCATATGGCCCAGGGTAGAGTTCCGGATGGTGGCATTGGCCACGCCCTGGTGGGCGTCAAAGCGGGAGAATGTGCAGCCGTCGTACAGGAGGTTTTTACTGAAGTTAGAGCCTAAGATGCCCCAGTAACGGTTGTCATTGATGTCATTGGTCTGGCTGCAGTTCAGGAAGGTTACGTTCAGGGCGCGGTTAATGGAGAGGTCGTAGGTGCCCATGGAAACGGGTTTTCCGGCTGAACCGATGGTGCTGTAGGTTTTATGCCCGGTCAGTACGGTGTTTTTAACGGTCACGTAAGCGCAGTCGCCGATATGCAGGAAGCCGCCGTAGGGAGCGCCGTGATCGCCCTCGCCGGTGATGCGGTGCTCCAGGCCGTCTACGGTTACGTTAGAGCGCCGGATGGCGATGTTCCGGCTGTAATACGTGTACTTGGATTCGGCCCGATTAGCGATGGTGGTGAAGCGCCCGCCGGTGAGGTGCAGCGGGGTTTCGTCTATGGGCAGGGCCGTGATATCGGTGATCTGTTTAAAGTTCCAGATGATGGGGGCGTTCATGTCTATGTTGCCGTTTTTATCTGCTATGAAGATGTCGGTCTGGGGCGAGCCGTTATTCTGGTTCAGTCCAAACCGGATGTATTGTCTTACGTTAGCATTGATCACCGTGATGAGGCAGGGGCCGGGCAGGGTAGCGTTAATTTTTTCCTGGTTTTTTTTGAGGGAAGATATTCCTTCCGGGCGGAACGGGCTCAGGGTGGAGCTGACCATAAAGACGGGTGCATCCCGGTTCTCCACGTCGGTATCGTCAATGATAAAGGCGGCCTTTCCGAAATTGGTATCTGTACGGATAATAGCCGTACGTACTTTCCGGCCGATGTAATAGGTAGCTCCGTCATCGGCTTTTACAGGCAGCCCGTGGGCATTGGCAAAAGCGTGGGTGGCGGCCAGGGCGTCTATGTCGTCCGTTTTACCATCACCTATTGCCCCGAAGTCGCTGTACTTCACCTGCCCGGCGGCTTTAAATTTCGCGACGTCTTTCGGTGACACATTGACGTGCAGCTGCCCTTTTTCATCGGTGTACACTTTGGTCTTTCCCTTGGTGAAGGTAAGTACTTGTTGATCCTGTGCCTGTCCGGTAAGGAAAAGGAGGGTGATGAGGAGGCTGAGGTAGTATTTCATATTTTTAAACGTTCGGAGTTGGTTAATGTTAGCTTCCGTTCCTGATTTCTTCCAGGCGTTTTTCAAGGGTCCGAAGCACAGCAGGCTCCTTTTCGGCCAGGTTAGTGGTTTCTCCCGGGTCTTTTTCCAGGCGGTACAACTGCGGCGAAGGGGCATTTCCCAGCTCTATCCGGGTGTCTTTTTGTACGGCGGCGCCTTTAGTGGGAGTAATGTATTTCCAGTCCGTTTCGATAATGGCAAATGCCCCGCCCGACTGGGAGTGCACCACCACTTCTTTCCGGCCTTTCTTATCTTTTCCTAACAGGGCGGCGAGGTGGTTTTGGCTGTCTTTTTTACCCGCATCCGGCTTTTCACCGATCAGGGCGCTCAGGGAGGCATACAGATCCACCTGGCTGAACAGGGCGTGGCTGACACCCGGCTTTACCCGGCCCGGGTAACTCACAATAAACGGGATGCGCGTGCCGCCTTCAAAGATACTGTACTTTCCGCCCCGCAAAGGGCCGGTGGGCCGGTGACTGCCCAGGTGCTCCACGGCGCCGTCGTGATAGCCATCGTCCACCACCGGGCCGTTATCGCTGCTCAGGATCACCAGGGTGTTTTTAAGGAGGCCGTTCTCTTCCAGCGCCTTCATGATTTCTCCTACAGACCAGTCGAACTCCAGCAGGGCATCACCGCGCAGGCCGTGCCCGCTTTTACCGGTAAACCGCGGATGGGGCACACGGGGTACGTGCACATCGTGGGTGGCGAAATAGAGGAGGAAGGGCTGCTGCCGGTTTTGCTCAATAAAATGTACGGCTTTGGAAGTGAAGGTGTCCGCCATGGTCTCGTCCGTCCAGCGGGCGGCCTTTCCGCCGGCCATGTAGCCTATTCTGCCCACCCCGTTAATGATGGTGAAATCATGCCCGTGCGAATGCTTCATTTTTAACAGCTCCGGGTTTTCACGCCCGGTGGGTTCATCGCCTACTTTGGTCCGGTAATTGACCCGGATGGGATCCTGCGGATCCAGGTTCACCACCCGGCTGTTTTCCACATATACGGTAGGTACCCTGTCGCCCGTGGCCGCCATAATAAAAGAGTAGTCAAAACCCACGTCATTCGGTGATTCCCGGATGTGACCGTTCCAGTCGGGGCCCTGGTCATTGCCCAGGCCCAGGTGCCATTTGCCTACCACGGCCGTGGTGTACCCTGCCTGCCGGAAAACAGATGCCAGGGTACTGTGCCCGGAGCGGATGATGGCCGAGGCATCTCCCGCCAGCACGTTTATCCCGTTTTTCCGCCAGGGATATTCACCCGTGAGCAGGGAATAGCGCGATGGCGTGCAGGTGGCCGCCGTGGCGTAGGCCCGGTCAAAACGCAAACCCTTTTGGGCCAGCTTATCCACATTCGGGGTTTTCACCCGGTTTTCAGGGGCATAACAGCTGAAATCGCCGTAGCCCACGTCATCGGCATAGATAATGACAATATTAGGTTTCTGCTGCCCGGATACACCCAGCAGGCAGTGAAGGAACACACAGGTTAAAAGGCAGAATCGGGTCATGAACAAAGATAAACCTAAACCGGAAATTTCAGCACAGGGACGGGAGAAATTTTCAGGGTTGGAACCCCAAAAAGCACTGCCAGCAACAGGAGAGGCAGAAATAGTTTTGTGCCGCCGGTCTTCAATTATAATTCAAATCAGTAAATTTACCGCCTGACGAATTTAATCAAACCTTAATACAATGGAAAACAGACGGGAATTTATCAAAAAAACAGTGGCCCTGAGCGCGGCTTTGAGTATAGGATCAGACCTTTTTGCTGGTTTAAAGAAGGAAGGAAAGCTGGGGATTCAGCTGTTTTCCATACCTAAAATGCTTTCGGAGGACTTTGAGGGCGGCCTTAAAATGCTTCAGACCATGGGTTACAAGGAGCTGGAATTATACGGCCCGTTTCCCTTTAGTGCGGAATCGGCTAAAAATGGCTGGGAAGGCATAGGTAAAATGCTCGGTTTTTCCGGAAGCGGGTATTTTGGCAAAACGTCCCGGGAGATGAAGAAAAAACTAAAGGAGTACGGGTTCACCACCCCGGCTACCCATACCGACCTGGATACGCTGGAGCAGAACATGGGCCCGCTGGCCGAAGCCGCTAACACCCTGGGCCAGAAGTACGTGGTGCTGCCGGCTATCCCGGATCAGCGACGGAAAAACCTGGATGATTACAAGCGGATATCCGATGATTTTAATAAGATAGGAGAGAACGCCAAAAAGCACGGGGTGAAGTTCGGGTATCACAATCACGGTTATGGCCTGAAGCCGGTAGACGGCACCCGCCCGCTGGAGATCATCCTGCAAAACACCGATCCCGGCCTGGTGTTTTTTGAGATGGATATTTTCTGGACCACTTGCGGCGGGGCTGACCCCATAGACCTGCTGACCCGGTATGCGGGCCGGTATAAGATGCTTCACCTGAAAGATATGAAAGAGAAGAAGCAGTTTGCCGGGGATGGAAACAGTGCCCAGGAGTGGTTCCCCATGTTCCCTTTAATGACGTCAGCCGGTGATGGCGTATTAAACGTACAGGATATCGTGGCCAAGGCCGCCGAAACCGGCGTGGAACATTATTTTGTGGAGCAGGATATGGTGGCTGACCCGCAAACCGCCCTGAAAAAGAGCGCTGATTTTCTCCTGAAAAAGCTGGGATGAGGGCTTAAAAACAGAAAATATTGCCCTGCTGGCTAAAAACTGATCTGTACCGATGGTAGAACATTTCGTATTTTACCTGGGTCTGGTGATCGTCATCATCCTGGCCATCATGCTGGCGAATAAACTGCGGGTAGCCTTACCCTATCCTGCTGGTGGTGGGAGGGCTGCTGATCAGTTTTATACCGGGTATTCCCGTCATTAAGATAGACCCGGAGCTTATTTTTATCATTTTCCTGCCGCCGCCTCTGTACGAGGCGGCGTTAATGGTGTCATGGAAGGAGATGTGGAAGCTTCGGCGCATCATTGCTAACTTTGCGTTTGTGGTGGTTTTCCTTACCGCCCTTTCGGTGGCGTTTGTGGCTAATTCTTATATCCCCGGGTTTTCACTGGCCCTGGGTTTTGTGGTGGGGGCATAGTTTCTCCTCCGGATGCGGTGAGCGCCGGCGCCATCCCGAAGTTTGTGAAAGTACCGCGCAGTATTTCCACGCTCCTGGAAGGCGAGAGCCTGTTTAACGATGCTTCTTCCCTGATCATTTTCCGTTTTGCCATGGTGGCCGTGGCTACGGGCCAGTTTATCTGGCAGCATGCTGCCTTGAGTTTCGGCTGGATGCTGATCGGTGGCATAGGAATCGGCGTGGTGCCGGGGTTCATTTTCCTGAAGGTTCACCGCATATTTCCTACTAATGTGAACATGGATACCATCCTCACCCTGGTAGTGCCCTACATCATGTACATTGCGGCAGAAGAAGTGCACACTTCCGGTGTGCTGTCTGTGGTGAGCGGGGGGGGGGGGTATTTTTATCGGTGCGGCGGTACGAGTTTCTGCGGACGTCAGCGTTCCGCTTACAGGGCGTAAACGTCTGGTATAGCTTACTGAAGCTGGACCTGGAAGAGGAAAGGCTGGGCATAGGATAGGTGCCTTTTCAGGCACCTTTCTCTCATTTTCTTTAATAGCTGACCAGGTCTCCGGGGGCGGCCCGGGTACTTTGTACCCGTGAAATGGCCTCTTCCACAATGATCAGAATGTAAAACAGCTTGTCCATCTGAACGCTTCCTTCCGCCATCAGGCTTTTTAACTGGGCAATCAGGTTATTGAGATTGGCCGAGCTGTAAAAGCGCTCCAGGAAAACAGGATGCAGCTGCCGGCTGATCTTCGTACTGAGCAGGGGGAAGTTCTTTTGCTTCTGAACCACCTGCGGGTTTCGCTCCATGGATTTAAAGAAACCTGAGCGGTCCACCTCCACGGTTTTCAGCTTATTCCGGATAATTTTATCCTGCCTGTCCTGGAATTCATTGTACAGGAGGTAGTCGGTGATGGTCTTTACCCGGGGTAACTGTGTCTTAAAAGTCCCGGTAAAGATATGCCGCCGTTTAATTTCCAGGTCGATCTGCCGGAGCAGGGATTCCTGCTGGTAGTAACTGGCCTCCAGGGTGGCTACCAGGTTAATGACCTCATTCACCATTCTTACAAAACCCGCCCGGCCGATATAGCTGCCCGGTACGAGCGCTCCGCCCAGGCTGGTGTATTTAGCGGGCTGCGTGGCCACATTCCAGCTCATATCACCGAATAAGGTTTGCCAGGGGCGGGGAAATGCGCCGGCATAGACTTCAGCGGCCCGGCTGACCAGGTCAGGGGTGGTCAGCAGGCCCTTTAGCTGCGCAATTACCGGGGCGAAGTTATCAAAATAAAAACGTTCGTTAGTCAGGTAGGTATCCAGGGGTACGGTGGTTTTGTCTTTGTCCGCCTGTGATAGCCCGTTAAACTCATTCGGGTAGATGTAACGGAAAAGGTAGCAATAATTCACCATCAGGTCCCAGGAGCTGCCCGCATTGAGATAGAAGGAGATAGCAGGTTTGTAGAAAAGGGATTTGAAACTGATGTCACTGTTATCATTCCGGTATATTTTCTGGAAAAAGCGATGCGGCGTTTTGTGGGTCAGGAGGCTGGCGCAGTAGGACGGTGACCACCAGAGACCAAAACGCCCGGGCTTGGGAAACAGCTTCATGATTTCCGAAGGATCGGGTGTATTCGTGATGCCCGGTGCGTGGGTAGACGTAGTGGAGAGGGCCAGGTAGCGTTCGCCGGTGGCGCAAACCACGGCTTCGCCGCCATCGCAGGAGCCATCCAGAATGGACAGGTCAATGCCCTTATCTCCCAGCAGCTTAAAGGCGTTGGCAAAGCGGTGGTACGACACCACCTGCCCGTCTTCAAACTGCAGTCCGTGGTTAAGCGAGGCCTCGTGGGTCATGTTACCGAAAGGCCGGGCGCTGTTTCCATGGCCCGCCAGGTATACAAACATCCGGTCAGCAGGTTTCAGCGATAAGGCCAGGCCTTCCAGCCGGCTGAATCCTGCTGCGGCATTCGGAATAGCGTATACGTAATACCCCCGGTTCCTGAGAAAGGCCGATGTATTATTAATGGCACCCGTCCATTGGGAATGATAAATCAGCAGGGCATAGGATTTTCCCAGGCCGGCTTCCCAGTCGTTATCGCCGGTATTGAGCATCCACCCGCCCAGCCGGGTACCGTTCGGATGCATGCAGAGCACCTCAAAGGCATTGTTACGGTACTGCAGCACACCCACTCCCCAGGGAGAAGAGATGAAAATGTCTGCTCTTCCGTCTCCATTGAAGTCTCCGCTGTAGTGCAGGCGGTTATCGGCGGTGTTCAGCAGCCATCCTCCCCTGCGGGTTCCGTTATTCCATTGGGCCAGGCAGGAGAGGCCGGCGGGTCCCAGTTTGAAAATACCTATGCCCGTGTTATTCCGGAAAAGGAGTTCGGCTTTCCCGTCCCCGTCAAAATCCCCGGTAACGCTGATTTCATCGGTCCGGCTGTTAATCACCCAGGATCCTATGGCTGTACCTGAGCTGACAGAAACCACTTCTTCCAGCGTACTGCCATTCAGCCGGAAAAATCCGGTTTTTGAGCTGCTGCTGAGCAGGATTTCTTCACGGCTATCGCCCGTAAAGTTTCCTGCGGCTTCAAACCGGTCGGTCGCGGTATTGAGGACCCATGACCCGAAAGTGGTGCCGTTCGGCATCATGGCCGGCGAGGTTAAAGTAGTTCCGTTAAATTTCAGGATTCCCGCTCCCCAGCCGGAAGTGATCAGGATCTCTGCGCCGTTATCGCCGTCAAAATCTCCGGCCAGTGTAAAGAAATTGTCGTTCGTGTTCAGAAGCCACCCTCCGAACCGGGTGCCGTTAGGGGCCAGCATGAGGGTGGTGAAGCCGCCGGGCACGTATTTGAAAATACCGATCCCCCAGGGGCTGGACACCAGGATCTCGTCTTTGCCGTCCCGGTCGAAATCCGCTACCTGCAGGAAGAGGTTATCGTTTGTGTTCACGATCCATCCGCCGTGGCGGGTGCCGTTTTGTGCCATGGCTATGGACGTAAAGGAGGTACCGGACTGTTTCAGGATGCCGATCCCCCAGGGGCTGGTAACGAATAATTCCGTAACCCCGTCACCATCGAAATCCCCCCTTCCGGCCACCTGGTTATCGTGGCTGTTCAGGAGCCACTGCCCCAGGCGGGAGCCATTGGCGGCCATTGCGGCTGAAGCCAGCGCATTATTTTTGTATTCCACTACTCCCAGACCCCAGGGGCTGGTCACGACGAAGTCGCTTTTCCCGTTACGGTTAAAATCATTTTTCATTGTCTATCAGTTTTGGGCTATGAATATTATTTGGACAGCACAAAGATCCGCCGTAAATCCTTAGGACGGTATCCCCAATATTGGTGAGTGTTCCTAGGCAATACTACCCACGAAATTGACCATTACTGCCTATTTACTCCCCTTGCCGTGGCCGGTAATTTTGCAGTAAATTTTTATCGTAGAATGAAACGTTACCTTATAATTATACTACTGGCCCTGGTATCGGGCCGCTGCCGGGAAAACCGGCCGGACCCTGCCCCCGTGGCAGAATGTCTTTTCTCTACTGAGGTCAGTGAGGATATTGTGCCCGCTTCCGCTATTAAAGGTATCCTGGATAAATACCGGGCAGAAGGACTGCCGGGCATTACATTTATGGCCCGTAAGGGTAACCGGTACTGGGAGTATAATACCGGCAGCTACGACCTGGAGAAAGGGGCGGAAATGAAAGGATGCCTGGTCTGGCCGGCCTACAGCATTAGCAAAATGTACACGGCTACGGCCATCCTGAAGCTGGTGGAAGAGGGGAAGATCATGCTGGATCAGAAGATACAGGCCTGTTTACCGCCTGCCCTGTCGGCCCGGATTCCGGGTGCCGGTAAGATCACCGTCCGGATGCTGCTGAACCATAGCTCGGGGATTGAGAATTTCTGGCAGAACCCGGATTTCATAGCCGGGTATATGGAAAATCCTGCGCGCACGTATGTGCTGGATGATTTCCTGGAAGCCGGTAGCGGCCGGCTTTTTGAGCCCGGTACAGACATTGCCTATTCCAATACCAATTACCTTTTCCTGTCGCTCATTATCGATAACGTGACCGGCGAAGGCCATGAAAAGGCATTCCAAAAGTACATTTATTCGCCGCTGGGCCTGTCCGGAACGTTTTACAAAACCCTTCCTGCCACACGGCAAAACGATACCCCGCGGCTGTATGCCGATGTGGAAGGGGCCGGTGAGCTGATGGAGTATACTGAGCTGTCGCACCTGCAGTTCCGGAATGAATCCGGCAGTAACAGTGTGATGGCTACTCCCCGGAATTTTGTGGATTTTATGCACGGGCTTAGCCACGGTCGGCTACTGAATGCCGCTACCTTCTCGGAAATGAAGAAGGAATATACGGGAAAAGATCAGGCGGATGTCTACGGGCTGGGCCTGGAGTACTTTGAGAAGAATCAGATGTACGGGCACAGCGGCAGCAGCTTCGGTGGGCGTACTTTGCTGCTGTATAATCCTAAAACCGATACCAGCTTTTTTGTAGGCGTAAATGCCGGGGCGGAACTGGGTGGTCCGGTACTCGAGAGGATTGCCGGCATGATGGAGGAACTGATTTCCCGGATGGCCGGATAGCCTTCCGGGCAGACCGGGCAGAAAGGGGTAAAAAATAAGAAGGATCACCCGTCCCGGAGCTTAGGTGTACCTGCTATCTTTGAAACTGTATGAAAGCATGCGTTTTATATATCGTATTGGTTCTGACCGGGCTGCAGCTGCCGGCACAGGTGATCACGCTGTCAGATGAGCACCAAAAATACCCCGCAGCCTACCCCTGGTACCGGGAAGACCGCTCCGGTAGCCTGTCGTTTGAGGAAGTGATTCAGTCGCCCGCTGCCTTTACCCGCTCTTCCACTTCTGTACCGGATTTCATGGGTAATCTCTCCAGGGCCATCTGGTACCGGTTTGAGGTGGTGAATAACAGCCCCGTAGACCAGTGGTTCCTGGAGATCAAAGGCGGGTATATGCACCGGATCACCCTCTACCAGTTGAATCCCGGCGGGGCGGTAGACTCCATGACGCTGAGCGCGGATGAAGATTTTAAGTTGCGCCCCATACGGTCACATAACCTGGTCTACCCGGTTCAGATACCGGTGGGCCAGCAAAGGACCTTTTACGTGAAAGCTACCAGTAAGTCGCTTATACGCGCTTCCATGAGCTTTAATACGATGCAGACCTTATATGAAAACAGTACGTTTACCTCGTACGGTAACGGTTTTTTCGCTGCTTTTTCCGTGGCCTTATTGCTGTATAACCTGTTTGTCTATTTTTCCCTCCGGGAACGGGTGTACCTCTATTATATCGGGTATATTTTCACCACCCTGCTCCATACTAACCTGGTGTCGGGGCATGTGGTGGCTATATTCCCCTGGCTGGATTTTCTGAATACCACCGTACTGCTTTCGCTGGTGTCGGTCTTCAGCATACTTTTTACCAATTCCTTTTTGCAGACCCGGCGTTATGTGCCCTTTATTTATAAGAGTCGATGGTATGTGATGGCGGCTTTCATCCTGCCCGTTTTACTTTTTTTCTCAGGCCAATACGCCTTAGCCATCCTGGTTTTATCTAACCTGATGTTTCTGCTTTTTGCCTATTGGATGCTGACGGGCATTATAGCCTGGCGCAATGGCTTCCAGCCCGCCATCTACTACATTTCGGGCTTTGGTGCGCTGGCTCTCATGAACATGATCTTTGAGCTGAAAATCCTGGGCCTGGTCAATGAAAACTATTGGATAGATTCCTGCCTCTACATCGGTTCTGCACTGGAAGCCATGATCCTTTCTTTTGCCCTGGCCAGCAAGATCAATTTTTATAAAAAGGAAAAGGAACGGCTGCAGGAAGAAACCTATCACCAGGCCATCCATTTCTCTCGTGAGCTCATCAGCATGCAGGAAGCCGAAAGGAAACGGATCGCCTCGGAGCTGCACGACGGCCTGGGCCAAAAGCTGATCCTGATCAAAAACAAAATACTGCGTGCTGAACAGCCGGGGGCCTCCACTCACCTGTCCGGGGAGGCGCTGTCGCAGAATGTGGCGGATGCCATCCAGGAAGTAAGGGACATTTCGTATGCGCTTCGGCCCTATCAGCTGGACCTGCTGGGCCTGACCAGCTCGGTGAAGAGCCTGGTGCAGGAAAGCCTGGATGCGGTGCAGATGGACTACCGGATCGATACCGACAATATAGACGGGATGTTTAGCAATGACGCCCAGATCAATATCTACCGGATCATCCAGGAGTGTATCAATAACATTGTGAAGCACTCCGGGGCCGCTAATGTGGAGGTGGTTATCAAAAAGCAGAAAGACGGCCTGAAAATCTGTATTGCAGATGACGGGAAGGGCTTTGACAGGAGTGTGAATCCCAACGGATTCGGCTTAAAAGGAATAAAAGAACGTTTACAAATATTAGGAGGGACCCTGACCCTCACTTCAGCCCCTTCCGGGGGGACACGGTTTGAGTTCCAGGTGCCTGAATAGCTTAGGAGGTATGAAAACAAGAATATTGATAGCTGATGATCACCCCATCTTCCTGAAGGGACTGCAGGAGGTCATAGAAGATAAAGGTCACCTGGAGGTGGTATGCAAAGCCCATAACGGTACCGATGCCATCCATGCCGCACTGACGCACGACCTGGACATCGCCATCCTGGATATTGACATGCCCGGTGCTAACGGGCTGCAGGTAGCCGAGAAGATCCTGGCTAAAAAGCCGGAGGTGGCGGTGATCCTGCTGACCATGCACAAGGCCCGCGACGGCTTCTTAAAAGCACTGGAGATCGGGGTGTCCGGTTATGTGTTAAAAGAGAATGCGGTGGTAGACATTATCAGCGCCATTACGGCAGTGACCCGGTACCAGTCGTACATCAGCCCGGAGATGTCGTCCTTCTTATTAAAGCACAAAAACCGGAACCGGAACGACGTGTCCAGCCGGCTGGAGCAGCTCACCCCTTCCGAAATCCATATCCTGGAAAAGGTGGCCCAATACAAGTCTACCAAAGAAATAGCCGAAGAGCTGTTCATCAGTGAAAAAACGGTTTCCAACCACCGGATGAACATTGCCAAAAAGCTGGATCTCAGCGGGAAAAACAGCCTGCTGCGCTTTGCTATTGAGCATATAAATGCTTAGTTATAAGTAGCATTACCTAGAAATTTGAGCGGGAATGCCCATTGCGGGCCCGCAGGCGCGCAGGTAATTTTGTACTCAAAAAAAGAGTATGAAATATCAGAAAACAAACCCCCTGAAAACCCGGTTCCGGCAGCTGCTTTTCGGAATCTGCTGCCTGGTGCTGATCAGCACCGGATGTGAAAAAGATGGAATAAAAGATGAAAAACCGGACGTTCCGGCTAAGCCCCTCCAGCTGCCTCACGGCAAGCCCGTGGGCGAAATAGCCATAGCGCAAATAGGGAAGGAAGGCGGGACATTAACCAGTAAAGACGGCATTATTAAAATGGAGGTGCCTGCCGGTGCCGTGGAGGCGGCTGCTACTTTCAGCATACAGGAAGTAGAAAATGTACGGAAGACCCAAAGCCGGTCTTTCCGGCTGCTTCCTGAAAACGTGGAATTTAAAAAGCCGGTTACCCTGACCTATAACTATGAGAAAATAGCCCTGGACGGCGTAAATCCCGATTTTCTTTTCCTGGCTTTCCAGGATAAGGACGGCTATTTTTATTCGGCCACTAAAACCCGGGGAAATCGCCAGAATAAGACCCTGACCGTGCAGACCACCCACTTCAGCGACTGGACCTTCTATTCGCAGTATGACCTGTACCTGCCGGGTGATAAGCTGGCAAACGGGGAGATCCGCCTGGTGGAGGGAGAAGAAATAACCCTGGAGCTAAGGGCCGTTCCGCTGGATAAGCTGGATGGCGACTATGCGCAAATGCAATTGGCGGGATTGGCTCACGTCAACTATATCCAAAGGGCCACCTGGGATTATGCTCCTAAAAAAGGGACGATGATCTCTAAAGCGGCTTCGGCCACGTACCATGCCCCGGCCAAAGTGACCGGTGTGGAAAAGGTATATATTAACGTGACCATCAATGGAGAGCTGGGGAAAGATAACCTGGGTAATGATGTACAGCAAATGCAGATCCGACAGCCCGTGGTGATTTATCCGGAGGGGTATTTTATCCTGAGTGAAAACGGGGTGGAAATGTCGGCCTTCAATTTTGCCGGAGAGTACATACAAATGTTGGGCTCCCAATTTGTGGCCTTTTTTCCTAACGGTTATTCATTAGCCGTTTACACCTACGGCTCTACTACAGGAGGGTTTTCTTACAAGCAGCATGGTACACCCGGAAGTGCAGCCATAGAACTTACACAAAACGGGAAAGAGGGGATGATCGTGTATAGGCCCAAGCAATGTGAGGGGGAAGACAATGAACTGTATTTCTCACCTGGAGAAGTCACTATAAAATCCATAGCGTTGAAAAAAGGGGATTACTTTGAAGGTGAATTTTCGGTAACGCTTTTTGGGTATGGATGGTGTGAGAAACCCAGGAGTAAAAACCTGTCCGGGAAATTCAGATTCAGGAAAACGGTAGATTAACCCGTCATGATGAAGAAACTGCATAATCCCATTATCGGGGACTCATTAGAAATCCTTACCGAGGGCAAGGATACCGGGCAGGCCTGGCATTTGATACAGGCATTTATACCCAAAGGGAGCCCCGGTCCGCCGCCCCATTACCACCTTTCCTTCTCGGAGGAGTTTACGGTGCTGGAAGGGCGTTTGTATCTGCTTAACGGAAATAAGAAAATGGTATTGACCAAAGGGCAAACTTTCCTGGCGGAAAAAGGTAAAATCCATACGTTCTGGACAGAGGAGAGCGATGCCCGGTTCCTGTGTGAGGTAACACCGGCCTGTGAAGGGCAATACCTGGCCTTATTAATTGCCTCTAACCTGGCGAAAGCCGGATTAACCAATAAAAAAGGTATTCCCGCTAAGCTCTGGCATCTGGCCGTATTGCTTGATATGGGTGACTCCCGGCCCACGGGCTTCTTTGCCACCATCGGAGGTATACTGGGACGTATGGCTAAAACGGCCAAAGGAAAAAGAGTAAAGGCAGAGCTACTCGAAAAATATGGGGTATGGGCGGATGACGCTGTAAATGCTTAATTATAAGTAATATTACCTATGAATTTGAGTGGGAATGCCCATTGTGGGCCTTTAGAAACGGAAGTAATTTTGTAATCAAAATAACCGATGATTAAACATGAAAAGAGCAGTAGTCATTTCAGCATTCTTTATCGCTGGCCTGGTGGCTCCGGCCCAAAGCCTGATCGATGAAGCCCGCCGTGACCCCGCCTTCCTGGAGGCTGCCCAAAGATGTATTGAAACCCGGGAACGGGTAGCGCGAAATGTGTACGCTATCCGGGAGCTGCTATCAGGGGATACACCCCTTTTGGAAAAAGATGGAGCAGGCCACCAGGAAGTGAAATGCTTCTTTACAGGAAGAAGCAAAGAGCACCTTGTTACAAATCAATAAAAATACAAATTATGAAAAAGCTATTTATAAACATTCTTGCCCTTTTAAGCCTCTCATGCACCGATAATGACGGTAACCCCGGTGAGCCGGGCGGCACAGCCTATGCCATCAGCGGTATAGTCAAAGATGCCTCCGGTAAACCCCTCAAAGGCGCTCGTATCCGGGTAGAAAACCCTAACGGCAATAACATTCATTACACCACCACCAGCGATGACGCCGGTAGATACAGCATCGGAGTAAGCGCCATCGGCGGGTATAAAATTTACGCCTGGAAAGAAACGGAGTTTGAAGACTTCATCTACCAGGTACGGCTGGGGATGGAAAAGGACAGCGACTATGACGCATTTAACGTACCTCCCGGTGGCGTAACCAAAAATTTTGCGTGGAAACTAAACGGCCGCATTCCTGACCGGGTGGCCAGCAAAGAAAACGGAAGCGGGTATTTCGGGGGAACCCTAAAGTTTATCAACTATAACTCCTTTACCGACGAAATGCCGGCGGGAACCGAAGTGACCATCACCCTCACGCCGGTGGCCGGAGCCCGTTTCCTGGACGGCACCTCCGCCGCAGGAAAAACCGTGGAAAAGAAATTCACCATCGCCTCCGGGGTAGGGCAGGCCTATTACATCAATGACATCCCGGCCACCAAATATAAAATTACGGCATCCGCCCGCAGAAACGGAGCCACCCGGCCAGTGCACATCGGCAGCGGCAGCCCGGATGAGTTTTATGCTGACGCCGAGTATTATTTTAAACCGGAAGGCGGTTCGGGATCGTATGAAAACGGGCTGGTATCCCCCAATGAATACTATTTTTACCTCATGGGCAAGTAGTACGGAAGTTTGTACTTATGAAAAATCTATTATACACAATGGCACTGGGATTATTCCCGGTGCTTATTTTTGGACAGTAGGGGGATTCGTTTCTTTGATTGGAGCCGACGGACATATTCCTGTAATAACTGCTCTTAAATGGCTCTGAACCATCAGAATATCTTTTGCCCCGAAAACTGCATGGCTTCCCCTTTTCCAAAGCCGTAGCTGATGCCCAGGGTCACAAAGCGCCCCTGCCGGCGGCGGCTGTAGAGCTCCACGTCAGGCTGGTGAATGACGGTTTCGAAGAACCGGGAAGCAAACACATCGCGGACGCTCAGGTTAACGATAGCCCGGCCTTTAAACAGTTTTTTGCGGGCGCCGAGGTCCAGGTAGGCGTTTTGGGTCACGTAGCCCTGGATGGTGCGGTACCCTGAGCGGTAATTCCCGGTCAGCTCCAGGTCAAACCCGGCCGGCAGCTTCAGTTTGGAGGTAAGCCGGCTGGTGAACTGGTCAGCACTGAATTCGTAGACCGTGCTTTCGTAAGCACCGTTCCGGGTGAAATAATTGTAATTGAGGTCGGTGCTGAGCGATAAGCGGTTTCCGGGAGCGTATTTGGCGTTCAGCTCCAGGCCGTTGGCCTTGCGCGTACCGATATTGGCCGGCAGAGTGGTCCGGATATTGTTCTCCACCGTGGAAATGTCTTCTATGGCATCGGTAGTGTACCGGTGATAGGCGCCCAGGTTAATGCTGACGGCAGAAAAATCATAAATTCCCGTAATTTCGTAGGAGTCGGTATATTCCGGGGTAAGCAGGGGGTTACCCATCTCAATGTTATAGTTGTTCTGAATGCTGAAGAAAGGGTTCAGTTCCCACAGCCCCGGCCGGTAGATCCGCCGGGAATAGCCTGCCTGCAGGGAAAGCTTGGACGTAAATTTATAGGACGTGTGCGCGCTGGGAAACAGGTTAAGATACCTTTGGCGAGTGGCTTCCCGGGTATTTTCAAGCCGGGTGTCCAGGAAGGTATTCTCAGCCCTCAGGCCCAGCTTTATCCCGGCTTTTTTGCCTTCATAAGCACCTGTGGCATAGGCGGCCAGCACGTCCAGGTCCATGACGAAAATATTGGCCAGGTGGGTGTCGGTCACCCAACTATCATCCTGCCGGTTTTGTACGGCAAAATCACTGGAAAGGTCATTGAGCTGGTACTGGGCGCCGGTTTCCAGGGTCCACTCTTTGGAGAAAGGTTGGGTATAATCGGCTTTGAAAATATATTCCGCTTCGCCGTAATCCGTGTGTGATTTCTGGTCGGTAAATGACGCTATGCCTTGTGAAAGCCGGTGCGTAAAATCAGAATACTGGTCTTTTGCAAAAAAGTTTCCTGTGGAAGAGATCAGCAGCTTGTGCTTCTCATCATCCTCAAAGCTCTTCTGGTACTGTACGTCGTACTGCCATTTGGGGTTATCGGCCCGGGTAGATTCATTCCGGGTCCAGCCGGATTGCGTCACGCCGGCATTCCTGAGCAGGAAATGATTATCAGAAGTCTGGGTTTCTTTCTCAAAGCCGAACAGCCCGGATACGGAGATCAGGTTAAGCTTATTCAGGTTGTAATCGGCTCCCAGCACCAGGTTATAAAACTGCTCATTCATCTTACTGCTTCCTGTGGTTTCCACTTCAGAATTTCCGCTGGTATTGATGGACCTGTACTCTGCAGGAAAGGTACGGTATCCCACCCCGATCTGGGTGAATAAATTCAGTTTCGGGGTACGCCGGTTAAGGCTGAAACCCAGGCTGTGGTTATTCGGCACGCCACCGTTAAGGGTCACCGAGCCGTTTACCCCGTTTTTGTCTTCTTTTTTCAGGACAATATTAATGATGCCGGAGGTACCCTCTGCCTCATATTTAGCCGAAGGATTGGTGATCACTTCTATCCGGTCTATCATGTCAGCAGTAATGGAACCCAGGGCATTGCCACCTTCAGAGGCCATCACGGAGGGCTTGCCGTTAATGAGAATCCTTACCCCCTGGCTGCCCCGGAGACTGATCTGCCCCTGGATATTCACCGTTACGGAAGGCACATTATTTAATACTTCCAATGCGCTGGCACCGGTGCTGCTAAGGTCCTGGCCTACGTTAAACACGCGCTTATCCAGGTGAAATTCGGTTTGGGAACGCTGACCGCGTACATTCACTTCGGCCAGGGTTTGAGCATTCTGCTCCAGGAGTATTTCACCGAGAGGGATCTGGCCGTTCATTGCTTCCGGCAATTTTATTTCCCGGGTTACAAAACCGATAAAACTGATTTCTATTAAAAACGGAGTCTGGGAAACCGTCACCTCAAACTCACCGGTGTCCGTAGCTGATGTTCCTGAAATAACCTTATTATCCCGGTCTTTTAGAATAATTGTGGCGTACTCCACCGGGGCTTTGCCGGTACTTTCCAGCACTTTCCCTTTGACCGTTATATCTTTATTCTGACCTGAAACAGGGGTGGATATGGCTAACAGAACGTATGCTGTAAGTACTGTAAGGATGAGCCGGACGGGTGTTCCGGCGGTTTGAGAAGTATTCATAGGTACAAAAATAACACGAAACCAGGCATTTTGCCAAAAGAGATAGCTATATTATTTATAATTAGTCTAAACTATTTTACTTTCCATCCGCCCGACTTCTGCTGAATTTCCCATAACCTGCAATACGTACCCTGCAGGCTCAGCAGCTCGCCGTGCGTCCCTCTTTCCATAATCTGCCCCTTATCTAACACCAAAATCTGCTGAGCGTTTTGTATGGTGGCCAGTTTGTGGGCAATCACCACCACGGTTTTGGATTTGACCAGCTCCTGGATGGCCTTCTGGATGTATATTTCATTTTCAGGGTCCAGGCTGGCGGTGGCTTCGTCCAGTAAAACGATGGGCGCATCTTTCAGCAGGGCCCTGGCTATGCTGATGCGCTGTTTCTGGCCGCCGGAGAGCTTGCTGCCGCCTTCGCCCACCAGGGTATCCATGCCATCCGGAAATTCCTGCACAAAATCCAGCACCTGGGCTTTGGCCGCGGCTTCCTGTATCTCTTCCCGGGTGGCATCGGGCTTCCCGATCTTAATGTTGTTATAAATGGTATCGTCAAAGAGGTATACCTCCTGGAAAACCTCGCTGATCAGCTGGTAAAACTTGTCCTGGTTGATGTGCCGGATATCCGTTCCGCCTATCCGGATACGGCCTTCATTCACGTCCCAGAAGCGGGCAATGAGCGAGGCGATGGTGGTCTTGCCTGATCCGGAATGGCCTACCAGCGCCAGCATGGATTTTTCGGGGATCGTAAAATTCAGGTGCTGAACCGTAGGCTTATCGAGATACCCGAAGCTTACATTTTCAAATACGATATCATAGCTTTGCGGAAGCTCATCCCGCTCGGTCTCCATGGTGGGTTCTTCCAGTACGCCGATCACCCGGTTCAGGCTTTCGTTCATGTAACGGAGCATCAGGTAATCTACCATCAGCACTTTCAGCGGGTTATACAGGTTATAGCCCATGATCAGGAAAGTGATCAGCACAGGAACGGTGATGCTGTTTCCGCTCAGATAATACAATCCCAGCGCCACCGTACCCAGGAAGCATACCTCAAAAATGATGGTAGTGGTCACCACGATAGGGCCGGGCAGGGCTTCCATCCGGATGCTCTTTTTGCGGAGGTCGTCAAAGGCGGCTTCCAGCACCTGGTGCCTTTCGCCGGTGAGCCCGTATGACTTCAGGTGGCGGATACCCTGCACATATTCCAGGAATTTGGCTCCCACGTCATTCCTGGCGGCGATCTGCTTCTTAAAAAGCCGGCTGCCCAGGTAATCCGCCAGCCACAGGAACGGGTAGATCAGCGGAACCGCTATCAGCAGGCAGAGGGCCAGCCGCCAGTCGTAAATGAGCAGGAACAGGGACAGCACCACGGTACCGAATACGGCAGCGGCCAGGTTACCCAAACTGTGGCCGAAAATCCCTTCAAAATTAGCCACGTCCTGCAGTACTACCGACGCGATTTCGCCCGGGTCTTTCTTCTTGAAAAATCCCAGTGAAAATTTCTGGATGCGGTTTCCCAGCATGATCCGCAGGCGGGTAGACAGGTCGTAAACCCAGATATTGGACCTGACCATAGAGCGCGAAGCCATAAAAAACTGGATGACCAGCATCACGGCCATCAGGCCCACTACCGACCAGATCCGGGTGACATTGGGGTGTTCAGAGAACAGCTCCCAAATAATCACCAGTAAAATTCCGGAGGGGGCGGCCACAAAAATGCTGTGGGCAATTTCCCCCAGAGCCACCTCCCAGGTGCCTTTGCGGTTAAAAGAGGTAACGTATTTTAAATTCTGTATCATGATATTACAAATTCTTTGGCTCGGATATGTGCATTCCACATGCGTTCGTAAAGTGGGCTGTTCTGAAGCAGGGGGTGGTGTTTTCCCTGCGCGCTCAGTTGCCCGTGGTCAAATAGCAGGATAGTATCGGCTTCGGTGATGGTGCTCAGACGGTGGGCAATGATCAGCACGGTCTTGTCTTTGATCAGTTCGCTGAAGGCCCGCTGGATCCGGTACTCGTTTTCGGGGTCGGCAAAAGCCGTAGCTTCATCCAGGATCAGGATGGGGGCATCTTTCAGGATGGCCCGGGCCAGCTGAAAGCGTTGCTGCTCGCCGCCGCTGAGGTGCACGCCCGACTGGCCGAAGAACGTATCATACCCCCGGGGCAGGCTGATGATCAGGTCGTGGATCTGTGCTGCTTTCGCCGCATTTTCTACCTCTTCCCGGGTTTTGTCCATGCCCATGCGGATGTTTTCATATAGGGTCTGCCGGAACATGAAGCTGTCCTGGAAAACAAAAGACACCATTTGCATCAGTTGTCCGGGCGGGTAGTCCCGGATGTCTTTTCCGCCGATAGAGATGCTGCCTTCACTGACATCCCAGAACCGGCTCAGCAGCTGCCCGATAGTGCTTTTACCTGCGCCCGAGGGGCCTACCAGTGCCGTGATGGTTTTTTCCGGTATTTCAAAGCTGACGTTATGCAGTACCCGGTTCTGGCCCTGGTAAGCGAATGATACATCGTTAAACCGGATACCGAAGCTTTCCGGATTTTGCGGGGTAGTGCTTTCCGGCAGATCCTCCTGGTGAAGCAGGCTGTCTATCTGCTCTACGCCCCGGTTAATGATGGAAAGCTGCATGCCCATATTGCTCAGCACAAACAGCGGTTTGATATAGCCCGTTCCCAGGATCAGGAATAGGAGGAGGGTGGCCAGAGTAACCCCGTTCTGAAAATACAGGTGCAGCCCCAGGGCCAGCACGGGCAGCATGGCATTGCTGGTGAAGCTCATAAAGATGGCGAAACCCGGCGTGCTGATCTTCACCCAGTCGGCTACGAAGCCGTTAAAACGCTTCACGGCATTTCCATACTTTTCAAACGTTTCGGCCGATTGACCGAAGATTTTCATGACCGGCATGGCCCGCACGTATTCCACGATACCGGCGTTCATGTCTTCCAGCGACTGGTGGTAATTTTGTATCTGTTCCCGGTTTTTACCGCCGTACATTCTGGGGATCAGGACCGCCAGTACCAGCAGGGGCATGAAGCTGATGGCCGCCAGGCGCCAGTCTTGCGAAAACAGGTAGATAATGGTGATCAGTGGTAGTGTTACCCCTTTCACAAAGTCGGGAATCTGGTGGGCTATGAAATTCTCAATACGCTCCACATCATCAGAAAGGATCTTCTTCAGGGCCCCGGAATTGCGGTTAGTAAGGTAGCCCATGGGCATTTTCCCTACTTTGTCCGTAATGTATCTCCGAAGCTCAAAAAGGATGTTAAAGGCAGCGATATGCGATAAAACCCCCGAAAGGAACAACACCAGCATGCTCACCACGGCAGCGATAACCGCTTTTATGATATACGCACGAATGAGCTCAAAATCTACGGTTTTCATAGTGAGCTCCCGTATAATATAAAATACAAGCACATAGGGTACCAGGCTCAGGAGGGCGTGAATAAGCGCCAGCAGCCCGGAGGCAAACAGCAGCCCTTTCTTTGTTCCCGCTATTTCGAGCAGGCGTGCAATCCCCGTTTTTCGTTCATTCATAGATAAATGAAAGTTTATTAAGAATAATTCTAAATAATTTTTAAATTGGGGCAAATATAGAGAACCGCGTGATGCCGGCAGGGGTGTTAGCGGGAGTATAATGTCCGCAAAACGGATTATTTAAAATGGTTTTAAAACTCTATGATAAGCAGTCCGATACGATACTCGTGGAAACAGAATACCCGTACCGGTTTTTCTCTTCGAATGAGAAGGTGAAAGAAAGTGTGATCTGCCTGGGGCATCCCATCGGCAAAGGGTTCTACAAGGAGGTTTGTTTCGAGGGCGTGCACATCGGCTTCGATAATGCCCTTTCTGCAAGATCAGGTTTTGCTGGACCTGGAGAACGATTTTGAAACCTTGGAAATGCACTTTGCGCTAAAAGGAAGAAGCACGGCCATGATAGAGACCTTCGGTGGGAATGTGGCTTTTGGTGCCCATCAGCATAACATCTTTTATGCTAACCGGGCCTACGGAAAATGCAGTGGGACAGCTTTCCATAGATAAAAATAAAAATCTTTGCTTATCTGTGAGGCATTTTTAGCTTAGTATACAGTATGTTACAAGAACAACAATCAAATTTTGTAAAAATCTGTTATTTATTTAGAATTATTATAAATAATATTGTGTTTTCCTATAAATAAAGCCGGAAGGCGTATGAGATCAGATATGAGCAATATATGGTTAGAAAGGTGGAATGAAAGGTACAGCAGCACCGAATATGCCTTTGGTACCGATCCCAATGAATTTTTTAAAAAAGAACTGTCTGGCCTCCCAGCCGGTAAAATTCTTTTTGCCGCCGAAGGTGAAGGCCGGAACGCCGTATTTGCCGCCGTTAACGGATGGGAAGTGGCAGCCTTTGACATCAGTGAGGAAGGTAAAAAGAAGGCGGTGAAGCTGGCGGAAACCCGCGGAGTATTCATAGATTACCGTATCGGTGAGCTGCAGGCATTGAACTTCCGGGAAAATACATTTGATGCCATAGCCTTGATATATGCCCATTTTCCTGCAGAAATAAGATCGGAATACCACAGGATTCTGGATACACTTTTAAAGCAGGGCGGCTATATACTATTTGAAGCATTCAGTAAAAACCATCTTCCGTACCGGCTGGAAAATGAAAAGGTAGGCGGTCCTTCCGATCTCCCTAACCTGTTTTCAATAGAAGAAATAATGGCGGATTTTGTCGGTTACCACTTCATCCGGATAGAAGAAGCTGTTATTGAGCTTAATGAAGGTCTTTATCATCAGGGAACCGGAAGTGTGATCCGCTTTCTGGCCCAAAAAATCGAAAATCACTATGCCTAGAGTACCCAAATGGATGGCCAATGCCATGGAGTCGCTGTTCAGCGGCAGCTATCATCCCGTTCAGATCACTGCCGTAAGTTACCTGGCTGATCACTTAAAAAAAGTAAGATTTGAAGGAGATTTTTCAAAGCTGAGCAAACCGTTTATTCCCGGTAATGTGATTGAATTCAGAGTTACCGATACAGAATTCAGGCATTATACACCCTCTTTTTTCGACATGGAAAAAGGAGTATGCGAGGTTTTGTTTTACCTGCACGGGAAAGGCCCGGGAAGCGTCTGGGCTGAAAGGATCCGGGTGGGAGACACCACCAAACTGCTCGGACCGGGCGGCAAAATACGATTTGATGGCCAGGCCACCAGGCACCTGTGTTTCGGCGACGAGACTTCATTGGGCCTGCTGAAATGCCTTTATGATGAAGCCTTGAAAAGGAACCACCAGTGCCAATGCATTGCTGAGCTGGACCCCACTCATGCAGAATGGCCCGGTTTACTGGAATTAAAATGCATTAACATGGAGAAAGACGGGTTTACGGGAGACCGGGAAGTGATAGACAAGATAGGGCCGGACTTGCAGGATACCGCTTTCTATCTTACCGGAAATGCAAAATCCATTCAAATCCTGAGAAAATATTTAACGGAGAAAGGAGTGGCCGGAAAGCAGATACATACCGAGCCGTATTGGTCGGAAGGGAAACCCGGGCTCTGATGCAGGGTTTATACCCTTCTGTGATCTTATGACAGTGAATAAATACTCAACAAAAAAAACGTAATCTTATGCCAAAAGTAACCCCCGACCTGTTTGAAGCGCTGAACGACCCCAAAGTGGAAGCCGTTCTGGCCCGACTCTATAAAGATGCCGTAAAGCAGATCAATTCCGTCATCTGGCATCTCCTGCCCAAGGCTTTTCAACTGTTCGGCAAGGGCATCCATTGGAAAGCGGAAAAGAATGTTCGTTTTTATGACGACAAATACATTCCTATCGTTCCTCAGCAGGGCATGTTTCTGTATATGCAGGCCCGCGCCCTGAACGCTAAAAATATCCTGGAGTTTGGTACGTCGTATGGCATCTCCACCCTGTATCTGGCCAAGGCAGCCAAAGATAACGGCGGGAAAGTCATCACTACAGAATACCTGCCGCATAAGGCCGCTGCGGCCAGGCAGAATTTTGAAGAGGCAGGACTGTCGGAATACATTGAGCTCTGGGAAGGTGACGCCCTGGAAACCTTAAAAAATATCAATACTGAAATAGATTTTGTACTTTTGGACGGCTGGCCCGACCTGGTTTACCCGGTTTTTAAACTGATAGAGCCCCAGTTGAAAAAAGGAGCAGTGATAGCCGTAGATGATGTGAAAGAATACAAGCCCTCCATGCAGGATTACCTCGATTATGTGCGGAATCCTGAAAACGGGTATATTTCCACCACCATTTACCCCAATAAAGGCACGGAGTTCACGATAAAAGTAAAATGAAATGGCTATGAGCAGTGAGCTATGAGAAATTGACTACGCATCAAGAGAAGTGCTGCCTGACTCACAGCTCAAGGTTCATAGCAGTCCGCCGCTGCGGCTCACAGCAAATTTTATACGCATGAAATATACACTTTACTTGTTAGTCATCTGTATTTTTCCGTATGGCGCATATGCACAGGCGGTTATCAAGGGAAAAGTCACCGACAGAAGCGCCACTCCCCTGAGCGGCGTCAATGTCTTTATCAAAGGAACCATTGACGGCACATCCACCGGTGAAAACGGCGAATTTTTACTGAAGACCCACATCACGGGTGATACTGTGCTGGTTTTCCGGTACGTTACCATGGAAGAAATACTGCTCCCCGTTCATATTGGTGAAGAAATGAAAGCGCTTACCGTGAAAATGAGGGAGAAACAAAACCAACTGGGTGAAGTGGTCATTTCTGCAGGAAATTTTGACGTGGGAGATAAAACCAGGGCCACCGTCATGAACACCATGGACGTGGAAACCACCGCCGGGGCCGATGGCGACATCATGGGAGCCCTGCGTACACTGCCCGGAACACAGCAGATAGGGGAGAGTGGCCAGCTGTTTGTCCGGGGCGGCAGCGGCGATGAAACCAAAATCATGATGGACGGACTGGATATTCCCAACCCCTTCTTTGCGGGGGTGCCTGATGTAGCCCAGCGGAACCGTTTTTCGCCCCATCTCTTCAAAGGCATCGTATTCAATACCGGCGCTTATTCTGCCCAATATGGCGGAGCCCTGTCTTCGGTTCTGGCTTTGGAAACAAAAGACCACCCGTCTAAGCCGTCTACGGTGGTGGCACTTATCCCCTATGGCGGGCAGGTGGGGCACGACTTCCTGGGCAAGGGCGTGTCGGGCGGATTTGATGTGGGCTATTCCAATTTTGGCCCTTATTATAAAATCATATCCCAAAACGTGGATTGGCTGAAAGCCCCTGAAAGCGGTATGATCACCGGGAATTTCCGGAAAGATACCCGGGGCAACGGCATGATCAAAGGATACGTCTACGGGAATTTACTACACCAGGCCATCCACTACCCCGATGTGGAACAGCAGGGCAAGCCGTTTCCCTACCGGGTGAAAAATGCCAATGCCATCTCCCTCCTGACCTATACCCGTGACCTCTCCGAAACGTGGAAAATGTATGTCGGATATGGCTTAAATTTTAACAAAGACGATATTGAACACCGGAATATACCTGTAGAAACCACCTCCCTACAGCATCAGCTGAGAACCACATTTAGCGGGCCTGTTACCACTTGGGCCCGGCTGAATACGGGGATAGAAGGGTTTTACCGGCAGATCACTACGGACAGCCTGCAAACTCCGGAATTCAGAGACAATGAAGCGGCCCTGTGGCTGGAAACCGATCTGTATGTGGGCCGTGACCTGATTATCCGGCCCGGAATCCGGGCAGAATATGACGAAGCCATCCGCCGGTCAGTTTTCCTGCCCCGATTATCGATGGCCTACCGCGCCGGCCGGTACGGCCAGATGAACCTTTCGGCAGGAGAATATGCGCAGAAGCCCCATTACCTTTTCCTGGCAGAAAACCCGGGCCTGCACTTTACACAAGCCACGCACTACATGGCCAATTACCAGTACGGCCATCAGAAGCGGATCTTCCGGGCAGAAGCCTATTACAAAAATTACCGGCAGCTGCTCACCACCATACCCGCACCGGGAAATAACGGCAACGGCTATGCTGGCGGAGTAGACATTTTCTGGCGGGATGCCCGGTCCGTAAGAGGATTTGATTACTGGGTTTCCTATACCTGGCTGCAAACCGAACGGCAGTTTATGAATTACCCCGTGCGGGCTACGCCCACGTTCGCCTCCCCGCATACGGCCCACTTTGTGGTCAAGTATTTCTTTGAGCGCATCGGGCTTTTTACCGGTGGTTCCTATACCGTAGCGGCGGGCAGACCCTACTATAACCCGAATAACCCGGAATTTTTAGCCGACAGAACGCCGGTCTATCACAATCTTAATTTTAATGTGGCCCTGTTACGCCGCTGGGGAAAGACATTTAATACCTTTGTGCTGGCCATCAATAACCTGGCCGGAAACGAGCAGATTTTCAATTACCGGTATTCCTCCGACGGCAGCTACCGGATGCCCGTAACCCTGCCGTATCAGCGCAGTTTTATGCTGGGGTGGTTTATCAGCATCGGCCAGGACAGGTCAGGAGAAATTTTAGAACAATTACCTTGATTAAGAGTTATGAGCTCACAGCTCAAGTCTCATAGCGATCCGCCGCTGCGGCTTACAGCTAAATATTTATACATATGAAAACAATTATTATCCTTATTTTATCATTCAGCATCACCGCGGCCTATGCCCAGAGCCCGTATGAAAAGATGATCACCGAGCGGGTAGCTGAACTGGATACGGCACGCACAAGTCGTACTTTGCAGCGGCTGGCCAATGATTTTGAGCGGATCGCCCTGGCCGATGAAAAAAACTGGCTGGCCCATTATTATACGGCTTACTCCTACGTTCGGCTGGCTTATTCCATAAAAGGAGACCAGATAGACGTGTACTGTAACCAGGCCGAAACCTACCTGAAAACCGCAGAGAAATTACAGCCCAAAAACTCGGAGATCCTGGCCCTATACGCCTATCTCTACGGTGCCAAAGTAAACGTAAGCCCCATGTTAAGAGGAGCATCGATGGGTAAAAAGAGCGCCGGCTACACAGACCTCGCCATAGAGGCTGACCCGGAAAATCCCCGCCCGTACCTCATCCGGGCCATGGGCATTTATCATACCCCTAGAGCCTTTGGCGGCGGTGCTGAAAAAGCCGTTCCTTACCTGGAAAAGGCATTGGGTAAATATAAGACGTTTACCCCGGCTTCTAAGAATGCGCCACGGTGGGGAAAGGCCTATGCGGAGCAGTTGCTGAGAGAAAGCCTTAAGAAATAAAACAAACGCAGATCAGTCGCATTTCCCGTCAGGGGTGCAGACCTGCCCTTCAATTACCTCTAGTTGGGGTTCGGGGTGGTCTTTCTGCCATTCGGAAAATGACTTCTCCAGGGTTTGCAGAAAGAGTTCGGCGGGTTGGGCACCGGAAACGGCATATTTACGGTTAAATACGAAAAACGGCACACCCGTAACGCCCAGTTGCCGGGCCTCCTGTATGTCCTGGTTTACCCGGTAAGCGTACTCGTCGTCGGTAAAAGCCGCCTGCAGTTCGCTTTCATCCAGGCCGGCTTCTTTGCCCAGCTGAGTCAGGGTGCTTATGTCGGCTACGTTTTTGCTTTCGGTAAAAAAGGCGCGGAACAACCTCTCTTCCATGGCGTCGCCCAGTCCTTTTGTTTTGGCAAACTGTATCAGCCGGTGGGCTTTCATGGAATTAACGGTTACCGAATTATACAAATCGTATTCCAGGCCTACCTCTTTTGCATACCGGGTAACGTTTTCCAGCATTCCTTTTACCTGCTCCGCATCCATTCCCTTGCGTTTAACCAGGTAGTCGAGGTGGGTTTCGGTGGCCGTTTCAGGAGCCGAAGGATCAAGCTGGAAGCTTTTCCAGACAATTTCCACGCGACTGCTGCCGGCAAATTTTTCCAATGCCGCCTCGTACTGGCGTTTGCCGATATAGCAAAACGGGCACATAATGTCACTCCATACTTCCACTTTCATTTTAGGTGCTACCGGTTCCATGTCTTAAAATTTATGTTCATTACTGCTTACATAAATAACACCGGAACAAAGGAAATCATTCAAGTCCTCTTAAAAAGCCTTCCCGGGCAATGATAAGCAGATACCAGCATCCTGATCTGTTCGTTAATAAACATAATATGTATAACTACCCGTATGCCGTTTGAAACGATTGCGTTAATGAATTACAGAACCGGCCGGAATTATACCAGCTTAACGATGGGCTGACTTAAGCCGTTGACCTCGTTTTTGATAATGGAATATTTGTCCAGGGTGGAGAGCAGCTTGGTTAAAGTCTTAAAACCGTAGGTCCTGGAATCAAAAGAAGGCTCTATTTTCCGGATATTTAAACCTACCTGAGATACAAGAGCCTGGTCATCTTCATTGGCCGAAATCTGGAAAGCACGGTCAATAAGATTTAAGTCCAGTTCCGGGAATTTCCGGGAGGGCTCCTCCGGCTGTGGTTTAGCCGCTTCTGTTTTTTGCTTCTCTTGATTTTTAACCCCCTTCTCTTTACCGGCAGCCGGTGTTTTCGGCTTTTTTGTTGTTTTTGAAACCGCCTTTTCTTCCTTTACCACCGTACTTTCTTCACTGGTCAGGTTTTCGGTAAAGGTGAATATCTCGCAGGAATTTACAAAGGCTATGGGGGTGGTTCTTTTCCCGATTCCCATGACAAATAAACCTTCTTCCCGTATTCTTTTGGCTAAACCGGTATAATCACTGTCGCTTGAAACGATACAGAACCCCTCCATATTTCCCGCATAGAGAATATCCATTGCATCAATAATCAGGGAGCTGTCCGTGGAGTTCTTTCCTGTAGTGTAGGAGAACTTCTGAATAGGGCTGATGGAATATTGATTTATTTTTTCTTTCCAGCTGTTCATGTGGGGATTGGTCCAATCGCCGTAAACCCGCCGGATAGTAGCTTTCCCGTAAACAGAAACTTCTTCTATGATCTCCTTAATGAGCTTTGCCTGGGCGTTATCCCCATCAATTAATACAGCAATATTGAATTTGTTCATTGGATAAACCGGGATAAAGTGATAAATTCCGAGGCTAAAATAAAAAATCCCCGGTTACTATAACCAGGGATTCTTTAAAAAGATCTTATAAGACTATTGGTCTCAATATCTGCTTCTGTTAGAATAAGAATTATTGCTTCTTTCTCTGGAGCCTCTTTCTTCAGCTTGCTTCACCACGATAGTTCTTCCGTCCAGCTCGCTTTCGTTTAACTCGGCAATAGCTGCAGATGCCTCCGAGTGGTCACCCATTTCCACAAAACCAAAACCTTTTGATTTTCCGGTGTAATTGTCCATAATTACTTTCGCAGAATCAACTGATCCATACGTTTCAAATGCTTCTCTCAGGCCTTCATCGTCCGTGTTGAAGCTCAACTTCGCTACAAAAATGTTCATAATACAAATAAAAAAATAATTAAAAAAATCAGAGTAGCTCTATTTGACAGGATTTGAAAATATAATTCAGAAGAAAAATCTTGAAAAGCTATAAACGAAATACTCTATTAACTCCACAAAGGTACGAAGTAAGTTTCACATAAACTACTTTATTCCAATATATTATCCGGGGGATAAAAAAGGCTGGATTATAACGAATGGTGAACGGGAGTATAAATTTTGACTATTAATTCAATTTCCTGTATTCAACAGGGGTTATACCTGTCTTTTGCTTGAAAAAACGGGTAAAATGCGGAGGATATTTATATTGTGCTGAAATTGAGAATCTTGTCCATAGCATAAATGCTTAAATATTACAGTGCAAATTTATTCAAACATTTACCCGATTACTTATAAATCAGTGATTTTGGCAGGTAATACCGTGATTGATATAAGTAGGGAGTTAATAATAACCCTCAATTTTGTATGAAAAATAAGCAAGTGAGTAAAACTATGAGTACAATTCAAAAAGTATGGTACGTTACAGGAGCAAATAAAGGTATTGGTTCTGCCATTGTGAAAGAAGCGTTAGCACTAGGCAAATACCCGTTTTACCGGGTACTTCTAAATTTTATAAGGCCGGTTTGGCTCATTGAGATGCAACATATAACTTGAAGGCTTTAAGCTGGTAGCATTATGAGAACCACTCGGGCAAGAGAGGAAGAGACTACTTCTGTAAATACTTCGGAACTAAGTCTCCGTCAGATTCGTAATCTTATTCCCCGGAAGCTTTATAAGTATAATTCAGTAACAGACTATTTCCTGAAAGGTCTGGAAGCACATTCGTTATGGTTTTCTTCACCCCTGGACTTTAATGACCCCTTTGATTGCAAGGTCAATCTGTATTATGGCAGGAAGAAGAAAGAAATAGCTCATAACCTTCTAAAAATTCTAACCCCTGAAAGATCTGCCGGGATTCTGGAAGACGAAGACCTCTTGAGAAAATTACTCTCCAAGCCTCGTGCATTGGAAGATGTTCTGAATAAGATCAGTCATTATACTTTCGGGGAAAAATTAGGAGTTTGCTGTTTTTCGGAGCGCAAGGACCATATTTTGATGTGGTCGCATTATGCTGCCAATCATTCGGGGGTATGCCTCCAATTTAATACCGCCAGAAGGGGTATCATTCATGATTCAATACACCAACAAAAGACATCGAAAGAATTGATGCCATTGTCAAGTATAATGGCTTCCCGGAATTGCAGTACTACAGGACAGAGATGGATAGTAAAGATTATTTATTGAGGATCAGGAAAATATAGTTCGGCCATAAAAGTATAATGGTGGGTAAAATGTGGTAATCATTATTAACTGGAGAGCAAGGCATGTGTCAACCTGTTTATTAAAATTTGCTTTTGGTGTATAAAAGGTGCCAAACACCGGGCCCGAAATATTGAACAGCTTATTATTGCCCGAAGATTCCTGGCTACGCATTTCAAACTGCTTTTTAGTAATCGAAATATCCTCAAACCCTAAATCCGGCTTTTTATAAAAATCAAGAAACGCATGTCGGGTCAGTTTGTTTTCCCATAAATCAAAAGCCTATTTCATCTGGGAAGAAATTATTATAAATTGATACAGAGATGTATTAAAGCAATTCCCTTTTTATATTTCCTGGTCATCCTATATCTCCATTTCAAGCAATAAAGAGCTAAGACACTTTCCGTGCGGATCAAGAGACAACGAGGTAGTTACCCCGCCAGAAAGAGCTTCTTCGCATACAAACAGCAGGCTTTTGATATTATCCAATTCATAACGTATGATGTCTCCCTGTAAAAAAGACCATAAATGTTCTCGTACTTTTTCAACAGTGACTTTTTCGCATATCAACGGATAGTCTTCTTCATTAAAAGGAATTAATGATAGGGTAGATGTATTGCCCTTATCTCCCGCTCTGCTATGAGCCAAATAGTATAATTTTGTCATACTAAGGTTACTTTAAAGGGTACATTATCTTTTTCCATGAAAACCGAATGAATACCTATAACTTCTTTGCAATACTTTCTGCAGCCACCACCACCGGCAGGCCCGTTGGTATAAAGTGCTTCCACTTCTTCTCCAATCCGCTGAGCGGCAGCCTTTGAAGTACATTTTGCCGCCACTCTTAATCTTACATCATAAGGGAAACTCCTTACATTCAATTTATCTTCGTTGATAGAATTCAGCCCGATCAGGTCGTAGCGTATTTCCTGCACTTCATCTGATTTTAATCTCTCCTCCAGGATAGTAATAGCAAGTTTTGAGCGGTCTACAGCGTCATAGCCCGCATAGGATATTTCACCCTCTCCGAGATAATATGCTTTATAACCCACACTCACCTTTAGCAGATTGCCGGCTTCTGTCCCTGTACCATCCGTTACTAAAACCTCATCTTTTCCGAGTTCTTTCAATCTCACTTTCGTAAAATCTGCAATAACATCCGGAGTTGCGTACCGGTGCGGATTAAGTACTTCATACAGTAATTGCTCCTTCACTGTTCTCAGGTTAAGACTCCCACCGGTTCCGGCAACTTTAGTGAGAACGGCCGTTCCGTTTTTACTTACTTCTGCTATCGGGAAGCCCAGGTTGGCAGGATTAGAAACCTGTTTTCCGGCAACATCCATAAAGTATCCACCTGTTAACTGGCCTCCGCATTCCAATAAATGACCTATAACAGTCCCCTGTCCTAACTGTTCAGCAAGGGTCCAGCCGAATTCAAACACCATAGGAGCTAAAAACAGGGATGGATCTGCTACCCTGCCGGTAATTATAATATCGGCATCTGCTGCCAAAGCTTCCAGAATTCCCTCTATTCCTAAATATGCATTTGCAGAAACCAGAATGCCTGACTCTGAAATGGTCCTGTTGTTTTCAATTACCTTTTCATTTCCCGTAATCGAACTTAAAACATCATCTCCGGTCAGGGCAGCAACTTTAAAATTAAAACCCTGTTTCAAACACAACTCTTTAACTTTCCGGGCAGCGGCAAGAGGGTTAGCAGCTCCCATATTTGTAATTAATGTGATTTTTCTCCTGGCCAGAAAAGGCAAAAGCGAATTTATCCTCCTTTCTAAAAACGGGTCATAACCCAGCTCCGGATTGATTTGCTTTTGTTGCTGAGCCAGAGCAATTGTTCTCTCGGCCAGACATTCCAGAACCAGGTAATCCAACTGTCCTTTCTCTGCCAAAATAACAGCGGGCTCAAACCTGTCTCCAGAAAAACCCGCTCCGCACCCTATTCTAATCGTATCTTTCATTTATAAAAGTATTGAACCGGTTAAAACGGCCACCAGCGTCATAACCAGAGTAGTACCCCATGCCCATAAAAATGTGTGCTTCTGGTGATCGGCCAGATCCACCTCAGCCATACCCGTCAATAAAAAAGTAGATGCCGTTAAGGGGCTCAAAGGAAACCCTACCGTCATTTGCCCCAGCAAAGCCGCCCTCCCGAACTGAAGCGTATCGATATTTAGCTGGATTGCCGATTCCCTGATAATGGGTAAAACACCAAAATAATAGGCATCGGGTGTAAAAAGGATGCTGGCCGGCATACTGGTTATGGCCGTGAACAAAACAAGTAACCCCGAATTTTCCGCCTTAACCACACGGATCAGTGACGTTGCCATGGCTTCAATCATGCCGGCACCCGTTAAAATTCCGGAGAAAACCCCCGCGGCAAAGATCATGCTGACTACCATAAAAATGTTATTGCCATGCCTGCCCAGCACCTGCTTCTGTTCCTGAAGCCGGGGGTAATTAATTTGAAGAGCCAGCAAAGAAGCCAGCACAAACAAAACCGGGGAAGGAACCACCTCAAAAGTCAGCAGCACGATAACGGCGGTTGTTAAAATGGCATTTAATCCTACCAGCCCCGGTCTTCTCAGGCGCCGTTCTTCCGGAGTAAAATTTTCGCCAAATGAATACGTAAAATCTGCAACACCCAGCCGTCTTTTTTCCGCCCGTCCCCAATACCAGGCTACAAACAGCACCCAAAGTATCCCGGCAGCTATAGCCGGTAAGTTAGGAATGAAAATCTCCGCACTGCTGGCTTCGAAGACAGACAGGGCTCTGGCTGAAGTACCTGACCAGGGCACCAGGTGAACAGGCCCCACACTGAGAGCCACTATCCCGGCGAGAACAAGTTTACTCATCTTTAATGCCTGATAAACAGGTAAAAAAGCGGAAATCACAATCATGAAAGTAGCCGTGCCGTCTCCGTCTAAATGTACCAGCATGGTCAGCAGAGCCGTACCTGTTGCCACTTTCACCGGGTCGCCTTTTACTAATTGCAGCACCTTTTTTATTACAGGGTCAAAGAGGCCCGAATCTAACATGACTGAAAAATACAGTACCGCAAACATCAGCATTACAGCGGTAGGAGCCACCTGGCGGATTCCCCCCAATGCAAAACTCCCGATATCCGCAACCGCAAAACCTGCTGTCAGGCCTACCAGAACAGGTATCATGACCAGGGCTACCATCACTGAAACTTTTTTACTCCATATCAGGAGAAGAAAGATGACAATGATCATTACACCGTATACCGCCAGCATCAGGTTACTCGAATTTTAAATAATCATTAAAGAAAGGAAGCACAGCATTTAGCACCCGTCCATCGGCTGTCCATATTTTATCTACATGTGTACCGATATACTCTTCAGCGTAATGATGGATGCCCAGGTTTTCGAGCTTCTGGCTAAAAGCCATGTTCTGAACAGGAAATCTCGGTGAATCATTTCTGCCCCAATCCAGCTTAATGGCTTTTAGCTTTCTTAAATTATCCGCATAATCATTTACCATTTCAACCGGCATATTCTTATGCCATTTTTCTAAAACATCCTGATTCACAATGAGGGAGTCACCCTGGTATGAAAAAGGCATATCGCAGTAAAACGGCGGTTTATTTGCATTAGGCGACCAGGCTCTGCCCACAGCGGCTAAAACTTTAGGATAATACGTTTTATTCAGATCCTCCTCCGTTCCGGCGTTCTGATAGATTTTGAAAAACGGGCTGTTAGGGCCGAATTCTTTCACAAAAGCCATTAAGCCGGGGCTTAAGCCATAGACTGAGCTAAAAACATCCGGATGGCGCATGGCTATTTTAATCGCTCCGTAGCCCCCCATAGAGTGTCCCGCAATTCCGCGGGACTCTCTGTTTGGCAGCGTACGAAAGTTTTTGTCCATATATTCCACCAGTTCCTTGCAGGTAAATGTCTCCCAATGACCCGTCAGCTCCGAATCTGTGTAAAAACTACCCTGGTAAAGGGTATGATGATTAGGAATAACCAGAATATAGGGCCTGATTTTTTTTCTCAGGATCCCTTCATCCAGCACCTGTTTCATCTCATCCGTAATCTGGTCTGTGGCGGTAAATCCATGAAGAAAGTAGATAACGGGATAGCGTTCTTTCCCCTGCTCATAACCCGGAGGTAAATAAACTGAACAGCTTCTGTCCGGGTTTTCTCCACCTTTATTGATTAAGGCTTTTGAGTTCAGGATGAACTTTTTAACACTTCCTTTCTGGGCAAAGCCCGCGAATGACACACAGGCTAATAAAATAGGGAACAGATATTTCATATTCATAATAGTTTTCCTCCGTTTGTACAGGACTGACCCCTTGAAATCAAAGGGTTAAAACCTGGCAATAAGGGGTTTCTCCAACTTGTTTTTTACTTCAACCGATTGACTTGCAACGATCTCATCCACACTTTTTCCAAGAAGGAGCTTGTAAGCTCCCGGTTTTGTAAGCCAGCAGTTGCCGGCTTCATTAAAGCTGGCAAGGTCTTCTGCCGTAATCTTAAAACGCAAAGTTTCCTGCTCTCCCGGAGCCAGCTCCCGGGTCTTGGCAAAAGCCACAAGCTCCTTTTGCGGGTCATTGTCCGGAGTTGACCTGTACACCTGCACAATCTCTTTTCCTTTCCGTTTTCCTGTATTTTTTACGTTTACCGTGAGGTTAAATCCATTTTGAGAGTTACCGGAAACCTTTACATTCTCATAACTAAAAGTGGTATACGATAGCCCAAAACCAAATGGAAAAGAAACCGGTTTCTTATGGGTTACATAGTCTCTGTAGCCTACATAAAGATTCTCATCATAATGCGTAAAGTCCAGATTTTTCCGGGGCACTTCAGGAGCCGGGGCCATATTGGCCCCCATCATTTCCTGGAAACTCAGCTTAACGTCCAGGGGAAAATTTGCATTGGAGGCTACATCCGATAGGTCATTCGGGAAAGTCATGGTTAGTTTTCCGGACGGCGTCACATGACCACTTAAAATATCCGCAACCGAATGGCCACCCTCTTGTCCCGCCTGCCATGCAAGCAATATTGCATCCGGCTTGCTTTTCCATGAGGCGGTCTCAATTACTCCGCCGATATTCAGAATAACAACCACCTTTTTACCCTGGCTATGGTAGGCTTGGGTCACCGCAGAAATCAAATTCTGCTCTTCATCGGTTAAGTAAAAATCTCCCTTGGTCTTGCGGTCTTCAAACTCTCCCGAGTTACGCCCGATGGTCACAATAGCCAGATCAGTAGCTGCTGCGGCTTCTGCCACCTCTTTTTCAGACAGAACAAGCTCCGGCATTCTGGGCTTGCCAAGAATAAGCTCAAGTATATTGTTAGGGTCAGGCTTGTGCTTCTCCTTGTAGCCGGTAACGTACTCCTTGTATCTCCGGCTCAGCTTATCGTCTATAGGATACCCGGCAAGGCCTTCCAGCAATGAAACTACATACGCCTCATACACGTCTCCGCTACCGGTACCTCCCGCTACAAAGTCATAAGAAGTAACCCCGAAGGCGGCTATCTTAGCCCCCGGATTTAAAGGCAAAGCCTGCCGTTCATTTTTAAGTAAAATCATTCCTTCTGACGCAGCTTGCCTTGCTATAGCTGCATGAGCTTTTAAATCGGGCTTATTGGAAAAAGGATACTTCTTGAATTTCGGGGTTTTAAGAATAAGCTCAAGTATGCGTTTCACATTTACATCTACATCACTGATTGCCAGTTTACCTTCTTTTATGTTTTTCAGAATGGCTTCTTTCTGTTGAGGAGTACCGGGCATTAACAGGTCATTGCCTGCGTGCACCTGTTTAACAATATCTGTTCCTCCAAACCAGTCAGTCATTACAATCCCGTTGTATTTCCACTCGTCACGCAATACGGTTGTCAGCAAATCCCGGCTTTCAGAAGTATAAGTGCCGTTAATTTTATTGTAAGACGACATGATTGTCCAGGGCGAAGACTCCTTAACCGCAATTTCAAACCCTTTAAGATAGAGCTCCCTGAGCGGACGGTTTTTGATGATAACATCATTTCTGCCCCGTAAGCTTTCCTGGTTATTAGCCGCAAAATGTTTGATGGAAGTTCCTACACCATTCGACTGAATACCTCTTACTGCTGCGGCGGTCATTTTCCCGGAAATAACCGGATCTTCGGAATAGTACTCAAAATTCCTCCCGTTAAGCGGATGCCTGTGAAGGTTTAAGGCAGGAGCCAGAAGTATATCCGCGCCATATTCCAGCACCTCATTTCCCATGGCTTTACCGACATTTTCAGCCAGATCCGGATTCCAGGATGAAGCAATCAGTGTGGCTATCGGAAATGCGGTGGCATAATACGTTTGCGTGTCATTGGGGCGGGTAGGACTTATGCGTATTCCGGCCGGTCCGTCTGCCAGGACTATGGCCGGAATTCCTAATCTTGGAATGGCTTTTGTGGTTCCGGCAGCTCCCGGCACCAGGTTTTGGGTTTGCCCTACCGCAGGCCCCCCGAAACCGGGCATTCCCGTACCGATCAGTAAGTCTGCCTTTTCGTCTAAAGTCATTGCATTTAAGACTTCCTGTACGGTGTTTTTCCCAAGTTGAGGTACTTGCTGGGCATAAAGTGCGGATGAAACAAAAAATACGCCGATTGATATAAATAGTTTTTTCATCAGGTTTTCAATATGATTTCGGTTGAATTGCAAACAGTAGGGTATTCAGGCACATTCCTGAACAGAACATGCCTGAATACAGTGGTTATTTATCTACTTAAATAAAAGCGGGGCAAACTCTGACAGGTAAAGCCTCCAGTTTGACCACGTATGTCCGCCTTCTGATTCCCGGTAGGTATATTTTGCTTTTTTATCGTCCAGGAGTTTTCTGAAGTCTGCTCCGCTCTGGTAAAGAAAATCTGTTTTTCCCATTCCTATCCAGTATAACCTGTATCCGTTGTCGCGCTGCTTTTCCAGGTTTTTCTCGTAATTCTCATAAACCGCCGGAATCTCTTTTACATCCGGTCTGCCCAGGCGATACGCCGCAGAAAACAACCCTACATAATCAAAGGTGTTATTCAGGTATGCCGATATGAACAAAGTATGTGATCCGCCCATCGATAAACCTGCAATAGCACGATCCGCCTTATTTTTCTTAACCCGGTAAGTTTTTTCCACGAAATCAACCACATCCTGAAACGTACTCTCCATATTTCCGGAACCTACATCAGGAGTCATCATGACGGGTTTGTAAAGTCCTTTGCTAGATTCTCCGGGAGCAGCGGCATTACTCGTATGCCCGTTTGTCATCACCACCAGCATGGGCTTTGCTTTTCCGGCCGCAATCAGGTTATCCAGGATCTGGGCGGTTCTTCCTAAGGAAATCCAGGCTTCCTCATCACCGCCTACGCCGTGCAGAAGATAAAGTACAGGATAGCTTTCTTTCGTTTGCTTATATCCCGGAGGCGTATAGACGGTTAAGCGCCTTGTAGCTTTTAAGCGGGGGGAATCGTACCAGGTACGGGAAACGGTTCCATGAGGTACATCTTCTACTTTGTACAGGGATGACTGGTTACCGTTGGTAATAAAAATACTGAAAATATTGGCAATATCCCTGATTTGATACACATTGTTAGGATCTGTGATTTTCAATCCGTCCACAATAAAATTATACATAAACAAATCAGACTTAAGCGCCTCAGACGTATATGTCCAGATTCCTTTTTCATCCTTACTCATGGCTGCTTTGCCCGGAACCCAGCCCTGTGACGGCATCCAGTCCCCCTGAATAAAAACCTCTGCGGCTTTGGGGGCATCGAGCTTAAAGGTTACGGTGTTGTTATTATTCACCACGGGTGAGATGATTCCCTGTGCACCGGAGAAATCGAGATTTTGCTGAGCCTTAAGCGTAAAAACGCTGACTATCAGAATACTTAAAACTAAAAATGTTTTTTTCATGTACGTGTATTGTTTATTAATTTTTAAAAATTTCTTGTCGTAAATCTTAAAGCCTCATAGCGAGCAGAAGGGCCGTCTCTGCCCCCCGCTAAGAAGCGGGCAGCAGTGAGAAAGCTCCGTAAATTCCGTGTTACCATCCCGGGTTTTGCTTAATATTCCTGTTTACATTCATTTCGTGTTCGGGAAACGGAAGCAATTCGTTTTTCCCTTTTTTGAAACCAAAGGCCTGGTTGGTATAAGGGTAAGTTACCGCATGGCTTCCGTCGCTTTTTAGCCCGGTAAAAGTGGGTATCTTTTGCCCCTGGCGTTCCAGGGGCTGCGTATCGCCCCAACGTACCAGATCCTGAAAACGAACCCCTTCAAAACACAGCTCAAGCCTCTTTTCTGTCTTCACATTGGCCAGCGAAACATTATCCAGGGGCTTTAATTTTGCCCGGCTTCTGACCTGGTTGATATAGGCCAGCGCCTGGGTGTTTTTCCCGGTTTGTACTGCAGCTTCTGCCGCTAAAAGGAGAACCTCGGCATACCTCAGAACCCTGAAATTGGCGGTGGTAGAAAAACCAAACGATGACACCAGCACTTCAGAACCTAAGTACCGGTGCTTCCAGTTAAAATATCCCTCATTTCCATAAAGGGTACTTCCCGGATTGAGGGTTATACCGATCCCATTCAGTTGCTTATAGGTCCTGATAGTGCTGTTTAAACGATAGCCGTCCGTTCCCTCCTCGGCCACAAAAGCCTGGTACAATGCTGAAGTAGGGTTACCAAATCCCCAGCCTGAAGGATAAATCCCATGTGAACCGCTGAAATATCCTGAAAGATTAAGCTTATCACTTCTGTACCCGTTCATAATTCCCCAAAGGGTATTTCCCTGTGCAAAGGCGTTGTTATTGTCTCCTATGGAGTTAAATTCAAAAACTGACTCGCTGGAAAAATCAGAAACCGCCCGAAGCACATTTTCATAATCCGCCACCAAAGCATGTTTTCCGTCATTGATTACTTTCGACAAATTTTCAAACGCTTCTTCATTTTTCCCTTGAAACAGCTGTGCTTTTCCTAAGAAAGCCCTGGCGGCATCGGCCGTAAGTCTTGCGGGCTGGGCGCTGTTAACCGTACTTTTCTTTTGCGGAAGGCTGTTGCTCTGCAAGGCATCCCTGTAACCTGTTTCGATCAGCTCCCAGAGTGCATTTTTATCTCCGTTAGGCTGCTGATATTCGTCCGGAGACAACTCGGCAGTCACCAGAGGTACGTTTCCCCATAAGGTAACCAAATCAAAGTAAACTGCGGCACGGATGGTCTTCGCTTCAGCGACAACTCTTTTCTTGACGTCTGAGTCCGGCTCTATACGGTTGATGATCAGGTTAGCCAGGTAAATTGTGTTGTAATATTGGGCAAAAGGCCCACTTACGGTGGTACTTGCCGCTCCAAAATTGTACTCGTTGATCTGCTCATACATGCTGTTGTCGCCCCTCGATCCGCCACCACATAGGATATCATCGGAAAGCAGGTTTTTTAACCAGAACTGACCATACAGAGAAGCACGCCACGATGAATAAACCGCTGCAATTGCCTCTTCGGCATCTTTATCTGTCTTATAAAAATTATCCACGCTGGTGGCCCCCGGCTGTACTATTTTCAGCTGGTTTTCGCAGGCAGAAGTAATCGTTATGACTATAAATAAGGTTAGACTTTGAATTATCTTTTTCATGATTTTTAAAAGGAAAGGTTAATACCGAAAACCAGTTTTTTTGCAATGGGATACGCTCCTTTGTCTACTCCCAGAGCCGAAGTGGAGCCTGCTGAAGCCTCGGGATCCATACCGGGGTATCGGGTAAATACAAACCAGTCATCCAGTGACGTATAGATCCGGCAGTTTTCTACTTTTAATTTACCCAGCAGCGACTGCGGCAGCCTGTAACCCACCTGCAATTGCTTGATCTTAAAGAAGGATCCGTCAAAAATGGCGGCATCGCTGATCCAGTACTTATCTTCCCCGTTTGCGTTAGGTCTTGGTCTTGAAGCATCCTTATTGGCGGGGGTCCACCTTTCATCATAAAAAATACTGAGCTTGTTTCCCCTCGGTCTGTCAATACGGGTTAAGGCGTTGTAAATCTGGTTTCCTTTTGACCCTGCTCCGAAAACCGTTAAATCAAATCCCCTGAATGAACCTGTGAGGGTAATGCCATAGGTAAAATCGGGGATGGCACTGCCAATCATCGCCATATCCTGATTGTTGATCACCCCGTCGCCCTGATCCGGAATCCCGTCACCGTTGGTATCTACGGTAAGCTGATCTTTGAAAACCGGGTCACCGGTTTCCCGGTTGATTCCCTGCAATTCATACCCTCTGAAATACCACACGGGAAGTCCCTGCTGAAATGCCGTTATTCCTGTGAATGTATGGTAAGAAGCCCCGCTGATTCTTGAGATGCTGGGATCCAGGTACGTAACCTTATTGGTAAGCGTGGCTATATTTCCCTTAACCCCATACTTAAAGCCATTGCTGAACCGGTCTTCCCAGCCTAATTCCGCCTCAAAACCTTTATTGATTACATTTCCGGCATTAACTACGGTAGAGGTAACCCCGGTTTCGTAAGGAGGAGTAATGGCCACTAACAGCCCGCTTGTTTTCTTGTGAAAGTAATCAAGCGTGGCGGAGAAACGATTATCAAAAGCCCTGAGATCTATACCGAAGTCAGTCTGCTCCGAGGTTTCCCATTTGAGGTTAGGGTTAGTGAGTGTATTGGGCGCTGAAGCTACCTGGTAGCTGATATCGGATGAATACGGATACATGCCGCCCGACAGAATTGAGGCAAGGTAGGCATATCTTCCCAGCGGGCCGGTGCTTCCGTTTTGTCCCCAGCTGGCCCGGACCTTAAGAAAAGAAACCCAGTCGGTCTTCGGGAAGAACTTTTCTTTTGAAATCACGTATCCCAATGACATGGCCGGAAAGGTACCCCAGCGGTTTTCGTAAGGTAAAACCGAATTATCACTGGCATCTCTTCTTAAAGAGGCCTGAAACAGTACTTTATCCAGGTAATTGTAGCTCAGACGGCCGAAATAAGAAAGCTGCCGCGTGTAGAGCTTAATTCCGCCGATGGTTCGGGTGGCTGCCGGTGCTAAAAAATCCAGATCCCTGTAGGGTATATCGTTTTTGATGAGCTCATTGCCGGCAGCATTCACACTGACCGTTTCGGTGTGCTGATAAGATGTGCCGGCCATTAAAGTAAAATCATGCGCCTTCACCCTGAAATGGTAGTTGGCAAAGTTCTCCCATTGATAGTAGAGGCTGTTAGAGGTAGTTCTGCTCAGGTTGACCTTATCTCTGTAAGCCACGGCATTGCCGTAGTAGATGTCCTGGAAAGTGTGATTATTGGAAAAAGCGCCCCGGTATCCGAATTTAGAGGTAAATACCAGCCCTTTAAGGGGCATAATATCCAGAAACATGGTTCCGAGGAGGTTTGCTCCCGAATTTTTGTTTTGGTTAACATCCCGCATGAGAAGAGGGTGAATCTGTTCCGACTCAAAAATCCGGGAAAGCGCGTAATAATCTCCTGAACTGTTTTTTACCAGGGCCCGGCCGGCCTGCAAGTGATTTTTCATAAAATCAGGCAGGTTGTTTTTGCTGTATACATCGGGGGTAAGCGGATCCATGGTTAACACGGCTGCCAGCAGGCTTCCGTATTCTGAATTCTCCGATACGGCCTGGCTGGACCATTTTTCCAGCGTGTTGGTCGTTCCTACCTTCAGCCAGGGGCGTATTCTGTAATCTCCGTTAATCATTCCGGAAACACGGGTGTACACATCCTGGTTGCCCACCACGATTCCGTCCTGATCCAGGTAGGATAACCCCACGAAATAAGTTCCTTTCTCGTTTCCTCCCTGGAATCCCAGGTTATGCCTTTGCATAAGCGATTTCTCAAACGCTACATCGGCCCAGTTGGTATGGGTAACCCCATCCCATAAGGTATTTACCTCATTAGGAGTAATAAAATTAGCCTCTGTCATATAGGTCACATACTCCTGAGCATTCATAACTCTCGGAACCCGGTTCAGCTCACTGGTAGACATCTGGTAGTCGTAGCTTATTTTTGCTACGCCTGATTTCCCCTTTTTTGTGGTGATCAATACCACCCCGTTTCCCGCCTGAGCGCCATAAATAGCCGCTGAGGCCGCATCTTTCAGCACCTCCATGCTCTCAATGTTGTTAGGGTCGATCCCGGAAATATTGGCCGTTCTTAACCCGTCTACCACATACAGCGGGTCGGAGGAGGAATTCGAGCTAAATCCTCTGATCCGGATTGTCGGGTTACTTCCCGGAGCTCCGGAAGTTTGTATAACCTGTACACCGGCAGCCTTGCCCTGCAAAGCCTGCTGCGCATTTACCACAGTTCTGTTTTCAATATCCTCGGTCTTTACCTGTGATATCGCTCCGGTTAAATCACTTTTCCGCTGCACACCGTAGCCCACCACCACCACTTCTTCCAGGCTGATATTGCTTTCTTCCAATATCACCTCCACAAAAGAAGAAGTAGCCGTTACTTCTTTCGTAATGTACCCAATCATTGAAAAAACAAGAACAGGCTTTTCTGCTGATGTTTTTATTTCAAAATTACCTTTCGCATCCGTAAACCCTCCCGTACCTGCTCCCTTTACGGTTACGGATACGCCAATCAGGGGTTCTTTTCCGTCGGTAACTTTCCCTTTAACGGCTTGTTGGGCATTGGCCGGCGGCGGCAATAAAAAAAGGAGTAATAAGGTGACACCGATAAAGCGCCACGTTTTTCTTTCAGATAAAACATTTTTCATATTTATTAAGGTTGAATTGTACCCGTGTTTAAAAGCCTGAAGAGCCCTCAAACATTACGGATGCAAGTACACACCCTGATTTTTTTTAGGCTTTCACAAATGCTTATCTATTGCTCACATCCTGTTGAAATGTTTTTATTATTTGTTCAAATACTTATATTTTTGTTCAAAACAGCCCTTTAACGCTTGAAATGCACGCCTGGTCGTCTATTATTACGGTGAAATATTTCAAAACCCGGTGCTCATTTATGGATCGCATTTATAAGGTCATTTTCGCTTTACTTTTGTTAGGTTGCGGTTCTTCGGAGAACAGCGCTGAAAACACCGCAGTGGAGACGGAGAGCGAAACCGTATCAAATAAGTTTGTGACTGCTATGGCCGAAGATCAGTACGGTTATATCTGGATGGCTACCACACGCGGACTAAACCGGTACAACGGGCATGAATTTACCCAGTTTTACTTCAATAACGATAGCATAAGTTTACCGGCCAATGTGGTGAAGTGCTTACTGTATGACTCTCAGAAAAGGCTCTGGGTGGGTACGGCCACACACGGGGTTGCGGTCTACGAAAACGGACAATTCAGGAAAATCCCCTCGGGCAGCTCCAGTAATTTTGTCACCCAGATTTTAGAAGATAAAACGGGGAAAATAATCGTGAATACCAGCAATGATATCTGTGCCTATAACCCCGAAACGAATAAGTTGGATGTTAAGCTCACTTATTATTCCAAATTTCCGAATCCCACGGTGCTTAACCTGGAAGCCATAGATGGCCACAACAGGCTCTGGGTGGCTACTCAAAACGACATCTCCGTATACGATTCCGATTTTAAACTGATTAAGAAGCTGTCTATGCCTCCGGTACGGCTGATCCATAGCCTGTATGTTAATTCGTTCGGAGAACTTTGGCTTTCGCACTCCGGCGGTCTGACGATCGTAGACACCGATCATATTGCTTTTAAGCCTCTTCCCGCAAAAATTGAAAGTTTCCGCGGTTTCCCCGTTTCTGAGATTTCAAACATTTTTGAATACAATCCAAGGTCTGTCATCCTTAAAACTTTTCAGAATGAGCTCTATTACTTTGATTTTATCACCCATAATTTAATTCATCAATCCGGCAAAGACTTCCCTTTTGCAGCTCCTGATTTTGAAATAACCACCATTTTTACCGACTCCCGCAATAACCTCTGGTTCGGGTCCACCGACAAGGGATTTGAAATGGCCCGGAAATCAGAGAAGATATTTAACGAAAAATACCTTCTGGAAAATGCTCTTCAGGGAAAGTCAATTATGAAAATTGTGGTCTCTAAAGATAAGGATTTATGGATTCTTACCAGTAAAGACGGTATTTACAAATACACCGTAAGTGATGGCAGGATTGAAAAGGCCGCTTTACCCGGCCCGGGTTTCGGGAAAAACGGGAATATTTTTTTTGACTCTCACGGATACCTTTGGGTAACCTCCAATAATGATGTATTTCAGTGCAGTGTAAATAACGCGGCTGTTTCCATCCTGAAAAGTTTTAAGTTTGACCAGAGTATGTCGTCTATAGCCGAAGATGATAACGGAACTATCTGGGTAGCCGGGTTTGGCGAGTATATCTATTATAAAAAGAACGACACATTCGAAAGAAAACAGTTTTACAAACCGGGCTATAACTTTACAACCGGGCTAACCAAGCTCAGAAGCGGTCAAATAGCCGTCTCGGCGCTTGGGAGAAATGTATTCTTAATTAACCCCGGCAATCTCACCGTACAAGACATAGCAATCAAACCAACCATTAAACCTTTTTTGCCCAATGTAGTGTTTGAGGACTCGAACGGTCAGATCTGGGTAGCCTCCCACTTAAACGGGTTATTCTCTTACTCGCCGGTGACTAAGAAAATAAAAAATTACATCAACCATAAAATGATCTGCAATGATGCCTCAGGCATCATTGAGGATAGCCAGGGTTTTCTGTGGATACCCTCTCAAAACGGCCTGTCAAAACTGGATCCGAAAACCGATAAGGCCATTATCTATTTCAGCGAAGACGGAACCGGCGGAAATCAATACAATTTCAATGCTCTTGCTAAAGATCATGAAGGCCGTTTGTATTTCGGTGGCCCCCACGGCATCACCGAGATTAACCCTTTGAAGCCCATTCCGGAGCAATCCAGCAAACTGATTATCGAAAAAATCACTTCTGATAAACACAGGCTCTTTGAAACCGGCATTCAAAAAGACCCGGTTGATAAAATACAATTGAAAAACTGGAACAACTCCTTCAACATACACTATACCATACTGAATTACAGTCAGCTGAAAAATTACCATTATGCCTATAAATTAGAAGGATACAACGACGACTGGACAGATGCCGGCAAAAGCCGCCAGGCTAATTTCTATAAAATCCCTCCGGGAAACTACGTCTTTCGGGTAAGGGCCGGCAGCACTAACCAGGGGGAAAGTTTTGAAACCTCCGTCAGGATTAAATTGCTTCCCCCCTGGTGGGCATCCCCGTTAATGTTACTTCTCTATGTTATCGTTTTTGCCGGGCTGGGTTACATATTTTTCAGGTTATACAATTCATGGAAAGCCGACAGGAACAAAACCCTGCTGGCCGAAAGAGAAAAAATGGAAGCCCTCAAGGTAAATGAACTCAACTTTAACTATTTTTCCAATATCTCGCATGAATTCCGTACGCCTCTTACCATGCTTAAAGGGCCGGTGACTATGTTATCAGCCAAAAAACTGGACCCTGAAACCCTGAACCTGATTTCGATAATTCAGCGAAACGTAGATAAAATGCTGGGCCTGGTGAATCAGTTTTTGGATTTTAATAATCTGAAAGAGGGCGAATCCACCCTTAAAACCACTTACCTGGATCTTGTTCCTGAATTAAAGCGGAATGTTGACTTATTTTCTTTTGTGGCCCGGGAAAAGAAAATCAGGCTTTCTGTTGAAATCGATACCGAGCCCGTTATGCTCTACCTGGACAGGGACAAATTTGACAAAATAATCTCGAATGTTATTTCAAATGCTGTAAAATACACCCCCTTGGGAGGAAGCATTGAAATTTCAGTGAGTATGGCAGACTACAGCAAAGCCATAGAGAAGCACTTCGAAAATATCTCTCCCGTAACATCCGGGTTGGTAAGAATAGATGTCACAGACACCGGCATAGGCATTCCGGATAAAGACCTGAAAAAGGTTTTTGACCGGTTCTACCAGGTAAATCACCATAACGGGCTGAATCACTATGGCACAGGCATAGGGCTTAACTATAGTCAGCGCCTGGTCAGAATTCACCATGGAGATATTGCCGCATTTCAAAACGCGGAGGGGGGAACCATACTATCCATTGTTCTTCCTCTCGGCAGGGAGGCCTATTCTCCTTCGGAAATAATAGCAGAAGATGACGCTCCTGCGCTGAAACATGATAAATCCTGGCTTTCCACCACGGCGGATGTGGAAAATATCGTTTCTCAGAAAGAAAAAATATTGATTGTTGATGATGAGCCCGAGATAACTTATTTTCTCACCACCATTCTTTCCTCCGATTATATCACAAAATGTGTTTTTGATGCCAAAGAAGCCATACAAAACCTGGAAACGTATGAACCCGACCTTATTATTTCTGACGTTCTGATGCCGGGCATGAGTGGATACGACTTCTGCCAGTATCTGAAATCCAATATGGATTACAGCCACATCCCGGTAATTTTGTTAACGGCAAAAAGCACCACCCATGAGCAGGTGCAGGGCTTATCCCAGGGGGCCGATGCGTATATTGTCAAACCCTTTGACCCGCTCTACCTGATAGCCGTCATTAAATCTCAGATAAATAACCGGAAGCGGGTAAGGGAAATGCTGAGCACCACCACCACCACCAAAAAAATGCTTTCAGAGGCAAGTATTTCTCCGCACGACAAAGAATTACTTAAAGAATTCTATCTCTTAATGAATGAGGAGCTGGACAATACAGAACTTAACATTGTACGTATAACGGAAAAGCTAAACCTCAGCCGGACCAAGTTCTACTATAAGATAAAATCTTTAACAGGCGAAAATCCGGCCGCTTTCTTTAAAACCTACAAACTAAACAAGGCAGCGGAATTGATCAGGACAGGTCAGTACAACATCTCGGAAATAGCGTATATGACCGGTTTTAACACCCTGTCACATTTTTCTATCAGCTTCAAAAAGCAGTTTGGAGTACCGCCGAGCGAATATCAGTAGTTAGGAGCCCGGCCTGACCTGGTTTCAGCGGTTCGCCAGGGCCCGGCCAGGGAGCAACTGTCATGAGGCAATATTCCCTGTTTCCTGCTCTGCCATTCATAAGTCACTACATTCAATTTTGATTTTTAAGCTATATCTATCAGCTTGGGCATTATCTTCTACCCCGGCGGTTTTCACTGGGGGTGAATGGATAGAACATGGAAAAACTACTAACCATACGGCAAATCCGGCCATTGGCTATTTTGAAAAAATTTGTCAGACCCTTCCCTTCCCCGAAATCTAATTGTTCCACAAACGCTGCATCGGATCCGGCACCTGACTTATAAAAAAAGGGGGGATTTCGTGAAGAAATCCCCCCAAGCAGAGAGGAAGAGATTCGAACTCTCGATACAGTTACCCGTATACTACCTTTCCAGGGTAGCTCCTTCAACCACTCGGACACCTCTCTGTGTATCGGAGTGCAAAGTTAGGGCAAAGAAATTTCTCCTGCCAGATTTTGGGCGAAAATTTCTTTGAGGGGCGTGTCCGTCCGGGTCAGGCCCCACATCATTTTGCCTACGGCGGCTTCCAGGGTCATGTCGGAGCCGGAAATCACGCCGATGTCTTTCAGGCGCTGGCTGGAGGCATATTTTCCCATCATTACCTTGCCTCCCGTGCATTGGGTGATGTTCAGTATGGCTTTGCCGCTGTCTGTGCTCTCCTTTAAACTATCGATGAACCAGTCGGCGGAGGGGGCATTACCGGACCCGAAGGTCAGCAGGATCACGCCGCGGGTGGATTCGTGCAGGAGGTGCTTTTTGACAATCTCCCGGCTGATGCCGGGGAAGAGGGTGAGTACGCTGACCTTGTCGGATAGGTCATTATAGAAGCGGGTTTCGCCCTCGGAATACCGGATGTGCCGGAAATTATAGTCGATATACACGCCAATCTCCGCCAGGTAAGGATAATTTTCCGAGTCGAAGGCGTCAAACTGGCTGCTTTCCCGCTTTCGGGCGCGGTTTCCCCGCAGGAGCCGCCCGTTAAAATAAATGCAGACCTCGGGTACCACGGCCTTGCCGTTCATCCGGGCGGCGGCGATCTCAATGCTGGTGATGAGGTTTTCGCGGGCATCGGTACGCGGGATGCCGATGGGAAGCTGGGCGCCGGTGAATACGATGGGCTTATGCGGGTTATGGATCAGGAAACTGAGGGCCGATGCCGTAAAAGCCATGGTATCTGTGCCGTGAATGATCACAAAACCGTCATAAGCGTGGTAATGTTTTTCAATAATGCCCGCCAGGGTGAGGTAAATATCGGCGTTCACGTCGGAGGAATCGATGGGCTTCTCGAAAGACACCAGGTGGATCCCGGGCGTGAGATGATTCAGCTCGGGCAGCTTTTGCAGGGTTTCGTGAAATCGGAACGGCACCAGCGTGCGTTTTTCTTCATCAAAGACCATTCCCAGCGTGCCGCCGGTATAAATGATCAGGATGCGGGCGTCTTGGCCGGATTTAACGGTGATGGGGTTGAAGTTTGTCATGAGTTTTCGTTTTCAGATGCGGTTGCTTCCTGACGGACAGGTTAAAATTCGTCATCGGTTTCGGCTTTAAATATAGAATAGCTGCCTTTCAGCTCGCGGAGCGTTTTTTCATTGCCCTGCTTTTCCGCCAGGGAAATCCCCCGGAGAAAGAGTACGTCTGCCTTTTCGTGTTTGCCCTTCTCAAAATAAAAATTGGCCGCCTGGTAATACGCGGGCAGGTAGTCAGGAAAGTGATTCACCAGCTTCTCAAAAAGCTTTTCCGCCTCTCCGCTGTCACTTCCGGCGTACTCCAGTGCCAGGGCGTAATAGTTAAAAGGATCTTCGGGGAAAGTTTCTATTTCTTCTTGTAAATATTTTATTCTTTGCGCTTGCATTGTTTGAAGATGACCTGTAGTTTTGTAATTGTTATGCATGCATAACAATTTTTAATATATCCGATTTCAAAAGTACAACAATTATTATGAAAATTTTGGTTTGTATATCAAGTGTGCCGGATACCACCTCCCGGATCGCCTTTGAGGAGGGAAACACCCGGTTCGCTAAGGCAGGAATTCAATACATCATTGGCCCTTATGATGATTACGCCCTGGCCCGTGCCGTGGAGCTGAAAGAAGCTAACGGCGGTTCGGTGACCGTGCTGAATGTGGGCAAAGCCGATGCCGAACCCCAAATCCGCAAAGCCCTGGCCATCGGGGCCGATGACGCCGTGCGGATCGATACCGAGCCGGCCGACTCTTATTCCGTGGCGGCTGAAATAGCGGCCTATGCGCGCGACAAGGGCTTTGACCTCATCCTCATGGGCCGTGAAACCACCGATTATAACTCCGGTGTGGTGCACGGAATAGTAGGGGAGATGCTGGGCATGCCCTCGTTTTCTCCTGTGATGGAGCTGAATGTGGAAGGCAGTAAGGTGCTGATCGCAAAAGAGATAGAAGGCGGAAAGGAAAAGCTGGAAACTTCGCTGCCCGTGGTGCTGGGCTGCCAGGAGCCTATAGCCGAATGGAAGATCCCGAGCATGCGGGGCATTATGGGTGCCCGTACCAAGCCGCTGGCGGTAATAGCTCCTTCCGCTGAGGCGCTGACGGATGTGCGCTCTTACGAGCTGCCGCCGGCCAAAGGTGCCGTGAAGATGATCCCGGCGGAAGACGCGGGTTCATTGATCAAGTTGCTGCAGACCGAAGCCAAAGTATTGTAAAATCCATTAAATCAAGAGATCATGAGCGTTTTAATATTTGCCGAACTCGCAGACGGCAGCATCAGGAAGAATTCCCAGGAAGCTATTTTTTACGGGGCAAAAGTGGCTTCGCAAACCGGTGGCAGCGCTACCGTCCTGGCCATAGGTGAGGCTTCAGAAGCTGAGCTGGCCAAAGCCGGGAACTTTGGCGCCACCCAAGTTTTGTATGTAAAAAAGGAAGAAAATATCATGGCTTACGCCAAAATATTGACGGAGGTGGTGAAGAGCACCGGCTCTACGGTGGTGGTGGCGGCCCGTTCGGCGCTGTCGGATGCGGTGCTGGCCCGTGCCGCCGGCGCCCTGAAAGCGGGGTTTGCCGGTAACGTCACTGCCCTGCCGGATACATCGGCCGGGTTTACGGTTACCCGCAGCATCTTTTCGGGCAAGGCTTTTGCCCAAACCACCATTACCAGTGATATCCGGCTGCTGGCCATCAAGAAAAATGTGATCGACGTGACCGCAGGCTCCGATACGGCACCCGTAGAAACGCTGAGTATTGATACTTCAGCAGAAGACGGCAGCGCTAAAATACTGTCGGTAGAGAAGGCCACCGGGGCCGTTTCCCTGCCGGAAGCCGACATCGTGGTGTCAGGCGGCCGCGGCATGAAAGGGCCGGAACACTGGCAGCCACTTCTTGACCTGGCTGAGGCACTGGGCGCGGCTACGGCCTGTTCCAAGCCCGTTTCCGACCTCGACTGGCGTCCTCACCACGAGCACGTGGGGCAGACCGGCGTGAAAGTGGCGCCTAACCTCTATATTGCCTGCGGGATCTCCGGAGCTATCCAGCACCTGGCCGGGGTGAACTCGTCCAAGGTGATCGTGGTGATCAACAAAGACCCGGAAGCGCCCTTCTTTAAAGCGGCAGACTACGGCATTGTAGGCGATGTTTTTGAGGTGCTGCCTAAGCTGACAGCGGCCGTGAAAGCGCTCTGAGTCGGAAGGCGACCGCTGAAGGGCTTGCCCTGATTAGGATACCCATAAAAAACGAATGCGACCGGATATACACTCCCGGTCGCATTTTCGTTTTATTTAAAAAGGGAATTTCGTAACTTTACGCCTCTTTTAGAGCCTGAAAGTTCCAGGGAGGCCCCTTCAGGCACGCGAACCAACGTCTTTCATTTTGATAAAGTCAGTTTTACTGTTTTTAGCTTTCTTTGCTTCTTTAGCCCGGCTTTCTGCCCAGGAAGTACTGTGGGCTAACCGGGTATTGGAGAAATCTTCGGAAACGGTAGACGAGAAATTTTCACCCAAACACCGGGCTGTACAGGCCCTGGGCCCGCCCAGTGTTTTGCCCCTGGCGGTGAGTTCGGCCTGCAGCTGGCGCCCCGTAGGTACTTCATTTGGTGAAGATTACATCAAAGTGGGCTTTGAAAAGGCCATCCGGGTAAAGCAGATCATCGTGGGCGAATCCGTAGGCCCCGGTGCGGTGGGCAGGATATTTGGTTACACCGCAGACAATAAGGAAATTCTTCTTTTTGAAAACAAAGGAAACAATACCCGCCGCAGGCCGGGCATCTGGAACGAGATCATCCCGGAAACGGAGCAGGAGATCACGGCCATCAAACTGCTGATTGTACACTCGCTGAGCAAAGGCCCCAAGGAATACGATTGCATTGGCATTTCCGGCAGCAGCGAGCCCTATGTGGCCCGGGTAAATGTGGCCGAAGGCCTGCCGCCTGACCTGGAGAAGATTAACCTGGGCGGTGCGGTAAATTCGCGTTACAGCGAGGTGGCGCCCCTGGTTTCACCTGATGGCAAATACCTCTATTTTGCCCGCCTGGATCATCCTAAGAACTTCAGCGTTCCCGATAAAAACGGCGATACTTCCAAAGAGCCTAACCTGGATGTGTGGGTTTCGGGGCTGTCCGGTTCCGGCCAGTGGGGTACGGCCCGGAATATGAGCACATCCATTCATAACAGCTCCAAAAACGCCGCAGCCACCATCGCCATGGACGGGAAGAGTGTATTTGCCCTCAATGTGGAGCTTTCACCCGGGAAATACGATGCCGGCCTGACCAAAGTCAGTCTTAAAAATAATAAATGGGTCAATAAGCGCCCCCTGAATATAACTGATTTTGAGGCCCTGGGCTACTACAATAACAGTGACAGGAAGGTGAAAAGAGAGACCGAATTCTCTATGAGCTCCGATGAGCGTTTCCTGGTGATGGGCCTGGTGCGTAAGGAGACCTTTGGCGACAAAGACCTTTACGTCTCTTTCCGCACCGCAGAAAATACTTACTCCAAGCCCGTTAACTTGGGCCCGAGCATCAATACGGCCGGGAATGAGGGATCGCCTTTCCTGGCGGCCGACAATAAAACGCTGTATTTCAACTCTAACGGGCACCCGGGCTACGGCGACATGGATATTTTTATGAGCACCCGCCTGGATGATACCTGGACCAACTGGAGCGAGCCCGTTAACCTGGGGCCGCACATTAACAGCCCCCAGTTTGACGGATATATTTCCATTCCGGCCTCAGGCGAATACGCCTACTTCAGCTCGGCTAAAAACTCCATGGGTCTCGATGATATCTTTAAAGTAAAGCTGTTTCCCAGTGTGAAACCGGAGGCCGTGGTGCTCTGGGACTTTAAATTTACAGACCAGGTGACCCTGAAGGAAATCCGGCCGGAGATTTCACTGGTACGCGTGCAGGGAAATAAGAAGGTGGATTTTATTTCGGATGACGAAACCGGTTTTTTCAAGACTATCCTGCAGGTAGAGGATACCTATACTTTAAGTGCCCGCCTGAACGGGTATCAGCCTTTCAGTATGGAGCTGGATCTGAAGGGTATCCGGGAGTATAAGGAAATGCAGACCACCTATGAAATGAGGCCGCTGCAAAGTACCGTGGCCCGGAAAGACACCACGGCCGCACCTCCGCCTCCGAAAGAAAGGCGGGAAACTGCGGCGGCTGCAGCGAAGGAAGCGCCGATGAAGAAGCCGGCTGACTCTGCCCGGGTGCCCGAAAGTGTGGCGGACCTGGTTCTGGAAGCCGGCCGGAAACTGGTGCTGCGGGAGGTGTATTTTGATCAGAGCAAAGCCGAGCTGCGGGAAGAGTCTTTCGCGGAGCTCGACAGGATCCGGAAGATCATGATGGAAAACCCTACCATGGAAATCCTGCTGGAAGGCCATACCGATAACCAGGGGGATGCCGCCCTGAACTTCAAGCTGGCCGGGCAAAGGATCACCAATGTGAAGAATTACCTGACGGCTGACGGACAGATAGCACCGGCCCGGATAGCGGTCAAATCCTGGGGGCAGTACCGCCCTCTCCAGAAGAACACTTCCGAGGAAGCCCGGCGGAAAAACCGGCGGGTTGAGTTTACTATCACCAAAATGTAATATTTTTGCTAAAATTTTGAGTTTATGACGCCCAGGCTGCTTTTGGTTCTGCCCTGCTATAATGAAGAAGCTATTCTGCACCTCACCGATACCCGGCTGAATGCCTTCTATGATACCCTGATCCGTGAAAACCGCATCAGCCGCGAGAGCAGGATCTGTTATGTAAATGACGGCAGCCGCGATGCCACCTGGGAGATCATTGAAGCGCTGGCCGCCACTAACCCGCGGGTGCTGGGGGTGAAGCTTTCCCGGAACTTCGGGCATCAAAATGCACTTCTGGCCGGGCTTTTTGAGTACAAAGGGCTCTTTGATTGTTATATCTCCATTGATGCTGACCTCCAGGATGACCTGAATGCCATCATCCCGATGATTGAAAAATACAATGAGGGTGCTTCTATTGTATACGGGGTAAGGGATGACCGGAGCACGGATACTTTCTTTAAGAAATTTACGGCTGAAACCTTTTACAAGCTCATGCGCTGGCTGAAAGTGCCGGTGGTCTTTAACCATGCCGATTTCCGGCTGATCGATAACCGGGTACTGACGGAGCTGGAAAACTACCGGGAGGTGAATATGTTTATCCGGGGGATTATCCCCACTATCGGCCTGAAAAACGACAAAGTATACTACAAGCGCCTGGAAAGGGAAGCCGGCGAAACCAAATACCCGCTGGGGAAAATGCTGACCTTTGCCTGGAACGGCATCACCTCGTTTTCCATTATGCCCATGCGGTTTGTGCTCTGGTTCGGGGCTTTCAGCTTCCTGCTTTCTGGCGGTATGGCCGTCTATGTTTTATATACCAAGTTTGTCGGCGTGACCACCGCCGGATGGGCGTCCACCCTGCTGATGATCGCTTTTTTTAACGGCTCTAACATGCTGGCCATCGGGCTCATCGGCGAGTATATGGGCAAAATTTACGAAGAAGTGAAGGCCCGCCCGCGCTATATTGTGGAAAAGAGCTCACCGGTCAGGGACTAGCCGGCAGCAGGGGACTTACACAGAAATTAGAAATTAGAATGCAAACAGCGGTCTGCCGCAAGGCTCGAAGTGGAAAGCCGACAGCTGGAAATTTATACTTATGAAGAAATACATTCTCCTCTTCCTCCTCGCCGGTATCGCGCTGGGTCTCCGGCTTTACCGGCTGGATGCCCGCGGACTGATCACCGATGAAAAATTTACACTGGTGAATTCCAACGGCTTCTGGGTAGGAGGGGCTAATCAGTCGGCTTTCCGGAAAGACGTCTTTACCGCCGCTGACTTCTGGGAGAAAAAAGGGATCCAGGATTACATGGACGCCACTGCCCATGCGGATTTCGGGACGCATATTGTGCACAATGCCGTAATGCATTACTGGATGAAGATTTTCGGAAACTCCGATTTTTCGGTGCGTTTACCCGGCGCCCTCTTTAACGTGATCACCGTGCTTCTGCTCTTCCTGATGGTGCTGAAATACTTCGGGAGCTACCGGATGGCCTTCCTGGCCGGGCTTCTGCTGGCGGTAGACCCCCTGAATGTGGCCCAGAGCCACATAGCCCGGAGTTACCCGCTTTCTTTTTTCCTGATCCTGCTCAGCACGGAATACTTTATCCGGATCGTGCGGGAAGGGGGCTCGGCGAAAAACTTTATCATTTATGCCCTGCTGACGGGGCTGTCCATGCTGAACCACTACATTAACTTCTTTGTGCCTTTAGTGCATATTGTGGCCTTCCTGGCCCTGCGAAATAAAGCCCACCTCTGGCGGGGATTTATAGCCGCAGCGGTTTTTAATGCCGCCCTTCTCTTCTACTGGTTTAACTGGGGAGGCGGCTATACGGCCATGGACTTCCTCAAAGATAAAAATGAACTGCACCGGAAAATCGCTGAAAATGAGCACGATGAGCTCAGTGGTACCATTCAGAAGGCTACGCCCGAGCTGATTGCCAAAAAGGCCATCGGTTTATATTACGATATCACCGTGCTGGGCCACGGGCTCTTTGAAAAGATAAAAGGTGTACGGGTATTTCTGAGCTCTTTCCTGTTCTTTTGGGCGGTTATGATGGCCATACGGTACAAAAAAAATCCGTGGATCCGCTTCGGTTCTGTGGGGCTGGCCCTGCTGATCCTGGCCCTGCAGATGGAGTACATCACGGGTATCCTGGTATCTGGGGCTATCTTTGCGATACTGTATTTTGGCTGGCAGGCTTTACGCGAGAGTTATGCGCTGGAAGCCGAAAAAGGCCGGTTTGTGCTCCTGCTGGCGGGTTTCCTGCTGCTGATCCTGCCTATCCTTTTTGTGGTTAATGATGCTTTTACTAACGGAAATACCACCAGCCTTACCCACCGTTATATCGGCAATGCCTCGCCTTTTGTGGTGATCCTCATTGCTGTGGGTATGGTGCGGGCCGCCGATTTCCGCTTCAGTTTCCTGCTGTGGATGGCTTTTGCGGTGATCGTGCAGGCCGGGAGCATCCGCCTGGCGCTGAAAGATTATTTTGCGGACCGCTCGGTTTACAATGCCTGGTTTCAGCCGGCCCGCGTCAGTAACCCGTATAAAAAAGTGGCCGGAGAGCTGATGTCAAAGGCTATGCCCGGTGACACCATCGTTATCCCGGGGGCGTACCGCGATAAATACGAAGAGCGCTTCCGGAAAAACGTGGAAATATCCTACAAGGATGCCCAGTTTCTCAACCTCTACTTTCCCAAAGATTTCATCCTACCCCAGGTAGTGGATCCCCGGGAACGGGAAAAACTTTACCTGAAGCGGAAGAATGGAGAAAAAGTGCTTATTTTTGATTTCAAAGGCGAGGAATACAGATATTAATGGTTAGATGAAGATTAAGATTATTATGCCGGTTTTTAACGATTGGGAAGCGCTTAAGCTCCTGATCTCCAGAACCGACGAGCTGTATAAAAGTAAGGGATATCATATTTCCTACCTGGCGGTGGACGACTGCTCCAGTATTCCTTACGATCCGGCAGACTTTAAAGAGTACGATCTCCGGGTGCTTCACCTGATCAGTAACCAGGGCCACCAGCGGGCCATTGCCATCGGGTTGTCGTATTTTGCCGATAACCGGGACGCTGACATCGTGATCGTGATGGATTCCGACGGCGAGGACCAGCCGGAGCACATTGAAGAACTGCTGGCCAAAGCGGCCGTCTCCCCAGGGAAGATCATCTTTGCGCAGCGGAAAAAACGTACGGAGTCGTTTACCTTTCGTTTCTTCTACCGGATCTACAAAATGCTTTTCAAGCTGCTGACCGGTAACATTATTACTTTCGGGAACTACAGCCTGATCCCCGCTCACCAGGTTAAAAAGCTGGCTAACGTTTCCGAGCTCTGGAATAACTATCCGGGCGCCATCCTGCGGTCGCGCCTGCCGTATGATTCCGTGCCGCTGGACCGCGGCCTGCGCCTGGCCGGGAAATCCAAAATGAACTTCAGTGCGCTGGTACTGCACGGCATGAGCGCCGTTTCCGTGTTCCTGGATGTGACCGCCGTGCGGATCGTGATGTTTGCGGGCAGTATGATCATCTCGTCCATACTGGGGGTGTTTGTGGTGCTGTACTTTAAATACGGACTGGGGCAGGCCACGCCGGGCTGGGCCACCAGCGTTATATCGGGCCTGTTCATTGTGTTTATACAGGGCTTTTTTATTGCTCTTTTTATCCTGTTCATGGTGCTGAGCTCCAGGCGCTACACCAGTTTTATCCCGTATTTTGGTTATAAAAAATTTGTTGATTTCGTAGAGTGACCTTCGAAGAATACCTGATATCGAAAAAAATTGATGCGGTCCGCCTGAAGGCCGCAGAGCCGGAACTGTTCCGGGAGTGGGAGGCTGAGTTCAGCCAGATGCACCCGGAAAGCTTCACCGCCCGGAAAAGATATGGGATAAACCCGCTGCGGAGAAAATACCATTTAAGTGAATAAAAGGTTTCAGCGCATTTATATACAAAATGTATCGCAACTTTTCACTTTTCACTTTTATATTTTATCTTTTTTGCCTAACATTGCACCCAAAATACATCGATTATTTATGAACTTTCCAGAAGGACTCAAATACACCGAAGAACACGAATGGATCAGCCTTGACGGAGATATCGCTACCATAGGCATTACTGACTTCGCACAGAGCGAGTTAGGGGATATTGTCTTTGTAGAAGTGGAGACCGTAGGCGAATCACTGGGTAAAAATGAAGTTTTTGGTACGGTGGAAGCCGTGAAAACCGTTTCAGATCTTTACCTTCCGGTCAGCGGAGAGGTACTGGAAGTAAACGACAGGTTAACAGACGAACCGGAGCTGATCAATAACGATCCTTTCGGCGACGGCTGGATCATTAAGCTGAAAGTGGATAATGTGGCCGACCTGGACGGGCTGATGGATGCAGATGCCTACCAAAAATCAGTGGGACATTGATCATGAGTTAGAAAGATTTAAATAACAGGTAGCCCATCATTGGGCTATTTTTTTGCATACGAATGGAGCTGGTAATTCAAAACGTTAAAGTAGCCGATAAAAACTCGCCCTTCCACGGGAAAACCGTCAGTCTTCGCATAGTGGGGGCACAGATCACTGAAATAGCTGAAGGGCCCTTAGCCCCCGGAAATTCCCGGGTTTTTGACGCCACGGGCCTGCAGGTCTCGCCCGGCTGGACAGACGGCGCCACCCATTTTAAAGATCCCGGCTACGAATGGCTGGATGACCTGGCATCACTCAGTGAAGCGGCCGCTTACGGCGGTTTTACCAAAGTGCTGGGCTTCCCCAATACACAGCCCGTGGTACAAACCAAAGAAGCCATCAGCTACTTCACCCGCTTTAACACTCAGAGTGCCGTGCAGCTGCTTAACCTGGCAGCGGTCACGAGGGACTGCAAGGGAGACGACTTCACTGACATGATCGACCTGAAAACCGGTGGTGCCACCGGCTTTTCAGACGGCAAAGAAGCCATCCAGAACTCGGATATCTTCCTGAAAACCCTGCAATACCTGGAGCCCCTGGATACCGTGCTGGTAGTGAAATCTGAAGACCGTTATCTTAGCATGTACGGGCAGATGCACGAAGGCCTCACCAGCACCCTGCTGGGCATGAAGGGCATTCCTGCCGCCGGAGAAGAGCTGATGATCATGCGGAACCTGAAGCTGCTGGAATACAGCGGCGTACGTTCCGAAAAGCCTATCCTGCATTTTTCTACAATCTCCACCCAGGGTTCGGTAGAGCTCATCCGGGAGGCGAAGAAAAAAGGCCTGCCGGTATCGTGCGATATCGCCGCGCATCACCTGGTATTTACGGAAGAAGACCTGATGGGCTTTGATACGAACCTGAAAGTATACCCGCCTTTCCGGTCGGGAGAAGACATAGCGGCCCTGAAAGCCGGACTGGAAGATGGCACCATTGATATGATCGTGTCGGATCATAATTCCTGGGATGAGGAGCATAAGACGCTGGAATTTGATGCGGCGGAATTTGGGGCCATAGGCCTGCAGACTGTGTTCCCGGTGGGCCTGGAAGCCCTGGGGCTGGAGCAGACCCTGGAAAAGCTGGTCTATAAACCGGCAGAGATCTTCCGGCTGAAGGCAGGCCGTATTGAAAAGGATCAGCCGGCTGACCTGACGGTATTTTCAGACCGGGAAGAATATGATTTTACGGAGGGAATCATACGGTCAAAAGGGAAAAACTCACCGTTTACCGGGCGGAAATTAAAAGGAAGGGCTAAAGCCGTGGTCAATAACGGTATTTTTAAACAACTGGATTAATGCAGAAAATATTCAAAATCACCCTTATTTTTGGTGTTTTAGCCGGCGTAGCCTGTTTTTTGTTTTTTCTTTTAGCGAAATTTACCGTTGAAAACCCCCTGAGCCATAAACTGGCACCCCTGGGTTTGCAGATGATCCTCATATCTTACGGGATCTGGTATTATAAGAGAAGCAATGCCGGGTACCTGCACTTTTACGAGGGTTTTACCATAGCCGTTCTGGGCAATATCCTGGCGGCATTAACAGGGGGGCTGCTGATCTGGTTATTCCTGGTGGGGATAGACATAGAGCCGTTTAACGTCTGGATCAGGGAGAGCGTGGCTTTCCTGATCAGTGACCGGGAGAATAAAAAAGAGGTCCTGTCGGACGAGGCCTTTGCACGAATGCTGGAGGCCGTAAAAAACAGCCGGCCGTATACGGTCATTCCGGACCGGCTGATAACCACCTTCTGGGCGGTTTTCCCGATGGGCCTCCTGGTGATGGCATTGCGAAAAATTAAACCTGTATAAATATGGAAAAAGTATCTACCGCCAGAATTGCCCTGAAATGGGGACTGATCTATGGCCTTTTAAGCATAGTGGTGACCACCATTATCTATACCTTTAACCTCATGGAGCAGTCGTGGATCAGCACCGTGGCATCCATCCTGCTCTCTTTCGGTGTACTGTACCTGGCCTTCCGGGAATTCCGGGAACTGAACGGCGGCTTTATGCGTTTCGGACAAGGGTTGGGACTGGGCATGCTGCTGTTTGTGACGGCGGGCGTACTGGGCGCCGGCTTTGATACGCTTTATAAAAAGGTGATTGATCCGGGTGTGGTAGATAAGATCCTGGACATCACGGAAATGCAATATGAGAAAAGCGGTATGTCACCTGAGGCGATAGAGCAGGGCCTGGAGACGGCCCGGCCGCTGATTGCCGGCCCTTTAGCCCCGCTGGTGGTGATCCTTTCTTACGTGGTAAGCGGGTTTATCTGTTCACTGATCATGGCGGCTGTCATGAAGAAAAATCAGCCGGTGTTTGAATAGATTATGGGAAGTATTTTCAGGAAGGAAGTAGCTGCATTCTTTAATTCGCTGATCGCCTATATGGTGATCGGGGTATTCCTGCTGTTGAACGGGCTGCTGTTCTGGCTGTATCCTGAAACCAATATCCTGGATTACGGATATGCGGAGATGGACGGCTTTTTTCAGCTTTGCCCGTACATCCTCCTGTTTTTTGTGCCGGCCATTACCATGCGGATGTTTTCGGAAGAGCTACGCTCGGGCACCATTGAATTCCTGTTTACCCGGCCGGTTTCTGTGCCGGCCATTATTGGCGGGAAATACCTTTCCTGCATTTTTATCATTGTGCTGGCGCTGCTGCCCACGCTGATCTATTATATCAGCCTCTATAAGCTGGGTAACCCGGAAGGGAACATTGACTCGGCCGCGGTGGCGGGGTCTTATTTTGGCCTGGTGCTGCTGGCGGCAGTATATGCGGCGGTAGGCCTGTTCATGTCTTCCGTGACCCGGAACCAGGTGGTGGCTTTCCTGCTGACGGCCCTGGTTTGTTACGGGCTGTTTGCCGGCTTAGAGCAGCTGTCGGGCCTGTTTTCAGGGGTTATCCAATATGGCTTATCCTACCTGGGCCTCAGTTTTCATTACAGCTCCCTCGGGAAGGGCATTATAGATAGCAGAGATGTCATCTGGTTTGTGAGCGTGGCTCTTATCTTTTTGGTATTAACCTTATCGTCATTAAACAACATTAGAAAATGATCGCTTTAAAAATTTTTCATATTAACTCCTTCAGCTCGGAAGATTTTAAAGGGAACCCGGCGGGGGTGGTACCGCTGGACTTCTGGATCTCCGATACGCTGATGCAGAAGATTGCTAACCAAAACGGGCTGTCTGAGACAGCTTTTTTCGTTAAAACCATTCGCGGGTTTTACATTCGCTGGTTTACCCCGGATGTGGAAGTGCCCATCTGCGGCCATGCCACCCTGGCCAGCGGCTACGTGCTTACGGAGTTCCTGGGGCATCCGGAAGACCGCATTCTCTTTGAGTCCCGCAGCGGTGACCTGGAATTTGTGAAAAAAGGAGGTACCTACTACCTTGATTTTCCCGCGTTTACGCCTGTAGATACCGAAGTGGATTTCCCTTTTCAGAAAGTGCTGGGCGTAAAGCCGGCCCGTATCCTGCAGGCCAATGAAGACATCATGGCCGTTTTTAATTCCGAAGAGGAGATCCGGCGCATCCGGCCGGATTTCAGCGCCCTTGCCCGCTTAAAGGCGCGGGGGCTGATCGTGACGGCAGCAGGCCGTGAGGTGGATTTTGTGTGCCGTTTCTTTGCACCGGGCCTGGGCATTAATGAAGACCCCGTGACCGGCTCTTCCTTTACCAAACTGTTTCCGTACTGGGCCGCAGAGCTGAATAAAACCACTTTTGTGGCGCAGCAGATCTCGGAAAGAGGGGGTACGGTGACCGGCGAGTACCGGGGTGACCGGGTGCTGATCGGGGGCGATGCCATGGCTTACCTGCGGGGAGAAATATACATCAAAAATTAAGAAAAGAGAAGTGCTTTGAACACAATATTTAAGCATTTACTTGACAACCCCTGTTCTGATTTCGTACTTTTGCATTTATTTTAAACAAAAAGGGCTGTGTCTCAGGAATATCCGGCAGCTCCATTAACCGTTTCTAATGAAATTATCATCGTTTAAATTTGATCTCCCCAGCAGTCTGATCGCACAACATCCATATGAAGACCGGGATGGAGCCCGGATGATGGTCCTGCACAGAAAATCCGGAAAGATAGAACACAAGAAATTTACGGACATCATTGACTACTTCGGCGACGGCGACGTGATGGTGGCTAACGACACCAAAGTATTCCCCGCCCGCCTGTACGGTTCCAAAGAGAAAACCGGCGCTAAAATAGAGGTTTTCCTGCTACGCGAGCTGAACCGCGAAATGCGCCTCTGGGATGTACTGGTAGATCCGGCGCGGAAGATACGGGTAGGAAATAAGCTGTATTTCGGCGATAGCGACCTGGTGGCCGAGGTGATCGATAATACCACTTCCCGGGGTCGTACCATCCGTTTCCTCTTTGACGGTAATCACGAAGAGATGATGGCCGCCATCTACCAGCTGGGGGAAACGCCCATCCCGAAAGACATTCTCCAGCGCGAAGTTGCTGACCATGACGAAGAACGTTTTCAGACCATCTTTGCCGCGCATGAAGGCGCTGTGGCGGCGCCTATAGCCGGTATGCACTTCACTAAAAATATTGTGCGTAAGATGGAGATTAACGGCGTGGACTTTGTGCCGCTGACCCTGCACATCGGTATCGGTACTTTCCGCCAGGTGGAAGTGGAAGACCTCACAAAACACAAGACCGATTCGGAGAACTTTTCCATCCCGGATAAAACCTGCGATGTGGTAAACCACGCGCTGGACGAGGGTAAGCGGGTCTGCGCCATCGGAAGTACGTCCCTGCGGGCCATGGAGTCATCAGTGTCAGCTAATAACCGTCTGAAGCCCCTGGATAACGCCTGGACAGATAAATTTATCTTCCCGCCCTTTGATTTCAAGATCTCCAATGCACTCCTGACGAACTTCCATCTGCCGGAGTCTATCCTGCTGATGACCACCTGCGCTTTCGGCGGTTACGAAACGGTGATCGAAGCCTACCAGGTAGCCATCAAAGAGAAATACAAGTTCTTTACCTACGGTGACGCCATGCTCATCATCTAGTGTCAACGCACAGATGCACCGCCCGTTCCGTAAGAACATCACCTCATAACCACGGACGTCAGTCCGTGGTCACAGTCCAATGACCCGAAAAATCGCCATAATCGTAGCCAGCGGTACCGGAAGCCGAATGGGTGGAGACATCCCGAAGCAGTTCCTGCCGCTCAAAGGCCGGCCGGTGCTGGTGCATACCCTGGAGAAGTTCCTGGCTATCAGCGGCTGTGAGATCATCCTGGCGCTCTCAGCTGAGGGCTTGGCCTACTGGGAGCCCATAGCCCGGGAATACCTGCCTGCCGATGCCCCCATTACCCTGGTTACCGGCGGTGAAACCCGCTTTCATTCTGTAAAAAATGCGCTGGCGGCTATAGATGCGGGGGATGCCCTGGTGGCCATTCATGACGGGGTGCGGCCCTTTGTGAGCCTGAATATCCTGCTGAACGCCTTTGTGGCCGCTGAAAGCTTCGGGGCGGCCGTGGCCTGTGTGGACAGCAAAGACTCGGTGCGGGTAACCGAAGGCGCGGGGAACCGGGCCGTAGACCGCCGTACCGTTAAGCTGATCCAAACCCCCCAGACTTTTCGCCTGTCTGTGCTCAGAACCGCATTTGAAGTGCCCTACAGCGAGCACTTTACCGATGACGCCTCTGTGGTGGAACACAGCGGTCAGGCCATCCACCTCATAGAAGGCAGCTATTCCAATATCAAGATCACTACGCCGGAAGACCTGGCCCTGGGCGAGATTTTCCTGGGCCAAACAGCATTTTAATCTATTTTAAACAAGGTACTGACGCGGGCAGGGGCTGGTTCAATGACGGGAAGGGGCCGCAGATCAGTTAATTCCCATCCCTTTTCCGGAAGCGGGCAGGTTTTCTGACGGGAAGCCGGCCGGCCATTGGCCGTCAGAAAACTTTTGCCCGAATCCATGTCCGGAGTTACATACTCACCGGGATTTCAAATTTCTCAAAATTCTGCCGGAACCGCTCCGCCAGCTGACGGCTTTCCGCCTCGTACCGATCCTTATCGGTCCAGGTATTGGCCGGGTTAAGCAGGTAGGAGGGCACACCGGGGCAGCACAGCGGCATTTCCAGGTCAAAAATGGGGTGGGGCTGGGTAATGACCCCTTTCAGGCTGTTATTTAAAACGGCTTTGATCATGGCGCGGGTATAGCGCAGCTTAATGCGCTCGCCGGTGCCGTATCCGCCGCCTGTCCAGCCGGTGTTTACCATCCATACACTTACATCCTCATGACAGATCTTCTCTTTCAGCATTTCGGCATATACCTGCGGTGCAAGGGGCAGGAAAGGTGCGCCGAAACAGGTGCTGAACGTAGGTTTAGGCTCTTTTACGCCTTCCTCCGTACCGGCTATCCGGGCTGTGTACCCGCTCAGGAAGAAAAACATGGCCTGCTGCGCCGACAGCCGGCTCAGGGGCGGCAGCACCCCGAAGGCGTCACAGGTCAGGAAAAAAATATGGCTCGGAGTGCCCGCCACGGAAGGGATCACCGCCTGGTCTATGTAGCTCAGGGGGTAGCTCACCCGCGTATTCTCTGTCACGGATCGATCCGCGTAATTAATGTTTTTACTGCCTTCCAGGAAAGTAACATTTTCCACCAGGGCTTGATCGCGGATGGCCTGAAAGATCTGGGGTTCTTTTTCGGCGGAAAGATCAATCACCTTGGCATAGCAGCCCCCTTCTATATTAAAAATGCCGGTGGCGGTCCAGGCGTGCTCATCGTCACCGATCAGCCGCCGTTCGGGATCGGCGCTGAGGGTGGTCTTGCCCGTTCCGCTCAGCCCGAAAAACAGGGCTACGTCACCGTCAGCGCCCCGGTTAGCGCTGCAGTGCATGGTCAGGACATTTTTTTCTTTGGGCAGCAGGTAGTTCATCACCGTAAACATTCCCTTTTTAATCTCACCGGTATAGCCCGTGCCGCCGATCAGGATGGTTTTGTGAGCCAGGGAGATCACCGCAAAATTCTCCTGGCGCGTGCCATGCACGCCCGGGTCAGCCCGGAAATCCGGTGCCTGGAGGAGGGTCCACTCCGGGGTAAAGCGCTCATAGGCCTCCGGGCGGATAAACATATTGCAGACAAAAAGGCTGCTCTCGGGCCACTCGGTAATGCAGGTCACTGCTACGCGGTAAGCGGGATCTGCCCCTGCATACACCTCCTGCTGCCATACTTCTTCTTTCTGGTCCAGGTAGGCCAGCAGGTCTTCGCGTAACTTCAGGAAGTAAGTTTCTTCCAGCGGGATGTTAAATTCGTTCCAGTCGATGTGGCCTTCAGAAGCTTCTTCCCGTACAAAAAACTTGTCTTTCGGACTCCTGCCGGTAAACTTCCCGGTGCTGATCACCAGTGCGCCGCTCTGGCTGACCGTGGCCCGATCCAGGTGAAGACAGTGCTGCCGGAGTTCCGCCGGCGGAAGGTTTTTGTGAATGTTCATGGTGCCTGTTGATTAAATTAGGATTTAAGCCCTTTAATCCCCAATTTTGGCAGATGAAAGGGCATTATCCCGATTGATTTTATTGATGAAATATTTGTTTAATGCAAAATTATATAAAAATATCAGCAATAATTGCTTTAACAATAATTAAAAATTTTTATTAATTATTTAATGTTGATTCTTTTCAATAAGTTGATATTCAATAAAATGTATTTGCATCCGTAGAATCCTTTTATTTTCCACTGCAATTTTTTCTTAGATAAGTCTAAAATTTGGTATATGAGAAAAATTATAAAATTTGTTTTGGTGGTGATAGCGGTGCTGATCCTGCTGGTGCTGGCTATGGTGCAGTGGATAGACCGTACGCCTTACACTGAAACCGCCCATTACAAAGCATGGAAAGAACAGGTAGCGGACCTTCCTGTACAAACGGGCGCCTGCCGGGTAGGCTGGGCCCTGGAAAACATCACCCCGGCCCAACCGGCACCCCTGGCGGGGTATGGCAAGCGCCGCGGCCGGCATTATGAAACGGTGCATGATTCGGTTTATGTGCGGTCGGTGGCCTTGGAAATAGGGGGCGGACAGGTGTTTTTTGTGTCGGCCGACCTGCTTTTTATCCCTCCCAAAGTAGCAGAGGCTGTAGAAAAGAAGCTGAAGAAGCAGGGAATAGGACTGAAAGACATTCACTTTTCGGCCACTCACAGCCACAGCAGCATCGGGGGCTGGGAAAGCACCCTCACCGGCGAGCTGTTTGGCGGGAAGTACGATCCGGCCATCGTGGAATTCCTGGCTGAGCAGTTCTGTAAAGCCATCCTGGCCTCAGAGCAGGATCTCGCTGCCGGGAAGGTGAGTTATTCGGAAGTGATAGACGATGAAGACGTGCGTTACCGCATTAACCTGCCCGGCGGCCAGCGTGATAAGGAGATCCGGGCGCTGAGTTTTATGAAAAATAGCGGTGAGAAGGCTTACCTGATCACCTATTCGGCGCACAGCACCACACTGGGCGACGATAACCTCCAGCTCTCCCGCGATTACTCGGGGATTTTGGTGGATTCCCTCCGGCCGGCCTTTGCGCTCTACATGGCCGGTGCCGTGGCCGGTATGGGTCCTGTGGAAAGAGGCAATACCGAGTTTGATGAGGCCCGGAATCAGGGCCTGAGCGTACTGCATCACTTCCTTCAGCGCCGGGAGACCGTACTGGGAGATACCCTGGTCTCCACCCGCATCCGTATTCCCCTGCCCGAACCCACTGCCCGCCTTACCCGGAACCTGGCCCTGCGCCCCTGGGTGTTTAAGCGGTTCTTTGGAGATTACGCCGCCTATCTGAAAGTAACCCAGGTGGGAAATACCCTGCTGCTGGGCATGCCGGCGGATTTCTCGGGCGAGATCATGGTGGAACTGGATGAATACGCCCGGAAAAAGGGGCTAAATCTCATCATCACCAGCTTTAACGGGGGATATGTGGGTTATATCACGGCCGATAAACTCTACGATTCCGGCCATTATGAAACCGTGACCATGTCGTGGTACGGTTATCAGAACGGCGGCTATTTCACCGAAATCTCAAAAGATATCATTGACCAGGTAACCGGTAAACAAACCAAATAATGAAAATAGAAATTATATCCGGCAGCCCGCGCGAGGCCAGCATCACAGTCCGTATTGCCAAACACCTGCACGGCATTTTGAAAGAAAAAGAGGGAATAGAAACAGGGCTGATCGACGTCAGAGACTATGCCCTGCCCTTTGTACAGAAAGTATGGACCACTCCGGAGAAGGTGCCGGCCGAATTTAAAGAACTGGGTGACCGTATGTTTTCAGCCGATGCCTTCATCCTGGTTTCCCCGGAGTACAACGGGGGCTATTCTCCTGCCCTGAAAAACCTGCTGGATCACTTCCCCAAACAGAGCCATAAGGTCTTTGGTATTGCCACGGGTACAGACGGAGCCCTGGGAGCCATGCGCTCGGCCCAGCAGCTGGTGCAGCTGGTGGCGGCACTTTTTGGTGTCCTGAGCCCGCAGTTGCTCATCACACCCCATGCCGACAAGAAGTTTGATACCGAAGGGCATCTTTTGGAGAAGGATTTTCAAAAATCTATCGATACATTTGTCAGTGAGTTTTTATGGCTGGCAAAGAAGATATATACATAAAATTTTAAACTTGAAAAAAATGAATCTGTTTTCGTTGATCCTGTTTTTTGTTTCATTCTGCAAGGCACCGCAGGATGCCCCGAAGCCTCTTCCGGAAAATTGGGAGGCCATTCCTTTACAGGGAAACGGCTGGTTTTGTCACCCCTCAGCGGAGGGCCAGCAGAAGTTTGGTAAGAACGGCCTGCAGGGCTGGGCAGCCGCTGACGGTGATGCCTGCGTGTATTTCAGTGTTAATACCACCGGGGCGGTTCAGCTGGGCCTGAATGCCAAAGGCACGGGGGAAATCTCCGTCACCCTGAACGGCGAAACCCGTAGTGTGAAGGTAAGCGGGCAGGATTTTACGAAGATCGCGGCCGGGGCTTTTAAGGTAAAGAAGCCGGGCTACCAGACCGTAACCCTGCAAACTAAAGGCGGCGTGGATATCACTGATCTGCTGGTACAGGGCGATGCCCTGAAGCAGGGACTCACTTACGTAAAAGACGATTTCTACTGGGGCAGAAGGGGGCCTTCGGTTCACATGAAGTATGAAATGCCGGAAGATAAAGACTTCCGGTGGATTTATAATGAGATCACCGTTCCGGAGCATAATGACGTTATAGGAAGCTATTTTATGGCTAACGGCTTCGGTGAGGGGTATTTCGGTATCCAGGTAAATTCGGGAACGGAAAGGCGGATCCTGTTTTCCGTATGGAGCCCCTTTAAGACCGATGACCCCAAGAGCATCCCGGAAGACCAGCGTATTGTGATGCTGAAAAAAGGTGAGGGCGTAAATACGGGCGAGTTTGGTAACGAGGGCAGCGGCGGCCAGAGCTACAAGCGTTTTAACTGGAAGGCCGGCAATACCTACCGTTTCCTGACCCGGATAGAGCCTTCTTCCGTACAGGGAAGCACCGAGTATACCGCTTACTTCTTTGCCCCGGAAACCGGGAAATGGGAGCTGATCGCTTCATTCCGGCGGCCGGCTACGGTTACGTACGCCAAGCGTTTCCACTCTTTCCTGGAAAATTTTGTTACCGGTACGGGGCATATCCGGCGCGAAGTAGCGTTTTCTAACCAGTGGGCGTGTGATACCAAAGGCGCTTGGACAGAGCTGACCAAAGCCCTGTATACGGCCGATGCCACCGCGCGCAAGGGGAACAGGATAGACTACGCCGCCGGCGTGAAAAACGGGAAATTCTTCCTGGCCAACTGCGGGTTTTTCTCCCCCAATGTGCCGTACGATACCGGTTTTGAGAGAAAGGCCGGTGGCACCGCGCCGGTGATAAACTTTGCGGAGATTGAGAAGCTCTGAGAACCTTTCGTGGTTTCCTGGTGCCGCTTGTAAAGTTTTGAATCCCGGGAGAAACTGCGTAACTTTAGGTTTTGTTTTGTTAGAAAATAATTAAATAAACAAATGATTGGATTAGTAATTATTGGTGTTGTTTTCATGATCATCGGTTCCATTGTTTCCAGCCGGTTGAAAAGTAAGTTTGCCCAGTATTCGCAGGTCGGGCTTTCTAACGGCCTCAGCGGCGAGGCCATAGCCCGGAAAATGTTGAACGATAACGGGATATATGACGTACAGATCACGCAGGTAGACGGCCAGCTGACCGACCACTATAACCCGCTAAACAAAACCGTGAACCTGAGCTCAGACGTATACCACGGCCGCAGTGCGGCCTCTGCCGCCGTAGCCGCCCATGAAGTGGGCCACGCCGTGCAGCACGCCCAGGCCTACGCTGCGCTGAAAATGCGTTCCGCCATGGTACCGGCCGTAAACATCGCCTCCCGCGTCATGGGTATGGCCAATATGTTCCTGATGTTTGGGGGTATCGCCATGCTGTCTCAGAATAACTCCATGGGTAACGTGTTGCTGATCGTGCTGATCGTGGCTAACCTGGCCCTGGCGCTGTTTGCCCTGATTACCCTGCCGGTGGAATTTGACGCCAGTAAGCGCGCCCTGAACTGGATGGAAACCCGTAACGTAGTTTCCCAGCGCGAGCACGCCATGGCCAAAGACGCCCTCAAATGGGCCGCCATGACCTACGTGGTAGGTGCCGCCGCCGCCATGGCAAACCTCATGTATTTTGTGATGATGTTTTTGGGGCGGAGGGAAAACTAAGTAATGGTAAATGGTTAATTGTTAATGATTGAAAATCCATAATTAACAATTAACCATTAATAATTAACCATTAATAATTAACCATTATTACGGCGTTTTCACCACCGCTATCTGCTTTAAAAATTCCTGTTTCCTGTTCTGGGGGATGGGAATTTTTTCTTTGTGGCCTTTGAGATGGATATGGGCGGCATCAAAGCGCTCAATGTGAGCAAGGTTAACCACATAGGAGCGCGACACCTGGAAGAAAGAGGGCGTGGCGAAGAACTGCATGAGGTAGCCGATGTTCATGGAAAACTTATAGGGAAGGGTGCGGCCCTGTACATAAATATTGACATAGGAGCCATCGGCCTCTATCATGCTGACCTCCTTTTTCTGAATCCTTTGGTGGCCCCGTTCGTAGGGCAGAAAAAGAGAATCAGCGGAAAGGGGATCGGCGTGGGTAGACTGGTTTTCTTTAAAATTACGGTAGGCCAGGTCCACTTGGAACGCCAGCTCTTTAGGCCGGTAGGGTTTCAGCAGGTAGGCGGCCGGGTGGGTCAGGGAGGCTTCCTTATAGGTATGGGGATCCGCATTGGCCGTCAGGAAAACAAAAGGAATATGGTAGTCGCTGTTAAGGAATGCCGCCACATCTACCCCGCCCATGGGCGAATTCTTCAGGTGAATGTCAATCAGCACCAGGTCAGGGATCCGGACATCAAGCAGCTCCTTGACCTCCTTAAAATTACGGGCAATACCGGTTACGGTGTAATGATATTTTTCCAGGGTTTCTTTCAGGTCAGTAGCGGTGATGATCTCATCCTCTACAATCAGTATTTTTAGCATAATCAGAAAGTTAGCGAAAATTGAAGTCCGTTTTGATACGTGTATTCCAAGGTGCCGTCCAGCTGGGTTACCATCATATTTATGAGCTTTGAGCCGAAGGAGCGGTTATTTTTCAGATCGGGCGATTTCAGCCCGTTATCTTTTACAATAAGGGTCAGGGTATTCCCGGGCCCTTTACTGAGTTCTATGTTCAGCACAGGAGCGGGGTGGTCTGCAAAGGCGTACTTGCAGGCATTGGTCACCAGTTCATTGATCAGTAGTCCCAGCAGTGTGGCCGTATCCGCCGGAAGCAGAATACCTGTGGCCACCTGAATCAGTGTAACGTGTCGGAGATCGAAACTCTCCAGCACACTTTCCGTCAGGTCAGGAATGAAACGCTCCATATCAATACGATCCACCTGCCCGTTTTCATAAAGCTGGCGATGAAGGTGCACCATGGCCGAGATCCGGAGCTGGGCGTCTTCAATAGCCAGGCGGGCCCCGGGGTCATCCAGCATATTGGCTTGCAGGTTCAGCAGGCTGGATACCACCTGCAGGTTATTTTTAACCCGGTGATTCTGTTCCCGCACCAGCAAAGCATTTTTCTGGCTGATAGACCGGTTCTTTTTATAAAGCCGGTAGAGTACAGCACTAAGCAGCAATGCCGTGAGCAGGAGGGTTCCCGTTATCCAAAGATAACGTCGGGTGATCCGGAGATTTTGTTCCTGCTGCTGGATTTCGGCGTCTTTTTTCTCGGTTTCAAACTGAACATGGAGGTTACTGATGGCCCCTTCCCGGTCTTCGGCCAGTACCTGGATCTGGTATTCATTGAGTTTTTCTACGTGTTCCAGGGCACTTTTATAATCTTTTATACAGATATAATAGTCAGCCCAGGCTCTTTCCAGCGATTTTAAAATGTACTTATTGCCTGGATAGTAGCGGGAAATCACTACCTGGCACTCCTCCAGCCATTTCAGGCCTTCTGATTCCCGCCCTTTACTAATAAGATAAGAAGCGTAATCCAGCTTGAGTGTTATTTTATCATGCCTGTTGGTATCTGTTTTTAGGTATTCCAGCCCCGATTCCATATCATGCCGCACCCCCTTCCCGGTTTTTCGAGCCAGGAACTTCTGCATGGTCAGTTTCAGCTTTTCCAGTGTCTCGCCGTCTTTCAGTTTAAGAGCATAAGTTTCACCTAACTGCAGGTAATGTAGCGCCTTATCGTAATCAGGTCGGATGAGCGGATCTGTTTTTCCTAATAGTGACAGGAATCCGTAACCATAAAAATGGCCAAGCCCCCCATAAGCCAGCATTTTTCCCCTGTCGGAGTTACAGGCTTTAAAAATTTCCAGGGCTGTTTCAACATATTGTAATAACTCATCCTTATCACGCATAAATTGAGCATTGTGAGCCAGCCAGAGGTAATTCCTGCCCAGTTCATAAGAAGGACCTTTTTTTTCCAGTATCCGGATGGATTTAAACAGGTTACGGTTCGATTCGAGTATGTTAAGTTTGGTTTGTTCTATTTTCGCCAGGCGGTAATGGGCCTCGGCTATCTCCACGGGATCATTAACCCTGGTGGCCGAATCAAGGTAAATCCGTACCTCTTTTTCACGCTGGGCATCGCTGCGCTGCGCTGACAGGGCTATGGGAAACAGGATAATAAGCCAGACGATCAGGGTTCTCATGACTTCCGTACCGGTAAATTCACCGGAAAGTATCTCCAAAGATAAAGAACAGCTATTTCAGATAAAAGGCTTTTTGTTTGTTCAAGAGTTTGTAGGTTTTCGTGGAGGATTTCAGGGCTTTCATAAAGGAAAACGGGTATTATGAGCCGTGGGCTGAAATTATCTGTAAATATCCTTTCCACCGGCTTTATAAAGTTATTCCCGGTTTTCGTAAAGTGGATTAAGGCATCGGTAAGGGGGGGATTGACCGGGGGGAGGGGAATGTATAATATTGTGACGGGTAGCTTTATAAATCTTAAAACAGGTAGTACTCTATGAATAATTTTTACAGAAAAATAGGAGCTTTACTTTTGAGCATTATGTGCTTAACAGTGAAAGGCCAGACCTTAAAACAAATGCAGCCAGAGTTTAATTTTACGGCTGGTAACGGATCTGTTCTCAGCGGTGGTAGAGTATTTTCATTGAAGGGTTACAGCTATGAAGTAAATAACAAGGTAGTTTTTATGACAAGGAACGACCCCTATGATAGGTTTTTTGTTCATGCAACAGATGGTACAGATAAGGGAACTTTACAATTGCTGGGCCCGGATAACTTTTCTACCCGACCAATGAACGAAACGCTTCAGGAATACCTGAGCAAAACAGGTCTTTTCAGGGTAGCTAATACCGGTAAGTTATTGTATATGTTCCTCAAAAAGAATTATACAACTAATGAATATTATCTATGGCGTACCGATGGTACAAAAGAAGGAACCTATCAGCTTCCGGTGACTTATGAAAATCAGAATCCACCCTATATTTCCAATAGCTACCTGGTTAAAGATTACTGCTTTGTGCCGGTTATGGAAAAGAATGAGACGGTGGTGTATCAGACCACGGGCACAAAAGAGTCTGTGAAAGTTTTTAAAAAAAACATTACGATTCATGGTAACGAAACTAAGCACCAATCTAATTATTTATTTTATACAGAATTTACCGTTTCGGGGGGAAGTACAGCGTATCAGTCCAATATTAAAGCGTATGATACCCGCTCAGGAGCGGAAAAGACCTTTGACTTTGGTGAAAGCCCTACTCGGTATTCTCTTGAGTATGCCAACGATGATCAGGCCATATTTACTGTATATACCGGAGCTCCTAAAAAAAGGCAACTTTGGGAGTTAGATTTAAAAAGCGGCTCGAAAAGAAAAATTATTGAAACTACAAATACAGATATTCTGTCAGAGGGCGGAAGTGATAATTTTACTGTTTTTAAATATGAGGATGGGCTGACCTTTCAGGTTATTCATAGTAAGCTAAATGCTCCTATTGGCCCTATAACCACCTATATATTAAAGAAAGGTAGTTCGTCAATTGAGGCTATTGGTATTGGGAGCTTTATTTATAATCAGATATATTATAAGGGCCAGCTGTTTATTAAAACGGGTACCCAGTTACATATCTCTGATGGAAGTAAAGGAGGGACCCGTGTATTGGCGGAATTTCCCGGAGGGGACGGCAATTTTGATGAACAGCGTGGGCTCGTCAGTGAACCTGCTCCTATGATCGTTAAAGATAAGCTCTTTTATTTTATACGTACAGCTAACCGGACTGACAGGCTGAACGACTATACGATCTGGCAGATAGATGCTACGCTGAAACCTTCCGTATTTATGAATAATATCCGTGGCTTCAGCCCTTTTTATGATATCAAAGGAAAATTCTATTTTACAGATCATGAGCATATCTATGAATCTGACGGTACCGTTGATGGTACTAAAAAAATCGTTGCATTAGCGGGCTATGTTGACAGAGATTTTCGGAAGCGGATCGATAATACTACTAATCGTCAGATGTCGAAAGAAGACCCTGTGATACTTTATAAAATATTTCGAATAAACGACAGGCTCATCTTTGATCAAAATTACAATGAATCTTTAGGCTTGGGTATTTCTAATCAACCGGAATACCGAAAAATGTACGATTCCTGGGGTAGTGTTGCCTTTGGTGGATCGAATCTCTTTTCATTTGATCCTGTCGCCAATGCCGAATCTTGTGGAAATATGATCTATTTTAATTCGCTGTGCAAAGGCCAGCCGGCATATTCTGCGTTTGTAAAATACCCTGACTCTAAATTAGAGTGGTACAGAAATGATACTTTGCTGGTAAATACCCCCCGTGATTCGTTATTGATCAACCAAAACGGAGTTTATAAGGTGAAATCTACCTATAAAAACTGTACCGGGTATTCCAATGAGATAAATATAAAAGTCAATGCCCCCAAAATAACATTGAGTTTATATTCCTCTAATAGTTCATCCCCCCCTAATAGTTCAGGCCCTTGGGATCTCGTCACAACGGTTTCGGAGGGTTATAGAACAAATGATGCTGGTTTGGATACTTATACAAACTGGACTCACAGAGTTTTTTATAAGGATAAAGAAGTTCAAAATATACCCTTTCCATACTATCCGTCTCGTTATAATGGTATTAAGGCCAGTGAATCAGGTGATTATACTGTAGTGATAACCGATTACAGAAAATGTAAATCACAGGCTACATTAAAAGTAGGAGAAGGAAATAGTACAGGCAATAATGGCAATACGGGTAATAACGGTAATACCGGAACCACCCTCACCGCCACCATTTCCAGCCCGGCTACCACTGTTTACGCCCCGCAGACCGTTCTCCTCACGGCTAACAGCGGTACAGGTTATACCTACCAATGGCGGCGGAACGGCGTGAATATTCCGGGGGCCACGGGGGCTACCTATGAAGCTAAAGAGTCCGGCACTTATACCGTGGTGATCACGGCTAACGGGCAGTCGGTAACCTCTAACAGCATAGTACTAGCGGTGCAGGTACCGCTGGCAAAAGAGCCTGAAGTTTCGGGTATTGAAGTGACTGTTTTTCCTAACCCGGCTGAGCAGCAGGTGAATGCGGAGATTCGCTTAGCCGAGGAGCTTCCCGTGCGGGTGGAGATTTACACGGCAGATGGGAGGCGGGTAAAACTGTGGCATTCAGAAGGCGGTAGTTATGTGCATCGCCCGGTGATTAGCCTGGGCAGTGGGTTGGAAGGCCAGCAACTTCTGCTGAAGGTGACCACAGATAAGGCATTTGTCACTAAAAAAATATTTGTAAAATAAAGATAAAACAGCTCAAAGCTAATTTATACCTATGAGAAAGATAGTATACATTTTCCTGATTTTAAGTGTGTTTTCCTGTGGTGGAGGGAGTGATCCCGAGCCGGATAAGGGCGGAACTACTCCGACCGCGTCTCTGAAAGAAAAGATCAGTAAAACCTGGGCTCCCCAGGCCGTGTCTGAAAACGGTACGGTGGTCTATACCAAAGGCGCATCTAACAATATCAAGTCGTATTACAGCTCCTTCAAGCTAAAACTGCAGGCTAACGGTAGCGTGGAGCTCACAGAGGTGGAAGGTACCAGGATCACCGGTAAATGGTCTTTGGGAAGTAATGACACCCGCCTGCTTCTCCAGGAGCTTAGCCCTGCGCCTTCAGAGTCTGGCGGAGCACTGGAATACAGTATTTCCGCGGCAGATGATAAAAAATTAACCATTTCGGCCCTTAAAGTAAACCATAAGACCGGGGGCACTACGAATAAGTACGAGCTTATTCCGGAGTGACCCCCGGTTTGCTGTAAATGAAAGAAAACACGCTGTATGGAAGAAAATGTGTTGACACTGGATCAGGTGAGCTTTCAATACCAGGATGATCATGCCTGGGTATTGGATGGCATAAATATTATTCTGAGGCCGGGTGATAAGGTAGGAATGGTAGGCGACAATGGCTGCGGAAAATCAACCATTACCAAGCTCATCCTGGGTATAGAGAAACCCATCAAAGGCGAGGTTAAGCTGTGTAATGAAGTAGTGAGCTGGTCAAGGCACTACCCGGAAGTAGGATATATAGGTGATCCGGGGTATAGTTCGGAAATGCTGGGGCTACCGGTCAGCGTAACCGTTAAAACCCTCGTAGAGGTAGTGGAACAGATTTATGGGGAAGGAGTGAGGGAATTAATAACACTTCTGGATATTGAGAGTTTATATGGGAAGGAAAATCAGAATCTCTCCACAGGGGAACGCAAAAGGGTGATGGCTTTATTGGCTTTATCTAAACCTAACCGTTTATTGATCCTGGACGAGCCTTTTGACGGCCTTGATAAACACTATAGGGAAGTGATGTTTATACTTCTTCAGCGGTACCTGACTCCGGAGGTTTCTTTACTGTTTATCGGGCATAGCAGGATAGAAATAGACTTATTTACAGATAAGGTGTTTCGGATTATTAAAGGGAAGCTGGTACCTGAGGCTCAGAATAAATTTTCAGTTACGGTCAGCAGTAAATCACAGGAGCCTTTAGTAAGTATAAAGAAATCCGGTGTGTTTCAGTATGAACTTAACCGCATGCTGGAATCGAAAGAAGTAGAAAGTGAGATATCATTCAGTTTGATTCAGATAGATGAAACCAAAGAAATATAGTGTATTGGCTTTACCTTTGATCAGGAAGGCAAGCCGGCAGTTGAAACCCCTTATCCGGGTTTCAGCAGTACTTATTTTACTGAGCCTGCTATTCTTCCGGGATGAGAAGGGTTCGGTTTTGCTTTTGGGGTGGTTAGATTGGTCTGAACTCACGGTAAGTAGTGACCGGAATGAGGCGTTCTCCTATTTGTTTTATGATCTCTATTCTACCTGGTGGCTTCTTGTGATCGTTTTTTGTATTTATAGCGGTTTATTACTCCCGCTAAATTCCAGTTTTAGTGTAAATCAGCATCTTTGGCTTAGAATGCTGCCTGAAGTCAGGCCATTTGATGTGGCTTTATCCAAAGTTTATACCCTGTTTTATTCTGTAGGCGTCCTGGTGGCGGTGTCTGTAGTGTGGGCTTTGCTGTACGCCTTGTTGAAAGGGGGTGAAGTGCTAAGGTTATTGATCCCTATCCTGGGTTTGGTAGGCTACATCTTTCTTTCGTCCGGTTTGCTTTTGAGCGTATCTGTATTTTCGGCCAATAGATATTCTCCGGGCCGGGCCGTTGCCCTCCTGTTTACATTTTTCCCTGCATTTTTATATTTCATAGGCAGAGGTACGGCCGTAAGGGTGAACGGGTATTTCCCTTATGCTATGCCCTTTGCGAATAAATATTATGAGCATCTATCGTTAAGGCCTTTTCTTACGGCAGCAATATTGGGGTTAGCCCTGATGGGTATATATCTTTTTAAAAATTATCGAATTACATCATCACTATGATATACAGAAATATACGATCCGGAGTTGTGGGGCTTTTTATGCTCCTGACATTGAACAGTTGTGCCGCACCGGTGGGTGCTATGATCATCAAGGGTTTAACCTTTTATATCGTTGCTATAGGCAAAGAAGTTGCCATTACAACCACCGGGATACTGGCGGAAAAGGCCGTTGATTTTATTATTAACTGGGTAGAGGGTAAAGATGAAAAAGCACCGTCTGTCAATATTCTACCTCTCAGAAATGATCCTCTTAAGGGTTATTTGAATGAGGAGTACTTAATTGAAGTTAACGGAGTAAGAGAAGGGCGTTCTTCATTTGCAAAGATACCCATGAAAGGTCACGGGCTGAAATTTGAAAGGGTAGATACCTATTCTCAATGGCAGCCTACCATAGAAACGCAGAGAATAGTAAGGGAAGTAACTAAAATAGGCTGTGCTCAGCTTTCTTTGAAAGACCTGGATTATTATGAGGGTGATGTAGATGGGAAAATGGGTCCCAAAACACGAAAAGCATTAAAGATATTTCAAGAAAAAACTTCAGGCTTGAAAGTTACGGGCGCATTAGATGAGCCCACGATGAAAGCATTATTAGGTGATCAATTTATTCAATCAGGTCAATAGTTATGAAAAATACATTTAGAGTTTTTGGGATAATATTAATCGTTTTTTCGCTGATTATGTTTATGTATGGCAGTATTAAAACAGCCAGGGAAGAAGATGAGGTAGCAGAAAAGATAGAGATAGACGGGATACAATTAGTGAAGCAGAGTGAGAGCGGTGAAAGGGCTAAAACAGCTTACATCATTGGATTTGTCCTGCTATCATCGGGAATAGGCATGATAGTTTTAGCCCCTTCAGGGAAAAAAAGGAGGTAAGCACTATCTGAATAAATTATACTGTTTGGAAACAGGCGTACGTCTTGTTATCGTTTGAAGGCGAGGCCGAGCAGGGGGCCTGTGCCTTTAATTATGGGTATCCCAGGTGCAGTCGCTCCGGCACCAGCGGCAGTCAATCCCTCATAGGTCATAGCGGTTCGCCGCCCGGCGTACAGCTACTTCATCGCTATAAAATTTAAGCAGTTAGCCTTATTCTGTGATTTGTTACCTACATTTGGTGAATTTTTTGATTTTTGGAGGTATATCACATGATGAATGATAGGATTAGGAATAATTATTCGGGATTAAGGCCCCGGTTGTTTATTTTTCCTGTTTTCTTGTTGGTTTTGATCGTATTGTTTTTGTACGGTGAGGGGGCACTGAATGTGTCCGGGTATGTAGAGATTCAAAAAGATGTATTCTTATCGATAAATCATTTTCTGGGCCGTTATCCGGTTCTGCAGCATAATCTTACCCAGCTGGGGGATGTCCTCATTATCTTGCCGCTGATTACGATTTTAATTGTGTATGCCCCTAAAATCTGGGAAGCCTTACTGGCGGGGCTTTTGGTTTCGGCTGTTTTTTCTGCGGTCTTAAAAAAGCTTTTTGCCGTACCCCGGCCTGCAGCCGTCTTAGACCATAACACCTTTATAATCATGGGGAAGAAGCTGACGGGTTTTAATAGCCTGCCTTCGGGGCATTCCATTACCATTTTTACGGTGCTTACCGTTTTGCTGTTTGCATTTATGCCTAAAAAATGGGAAGGTAAGACTTTATGGGTCCTTTTTGTGGTGATAACGGGTCTGATCCTTGCGTTTACGAGGGTGGGGGTAGGGGCACATCACCCCTTAGATGTGATCAGCGGTAGTATTATCGGGTACATTTCAGGGCTGTCCGGAATTTTTATCAGTCGTAAGTATAAGATAGGGGCCTGGATAGGCCCAAAAAAGTATTACCCGGTTTTTATCCTGCTGTTTTTGGTTTGTGGTGGTGTATTGGTCACCCGGATCAGGAATGAAAATCTGCTTGTGTACTATTTTTCAATCATCAGTTTAGCTTTTTCTCTGTATAAAATTATTCAGGTTTATGTTCAAAGGAGGTAATATAAAGGTAACTCATTTTGTATTAGGAATGAGCCTGGTTAATCTCATATTATTTAACTGGCCGTTTTACACTTATGTATTCCACCACACAGATTATAAGAGCCTGAACGGTGTGATGCTGATTGCATCTTTAATACTGATGATGGTAGTTTTAAACGCGCTGATTTTTTACCTGGCGTTTTTCATATCCCGTGCTTTCGGGAAAGGCCTTTTAGTCTTTTTTTTCGTGATTAATGCCATTTCTTTGTATTTCATCAATACCTATAGCGTGATTATTGATGAAAGCATGACCAGTAATATCTTTAATACCAATTACCAGGAGGCCAGCAGCTTTTTTTCTTTTAAAATGGTCCTGTATGTGCTTTTCCTGGGCGTTCTTCCCAGTATTTTCATCGTTAAAGCCAAAATAACGGGGGATTCGTGGAAGAGGTTTTTAGCGGTGTTTTTGGGTTCATTATTCATTATCGCTGTCCTGGTATTTGCTAACGGAGTCCAATGGCTGTGGATTGATAAAAATACGAAGCAGCTGCTCGGCCTGGCTTTGCCTACGTCTTACACGGTAAATACCACGCGTCATTTTAATAATAAGCTGAAGGAAAATAAAAAGGAGATTATTTTACCGGATGCCACTATCGGGGATAATGAGAAGGCCGTGGTGGTATTGGTATTAGGAGAATCGGCCCGGAAGCAAAATTTCTCTTTGTATGGTTATGAGAAGAATACGAATCCCACGCTGTCCCGGATGCCGGATGTTTTTCATTTTGATGCCACCTCCTGTGCTACTTATACCACCGCAGGCATAAAGTGTATCCTGGAGCATACCAATTCTAACGATTTATATGAAATTTTGCCCAATTACCTCTATAGAAATGAGGTGGAGGTGATCTGGCGGACTACCAACTGGGGAGAACCGCCCGTGCATATCGCTAATTATCAGAGAAGAGAGGATTTACAGGCCAACTGCCAGGGAGAAGGCTGTGATTACGACGAAGTTCTGTTAACCGGCCTCCGCGAGCAAATTTTAGCGAGCAAAAAAAACAAAATACTGATCATCTTACACACCAGCACCAGCCACGGCCCGACCTACAGTAAGAAATACCCGCCCCGGTTTGAGACCTTTTCGCCGGTCTGTAACAGCGTGGAACTGGCAAACTGCTCGCATGATGAACTGGTTAATGCCTATGACAATACCCTGGTGTATACCGATTATATCCTGAGCCGGATAATCGAGGACTTAAAGCAACTGAAAGAATATAAAAGCACTATGCTTTTTGTTTCAGATCACGGGGAGTCCTTAGGTGAAAAAAACCTGTATATGCATGGGGTTCCAATGAGTTTTGCGCCTAAGGAACAATATGAAATTCCTTTTATTGTGTGGGTATCTGAGGGTTCCAAAGAACTGAAACCTAATAAGATGCTATCTCAAAATCACGTATTCCACAGTGTTTTGAATTTTTTAAATGTTCAGAGCCCGGTGTATAATGAGGAGCTGAATATTTTTAAGTAGGAACGTGTTAAAAGCCGGTTGGCCGGGAGAAGCGACCGCTGTTTTATTGCTTACAGATAAGAGTTTTATTGCTTACAGATAAGAAATGAAGGGCCCTGTTGTTTAACCGGAGAGAGGTCTTTATTTTTGTAGTGCGCAACTATGAAAATAAATAACAAATAGAATTCATGCGGAATACAGTATTTGAGCTATGGAGAAGAAATTTGAAAACCTTACGGAAATCACGGATTGCCAGACTTTTGACGATGTTCGGGAGTACTTTGAAGAATTAATTCAGTATGCTACCAGGAACGGCTATCTAAAAGAAATGGGCGCGGATAATGAGTATACCCGGGAAATGGGCCGTGTGGGTATAATGTTAGCGGATTACGAAAGCATTTATATGGATTTATCTCCCCTGAAATTCAAAAAGCCCTCACCGGTTTCCCAGGTACAATCCCCCCAGCACCAGCGCGGTTCCTCCCCACGTGTACGCCGTCAGCGGCTCATCTAACAGCCAGTTGGCGTAAATAAACCCGAAGATGGGGCAGAGGAAGAGGAAATAGGAGGCCTTTACGGTGTCTGTTTTCAGGAGGTAGAGCCAAAGCTGTACGGCGGCGATGGAGACCGGCACCACCAGCCACAGGATGGAGAAGAATACCGTGAGGTTCCACTGGTTACGGCCGCTTTCATGGAAGAGTATAGTGAGGGGCAGCATAAAGATGCCGCCCAGGAAAATCTGCCAGCCGTTTATGGTGAAGCGCGAGAGCTTCCATTTGACTTTGGAATAGTAGATAGTACCTACCGAGTAGGAGAGCATGCTCAGGAAGATGAGCAGCAGCCCGCGGGGTGTGGCATGGCCGTCACCCAGCAGGGGGTAGCAGGCGATAACCACCCCGGCCAGGCCGAGGAATACGGCTATCCACTGCCGGAGGCGGATGGTTTCACGCAGCCAGAAGGTAGAGAGTATGCTGATGAGCAGGGTGTTAGTGGAGGTGGCCAGGCTGCCTATGCCGGCGGAGATCTCCCGGAGGGCCAGGATAAACAGGCTCAGGTACAGGGTGGTGTTCAGCAGGCCAAAGACGGCTATCTGCTTCCATTCTTCTCCGCGGGGGAGGCGCTCTTTGCGGATGATCTGAGCAAAGAAAATGAGCAGCACGCCCGCTGAAAAGAAGCGGATCTGGAACATGACCAGCGGCTCCAGGTAGGGCAGGGCCAGCTTGGCGGCGGCGGAGGCCGAAGCCCACAGGGCGGCAAATATCACGCCTAAAATCAGGAATCGGGGGTTCATGAGATCAGGGCCTGAGCAGTAAGGGTGGTGATGCGGCGGATCTGCGCCGGGTCAGTGCCGTACACTTCTGACAGGCGGTTAACTACCTGTTCCAGGTAGGCGGGTTCATTGCGCTTTCCGCGGTGCGGTACCGGGGCCAGGTAAGGGGCATCGGTTTCCAGTACGATCTTTTCCAAGGGGATTTCCGCCAGGAAACGGTCCAGGCCGCCATTTTTAAAGGTGACCACACCGCCCACGCCCAGCAGGAAATTCAGGCCGGTGACCCTTGCTGCATCCTCGCGGTTTCCGGAAAAGCAGTGAAAGATGCCCCGGAGGCCGGTCCAGCCGAAGTCCTCGATGAGGTCGCAGCACCGCTGGATGGCGTTAAGGGAATTGTCTTTGGAATTGCGGGAATGAATGCAGATGGGGAGATTCCAGGTCCGGGCCAGCTCCAGCTGGCGGAGGAAGGCCGCTTCCTGCTGTTTTACAAAGGTGAGGTCCCAGTAGAAATCGATCCCGATCTCACCGATCATGATGAATTTCCTGCGTGACAGCTCTTCTGTGACCCTAAGCAGCTCTTTTTCAAAGTGTTCATTTACATAGGAAGGGTGCAGGCCCATCATGGAAAGGCAGGTGCCGGGAAACTCCTCTTCCAGGGCGTACATGCGCGGGATGGTCTCCGAGTCACAGTTAGGCATCCAGATCTGTTCAATGCCCGCCTCCCGGGCGCGTTGCAGCATTTCGTACTTATCGGCGTCAAATTGCTCATCATAAATGTGAGCATGGGTGTCTATCATTCCTCCGTCAACTTTTCAGGGCAAAATTACAGAATAAAACCAGGGTTTTGTGCTTTATTAATTCATTCTGTTACTATATTTATCACATCAAACCTAATGATTAAATAAAAGGCGTATGAACAGACGAAATTTCATTCAGACTACTGTAGCAGGTAGTGCAATCCCCTTCATGGGGCATGCCATGCAAAATGATAAGCCAAAAACAGATAGGGTAAGGCTCGGTTTTATTGGGGTAGGTCTGCGTGGAAGAAATCATCTCAATGTGGCAGCAAAAAGCGCCGACGTGGATGTGGTGGCTATTTGTGATATTGATCCGGATGCCATTAAACGTGCACAGGCGGTATTGACCCGCGCGGGTAAGAAAGAGGCGGTAGCCTACTCCAAGGATCCCAAGGATTACCTGAATCTCCTGAAGCGTGATGACATTGACGGCGTGGTGATCGCCACTCCCTGGGAGCTTCATGTACCCATGAGCGTAGACTCTATGCGGGCAGGGAAGTACACGGCGGTAGAGGTTTCTGCTACGGTGACCCTGCAGGAGTCATGGGATCTGGTGAATACCTTTGAGGAAACCGGCAGCCACTGCATGATCCTGGAAAACGTATGTTACCGGAGAGACGTGATGGCCGTGCTGAACATGGTACGTCAGGGCATGTTCGGTGACCTTCAGTACGGACATTGCGGGTATCAGCATGACCTGCGCAATGTGAAGTTCAATGACGGTAAGCAGGCCTATGGCGGCGGGGTGGAATTTGGCGAAAAAGGCTTTTCTGAAGCCCATTGGAGAACCCAGCACTCGGTGGACCGTAACGGTGACCTGTATCCTACGCACGGACTGGGGCCGGTAGCCCACTGGATGGACATTAACCGGGGTAATAAGTTTAATTACCTGACCTCTATGGCCACCAGCTCCAAAGGACTTCATAAGTACATTGTGGATAAAGGCGGCCCGGATCACCCTAATGCCAAGGTGAAATTCAAGCTGGGGGATATCGTGACTACCATGATCCAGTGTGAAAACGGGCAGAATATCGTGGTTATCCATGATACAAACTTGCCGCGGCCTTACTCCCTGTGCTTCCGCGCCCAGGGTACGGAAGGAATCTGGATGGACGATAACAAAATGATCTACCTGGAAAACAAGAGTCCGAAGCCGCACCAGTGGGAGCCTTTCGACAAATACCAGAAAGAGTATGATCACCCCCTCTGGAAGAAGTTTGAATCCGATGCCCAGAATGCAGGCCATGGCGGGATAGATTTCTTTGTATTACGGGCCTTTATTGAGTCCATAAAGAACAAAGTAACCCCACCCATGGACGTGTATGATGCGGCTGCCTGGTCTGCCATCAGCCCGCTGTCAGAACTGTCTATAGCGCGTGGAAGCACCGCCGTAGAGATTCCTGACTTCACCCGTGGAAAATGGAAAACCAATAAGCGGATCTTTGGACTGAATGACCAATACTAAGTTCAGGATAGCTGTGCCGGAAGACCTGGAAGAGATAGTGCGGATATACAATTCCACTATCCCTTCCCGGCTGGTCACGGCAGATCTGGAGCCTGTATCTATAGAAAGCCGGCAGGAGTGGTTTCAGCGCCACACCCCGGGTAAAAGGCCGCTCTGGGTAGTGGAAGAAAACGGGAAGGTGATAGGATGGCTGGGTTTTCAGCCCTTTCACAGCCGCATAGCCTATAATGCCACGGCGGAGATCAGCATCTACCTGGATGAATCCGTACGCGGCCGGGGCCTGGGCCGGAAGATACTGGATTTTGCGATAGACGTAGCCCCAGGCCTGGGCATTGAAACCCTCATCGGCCTTATTTTTGCACACAATACCCCCAGTATCCGGCTGTTTGAAAAAGCAGGCTTCCGGGAATGGGGTTTCCTGCCGGACGTAGCTGAGCTGGACGGGATTAAGAGGGGCCTGAAGTTTTTTGGGAAACCGCTTTTAACTCAGTGAAGTACTTTCCCCGACACATAGCTGGAGTCCGGCTTAAACCACAGCAGCCGCTGCACCGACCGGATCTCATACCCGGCTAATTTACCGGCCCGGGCTGAAAGGCTGATCTGGGAGCCGGTGGTAAAGAAGTAATTTTCCGATTGTTTTACACAGCTGATGCTTACCGGTTCCCGGCTAATCGTATCAAATGCCACCGTTAATTCTTTCACCGGCAGGTTTTCTCCCGGCTTCAGGCGGTAGGTGGTCTCGTGAGGCTTATTCACCGAATCATAGCTCATGATAAAGGAGCTCTTGTTCAGGTCGGCATCCAGGAAGAGCTTCAGCTCTTTTTGCCAGTTGATGTCGCTCACTTCTTCTTTCTCCGTCTGGTGGTCATATATCCAGGTTTTCTCCACACGGGGGTGCCGGGCTTCCAGGTCAGCGATCAGGCTTTCCACCCAGGTTTTAGAATCAAAATATTTCCGGATAGCGGTGGTCTGGTCTGCGTTTTGGCAGGCGGAAAAAACCAGGAAGAAAAGTATAAAGCGATATTTCATCAGGATACAAAGGTCTTAACTATCTCATCAATCTCCAAAAAAAATGAGGAGTACTGAGCACTCCTCCTTTCTAAATTCTTTGAAACAAATAACCTGAAACAGGATACCCGTTCCTACATAATCATTAAACCGGTGTAAAGATACAAAGAAATTATATAATAAAGTAAAGTTTGTGAGGATATAAATTTCATTATTCGTATTTTAAGGCTTCAAAGACTTATAGCTCAATAATGACGCAAAAGACCAAAGGTATTTCAGAAGACTGGGTGGTGGTGATCACCGGATTTTTATTAATAGGCGCCGTGCTGGCCGGGTTCAGTTTCCCGAGCCCCGGCTTTAAGTGGGACCATTTTTCGGAGATCACGGGTAATATCCTGAGCCGTGAAAACCTGTTCAGGGTACTGGTGCAGGCCGGCCTGGTGGGTGCGGCTGGGACTTTTGCGGCCTTCCTGACCGGGAAGAAGCCCCTTCGTTTCCTGGCGGGTTTCGGGGTGCTTTTTGCACTTTCAGTGCTGGCCCAGATCCTGGCGGGGAATACCGTGGTGCAGGAGTATAACCTGGAAACGGTGATCTTCGGGCTGGCCATCGGCCTGCTGATTAATAATGTGCTGGGCGTGCCGGAGTGGCTGAAGGAAAGCCTGCAAAGCGAGCTTTTCGTGAAGATAGGCCTGGTGCTGCTGGGAACTTCCATTATCTTTTCGGAGATCCTGCGGGCCGGGATGCTGGGCCTGGTGCAGGCGCTGGTGGTGGTGATCTCGGTGTGGTATTTTGCGTTCTGGTTGTGTAAGCGCACGGGCATAGACCGGGAGATGTCTATGATGATCAGCAGCGCGGTGTCTATCTGCGGGGTTTCGGCGGCTATAGCTACCTCCGGGGCTATTAAAGGCGATTCCAAAAAGCTTTCTTATGTTATTTCCATGGTGCTGATCACCGCCGTACCCATGATGATCTTTATGCCTTATATGGCTAACTGGATGGGGCTTTCACAGGCCGTGACCGGTGCCTGGCTGGGGGGCAGTATTGATACCACGGGGGCCGTGGTGGCCTCGGGTTCCATGGTAGGGGAAGAGGCGCTGGAGATCAGCACCATCATTAAGTTTTCCCAAAACGTGCTGCTGGGGCTGGCGGCGTTTGCCATCAGCATCTACTGGTCAGTAAGCCAGGCCCAGCAAACGGCCGAAAAGCCCACGCTGAAGCTGATCTGGGATCGTTTTCCGAAGTTCGTGATCGGTTTTGTGGCGGCATCGCTCCTGTTTTCCTTTGCACTGCCGGGAGAGAAAGTGGCCGAAGTGAAGTCCGTGATCAAGAGCATCCAGGGCGTCTGGTTTGCACTGGCATTTGTGAGCATCGGGCTGGAAACCAATTTTAAAGAGCTTTTTGCCCATTCCAATAAGAAGCCGCTTTTTGTGTTTTTAGGGGCGCAGGCCTTTAATATTGTGATCACGCTGGTGATGGCGCTGCTGCTGTTCCGGTGAGTGTTTTTAAATGGAAGATCTACGGCCTGTAGATCTTCCATTTAAAAGTTGTGCAGGAAATTAGACACTATTCAACCTATTTAATATTCCACTTTATAATCTTTCTTCACGGGCTGTCCGCTCCAGGCTTTTTTAGCGGTCCAGTCGGCAGCCGGGGCGGTCCAGAACGGATCATTGGCCGGCAGGCCCAGGGGCAGGAAGCCCAGGGTGGCTATGTACAGGCTGCCGGTAGAGGTGTACTGGTCGGCCATCATGGGCTGATGCCCGTTAAAGCCCAGCACCAGCCAGCCTTTGGCATCGAAGTTCTGGTTTCCGTCATACATATTGTAAAAGACTTTGGTAAGGGCGCAGCGCACCTGTGCAGGATTCACCCATTCGGGCAGCTTGTGCAGCAGGGCGGTATGGCCCAGCGCCTGGAAAGCGGCCGTACGGTAGGTCACTGAGCGGCCGAAAGCCGGGTAGGTTCCTTCCGGGGAGATGATACGCTCCAGGAACTCCGCATGGCGGATCATCCGCTGCAGGGCCTGTTCGTAGGCTTCGGTAGTATTGTAACCTTTCTGACGGTATTTCCCGGTGGGTTTGGTGTTCAGGGTTTCCAGCAGGTCTACCAGCATGGAATGGATCACGTAGGAGTTATAATAATCCATGCTGAACTTCGCACCGTCGGTATACCAGCTGTCACCGGTGTACCATTCCTTCATCTTATTCAGGGCAAAATCCACCCGGGCCGGGTCAAATTCCTCCCCGACAGAGCGGAGAAAGCCTTCAATGATGCCCGAAAACAGCAACCAGTTATTATAGGCACCGCTCCGGTTACGCTGGGACTTGAATTCTTCCACGTAGCGTTGTTTGGTCACCGCATCCAGCGGTTCCCACAGGGCTTTGGGCGCCCGCATGAAGGCCTGCGCCAGGTAAGAGGCATCTACGATGGGCTGGTTTTCTTCCCGGAAATTCAGGTAGTCTTTGCTGGCCGGGTTTACGGCATGGGTGAGCCCCTTCAGCAGGGCGGCTTTGTACTTTTTCCGCAGCTGGCCTTCTTCGGTGTCATCGTCAGGCAGTTCCAGCCAGGGAGCCAGGCCTGCCACGCAGCGGCCTACCGCCTCCAGGTAAGTGACCTTTTTGGCATCCATGTAGTACTGGGGGCCCTGTTCCAGCGGCATATTCTGGCGGAGGGTTTCCCGGGAAAGGTTATCCACCACCGGCCAGGCTATCTTGTGCAGGGTCTTTACCCAGTAGCCGCGGTCCTGTGCACCGGTGGTTTTCTGTGCTGAAACGATGGTTACGCCCAGCAGAAGCAAAACCATCAGTGCGATTCCTTGTTTTTTCATAGTAATATCAGTCAAAAATCTTTTTCCCTGCCTGTAAGCGGCCATACCGGTGCAGGGCTTCAATATAATAGTAATCCGCATACACCAGGGGTACATCGATCTCTACCTGGTGGGGAATGCTGCCCACACAGTGTTTCACAATAAACCCGGCGTTAGTGCCCGGCTGTGCCCGATAAGCCTCACTGCTAAGGGATTGCAGGGCTTTTACAGCGGTCTCTTTGTACGTACGGGAAGCGGCCCCGTTAGTAAAGGTGCTGAGCTCCAGCAGGGCAGAGGCGGTGATGGCAGCTGCCGAGGCGTCACGGTAGGGGGTGGTCACCTGGTTAGCATACGAATTTTTACCCGGCTGGTAGCCTTTTTCATTGGCATTAAAGTCCCATGCGGGCACATAGTCTGCCGGGAGGTGTTTAAGATAGTAGTCTGCCAGCCCGGTAGCCGTTTTCAGGAAACGGGGATCGCCGGTTTCCCGGTAGCACATGGTAAAGCCGTAGATGGCCCAGGCCTGTCCGCGTGACCAGGTGGAGTTATCCGCATAGCCCTGGGCGGTTTCGCGGGCTACCACCTGACCGGTTTTGGGGTCATAGCATACCACATGGTAAGAGCTGAAATCCGGCCGGAAATGATTTTTCATAGTGGTGAGCGCGTGGGTCACGGCCACATGGCGGAACGTGGTGTCACCACTGACTTTGGAGGCAAAAAACAGCATTTCCAGGTTCATCATGTTATCAATGATCACGGGGAAGTCATACGACTTATCACCGTGCCAGCTTTTGAAAACATTCCAGGACTTAATGGAGCCTGTGACCGGGTCAAACCGGGTGCTCAGGGCTTTGGCGGAATTGACCAGGATGGTCTTATAGGCTTCGTTACCGGTGAAGCGGTAAGCGTTTCCGTAGCTGCAGTACATCATAAAACCCAGGTCATGATGGCCGGTAAAGTGCTCCAGGGGTTTCAGCTTCTCGGTCCATTTAATGGCTTCAGTTTTCAGGCTTTCGTTTTTGGAGTTATCATACAGGAACCAGAGGCTGCCGGGGAAGAAGCCGGGCGTCCAGTCGTATATGGAAGTAGTGGCCAGTCCGCCGGATTTATTGGAAGTGCGCGGGTAAGCGCCCTTTTCGGCGGAAAATGTCTTGTCGGCTTCCCGGAGCTGGTCAGAAAGCATCTGTTCCGCGTACGCCAGGTTATCTTTTGCAAAATCATCTGCCGGAAGGTTCCTGGAGGCCGTACAAGAGGCCAGTATAGCTAAAAATGCAACAGTAAGGTTTTTGTACATGATTTACTTTTGATTATGATTCCGTGGAGCATTTTGTGAAATATACTTTGTGTACTTTGCACCGGAATAACCGGCACAAAGTACACAAAGCAGGTTTCACAGAGAACGGTTACCAGTTCGGGTTTTGGGTAAGCGTACCGTTACTTAAACCGATCTGCGCGGTAGGCAGGGGCCACAGGTAGTCACGCTGCGCGTTAAACCTTCTCCGGTCGGCCGCCTGGAAGAGCACATAGCCGTTCAGCAGGGGCGGGGTCACGGCACCGCCGTAGTTCACATCAGTGAAGAATTTACGCATTAAAATAGGCTTCGGCAATACTTCCTCGGCTATTTTCCACCGGATGATGTCCCAGTAACGGAAGCCTTCAAAAGCCAGCTCTACCGAACGCTCCCGGCGAATCTCATCGCGCATGTTCAGGCCGTTAGCCGTTACGAAGGCATTGGTCAGCAGGGGCAGTTTGGTGTTATCGTTATTGGTGGCCCGTTTGCGCAGCAGGTTAATGCTGGCGTCCAGGTCGGCATCCGAGATGGTATTAGACAGCTCGTAAGTAGCTTCTGCATAGTTCAGCAGTACTTCCGCATAGCGGATAGCCATGAAATCCAGGAACACGGTCTGCTGGATAAAGTCCGCCTGGCCGGTCCAGTATTTCTGCTGGTGGTAATGGAAGGTATTGGAATACCGCGGATCGCCTCCGGCAATAGACGCGTAAGGGTCTCCCACTTTAAACAGGGTCTGCACCAGGCGCGGATCCCGGTTTTCGGTATCGGTCAGCAGTCCGGTTTCTTTCCCGTTTTTATCCAGGGGAGATTTACCCACGGGCAGGCCATCAGAATAGAGCGCGGTCAGCACATAGGCCCGGGTGGCGGCGTTTCCGCCGTCAGTGAGGCTGGGACGCATGTAGGCTTGTGAAGCTACTACATTCGACAGGTTCTGGCCGTACAGGCGCACCATGATGTTTTCTTTGTTATTGCCGTAATATTCACCCGGGTAACGGAAAAGATCCTGGTAACTTAAAGCGCCGCTTCCGGTAAACAGGCTGTGCTTACCTTCATCCATGATGGTTTTAGCGGCCTGGCGGGCTATCGTGAAGTGTTTAGCCGGGTCTTTGGCGCCTTTCAGTTCAGGCTCACCGTGGAACTTATGCCAGCTTCCTTCATACAGGGCTACCCGTGATTTAAAGGCCAGGGCGGCACTGCGGGTGATCCGGCCGTATTCGCGTCCGGCGGTTCCGGCGGCGCTGGCTCTTACCGGCAGTTGATCCGCCTGCGGACAGTTCGCTGCGGCAAAATCCAGGTCGGCGTAGATGGAGTCTACCACAGCCCGGCGGTCGCTGCGCGGCGTATACAGCAGCGGGTCTTCCCGGCCGGCGACGGTACGGCCCAGGTAAGGCACATCCCCGTAGATTTTTACCAGGTTAAAGTAAGACATCGCCCTGAAAAACCGGGCCTGGGCTATACAGTAGGTCTTCATGTCGCTGTTCGGCACACCGGCTGATTTTTCAATCACGTTATTGGCCGCTCGAATGTAGGAGTAGGCGCTGTTCCAGCGGCCGTCGTTAGAAGGCGCATTCCGGGAGCCGTCGCTCACCGAGTTCACGGTAGAGGTCCGGATATCCACGGCGAAGTCGCTCATCAGTTCCTCCAGTGGCGTATCGAAGCTCGGCATGCTGGTGTACAGGTAAGTGGTACCTGCTATAAGGTCGCTTTCTGTTTTCCAGAATACCGGATCCGTGATGACGGTCTGGGTAAACTGGTCCAGCTCATTGGTACAGCTTACAGCCCATAGCGCTATAGTGCTGAGTGCAGTCAGAGTTCTGGTTTTTTTCAACAATAGTTTCATATCCTAAAAATATCTTTGACAAATGTTAATTAAAATCCGATGTTTAAGCCGATGGCATAGCTTCTCCACAGCGGGTAGCTCAGTGAAATGGTATTGGTATTTTCCGGGTCATAGTAGTTAAACCACATACCGGTTTTTTCCCAAAGGTCCTGGCCGGAGAAGAAAACCTTCACGTCACCCAGTCCTTTTACCTTGTGCGTTCCCGGTTTTACGGTATACCCCAGCTGCAGGTTTTTCAGACGGATGTAGCTGGCATTCTGCACCCAGTGCGAAGACACTACGTCATTGATCCGGTCACCGATCAGGATCCGGGGGAAGCGGGCATCGTTATTTTCCGGTGTCCAGTAATCCTGGTGGATCTTCCATGGCATCATCCAGCCGTTATAGAAAGGCAGGGTATTGCCTGCATCGATCAGCACGCTTCTTTTTCCTACACCGTTAAATAAAACCGAGAAGTCAAAGCCTTTCCAGTTCACACCGCCACTGATACCGAACACATAGCGCGGGTTGGTATTACCCAGGTAAACCAGGTCACCGTGATTTTCAGCCGTATTGATACCGGCGTTGATCTTCCCGTCATTGTTGAGATCCAGCAGTTTAATATCACCCACCCGGGTAGAGGTTACCCGCACGGGATAGCCGTTCAGCTCTTCTGCGGTGTCAAAATACCCGTCAGCCTTGTAGCCAAAGATGGAATTCGTAGAGAGGCCGGGAAGGGAAGCGTTTATCCCTGCGCCGTAGGATACCGATCCGTCATAACGGGTCACTTTGTTCTTATCATCGCTCAGGTTAGCGGCCAGGTAGTAGCCCCCGTTTTTGAAGCGGTCGTTCCAGTTCAGGGTCACGCCCCAGCCTTTCACCTGCACACCGGCCAGGTTAGCGGCGTTCGGGGTCACGCCCAGCATGGCCGGCAGCTGCTGGCCTACGAATACGTTATTATTCTGCTTCACGAAGTAGTCAAAATGCAGGCGCAGCCGGTTTTTCAGCACTTCCATGTCAAAACCCACGTTAGCGGTTTCAATGATCTCCCAGGCTTTGCTGTCGGAAGGTAAGCCGGACTGGAAGAAATACACGGTTTTGGCGTCATTAAACGGATAGTATCCCCGGGAAAGCGGGCTCTGGAAATCGTAGTTGTTAGCGTTAGGGTTAGACGTCTGCGCGCCCCCTGCCGTACCGTATGAGGCCGATAGCTTAAATTCATTGATCCAGGGCAGGGCACTGTTAAACCACTTCTCTTCGGCCATGCGCCAGAAGGCGTTCACCGCATAGAAGTTCTGGAATTTAAAGCCCGGGGCCAGGCGCGAGCTTCCGTCACGCCGGTAGGTTCCTTCCAGGTAGTACTTGCTGGCATAGTTATAGGTGAGACGGCCGAAGTACGACAGCCACGTATTCACCTGGATGTTATCACTTACATTACCCACGTCAGCGGTAGACAGCGTGGTGTAGTTCAGTGTAGGGAAGTCATTCAGCAGCAGTGCCCGCTGGATAGCCTGCACGGCATCATACTCGTATTTTTTAAACTCGTAACCGGCCAGGCCATGGAAACTGTGCTTATTGATCTTGTAATCATAATCTGCCGTGGTAAAGAAGCTCTGGTTAAGCGTATAAGGCCGGGTCTTGGACAGGGAGTTAATCTGGTTAATGGGCGTTCCCGCTACCAGGTTCATGTTGGCATCCACAGTCCACCGTTCTACGGTTTTGTTAAACGTGGAACCATCGCTCAGCACTAGGCCGGGGCTGTAAACCGCCTTCAGGTTCAGGCCTTTCACCACGTCATTGGCCAGGAGGCTGATCACTGCGTTTACATCGTAAGCGTCAGTGCGGGAGTAACCGCCGTCTTTCAGGATAGGGTAGGCATTGGAAATGGTACCGATAAAGGCGTATTTGTCCTCGTAACCCGGTGTAAAGATAGGGTTACGGGCCGCCCGGATGGTGTACACGTTATAGAGTACGCCACTACCGCCGTTTACGCCCATGGAAGGAGCCATGGTATTGGATTTGGCAAACGACAGACGGGTGTCCAGGCTCAGCTTTTTGGTAAAGCGGGTATTGTAATTGATACGGGCGTTGATCCGGTTATAGGAGTCAGGTCCGAATTTGAAAACCCCTTCCTGGTCCAGGTAACCCAGTGAAAACAGGAAGCTGGATTTGTCACCGCCACCGCTGGCCGTTACGTTAATGTTCCTTTGCGGGCTCTGGTCACGCATAAGGATTTGCTTCATGTTATTATTGTAGTAGTATTCCCACTGCTTGCTATTCGGGTTCAGGTAGTACTCCACGTTCGGGTCATCAAACCAGGCCAGTTGCTGATCGTTAAAGGCTGCGGCACCGCCACCGTTAATGGCAGCTGCGTTCTGCAGTTCGGCTTCTTCGCGTGAGCTGAGCATTTCAGGCCGGGCAAACGGCTTACGGAAGGTGTACATCATGTTTACGTCCACCTTGGTTTTCTGGTTAGGCTTACCGGCTTTAGTGGTTACCAGGATCACCCCGCCACCGGCTTTGGCACCATAAATGGAGGCTGAGGCGGCATCCTGCAGTACGGTCAGGTCCTGGATGTCGTTCGGGTTCAGGGTATTGATATTGCCTTCCACACCGTCAATGATCACCAGCGGGGAGTTTCCGGATCCCAGGGAGGTAATACCCCGGATCTGGGCGTTCCAGCCTTCCTGGCCCGGCTGCCCGTTAGACCGGGTGATCACCAGGCCGGGTGCGGCACCTTGCAGGGCGGAGAGGGTATTGGTCACCGGGCGGTCTTTCAGTACTTTGTTATCTACGGTCAGTACCGCACCACCGATATCCCGCTTGATTTTGGAGGTATAACCTACCACCACCACGTCTTCCAGGGCATTGGAGGAGTTGTTTAAGCGGATGGTGAGGGTGGTCTCATTAGTCAGCTTGTGATCCTGGGAGTCATAGCCGATGTAGCTTATGGTCAGGATGTCGCCGGGGCCGGCATTAATGGAAAACTTACCGTCGGCATCGGTAGAGACCCCGCGGTTCGTTCCTTTGATCACCACGGATGCTCCGGGGAGTCCCGCGCCGGTTTCATCGAGAACCGTTCCGGTGATATCCCTTTTCTGCCCGTTTACCAGGAAGGGTAAGCACAGGAAGAGCGGGATAACCCAGAGGATAACCGCACGCGCTAAAAAATTTTGAGGTAAATTTTTACATTTCATAAAACATGTATTGAGTTTAAGGTGACAAATAAACCGCCCTTTAGTATGGTACTTTGCGAAGAAAAAAAAGTACGGTTTGTTGATTACAATACAATGTTAAGCCGGTATAGTACTATACTGGGGAGAATTTCTTAAATTTATAGGGGTATTATTTTAAAATTTTATTAACTTATTGATTATAAGTGACTTAAATATTTGTAATTCAAGAAGATTATGCTTGTTTTAAAGTTTACCTGCTGAAATTGGTATTCATTTCCGATAAAATATTACTATCCGGATGGTTTTTCTTTTACGCTGTTTGCTGCTGGGGTGCTTTTTGACAGGGGCTACGCGTGCCGTTTCCCAGCAGAAACTTTTCCGGCATTTTTCAGTAGCTGACGGGCTGCCTAATTATAGTGCCATTTCCATCATCCAGGATCACACCGGTTTTATGTGGATTGGCACTACAGACGGTCTCTGCCGCTATGACGGGCTGCGGTTTAAAGTGTACCGGTACGATGTGAATGACAGTTCCAGCCTTTCCAGCGGGCACATTAATACCCTCTGGACGGGTGCTGACGGAACGCTGTGGGTAGGTACCTCCGGCGGGCTGGATAAGTATGACCCGGAGCGGGACAGGTTTCAACGGATCCACCTCCGGGGAAAACCGGTGACCAGCATCTTCCGGATCTTTGAAGATTCCAGGGGGATGACGTGGGTGGGAACGGAAAACGGCCTCTTCACGATTCCCAAAGGGGGGGAAGCGGCTCCTTTTGCAGGCCCCATCACCGGGAATATGGTCCGGGGCATTTTTGAAGACCGGCTGGGCCGGATGTGGATTGGCACAGACCAGGGGCTTAACTGCCTGGAGCGCTCCGGCGGCGGGTACCGGGTCACTTATTTTAAGCCTTTTCCCGGGAGGCGCGATAACGTAGTCACTTCTATTATGGAAGATGACCGCCAAACCCTCTGGGTGGGAATGCAGAACCTCGGGCTGTGTGCGTTTAACCCCGAAACCAGGACTTTTACCCACTACACTACTTCCACGGGGCTGGTGAATGACCATATCCGCTGTATTACCCCTGACCGCACCGGAAACCTGTGGGTGGGCACGCAGGAAGGGATCAGTATTCTGGATCCCATCCGGAGAACCTTCCGGAACGTGGCCCGGATCCCCGGTGATGAAACCAGCCTGAGCCAGAATTCGATATTCACTATTTTTAAAGACCGGCTGGGTTCCATGTGGGTAGGGACTTTTTTCGGAGGAGTGAATATCAGCTATGCCTATAATACTACTTTCGGGGTGATCAAGGATGATAACCGCCAGAACAGCATCAGTAATAACGTGGTCAGCAGCATAGTGGATGATGGTAAAGGTAACCTCTGGATAGGTACGGAAGGCGGCGGACTGAACTATTTTAACCGGGCAACCCGTACGTTCAGCTATTATAAGCATGAGCCTCAAAAGGCTCTCTCCCTCCGGTCTAACCTGATCAAAATGATTTACAAAGATACCGATGGAAACATCTGGGTGGGTACGCACGGAGGTGGGCTGAACGTGCTGCCGCCGGGCGGGAGGAGCTTTGGCGAGGGACTGGTGAATCTTCCGGCCCCCACTCCGAAGATCGTTACGGAGGTTACTTCGGCCACTGATGATGGAGCGGGGAATCTCTGGGTGGCCACCAATACGGCGCTGTTTATTTTTAAACGGGAGGGTACCCGCCTTACCGGGGAGCGGAAAGTGGATATTGTGAGCCGGGTGTACCCCCAGAAGTACCTGTTCAGGGATTCGGGGAATACTATCTGGGTCTTCGGGTCGCGTGGAGTAAGCGCCATAAGGGAGGGCCGGGCAAGAGAGGTAGACAGCACGCTGCTGATCAACTGCTTTGCAGAAAACCGCATGGGCGAGCTGTGGGGCGGCACTACCGGTGACGGGGTGGTGAGGTATGACGGCGTAAAGTTTATTAAATATACCAATGCCTTCTTTAAAGAGGCAGCGGTGGTGGGCATTCTGTGCGGTGAGGATCAGGACCTCTGGCTGAGTACAAACAAGGGTCTGGTGCATTTCTTCCCCGAAACGGGCGTTTACAGGGTATACACCCGGGATGACGGTATAGCCGGTGACGAGTTTAATTATAACTCCTATTTCCGGTCAGCGGACGGCTACTTTTATTTTGGCGGCTATAACGGCCTCACGTATTTCCGGCCGGCCGATATCCTCAATAACCTCCATAAGGCGCCGCTGGTTTTCACACGGCTCAGGCAGCACAGCGGGGAAGAAGGCAGCGGTTTCACGGAAGAAAACATAACCCGCCGGCCGGGAATCCGTATGCGTTACGACAAGAATACGTTTACTGTAGATTTTGCCCTGCTGAACTATATCAAGAGCCAGAAAAACCTGTACCACTATCAGCTGGAAGATTACGATAAAACCTGGAAAGAGACCTCTGACGGTTCGGCCACTTATACTAACCTTCCGCCGGGAACTTACCGCCTGCTGGTACGGGGAGCTAATAATGACGGCGTTTGGAGCGATGTTAAAACCCTGGAAATTACTATCACACCACCATTCTGGCTGACCTGGTGGGCATATTGCTTTTATATCCTGCTGGCGGGCGGGATGGTTTTTGTGATAGCGCGTTTCTTCTTCCTGCGGGCCCTGTTAAAGAAAGAAGATGAGCTGCACCAGGCTAAGCTGAACTTTTTCACCAATGCTTCTCACGAGATCAGAACCCACCTTACCCTGATCATGGTACCGGTGGAGCGCCTGCTGAAGGAGAGCACCTCCGGCGATTTTGTGCATCAGCAGCTTTCACTGGTCAAGGCCAACACTAACCGCCTGCTGAACCTGGTGCGGGAGCTGATGGACTTCCGGAAGGCGGAGACTAACCACCTCCAGCTGTTTTCCCGGCGCCAGGACCTGGTGCCCTTCCTGAGGGAGATCGGGCAGTCGTTCCGGGAAACCGCCCTGGCCTCGCACATCGACATGAGCTTTACGCATAACGAAGAGGTCATCCCGGTGAATTTTGATGAGAAGCAGCTGGAAAAGGTATTTTTTAACCTCCTGGCCAATGCCATTAAGTTTACACCCGAAAACGGCCGGATAGCACTTTCAGCAGAGGCCCGGAAAGACGATGTGGTCATTAAAGTGACGGATAACGGCCGGGGGATAGCACCGCAGTATCTTCCCCGCCTCTTCACTAATTTTTTCCAGGTGGCGGATCACGGCATGCAGAATACGGGCTACGGCATAGGCCTGGCCCTGTCTAAGAACATCGTGGAGCTGCATAAGGGACGCATTTCAGTAGAAAGCATCCCCGCCACGGAAGAAGATGAGGGCCGGACCGTCTTTACGGTGATCCTTCCTAAAAATGCCTCTATCCCGGCTACTTCGCCGCCACCACCGGAGGTGTCCAGCCCGCTTAGTGAACCGGTAGAAGTGGTGGCTCCGCCCGAAACGGGTACCCGGTTTAAAGGCTCCACCGTGCTGGTGGTGGAAGATAACGCTGAGCTCTGCCGGATGATTGTAGACGAATTTTCTGCCGTTTACCGGGTCATTACCGCTGCAAACGGCCGGGAAGCCTGGGAAGCCGCTACGGCGGAGATCCCCGAGCTGATCATTTCGGATGTGATGATGCCGGAAATGGACGGCTATGCGCTGTGTGAAAAAATCAGGACCGACGACCGCACCAGCCACATTCCCCTGATCCTGCTTACGGCAAAAAGTACCCGGAATGCCCAGATAGAAGGGCTCCAGCACGGAGCAGATCTTTACCTGACCAAGCCTTTCAGCACCCGGGTGCTCAGCCTGAGCGTGCGGAACCTGCTGGCCGCGCGCGACCGCATCCGCCAGAAAACCACCAAGGAGCTGGCCCGTCTGCATGTGAGCCCGACCCCGGCTGAGACCCCGGCAGCTTCTCCCGATGACGCCTTCCTGGAAAAGGTGACCCGGATCATTGACCAGCACCTGGATGACGTGGATTTCGGGGTGGAGAAACTGGCCCGCGAGGTGGGTATGAGCGTGCCCGTACTGTATAAAAAGCTCAGGGCACTGACCAATATGTCTGTGAATGAGGTGGTGAAGGTGTACCGCTTCCGGAAAGCGGCCGGACTGCTGGCGCAGAAGCAGCTCAGCATCAGCGAGGTGGCTTCTGCCGTAGGCTATGACGACAGGAAGTATTTCAGTAAGGAGTTTAAGAAATATTTCGGGGTGGCACCCAGCGACTTCGCCGTTACCCCTTCCGGCACGGAAATGAAGATCGAAGAAACAGATCCTTATTTGAGTTCGTAAGTGTTTTTACCGGTTTTTTTATACTTCCGGGCCAGCCCGGGAATATGCGCAAAGACCTGGGGCATTACGCCCTCTTCGTCAATGATCACTTGGGGCATGTCTTTGGTGAAATTATTGTAAATGTTAGAGATGCTGAGGTAATTATCCGGGTTCTCAAAATCGCGGCGGGCCAGGTTCCAGCTCAGGTAGCCGGTGGCCATGTCATTAGAGCGGTAGGCATCAATGTTCCGGCCGGTAATAAAAATTCTTTTGCCGTTATAGTCGGGGACCGTCTCACTTACCCGGTAATCTGCCAGCAGCCGGGCTGAAACGCCGAAAATATTTTTGGCACCCAGGTAGGAAATAAAGATCAGTGTACTGAAAAACAGCAGGAAGACCACTTCCGGTACAAAAAGCTTTTTGGAATGTACAAAGAAGCCGGCGCAGTAGAAGGCCAGGGGAATAATGAAATAAACCAGGTTAGAAGGCAGGTATTTCCCGGAAAGCAGGAAGGCCAGGAGCGCAAAAATACCCAGGATCAGGAGAGCCTGGTGCGAGCGGTTCTGGAAACTGTTATAACGATGCCCGCGCAGCACCTTGGCCACACCCAGTAGCGAGAGCACCACCGGTAGCGTATAAACAATAAGGATGTCACGGATATTCAGCAGGGTGACTTTCACAAAACTGTTCAGGTTCAGCAGCCATACCTGGGTGAAATCAGCACCCATGTCATTGAAATAGAAGAAAATAAACATGAAAAACAGGGGCAGGAGGAAGGCGAGGATCACCATAAAAGCCTGCCGGATGTTAATACCGGTATACAAAAACAGGGTGAGTATGGCCCAGAGGATAAACACAAAGGCCGGGTGGTGAAAAAGGGTGGCCAGGCCAAAGAAAATGCCGGTTTCAAAGACGTCGTCCCCCACGCCGTCGCGCTTCTCGATCTGGCTCAGTACGGAATTTACCCCCAGCAGCACAAAGGTGTTAGCCAGGAGGGAAGGCGAAAGCTTCATGAGGTCAAACGAAATGCTCATGAGCACCACGTACAGCAGCGCACCGATGTAATTCTTCTCGTTAAACAGGTTCCGCTTATTGATCATGAAATTCAGCAACAGGGCCTGAAGGTAAACCACACCGGCTGCAATCACCTGGTATACCATCTGGCTGTGGCCGAAAGTGGCGTCTATCAGCTGGTAGAAATAGGAAGACAGGGGCGCCACCTGGGTCAGTACCTCGTTATACAGGAAGAGATCTTCATTCAGCTTACGGCCTATCAGCATCCACTCCAGTTCAGTGGACAGCAGCGGAAGCTGGGGCGAAAAAAACAGCATCCGGATGGCCATAATGATGATCAGAATGGACAGGGTCTGGAAAACGGAATAGATTCTGAAGAAGGTTAACAAGGTACGCTCGGCATTTTTTATGCAAAAATATGCTTCCTTTCATGCTTAAACCAAAAAATAGCCGGATATTTGTAAATTAAAGCACATAACCGCCATTTTCTGCTACAGGAGGTCTTAACTGCTTGAAACAATGGGAATTTACAGTATATAAATATGGAAAGTAAGCGGCAAAGACAGGTGGGAAAGCTGATCCAAAAGGATCTGGGCGATATATTCCAGCGGGAATTCAGGGGTTTGTTTGCCGGTAATTTTGTAACCATTACCGATGTGAAGGTATCCCCTGACCTGAGTGTGGCCAAAGTATACCTGAGCTTTCTGAAGACGCATAACCGGGAAGCTATCCTGGATGAGATCCGGGAGAATACCAAAAAGATCCGGGGGCTGTTTGGCGGCATGGCCGGGAAACAGCTGCGCATTATCCCTAATTTCAGTTTCTTTATTGACGACACGGCCGAATATGCCCAAAAGATAGAGCAATTATTTGCCAATATCCATATTCCGCCTGCTGAGGAAGAATGAATCTGCCGTTTTTTATAGCGCGAAAATATTTCCTCTCCAGGAAAAAGCGAAGTTTCATTAACTTCATTTCCCTGATCTCTATGCTGGGCGTGGGGATAGGCCTTTCGGCGCTTATCGTTATTCTTTCAGTGTTTAACGGCCTGGAAGACCTGAATCGGCAGATCTTTAAGTCGTTTGATCCCGACCTGAAGATCACGGCAGCATCCGCCAAGAGCTTTCTGCCCGAACCGGCCCTGGTGCAGGCCATTTCCGCTACGGAAGGAGTGGATTACTGTACCCAGATCTACCAGGACAAGGCCCTGGCTAAAAATGAGAAGGCCCAGTCCATTGTGGATGTGAAAGGGGTGGACAGCACTTTTGCCCGGAATTCGGAATTCCGGAAATCACTGGCCGGCGGGGAAATGAACCTGTATGTGGGGAACCGCCCGGCGGCATTTATCGGCGCCACGGTGTATAACAGCCTGCAGCTGACCCTGAATGATTTCTTCCGGCCCCTGGAGATCCTGTACCCTAAAAACCAGAAGCTTAACGTACTGAACCCCGAAGAAAACATTAACCGGGTCACGCTGGAGATCTCAGGTGTTTTTGTGTTGGAGCAACATTACGATAATTTTGTCTACCTTCCCATAGAGGTGATGGAAGCCCTGAACGATTACCCCGGCCGGCGCACGGCCCTGGAAATCACGCTGAAACCGGGTGCAGATGTGGGGAAAGTGAAGGCGGCCATCGGGAAGCAGCTGCCTGCGGGCCTGGTGATCCGGGATCGGGATGAGCTGAATGCTTCTTTGCTGAAAGCCATCCGGATTGAGAAGCTGTTTATTTTTATCGGCTTGTTTTTCGTGGTGGGCATTGCGGCATTTAATATTTTCTATGCCCTGAGTATGCTGGTGCTGGATAAGAAGGATGATATTGCCACGTTATCCGCCATGGGGGCGGATAAAGTGCTGATCCGGAGGGTATTTTTTACGGAAGGGCTCATTATTTCCGGTGTGGGTATCGGGCTGGGGCTGGGCCTGGGCCTGGGCGTGTGCTGGGCGCAGATCCGTTACGGGCTGGTGGGACTGGGCATGGAGCATGCCATCACCACGGCCTACCCGGTGCGTGTGATGAGCAGCGATGTGCTGTTTTCGGTGGCGGGAATAGTGGTGATCACGCTGCTGGCGTCTTTCATACCTGCCACTAAAGCTGCAAATTTTATGTTAAACAAATGAGATACTTAAAAAGTACGCTAACTGCGGCGTTGTTTCGGAATTCGGCCTCATCCTCAACGCCTTGAATTTGTCACATTTTTTAAGCATTTCCCCGGGCCATAAAGAACGAATGAGTTTATATAAATGAAAAAACTGTTTTTTTTACTTTTCCTTTCTTCCGTAAGTACCGCACAGGTAAGAACATCGGAAGACCTGAAATTTGACCTGATCCATACCGAGCTGCATGTACAGCCGAAATGGGCCGATCAGACCCTGGAAGGGCGGGCCATGCTGACCCTGAAGCCGTATTTTTACCCGCAGAAAACCCTGAAGCTGAACGCCCGGGAAATGCAGGTGAAATCTGTTACTATGGGAAAACAGGCCCTGAAATACGAAAATGACGGCCGCTACCTCACCATAGCGCTGGATAAAGAATACCAGGCAAAAGACACGCTAAAGATAGAGATCGTTTACCTGGCCCAGCCCGAAAAGATCCGGGAAGAAGAGGGCGAGGAGAACAAAAGCGAGAAAGGCTTGTTTTTTATAAACCCTCTCGGGAAGATCAAAGGCCTGCCCACCCAGTTCTGGACCCAGGGCGAGACCCAGTGCAACAGCGCCTGGTTTCCTACCCTGGATGCCCCGAACCAGAATCACACCCAGGACATTTACATTACGCTGGAGAAGAAATATACCACCCTGTCTAACGGGCTGCTGGTTTCCAGTACGGACAAGCCTAACGGCCTGAAAACCGACCACTGGGCTCAGAACCTGCCCCATGCGGTGTACCTGACCATGATAGCCGCCGGTGATTTTGTGAAGGTGACGGATCCCAACTTCAAACGTTTTGAGGTAAGTTATTACATGGAACCCGAATACGCGCCTTACGCAGGCGGGATTTTTGGCCGGACCCCGGAGATGATCCGCTATTTTGAGGAGCTGCTGGGCGTGTCGTACCCGTGGCAAAAGTATGCGCAGGTGCCCATCCGGAAGTTTATCTCGGGAGCCATGGAAAACACCACGGCCACCACGCATGCCCGTTCGGTATTGAAAAATAACCACCAGCTGGTAGATGGCCATGATGACGCGGTGATTGCGCATGAGCTTTTCCATCACTGGTTTGGTGATTACGTGACCTGCGAATCCTGGGCTCAGCTGCCGCTGAATGAGGCTTTTGCCAATTATTCGGAATTTCTGTGGGCTACCCATAAGTACGGTAAAGAGGAGGGCGACTTCGCCTACCTGACTGACCTCCAGAGCTACCTGGCAGAGGCGGAAGAGAAACGTGTGCCGCTGATCCGTTTTAATTATCACAGCAGTGAAGATATGTTTGATGCCCATTCCTACCAGAAAGGCGGGCGGGTACTGCATACGCTTCGCCGGGAGGTAGGGGATGAGGCCTTCTTTACGGCCCTGAACCGTTACCTGAAAACCCATGCTTTCCAGACGGCAGAAGTGGAAGACCTGCGCATGGCTTTTGAGAAGGTGACGGGCCGGGACCTGAAATGGTTTTTTGACCAATGGTTCAAAGGGGCGGGCCATCCGCTGGTGCGCCTGAGCCGCAAGCTGGAAGATAAGGCGCTTTACCTGACAGCCACCCAGGTGACTGATTCCCTGGGCAATGGCATATTCCGTGCCCAACTGCCGCTGAAGGTGATAGGCAGTGAAGGCACCCGCGATACCGTGCTGGTACTGAGCCGGGAAACCGAAACTTTCCGGATCCCGGTTCCGGGAGAACTGAAAAACTATATTGCCAATGCCGATGGTTATTTCCTGGGCGTGGTGCAGGACGATAGGACAGCGGATGAGCTGATCCACCAGTACGAGGTATCACCGGAGGCCTACGCCCGCATCATGGCGCTGGAGATGGTGATGTACATGGGCGGGGAGGAGCCTCTGGCCGATAAGAAGACCCGTGACCTGGTGTTTAAAGCGTTAAGTGATAAATTCTGGCGGATCCGCCAGATGGCCGTACAGCGCTTTAACGATTATGATGGCGATGACTTTCTGCAGGTAGAAAAGGCGCTGGAAAAGGCCATCACCGGGGATGTGTCGTCCAATGTACGGGCCGATGCCCTGCTGTCGGTACGTAACTTCCAGAACCCGGCCCACGTACAGCTGGCCCGGGAAGCCATGGCCGATACCTCGTATTCGGTACGGGCTGCAGCGCTGGAGATCCTGCTGGCTAACCAGGCGCCGGAGACAGACAGCCTGGTGGCCGCTTATGAAAATGTAAACGATGGCCAGATCTTCGGGGTGATCGCCAATTATTTTGTTAGTGCCGAGAAGCCCGGCAAAGCCCAATGGATGATAGACCGCATGCAGCTGATGGAGGGCATGGACCTCTATCAGTACATGGGGCTGCTGGCCTCTTACCTGGTGATAGGCGAGCCCGCCGAGCTGAGTATGGCGCTGCCGTTTATCCGGGAGACGGCCATCCATGAAAGCACCTGGTTTTCGCGCATGAGTGCGGTACGGGTACTTTACACGGTGAAAGATCTGTCAGAAGATGCGGCCAAAGCATTTACCGAGGCCGTGGCGGCGGAAAAAGACGAAAGACTGATCAACTATTACAAACAGTTTGATGTGGAAAGATAACCTCAATTTTCTTTCGAAGCTGACATTTAAACGGATCTTCAATGCGTTAGGCCTGGTCTTTTCCTTTATTTTCTCCCGGGTAAGCCGCTCGCCCGTGAACCATTACATGCCGGTGGCCCTGGCGGTGGAGCCTACCACTTCCTGTAACCTGCGCTGCCCGGAATGCCCCAGCGGCCTGCGGTCTTTTACCCGGCCTACGGGCATGCTTCGAAAGGAGATGTTTGAGAAGCTGATGGCGGAGATCGGTGATACCCTGCTGTATCTTACCTTTTATTTTCAGGGAGAGCCCTACCTGCACAAAGATTTCCTGCAAATGGTGAAGATGGCCACGGCCAAAGGCATTTATACCTCTACCTCCACCAATGCCCATTATCTGAATTATGAAAATGCGCTGGCTACGGTACGTTCGGGACTGGACCGGCTGATAGTTTCCATTGACGGCACCACCCAGGAAATATACCAGCAGTACCGCGTGGGTGGAAAGCTGGATAAGGTGCTGGAAGGCACCCGGAATGTGCTGAAGGCTAAAAAAGAGCTGGGTTCCTCCACCCCCCACGTGATCTTCCAGTTCCTGGTGGTGAAGCCTAATGAGCACCAGATGGCTGACGTACGGCGCCTGGCCCGGGAACTGGGCGTGGATGAGCTCCGTTTTAAAACCGCGCAGATCTACGACTACCAGGAAGGTTCAGACCTTATCCCGGATAATGATCACTACTCGCGGTACCGGAAGGAAGCAGACGGAAAATGGAGCATTAAGAACCGGCTGATCGACCATTGCTGGAAAATGTGGCATTCGGCCGTGGTAACCTGGGACGGCATCGTGGTACCCTGCTGCTTCGATAAGGATGCAGAATACCGCATGGGCAATGTCTCGGAAGACAGCTTCCGCGATGTATGGTATTCGGAGACGTATAAGGGGTTCCGGCACAGCCTGATCGGGGGGCGGAAGAATATAGAGATGTGTAAGAACTGTACCGAAGGTACGAAAATCTGGGGCTAAAAATAGTTGGGCGCCGCCGGAGGCGGCGCCCAAACTCAATTTTAGTTCGCCATTTCCGAAATAAACTTAATCCGCATCAGCCGCAGTTCTTCTTCGGTCACTTCTTCCTCGTAATCCTCAAATTCCTTCAGGGCGGCCCGGATGTCATCGGAGGCTGAGGTCATAAAGTACTCATAAATATCATGCTGCTTCTCTTTGTCGATCACCTGGTTAATATAGTAATCCAGGTTCAGCTTGGTACCGGAGAAACAGATGCTTTCAATCTCGGAAATGATCTCCTCGGCTGACATCTCCTTGGCTTCGGCAATATCTTCGAGGTCTATCTTGCGGTCTATCTGCTGGATAATAAAGATCTTGGTCTTGGACTTATTCACCGTGGTTTTCACCATCAGGTCATGCGTGGTCTCGATCTCGTTATCCTCCACGTATTTATTGATCAGGTCCAGGAAAGGTTTCCCAAACTTCTGAACCTTGCCCATGCCCACGCCGTTTACCTGCGCCAGTTCATTGACATTGGACGGGTAGGTAGTGGCCATTTCCTCCAGGGAAGGATCCTGGAAGACCACATAAGGCGGTACATTCTTTTCTTTGGCTATTTTTTTCCGGAGCGACTTCAGCAGTTCCAGCAGCGCCTGGTCCGAAGCGCCTGAACCGCCGGCATTGCCCGGGGTTTGCTGCAGCTCATCTTCGCCGCTGCCTTCGGTCTCGTTCAGGTCGTGATCTTCATGGAAAGTCACTGAATAGGGGTCTTTCAGGTAATTCTGCCCTTTCTGGGTGACTTTCACCACGCCGTAATTATCAATATCCTTTTCCAGGTAACCGAACACCATCAGCTGGCGGATGATAGACACCCATTTATCCGAGGCGGAGAGACGGCCGTCGGCATTGATATCCGCTTTGGGTTTCTTGTTTACCACGATGGCGTCTTCGTCTTCCTCCTCTTCCTCGTCTTCAAACTTATCTTCCAGGTCAAAGTATTTCAGTCCCTGCCCAAAGTACTCCAGCTTATTGTGCTCGTAGCTTACAATGGCCGGGTTATCTTTGTCATTCCCCGTTAACACATCGGCAATGTGGTTAGCGGAAAAGCGCTGTTCGGTTTTCAGGATGGTATTGATTACCAGCTCCACTTCTTCCTTGCCTTTGAAGGTTTTGGTCGGTTTTTTACAGTTATCGCAGAAGCCGCAGTCTTTGTCCATCTGCTCCCCAAAGTAGGAAAGCAGCTGTCTCCGCCGGCACACACCCAGCGAGGAGTAGGCCACCATTTCCATCAGGAGGGCCTTGGCGTTATCTCTTTCGGTAACGTTTTTATCTTTATTGAATTTCTCCAGCTTAGTGATGTCATCCAGGGCATAAAACATGAGGCAGGTGCCGTCCAGTCCGTCTCTGCCGCCCCGGCCGGTTTCCTGGTAGTAGCCTTCCAGCGACTTGGGAGCATCATAATGCACCACAAAACGCACATCTGGCTTATCGATCCCCATTCCGAAGGCAATAGTGGCCACCACGATATCACAGTTCTCGTTCAGGAAGGCATCCTGGTTTTTCATGCGTATGTCCGAGTCCAGCCCGGCGTGATATGGCAGGGCCTTAAAGCCGTTTACATTCAGCAGCTCGGCGATCTCCTCTACTTTCTTGCGGCTGAGGCAATACACGATGCCTGATTTACCCTTGTTCTGGGATACAAATTTGATCAGCTGCTTTTTAGCGTTCTGCTTGGGGCGTACTTCATAATACAGGTTAGCCCGGTTAAAAGAGGTCTTGAAGATGACGGAATCATCCATGTTCAGGCTCTTTTTAATGTCCAGCTGAACTTTAGGGGTGGCGGTGGCCGTCAGAGCTATAATGGGCAGGCCGCTGTCAATATTCTCTATGATATCCTTGATCTTCCGGTATTCCGGGCGGAAATCATGCCCCCATTCCGAGATACAGTGGGCTTCATCCACGGCCACAAACGAAATTTTGGCCTTTTTCAGGAACTCCAGGTTATCTTCTTTGGTGAGGGATTCCGGGGCGATATACAGCAGCTTGCACACGCCGTTTATCACGTCATTTTTTACCCGGTTCATTTCCGATTTATTCAGGGTGCTGTTCAGAAACTGGGCGTTTACCCCGTAAGCCGTCAGCTGGTCTACCTGGTTCTTCATCAGCGCAATGAGCGGTGATATCACGATGGACGTTCCTTCCAGAACGGTGGCAGGAAGCTGATAGCAAAGCGACTTCCCAGCTCCTGTGGGCATGATCACGAAAGTGTTCTTACCGAAGATCACGCTCTTGATAATTTTTTCCTGTTCGCCTCTAAAGTTATCGAAGCCGAAAATTTCCTTTAAGTTTTGCTTCAATCTTTGTTCTACTGATTCTGAAATCATATAACTATGACTTATTTTATGTATCCTGTTAAAGTATGGCTAATTTACTAAAAATTACGTTTCTCAAATAAATTCTCCGAAAAATATTATTTGTGAACAGTTTTCGGATTTCTGACGCTAATTTTGTACCCCAAAATGAGCTCTGAAAAAAGTGGAGACGAAAGTAGAAAAAAATATAATTGATACCGCCAAAAAAGTTTTGCTGGATGAATCAGAGGCTATTAAATCTTTGATAAATACAATTGACCCCGGCTTTGAAGAGGTAGTGGATGCCATTCTGGCTTCAAGAGGGAAAATGGTACTGTCCGGAATCGGGAAAAGCGCCATCATTGCCCAAAAAATAACGGCTACTTTAAACTCTACCGGTCAGAAGGCGGTTTTCATGCACGCCACAGACGCCGTTCATGGTGACCTGGGCATTATAGATGATGAAGATATTATCCTGATCCTGTCCAAAAGCGGCAATACGCCCGAGCTGAAGGTGCTGGTACCGCTGATCCGGCGTCTGCCTAACCGGCTGATCGCCATGGTGTCTGATACAGGCTCTTTCCTGGCTAAAAATTCTGATTATGTATTGAACGCGCACGTGGACCAGGAGGCCTGTCCCATGAACCTGGCGCCCACCACTTCCACTACGGTGTCACTGGCGCTGGGCGATGCCCTGGCCATCTGCCTGCTGGAGGCCCGGGGTTTCAGTAACCGGGATTTTGCCCGGTACCATCCCGGCGGAGCCCTGGGTAAAAAACTTTACCTGAAGGTTTCTGACCTGTATCCGAATAACGAAGTGCCGGTGGTCAGCGAAGGAGCCAGCATGGAAGAGGTTATCCTGGAGATGACGTCCAAGCGCCTCGGAACTACCGCCGTGATCAATGACCGGCAGGAACTGACCGGTATCATTACTGACGGCGACCTGCGGAGAAAATTAAAGGAAAAGAAAGATATTTTTGCGCTAAAAGCCCTAGATTTGATGAGCAGAAATCCCAAAGTGATCTCGAAAGATGAGTTTGCCGTGAATGCGCTTAACCGGATGCAGCAGTTGAGTATCACCCAGCTGGTAGTGGAAGATAACGGAAAGGTTCTGGGGTTTGTGCACCTCCATGACCTGCTGCGGGAGGGACTGGTTTAATGATGTAATGTATGAAGAAAGTTGATTTTTTAGTGATCGGCTCAGGCATTGCCGGTCTCAGTTTTGCGCTGAAAGCCGCCAAAAAAGGGAAAGTGCTGATCCTGACCAAAGTAAACGCAGACGAAACTAACACCAAATATGCCCAGGGCGGAATAGCCACGGTTTTTGACCCGGTAAGCGACTCCTTTGAAAAGCACATCCAGGATACGCTGATTGCCGGCGACGGCCTCTGTGACCGGGGGATCGTGGAAATCGTGGTTTCCGAAGGGCCGGATCGCATCCAGGAGCTGATTGATTACGGTACGAATTTCGACAAGATGGAGACCGGGGAGTATAACCTGACCCGCGAGGGCGGGCACTCCGAAAACCGCATTCTCCATTATAAGGATATTACCGGCTGGGAAATAGAGCGGGCCCTGCTGGAGCAGGCCGCCCGGCAACCGAACATTGAGATCCTCACCCACTATTTTGCGGTAGAGGTGATTACCCAGCACCACCTGGGAGAAAAATCACACGGAAACGTGGAAAGCTACGGGGTATACGCCCTCAATGTGAACACCCTGGAGGTGGAGACCATCCTGTCTAAAGTGACCGTGATGGCTTCCGGCGGGGCCGGCCAGATCTATTCTTCCACCACTAATCCCGTGATTGCTACCGGTGACGGCATCGCCATGGTTTACCGGGCGGGCGGCGAGGTGCGTGACATGGAGATGATCCAGTTTCACCCCACTTCCCTCTATAACCCGGGCACTTTCCCCAGCTTCCTGATCACGGAGGCCGTGCGGGGAGAAGGCGGCGTACTGCGCGACAAGAACGGCCGGGAGTTTATGTACGATTACGACGAGCGGGGCTCACTGGCGCCGCGGGATATTGTGGCGCGCTCCATTGACGCCGAAATGAAGAAGTCAGGGGAGGAGCACGTGTGGCTCGATATTACCCATAAACCCAAAGAATTTATCCTTCAGCACTTTCCGAATATTTACGAAAAATGCCTGAGTATAGGTGTAGACATCAGCAAAGACTACATCCCGGTGACCCCGGCAGCGCATTACCAGTGCGGCGGGATCCTGGTGGACGAGTTCGGCCGTACGTCTATTAAAAGCCTGTATGCCTGCGGCGAGTGCTCTTCCACCGGCCTGCACGGCGCTAACCGCCTGGCGTCTAATTCCCTGCTGGAAGCGGCGGTTTTTGCGAACCGTATTGCCCTGAATGCCCTGGAGGTGATTGACTCACTGGATTACGAAAGCCGCGTGCCCGACTGGAACGAGTTCGGAGCGGTGCAGTCGAACGAGGAGATCCTGGTTTCCCATAACACCCGCGAGCTCCAGAAAATGATGTCGGATTACGTGGGGATCGTGCGCTCCGATTTCAGGCTGGACCGGGCAGAGACCCGCATGCGCATGTTAAAGGAAGAAACCGAAGAATTTTACCGCAAAACCAAGCTCTCCGTAAAGCTCTGTGAGCTGAGAAACCTGATCCTTTGTGCCCAGATGGTGATCCAGTCGGCCAAGAAACGCAAGGAATCCCGCGGACTGCACTATAACACGGATTACCCCTATAAACTGGGTGGCAAACCGGAAAACACGGTGCTGCACCGGAAGAGTGAGTAGTGAACAAAGGTTTATGGCATTGCTGCTCTCTTCTGAACCTCCTGTTCTGAACCACATAGACACATAGAAAACTTACGTTTAAAGCTAATGTGATCTATGTATCTATGTGGTTTACAAAACCTGATATTCATTGTTTTGAAAATTTAACAAAAAATTTGTTTTTGTTTCAGGAATTATCCTGAACTTTGTGAGTGTTTTTGGATTAGTAGATTATGGATAAGCTCAAATATTTATTGGAAAGTAATCTTTTCGGGGTTTGTTCCAGGATAGGACAAAAACTGAATTTTTCTGCTGCTACCATCAGGAAGTACTTTATCTACGCTTCATTTTTCACCCTGGGTTCTCCCGTCATCATTTATCTTATACTGGCCTTCTGGATGGAGGTACGAAAGACCATCCGTAACAGCAATCACCCCAGTGTCTGGGAGCTGGAGTAGGTTACTTTCTGAAGTGCATCTGGCTGATTTTCAGTGTCATAAATCGGATTGACAAATGAAAGCATTTTGTTTATTTTGTGCTATGTGTTTTGTGATCCATTTTGACACATGGGGAAAGCAAATATCGCATGACCCGATCCTCATTCAGCGGGCCATAGCCTGGTATGAAAAAGAGCTTCAGGAAAATCCCGGGGCGGCCGCCTTTAAAGACGATTACACCTACCGGTGGGAGAGTGCCCGTGTTTTAGAAAATAAAGAAGTGGTGGTTCCTTTAGAGGTGACTGGAAATAACAGGCTTCAGGCCCGCCTTATCCTGGACATAAGCGGGGAGAAAGCCCGTGGAGAGATTTTATATATCATCCCCCGGAAACCTTTACCGGGCGATATTAATGAGGTGATTAAGCGTAGAGCGGAAGCGTATATCCCGGGTTTTACCGGCCGATTAGTGTTCCATGGTAGGTTTCCCTGGGAATTATCCGGTAAAACGGTTTATTTTTACCAGGGGAAGAAAGAAAGAACCGGGTATCCGGAAACTGACCCGCTGATCGTGCCGGTGTTACAGGATGGAATGAGCCCCCAAAGGGCACTGCATGAAAAGCACTTACGCCGCTTAAGCGGGTATAGTATTTTTGAATTCCTGGTCCGGAAAGACGGCACGGTGGATAGCATTCAGATCACCAGCCGGTATTATGCGGGCAGGGGACTGGATTCGCTTACCCGGAATATAGATGAAAAAGACCGGGCATTACTGTCCGGCTTTAAGTTCAAAGCTTTACCTGCGGATACCCGGGTACAGTGCAAGGTGTATACCGAATATTTTAATAACCGGGACCGCGATCCCTTCCGCAATTTTAATTACGGTCTACAGGAGCTTCATCAGAGCGAGACAGACACTTATTTCAGAGATGCTGAGGGGCAGCCCCTGGAATATATTATACAAAACGGGGTGGTGATTTTTGCCCCTACGTACCTGTGGGGAATCACCTGAAAGCCGGGTATTCCGGTAGGTTTGAGCAGTAGCCGGAAAGTAATCTGAAGGTCCGGCCGAATAATCCGGGAGGCTACATTAAATCGGGAGAGTTTACCGGTCCACTTCCCCCATCACCAGGTCCAGGGAGCCGATAATGGCGATCAGGTCAGCCACCAGGATGCCTTTGGAAATGGCCGGCAGCACGGAGAGGTTATGGAAGGAGCAGGCGCGGCATTTCACCCGTACAGGAACGTCATTACGGCCATCGGTGCGGAAAAAGAAACCCAGCTCACCTTTGGGGTTTTCGGCCCGTACATAAAAATCGGTTTCTTTAGGCCGGATTTTTTTAGGTACATAAGCCTGGGGATCAAAATCCGGGGTGCGCTTATGCTCTTTGGTGAGTTTTTCGAGGCACTGGTCTATGATCCGGAGCGACTCGTGGCATTCCAGTAGCCGTACGTAGTTCCGGTCCCAGCAGTCGCCGGTTTTACCCATTTTTCCTTCCCCCACGGGGATGTTGAACTCCAGCTCGGGGTACACGGAGTAGGCATCGGTTTTCCGGAGGTCATATTTCAGGCCGGAGCCCCGCAATACCGGGCCGCTGCAGCCGTAGTTAATGGCCAGGTCCAGGGGCAGGACGCCTACGTTAGCGGTACGGTTAATGAAGATATGGTTATCAATAATGATCTGTTCCAGTTCCGTCAGTTTGGGCCGTACGTAGGCGGCAAACTCCCGGCATTTGTCTTCGAAGCCCACCGGAAGGTCATAGAAAAGCCCGCCGATCCAGATATAATTATAGAGTAAACGCGCCCCTGACACCCATTCCAGCATGCGCAGGAGGGTTTCGCGGTCGCGGAAAAGCCAGAGGAAAGGCGTAGGTGCACCGATGTCAATGGCATAAGACCCGATGGCCATGAAGTGGGAGGCCAGCCGGTTCAGCTCGGCCATCAGCACCCGGATGTATTCAATGCGCTTCGGAAGGGTGCCTTCTATGCCCAGCATCTTTTCTACGCCCATGGCATAGGCGTGTTCGGAATTCATGGAAGCCAGGTAGTCCAGGCGGTCTACATACGGGATGACCTGGTTAAAGGGGAGCGACTCAGCATGCTTTTCAAAGCAGCGGTGCAGATAGCCCAGGTGAGGAACCACTTCACGGACCAGTTCCCCGTCAGAAACCACCTCCAGGCGCAGTACTCCGTGCGTAGACGGATGCTGCGGGCCCAGGTTCAGGATCATCTCTTCCTCGGCCAGGTCTGCCTCTTTAAATTTCAGCGGTTCGGAATCCGTTAAATATTCAGTCCTATATTTGTATTGAACTTTCTGCATTGTTGCAAATTTAACGGAATACCAGAGTTATATGCATGAAATAGAACCTTTTTATAACTGGGGCCGGTATTATCTTCCTTACGAGGATAAAAAAGGCCCGTTTTACGGCAAAGAAGAGGCCTCTGCCTATGAAAATGCGGTTTACGGCTATATTATTCACCCGGATTGGGACTTTATAGGTTCGGAAACGCTGTACGTAAAACTTTTAATGGTAAATTACGAGCTGAAATATGCGGTGATCGAGCTGATGGGCGAATGGAACGATACCCTGCATAACGATGTCATGTACCTGAAACGAGGCGTGATAGACCGGTTGCTGAAAAACGGGATCCGGCAGTTTATCCTGATCGGCGAAAACCTGTTCCAGTTTCACGGAGGTGAGAGTGATTATTACGAGGAGTGGTTTGAAGACGTGGAAGACGGATGGATAGCCCTGCTGAACCTGCGGAAGTTTGTGATGGAGGAGATCGAGAAGTATAAGCTGGATTATTACCTGCATTTTGGCGGCACGCTCCAGATGGAAAACTGGCGCACGCTGAAGCCTGATGTGTTCTTTGCGTTAGTATCTACCCTGATACAGCGAAGATTAGCCTGAAACGAGATATATGGATAAGAAATTTATAAGCTACCTTTTTGATAAACACCAGCAGGTGGAAGGAATCCCTACTTCCAAGACCATTTCGGGCTGGGCGCTGAAAATATTTAACCTGCTGTTCCCGGAGCGGTCCAAGGATTTTTTCCGGAGTGAAGACGAGGTGGAAGGTGAGTTCTGGAATATCGGTGATGAGCTGAGGAGTATCCTGGAAGCTACGGCAGCCTGCAAAGGATGCGGCTCGGAGGAGAAGTCCAAGCAGTTTGTGAATGCCATTCCCGGCCTTTACCGGGTGCTTTCCACCGACCTGGAATCCATCCTGGCGGGGGATCCGGCCGCCAAATCGAAAATTGAGATCATCCGGGTGTACCCGGGGTTCTTTGCCATTTTCTTTTACCGGGTGGCGCATATTCTTCATAAAATGGAGATAGCGCTTATTCCCAGGATCTTAACGGAATATGCCCACTCCAGGACCGGTATTGATATCCATCCCGGCGCGGAGATCGGCGAGAATTTTTATATTGACCACGGCACGGGCGTGGTGATCGGGGAAACCACCCACATCGGGAAAAACGTGAAGATCTACCAGGGGGTTACGCTGGGGGCGCTGTTTGTGGAGAAGTACATGGCCGATACCAAGCGCCACCCTACCGTGGAAGATAACGTGATCATTTATGCCGGGGCCACTATCCTGGGCGGGAAAACCGTGATCGGTACAAACAGCGTGATCGGTGGTAATGTATGGCTCACACGGAGTGTTCCGGATAATTCCACCGTTTACCATAAACCTGAGATCCAGGTCATCAATAACCCCGCCTGACGTGCTGATCAATTACCAGGAATACCAGGCCATGTTTGAGGTGGAAGACCGGATGTGGTGGTACAAAACCCTTCATGACCGCGTGATAACCGAAATAAAGACGTACACTGATGATTATAAGAATCTTAGGGTACTGGATGCCGGCTGCGGCACCGGTGGCCTGCTTACCCGGCTGAAGGCGGAAGGCCTTCATGCCATAGAAGGCTTTGATTACAATGAATTTGCGGTAGAGTTTTCACAAAGCCGCGGGCTGCCGGTCAGCCGGAAAGACATTACGGCTTTTGACTATCCGCCGGCGTCTTTTGACGTGGTTATTTCAGACGATGTGCTGTACCAGTTCGATGACCCGGAGCTGCTGAATGCTTTAAAGTGTATTCACCGGGTATTGAAGCCCGGCGGCATTTTTATTACAAACAATAACGCCTTCGCGGTTTTCAGCGGTATCCATGACCTGGCCGTGGGAAGTAAGAGGCGCTTTGTAAAGACGGATTTTGACCGTTTCCTGGCTGCTTTCCCGGACTTCCGGATGGTGAAGGCCAGTTACTGGTCACTCCTGCTTTCGCCCCTGATCCTGGCGGTAAGACTGATCCAGCGGCTTCAACTGAAACTGGGTCAGATAAACATGGAGGAAGTAAAATCTGACGTATCACTGCCTTCTGACCCGGTAAACCGTTTCCTGTACGGAATCTGCACACTGGAAAGGCACCTGCTGAAGCGTTCGCCGTTTGGCAGCTCACTTTTTTTAGTGATCCGGAAAAGCGATCTGCCGTAATTCGGGCATGTTTGAATTTTATCCTTAATTTTGCGGTTTGTTTGAAAATTTGATCTATGAGTGTTAGAGTGAGATTTGCTCCCAGCCCTACGGGGCCGCTGCATATTGGCGGCGTACGTACGGCTTTGTATAATTATCTTTTTGCCCGGAAGATGGGCGGTAAAATGCTGCTCCGGATAGAAGATACCGACCAGACCCGCCTGGTGCCCGGTGCGCAGGACTACATCCTGGAGGCCCTGAAATGGATAGGAATTACTATAGATGAGGGGGTAGGTGCCGGCGGAGAGCTGGGGCCCTACGTGCAGTCGGAAAGAAAAGAGATCTATGCCCGCTATGCCCAGGAACTGCTGGATAAAGGCCAGGCGTATTATGCTTTTGATACCCCGGAAGAGCTGGAGCAGATGCGTAAGGAGCTGGAAGAGGCCAAAGTGGATAATATTTCCTACAATGCCTTTACCCGCATGAAGATGAAAAATTCCATTACCCTGCCGGCGGAAGAGGTGAAGGCCCGGATAGCGGCCGGAGACCCTTATGTGATTCGCCTTAAGGTGCCTTTGAAAGACGAGGTCCGTTTTAAAGACCTGGTGCGGGGATGGGTGTCTGTGCATTCTTCCACCATTGATGATAAGATCCTGATGAAGTCAGACGGAATGCCTACTTACCACCTGGCGAACATCGTGGATGACCACCTGATGGAGATCACCCATGTGATCCGGGGTGAAGAATGGCTGCCCTCAGCCCCCCTGCATATCCTGCTGTACAAGGCCTTTGGCTGGCAGGCACCTGATTTTGCCCATCTGCCCCTGCTTTTAAAGCCGGAAGGAAACGGTAAACTGAGTAAGCGCGACGGCCTGCTGGGCGATTTCCCGGTTTTTCCACTCCAATGGACAGACCCGGTCAGCGGCGAAACGTCAAGAGGATTCCGGGAAGACGGCTATTATCCTGAAGCCGTGATGAATTTCCTGGCGCTGCTGGGCTGGAACCCGGGCACGGACCAGGAGCTGATCAGCGCTGAAGAGCTGATCGGGCTGTTTGATATTCATAACATTCAGAAAGCCGGAGCGCGTTTTGACGTGAATAAGGCCAAATGGTTTAACCAGCAGTACCTTCGTAAGAAAGATAATGCCGAGCTGGCCGCCGAGCTGGACCGCGAGATAGGGAACCCGGACCTCTCCGCGAAGATCGTGGAGCTGATGAAAGACCGGGTGGATTTCGTACGGGAAATGAAAGCCGGCGTACCCTTCCTTTTTGCCGCACCGGAAAAATACGATGAGGAAGTGGCCGCTAAAAAGTGGGATGACCTGGCCCGGAGTGCCATGCCGGTGATCACCACCGCCCTTTCCGGAGTAGAAAACTTTACTTCACAAAGCATCCACGATACCATTTTCGGCGCGCTGGAAGCCGCCGGCATCAAAGTCGGAAAAGTGATGCAGGCCCTGCGCCTGGCCGTAACCGGTGAAGGCAAAGGCCCGGACCTGATGCTGATCATGGAGATCCTGGGGAAAGCGGAGACGCTACAGAGGATCAACAGGGCGGTGGAAGTGCTAGGGTAGAAATCCGGGAGAGGCTGTATTTTATGGTTTCAACCAATTACTTTGTGGCTTGACAATCAGCCGGGCATTATTATAGGCCAGCTTCAAGGTTAAACAGGTTCTTGCCGTATAGGTAGTATCGTTTAGTTTATGAATGACTAAAATCAGGTCGGGATTGGGAGACCCAGAGGTTAAACAGAGCGGGAGCAATAGCTGTATTTTATTGTCATAATATTGCGGTACCGCTATCTTGTAGTTTGGACGTACTCTTTTCTTGACTTCTTCTATAGCGCCTACCAGCTGCCTTCTCAGTTCGGCATCATCTGCTTTCTGGAGGTGTGGAGGAAACCGGGATAAATTATCACCTATAATGTGGTCCAAATCGGGGATCAAATCACATTTCGGATTGAAAATAAGCAATTCCGGTTTATCGAAAAAGTCTGCAATATCCGGAATGGAGTGCGAAAAATGCTGGAGAATCGTATTATCACTTTTCTTTAAGAATGCTTTAAAGCGAAAAGGTGTGGTAAGTCCTTTTCCCGGATTTTTGTATTCTTCAAAAAAAGCAAAAATATCTTCCAGGTTTTCAGTAACCAGTCCTGTATTGAAACAGGCAAATTTATTACCTCCGGTAAAAATAATTTTCTTTTCCTGCTGTAACTTCCTGAAAGTAAATTCAAGATAATTTTTGAGGATACTGTTATTTCTTACAATAGTATCTGAGAAATTCCACGCTTCTTTATCCGCTAATGTGTTAGCTAAAAAAGTAATGGAGCTTTCGTAATTGGGGAAGTAGGCGAATCCAAAAAGCTCGGACCTGAACTGTTTTTTTGTCATGTTGATTTAAATTTATGGTTGGGTGTTATAAAAAAATAAGAACCATCAACTTAATCTGGATGGTTCTCTTTATGTTCTCTTTAGTTTTATCTTCAGTGTTTGCAGATAGACCTGCAAAAATCTTTATGTGAAATGATTTGCAATTATAATATGTTATCTTTAAATAAACAAATTATTTTTGTTATTTTTCTTGTGGACCCTACGGATTCACACAGATAATCCATAAATCTCTGTGAGTCCGTAGGGGCCGTAAGAACTTCTCAGGCTCTGAACAGTATGCCCACAGGCCTGATCACCGCCTCAGCGGCACCTCCCTATTCATTTCCGTCAGGTCCGTTTCATCTGTTTGGGAATTACCCAGCAGGTGCTCGGCGAAATAGTCTGCCATTTTCCAGAAGAAGTACTCGGTCATGTTACCGAAACCGTGGCGCTGTCCGGGTAGGATCACAAAATCAAAACGTTTGTTGGCTTTGATGAGTGCTTCGGCCATCCGGATGGTGTTAGCCGGGTGGACGTTATTATCGATGTCTCCGGTGGCCAGCAGCAGCTTTCCTTTGAGGTTTTTGGCGAGCTCGGTGTTTTTCTCGATCTGGTAGGTAAAGGTGGTGTCACCTTTTGGGCTTACTTTCTCCGTTACGCCGTGGTGGCGTTCGCTCCACCAGCGGTTATAGATGTTATTTTCGTGGTTACCGGCGCCGGATACGGCCACTTTGAAGAAGTCGGGGTACACCAGCATGGCTGCGGTAGACATAAAGCCGCCGCCGGAGTGGCCGGTGATGCCCACACGGTCTGCATCAATGAAGGGGTGGCGTGCGGCCAGCTGCTCTACGGTCACTTTCTTGTCTTCCAGGCCGTAGTCGCGCAGGTTTCCGTACCCGTAAGTATGATACCACTTAGAGCGGGCGGGGTGGCCGCCGCGGTTTCCTACGGTGATCACGATAAAGCCCATTTGTGCCAGGCGGTCTATGCGGTCCATGCTGCGGCCGAAGGCCTTATTCACGGCTTCGGTTTGCGGGCCGGGGTACACGTATTCAATGATGGGGTAGACTTTGGTAGAGTCAAAGTCGAAGGGCTTGTACATCACGCCATAAAGGTCGGTAATGCCGTCACCTGCTTTCACCTTGAAAGGCTCGGGGAATTTATAGCCGGAGGCCATCAGTTGAGAGAGATCGGCTTCTTCCAGTTTCAGGAGGAGTGTTCCTTTGGAATCATAGAGTTCCGAAACGGGCACGGTGTTTACGCGGGAGGAGTTATTGACAAAGAAACGGCCGCTTTCGCTGGCGGAAACCTGGTGGTCAAAATTCCCTTTGTTCAGTAATTTAGGTTCCCCGCCGTTCAGGCTCAGGGCATAATGGTGCAGGTAATACGGGTCTTCACCGGCTTCTTTTCCGTTAGCGGTAAAGGTGAAGGTCTGGGTTTTGGCGTCGTAGCCGGTGATGCTCTCGCAGTTATATTCTCCGGAGGTGAGCTGGCGTACCAGGGTGCCGTCTGCGTTATAGAGGTAGTAATGGCCCCAGCCGTCGCGTTGCGACCAGTGAATAAACTGCTGGCCGTTATTGACCAGGTAAGGTTTTTGTACATCGAGGTACACATTAGAGCGTTCGCTGACCACGTTCCTGACGGTGCCGTTCACGTTTACCGCCGCGATGTCTATCCGCTTCAGGTCACGGCTGGAGCGGCTGATATAAAACTCGCGGTTATCGCCCAGCCAGTAGCTGATATAGTGCTTCCCGGTGTAGCTGGATTTATCGCGCTCTTTCCAGAAGATACCCACGGTCTGGTTTTTAAAGGCCGGAACGGAGATATGCTTTGAAGCGAAGCTTTGAGCATCAAAGAGGTGCAGTTCCACCTCGGTGGAGTCGGTTTCTCCCGGCATCTGGTATTTGTAGGTTTCCAGGGTGGGGCGTTTGCCGCCTACGTTATTGATGACCCACAGCGGGCTGAGGTGGCGGTTATCTTTGCGGGTGAGTACAAAATGCTTTCCGTCGGGCGACCAGCTGAGCCGCACGCCTTTCCGCTTTTTAAGCTCTTCGTCGGCCTTTTCGTCGCCGGTGGTGATGCTGTAGTCGTCTCCGCCCCAGGCGTAGTATTGTACGCCGTCTTTGGTGATCTGGTGTTCTACGATGGTGCTGTCTTTCTCGTCTTTGATGGCTTTTTCAAAGTTAGCCCTGTCCATCCAGTAGAGGTTATAGTTCCGGGCAAAGAAAATGCGGAGGGTATCAGGCGAATAGGAAGCCCAGGTAGGCCGGGTTTTTTCTTTCAGGGAATCCGCCAGTTCCTTCACCTGGCGGGTAGCCAGGTCGTATTCCAGGAAGAAGACTTTTTTCTTCAGGGTATCTGATTTTACTTTGAGCTTAGCGATCTCCTCTTTGGATTTCAGGGTGTCTTTGGTACTTTTTACTTCAAACCGGATCCGTTTCTCGTCGTCGGTAAACTCCAGCTTATCGATCTCCAGGTGCTGGGCATCGAAAGGATTCTTCACAATGCGGGTGATCTGGCGGGCCAGGTCGGCATTATCAAAAAGCGGCTGCCGGGAACGGGTGGCAGGGTCTACCAGGTACCAGCGTTTCCCGGAAGAGGTCTGGTATTCGTACCAGAAGCGGTCGGAGTGGTTGATCCAGTTGGGCCGTACGTCGGTGCTAAAGATTTTAGTCCGGAGTTTTGCCGGGGAAAATTGGGAAGCGAGGTCGTAATTGGCTTTGATAGCCGCAGGCTTCCTGTTCTGGGCCGTGGCCGTCAGGTGCAGCACTACGCCCAGGAGAAGTAACAGTTTTCGCATTAGTAAGATGATTTGTTTATAGGGAGGCTAAAATATCGAAAAATACGGTAGGGTAGAACTATTTGTCGACTTATTCTTATAGCCGGACTGTCAAAGGGGGAACAGTTTCGACGAAAAAAAATGGGATTAATGATATCCGGCCGGTGGCTTCCGGCGTTATGATGTAGAGATGCATTTGTATTTATTTGATTTTGAGGGGGTAATAAGGCAATTTTGACGACCTGTTTTACCGGAGAGCAGGTTTTTTTCGCTTTTTTTCCTTAAAATTCTCCATTCCGGGGCGTGGCTTTGTACCGTATAATAAAAATGCGGGTTTATATGCGTGTTGTTAAAAATTATTGTTATAATTTAGATGCGAGTTAAGAGTGTTTCCTAAACGCGATAAAAAATTACTGTATAGTTATGAAAGAGAAAGTAGGAATTGTAGTGGTGCTGCTTCTTTTATTATTAGGAATAATGGGCATGTGATCTGTCGGGGAAAGACAGACACATAGAAGCAGGAGCGAAAAAAGCATTGGTTTTCCGGTTAACGGAGTTAAAAAGAGAGAAGTTGATTGCAAATCACGTATGCCGCGGTGCACGGGTAAGGTTAATGCTATCCGTGTATCCGTGGCAAAAAAATTTCAGGAGGATTGTTCTCCGCCAATGAGTTTTTCCAGCCGGAGCATCATTTCATCTTTTTCACGCAGCATGCGTTCGTACAGCTGGATTTTTTCTTCGTGAAGCTGTACCATTTTCTCCACGGGGTTAATGATAGGGTAGTAGTTAAAGAGGGCATTGCCGGAAGCGTTATCGCTGTTATTTACGGTATTGGCAATGATGGTAATGGCTTTCTCCTCATCGAAATTCTTAATAGCGATATCGGGTATTTTCAGGGCCCGGGAGACTTTATAGAGTACTTCAGGTTCCAGTACCGCCTTTTGTTCCATCAGCGAAACCTTTTTCTGATTCCATTCATCGCCCAGTTCATTAGCAAGCGCCTCCTGTTTAATTCCGAGCATCTCGCGAAATCGCTTTACATTCCTTCCTTCATGAATCTTAGGTTCCATACTCCATCCTGGTTAAAGCAGTTCAAACTTAGTTCTTTTTTCAATATGTCAGTTGATCGTAAAGGTAGATAATTTATCCCGGAATTTAACTGAAATATCCCTTTTATGACTGGAATATCCCGCGCTTTCCTCCTTTTTTTGCAACAATTCTATACCTTTTAAATAATATCATCAATGAAACTGAAAAATTTACAAAATCTCATGACCCGGTGGGGCCTCCAGGTGGGGCCGCCAGGCGGGGCCGTCTGAATAGTGTATCATACTCCGGGCTCCTGCCTGTTCAGCCTGATGTCTTTGCAGATGTATTCCAGCAGGTGGCAGGGATCTTCGTGAATGGCTTTTGCTAAGATGTAGATCTCGTCAGCCCGCATTTTCAGGCAGTCTTTTGAGGCGAATTCACTGATCCGGTTAGGGCGGATTCCCGTGGCACGGGAAAGTGCGGCCTGGTTAATGGCCTTGCGGTCAAGATACCTTCCGAAACTTGTCCTGTGGTTCCTGTTGCTCATGGTATTGAGGTTAATCGATATAAATATATTAGAATCCGATACGAATATTTGGTGGTTATACTTATATTAGGTATTTTTATATTGAAAATCGATATTTATCTAAAATCACAGGACAACTTATGCAGATCGAGATCCTACTGAAAGAACCCGTCCGGTACCGTGAAGCCCTCTTAGGATTATTGAAAGCGGTGGAAGTGAAAGACCTCACCGGAAAACTGGCAGAAGAAGTAAAGCTTATTTACCAGCTGATGGACCTGATCGAGACCCGGATCAGGGCGGCTAACAGCGGCTGATGCTTTAGCGGTGTGTACACTATACTAAACTCTGACATAACATGATGACCTTGGAAAACATTTATCTTGAAAAATTAAAGAAGGGCGATGAGGCGGGCCTGTCCTGGTTTTACGGACATTTTTACCGCTGGTATGCCTATCGCGCTTATCGGTATATCCGCGAAGACCTGGATGCCCATTGCATAGCGCAGGAGGCTTTCCTGCGGCTGTGGATCTTCCGGGAGAGCATTGAAGACGTACCGCATCTGCACCGGTTTATCAGCCGGCAGGTGACCGAGGCGGGAAAGGCGTATCACCGGAAACGGAGCAACCAGTTTCGCCGGCAGCTGCTCTGGTTTTTTGATTATGAAGATCCGGAGGGCCTGCTACCGGGAAGTTCCCCGGAGTGGGCGGAAGAGCCGCTGCTGGAGATCGAAGAGCCGGATGAGCAGGATTCGGAGCGGCTGGAAGCGCTGAACAGGCTGCTGCCTCACCTGGACGGCGAACAGCAGCTGTTTATCCGGCTTTGCCTGAAGTATGATTTTAACTATGAGCGCATAGCCTTTTACCTGGGCGGTATCCGGGAGTACGAGGTGGCTCAGCGGGTGGAGAAGTGCATAGACCGGCTGAAAAGCCTGCTGGCTGACAGCCGGAAGCTTTCAGAGGTGACGCGTACGCATACGTTCCGGGTAGACCGTCAGCTGAGCCCCGAACAGGCGGATATCCTGAGGCTGCGGTATGAGCTGGGAAATTCCTTTGAAGAGATCGCGGCCGGCCTCCACCTGACCCCGGAAAAAGTAAGAACCCTTTTTATTCAGGCATTCACCATTATTAAAAGTAGTAAGCATGGAAAAAATTATCCTCACACGAAGGGTGCAGCTGATCATCAACTCCAGGGATAAGGAGGTGCTGAAGACGTATTATGACCAGATGTACGAGTACCAGCGCCTGGTCTGTTACGCAGCCAATATGATCAATACCCACCTGTTTCTGCAGGACAGGCTGAGAGACCTGGTGTACCTGACCACGGAAACGAAGGTAAAGCTGGCGGATGCCATGAAAGACGAGGACGGGATCCTGACCACTTCCCACATGAATTCTATCTACCGGCTGCTCAGTGCTAATTTTCTGAAGCTCCTGCCGTCTTCCACCCTGAGTAACCTTAACCAGGCGCTTTACCGCACGTACCAGAGTAACCGGGAGGTGTACTGGCGGGGGGAGAAGTCGATGCCGAATTACCGGAAGGATATTCCCATCCCTTTCAGTAACCGGGATATGACGCTTCACGAGGAAGAGGGCGGCAAAAACTTTACGTTTACCCTCTTTAAGATCCCGTTTAAGACCTACCTGGGGCGCGACCGCTCCGGTATGCGTATGATCCTGAGGAAGATAGCTAACGGTGAGCTTCCTCTACGCCAGAGCGCTATCCAGATGAAGAATAACAAGATCTACCTGCTGGCCAGCCTGGAGGCGGAAAGGCAGCGTTCGGAACCGGACCCGTCGCTGATAGCGGAGGTGTCGCTTTCCATGGAGTACCCGCTGGTGGTGAAGATCGGGCGGGAGGAGTTCCAGATCGGGAATAAGGAAGAGTTTTTATACCGCCGGCTGTCCATCCAGGCGGCCCGCCGGCGCCTGCAGATCGCCGCTACCTGGAACAAGGGCGGGAAGGGAAAGAAAAGGAAGCTGAAGAGCCTGGAAAATTACAGTGAGAAGGAGAAGAATTATATTGAGTCGAGGCTCCACCTGTACAGTCGCCGGCTGATAGACCACTGCCAGCGGGCGGGGGCGGGAACTATCCTGCTGGTGAACCAGTCGTATAAGGAGGAGGTAGCCAAAGGAGATACCGTTCTGCTGCGCAACTGGAGCTATTACGGGCTCAAAACGAAGATTGCGTATAAAGCAAAGTTAGCCAACATCCTGCTCATGGAAGAGTAGTTAAGATATGCTGGATTAGTATGAGGAGGTTGTCCGCACAACCGGATGCTGAGGCGCAAGCACTCGGCAAGTAGCTAACACTACATGCGGGTAAGGCGTGAGAAACTTTTCGCTTTAATTCAGAGAGGCCGGGGCGCGCCGCTGCAGATGCCGCGTGCAGAAGGAACCCGCAGAGAAGGATACTACCGCTCTGCGGGTAATCCCGGCAGGGGGAGGTGTTTGGAGTGATCCGGTGAGGATGGCCCGGGTAGGTTACGATTTTCCATTCTGCGGGTAATGCCCGGCAGGAGGAGACGTTTGGAGTGATCCGGTGAACGTGCACCGGGTAGGGCGCGATTATCCTTTGCTAAAGGGTTTATGGCAGGGTGATCCGGTCGGCTGCGGGTAATGCCCGGTAGGGAAACAAAAAATCTTTTGGGGCTGATCGTACAGCCTTAGGGTGAGGTCAGAGACACTCATTAAGTACAGAGCATGTGGTGCATACGGTGTGTCACGTCGTTTCATTTTGTGAAACGGCAGGATATCGTTTTGCACTGGCCCGGGTACGTACGAAAGCCGTCGGAACTTAGATATCCTATTTAATGACCCAGCGGTTCACGGCATTTTTTTCACCTTCTATCACGATCTTCAGGAAGCGGGCTTCCTTCAGCTCCGGGCTGAGGGGAATGACCGCCCGGCCGCTGCTGAGGTCAAAGCTGCCGGCGTTCCGGTAGATATCGCCTTTGCCTTCCGTTTCAAAGCGGTGAGTAGAGGAGATGAGCACGTTCACCTTGCCGGTGGTTTCAAAGGGAGTCCACTCCAGGCGGAGCTCGTCATTCACCACGCGGGCCGATGGCTCAGCCAGGGATATGCCGCCTATGAAGGGCACGCCGTCCAGCTCATAGCGGCTGTCTGTAGGAATGGCCAGGTTCAGGTGGCGGGCCACAGAGGGCAGTACGTCTACTATAGCCGGGGTATAGGCATGGAAGTACCGGTTCAGTTCACGGCTATTGGTACAGATCCAGGAGGTCCGCTCGCGGGCGGACTGCTTCCCGTGCGAGAGGCCCGTGGCCACATCCCTTCCGTGATCCGTGACAATCACCATCAGCCAATCTTCGGCGTAATATTGCTGCCGGTACAGGATGGCCTGGTAGAGCTCGCCCAGCTGACGGTCGGTTTTACGGATGGCCGCTGTCATCTTCTCGCTGTCACCCGAGGCATGCCCCACATCATCCGTATACTGCAGGTACACCCAGCTCAGGTCAGGGGCATCGGTACGGAGGCTGTTAGCGGCCTGGCGGATGACCTCCTCATCGATGCGGTTAATGTAGACTGACTCCCCGTCATGGGGGAAACGCTCCTTATCCAGTTCATAGCCGTCAAATACGTAATCCAGTTTCAGGAAACCGGTCTGGGGCAGGTTCTCGCCCAGCAGTTTGGTACGGTTATCGGTCCAGGTAGAATAGACCGCCAGCTTCTTTTGGGGCATGGCTTCCCGGAGAAAGCTGAAGATGGTGCGGTAATGGTAGTTAGGGGCAGTGATGCGGTTATCCCATACATTATGTTTATTTACCCAGGTGCCGGTCAGCATGCTGTTATAAGAAACGGCTGAGATGGTAGGGGTCTGGGAGTAAGCCCCTTTTTCTCCGCCTACATAGGCACGGGTATATCCGCCGTCGTGCCGGATGATATCCAGGTTAGGAGTAGGCGTGCGCTCCAGCAGGTCAGCCGGAATGCCGTCAGCAATGACCATCAGGGCTTTTGGGGTACGGGTTTGGCCGTAGGCCGAACAGGAAAGTATGAAAAAGAGACTAAAACAGAGGCTTCGCATGGTGTTAGGGAGATAAGAGGGGTAAAGATATAAAAATGTGGGATGCAGCGGGTGTTTTCAGGGTTAAAAAGGCATATTTCCCGGTGAGCAGGCAGGATTTCTGGGCATCAACCTGGGATCTTACCGGTAGCCTTACAGCAGATATCGGGGCGTCTGTAGTGATTTATCCGGTATTTATGCGTACCTTTAAGCCAGGATTAGAGGCACCCGCCCATTGCTTTTCTGCTGGCCCGGATATTTTATCTATCTTAATCTCTTAATACCTGTAGGGTAGAAATTCCCAACCGGGAAGAAATTTTAAATAACAAACTATGAGCGAAACATTTGCTAAAAAAGAAAGCATCAAAAAGAAAGCTAAGAAAAAACAACAAAAGGAACAGGAGCGCCAGGATAGGAAGGCGAATAACAACAAAGGCAAAAGCCTGGACGAGATGATGGTGTATGTGGATGAAAACGGTAATTTCACCACGGTGCCTCAGGACCTTCATAACCGCAAGGAAGTGGCCATAGAAAGCATACAGCTGGGAGCCGCCCGCGTGGTGGAGGAAGAAGAAGACCCGATCAGAAAAGGAAAGGTAACCTTCTTAAGCGATAAGGGATTTGGTTTTATCACGGAAACCGGGTCACAGGAGAAAATTTTTGTTCATGTGAATGATATGGTGGAGTTGGTTAAGCTGAACGATAAAGTGAGCTTTAAAGTTGAGAAAAGAGAGCGCGGACCGGTGGCCGTTGAGGTAAGACCGGCTAATTAATACTTGACGGGCGCATTTGAAAAAGTATTCAAATGTGACCCGATCCCCTCCACACACATCTCCATCCTGCTTTGCAGAATTATTCATAAATTTTTTTTCGCATTTTAATGGAAGATTTTCAGGAACCGGGTGATACGAGTTCCTGCATTTGCCTGCTTTTTTTTATTGCGGCATTTCCCCATGTATTATTGAAATAGATAAATGCCCTCTCTACCTCCGGAGGGATCTGGCTAAGCAGCTCCTGCAGGGTTTGTTCCGGGTATTCCGATTTGTACAGCACCCGCTTTCCAGGGAAACGGTAATAAACAGAGCTGCCGTTTACCATGAGAGATTCCGCCAGGCTGCCGAGGTAGCTTTGCCCGCAAAAAAGATGATTTTACTTTCCCGGAAGCGGTGAAAAACCTCCGGCTGCCACCGGGTGTGGTGACGGAATTCCACCACATTGCTGAAGCGATAGTCCAGCAGGCTGCAGATTAAATGTAGGTCCACGGTAGAAAGCGGAATTGATCTCAATCGTATTATAGTGACTGCAATAATACTTAAACCAGTCTTTAACCGGCAATCCCGCAGGATAGAACATCTCTTTCCATTCCTTGTAGTGGAAACCTGAACACCCGATATAAAATTTCATATCGCTGAATGCTTATATTTGTAATAAATAGTCATTTCTTTTCTTACAAAACTATTTAATATACCTTATAATCTTCTATAAATGTTTAGCCGGTTTATCCTTGTTGTCCTGTTTTTGTCTCAGTCTGTAGGGATAGCCTATGCACAGAAACCGAACGAAAACTTTAAATATTATATTCAAAAGTCGGTTTCGGCCATTAAAGTGGATGCCGTAGCAGACGAAGAAGCCTGGGTCCAGGCACAAACGGCTGAAAATTTCTTCATGATCACCCCCGTGGATACCGGTTATGCCCGGTGCATCACCCAGGTGAAAATGACGTATGATGACCATCATATATACATCCTGGTAATCAACCATAAGAGGATCCCGGGTTCGCTGGTGGTGGAGTCGCTGAAACGGGATTTTTCTTTTGGGAAGAACGATAACTTCCTGCTGGTGATGGATTCTTTTGATGACAGGACGAACGGCTATGTATTTGGTACAAATGCAGCCGGAGCGCCGTGGGATGCCCAACTGGGCGAGGGGGGCGCTGCGGATACAGGATGGGATGCCAAGTGGACCAGTGTCGTAAAAAATTATGACGACAAATGGGTATGGGAGGCCGCCATTCCGTTTAAGAGCATCCGTTATAAAACCGGGATATCCCAGTGGGGGTTAAATTTCAGCCGGATGGATATTGGCGTATCTGAAAAATCATCGTGGGCGCCCGTACCCCGTCAGATGCCGTCGGTGTCCCTGGCCTACACCGGAACGTTAGTGTGGGATGCCAATCCCCCGGCTGCCCGCACGAATATTTCTTTCATTCCCTATACAGCCTTGAGAAGTATAAAGAAATATGAAACAGGGGCCGGAACAAAAACCAGGCTGGCCGTGGGTGGCGATATCAAAGTAGGCCTCACCCCATCCTTAAACCTGGATCTCACCATCAATCCCGACTTTTCGCAGGTGGATGTGGATGTGCAGCAAACCAACATTGACCGCTTTGAACTGTTTTTCCCGGAACGACGGCAATTCTTCCTGGAGAACGCGGATTTATTTGCCAATTTTGGCTACGCCACATTAAGGCCATTTTTCTCAAGACGCATCGGGCTGGACGCTCCTTTGCAGTTTGGGGCTAAAATAAGCGGTAAAATCAACAAAAACTGGAGGGTGGGGGCCTTAAATGCTCAAACCGGTGCGGCAGACAGCTTAAGCCCGGCTTTTAATTATTCGGTGATGGCCTTGCAAAGAAGGCTGTTTGACCGATCGAACATCCGGCTGATCATGGTGAATAAAGAGGCTACCAATTATTCCACTGAGCTCCATCCGGCCACTAACCGCTTTAACCGGAATGTCGGATTAGAATTTAACCTGGCCAGTAAGAGTAACATCTGGACGGGCAAAATGATGATGCTAAAATCTTTCAGCCCCCATACGTCCACAGATGATATAAGTTATGCGGCAGACCTGAAATTTGGCAAGGCCAATATATTCTGGCAGTGGCAGCAGGAGTATGTAGGCAAAAACTACCTGGCGGAGGCTGGTTACGTACCCAATGGAATCCGCAACGGATACTATAAAATAAGCCCGAATATCGGCTATTTATTTTTCATCAGGTCCAAGAAACTTGTAAGCCACGGCCCGAAATTACTGACCAATATTTACTGGAATAAAGATTTTGAAAACACCGACCAGGAATACATTTTATCCTATAACTTTAACTTTCTTAAACTCGCCACTGCATCGTTTTGGGGATCTGCTAATTATGTGAAACTCCTCCGGCCGTTTGACCCCACTAACCTCAGGATAGCCCTCCTCCCCATAGGAAGCACTCATAAATGGCAGACAGCGGGTTTTGATCTGTTATCATCGCCTCAAAAGCGCTTTACATACTCCTTGTCGTCGTCTTACGGAGGTTATTACCAAAACGGGCGCCGGAACAATGCAAAGACCGAAATAGGATACAGACTCCAGCCTCATGCCCTGTTCCTGTTATCTGCCAACTACAACCGCATTGAACTTCCTGAACCCTGGAATACCACCCATCTCTGGCTGGTGGGCCCCCGCTTAGACATCACATTTACGAACTCCCTCTATTTTTCCGCCTTAACCCAATATAATAACCAGGCAGAAAATATTAACCTGAATGCCCGCGTACAATGGCGTTATAAGCCGGCCTCCGATTTGTTTATCGTGTACACCGACAATTACCTGCCGGAAAATTTCAAAGTAAAAAACAGGGCCATTGTGCTGAAATGGACTTACTGGTGGAATCTGTGACACACCAGCCTGTAGCATCCGTAAAATGTATCCGCTTTCAGGTATTCTGTTTGCGTTTTGAAAGGGTAATCACGCATAATTTAGCCTGATTAAAAATGAGTAATAATTTATAAAAGGCTTGGACTTTGCGGCTCGTGTATTGCTGAAAGCGGGATGCCGGATCATCAGAAACAGGTATGGATAAATATAACAATGGAATTTTAGCTTTAATTATAGGCGGTTCCCTCGGCGGCCTGACCACCGGTCTGGCCTTGTCGCGCATCGGTATCTCATCTACTATACTGGAGCGGACGGCCGGGCGTACGCAGCGGGGCGTGGCAATCCGTGTGACCGGGGCCCCGTTACAAAACGCGGTAGGCAAATCTACCTACAAAACCCTTACCGGATATTCCCAGGGCGCTGGAGCAGTATGAATCACGGCGTTTAGGCTCAATGAGAAGCCGGGTAGAAGCCAGGCAGGCGTTTGGAAAGTCGATGATGTAACAGAAGATATTACAACAACCCAACCTCCCGGAGCTCCAATTTTAATTGGTCAGGATTATGGAAATGGATACCATAAAAGCCGAGATCAAGAGAAGCCTCAATGTTCTCTTTGTTATCATCGATGAAAGCACAATTTTCAGCCCGTAAATTGTACCTGTTTAAAAGTATCTGAAAAAATTCCTTGTCAGGCTTTATCTTTTTTTCCTCGCCGGACACAACAATCCCATCCAATAAGCGCAGGAATTCAAAGATGGTTACCCTCTATCTTATTCTAGGTTCCATTCATTTTTCAAGCTGATATTTCCACATAGTTTCCCTCCGGGTCTAATACCACGCTTTCGTAATACCCGTCTCCCGTAGTGCGGGGTTCGCTCTCTATCAGATAGTTATCGGCTCGTAACCGCTCTGTAAGCCTATTTACTGCTTCTTTACTCCCCACAGAGATAGCAGCAAAGTGCGCACCTCTTCATAAACCCTCTTTTAGCAGGCTCATGAGTAATGTCTGGTCTGTTCATAAGTTCAAGCCTTGTTTTGCCTTCGCCGAATGCTAAGAAATAGGCGGTAAAGCCCGTCCTGACATTCGTGTATTTCTCTGCGCTTGTCATATCAAAATACGTTAAATAGAATTGACGCATTTTTTCCAAATCATCAACCCAAATCGCTAAATGTTCTATTTTCATAATTAAGTGTTTAACTTTTTTCTAATATTTTGCAATATTATACAAATTTGCATAATATTGCAAAACATAATATTTTTGAATGAATGATATAGTAAAAGCAAAAAAGGCCACCCGATGGATATTTTTTGTATGCGGATTGGGTATTTCAAGTTGGGCTCCGATGGTACCTTTTGCTAAAGACCGTTTAGGCGTAAACGATGCTGATTTAGGTTTTCTGCTTCTTTTATTAGGCTTTGGAGCCATGATCATGATGCCTGTTTCAGGGGTTTTGATGAGCAAAATGGGAAGTCGTAAGGTAGTAGCTATCGGAACATTAGTCACCGCCCTTACCCTTCCTGTATTAGTTATTATTCCTTCTTATGCCGGAATGGCGATAGCTTTATTTGTCTTTGGTGCAGGAATAGGGGCGGTTGACGTGGCAATGAATTCACACGGTGTACAGGTGCAGAACCTGTATGGCCGGCCTATTATGTCTTCGCTGCATGGCTTGTTTAGCGTGGGCGGATTGTTTGGTTCTTTAGGCCTTGGATTTTTGATGACCATAGGGCTAAATCCTTTGTACGCTTCGTTCGTGATTTCTGCGATGCTTATTATTTTATTGATAAGTCAATATAAAAACCTGTTTGAGGATAAATTTGAAAAGGAAGCAATTGAAAAGTATACTAAAACGGAAGTGCATGCCAAAGAGGGAAATGGTTTTCAGTGGCTTAATAAAAGTGTCTTGCTTCTTGGGTTTATGTGTTTTTCTTTATTTTTGGCGGAAGGGATGATGCTGGATTGGAGTGCCATTTTTCTTCGGGAACTAAAGAATATTTCATCCGAATTTGCGGGGATAGGTTATGGCGCGTTTTCGGTATCTATGGCTGTAATGCGCCTGGCAGGAGATAAAATTATTGAAAGGTTCAACAGTAAAATTATTGTTCTTTGTGGCTGTTTTATTGTGGCAACGGGATTAATGGTGATTATTATAAGTTCTTTGTTTCCCGTTGTCCTTTTCGGCTTTATTTTGATTGGTATCGGAGCATCTAATATAGTTCCGATATTTTTCAGTGAAGGCGGACGGATAAAAGGAGTTTCTCCCTCCATAAGCATCCCTGCGATTACCACAATGGGCTACACGGGGCAATTGGCAGGGCCTGCACTGGTAGGTTACGTGGCTTACCGCTTTTCCTTAGAGACAGCTTTTGGGTTAATTGCCTTTTTGATGCTCCTTGTTGCCGTGTTATATCATTTTAGAAAAGTTTATGCTGAAAGAAGAACGTTTTAATACGATATTGAAAAAGCTGAAAAAGGACGGTAAAGGCACCTATGAAACCTTTTCCTCCTTACTTGCGGTATCTGTAGATACGGTAAGGCGTGATATTGATTTTTTATATCAAAACGGCCTGCTGATAAAAGTCAGGGGTGGGGCCATATTACGGAGTAAAGACCCTTTGTCTTTTCAGGAACGCACCTCTGTTGCCACTAATGCAAAAGATATCATTGGGCGCAAAGCGCAAAAGTTTATTAAAGATGGTTTAACCCTGTTTATGGATGGCAGTACCACGGTAGATGCCATTACCCATCATTTCCCTTTGGATATTTCGCTGAAAGTGATTACCAATCATCCCAACTTAACCTCTATAGTTACCAAATATAAAAATATTGAGCTGATCATTTTGGGCGGTACCTACCACGCCGATACCGCAATCACCACAGGCGTAGATACCTGTGTGGATGCCACTAAGTACATAGCTGACATTTATTTTATGGGAAACTGCGCTATAGACAGTAAATTAGGCACTTCAGCTGTATTCAGGGAAGATGCCGAAGTGAAGCAGGCCATGATAAAATCTTCTAAAAAAATTATAGCACTGGCAGACCACAGCAAACTGGGACGCACAGAAGCCTATAAGGTGGCGGGCATTGAGGCCATCGATGTACTGATAACAGATTTGGCAAGCAGTGATATTAAATTAGAGGATTTCCGGAATTTGGGGTTGAAATTGGTATAATGTGAAAAGGGCCCCGCAGTACTGCCGGGCCCTCGTGAGCCTACGTAGATCGCAGGCGAACACCTTCAATTTTCCCTGACATCATAGAGAAAAAGCCATTATTGAACCTGACGGGTTTTCTTTTGTTCCTCCTACGGATAGAGCAATATACTGTTTGCCGTTTAGGTAATAAGAACAGACATTGGCGTTATTAGCGGCGGGTAATTCCGTTTCCCAAACCATTTTGCCGGTAGTTTTATCAAATGCCCATAGTTTTTTGTCTTCGGCACCGCTGATAAAAACCAAGCCGCCTGCTGTTACCATCGGGCCGGATCTTCCCAGTAAGCCGGTGATCGGGCCGCCCTTTTCCTGCAATTTCTCATCGTTACCTAAAGGGATTTGCCATTCGTATTCGCCGGTGGAAAGATTCAGGGCATTTAAGGTACCCCAGGGGCCTTTCATGGCCGGGTTCCCGGAAGGGCCTGCCCACGTTTTGTAACCGGTGATGTTACCATACCGGATAGCATTCGTTTCTCCTGTTTTTACTTCTGCAACCGGTCCGGCCTGGTCCCCTTTTTTGTCATACAAAAATGCTATTATCGCTTGTTCCTCGGCCGGGGTCAGTACCCCTTTATAGCCAGGCATGGACCCGCCGCCCATTCTTATTTTTTCGAGTGCTTCCTTTTCACTCGTTTTATTTTTCAGGTTTACCAGGGAAGGGAAAGTAGGAGGGATACCCTTTTTCTCTGCCCCATGGCAGGCGGAGCAATGTCGCATGTAGGCTACTCTTCCGGTTTCAAAAACCGAGTTGTCACGGGCTGCAAAGTGCTTGTCCAGGTCTACAATGGTTATGATTTCCGGTAAGTTATTTCCCCTGATGTAGAGATGAGCGGTACCCGGGTCGTAGGCGGCTCCGCCCCAATTGGCTCCGCCTCGGGTGGCCGGGAGTGATAGTGTTCCCTTCAAATCAGGGGGTGTAAACAGTCCTTCGTATCGTACGGACCGGAATTGCTGGAGGATAGCTTTGTGGTCTTCGTCTGAATAATGATTTAAATCTTCCTCGGTCATAAACTGTTTCACAAAGGCTTTCGGTTTTACCGGGAACGGCTGGGTGGGCCAGACTTCTTCGCCCGGTATATGGGAAGCGGGTACTTTACGTTCTTCCACGGGATAGACGGGCTTTCCGGTATCCCGGTCAAGGATAAAGACGAAACCCTGTTTGGTGACCTGGGCTACGGCATCCACCTGTTTCCCGTCTTTGGTGAAAGTCACTAGATTGGGCGGCGCCGGCAGGTCATAATCCCACAAGTCATGATGTACGGTTTGGAAATGCCATTTGTATTGACCGGTGGCCGCATCTAATGCCAGCACGCAGTTGCCAAAAAGGTTTTCCCCCTTTCTGTCAGTGGCATAATAGTCATAGGAAGGGGAGCCGAGTGCCAGGAAAACCATGCCTCTCTTTGTGTCAATGCTCAGGCCTGCCCAGCAGTTAACGCCGCCGGCATATTTATAGGCATCAGGAGGCCAGGTCTCATAGCCGGGTTCGCCGGGATGCGGAATGGTATGGAAGGTCCATTCCAGTTTACCGGTTTTGCAATTATAGGCCCGGATATAGCCCGGAGGTGCCCCATAAGAGTCCGGCGTTCGGGCTCCGATAATGATTAAATCTTTGTATATCCTGCCGGGAGAGGAGAGAGTCACCGAAATTTTTTCAGGATCATCTCTCATGCCTTCATTCAGGTTTACCCGGCCATTGGTGCCGAACGAAGGGATGATCTTGCCGGTCTTTGCATCAATAGCCATCAGATAATTTCCGGAAGAATATAAAATCCGTTTGTCGCCTTTACTTTCCCAATACGTAACTCCCCGGCTGGCGGCACTGGGCACACCTTCATCCAGCGTCTTACACGACCAGATTTCTTTACCGGTAGCGGCATCAATGGCATAGACCGTTTGCTTGCCGGAGTTGGCGTACATGACGCCATCCACGATGATGGGATTACTCTGGCTGGATACGGGCTGCTCGCCCTGCGGCAGGTCACTCATTTGAAAAGTCCAGGCATTTTTTAAGCCGCTTACATTAGAAACGTTGATTTCCTCTAGCGGAGAGTAGCTGGAACTGGTTTCATCGCCTTTGTAAAAAGACCAGGTTCTATCCAGGTTAACCGAGTCGGTATTGGATTTACAGCCGGCTATTAAACCGGCGAGCAAAAGCATCATCAGAATGCCTTTTTTCAATGGGAACTTCATCATATTTTAAGGTTAAATCTTTTAACTACTGGTGGTATTCTTCTTCCGTTACTTCCTGTAACCAGACCGTTTCGCCTTTCTCCCGCCCGGTTATAGCGATCTGAACAAAGGCCGTATCAGGGCTTGCTCCGTGCCAATGGGGCACATTTACCGGGCATTTTACCACTTCCCCCTTCCGGATAATTACTTTTTCTTTGGCATCTTCCTGGTAGTAACCCACGCCCTCCAGGGCCAGGATAATCTGCCCGGCAGGATGGGAATGCCATTTGGTTCTTGCGCCCGGTTCAAAGGTGACACTTCCCACGGCATTCTGGTTCAGGCTATCGGCACTAACCAGGTTATTTAACCAGGCGGTTCCTGTAAAGTTATCGTTTGTGATTTTTTCACCTTTGGCAAAAACAGGTTCCTGTGCCTGCTCTTTTGCAGCCTGATCCTGTGGCCGGCAGGAAAACGTTAAGGCTGCAAGAAGGAATAGTTTTACGGTGCTTTTGGGCTTCATCATTTAAAGGTTGGTCTTATAAAAGTTTAATAATTTATGGACGGCCTGCAATACATATTCCGGTTTCCAGTAGGTTTCAATATGCGTAGCGCCGTCAATGACAAACAGCTCCTTGTTTTTGGCATGTACTGCTTTGGCAAATGCTTCATCGGTCATATATTTTGAATCGGCTTTGCTGCCGGCTATCATCAGCAGGGGCTGGTTGATCAGCTCTATATGGTCAGTGGCATCCCAGGTCATCAGGTCGAGAAGGCTGCTTACGGTGTAGACCCCGCCCGAGTTAGGGTACGCCCCTGAACTGGGATGGGCATGGGTACGTCCGTAATAGATAGCCCCCTCCCGGTACATCTCAAACGGCATAGCAGCAATCTGCTCATCAGTGGGTGCAGGCCCTCCGCCCACATAACGAACCTTTCCTCCGGCCGCTTCTTCAGCCCGGGCTTCGGAAGCCTGTTTTAGTCGTTCCTGTATGGTGGAAACCTGGGAGTTCATAAAACCATTCCGTCTTACTTCCCCGGAATTGAACATGCTTAATGTGGCCACGGCTTTAAAGCGCTTGTCGGATTGGGAGGCTTTCAGCGTATAACCGCCGCCACCGCAAATGCCCAGTACTCCCAGCTTGTCGGTATCCACCCCCTTATACCCCGAAATGTAGTCTGCCATGCCATGTATATCTTCAATACGGTTTTCAGGCTTGTCCACATTGCGCGGCAGCCCGCCGCTGGCCCCCTGGTAGGCTGCATCAGCGGTGATGGTGATGTAGCCCTGCTCGGCCAGGCGCTGGGCATATAAGCCGGCCACTTGCTCCTTTACCCCTCCGTTAGGGTGTGCAATCACCACGGCCGGGTATTTTTGGGAGGCGTTGTAACCCGGCGGTGTATACACATTGGCAGCGATGGTAATGTCTTTGATTTTATAGGTAACCGGATGAATGTTTACTTTTCCTTTTATATTTTCGGTAATGGCTCCCTCATACACCAATGTATAAGGGTTAAGCTTTTGGGTTTGGGCATGGATTCCATCGGTTACGGCTGTGGAGACGGCAAATGCGGCTATCGATATTATGTTTTTCATTTTTAAAGAATTTGAATTTTACTTCCTGTTTTTAATCACTTCGTCTAAGATTTTCTGTGCTGATCTGGCTTCTTTTTTACCAATAGCAGATTTAATAACGGCCACAAATTCCTGTAACTGGTCAGCGGTTAATCCTACATTCAGGCAATTGTTTAAGTGAGAACGTAGCATTCGCTCCACCCCACCGATAGCGGCCAGAACCGATACGGTTACCAACTGCCTTTCGGCATAAGTCAGCACATCACGATCAAAAAGATCGGCAAACAGATGCTCTTTCAGGAATACTTCTATTTCGGGCGCGAAAGCGGCATAGCCGGTTTTTACGCCTGTTTCCTTCACACCTGTCAGCTTTTCCAGGTTGGTCTTTCCCCGGTCGTACCGGGTGCGGTGGTCGTTTACCGGGGATGCCTCTCTACCCGCCTCATCGGTAAGGCCTTTGGCTTTACGGTCATCAAGTACCTGCATGAAGGTTTGCAATCCCCGGAGACTGCGGGGGAATCCGGCATACGCATACAGGTGGACAAGGCTCTCTTTCACCTGGCTGACGGTTAATCCGGCGTCAAGCCCCGTGTTCAGGGCGGCTTTCAACTGGTCTAAATCTCCTTTTGCGGTCCATGCGGCAATGGAAATCGTACTTTGGTCTTTGGGACTTAATGCTCTTTTTATACCCTGCGCATTTATAGGATTACTCATGCCTGCCAGGGCTATCAGCAATCCTATAATTGATTTCATTATTTTCATATTATTTGATGATGAGTAGGATTATATTCTGCAATACAAATTTGCCGGTAATTATTGACACCTGCTTATACCTATTACGGTATTACTTACCAATATTACTGATTGCCGGTTAAAACCTCAAAAACCGCCGTTCGATTTAGTAAATTTGTACTATAAAGATAAAAAAATGGACGGTGTGGTTAACTTCAGCAGCATAAAGGAATATAACGCCTTTAATCATAACGAAACCCTGCACCCCCTGGCGGGTGTGGTTTACCTGGACAAAGCTGCTCCCCGGAGAAACCGGCGTTTACGTTATGAATTTTATACGATCTTTCTGAAAAAAATACATTGCGGTGATTTGCGGTATGGGCTGGGCAACTATGATTATGAAGAGGGGACATTGATATTTCTTGCTCCGGGGCAGGTGATCGGTCAAAACACCGATGACTATTATCAGCCGGAAGGGATTGCCCTGGTATTTCATCCTGATTTGCTACTGGGTACCTCGCTCGGAAAAAATATGGGCAATTACCATTTTTTCTCCTATGCCGTAAACGAGGCCCTGCATTTAGCCGAGCAGGAAAGAAAAATTATATTGGAGTGTATTGCTAAAATTGAAAATGAATTACATCACGCTATAGACAAACACAGCAAGCAGCTGATTGTAAATACTATTGAGCTGTTCCTGAATTATTGCACCCGGTTTTATGACCGCCAGTTTATTACAAGGGATACGATCAACAAAGGGGTTCTGGAAAAGTTTGAAGACCTGATGAATGACTATTTTTTATCGGATAAGCCCGTTAATATCGGTTTGCCTACGGTGGCCTGGTGTGCCGGCGAGCTGAACTTGTCTGCCAATTATTTCGGTGATTTAATCAAAAAGGAAACAGGGGTATCGGCACAGGAGTATATTCAGTCAAAAGTAATTAATACGGCTAAAAGCCGGATTTTTGATGGTCATAAATCCATCAGCGAAATTGCCTATGACCTGGGCTTTAAATATCCGGCTCATTTTACCCGTCTTTTTAAGCAAAAGACAGGAGTAACACCTAATGAGTACAGGAATCTGAATTAATAGGTGTCTGGTATTTTCTCTTGGGGTTATCTTATTACACTCGATGTCAGACTGAGAGCGTGTAAAAACCTTTTTAAGACTCTTTATTTTCCAAACAGCATTCTCAGGCTTCTTCCATTTCTGAGTATCCGTGTATGAGGTAGCTTCCTGAATCTTTTTAAAAGTTTCATTTGACACATAAATCACTTCAAGTGCCTTTGAGTATGCCAGGTCCACTGAAGTAAGCTTTGAATTATTGGATAAATCATTGCTGTCCACTTAAAATAAGCTGAGTGACAGCTGGTTAACGATTTGTTCTTTGACATCTTGATAATTTGATTTTTTAAGAAGCTCATTTACAGGGGTTTTGTCAAGCAGCGATATGCCTAATACCTGTAATATTTCGTAGGGCTGCCGTCCTGTTTTTAGGTCTTCGGTAATGATGGCCACCAGACAGTAAGCAGTTATGGCTGCATATATCTGTATACGTACAGCATTTTCGGATGTACCCCAGAATGATTTTATTTTCAGGTGCTGTTTAACCCACTTAAAGAATAGCTCGATGGCCCATCGGTGTTTGTAGAGCCTGGCAATATCTATGGCAGCGATTTCCATATTGTTGGTCAGGAAGATAAAACTCCTTCCGGATTCATCATCATGGAATTTTACCTTCCTTATTTTCCCGGGGTAATCCCGAGAGGTATAATAACCGGTGAGTTTACCAATCTGGTCACATAGAACTCCGTTTTCTTTGTCAGATTTCCAGGAATACATACGCCTGAATTTATGGTTTGATTTAGCGCGGATAACAAAATATGCTCCGGCATTGTGTAACCTATACAACCTTGTGTAATCCAGATACGCAGGATCAAAAATATAGAAGGCATCAGACTCATACCTGAGTTGATCCATTGCGTTGACATCGTGCAAGGTAGCAGCTGTAATGTGCATAAAGGCGGGTATACGCCTGTTGGCATCGTAAAGGGTATGGATTTTGATTCCTCCTTTATTCTTCCTGAACGTCGCCCACCAGAACACACTAAGGCACAGATCAATGGTCGTGGAATCAAATAGGTAAACCTGTGAATCTATGCCAAGATCTACGTTCTTACACTTAGACCTGGCCAGGTCAATCATGTGATAGGCAAACTCCTCAAATATCACACTTGGTCGGTTTGAATTTGCTTTGGCCAGGTTGCTGCGTGTGACCTGTTTGCCTAAACCCAGGTGGTAAGATTTATTACTGTGCGCATCCAACACAAGCATTAGGTCTCGTAAACTATCCCGATTGGAAAGCTGACGGAACATCATATACAGAAGTTGATTCCAACAAGTGAAATGCTTTACATATTTGTTCCCTCCGTGTTTCTGAACGATTGTATCAAACACTCGTTGTGGAAGAAATTCAGTTAGTTGGGCGAAAACATACTTGCCGTGATTCATCTAAACCGCTTTTTGCGGTAACCTAAGCATTTTCAAATCGTCACGCCTAAAAAAGCATCATAACAATCAGATTATCAATATGTCAAAGAACTATTTTATTTTTTAGTGGACACTAATGTTTTAAGATATTAATAAGCAACAGTGAAACGCTCTTTGATATGTTTAGGCTGCTCAACTTCGTCCACGATAGCAACGGCAACATCTTCTGCTGAAATAATACTTCTGTTATTTTCGTCGAAAACTGGTGTTTCCAAACCTGTACGGTAGGTTCCTTTTCTTTCGCCCGAAGTTCCTTGGTGCATTTCGATAGCTGGGCTAAGGAATGTCCAATCCAAATCTTGCTCGTTTTTAATGACATTTAAGTAATCTCTTGCTGCCAAAGCACCTGCTTTCCAATCTGCTGGAAAATCTGGGCTATCCACAAGTTGTACGCCATCAGCTACAAACAAACTTCCTGCACCACCCATAACGATCAATCTTTTTACACCTGATTTTTTTACACCTTCCTGAATAGCTTCTGAACCTTTCAAAAACTCATTGTAAATATCGGGATTAGTCCATCCTGCGTTATATGTACTAACAACCACATCGTGTCCTTTTACTGCATCGGCTAGGACATCGGTATCTAGTACATCCACTTTTTTAGCTACTACGTTTTCATTTTTGGCCACAGCCTCTGGATTTCTCACGATGGCGGTTACTTGATGATTTCTGTTTACCAATTCAGTCAAGATTTTTGTTCCTACGAAGCCTGTTGCTCCAATTAATGCTACTTTCATTGTTTTAAAATTTAAATTTTACTATTATTTTATTTTACTGTATGTAATCTTATTACAGTTATAGTGAAAAAAATTAAAAGAATTTTTTACTAAAATCTTCCAGTGTAATCTGTTTAATTTGTTTAAGAAACTCTTTATCTACGGTCTCAAAAAGATCATTTAAGTGGCTATTAATATTTTTACCAACGGGACAATCTGGGTTAGGATTATGCGATTTGCCCAACAGATGCGTTTCACTTATCGCTTTATACAAATCAGATAAATATATTTTTTTTGCAGACTTCCCGAGGGAATATCCACCACCTTTACCTTCTTTACTGTCGATAAACTCTAATGAGCGTAGATTTTTTATTTCTTTTCGTACCACAGCAGCATTAACATTCACACTTCCGGCGATAAATTCCGATGACAGAAGTTGTCCTTCTTTCATACGAAGAAGTGTTAAAATATGTAATACTGTTGCAAATCTAATGTTGTTCATACTGTAACAGTTACTATTACAGTACAAAGGTAAAACTTTTTTGAAAGCAACAATAGGGCATTAAAATTTTAACTGATTTTGACATTTCTATTGTTGCGTATTATAAAAAATATTGAATATCTAATTTTACATTTTGTGTCTTACTAAAACTTCCCACCAAAATCACAATTTGATGTCCTAAATCCTGAAACTGTTTCAATTTTTTAAGCACCACCGCATGACCCAAATGCAGGTCAGGTGCCGTTGGGTCAAAACCCAATTTGATGATTTATTTTCGATTGGCTTTTTCAACCTCTTTTAATTTATCTTCCAAGCCATTTTCAGGAAAAATAATCTCTACATTTTCTTTTAATTGACCTATTGTTACCATTGTTTTAAAAATAAAAAAGCCCGAGCGTAAACTCGGGCTTTCGGTTATGTTTTTCTTACATATCAATTAGACAAACCTTTTCCGAGCAAATATTATGTTGTGATAATAAGTGCTGAAAAATGGAAGACGTAATATGTTGCTCAAGTGCTTCATTGAGGCTGCGAAATTCATGTATTTTTTTGCTTTTGCAAATGTAAGTCATTCTATTCTATATTATGGCTGTGGTGTTTGGTCTTTTTATCTGTCGTTGTCTCGGTAGATATCCGTTTAAAATATCTTAATACCAAAACCCTTTTGATTTTATTTGATTGCCTATTATGTCTTGAGATTTTAGATATTTCCGAAGATGCACCACCATTTTTGCATAGCCAACAATGTAGAATATAGTGTTTTCTTTATCGTCCAATTGTTGTATTAGTTGTTCTGTTTTATGATAGATTTCGTCATAACCCGTCAAACTTTCTATGGGAAGCCCAGTACAATTTTTGGTAAAATCTTTTGCCGTTTGCTGCTCATTGAAGCAGATGTGCCCACTGATTTGTGCTTTATCGTTGGCTAATTGTTGTAAAGCACAAAAATGCCCTATAGCGGTTTGATCGCCTAAAAAAACAAGTTGTTTGCCATCAATTGGATAATGATTTTCAAAATCAATATGCAGATAATGCAAGGTGTCATTTTCTTTCATCGCTTTTGCCCATTGGCTGCCTTTTCCCTTATGACTTATATCTATGTACAGGGTACAAGTGTGTTCATCCTTGTCCCACATTGACGGAGTATAATCTGTATAATGCATAGCTGAAGTACGACATTTGATTGCAGGTGTTTTGTTCCATTTCGTAAAATCCACATTGGGTAAATGTATATCTACTTCGCAAATTTTGTTACTGTCCCATATCCTTACCTGACTTACTGTAGCCGTTTTCGTAAGCATTTTTTCAAATACTGATACTCTTTTTTCTTGCTGTCCAACCATAATTCTTTCAATTTAATTATGAAGTAAAATTAGAAGTTCCGCAATGTAAAATGTATATCAGACAACGGACAAAATAGGACTAATCACGGAATCTATTACGAAACATTGTTGGAGTTACACCTACTATTTTCTTGAACAGGCGTATAAAGTAAGCGTTATCTTCGTAGCCCAAAGCGTATGCTATTTCCTGAATGTTACTGTCCGTGTAATACAACATTCTCTTAGCTTCGGTTATAACGTAACGCTGAATTTGCGTAGAAACAGAAATACCTGTATTGGCTTTAATGGTATCATTAAGATGGGAAACTGTTATGTGTAGGGCATTGGCGTAATCTGCAGGTTTTTTCCATTGTTTAAAATGAAGTTGCAGTAGTTGTAGAAAACCCTGTTCTATCTGTTTTGCTCTGTTTCCTTTGCTGTTGTCATGTCTAACATCTATATCATTCACTATCATAGCAAGTAATGCGTGCAACAAATAATGAGAAACGTGTAGATGATTGGGCCTATCTTTTTGCTTAGCCTTTATCATTATTTTGATAATTTCTACAATGTCTTTCAGAAGTTGGGGATTGGCCGAAAAAAATCTTTTCTGCAAAAAATAAGTTTCTAAAACGGGTTTCAGTTCCACAGGCATCAATTCCGTATTAAAACTGACCGTATATCCCTCAACTATTTGAGCATCGACAACCTGATGAACCTGTGCAGGACTGATGAGTGCTGCAAAGGGTTCTGATATTTTTACATTGTCAAAATCAATGACTGCTTCAACAACACCGCCACAAGATACAAGTAATAAATAATGGTCATCCCGATGTGGTATAGTTGTATCCTGTGGAACATTAAACGTGAAGTTTTCTTGAGACACAACGTGAACGCCGTCTTTTACCGATTGGGGGAATTGATGTTCGGGAATATGCTTTGTTTTCTTTGCCACGTTTTATTTATATTCTTCTTTTTGTCGCAAAGTTAGAAATAAATATCCCTTTGAATGGGTCTATGCTGATTTTTGGACATAGCCTATAACGGTTCGGGGCTTGGCGTTCGGGCGGGATTTTCGGCAGAAAATTCCAAGCGAGCGACAAGCCCAAATTTACGAAAAAGTGTCAAACGGGAACGTTCGACCCGCCTGACGCCAAACCCTTGTTAGCTGTTCGGATATTTGTCGAGCGTTTTTTGTCATTTTTATCGTTTGTAAAAAATGTAGTCAGTAACCAATGGTTCAAGTCCGTGATGTTTAAATTCTGTTGCTATTTGTCCTCTGTGATAAGTTGAATGATTGACAACATGAAACAAGATGTCAGGAATACTGTTGCTAAAAGTTTGTCCTTTGCTGTTTGCGTAGTTAATGGTTTCGGTTAGGTCAAACTTATCAAGTATTTGCAAAGTCTGTTCGTAGTTTGTTTGGTCAATGTTTTTTAAATCTGAAATTGCGTGAAGTTCCCAAACTCCGAAAGGTGGTTGTTTCGGGTCAATTCGATAGTTCCAAATTTGATGAGCGTTTAAAACGTGGTTAAACAGCCTTTCTGCTTTTTCAGGTGTTTTGTCTGGGTTGTCACTAATTACTTCAAACAACTTTTGATTGAAGTGATGTCCGTATTCAAATAGTTCTTTAAAAAACTGTTTCATTTGTCTATGTCTTATGTTCGTTTTGGGGTCGTCATACCTGATAGCTAACTTCCATATTGACGCATATTTCAAGGAGCCGATTTCAATTATTTAAAATGTATAATTATCTAAATATTAATAGTATATACGCGTTTTGTTTCAGCTCTCATTAGCTAATAGAGTTTTATTGGTAGACTCTTTTATAGATAAGGGAAAAAGTGCCAAGACTTTTGACAGACCAGATTTTATAAAATTAGAAATTTTTATAGAATAGTAGAACAGGAAGCAGCTATTGTTCGATATATCTATGAAGCATTTTTAAAAAATGTACCACTGTATATCATTAAAGAGCATGCCAGGTTAATGGGTTTTCCAACTAAAGGTAATTCTGCAATTGAAAAGTTACTAGCCAAACCTGGTTTATGCAGGAATGTTATGGGTGGAGAGTTACAGAGAATATGCTGGTAGATTATACCCCGGAATACATGAGCCAATAGTGGATATTACAACATGGAACCTGACTCAAGCAAAGCTGAAAAAACCAATTAAGGGAAAGACAATTATTGTTGATGAAATGCCATTAAGGGGAGTTTTGAAATGCCATTGTGGTTGTTCATTGACTGGGGCTCCATCCCGTAGTAAGTCAGGGAAGTATTTTTATTATTATAAATGTAATCAGCCGAAGCATAATAATATCAGCGCAGTTAAAGCACATGATCAGCTTCTTGAAGCATGTAAGTTAATGAGTCTTCCCAAATCTCGTGTTGAGAAAATTCGAATTGATTCCAAAGCTAAAATTGAAGCGGAAATGAAAGTGAACAAGAAAAAGGTATTTTTAGCCATAACCATCTGAAAATGAAAGAAAAAGGGTAATTGATATATGAAAAAATAGGGGGATTTCGCAATGAAATCCCCCTAAGTGAAGACAGGGGGATTGCAATCGAACACCTTATTCCTTTCTTAGCATTCTTAGACAGTATTAAGTAGTTGTAAATAAGTAAGATAAATTTATTATACTTTACAAATCCTTGCAGTTAACCTTTTTACCTTTGGTAATTTGTTTAACAAATAAGTTTGGTTCTTTGAGTAGGATTAGTAGTTAAATTGGTGCACAGAAGATCAAAGCCCGGGCTTGTTTATGAAGAACGAAAGCTTCAATCTATCTTCAGTCAATATGAAGTATTATAAATGTCCGCATAATATATTTGAGTTTGATATGGGTTTCCAACTAATAAGGTTGATATAATTCTTCAAACAACATCGGCCAATTCTCAGAGTATTCTTTTTGACATTAGTTTATTATAATTTTCTCATTAAAAGGATGTTACTATAATAATGCCAAATTGAAATAATAATTTCGAAATCCAATGGTCTACCATACATCACTATTTCCTAGTAAGTATTCAAGTGTACTGATTATTTCCTGAAAATTGTGTTTGTTCTTGGTTAAATGAAGTTCAATAGTGAATATATTTTATTTGTGCACATGTACTGCACAAATAGATATTTATATTGTGAAACCAAATCCTTTATTCATGAGCAAATTTCAAGATTTATTGTCAGCCAATCAGTTAGTCCGGCACTCGGGACAAGCCATTTGGAAGTATGGCCTTGGCGATAACGCATTTCAACAGTTAAAAAAAATGCTAATTGAAACAAGGCGGATAAATGATCTTGATAGCAGGGACTGTTTATTATACTACGCAGAATGGTGGAAGCGATGTTATAATGGCGGCTACCCATCAAAAAAAGAAGTTTTCGCTTCAATTAGTAATGGACAATATTATAACGAAGATGATTTTTACAAGTCCGCAAAAAAAGGCGCTGCGTTGCTTGGCATAAGATGGATCAAGCGTCAAAATACGCAATATTTCAAGACGCTCCTTTTCCAGGGCGGCCTACCAATAAAGCATATCGCAACTAATAAAGGTGCTTATAAAGATTTGTTGCTGAAAATACTTGAACTTAATCCGACTACAATAGATGACTTTGCATTTAATAGTGAGATAACGAACCTGTTGCCACCATCTGGCCGAAATGATGAAATTTATGATTGCTGTTTGGCCATTGTTTCGGCGATTATTAATGAAGATCAGGATTACCTATCTATACTGGATAAAAACAATGAGCTACGCGAAATTACTGGTGAGCTAAGAACGAAAAAGAGAACCTTAACTTTTGAAAAGAAAAAGAGCGGCTTTAAGTCCTATTGGGTATTAGAACCTGAAGAACAACGCATCAGGCTATATTTAGGACTTACCGATATGTCTGGCGACAAATTTCGAAGCTTGTTCGGAATTGAAGATGACGAATCGTTGGACTTTGAATACAAATTATTTTACAACGGCGGATTCCTGTGCAAATTCACGAAGCGCACAGATGAAATGATGCGCGTAAAATGGGTGGGAGATCATGAGCTTATATGGGACAAAGCCGACCAACTGCCGGATTTGTACTTGGTTGGATCATCTGGACTTAAACATGAATCACAGCATTTAATTACTTATTTCCCAAGGTTAAATAAGCCGACTTTATGGAGGAAGTATTCTGAAAAGCAATGGATATTAGAAAAAGGGCTCAATACTTCCGCAAACGAAGGTTTGGCGCTTTACCCTCTTGATATTTTAAATCCTCAAGGAGCGAATAGTAAGAAGATGGTAGTGAATGGGATAGAGTTTAACTGGTGTTTATTTATAGGCAATTTTACTCTGTCAAAACTATCTGAAAGATGGGATTTAAAAACAGGGCAGCACAAAATTGATTGGATTATAGACGATCATAAACCTTCTTGGATGATCCGCGCAAATCACACGGTGGTTCGAGGCAAGCCAAAAATCATTGTTTATGATGAAAACGAAAATGTATTGTCGAGGTGCGTCCTCAAATGGAAACCTAAAGGTGGTGGGTATTGGCATGACTGGAACATGACCATGACTCCCGGATTGTTGGAGATCATGATTATCGCTGGGCCAGTTAAGGAATATGATACAATTTTTAACATTGGGCAATTAAATTTAAAAATTACTTCAAATTCATTGCAGGAAGCAATTGCAGAAGTCAGCGCCAACACATTTTTGTTTTCAATAAACAACGGGATAAATTGTAACGCCGAAAAAGTTAGCAATAATAAATACAATCTTTCTTTAGTAAATAACTCTGTAATTCCCTTAGCGATTCAAGGGACGTTGCGTCATGCGACGCAGAGTTCAGGTCTCCGTTTCGAAATGTTACCACCGTTTAGGGGAGTTGAGATTATTGATAACGACAACTCTATAGTGCCGGAAACAACTACTTTAAGTTTAACGAGATTAAACGGCATGCGCTTAATGTCAAATCAGAATCAATTGCAGGTCAATATGTGGAATACATCACGTTCCGGTATGGTCGCGTCAGTTAGTTTACAAGAATCGTTTATCCCACTTCGCACTTTTTCAGATAAGATGTTTCAGCTTTATTCACTATCTGATACAATGGATGGTACGGCGGAGATTAAATTTGAAATTGTTGAAGAACGGCAGTCAGGGACTGTCAAAATCAAAGAATATAGTATTAAACGATATGATGTAATATTACAGGCAGCATTCAATGAAAAATTGGAAGTCAATATTACATCAAGCGATCCGACAATAGAACTTCTGGCGGTTCCGCTGGATTGTAATAACGAAGAGCTATCACTTCGCGCACTCGACTTAGAGGAAGGACACTGGCAGTTTTCCGAATTGGAAAACATTGAAAAATTCGTGGTATTTGGGGTTTTGGGTCCAATGAAAACCCAACCGATATTTATTAGTCGCAATCCCCGCAATGTTCCGACCAGCGAAGGTGACCGGCAAAAAAGGGTGATAGCGTTAAAGGAGGAACTGTTAACCAGCAGTTATGATTCGGATGTTTGGCAAAGGCTTCTCAGTTATTACAGAATTTGTTTGAACCACGATTTGCCATACTCAACTTTCGACATACTGAGAGCGACAACTTTTTCGTCATTGTTGGCCGCCAAAGTATTTGTATTTCTAACGGTGTACGATAGCAAAGATGAGTTTGCAGTAGTTGATTGTAGCGACCTGGAAAACGATCTAGGCTTTTCTTTTCATTGGATTTGCGGCGATCACTGGGGGGAAGCTTTAGATTGGATGGGAGCAGGTTTAGGCATGTCTCTTATTCACGATCTTGGTGCGTCATTGAAAATATATTTAGAGATGCAGCAGCCATTTGTCGAATTTGCAAAGACAGCGACGTACATTCTACAGGCTAGCAAGCCTTCGCTAGTAAGTGGATTCCACCTTAACACGCGGATCATGCAACTCAGAACCTCCCTTGGCGAGAAAGTTTTAAAGGAATTACCTCAGAAATACCCTCGGGTTCCTGACAATTTTCAGGCCATTATTCCTGTCACTGAGCAGACGGCGAAAGTTGAAATGCTTTTGAGAGCTCCATTAGTTGTTGCGTTATCCATCGCAGGGAAAGATGATGCATTATGGCACGAGGATAATGAGTTTAGAAGAAGAAATATCAGATATGCGCAACAGCTAAATCCGGAATGGTATGCTGAGGCCCTTAACTATTGTCTAACCAAAATATAACCAAACCTATGAACTTTAAACATTTTTATAACGCAGCTGACGATCGCCTGAAAGAGTCAATAATTTCCCTTTGGGCTACTGGGGACGCAGAGATGCAAAAATACTTCACATGGCTTCTTGAAAAAGAAGGATTATTAGCTGAACCTGTATTTCAAACGGCATTCCCCTGGGAGCCGTCTGCACTGTCATTCGGGGAAGCCTCACAAATCTTTGACGTGCCTTTCGTAAATGCGCTCGATGCGGTTGAAGATGGGGACTATCGTTTCCCAAAGAGTCGTCTTCCTTATAAACATCAGATTGAAAGCTGGGACATGTTAATTAATAAAGGAAAATCGATAGCGGTAACAACGGGAACGGGATCCGGAAAAACTGAATGTTTCATGTTGCCTGTGTTATATGATATCTATCGTAATAGCCGCAATAAGACGGGCGTGAACGCACTTTTTCTTTATCCATTGAATGCCCTTATTGGGAGTCAAAGGAAAAGGATGGACACCTGGTGCAGGGCTCTCAACGGCATTCAATATGCGATTTACAATGGTCAAACATTGGAAACTGCGCCAGCTGCCAAAATAGCCGAGAGTCTTCCCGAATTGATTTCCAGAAAGCAAATTAGACAAACGCCGCCGCAGGTTCTTTTTACAAATCCTTCTATGTTGGAATACATGTTGGTAAGGAATAAGGATGTCGAATTACTTAACAATTCTAAAGGGTCACTGCGCTGGATATTGCTGGATGAGGCACATACTTTAACGGGTTCTTCGGCAGCGGAGATGGCCTTATTAATTCGACGTGTTGTTGATGCCTTTGAAGTGGATATAAAGCAACTACGATTTGCTATAACTTCTGCAACTGTTGGTTCAGACGAAGACACTGAAGTTGCGTTGAAAAAGTTTATGTCGAACCTTTGCGGGATTGAAGAACATCAAATTGTTGTCATTAAAGGTTCGCGCGTGACAACGCAGGAGCTACCGAAAGCTGAATTTACCATTCAAAAAACTGCATTAAAAGACCATCGGACTCCCGCGTTATTTAAGGAAGTTCAAACGTTGCGGCAAGAGCTTCTATCGCAATCGCTGTCACTGTCCACGATCACGCAAAAATTAGGCTCCGGGGATGTAAATCACGGCCTTACATTGGTTGATCAATTGAGCGCACACGAACAAGACGGAAAATCAATATTGCCCGTTAGGGGACATTTCTTTGCCAGGGGAATTGGAGGTGTATTTGTTTGTACAGACCCGCACTGCAGACAACATCTGAAGATTAAACCCGCGTCCGCGATTGGGACGATGACCACTATTGCAGGCAGCGTTTGCACCTGTGGCGCGCCACTATTGGAATTGGTGGCCTGCCGTTCTTGCGGCAATCAATTTCTGGAGTCGGAGCTGAAAGTAGATTTTAATGGTGATGAAACGTTGCAGTTGGTTTCAGCGGTTAGTCAAGATCCATTCGCAGTAGAAAGACAGGACGACGACGATGATGACTTGCCGCCAACTGCGGCAATTAATAAATTTTATTTTACGAGACATATTGCTGACACACGCTATTACAGTCCGGGTACACCATTTTCGATTAGTAAAAGTGGAGAAAAAATTGGTGGTAATGATTTCTATGAAGTTGGGGACGGAACTTGTTGCCCTCATTGTGGCGAACCTGCGGGGGAACCATTGCATTTTAGGATTTCTTCGTCTTTTATTAATAGAGTATTGGCCGATATTATTTTGGAGGAAACGCCAATTTCCGAACACCAAACACAGCAAACACT
>JAHBUH010000007.1 GCA_019638185.1 Leadbetterella sp.
AAAATGAATAAATTTCACCGTATAAAGCCCGCGGGCCCTATCCGGCTTCTCTTAATGGGCCTGATCCTGTTCAGCACCTCCTGCATTACCGGAAAATATGCCCCGGCGGAAAAAATATACCGGAAGAAAGTAAAAGCGATGGGCAAGCAGCTGACCGAGCGCCCGGCATCCAGCCAACTGGACAAGATAAACTGGTCTGATAAGCTATGGGCGGCTACTACCAACATGAGTATCCGGAAGCCCAACTATGTGGTGATTCACCACACCGCTCAGAATTCCACGGATCAGACCATCCGTACCTTCCAGTTGGAACGAACCGCCGTGAGCTCCCACTACGTCATCGGGAGAGACGGTAAGGTGGTGCAGATGGTGAATGATTACGTGAGGGCGCAGCACGCCGGTGTAGGGAGATGGGGCAATGACACCGACCTGAATTCCTCTTCTATCGGCATTGAAATGGATAATAACGGTACTACCGATCCCTGGCCGGAGGTACAGATTAACGCACTGATCGAGCTGCTGAAGGTATTGAAAGAAACCCACCGGATCCCGCAGGGGAATTTCATAGGGCATGCGGACTACGCCCCGAACCGCAAAGTGGACCCCTTCCGGTTTCCGTGGAAACAACTGGCCGGGGAGGGCTTCGGCTACTGGTATGACGAGGAACCGGAAACCCCGCCGGCCAGTTTTGACCCCGTGTTGGCCCTACGGATCATTGGTTACGATATCAGCAATCTGAATAACGCCATCCGGGCCTTTAAGATCCATTATATCCAGGATGAAAGCCCGGTAAGTATGCTAAGGGAATCAGATATAAAAGTGCTTTACAGTATCTTTAAAAAGTATTTGTAGGCTTTGAATCGACAGAAAACACCTTTCATTCTTCAGAACATGAAGCAGAGCGGAGAGAGTTGACTCTGCCCCGCTAAAAAGAACCTTTTTCCTATAAAACACGTTTTATTTTAAAGATACTCTAAACCAAATTACCGGATGTTATCTAAAGAACTTATATTGTCTCAACTGAAATCAAAGCATGATGAAATTTCACGTTTTGGTATTCGTACTATCGGGTTATTTGGTTCGTATGCACGGGATGAACAGTCTTCTGACAGTGATATTGATATTCTGATTGATTTTGTTCCCCAAAAAGAAAGTTTTGATAACCTTATGGCCGTTTATGATTTGGTGGAGAGTCTTTTCTGTAATCAGAAAATAGAGATAGTAGCTAAAAACGGTTTAAGCCCTTATATAGGTCCACAGATTTTAAAAGAGGTAATTTATGCCTAAAAAACCGCTTGAATATCTGAAGCATATCCATGATGAGTGTACGTTCATTCTTGCTTCCACCACACAAGACACTTCTCTCTCTGATTTTCTTTCAGATGAAATTTTAAAACGGGCTGTAGTAAGAAGTTTGGAAATAATTGGAGAGGCCACCAAGAAAATTCCAGCAGATTTTAAAGTTATATGGTCAAATATTAAGTGGAAGAACATGGCCGGAATGAGAGACCGGTTAATTCATGATTACATGGGGATTGATTACCTGATTGTATGGGATGTGGTCAAGAATAAAATCCCCGAACTTCATACGCAAATCTCAGAAGCTCTGTCTAACGAAGAAGAGTGAAGTCGAGAAATCCCGGCCCTCATGGATATTCAACGGGGCTCTGTCACAGGTAGGGTTTAAGTCGGTTTCTAACCGATATTTTTCCGGACATAGGCCTGGTTTACACTCGTAGTTCGTCAGGATAAAAGCACAGCCGACGAGAGCAGGTCAAATTCTAAACTGATATATAACTCACTCAAAGATTATGGATGAAGTAATAAAATCACTTTCAGTAATGTTAGAGAATGACCATAAGAATATTTCTAACTTACTTGTATTCTCAAAACACAATATTAATGAAAGTGGAAACTTTGGAAGCAAAGCACATTCGATAATATCAACATTTGAAATTATTTCCCCACCACTTCAAACTTCTAAACTTGATGATTTAGGAGAGGAGGGAAAGGAGATTATTTTAAAAAAAGTATTGTTGCTCTGTCCAATCAAAGATAATTCCCCCGAAATAAGAGAAATAATTTATAAGGTAGATGAAAAATTATCAGGGGAATATGAATTTGTTCAAAGCATTAACGATTTAGAATTAATCAATAATATTTCAATAGCCATCAACTTGCTTGAACGAAAACCTCCTAAGTTTTGGATTGATTATAAGTTAAACCCCCAAGCTACATTATTAGAAAATGATTTTCGCTCAGAGTTCTTTAGAATGTTAGGGATGAAGTATCAAATTGGGTCAGAAGAGGAAAGTAAAACTGGACGAACGGATTTAATTTTAAAATCAAGCTCAATCAATAGAAAAATTTTTGAATTTAAGGTGTGGAATAGAAATGACCATTTAAACACTTCTACACAATTATTAAAATATTTGACTGAAATAGACGATTCGGGGTTTGTGATTATGTGTAATAATAGTAGAACCAAAAATATTGACGAAAATGAATATAAAAAAGTGATTGAATGTGAGTATTATGTCTCAAAATCCATGAAATCAAACAAGACAGAACATGGGCTAAAATATTATGCAGCAGATTATCAGTATAACGGAAATAGCAAGAAAATATATCACTTCATATTGAATCTGAAATAAGTATTAACCAAGGCGATAACGCTCCATTACATAGTTCAAGATAAAAAATTCGTTACTACTCTTTTGTCCAAGTAGAGGTCTCAACTTGTTGGGCTCTTTATTAGTTTTAAAATCTCACATATTCTTTTTTTAAAGATTATGCGAAAACAAAAAAAGCATAGTAAGGAGATAGATATGTGTAATAGGTTTGGAGATTTTGTATATTTGGTTTTTTAATTCTAAGTCATTATGAGAAAATCAATTTTAACGTTAGCAATTACACTAATGAGTGTTTTTGCGTATTCCCAAGACAAAATTTACACCCATAAAGGTGATTTTGTGGTTTGTAAAGTTACAGAAATGGGTGAGAAATCTATAAAGTACAAGTATGAGGGTGAGGAACTAACCAACTCCATTTCAAAGAATCTTGTTTCACAGGTTAAATTTGCCAATGGTAGAATCCAAAAGGTATCAGACAAAGTTGTTGTTTCAAGTGAACTGGATTGGGAGAAAGTAATAATTACAAATGTAGAGTCGGATATAGAAGGCTTAACGCGAGTTGGAGAAATGATGGCAAAAGCGAGTAGCGGTTGGAGTATGACAAATCAAGGTAAAATGGAGAAGAAAGCTATGGATAAATTAAAAAAAGAAGCATCTTCTCATGGATGTCATATTGTTTTATTATTGACTACTACTGGAAAAGGAGGGCATTACGGTATTAGCGGAGGTACTAAAGCAAGTGTAACCGGTGTAGCCTATAAGTATTAAGTGAAATATCAATAACCGTCTAAACATTTTTAGAATTTTTTCCACGCAGAGTATCAACTTATTAGACTCTGCGTAAGTTTTAAAACCTCACAAAATAAGATTGTATAAAATATTTTGAGTAAACGCCAAAATCATTAGTGCTCACTAAAAAAATTAAACTAGATACCATCCAATATTAGAGGAGTTAGGCATATCACTGCTCGATAAAACTACTGTAAATGAACTTCTTAAAAAATCAGACACAAAGATGTCAAAGAACAAATCGATTGCGTCTACGGCACATTTCGTCCGGCTAAATCTCCCGTTAGGCTGTTTATTTACGAAGCGAATATCTCCCCGGAGGGAGAACCATTTGGTAGCAAAAATGGCTGCATAATGGCTATCCGAGCGTGCCATAGGTACTCCCCAAAGTTATTCCGTTTTTCTCTTGTAGAGCCTGCCGCCAGGGTACTCTGCCGATATTCCCTTACCTAAGACCCAGCACCCAGGTGCTGATCTTCTCCAACACTTTCGGAGAAATGGTCTCTTCCAGCTCCCCGTATTCACTCACGGCCCCGGTTTTTGCCGTTTGGAACAGGTGATTCAGCCCCTCCATTTCCCGGATTTCCGATTTCGTGTTTTTCGCTTTCTCCAGTGATTTCCGAATCCCCGCCAGGTTTTCTTTGGCCGTAACCTGTACATCCCGGCTGCCGTTTAAAGCCAGAACGGGTACTTTCACTTTGGAGAGGTAAACATCCGGATTAAAGGCCAGAAAATACCGGAACCACGGGTTAGCCACCTGGTTAACCGATGTTTTTAGCTGGGCCTCGGCCAGAGTGGGTATTTCCTTTTTCAGATAAGCGGTCAGGTCGGCCGCCAGGTTATCTCCTTTATAGGTATTGATGAAGGAATATATTTTTACATTAGACTCCGCCACTGCACGGGCATGTTCTTCCGGTACGCCTGTAGATTTAGTCACTTCATAGGTCTGAAGTTTCATGAGTTCCGGAATAGGTATACCCGGACCGGCCAGCAGCACCATGAATTTCACGTTTTTATTCATGCTGTTCACCATGGGGGCGATCATCCCGCCCTCGGAGTGGCCTATTAAACCGATGTTCCGGTACCCGCGCGCTGCCAGGAAGTTTACCGCTGAGCCGATGTCTCCGGCAAAGTCCTCGGAGGTAGCCCCCGCCTTCCCTTTTTCGGAGCCGCCCACGCCCCTGTCGTCCAGTCGCAGCGTTCCGATCCCCTGTTTAGCCAGGTAATCGGCGATGACCAGGAAGGGTTTGTGGCCAAAGAGTTCCTCGTCGCGGTTCTGGGCTCCGCTTCCGGTGATCATGACCAGGATGGGGAAGTCTTTGCCTTGGTTAGGAGCCGCGATAGTCCCGGCCAGCAGGTTACCCTCCTTTTCATTTTTAAGGGTCACCTCCTCTGTATAGTAAGCATACGGGGGCTGGGGTGTTTGCGGACGAGAGGGCTTTGCCTGCTCCGCCGCACCCCTTTTCAGGCTCAGGGGCAGGTTCATGCCGTTTTGGGTAAATGTACCCGACAGGCTGTCTGCCGACACCCGCCGGCCGCTGTATTTCAGGCCCAGGGCGGGAGCGTCAATCGTCAGTTCATCGTTTTCAAACCGCGTTTCTTTTACCGGGAGCCCTTTGGCGCCCTGCCGGGGCGAGTCAAGGGTGGAAACCAGTACCCCGTCTTTTTCCGTAATGTTCAGCACCAGCGGGAGCTTCGTGCCCTGTACGTTCAGTTCACCGGACCAGGCACCCGTTATACTTTGGCCCAGCAGAGTGTGGGCACTTAAAACCAGGATTAAAAATAGCTTTTTCATGTTTTTACTTGACTTTATTCGCTTTAAAAATACCGTTAGGCTGAATGAATTTCACGGATTCCACCCGCTCCTCTTTGCCTTCAAATTCCAACGTATATCCCGCTAAAGATTTGATTTCAAACTTCCGGTCTCCTACCGGCAGCAGCTCATACTCCGGTTGGCCTGCTATAAACAAATGCAGCTTTTGGTTCTTGATATAAACCCGGGCAATGGCCTGCGGAGCCAGCTGGTATTCTCCTTCAAAAACCCTGAGATCATTTTCACTGACCTCTTTGGATAGACCGGCTTTGGTAAACGTTAAGGATTCCAGGCCCGCCTGAAGCTGCAGCTTCGCAGAAACGATATCCCCGGCCTCATTCATATAAAACGGAACCAGTACATCAAAGATTTCGGTGGTGTCTACCCGTCCGCTCTTATCATAACCTACCGACTGGAAGACATCGTAATGGTAATGCCTGAGCCACATTTTCTCGAGAGGGAATACGGCTATCAGGGAATCATTCTGATACTTCACTTCAAAAGTCCCGTACGCCTTATGGGTATAAACGCCCTCATAATCTTTTAAGGGATGTGAGGGCTGCGTACCTTTTTTCCGGTTCTCTTCCCCGGCGGTACCGGAAGCGGATTTAGCCTGAGCTTTATTCATCCGGCCATTCCAGTCTACCGGTTTTAAACCCAATAGACGGTCTGCCAGCGTATTTCTGACCACACTATTCAGGGAAGAGGCGTTCTGATTGGTAAGCACCACTATGCCGATACTGTCTGCCGGGTAGAAAGCCGTATTGGCTGAAAACCCGTCGATATTCCCGCCATGGTCTACCCGGTAATGCCCCCGGTAAGAGTTTAAAATCCAGCCATAGCCGTAGTTGGACAGGTGTACATCCGGTGACTCCGCCTGCGGTAAAAGTGCGGAAACCACCATCTGCGAGCTTATGGCTTCGTTTATGTAAGACTCCGGCAATATTTCCCGGCCGTTCAGCTTCCCTTTGTTGATCCATACTTTTAACCACCGGGCCATTTCCATCACGCTGCTGTTAATGCTTCCGGCAGGCCCCATCGCGTTTATGTGGTAATAATCCCGTTTGGAAATCAGGCTGTCGTTTTCGAGTTCATACCCTAAAGCAGCATCGCTGTCTGCCGTTAAAGCGGCTATGGAGCTGTTAGACCGTCTCATCCCCATGGGTTTTAATAGCCTTTCACTCAGCACTTCTTCCCAGGTTTTCCCGTAGTGCTTTTCCGCGATCATCCCCTGCACCAGGTACATGAAGTTATTATACTGCCAGGTTTGCCTCAGCGGGGCGGTGGGTTCCATGTAGGCGATCCGCCCCAGGAGCTCCTCCCGGGAATCCGTGCTGAACAGATACCACGATAGATCATGCCGGGGCAGGCCGGTGCGGTGCACCATAAGATCTTTAACGGTGACATTGCGGGTGAGGTCGTCGTTAAAAAACTTCAGGCCGGGTAAATAATCCCGGGCGGGGGTATTAAAGTCCAGTTTACCTTCTTTGTTCATCAGCCCCAGGAGTGACGCCGTAAAGGCTTTGGTACATGAGCCTATGGCAAAGAGGGTGTTAGGCGTTACGGGGAGTTTATTTTCGTAATCCCGGTAGCCAAATCCTTTGGCATAAATTACGCTGTCTTTCCGGACCACAGCCACCGCAAAACCGGCCGCTTTCCGGTCTTTCAGGATTTGCTCCAGTTCCTTTTCAATGCCCGCCAGCGGGTCTGCGATCTTCTCTGCTTTCTTTTTCTGGGCATAAAGAGGCCCCACAAAAAACAGGGCAAAAATGATGAATAACTTTTTCATAGGCTTAAAATAAAAACTGGGTAAAATTTACAAATACAGCTACTATTACAAACAGGGTAATATGGTACCACTCCTTCCTGTGAACAGTCGTTTTAAAACCATTATAGAGAAGTACAAAACTCAGTACCGTTAAAGGAAGAACAATCAGGCTGATCAGCATCAAAGCACTGACCACTACCGGGTCCAGGTCTTTCGGGTTTCGAAGTACGGCTTCCAGTGCATTGGAAATAAAGGGCAGTTTCTGAATCAGGGAAAGTGCCACCAGGGGAACGTTAGCGATAAGAACCGTATTCAGGATGTCTATAAAGCGGGTTCTCCTGTTCATGAGGATACCCAGCAGGAAAAAAGCGGCAATAGCGATTCCGTAACTGCGTAAGGTAGTAAGGCCTACTTCAAACCAGTCCTTATTGGCATAGGTAATATGGGAAAGGGCATCAAACTTAAACCCGAATAGGTACCCGAAGACCACGGCCACCAGTACCGAGGCCAAACCGGCTCCCAGAAGGATTCTCTCATCAAAATGCGCTACAGGGTTAAATAGCTTTTTCATCATTTATACAGTTTGCAGGGTTTTTACTTTTTCAATCAGGTCGTCCATCTTATTCCGCATGGTAGGGTAAGAAATATCGGCCTGCCGCGCCATTTCCTTGATGCTGCCGCTGGAAAGAAAGAAATTCAGGATGAATTCCTGCTCTTCCGGGGTGAGCCTCAGTAAAACCGGCAGGTCGAAGCTGCCACTGATGGAGGTGTCACAATAGCTGCACTTCATCTGGCTCACCTTAAGGATGTTTTCACAACTGGGACAAACGATAGGAAGTTTCATATTTTTCGCTTTTGTTAAACAAAGTTAAAATATACTTTAATAAAATTAAAAATATAATCGCATTTATTTTAAATTATTTTCAAAAAAAGCCGCCCAGAGGCAGCTCTTATTACCGGTTCACTATCCAATACCGTTCATTCCCGGAAGGCCGCTTCCATCTTTTCGCGGTCAAACTCGCCCTCGTTATTCGAGATCCAGATGGTGGCCACGCCGTTCCCGATGAAGTTCGTGATGGCCCGGGCTTCCGACATGAACCGGTCTACCCCCAGCAGGAGAGCCAGGCCTTCTACCGGGATGACCTTAATGGCGGTTAAGGTAGAGGCCAGCACCACAAAGCCGCTGCCCGTTACCCCGGCGGCTCCCTTGGAGGTCACCATCAGTATCCCAATAATGGTCAGTATCTGCTCAAAGGTCAGGTGCACGTGATACACCTGGGCCAGGAAGATCACTGCCATGGATAAATAAATGGTGGTGCCGTCCAGGTTAAACGAATACCCCGTAGGAACCACCAGGCCCACCACGGGCTTGGAACAGCCCATTTTTTCCAGCTTCTCCATCAGCGAGGGCAGGGCCGCTTCTGAGGAAGAGGTACCCAGCACGATCAGCAGTTCTTCTTTGATATACCGCAGAAACCGGCCGATCTGTATCTTGTAGCGCCGTAAGATCAGGTTCAGAACCATAAAAATAAAGAGGGCCATGGTCACGTACACCGTCACCATCAGCTTAGCCAGGGGCAGCAGCGTATCAATGCCGTAAACCGCCACGGTATAGGCCATGCCGCCGAAAGCCCCCAGGGGTGCCAGGTACATTACCTTGTGCAGGGCCCAGAATACTTTCCGGGCTATAGGGCTCAGGAAATCCACCACCTTCTGCCTTCCGCTGTAATTGCTGAATACTACGCCCAGGATGAGTGACAATATCAGCACCTGCAGGGTAACGTTATCCCAGAAGAACTGTGCCCAGGTGAAGTCATCTACTTTCTGGGTGTACTTGGTGATATCACCCCCGGCGATCTGCTTTCTCTCCACCCCTTCTCCCGGCCGGATAACATTAGCCGCCACCACACCGATGATCAGCGCCAGGGTGGTCACCACTTCAAAGTAAATCAGCGCCTTGGCCCCTACCTTCCCTACCTTTTTCAGGTTACCCATAGAGATCATCCCGAGAGTAATGGTCAGGAAGATAATGGGGTTAATGAAGATTTTGACAATGCTGATGAAGGTGCTGCTGAAAGCCTCACTGAGCGAAGGTTTGATCTCAAAGTCGGTGAGGATCAGGCTGAATTTTACGGGCTTATCCAGCAGGGGCTTCAGCGCCAGCGAGGGATAAAAGTGTCCCAGCAGGGTACCCGTGACAATAGCCAGTAAGACCCAGAAAGTGAGATTGGTAAGTATTTTCTTCATAGGGATGTAAAGAAAATAAATCTCCGGCCGCCGGCAAAAAAAACAGCGGGTTTTCTGATAAAGGACAGAAGGGGCTTTAGTTTTTCCTGTAGCTTCATTCAGGCATTGTATCCGCCCTGGCGCCCTTGTAAATCACCTTACCTGCTTCCGAAAAGATGATTTTGCGGTAAGTAGGCGGCAATTCCTCTATGATCACCGGGTTCCGGATATCTCTTTCCGGTGAGCCTTCCGGAAATATTTCAGAATCCCGGAACTCGGTTTTCCGGAGGTACATCCGGCGCTCGCGCCGGGGCGGGCGGATATAAAGCCGGTCTAAAACCACGGTATCCAGGCAGGCAATGCGCTTCTCTTTCAGCGAATCGTCCAAATCCTTATTGTCTTTGAAAAATAACACCAGGTAGTTCCGGATATAGGCGTATTCCCGGGGCGGCGATTCCTTATATTCATCGTCATACAGCATGGTCAGCTCCCACATTTTCTGCCGGTTAGCCAGATCCCGCTCGTGAATACCGATTACGCCTATCGCCCCTAAAAACCACCGGTTTTTCTGCGCCTCCTCCAGGTATTCTTTAATGACCGGTTTTTCGGCGGTACTGAAATACCTTTCCCGGCAGTCCTGGCCTTTTGCAGTGTTGAAAATGCTTATCAGCGCTATCCACATGCCTAACTTTCTCACGAGCCATCTGCGTTTAAAATGATTTGCACGGGTTTTAGCACTCCGTAGCACTCAGCGCCAGGCCCGCTTCCGAGGTCTCCTTGTATTTTTTGGACATATCACGGCCGGTGGCGCGCATCACCTTGATAACGCTGTCAAGGGTGATCTTCTGGTCGCCGGGGTTACCGGATGACGCTATCAGGTAAGCGTTATAGGCTTTGATGGCTCCCATGGCGTTCCGTTCTATGCAGGGGATCTGCACATAGCCGCCAATGGGGTCACAGGTCATACCCAGGTGGTGTTCAATGGCGATTTCAGCAGCCACCTCCACGGTCTCTATGCTTTTACCGGCACAATGCGCCAGCATGGCAGCCGCCATGGCCGAGGCTGAGCCGATTTCCCCCATACAGCCCATCTCGGCACCGGAAATGGAGGCGTTATGCTTGATCAGGAAGCCGATGACCGCTGCGGCCAGCATGCCTTCCCGGATCTTCTGCTTGTCATAATGGTAATGATTTTTCAGCAGGTAAGTCACGCCGGGTATCACGCCCGATGCCCCCGAAGTGGGCGCCGTAACCACCATATTCCCCGCCGCATTCTCTTCTGAGGCCGCCATGCAATAGGCGTTCAGGAACACCATGAAACTGTCGGAAGTGGAAGCGCTGCCTTTGGCCTGCTCGTACAGCACGGGGGCTTTTCTTCTCAGGCGGATGGTGCCGGGCAGCTCGCCCTTGTGCTTCAGGCCCCGTTTTACGGCCTTGTGCATAGTGTCCAGGATGTCGTCTATTTTCCGGAGGATGGTCTTGCGATCCAGGCCGGACAGGGCCTCCTCATTGGCCAGCATTAATTCGGTAAGCGAGATCCGGTGCGTCACCAGGTGGCTTTTCAGCTCTTTCATGGTGGTGTACGGGTAGGGCGGCGGGTTTTTCGGCTCCTCGCTTTTACGCTCCCCTTTCCGCTGGATAAATCCCCCGCCTACCGAGTAGTATTCTTCTTCATGAAACACTTCTCCCCCGGCCAGCAGCTTAAATACCACGGTGTTAGGGTGCGGGGAATCATACCGTACCCGCTGAAAGATCACAGTATTCGCAGAGACCATCACGGTGTGCCCGCCGATGTACACGGCATAGGTGTCACCGGGGTTTTTCAGCAGCCCCGTAAACGCCACCGGGTCTACGGTATCCGGTAACCAGCCCAGGACGCCGCCGATGACCGCCCTGTCGGTACCGTGGCCTTTTCCTGTAGCACTAAGCGACCCGTACAGGTGGATCTCGATCTTCAGCTCGCGGTCAGCCGGAACAGGAAGACGGTTCACCCGCTGAAGGAAATCATAGCCCGCCTTCATAGGTCCGATGGTATGCGAACTGGAAGGCCCGGGACCGATCTTGAACAGATCAAAAACGGAGGTGGTGATAACTCCCTGTTTCATAAAGATGTTTTGATGTCGATGAACTCAAAAATAACATATAATTATTCGTATGACAAATTTTATTCGTCAAACTCTCCCTGCCAGGCAAACCAGCCGAAACAGCCCAGGGAGCCGGCAATGATGGGGCAGAGCACAAAAACATAGATCACCGCCGGAATAATGCTTTCGCCACCCGCCTTCCACAGCGGAACGGCCTGGTTATAAATCAGGTACCACACCGCCCCCAGCCCCAGCAAAATCCACACAATTCCCAAAATTCTTTTTAACGTATTCATAAGCATTCCCAGTATCAATTTATAACTAACACCCCCTCATTAACCATTAAGACTAGTCATCCACCCTATTATCCTTCCCATCCAAATAAATCACGCCAATCACCAGGCAGATGCCGGCAATGAGTATGGGGTACCATAATCCCTCCAGGTAGGGTTTGTCAATGGGCGCTGCCAGGCCCTGGCCAACGGCCTTGTCGTTCACGGCCCCCGCCCGCGTCACCAGGAAGGTAGCAATGGCCGGAAGCAACCCGCCAAAGATGCCGTTTCCTACGTGATACGGCAGCGACATGGACGTATACCGGATCTTCACCGGGAACATCTCTACCAGGAAGGCTGCTATGGGACCGTATACCATGGTCACGAAGATCACCTGGATAAACACCCAGAAGATCAGCGTACGCTTAGCGGCAGGAGTCAGGGTCACGGTCTTTTCCGTATGCCGGGTACCTGCCGTTACGGTGGTGATTTCGCTGTAACGCGTGCCGTCGGTATAGGTTTTGAGCACGGTGTACACCGAGTCGGCCCCTTTTAACTCCGTACTGAAAGCGGTCTTGGTGGTCAGTTCGGTCTTATGCTGCACATTGGCCGTTTCGTACATTTGCGTATAAATGTAACGATAACTCAGCACCGCCACCAGCATCCCTGCCATCATGATCCATTTCCGCCCGATCTTATCCGACAGCCCCCCGAAAAGGATAAAAAACGGGGTACCGAGGCACAGCGCCCAGATCAGGATACTGTCTACCTGTACTTTGGGAACATGCATAACCCGTTCTATAAACGACATGGCATAGAACTGGCCGGTGTACCACACCACCCCCTGCCCCATGGTTACGCCCAGGAGGGCCAGGAGCACATATTTTAAGTTGTACCGGTTTCCGAACGACTCCTTCAGCGGGTTAACGGAGGTTTTGCCTTCGGCCTTGGCTTTGGCAAACAGTGGCGACTCGTGCATATTCCGCCGGATAATGTAGGATACATAGATCATGGCAGCAGAGGCCAGGAAGGGGATCCGCCAGCCGAAGGCCTGGAAAGATTCTTCCGACATGCTGGCGCGGGTGACCGCTATCACCACCAGGGAAATGATCAGGCCGGCCGTGGCCGTGGTCTGAATCCAGGAGGTCATGAGCCCGCGCTGGTGATTAGGTGAGTGTTCAGCCACATAGGTAGCCGCCCCGCCGTATTCCCCGCCCAGGGCCAGTCCCTGCAGTAGCCTCAGCAGCAGCACCAGCAGCGGTGAAATGATGCCGATGGTTTCGTAAGCCGGGATACAGCCGATCAGGAAAGTGGCCCCGCCCATCAGTAAGAGCGTGACCATGAAAGTATACTTCCGGCCGATGAGGTCGCCCAGGCGGCCGAAAAACAGCGCTCCGAAAGGCCGCACGATAAAGCCCGCGGCAAAGGTGGCCAGCGTAGATAAAAAGGCCAGGGTTTCATTCCCACCGGGAAAAAACTTGGTAGAGATCAGGGTAGCCAGGCTTCCGAAGATATAAAAATCGTACCACTCGATCATGGTACCTACTGAAGATGCGCCGATAACGGCAAACATCGGACTTCGTTTGTCAGACATCAATGTTAAGGCTGAATAAGAACAAATATACATTCTTAACGGGCAGTTTGGTGGTGCAGGGCTCTAAAATTTTGAATAAACTGAGAATTGCCCTACCTTTGAGCCCTCCCAAAAACCTTTGAATGAATAATAAGAAAACATGGAACGCCTGGTGCATGTACGACTGGGCTAACTCCGTTCATAATCTGGTCATTATCACGGTCATTTTCCCGATTTACTACCAGTCTACCGTTCCCGTATCCGAGACCATCGGTACTAAGGAACTGGTTTCCTTTTTTAACTTTAAGTTTGATAAAAACGCCCTTTATACCTTCACCATTTCAGCCGCTTCGCTGCTGCTGGTCTTCCTGAATCCTATCCTCACGGGGATAGCCGACTACTCGGGGCGGAAGAAATTATTCATGAAGTTCTTCTGTTACCTTGGGGCGGCCTCCTGTGCTTACTTCTACTTTTTTACGCCGGATAACCTGGAATGGATCATGATCGCCTTCGGGCTGTCCATCATTGGCTGGGGCGGGAGCCTGGTGTTTTACAATGCGTTTATTCCGCAGATCGCCACGGAAGAGCATTACGACCGCCTCAGTGCCCGCGGCTTTGCGTTCGGGTATGTGGGCAGCGTGCTGCTGCTGATCTTTAACCTGCTGCTGATCATGAAGCCGGGGCTTTTTGGCCTCACTCAGGCCGATTCCGACTCCGGGTTTACCACCCGCATCGCCTTCATTACCGTGGGGATCTGGTGGGCCGGTTTTGCGCAGATTCCCTTTTCCCGTTTGCCCAAAGACGAGAGCAAGCCTTTCCAGTCGCGCTTCCTTAAAAACGGTTTCATCCAACTGAAAAATACCTTCCTGAACGTACGGAAAAGCCGGTACCTGAAACGCTTCCTGCTTTCTTTCCTGGTTTATGACATGGGGGTAATGACCGTGATTTACGTGGCCACGCTCTTTGCCAACGAGGAGATCAACATCCCCCGCGAAGGGTTGATCGCTACCCTGCTGCTCATCCAGCTGATTGCCATCCCGGGCTCCTACCTGGCTTCGCGGCTGTCGGAAAAGTTCGGGAATACTATTGCGCTGCGGATCGAGATCGTGCTGTGGACCATCGTACCCATCGCCGCGTATTTCACTACCACGGCCGGGCAGTTTTACGTTATTGCAGGCCTGGTAGGACTGGTGATGGGTGGGATACAGTCGCTTTCGCGGTCTACCTTCGCCAAATTCATCCCGGAAAATGCCGAAGAAACCTCCGCTTACTTTGCCTTTTATGACATTACGGAGAAAATAGCCATGACCCTGGGCACGTTTATATTTGGGTTCATTGTGGATCAGACGGGCAGCATGCGAAACTCCCTCCTGTTCCTGATTGCCTTGTTTGTGCTCGGATTCCTGCTGCTGCAGCGGATCCCGTCTAAAAATGTTTATACCGAAGAATGAAGTATCTGATCACAGATCTGAATATTAAACTGGATGGCCACCGTTTCGGCTTTATGAATAATCTCCTGCACTACGCAGGTGAAAATTTCCGGGAAGATGAGTTTGTTTTCCTGACCAATCGCTCCGGGGATTTCCGGCTGGAAAGCCGCTACGCGCATATCCGGGCGTTACAGCTTTCTCCGCAGGAGCAGGCAGGCATTGATGCGGACGCCACGGCCCTAAAAAAGGCCCGGGTAGAGTGGGAAATCATCTGTAAATATGCCGCTGATCTGGAAGCAGACCGGGTGATCCTGATGTTTTTAGACAGCTACCAGGCGGAGATCGGGAAATCCAAAACCCCTTTCAAAATCTCGGGGATATGGTTTGCGCCCTATTCCCGCATGGAGGCAGAGGGCAGTTCCCTCAGCCAGAAAGCTAAAATGCTGCTGACCAAAACCCGTAAAAAGCTGACCATGGAGTGGGCGCTCCGGAACCTGAACCTCGACAAGATCTTTATCCTGAACGATGAGGAGATGCCCGGCTGGCTGAATCAGGGTGAAACCCGTTTTTATACCCTGCCTGACCCCTATTTCGGCTACCCGCCCGTACCGGGATATGACCTGCGGAAAACCTACGGAATCCCGGAAGAGAACCTTATTTTCCTGCAGTTCGGCTATATTGATGAGCGGAAGAACCTGGAGAATATTGTGCTGGCCTTCAATGCCCTGGCACCAGAAACCAGCCGGAAAACCACGCTGCTGGTCATCGGGAAGTTTAAACCGGGCTTTAAAGACCACCTGCTGACCCTGAAAAAAGGGGAATACCAGATGATTTTCCGGGACGAGTTTGTGAGTGATGAGGAGATGGAAAGCTCCTTTGCGCAGTCGGATGTGATTTTGAGAATGAATATCAATTTCTTCGGCTCCAGTGGGATCATTGGGGTAGCGGCCTATCACAATAAGCCGGTGATCGCTTCAGATACAGGGGTGATGGCGGGAATTGTTACCCGGTATGGACTGGGTAGTATTGTGAATCCTTATGCTATCCAAGAAATTACGGCCGCAGTAAGCGGTTTTCACACGCAACCGGCCCTCAGGGTCATTGACGGCAGCCGGTACCGGACTACTCATGATCTGAAGGCCTTTGCGAAGACGCTATTGAAAAATTAAGGGGCTATCCTACTCAGTGCTTCCTGTGATTTGAATGCCCTTGTGGAGACGCTACTAAAAAATTAAGGGACTATCTTACTAAGTACTTCCTGCGATCTTAAGGCTTTTGTGGAGACGCTACTGAAGCATTGATCACTTCAGCCGCTACACTACCAGTAAGCCGAGACCTTTGTGAAAACTTCACCGAAATATTTATTTCCGGCACTCCAAAGCCACGGCATTTACAAAACGGCTCTGGTCTTCCACATGTGTAAACATGGGGTCTTCGGAATCGTTAAAGCTGCATTCCCGTACTTCCACAAACCCGGCGTTCCGCAGTTCGCGGGCCAGTGATTTCCTGTCCCACATCCACAGGTGATGCGAGTTACCAAAGTATGAACTCACCATGCCTTTAGCGCCCCGGGGCCGGTCTTCCACACCCAGAAGAGTATCCTGCATAAAAAACATGGAAGCGGTTTCGTCCCCGGCATCCAGTCGTTTGATATATTCCCGCGCCGCATATTCCAGGTCAGGAACCACGCAGCGGAAGATCCCGCCTTTTTTGAGAATGGCGTAGGAATTGGCTAGGGCCCGGCGCATATCGTTTAACGCCAGGTGCTCCAGCGTATGCGAGCAGTACAGCCCGTCTACGGAATTTACATCTTCCGGGAGACCCTTGATGATATCGCCAAAGAGCACATTGGAAGGGAATTCCGTGTTCAGATTGCTCTTGAACAGCTCACCGATCAACGGGGCTTTTTGAATCTGTAAAGTTGGTGAGGCATCGTAGTTTATCCATTGTTCCGGAGCGGAAAGGCCGCATCCGTACTGGACATATTTCTTACTCATAAGTGACTGATATTTTTAAAATGTAGCGAGTTTAGACGGTGTCTAAAAGTACACAAACTGCTGCGTTGTTTTCGGAATTCGGCCTCAGTAACATACTAAAGTATGCTCCTTCGGTCTCATCCTCAACGCCTTGCATTTTGTACCCTTTTAAGCCCCATCCGTATTTTCCACCAGAGGAGCCTTCAAGTACAGCCCTTAACTGCTTTCAAAAAGTTCTGCAAAAATAATAGAAAACCGCACAGGTTTCTAATTTTCAGCCGACTTTAAGATGGAATTCACCTGATCTACCCATATCTTTTGCCCGGCGCAATCCCAGTGGGAATCGCCCTTCCGGTAGTAATTTCCCGCTGCAAAGGCCCTCCAGACGCTGATCAGCGGCACTTCCAGAGCCGGGTGAGCCTCTACCCTTTCTACCAGGTGGTTATAGGCGGCTTCGTCCCGGATCAGCAGGCTGGATTTATTGGGAATAACACTCAGGTACACTTCATCAAAACCCAGCGACCGGTAGTGCCGGCGGGTGGCATTAGCGTGCGCCACAATCCGCCCGATCTCCTCCTCCGAAACCGTATCATACACCGAGCTGATGCCCGGAGCCACATCCAGGTCATAAACCAGCTCGCCTTTCAGCACGTTTACCTTGGGATCTACCCGGCCAAAGACCCGGTAGTTAAAATCGGCCTTCAGCTCTTTGATCTTCAGGATAAAATCACTGCTGAACAGGACCGATTCGTGCATTTCTTCCCGGTAAGGCACTTCATAGTCCACAATGGCCGCATAGAGCTTACGGAAAGAAAAGGGCTCCTGAACGGGTGCCACAGGATCGGTGCCGGATGGCTCCACCCAGTTCATCCAGGGTTTTTCCGAAAAGCGCTCCCGCAGGTGCCGCTCCACGGTTTCAATGACCAGGATCTTCTTTCCCGGAACCCGCTCCAGCGGTACCTGCGGATCGGACACAAATGACCGGAAATAGCGGTCTGTGGCGTATTGATCCCGGTTTACCCGCCCTTCCTCGGTAAAGCTGTCGCCCGCCAGGTAAAGCGTTACCGGTACTTTAGCCCCCTTGTAGGGCATGCTGCACTTCTCTACCGGCACCCGGTAGTCGGAAAGATTCGACAGCCGGTACAGGTCGCCGTACCGGAAATCATCGCCAATCCACCCGTTATCCACCAGGTACACTACCGTATGGCGCGAGCACCCCAGGAACCACAGGAACCCGAAAACCACTAACGCTATGTATTTCAGTGCCTTCATCAGAACTGGAAATAAATGAATTGTTCACCGGAAAATACCCCGAAGAAATAACACAATACGGCCAGGCCGGCAAACTTCAGGTAAAACGCCGGCGTACTTTTTACGGCGATCTCCTTTGCAAAAATATCTTTCAGGAACAGGGCGGCTATGAGTAGCCAGCAGAAAATAAACTCGTTAACCGTATACGGCATGGAATAGCCGCTGAAGAAGTCAAAACGCAGCAGCTTGCCCAGGATCACCTTGGCATTATGCACGCCCTTGGCCCGGAAAAATACCCAGGCCAGGGTAACCAGGATAAACGTAAAAAGGGCAGACAGAACATCATTTTTAGGGATCCGGACAGGCAGGTAGCGGTCTCGCATCCTCGCCAGGATCTGGAACAGGGCATGCAGGGCGCCCCAGATGATGAAGGTCCAGGCGGCCCCGTGCCAGAGCCCGCTCACCAGGAACACGATGGCCAGGTTACGGTAGAGCTTCCACTCCCCATCCCGGCTTCCGCCCAGCGGGATATACAGGTAGTCTTTAAACCAGGTGGAAAGTGAAATATGCCAGCGGCGCCAGAACTCGCCGATACTTTTGGACAGGTAGGGCACATCAAAGTTTTTCATGAGAGTAAAGCCCATGGTACGCCCGGCCCCGATGGCGATATCCGAATACCCCGAAAAGTCACAATAGATCTGGAAGCTGTAAAAAACCGAGGCCACGAGGAGTGTCAGGCCAGGGTGTTCCGAAGGATCATCAAAGCAGTAATCCACCATTTCAGCCAGTCGGTTACTGATCACCACCTTTTTAAAAAGCCCCCACAGCATGAGCATGAGCCCCGATTTCATATTCTCCCAATCAAATTTGAAATAGGTATGAAACTGGTGCAGCATATTCTGAGGCCGCTCAATGGGCCCGGCCACCAGCTGCGGGTAAAACATCACATACAGCGAGTACACAATAAAATCTTTCTCCGGCTTCTGCTTCCGGCGGTACACCTCAATGGTATAACTCATAGCCTGGAAGGTGTGGAATGACAGCCCGATGGGCAGGTCCAGCTCATAATCCGGCAGGTGATTCACCATCCCGAACAGGCTCAGCAGGTGAGTGAGGTTATCGTTAAAGAAGTTCCAGTATTTAAAAAATGCCAGGAAGCCGATATTGGCGATCAGGCTCAGCACCAGGAACCATTTTCGCTTCTGTCCCTCGCTGTTGGCAATCCAGATCCCCGCAAAATAATCCACCACGATGGTCACCAGCAGGATCAGGATATACACCGGTTTAAACACCAGGTAGAAATAACACGACGCCAGCAGCAACAGCCACACCCTTCCCCGATGTCGAATCGAAAAATAAAGGATAGTAACTACGATATAAAACAGTATAAACTGCAGCGAGTCAAATAACATCTATGCCGTATGCGGTTATTCCGGCCTCAAAAATAGAGAAAGTTACAGGGATTGTAAAACCGGGGCTTAAAATACTTCATTTCCATCCCCTAAAACTTCCGCTCCAGCGATAACCCGAAAGAAAGATTCATAGGTTCAATATCGTTATTCTTTGCCCTTTCCAAAAGCGGCAACTGGGGTTCACCAGTGATAGGCAATCCCCCGGAGCTCTGCCACGGAATACCCTGATTGAAATATTTGCCACTTCTGTAATAAACATTCAGCCCTGTAGCGTGGTTTCCCCTTAGGGTGCGCGTATAACCCAGCCCCAGGTTATGATTCGGTTTAACAATCTGCGCATGGGGATTATCCACCGGCAAAATGAATTTATAGACGATGCCGCCGCTGTTTTTGGGGTTATGCTGCTGTTACGCAAACCCTTTATTCAAAACGAGAAGGGAAACCAGCGTAAATGTGCGTAGAAACATAAAATAGTTGAGTCTGACCATATCCTATAAATTACGGCGGAAAGTAGGCTTTATTGCCTGTCCGCCCCTGACCGAACCATGATCCACCACAATTTCCCTATCTTTGTAGCCGAAAAAAGATCAGAATTTGAATTTCCAGGACACCATCTGTGCTATAGCCACCCCACCCGGCGTAGGGGCATTGGCCATTATCCGGGTTTCCGGCCCGGACGCCCTGGCCATAGGTAACACCCTCTTTAGAGGCAAAGACCTGACCCGGGCGGCAGGAAACACCATCCACTACGGCCGGATCGCAGACGGCGAAAAGACCATAGACGAAGTCCTGGTGTCGGTTTTCAGAGCACCAAAATCATTTACCGCCGAAGATTCCATCGAGATCTCCACCCACGGCAGCCCCTACATCATCCGCTATGTACTAAAGCTATTGGTGCAAAACGGCTGCCGCCTGGCCGCCCCCGGCGAGTTCACCCAAAGAGCCTTCCTGAACGGCCAGATGGACCTGGTCCAGGCCGAAGCCGTGGCCGACCTCATCGCCGCCGACTCCGAAGTGGCCCATAAAACCGCGCTGCACCAGTTGCGGGGCGGGTTTTCCCGGAAACTGGCCCTCCTGCGCGAAGACCTCATCCATTTCGCCAGCCTGGTAGAACTGGAACTGGACTTCGGCGAAGAAGATGTGGAGTTCGCCGACCGCGACGACCTCCGCGCCCTGATCCTGAACATCCAGGGACAAATCCTGCCCCTGCTCAGCTCCTTCGATAACGGCAACGCCATCAAGGAAGGCTTCCCGGTAGCCATCATCGGAGCGCCCAACGCCGGGAAATCCACCCTGCTGAACGCCCTGCTGAACGAAGAAAAGGCCATCGTAACGGACATCGCCGGCACCACCCGTGACATCATCGAGGATACCCTTATCCTGGACGGCTTCAAATTCCGTTTCATCGATACCGCCGGCATCCGGGAAACCGACGACCTCATAGAATCCATGGGCATAGAACGCTCCAAAAAAGCCCTGAAAGAAGCCCGGCTGGTGATTTTCCTCTACGATTCCCCCGAGGGCCACCACTTCCTCGAAAATATCCGGAACCTGGTTTCCGACGACCAGGTATTATTCTGGGTAAAAAACAAAACCGACCTCTCCCCCGCCCCCATCCGCCCGGAAGAGATCTCCATTTCCGCCAAAGAAAACCAGGGCCTCGAAGCCCTGAAAGCCGCCATCGTCACCGCCGTCCAGGACCTCAAAACCGAAGACAACACCATCACCAACATCCGCCACTACGAGCACCTTTCCAAAGCCTACAATGCCCTGAACGACGTCCTCACCGGACTGTCCTCCGGCATCACCGGTGACTTCCTGGCCCAGGATATCCGCGTGGCCCTGCACCATTTGGGGGAAATTACGGGTACGATCTCTACGGAGGATTTGCTGAAGAATATTTTTGGGAGGTTTTGTATTGGAAAGTAACCGGGATAAACAAATCAATAATAAAAATAGAGAAATCATTATAAAGCCCTGATATTGGGGCTTTTTTTGTTGCATTCTTATTACTATTTGTTTTGTGATATTATACGTTTATTAAGTTTATTTTTGTACCTTTATTGTACCTTTCAGGGTTGAGGTACAAATTCAACCCTTTTTAAGGGGAAATTATGGCACTTAATTACATTTAAAAACATTAAAAGTACACCTAAATACACATGAGTAGTAACATCCAGGTACAGCGCATTTGCCAGCATTGTCATACAGAGTTCACTGCCAGGACTACCGTAACCCGGTATTGCTCTGATAAATGCAGCAAACGGGCTTATAAAGAAAGAATCAAAACCGGGAAAATTGAGCGGTCGAATACCGAAACCAAAGCAATAAAACACGGCGCCATTGAGAGTATTAAGCAGAGAGAATATCTGAATGTCCGCGATGCTGCTATATTAATTGGCTGTTCGGTCAGGACGGTCTACCGGTTGATTGATAGCGGAGGCTTGGTAGCAAGTAATATTTCTGAACGAATGACCCGGATCCGGCGAGCCGAAATTGACAAACTCCTATCCGTTCCTACTGTTCCCGCATCCAAGGAAAAAGAAATCCTGCAATCATTCACCTGGCCGGTGGAGGATTGCTATTCCATGAAGGAAATATTGACCAAATACCCTATTTCAGAAAAGGCGCTTTATGATGTTCTGAAACGCAATAAAGTCCCCAGGAAGAAAGATGGTTGGTACACATACGTCCCCAAAGTTCTAGTAGATAAACTATTAAATTAAACACAATGGCTACGAAAGTATCTCTTAGAAAGAAAGCAATTACCAAAGGGCGGCAATCACTATACCTGGACTTTTACCCTCCAATCATAAGCCCTAAGACGGGGGAGCCTACCCGTCGAGAGTTTCTGAATTTGTACATCTTCAAAAAACCAAAGAACGAAATCGAAAAGGCTCACAACACAAACCAGATCAACCTAGCAAACAGCATCTGTAACAAAAGGGAAAACGAACTTAACAAACCGGAGATTTACACGGAGTTCGAAAAGGAACAAATTCGGTTAAAGGAGCTGGCTGATTTGGACTTTGTAGAGTATTATGAAAAGTTGGCCAACAAGCGTAAAGAAAGCAATCATGACAACTGGATTTCAGCCCTAAACTATTTAAAGGACTACACCGGAGGGCAGCTTAGGTTTGGTGACCTGAATGAAAAGAAGTTGGAGGAGTTCAAAGAGTATCTATTGACTACTAAAAGCCGTAAAAGTGACAAGGCAAAGCTATCTCAAAATTCGGCAATGTCCTATTTCAATAAGATTAAGGCGGCTTTAAAGCAGGCATATTCGGATGGGATACTACAATCAGACCTGAACAAGAAAGTAAAGCCAATAAAGGAGGTTGAAACCAGAAGGGAACCTCTAACGATCGAGGAGCTTAACAGTCTGATAAAAACACAGTGTAATAACCCGTTGATGAAACGGGCAGCTCTCTTTTCAGCGCTTACGGGCCTCCGCTGGAGTGACATCGAAAAATTAGAATGGGGTGAGGTGGAATTCATTAAAGGCCGAGGGTACTTCTTGAATTTTGACCAGGAGAAAACGGAAGGCGTAGAAGTACATCCGATTTCTGAGCAGGCATTCCAAATGCTTGGGGAGAGAGGAAGCAAAGATAAGCGGGTTTTTCCGGGGCTTAAGTATTCAGCCTTCGAGAATAAGCACCTCTATCAATGGATAGGTGCCGCCGGAATAACTAAGGATATTACATTTCATAACTTTCGGCATACATACGCTACTCTCCAGCTTGCTGGTGGCACCGACATTTATACGGTTTCCAAGCTATTGGGGCATAAGTCGCTAAAGACTACACAGATTTATACGAAGGTAGTAGATGAATCGAAAAGGCTGGCAGCGGAGAGGATAAAATTGGATATTGACGAATTATCAAATAACCCCCTATAAAGATGCAATTAGACTTCTCTAAAGCCGACCGATTGACCAGCTTGATTTATGATAGTAGCCAAATGCTTTGGCTTAGTATATATAAGGGAGCTTATGAAATGAAAAATAGCACCAACGAAGCACTTAGAGCGCTATATGTTGATTTAGTTGAAATAACCAGTTCCGATAAAACTAAAGAGGAAAAAAATAATCTCCGGAGATTGGCCTTTGCAAATGTCTATCGGCAAGCAAACGATCCGGGTGAGGGTGAACACTCCTTGAAATTTACTTTTGATGAGGAAGCAATTGTTAAACGTATCGCTAAATCATATTGGCAACTACAAACAAATTTAACCATTGACTGGAATTATACTTCAGACGATAAAGCGCGGTTGGCAAGCTTAAGGGCGTTTGTTGATACAAATTTCCCAAACGAGCCATATAAAGAAGTTATCGTAGAGACTATTCTTCTAAGAGAACCTAAAATACAAGATTTGGAGGCTGAATTCTGGAACAACTGCCCAGATATTAAATCAATAGATGATTTGTGCAATATATATCGAGAGAGATTAAGGGATAAACTTATACAAGTAGACCTCGATTTCTATAAGTTTGATAATCTATGCTTTGACAACAATAATCTTTTAAATCAACATTTGAAAGATTTGCGCCTGTGTGGATTACTGCAGGTTAGTGAAGCGTATGTTGAAGCAAGAATTAGTCACATTGCTGAGGAAATTAATAAAACGAGTGACGGGATTGTAGAGCTATTTAAAAGGTTAAGAGCATCCTCGCCACACAATATCCTCAATCAAGATTCGCTAAAACCTCCTCAAAAGGAGTCTTATATAAATAACTTTCGAAATCACGAAGATCAAGTTAGTTCTCTTCCTCTCTTTTCGGATGGCTGCAAAACTGACCTTTTCAATATTCTTATATCTTATTTTGACAAAATTAATCACGACCCACTTCTATCCTTAATTACCAATGGCATTGAGCCTCAACAAAAGTTACTATTTAGAGATTCTGGAAATAAGTTAACGTATGCTTTAAAAGAAATTTTCGAAGCCCGACTTATTACTGGTGTTAATAAAAAGCAACTAGAAGAATGGGTCATTAGAAATTTTCAGTTTCTAAAAACAGGGAAAACTGTAGCCGATTATAGAAAGGACGCTGTTCACGTAATCATATCTGGGAATAGCTCGCCTGCCAAAAATCCCATACTAAAAATTGTAAACAATAAAATAGAAAAAGCAATAGCCTTTACTAAAAGAGGAAAAAATATTTAGTGTGTCATATACTCCTGCGAAAGGCATCCCCTTTTATTCCCGGATGCTCAATCAGTATTTAAATTCGTACTCCTCGCTTAATCTGCTTAGTTGGTCGTCTGTAATTTGAACGGAGCTGCCTTCTGAGCAAACAAAAACATTTGGCGATTTGCAAATCTGGGAAAATATCTTCTTGTAACAGGATTTTGCATCAAAAGTGAGGTCGTAATGGCAATTATCTCCTGTTGTACTTAATGATTTAACTAAGTTGTATTTTGAACATTCACTATGCTCATTAAGAAATGCTAAGTCTATCTTTAAGTAAACAATTGGTATCGCAACGGTTGATTTGTAGTATAGGTCAATATGGTTGCAAACGGAGGAACTGGCGGCTTCTGCGCATTGATTCTCAAATAAGGATAATGCAGAGCCGAATGGTTGAAATGCGTCACTTTGGAATCTTCCCTTTTCTCTGCTGTACTTTTTAATATTAAGGGTTCGGATAAGATACATTTAATGGAATATAGTTTTTGTGATTCAAAAGCTCTGTTTACTGCCTGTTCTAAGGTTATGTCTTCTAGCTCTTCTAATACATCATATTCTTTCCCAATGCCTTTTTCATGGCGGTATTCCACAACTTCTTTATCAGGTAGGACAGTAATATCATAAAAATTGTCCCCTTTAGCTCCTGACAATGTTATTCCTCCATAACTTGTTGGAAATATTGATACTTTAAAGAAGAGGGACATTTGTAGATATCCATTTATGGCCTTTCCTATTACATTTTGATTAATAGCAATTCCTTCTCCAAAATCCCACCCATTACCCAAGTTAATAAAGGATAATATTTTGGATATATTTTTATCTCCTACCAAAGAAGGAAAAGAAATAATACTATTTTCTTTCAATGCTAAAGTCATTGCTTAGATCTAATAAGTGAATCTATCTCCGCAGTTGTAGGTACTTGAGTCTGCACCCCATCCTCTATGGTACTAATTATATCATTCAATGACTTTGCTAAAGTTTTCATTGTTGTAAATGACATATTTATCATTGTGGTTGGGATCGAATTTGTCTGAACCAATAGAAAGCCATCACTATTTCCATTGCCAACTACAAACCCATTCATGTAATATTTTGGGAAATGGGGGTTAGATAGAAGTTCGTTTAAATTTATTGGTGATATTGATTCTTCCATCATTTACTTAATATGGGTGACTTGATATATTAACATTTCTGCAACAATAATAGTGCAATATTATTAAAAGGCAAGCAACTAAATGAAGAACTTATGGGAAATACTTCTGCTCAAAACTCAAGAAAACTTATACACTTACTATATACATACCTACTAGTGTATTGTAAGTGTATAAGCATAGATACGAATGTTGTGATATTAAAATAAAAAAGACTATGAATACACCAACTTTAGAGAACACACCAGGTATGCTGCAAATAGCCTTAGAGAAGCTGGAAAAAATAGAGAGGATGCTACAGGAACAAAAAATCGAGCCTTGCGCCGATAAGATCTTGCAGATTCGGGGTGCTGCGGAGTTTCTTGGATTGACAGTTCAAACAATATACGGAAAAGTGTCGAAGAATGAAATACCGTATATTAAACAGGGGAAAAGGCTGCTTTTTAGCGAGAAAGACCTTCGAGAATATCTTTTGGCAGGAAGGAGAAAGGCAAACTTTGATTTCTTGAAAGATTAAGCACCCAACAGAGATGAGCAAAAACACGTGTTACTCTTTGGCTTCTGCCAGAAGCCCGAGTAAACCTGAAGGGAAAAGCAATGTACCAAGGACTATTGATCAGTTTCTTCAAGAAAAAGTGGCTAAACCCGTCAAAGACAAAGAACTTCCGAAGGGAGTAGTTGCCATTGGCGATCTAATCGGAGATTTTTTCAAACAACACAACAAAAAAGAGCTTTAAATCATGTCAATTAACACAACTCAAAGCCCAATATCCTTTGCCGGGGATTTGGACAAAATTAATGATTTTTCCCGAAATGAGCAAAGCATTTTGGGGATACTTCGTACAGGCGGCGCCTATTCGGCCAAAGAGCTGGGAAGGAGGACTTCTGACCGTGATCCACGCAGCACCATCCGTTATTTACGCAAGAGGGGAATTCCAGTAATGGACGTTTGGGTTTCAAGCGGAGGCCCAAGATATAAGCATTATTTTTTAGGCTCCGGCACACTCTCTCACCAACTAAATCTTTTTCAGCAATGATGGGAGAAGTATTAAATGAAGCGCTTGCGTGGGGTAGCTCCAGGCAAGCGCAAACAAATGTAGGCAAAAGGGCTTTTGTATATTACCGCGAATGGCATGAAGTTATTAAAAGTCTACCAGGTGATGTGAGACTGGAACTAGCGGACGCTATACCCTTATATACGTTCGAAGGTATCATACCGGAATTATCCCCTACCGCCAGGATTGCCTTTATGTTCATCCGTGGGGATATTGACAGGGACTCTGAAAAGTATGTCAGAAAAGTCGAGGATCGATCAATAGCAGGGCGAATGGGGAACTTAAAAAGGTATTATCCTGACCTTTACGATAAAGTAAAATCCGGCAATTTAACAATTGAGGAGGCGGAGTCTATGTCCAAGGGTTCCACTCCTAAGTCGCAAACCTCGCAGCCTATCGCAAAGCTCGCAAATGCGACTTTTGAATCGCAAATCTCGCAAACGATCGCAAATCTCGCAACGGTCGCTGATAAAGATAAAGAAGAAGATAAAGAAGAAGATAAAGAAGAAGATAAAGAAGAAAGAATAGACTTCGCCTTTTTCTCTTCTGTCTGGAATTTAGAGTTGCCTGATCACACCAAAGTATCAGCTTTAACCGATAAAAGAAAAAAAGCTATAAAAGCCCGCCTCCCTGAATTTGGCAAAACAAAAGATGAACAGCAGGCAATATTTCAAGCGCTCATCGAAAAAATCAAAGCATCACCATTTCTGTGTGGAGAAAATGATCGTGGTTGGAAACCTGATTTTGATTGGGTCTTTAAAAGTGCTGATAATTGGCGAAAAATATTTGAAGGGAAATTCGACAAGAAAGCACAGCAATCAGCGACTGCCTCCACCGCCAACACAGTAACATTGCCAAACGGCGGCTCTGTAACATTAGGAGTGGGTGAATACATCCACCAGCGAGGACACAGGACACTCGGCAGCGGTGTGAACGAAATACCGATGGATGCACCCCCCCGGCCTACAGCGCAACATTATTGGGATCGAGTAAATAACGTTTGGCAATTTAATGGATTGATGTAATGAAGTGGGAAGCGTTAAATATTGATCTAAAGGGCCGGAATAAAGGCAAGGTGAAAGTTTATTGCCCTCAGTGCCGGGATACTCGCAGCGATAAGCAAGACCGGAGTTTGAGCGTGGACATCGATGCCGGCCTGTTTAAGTGTCACTATTGTTCATGGGCAGGGTCAGCGGCGGAAAAGGAAGATAACGAATGGCGCAAGCCGGTAAGAATGCAAGCGAAAGAATACAAGAAGCCTGAAAAAGTTGGTTCGTCTGAGCTTTCCGAGAAGGTAGTGAAGTATTTTTCCGGTCGAGGTATCAGTGTCCAAACGCTCCAGCTTATGGGCGTAACCGAAGGTTTAGAGTATATGCCACAAAAGAGCGCCGAGGTAAATACTGTTCAGTTTAACTATTACCTAAACGGGGAACATATCAATACCAAGTACCGGACAGCTGACAAACATTTCAAGCTGACCAGCGGGGCCGAACTCTTACCGTACAACGTAGATGCTATTTTCGGGGCCTCCACTGTGATTGTTACAGAGGGGGAAATAGATGCCCTCAGCTGGATTGAGATCGGCGTTCAGGCCGTTGTTTCGGTGCCAAATGGAGCTAGCGCGAATTTATCGTATTTGGATGCATATATAGAATCGCATTTCGGCGATAAAGAGACTATTTATATCGCGGTAGATGAGGACACAAAAGGCGAGATTTTAAAAAACGAACTCATTCGTAGATTCGGAGCCGAACGGTGCCGGATTATAGAATACGGTGATGGTTGTAAAGATTCAAATGAGCATCTCATAAAATATGGACGGGAGTCACTTTTGAAATGCTTAGAAGAGGCTAAAGAAGTCAAAATTGAGGGGGTATTTACGGTCAAAGACTTTGAACAGAGCCTTGACGCTTTATTTGAAGACGGACTGAAGCCCGGCGCTACTATAGGTCATAGAAATTTTGATGCATTGTGCAGTTTCGAGACTAGGCGGCTTTGTACCGTCACAGGTACGCCCTCGGCCGGGAAAAGTGAGGTTATCGATATGATAGCAGAACGCCTAAACATTCGGTACGGATGGCGTTTCGCTTTCTTTTCCCCAGAGAATGCCCCACTCCAGTACCACGCAAGTAAACTGATTGAGAAGTTCACGGGAAAAAAATTCAAGAAGGGACACCTACCAGAGCAGGAGTATTTGGAGGTCAAAGAACACTTGGAGAACAATTTCTTTTTTATTTCGCCATCCTCATTTACTGTAGAGAACATACTAAGTGCAGCTACGTCATTAGTGCGCAGGAAGGGCATAAAATGCTTGGTGATCGATCCCTTCAATCGAGTGGAGCTTCCAACGTCTAATAAGAGCGAAACGAATCAAATTAGCGAGTTTTTAGACAAGTTGACCAACTTCGCCCAGGTTAATGACGTGCTAGTTATTCTTATGGCCCACCCTGCAAAAAGACCGCGGAATAAGGATGGTACTATTGAGGCACCTAACCTGTACGATATAAGTGGAAGCGCCAATTTCTACAACAAATCGGATTACGGAATTATCATTCATCGGAACTATGCGGAAGACTTAACAGAAGTCCACGTACAAAAGGTGAAATTCAGAAACCTCGGGCAGGCGGGTATTGCTCAATTCAAATATAACCTCAACAACGGCCGATATACACCAGTTATTGACGGGGTGCCTGATGAGCAGGATAATACTAACCATCTTAGAAAGTCCATAAAAGACCCGAACCAAAACGAACAGAGGTTGATTCCTTTCGAGTACGACAGCGGGGACATACCATTTTAAAAACTTTACACAACTTGACGAAATGAAGAAAAACACAGCTTTAACCACGAACAAAAAAACAGGGGACGTCTATCAATGGCGTGGAGGCCTCCTCTTCAAAAACCTAACCACCGGTCGAGACGGGGAACTGGAAACTAATGAGCAAGCGCAACAGGCTTTTGTGATACCCCTCCAACTCAACGCTTTGGCTAATCAGAACGAGAATCTGATCACACTCATCCAGGTGTTGGGTTTGTCGCTGGAGTTTTGAAACAAAGCAAAAAATGAGCAAAAAGAAGAAAATAGAGAGCGAGGATACACCGTTTGAGATGGAAGAGGTCAAGTTTGAATTTGAAGAAATGGAGATGCCCGTTATCGAGATCGACACTACCAATATTCCGGAATTTCCGGTTATTGATATGGATGTATCCGTATGGGTAAGCCCAGAGCAGAAGGCCGATGCTGTCAGCTTATTTGCCCAGTGGATAGTAGGATATGACGGAAGTGAAGACGAGTAAAAAAAATGCAGAAAACCTGAGGAAATACCCCGTTTTCTTTGTAAATTTAGGTTAAAATTCAGCAACTTTAATGGCAAAGCCACCAACTTTTCCGACCGTAATTGACGGTTTAGCTACCGTCACCATATCCTTTCTAAAGTCAAGGAACTATCTTTCTGCTCCCGGGCATAAAGCAGGACTGGTCGAATGGACACGTAACGGTAGGCCTGCCGGTAGCATCGCTATCGAGGTTATCATGGCGGAGGCTTCCGCAGAACTAATAATGAAATACCGGTCAAACGGAGTGTACAAAGAGCATCGGGTTCCTATTGTCTCCCGGGTTTCTCCGTTCGGCGGCCTTATTTGGCTATTCGTCTGCCCGGTCACGGGACTTAAAGGCCGGAACCTGTATGAGAACAGCGACCTTTTCACCCACCGGGCGGCACTTGGTCAGGCAATGTATTACTGTCAAACCATAAGCAAGCCGCACAGGGAGCTAGTCAAAGAGTTTGCTGAGTATCGACTTCAGGGGCTAGGGGCGACATTTTACAAAAAATACGCAAAACGTATGTACAGAGGTAAGTTTACCCGAAGGTATATTTCTTATTTGAAGAAGGCGGGCTTATTTGATGAATTCAAGACCCGGGCCGGGCCTCAATTTTGATCCGGAAATCAAACTATATTTTTATCATTTTATTATTTAACTTAACACAAAAACACACGACACAATGGAAAATTCCCAATATCAAGACGCCCTGGAGGAGGCCTACCAAGCACTAGAGGCGGAGAAGCAGCAACTTTTAAATAGCGTTAAAGACGAGGCAGTAGAGGCCATTCGCTGCATGATCTCGCAACTTGACCACCTCCATAGTTCTACTACCCACCTGTCCCGAATCTTTCCGGATCAGCAGCTCTCTTTTGGCAAAGCGCAAGCCGGTTTATCAATAGCTAAATCGTACTTTAGCGAGGCGTTAAACAACATGATTATTAACCCACAGACGGTTGACGTATCACAACCATCCTAACCGCTCCTTTAGCACACAACTTTTAAACACAACGCAATAATGCAACAAGATTCAACAGGTGGCATATACTTCAAGATCAGCCTGGACAACAGTCAACTAAAGAAGGATGCCGAGCAGGCAAATCGCATCCTAAACAACCTCGGCAAACAAACCGAAAAGATCGACCTCGGCAAAGCCGTAAAAATTGACTTAAGCAAACAGCAACAGCAGATCGGGAATTTATCGCTTAGTTTGGGCGGGGCGAGGTCGGCCATAGACGCCGTCACCGCAGCGCAGGAGCTGGCCACACTCACCGATGTTAAGGCTATAGCCGGGACGGGCTTACTGACCAAAGTTAAGACCATCTACACAGCGGTTCTTACCAGGATGACAGCTGCAATGGGAGGCTCTGTTGTTGCGGCACAGGCCCTAACCGGCACCCTTACGCTGGGGCTTAGCGTTGCCGTTGGCTTGCTAATTAAGCTGATGGACGACTACAACCGCAAAAACGAGGAGGCCGCTGCCAAGCTAAAGGAGGCGGTTGATATGGAGAAATCCGCCATTGCGGCCAAAATAAAAACCCGGGTGGAATTGGATAATGAGATCGAGAGTATTGAGCGGTTTAACGGCACTAAGGAGCAGCAGAAAAAGAAAATATCAGAACTGAACAGCAAGTACGGTGAAAGTTTCGGCTATTACAAAACACTCGATGAGTGGTACAGTGTACTGATCCGGAAGGGCGAGGACTATGTAAACGTTATCCTTAACCAGGCCCGGGCACAGGCCGAGGTAAATAAGATCGTTGAGCTGGAGCAAAAGAAATATGAGATCGAGCAGACCAACAAACGAAATTTCCGGAAGGTCGGGGGTGAGACTATTGTCGGCGGTGTTGTTGAATGGTTCAATGGTGATGACGGCACCGAGGGCAAGGCCGATGCCCTGAAAGAGATCAATAAGGAGCTGGAGCGCCGCAACGACAACGTAAAGTATTTCAACAATCAGACCAAGTACTTTCAAAATCGTTCCGACCTGGATTACCACACCGACCCGGATAAGGGTAAGAGCGGCAGTAAAACCAAAAAGACGGAAGACCCTTTTATTAAGAGTCTGGAGGAACGAAAAAAGCAATATACCGAATATGTTAAGCTCCTAAACTCATCCGATGAGGATGTGAGAGCCTCCGCCTCCTCGACCTTTAAATCTTTAATCAAAGACGGGGAAACATATCTTGATTACCTTTCCGGGGTTCGTGATAAGCTGCTAGATCATCTAACTGATAATCCCGGCGACAAGACCGCTGCTGCCCACTTGCAGGCCGTACGTTCACGAATCGCAGACATTGAGAACGGATCCGCCGCAAACGAAGAAGCCGAGCGAACGAGGGCACTGGCTGCCATTGAGAAGCAGCGCGAGGACTTAATCACCGAGAGTGAATTAAGAGCTTCACAGGCACGAATCAACGGAATGGAGGCGGGTTTTGAAAAGGAGATGGCGCAGGCCGAGTTGAATTTCAAAAAAGAGCAGATGGAAGCTGAAAAGCGGCTCCAGAAAATGATCGAACTGGAGGCCGACCGTCAGGAGCAGATGCACAAAGCAGCGTATAAGGGTACAGGGATAGTGGCACCGAGGTTTGACCGCACAACCGTAACGGAAGCATCACTATCCTCCACCGACCTGATGAGTTATTCGCAGGACCTGGAACTGAATCAGCAAAAGAATTTGCAAGAAAACAAAGCCATACTGGAGAAGCTGTTAAAAGACTATCAAACCTTTGAGGAGCGCCGCACGGCCATAACGGCAAAGTACCAAAAGCAGCGCAAAGACCTGACGGCCGCCGGTGTGCTTGATGATGAACGGGAGCAGCTCGTTTCAGAGCAGGAAGCCCAGGCCCTGAATGCGCTTGACCTGGAGGTAGCTAAAAAGAATGAGCTGTTTCAAAGTTGGATGCATTCGTTGACCGGCAAAACCCTTGCAAACCTGGAGGCGGTACTAAGGGAAGCAGAAATGCTTTTGAAAAATGCCCTTTCTGGTGGCTCTGCCGGGCAGGAACTGGCTATTGCAAGGGCAAGGGTCGAGGAGGCAAAAAAAGCCGTTACAGCGGCGAAAAACAAGCAAAACGAAAACCCCGATAAACAGGCATCACAGGAGTGGAAAGTACTAGGCGACTCCATCCATAACGCGGCCTCCGCCCTGAACGTAGTTTCAGAATCGTTTGAGGGCGCAACGCAGGATGCTCTAAGAACGGCCGCAACCATTCTAAATAGCTCTTTGGGTGTAATGGATGCTGTAAAGAACGTTTCAACCTCCTCGGCGGCTGCTATATCCGGCACCGCAAAAGTCGCTGCCGCTGCCATATCAACTGTGGAAAAGGCTTCGGTGATCCTAACCGTCATATCGCTGGTTATTCAGGCCGTAACGGCGGCCATTAACTTCTCTAAGCGCCAGGCCGAACGCATTCGGGAAACTACGGTAAACATCCGGGATTTAAATATTGAACTCGACCGTTTGCAAAGGCGTAATGTGATGAACAGCACCGGCGGAATTTTCGGGGAAGATAAATGGCTGCAAGCACAGCGCAATGTTCGGGGACTAAATGAAGCCTACAAGGAACTCGACAAAACCCTGTCAAAGGTATACGCCGCATACGGTGCAAGTAAAGAGAGATGGGATCATATTTTCGAGACGAATCAGGTTCCGGCCTTTAAGGGGTGGGATCAAAGAGAAGCAATTATTGCATCCACAAATATTCTGATTGGCAAAAAAGATAACGCCCTAATTGATCTCTTCCCCAAACTATTCACAGAAAGTGGAATTGATTATGATATGTTAGGGGAGTTTATTAATAGTGAACTGTTTAAAAAGCTTGACACCAAGGTGCAAGATATGCTTATAGAACTCAAAGAAGATTGGGAATCGTACAAAGATTACCTTGACGCTACGAAAGAGTATTTAGGTAGCATCTTCGGGGAGCTGGGCAACCAGATGAGTGATGCGATGGTAGACGCCTTCAGGAACGGTGAAAGCGCGGCTAAGTCCTTTACCTATTCTGTATCTAAGATGCTGGAAACGTTGGCTAAGCAGATTATTTATTCAATGACCATTGCCCCCCATATCAAAAAGGCTGAGGAGGCTGTGCTAGCCATTTCTACCAACGCCGGATTGTCCGATGATCAGAAGTTTGAGGCCTACACGGGCATTCTCACCGATCTGATAGACAACGCCGTAGGGGAGCAGGAACGCGCCAACCAGCTCTATAAGAAGTACCAGGACATTGCCGACGGGAAAGGGTTGGAGATATTCAGCGGTGACACCCGCACCGGCACCAACAAAGGCCTAACCGCAATGACTCAGGATACTGGTGAAGAGTTAAACGGCCGTTTCGCTGTTATTCAAGGTCATACGTTTGAGCTAATGAATAGATCAATTAGTATGGATGTACAGATGAGACTCTTAACTGCGCAATCCGCACAGCAGCTCCGTCACCTAGCCGGTATCGAGACCAACACCCACACCCTCCACGAGATTCGGGGGAATATTGCATCCATGAAGAACGCAATTGAAATAATATCCGAAAGGGGAGTTAAAATGTTTTAAAACTAAATGTTAACAACTTAAACAAACAAACTCATGCCAGTACCATTAACGAACTATGACGACTTAGACATTCGCGCGGGTGTTATAGAAGGCGGCGGAAGCGTCCCTTCTGCCTTTTCCTGGGAGGACTTGGTAAACGCCGCCGATTGGAACAAGTTTCACCCATCTTATCTGGATGGAGCTACCAGTAAGACCGGAATCGTTCACGAGGGACAATTCCGGGGGTATCCGTATTCCGCACCGTGTCCTGATCCGATATTCTCTCCTTCATTTTACCAACTAAGTGGAGGATATTATTATTATGTTTTCACTATAACAAATGCCGGAGGCAGAGCATATAATATTAGCTTCACAGTGCAGTCGGGTACCGCAGCAAACGTGGTAACAGATGACGGCACAGGTGTAAATGTTCGCGTAAGAACCAACGCTTTTTCTGGCAATTTCGTGAACATTTATTTTGAGGACAATGGCACGTGCCCCGACAGCAATACGGTTTCGAAAGAGCTAAAATCATGAAATGAGCAATCAAAATCGACCGGGAGCGAAAAATCAACCTGCTCAAGGCTACCAGGCAGTTGAAATCGAAATGGATATTGAGGGGTAAGGGACCGAAAGACTTGGTGCCACGGCCGTGGTTTATTACTACATCAGAAGCCAGGGAGATATGGGAAGACTTTGACCGGGTCTACTGCGATTCTGATGATGAAACCGATAGGGCTTACCTGGCAAGGAAGAAGAAGCAGCTGGTGAAGGGGGTAATTTGAAATTACTCCCTTTGTATTGTTATTTATTTATATTGCAAAAAACCAAATTTACTATGCTAGAAAAAGCCATAAATATAGCAACCAAAGCCCACAAGGGGCAAAAAGACAAAGCCGAGCAGCCTTATATCCTGCATTTGATTCGGGTGATGCTGAAAGGCAAAACCGAAGAAGAGCAGATTTGCGGAATGCTGCACGATCTACTCGAAGATACAAACTGGACAGCAGACGACTTAAAGAAAGAAGGGTTTCCCGAATCCGTTATTCAAACCATCCAGACCGTAACCAAATTAGAGGGCGAAACCTACGATGATTTTATAGGCCGGATACTGTTGGACGAAACCGCAATACGAGTAAAAATTAATGATCTGGAAGATAATATGGCTATTCGCAGGCTTACTGAAATAACGCCCAAAGATGCCGAAAGGCTGAATAAATACCTTTTGGCGTATAAGAGGCTGACTGATAAAAGTGAGGCTTAGCTGTCGTGAAACACGACGGATTAAAGGGGGTGTTTTGAAGTTCGTATTGCTAAATTATTTCAATGCATTATTTAAACTTTTCCAAGATAAAAAGGTCTAAATAGCAACTTGGTAATTGTATTTTTTCAAGTTACCTTTTGGATATAAGATAATCACCAAAGGGTAAAGGTTGTACTATATTTGGAATTGTGATATTTTAAAGTCAACTTTACGGAAGATTTATGCAATACACTTCTTCACATATTTCCTCTCTAAGGAAAAAATGTATCCCCTTTAAAGGCTTAAGTTTTGAGATTCACCATTAAACAAAGGGTTATGGCACAAAAGAATATAGATTTTGATAAAGCAAAGGCTGCAGTACTGTATATTGTAAGTGAACTAGGAAAGGCGGATTTTACGAAGGTGTTCAAAATCCTCTTTTTCGCTGAAAAGAAACACTTAGCGAAATATGGCAGGATGATTGTTGGAGATAGTTTTATTAAGATGGAATATGGACCTGTTCCTTCCAAGTTGTATGACCTATTTAAAGCAGGCAGAGACAATAGTTCTTCTTCTAAGTCAACGAAAGAATTCCTTAGTGCTTTTAATGTTGTAGGATATACTGTAGACTCAAAAGAGCGACCTGATTTAGATGAACTTTCTAAATCAGATATTGAATGTTTGGATGAATCAATTAATGAGAATAAAAAATTGCCATTCAAGGGGATTTCGGAAAAATCTCATGGATTAGCTTGGGCTTCTGCGACTCTTAATGGTCGTATAGATTATATTGATATCGCAAAGGAGGGAGGGGCTACTGAGGATATGATTGAGTATATCAAAGAGTTTAATGAAAACCTGAACCTGGAGATTGTCTAATTTATGGGGAGTTTAGGCGATTTCTTCCCGCAGGAATTCAGACGGGAGGCTGCTATAGATAATATTGGAATAGGATGTGTTATTAAATGTTTTGTAGCCAATACAAAGCCCCCTAAAGAAAAGAGAATCGTAATTGTTGGGCAAGACAATGATGGCAACTTTGTTGGGTGCGTATTTATTAATTCTAATCTTCATGCAAAAATTCTTAACACCCAAAGTTTATTAGACCAACAACACCTGATTAAGCACCAAGAAAACAGTTTTATAGACTATGACAGTTATGTTGACTGTGGTTACTTATTCCAAAGGAATCGAGAGGAGTTAATAAGCCTCTTGGAAAGTGAACCGGATAGGTCACTTGGTAAATTAATGATGGAAGATTTAGAAACAATTTTATCGTACTTGAAAAAATCTGCAACTATTGAGCCTAAACTATTGAAAAAATTTGGTTTGTTGTAAGTTTCTAAAGCATTTTAAGAACTCTTGCAAATTATTCCTTAACGTATTGGTTTATACTATATTAGATAATAAACAAGATTTAAAAGTAATTTACCTTCCCGAGAGTACCACCTCTTTTTTGTCATATTGAATTCCCCTTTTATCCAGGTAATCAAACAGAGAATTGAGATAATACAAAGAGGGATAATGCCCATCTAAATCGGCCTCGCTCATTGTCCCTTCTAGTAGTCCCTTTCTAATTTCTGTCAAATCATACGGCTTTACAAATGGAGAATATCTTGAATATATCGCCCGGTCTGTTCCGCTTGTTTTTGGTCTAGTGAAATATCCAAAGTCTATAATCTCTATATCGTTAAGCAAGTATTTGGTTTCAATAATAGAATTATAAGAATTGCCCATTTTAGTTTGTACTTCCTCAAATCCAATTTTTTTCAAATGGAAGGGCTTTGTCAGTATATCCCAAATGTAATTAGCTGGATAATGAGACACTATGCCAGTTTCTATATTTTTTACTTTTACCACAAAATCAGACTCATTAAACTCTAAAAACTCAAAATAACCAATACTATACGGGCTAAATTCGATCTGAACAAAATGACCTGATTTTAATTTTGTAATTCTCATAATATTAATATTTAGATTTACGCTTCCTTAACTAACGCCCCCCTTCCCAAGTTAATCACTTTCTTCTTTGTCAAAATAATAGGAAATCGCCGAAAAAGAATCCAGCCTTTCTATAATTTCTTTTGAGTAGGTTAAAGTGACAATGATCGAATTTATAGACTCGCATACCCTATTAGTGAAATTGACCAAATTAGGAATTACCACAACAATATTCCTTTTATTAGCCAGGATTCCTGCAAGTTCTTCAAGTTGGTCTTTTTTTGAAGATTTGTGATAATACTTTTTTACAAAATCAAAATCCATAATTACCTGAAATTCTGTTTTATCTTCAGTTGTTCTAAAGGTTCTAGCTTCTGAATATCGAGGGTGGTGCGTAAAAAGGAAAGCTTTCGGATGTTTGAAGAAATTGGCCCATACCCTAATTTCATCAAAGATGGGATTTTCTTTTTTAAATTTAAGTTTATTATCCTCACCTGGGAACACTGCAGAGTAAATAAATCTTAGTCTTTCATCTAGTAAATAAAGAAGTAATACATATTGTAAGAAACCGTATTCTATTTCTTCAATATGCTCATAGCTACTTAAAAAATCTCTTATCATACTAGTTTGGTCGGCCAAGTTGCAAGCTATGCAATTATGATTTCTGGAATTACCTTCTTCATCCCAAAAATGAAGCCAACAAAATTTCGAAACTCTTGGATCACCATCGAAAACCTGGTTTTCGAAGATTTCGTAGCACTCTTTGAATGTTAAGCTAACTTGATTCATAGCTCATTATATAATAGGTAAAAGAAGTTTTTTTAAAGCGGCTTCCGTATGTTAATCTCCCCAATTTGCACCAATTCCCCATTGCGCTTGATGTAAAACGGCTCCAGCTCTACTGCTTCCTTCGTTGAAACGAACAGATCCTTAACGTCAACGTCCAAGGCGGAGGCGATAGCTATGAGGGTTTCAGGCTTAGGGAAATTATTACCCTGAGCAATATTTGATATGGTAGTTGGTGTAACTCCTATCTTATCAGCTAACTCTTTTCCGGAAACTCCTTTTTCCGAAAGCAACTCCTTTAGTCTTAAAATGTTCATTGTGTTCTTTTTTTTGCAAAGATAACATAATCTTAGTATTGTTTTGATTTTTTAAAAAATAATTCAAACAATGTTTTGATTATATCATAATATCATTTAGATTTGCACAAAGAAAATCAAAGTAGTATTAAGATTATGACAACTCTATCAAACAACCGACTCGAAAGAATCGCCCGCAATATCAATGCGATGGAGCTGGCCGATGACCCGCGGAATTACAAATATTGGCGAAGCGTTTACGCTCGAATAGTAAGAGTAACAAGACAGCTGACACCGGAAGACAAAAAAGTCCTGTTGCCGCTTTGCATTCCTGTAAAAGCCAAAGCCTTTAATCTTATCTAATCACCAGGGGGCGTAACAGCCCCCATAAACCCAAAACGACATGAAAGTGACCATAACCATTGCAGAACTGGAAGAGCTTCTTAGGGAGGCCAAAAAGGCCTATAATCCGGATGCTATCAGTATGACCCCGGCGGTCGAAATTGAGATGGTGGAGGCCTCCACTGTTCACGGGATTAGTGACCGGGTGAATGCCGGGTTGTTATGGGGCTGGAATGAACTTGGAACAGAAAAAATATTTACTAACAATTAAACAAATACGATTATGGACACCGAACAGGCAATAGACTATTTTAAAGTGGCTCTTGAAGGCGTAGCTAAAGGCGACATCCAGAGCTTTCAAGACTGGGAGATACAATTTAAGAACCTGCTAGAGCTTACAGATAAGTGTTTGGGTGATGTCTGTGAGGGGTATGAAGATATAAAAATCAAGGTACAAAAAATAACTCAAGAAGATATTACTCCCGGGAAACTAATGGAGGTAATAGAGGAGGGTCAGGAGACATTATTTACGGTAGTCTGGCACGCTCAAACTCTCATTCACGTGTTGTTGAAAGAGCTTTCAATAGATACATTTTTCCAATTGGGGGAGCTAATGACTTGGTACCGGGAGTTAAAAAAAGAAGGTAACGTAGTAGTAACATTTTAAACAGTAACATCATGCAAAACCAATCTATCAAGAGAGCCCAGGAGGTAGAACGCTACCAAAGGGAATTTATCGAGAACCTGGAGAAGCTATCGGATGGTAAGCTTAAAGATCATGACGATTGGCTATTACACCTCAGAAACCTGCCGGAGTCAGCTCAATCCATTTTAGGCGATATACATGAGCGCTTAGGATGGATTGAGGAGGATGCTGATAAAATCCCGGGGAAAAGCCCCGAGTATCAAACAAATTTGATACAGAACATAAAGAGCAGAGTTCAATCTGTTCACGAGATATGCCATCGGGTCAACTCAATATTGTGGTTCATTTGTCAGGAGCTTTCTATGGAGGATTTTATGGATCTTAACAGCCTCATTTACTGCTACAAGCAACTGAAAGAGTCCGGAATCACTACTATCACTTTAAACCAATAACATCATGAAAAAGACAACAATTGAAAGCGCAATAAAGGAACTTGACGAAATGTGGGGTATAGATGGCCTCTGTGAAATGATCACTGAAAATCAGGAGATCATTCGTATGCTTGGAGCCGCTTCTATGACCTTTAATGAAATAGAATATACCCTGATCCACAGTAGACTCCCTCCCGAATCCCAGATTAAAAGTGTCAAAGAATCTATATACTACCTCGAGAGCCTATTTCCCGATCCCCAGAGGTTTTGCACTATAGGTTATTGGATGCAGCAGGTTAATTCGCTACTAATGGCTATTATGCTCCATTGGAAGGAACAAGAAACGGAACAAGAGCATATCGAAAACCCTAAAGCAGCGTGATCATGGAAAGAAAATTGAGCGACGAACAAGTATTAAATATACTGGACTACACCAGGCTTGTATCGAAGGAAAATAAACGCCTTATGCATGAAGTCGAACTCCTAAAGGCTCTACTAGTGGATTCATTAAGTAAAAACTAACAATGACAAAGATGAAAAGAAAACCAGAACCCCTTTTGACGGAATGCCTGGCCCGGCTTATAGATGCCCAGCTGGCCATTGAAAAATTCGAGGTGCAGCAAGCAAAGCTTTACCCGGACGATCCGAATGCAAGCCCCTTTAGTGGAGATATTGAGGATATCCTCACCGCTATCCGGGAAACCGCAGCAGCATTATGCGAAATGAGGGATAAGAAACGTTAGTGGGCAGTCCGGAAATTTTAAGCCGGTATTAATCATTTTTTTAACCAAAAACAATTACAGTTATGACAGTACCAGTAAGCTCAGCTTTAAACATTGTTCCTTCAGAGGATCTACAAAGAATCTACGATTTCATGCACGATACACGTGCTATGCTTATACAGTATAAGCAGGAGAACGAAGCGCTTAAACTTGAAAAAAGACGCTATACAATTTCACAACTGGCGGAACACTGGGGGTGTGGTGTGGATGCTGCCCGTAAACGTGTAGAAGCTGCGGCAAAGTACCTAAAAATCGTCCCTATACGCTTTGTAGGTGACAAGCGCAATGACACATACACCGGAACCGATTTAGTTCGTATTGAGGATCTGTATCGCAAAGGGGTGAAACTGTAATCAGTACTAATCCCACGACCGGGGGCCTCGTTTGGGGTCTCCTTTTTTTATTATTCCAGATCAGCAGTTATCTTTATATACCAAATCCAATTCACATGAAAAAACAATCACAAAACAAGACCCACAGCGCACTCAATCAAGTTGCTGAAACACTTATAGCCGCCGGACTATTTCAAGCCAGCACAGCCGATATACAAAAGGCGATGACCACTATAAGAACACTCCAGAAGGTTCTTTCAGATCAGGAAGCTAACAGATAGGCTTTCAGAAAGCTATCAGGATCCGTATCAGAAGCAAACTGCTTGAAACTGCGAGAAAGTGCGAGATTCTCGCGGTTTTACTGCAAATTACAATGAAATAGCAATAGGGGGTGTTTTGAAACCGCCTCCCACATCACCAATTTACGACTATGGAATATTACTCCCACGAAATGGAAGACGCCGTCTTTCGCATTGACCGAAATGACGGTAAAGAATGGACGCCGGCAAAGCGCTGGGATTACTCCGAAAAGAAGCTCATGCGAGGCAGTGAGTTTCTCGTAAGCAAGCAAAGTGACCTGGTATTAGGCAATCCCGATTATCATAGCCTACCGGAAAAAATCACCAAAGAAGAATACGACACCTTTGGGGTTACCTGGGTGTTTGATTCTCATTCCAGTGACAGGATTCCTATTGAGCCCGGGAGATGAGGTAATTTTAAATGACCCCATCTAAGCCATCGTGAAACGCGACACCCCTGCGCAAATCTGAGCAGGCCCCTGTCCAATTTTGGACAACCCCTCCCCAAGACTGGGGAAGCCTAATTTAGGGCGTGTTAATCAATAGGTTGACGAGGTCGGCCGATATTCCGGCTTATGTAACCGGCGGAAATCTTAGCCATGACTACTCAACGAAAAATTCCGTTCGTAGGGTTGCTCAAAATTGAGCAGGGGTAACAGAATGTAACACTTTTGCTATAAAAAGGGGCAGCGATTTTTCTTATCATACACCTGGACCACGTTACGTTTGTACATTATAAGTAAAAGAATGGCTAGATACATAGAGATCATCGAAAAGTGTACGGAAGCCCGATTCATGGATGAATACCTATATCTCAATATAACCTACCGAGGCGAGGGAACGGAAGCTGGAGTATCCAGGCGGCGCATAGATAAAGAAACCTTCCGGGTAATGCTTAATAACCGGGACGGATGGATGCAAAACAAGAGAATCGTTAACGGCATTGAGGTTCCGTTTGTAATTCGGATGGTAGAGGGCTGACTGCACAGTTTTGTGCAATGGGACGGGGTTTCCAGTAACCACCTCATCATATTGAAATATACTAATCGTTGTCAAATTAGTAGACCGACGGAGATCTCCGTTCGTTGATCACTCACCGGAAATTTCCGTTCAGCACCCTTCCCCAAAGTTGGGGATACGTAACGGGCCGGATATTCGGCAGGTTTTATCTGGTTATAAAATCGGAGTTTTCGGAGCGCATTAAAAAGGCAGAAGCCGAACCTTTACGAACTCTATATTGGCGGAACTTGGCAGTAAATGGCAGATGGTTGGATGTCTGCAGTTTTGGAAAAACTTGGAAAAACTTGGACATCTCCCGCGAGTCTGTTTTGGCAAAAAGTGGCAAAATATGGCAAGAATGCTCACTTGTACTGGTAGAGGCTTGATCTATGGAAAAATCCGAGTTTTCCGAGATATATAAAAAGGGGAACCACAATCTAAACCTTACAAAACCTGTCAAAATCGAAAAAAGAGTTTCAATAATTGGATAATTCAACGATGTGTTTATACTTTTGGATTGTAAACCATTAAAGTATGAAACACCTTACCCTGCTACTGTTTTTGATTTCCCTCTCCGCCTCCGCCCAGGATAAAATAAAATTTATTGATGGCCGAACCCTCGAAACAAAGATTATTGAGGTAAGTACAAAAGAGGTAAAATACAAGATGTTCAATTACCTCGACGGTCCAACTCATGTAACTTCCAAAAAGGAGATAAGCGAAATCGAATACCAGAACGGGGATAAAGATAATTTTAATCTGACAGATAAGGAGATCGAAAGTAAAAAAGCGAAATTTACCCGCCACATCGAGGTTGGAGCTCTTCCCGGTGTAGGACATTACTATAACGAATATATGGGAACCTCCGCAATCCCGGGAGTAACCTTTAATAACCGGCTATTTATTGGCTTTGGTGTAGGATTTTATTACACGTACTTATTAACGGACTATTATGCGCATAGAAAGGATTTCTCTAATATAGAGGCCTTAACAATGCCCTTTTATTTAAACACCCAGCTATACATAACAAAAACAAAAGTCAGTCCATTTCTTAACCTTTCAGCAGGGCTTAATTATATAAACGCTGACGGAATTAACTATTCCCACCCTTTTGGTGAGGCTGGACTAGGAATAAACGGTCAATTAAAGAGAAATTTAGGATTATATCTGATAGGAGGATGGAACGTATATAATTACAAATACACCAGACATTCTGATGCTACGATTTTCGGAATCTCCGAAAAGACAGAACCGCTTAGCGCAATATCTGTTCGCCTCGGGTTTAAGTTTTAATAAAACCCATGAATATCCTTGAAAAGCTACGGGCGACCGTAGGTAAATACTTATAACTGTTATATGACTCTTTACAAATACTATCCGGAGAATGTAAATTCCCTAAAAGCGATTGCTAATAGAGGATTTTGGTGTGGATCTCCTTTGAAACAAAATGATCCAAATGACTCTCTCAATGTCTCTATACCAAAAGTAGATCAAAAGGAGGTAATTAAATTGTTATTAGAAAGTAAGGTAGGGGAATATCCAAATCTCTCCGGATACTTGTTAAGTATGGCTACTAAACCTCAGGAAATTAGCAAACATACACGCAATTTTATTTTGAAGATTTAGTAAAAGATAAAGGAAGCAAGATGGTTTAATCTTTTTCAAGAATACTCTACTCCCCTTTAACCGATAAGCAATAGTTGGTCGGTAGGGATATATTTATAAAGACAATCAACAATATGAAATCAATTATATTCCTGCTTTTCCTTCTTCTAACTGTTTTATCTGTCGCAGCACAAAAGAAAGCAGCGCCCAAAATAGACACAATAATTAAGGAAGTACCAGTATACTCGAAGATCCAAGCAGATAGTTTGCATCAGGTCTATTTTGAAATACTGAAGAGTACGAATGAGCAGCTAAATAATTATTGGACACCGGTTAACTGGAGTTTTACTTGGTTATCAATATTAATGGCTGTTTTGGGGTTGCTTTTTGCCGGAGGGTCCATTTGGGCCGGGATTTTCATTTATAGGCAAGGTGCTGACTTTCGGAGAGAAAGAGAACGGTTGTTTGAAGGGTTTAGCAAGCAAAGGGACGAACTTTTACAGGGTGCAGAGCAGCAAATTAACGATCGTGTGCAAGAATTTGACGGATTAAAAGAAAGTGCGAATATTTTGATTAAAACAATAGAAACTGAAGGAAAGGAAAAAGTAAAAGAGGCTGCGGAAAAAATGTTAGAAAGGATACAACAGGCGGAGACTAGGATAGCAACACCATCTCCTGCACCGACTCCCGAACGAAAGCCAGTAGTGTCATTTGGACTTAAACCTATGGTTAAAGTAAATTTACAATGTCCTAAATGCGGATTTATGAAGGAATATACTTTCCCACCTGGTACAAATCCAACCAAAGCTCGTTTCTCTATTAAATGTGAGAACTGCGGAGAGCACGTTAATTTAGTTGTTGTTTAAAATAGTACTTTTATCATATTATTCAACAACTTCCACATTTGGGAATTTTATTTATCTTTGTGCTGTTATGAGAATATTCACCAAAGGGACACTGGCAAAGTTTTGGAACATCTATCCCGATGCGTACCCGTCATTAAAGACGTGGTTTGATGTGGTAGAGGAAACAGACTTTAAAACTCCAAATGAGGTGATTAAGCTATTCAAAGGAGCTGACACGGTAGGAAACGGCCGAATTGTATTCAATATTTGCCGCAATAAGTACAGGATGATTGCAAAGTTCGAGTATGACAGAGGGTTTGTTTTTATCAGGTTCATAGGCACCCATAAAGAGTACGACAAGATAGAGGATATAAAAAACATCTGATTATGAATATTGAAGATATAAAAATCAAACCCATCGTAACAGAGGAGGACTTTGAGGAGGCCAGCCAGATTATTGAGGCTTTGGTTGATGCGGATATGATAGAGGACGAAGCCCAAAGAACAAAGGCCCTGAACATTTTGGAAGCCATTACCGTACTAGCCATTGATTATGAGAAAAAACACTACCCTATGCCTCCGCTGGATCCGATAGAGGCCATTAAACAGCGTATGGAAATGCTAAATTTGAACCAAAAGGATATTGCCCGTTATTTTGGCGGAGAAAACCGGGTTTCCGAGGTTCTGAACAAAAAAAGGCAGCTTACTTTAAATATGGCTAAGAAGCTCCATAAGCACTTTGGTATTCCGGCCGAGGTATTACTTGCCTGAACCGGTTTGAGGCTCCGGGGCAATTCTAGAATGTCAGTAATCCTACTCAAAAACTACTAATTCAGTTGTTTTTGTACCTTATTTGTACCCTAAAATCATAATCATCTAATAATCAACACCCATTACTTTTTGTATTGGAAAGTAACCGGGTGGCATACTTTTTTATATCAAAATAGTATAGGAAAAACATTCAGCTAAAGATTGGGCATTTTCCAGCCCTTGATAGCAGCGTATATTAACAGTTGCAAAATCCCGAGTGAATCCCGGAAAAAGAAAATAGAAAGGGCACTATACCGCACTAGTAAAGAACTTTTGAAAGTTTCTTCTTAATTGACAACATCCTGAAGTTTAACCCTCGTCTTATAAATTTTACTGGATCCGTTTTCGCTGCCTGAGATATAGGACTGGTAATCTTTCAGGTTCCTGAATTTTCGGGGGGAGAGGTGGCTTCTGCGGCTGGTAAAATAGAGGGTCTCTGTCTGGCTGTCATAAAAAGGACAATATTCCATGTACCGGGTATTTATGGTGTTGCCCAGGTTTTGAGCAGTTTGCCATTCTCCTTTTTCATCTTTTTTTGAAAGGTATAAGTCGCCGCTTCCGAAGCCGTCTTTTGCATCGTATTTCGTATAAATTAATATACGCTCATCGCGGGAGATGAAGGCGTTAAATTCATAGCCTCCGCTGTTGATCTGGGTACTGAGGAGAACAGGGGCGGAATATTCTTTTCCGTTCCATTGGCAATAATAGATATCGTCTTTCCCCAGGCCTGATTTGGCGTCCATAGTAAAATACAGGTTATTATTGTCGGAAAGGGTGGGGTAAAACTCATCATTTTCACTGTTTACGGGAGCACCTATATTGATCGGTTCTGACCATTCACTGTTTTTATCTTTTCTTTCCACATACCAGATATCAAAATCACTTTTTAGGGTATCGGACGACGTTTTAGGGCGGTCAGATGCAAAATACAGCCTTTTGCCGTCACCGGATAAGAAGGGTTCCAGGTAGGAATAACCGTCACAGAAGGGGAGCAACTCCGGGTTTTTCCATTTCTTGTTTTTCACGCGTACAATCTGCGATAAGTCCTGGCCGGGGCTTTGAACAGTAAAATAGGCCTCCTCTCCATGGGGTGAAATACAAAAGTCGCGTATGTTTTGAAATGGGTTTAAATCAGGACTCACCAACTCGATGTTTTGGGCCCCTGCCGATCCTGAAATAAGAATCGTAAATAGGAAGATTGCCGGTATTTTCATTTGTATAAAATACTTTCTTCAATATTAGCTATATATTTCATTGATTATGTATGTTTTATCAAAAAAACAGGATAATCTTCATGAAATGACGGACCGGCAGTTAATTTACCGGAAGTAGACATTCAGGTGATCCACCCACAGCTCGCGGTAATCCGATACCACCAGGTCTGCCAGGGTATAATCCTGCATGTGGGTGTGCGGACTTTTATAAGCAGCGCAGAAGATCCCGGCCCGGTGAGCGGCCACAATGCCGTTTGTGGCATCTTCTATGACCATACAGTTTTCCAGGGGTTCATCGGCCAGGGCGGCGGCGCGGATGAAAATCTCGGGGTTAGGTTTGGAGGCCTGGAGGTCGGCGCCGCTGATGCGGCCTGTGAAGTAGGGGTCCAGCCCGAAACGGTCAAAGACCATGGCGATGGTGTTCCGGGTGGCGGAAGAGGCTACTACCAGCTTGATACCTTCTTCATGGTAATGGCTGATCAGTTCTCTTACGCCGGGGAGAAGGTCAAATTCCGTGTCGTTATAAAACAGGTCCCGGAAGTAGTTCCGTTTGGCCTCCATGATGGATTCCGGGCTTGTGTTCAGCGCAAATATATCGATGAGCCGTTCTGCGATATGCCGGGTGGCGGCCCCTGAAAAGGAATAGTACATTTCCTTCGGAACATGAATGCCCAGGTCTTCAAAAACCATGTGGAAGGCTTTTCTATGGAGAGGTTCGGAGTCTACGATCACCCCATCCATGTCAAACAAAACTGCTTTTAAGGCCATATACTTTGTGCTTAATTCTGCTGCAAAGGTCCGGGTTAAAAGCGAAAATCCGGCGGGGTGATGGAAATTCAGTGAAATAATATAACAAGTTCAAGGGAAAATAACATCCCTCCCCCATGTGTGCGGGCAGATTCCGGAGCCTCGGGCCTCAGGTTTTCAGAGTATACAGGCCGGTTTTTTACCCGGGGACTATAGGGTAGCTGCTAATTTTCGCGGGGCAGCCGTGCTTTCACTTTTTCCAGGTAAGCCAGTAATTCCTCCTTCAGCCGGGCGGCGGTATCCGGGTCTGAACCACTGAGGTCATTTTGCTCCCGGATGTCGTTTTCCAGGTCATACAGTTCCACGCGCTTATCCTCGTAAAAGTAGAGGAGCTTGTATTTCCCTTTTCGCAGGGACGACTGCGGATAAGTAGCGCTGATATAGCCGTCTTCCACACCGATTTCCTCCGGTGCCTTATTCTTCGGGTTACCTTCCGGGTGATAGTAGGGTAAATGCCAGATCATAGACCGGTTTTTAAGCTGACCCGAGCCTTTCAGCAAGGGAACGAAAGACGTGCCGTCCATACTGTCACTGCTTTTCCCGCTAGCCAGCTCCCGGAAGGTGGGGAAAAAATCGGTCTGGATCACCGGAGTAGAGCAGACGGAGTTAGCCGGCACCACTCCCGGGTAGCGGACCAGCATAGGCACCCGCACTCCGCCTTCATACAGGTTCCATTTGCTTCCCCGGAGCGGGCGGTTAAAAGCAAATTCCGGCATACCGCCGTTATCGGATGTAAAAACCACCATCGTATTTTCATCTACAGCTTCCAGCAATTGACCTACGTAATGATCAAATGCCTCCACAAAAGCGGCATACCGGATCCGCTTGGCAGAATAATGGAGCCCCATTTTCTCCGCCTTGACCGTGTATTTCCCGATCAGCCACTCCAGTGTGGTATCCAGCGGAGTATGCACATAGTAATGACTTACGAAAAGGAAAAACGGTTTTTCATACTTCTTTTTGAGGTAGGAAACCGCTTTTGTAGTGAGCTCATCCTCCGGAAATTCACCTTCTTTCAACTTTCCATACCGGTTGGCCCGGCCCCAGGCCCCGGTGGCATCTTCTGCCCAGTCGAAACCCTGTTTCTGAGGACCAAATTCCGGATTCCAGCCGTTATACACCTGGTGGTGGGAAGCCACATGCCATTTCCCCACCAGGGCCGTGGTGTACCCGGCGGTTTTCAGCATTTCGGCCACAGTCACTTCTTCCAGGGGGAGATTCAGGGTAAAAGGAGGCGGAATCAGGGCTTTGTTCTTAAATTTATTAGTCCAGGCGGTATCCGCCCACCTATATTGATCCTGCGGATATTTGGTTACAAATTCAAAATTCAGACGCGCCGGCGATTTCCCGGTAAGCAGGGCGGCGCGTGAAGGAGAACATAGCGGGGCTGACGCATAGGCATTCGTAAATTTCATGGATTGGGAAGCCAGCTTATCCAGGTGTGGCGTTTCAATAAAATCAGCACCGTACTCTTTCCCATAGCAATGCAAATCGGAATACCCCAGGTCATCGGCGTAGATGAGCAGGATATTGGGTGGCCGGGAAGTGGTCTTTTGCGCCACTGCAGAAGACCAAAATCCCATTAACAGCCCGATTATTACCAGATATTTCATAAGTGTAAAATTTTAGCTTTGAGTCGGGCAACGTTCCGCCAGGTGACACCTCACCGGCCCATCAATAACAAGCCGAGGGCCGCAACCCAGTCATCCGCCCGCTGCTCTAACCACTAACAGCCATTCACAGCCTCACCTTCCTGATCTGCAGAAACGCCTCCCCCTTACCATTCTTCACATACTGATTATACACCAGCATATCCCCCTGAGGCGAGAAGCAGGGAGCACCGGTCACCTTCCCGTCCGCATCTGAGTGATGGGTCAGCTGCACCGATTCTTCCTTCCCGATATCCAGGATATGCACCTGGTTAGCGCCCACATAGCTGATCTTTTCACCGTCAGGACTTACATTGAAGGCAAAATCCACTGAGAAAGGATTCCGGGTAAGATACCGGGTCCCCCCGGTCCGGATCTCTATCTGAATGATCTGATCATGGCCCTTCTCATCCTTTGCCAATGCGTAAATATACTGGCCCTGCGGATCAGAACGCAGCCAGTGACGGGTATCCGACAGGCCTTTTTCCGAGAAGGTGAGCCTCTTCTGCCGGATGCCGGCCGGCACGCGGGGGCGCTCTCCCGCCTCCCCTACCGCCTGAGAATCGGCCAGGATTTTTTGGGGATCAATTTCCACCAGGAACACTTCAGTCACCTGCCGGCCTTCTGCGTTCCGGGTATGCCCCTGGAAGGCCAGTACGTACGGATGTTCACGTCCTTCCCTGTCGGTATAACCGTTTACCCAGCATTCATCAAAAGCCTTGCTGATCTCATCCGAGCCGGGTACGGGCTTCCTCACCACATCAGTCACGATAGCGGAATAGTATTTCCCGCTATTATTTCCCGGCGCGCTGTCTACCTGTACGCCCGGGGCATACGGCACCATAACCCCCACTACCCGCAGGTCAGGGTCTGCCAGCTCGTCATTGTAGGTAAAGCTGATCAGCTGGCCGTCAGCGCTCCACGCGTGCGAGTGCGTACCACCCCGGAGCGAGCCGGGCGTGTAGGGAAAAGTGACGTCCCGGGCATCCATCATCACCGGCTGAAAGGCTTGATGCATATCAATTCCCACACCTGTTCTCCGGCTCATGCCGTACGGCTTCTCCCGGCTGGCATGCGCCAAACCGTGAATAAAAATCACAAAATCCTTAACCGGGCTGAAAGAAGCTGCGCCCACGCCCGGCCCGTAGACCGTAGCGTTCTGCGTTTCATAAATGGTGCTTTCCTCCCCGGTAGAAACGTTAACCACGCCGATGGAGCGGGTTTCGCCTATTTTGGTGTCGTCATTCCGGGCGTCAAATACGATCCATTGGCCGTCCGGTGAAAAAACACCGTGGTGATGAAGGGTGTGTCCCATGGCTGACCGGGTAAGCAGCTCACTGGGTTTGTGGGTTATAGTCATACAACTCTGGCAGCTGATAAAAATAGTTATGAATGATCTTAACGTCATATTATAAGCGGGATGGATCGATGATCACGTGCTTAATGGACTGCCGGGCGTAGGTGTAGGTAATGTGTACCATCCCGTCAGCGGTCTGGATCACCGCCGGGTAAGAATACCCTGCCCAGATGGGCTCATTTTCCAGGGTGGTCACCGTTTTCCACTTCCGGCCGTCGGCTGAGATGGCGATATTAAGGATGTTCCGGTCTTTCGGCTCTGCGCCCTGTTTGGTAGAGTGATTATACACCAGGAGGTGCCGGCCGTCTTTCAGGGTAACGGCATCGGTGCCGGCGTCCGGGTTCGGCAGACCGGTGCTTTCCAGCTCAGACCAGGTTTCGCCCTTATCTTTTGACCAGCTGGTCACCAGCACGTCCTGCCGGGTACGGGCTATGATCTGGAGGTCGCCGTTTTTATGCACCAGGATACTGGGCTGAATAGCATCATACTCCACACCGTCATTAATGGGTGGAATCACCCGCCAGGTTTTACCGTTATCCTTGCTGATCTCAAAATAGATGCGCCAGTCGCGCCCGTTCGGGGTTCCCTTTCTCTCCAGGCTGGTAGGTGAAATTAGGGTGCCATCCGCCAGTTGAATGGCCTTGTTTTTCACCGGCCCCAGCAGGTGCCCCACCTGCTCGTGCCGGCCCATTACCACGGGTTTTGTCCAGGTCCGGCCTTCATCGGAGGTGGTGGTGTAGGCGCCCCACCAGTCGTCTATTTCAGACCCTACCTTAAAAAACAAGTAAATGGGTCCTCCTTCCGGCCGGAACAATACCGGGTTCCACGTGGGATGCTTCACGGAATCCGATACCCACCCGTTCACCACCTCCACCGGCCAGCTCCATTTCCCGTCTTTGTAGTGTGCTACCCGGATGCCCACATCTCGGTTTCCCTCATGGGTTCCTGAAAAGAAAGCGCACATGAGGCCGTCACGGGTTTCAATGAGCGTAGAGGCATGGCATTGGGCCGCAGGCTTCTGATCCAAAGGATAAACCAGCTCCCCGCTGACCAGGCCCTGCTGACCCGGTACGGCCCGCGCGGGGAGTGTTCCCTGCTGACCCACACAAACCTGCACAAGGCTGCAGGCTATAACTGATAAAAGCGTTTTCCGCCCAACTTTTGTTGCATCCATTCTTATCCATTTTAAGTAATCCAAAAGTACACAAACTACCGCAGAATCCGGCTGCCCCATCTCCCGGCTATTTGCGTACTTTTTAAACCGTCACTTCTTTCTGAAATTTTGTATCCGGTGAAAGGTCAGGTAATTGGCATCGTGATTATTACGGGCATTGGCTTTCCCGTCAAAATACGCCGTTCTGGACAGCACGATGATATCTTCTCCTTCAAAAGACCAGTCTACGTACTGGAACCCGTGGTTAAGCACATCGTCATGTTCCAGGATCACTTTCACCTCCTGCCAGTTTTTCAGGTCAGTGGAGCTTTTGAGTACCAGCACATTCCGGAAGCCTGAGGGATTCCGGGTGGGAAACTGCTTGCGGTATTTGTCCCTCACCACGTTAGCCAGAGTCCAGTATTTGCCGGTAAGGGTATCGTATTTGATCACAAATTTCTTACTACCGCCGTCAAAAGGAATGAAGCCGGTAGCCGGGTTAAAATCCAGCGTTTTCCCGTCTGGCGAGATGCTCACCAGGGCGGCTTTTTCGTCTATGGATTTCGTATTGGCCACGCGTAGCATATCCCACATTTTCCCGTTACGGTCTACCACGAAGTTCCCTTCCAGCCATCCGCCGAAATCCCCCTGGTTATAGGTGCTGTCAAACAACATAGGCGCACTGGCCTGCCAGGATTTGGAGTTCAGGAGATCGGCATCTATCGGGGCCGACATCACCATAGCCCCGTAGCGCTTACCCCACTGCAGGATAGGCCCGTGGGCGGTTTCCATGGGGCGCCACAGCCGGCCGTTATATTCCACCACTGGCATGGGAGCACAGTGAAACTCGCCGGTCAGTAAAACCCCGTTTTCCTTATTGGTAGGGCGGGTCCAGGTCAGGCCGCCGTCTGTAGATTTCCGGATCAGTACGGTGCCGTGGTGGCGGTCAGGGCCCAGCAGGTAGAGGTCTCCCCGGTGCACAAAGAGCGAGCTCCAGAAGGCTCCGTGAATCTCCGAAAGATAACGCCACGTTTTGCCTTTGTCGTTAGAGGTATAAATCCGTGACGTGGCCTGCTGCCATTCCGAACTCTGCGGTCCGAAGAAATCATGGGAGGCCACGTAGTCGCCGTTAGGCAGGGTAACCAGGCTGGGTGAGCCGATATAGCGCTGCGAAGAAGCCGGCTCATAGCAGACAATATTCCCCGGCACGGTCTGGGCACAAACCAGGCCGAAGCCCGTCATTAGACATAAGATGAGTGCCGTTCTTTTCAGTAAGGTTTTCATAAGTATAAATTTTAGCTGTTGGCTATTAGCTGTTAGACATTTATTCATCGGCGGTAGCATTCCCGAGGCGAACCTCCTGATATGCTAACTTCTAATGTCTAACAGCTAATCACTATTTCATCCATTAATAATTTGAATTTTGAACAATAGCCGGGTCAGAATCGATCACCACCTGCGGAATCGGGAAAACCACATGGTAAGGCTGCGCATTTTTACCTCTGGCCTGGGCATTGGATATAAATTTACCCGTACGGATCAGGTCCATGCGGCGGTGCCCCTCATTATAAAATTCGTGGCCTCTTTCCGCCAGGATCAGGTCCCGTAGAGCCTCTTTGGAAGAAATATCCGCTAATTTTAAGCCGGGAAGCCCTGCTCTGGTCCTGACCTGGTTGATTAGCTGAAGAGCCTCTTCTCCCGGGCCGTTCTGTTCATTCAGCGCCTCTGCGCGTGACAATAAAATATCGGCCAGCCTAATCTCCGGTATATCATTTCCATGAGCGGCCCCTACATTATTCGGGTCCGGCCAGTACTTAAACGACCGCACATTGTCGTTCCCTAACAGCTCGATCCGCTGGTTGGAACTATTGATATAATACGTAATCATCAGGTCTTTTCTTTTATCTCCTGCCTCAAAAGACTTATAAAAAGCATCATAAATCCTGAACTCATTGGGCCAGTTAAGCCAGGTAGATTTAAACTCCAGCCCGATTTCAGGGGCGGATTTAAAGTTATCCGGGAAAGACACATTACTCCAGCTGTTAGCCGTGATCCGGCTGGAGGACGGGATGGCCGGCCTTACCCAAACATATTCGCTGTTATTTTCATTTTCCACCTTGAACAGGTCCTTATAATTGGCAAACAGGGAATAGCCTTTAAAGGTATTCAAAAACTGTGAAGATGTAGTGGCTGCTTCGCTCCAGTTTTTAGTATTCAGGTAGAATTTAACCAGGTAGCCGGTGGCCGCCGCCTTGTGCGCCCGGTGCTTTTGAGGCTCAGCTCCCGGTGCAGGAAGGTTTTCCGCAGCATATTTCAGCTCTGATGCTATAAACTGCTTCATCTCATCATCTGAGGCCCGGGCCAGGCTCAATTCCTGGGTGGTGCTGGTTCTTAACGGCACAGGTCCAAAGAAGAAATACAATTTATAGTAAGCTACCGCTCTTAAAAACCGGGCCTCCGCTTCAAAAAGCGTCTTCTCCGAGGCCGATAAGCCGGATGCCGGGATATTCTCAATCAAAATATTGGCATTACGGATGCACTGATAATAGCTATCCCAGTTCTGGATCAGGAAATCCATATTCGGTTCCCAGTTAAACTCCCTGAAGTTCCGGATAGTGGCCTCCACGTTATCGCCGCTCTGGTACAGGATATCGGTCATAAACTCCTGGGGGCCTAAGACATAAATGGAGTTATTGCTATTCATGTTCGCCGCCTTGGCATAGGCTTCGTAGAGCACGGAAGTGAGCCCTTCCCTGGTCTTTAAATAATTTTCAGGGGCCAGCTGAGAATATACTTCTTCTTTCAGGAAATCTTTACATCCTGTCAAAGCCACGGTTCCCGACAGCAGTATTCCCAGGCCTATATATCTTATCTTATTTTTCATGATCTCAGAGATTTAAATTTATACCAAAAAGTACAGTCCGGGCGGTGGGAAACGCATTCCAGTCTATCCTTACTCCGCCGCCATTCGGATTTATGGAAGGATCATACCCCTTATATTTTGTCCAGATAGCCAGGTTCTGACCGGTTACAAACACCCCTAAGCCCTTCACCACCGACCGGTTAATATTAAAATCATAGCCCAGCTTCACGGTATTCAGCCTCAGGAAATCAGCACTTTCCACGGTATAGGTGTTCACTTCTTTTTTACCCTGCCCCAAAGGATTGATGAAGGAGGGGTACATGTTAGACGGATTGGAGGCGGTCCAGCGGTTCAGGAGCGGTTCCGAAAGCCTGTTTCTCATTAAGTTAGCCGGAAAATAGGTATCCACCAGGTTATTGTTTAACATTTTGGAGCCCCACACCCCATCCAGGAAAATATTCAGGTTAAAGCCTTTATAGCTGAAGTTATTGGTCAGGGAAGCCATAAAATTAGGAAACGGATTTCCGATCACCGTACGGTCATCGGCATTCACCACCTTATCGCCGTTAATATCCCTGTACTTCAGATCTCCCGGCTTTACATTATCTTTTGTAACGCTGAAATCATCACCCTGCTGCCATACACCGTCTATGATATAGCCATAAAAGGAGTACATGGGCAGCCCTTCCTTGATGATGGCGATGTTCGAGGTTCCACCGGCACTGCCCGTGAAAATGTTATCGATCCCCCCTAAATCCAGCACTTTGTTATTCAGCCAGGTCATATTCAGGGTAGTTTCCCAGCTCAGCGGGCCGGTGAGGTTAATGCTGTTTACCAAAACCTCAAATCCCCCGTTTCTGACAGAGCCCACGTTAGTCATCATGGTACTGAAACCGGTAGTGCGGGGAATGGGTAGATTCAGCAGCATGTCTTTCGTGGTTTTTACAAACCAGTCCAGGCTACCCGTGATCCGGTTATTCAGAAAACCGTAGTCCAGCCCGATGTTCAGCTGCTCTGAAGTCTCCCATTTCAGGTTCGGATTAGGTACCCGGTTAGGCGTGGTGGTGCTTACCTGCTGATTACCGATCACCGCCATCTGGCCGGAAGAGTAGGTGGTCATGGACTGGTAGTTTCCTATGGCCTGGTTACCGGTCTGCCCCCAGCTGGTTCTCAGTTTTAAGGAGCTTATGTAATCCAGGTCTTTGATAAAGTCTTCATTTTCCAGCCTCCAGGCAAAAGCAAACGACGGGAAGATACCGTATTTATTGTTCTCGCCGAAACGGGAGGATCCGTCAATCCGCAGGGAGGCCGTCAGGAGATATTTTTCATACAGGTTATAATTTACCCTCCCCAGGTAAGACAGCAGGCTGTTTCTTGACCTGCCGCTGGTCACAATAAACCGGGTGGGATCGCCGAGGCTCATATTATCTGTTTTGGTCACGTCAGACGGGAAACCACTGCCCTGGGAGGTTTCATCAAAAGAATTAAACTGCTGGCCGGTGGTACCGAAAAGCACATTCAGGTCCTGGTGATCAAACCGCTTCTTATAGTTCAGGGTCAGCTCCGACAGGAAACTGTTATTGGTGCCGTTCAGGATACTGGCTATCCCCCCGTTAGCGCGGCCTTCAATGGTCTGGCGGTCTACATACGTATCCCTGCGCTGCGAGTTGATATCCGCCCCCAGGTTTAAGCGGGCCGTAAAATCTTTCAGGAAGGTCAGTTCCCCGTAAATGGTCCCCAGGGTCCGGTAGAGATTGGAAACCGATGTTTTGCCGTTCGCGATGGCCAGGGGATTGTCAATATTCATGTTTTTGGACAGAACGTAATTATTGTTCGGATCAAAAACCGAAAGCGTAGGCTCATACGCGATGGCTGCGTAAATGATACCCGCCCTTTCATTCAGGTCCATACCGTTAGCCACATACGTGTCTGTCACATAGGAAGAGGATATATTGGTGCCGAATTTAAAGTTTTTATGGGTATGCTCCAGGTTGATCCGGGCGCTGTATCTCTGGTTCCCGGAATTGATCAGCACGCCTTCCTGGTCAAAATAATTCAGGGAGGTGTGATATTTCGTAGACGCATTTCCCCCGGAAAAAGACAGGTTATGGCTCTGGATGGGGGCATTTTTATGATACATCCGGTCCAGCCAGTTGGTACCTCCTGAAAACTCACCGATCTTCAGGTTGGCATTGCCGGCGCCCGCATCTATCAGGCTGTTCATCACCGTTTTGTAGTCATTGGCACTTAAGAGATCCAGGTCGTTCATGATGTTCTGAACCCCGTAATAGCTGTCATAACCGACCTTCAAACCGCCTTCTTTCCCTCTTTTTGTGCTGATGAGCACCACCCCGTTAGCACCCCTGGAACCATAAATAGCTGTGGCCGAAGCATCTTTCAGCACCTCAATAGACGCGATGTCATTCGGGTTAATGGAATTTAAAGGGTTCCGGGCCGTACGCATTCCGGTAAAGTTGGCTCCGGTACCGCTCACCGTAGTGGAATTATCAATCGGGAAGCCGTCTACCACATACAGGGGGGCATTGCCGGCATTCAGCGAGCCCATTCCCCTGATATTCACCGTTATGCCACCTCCAGGCTCACCGCTGCTCTGCACGATCTGCACCCCTGAAACCTTCCCGGCTATCAGTTGCTCCGCAGAAACATTCACGCCTTTGTTAAAGTCCTTTTCGGTTATACTGGATACCGAACCGGTGATGTCACTTTTTTTGGCGGTTCCGTAACCGATCACCACCACATCCTCCAGGAGCGCCACATCGGGCTCCAGCTCTACCGTTAGGGCCTGGGTGGTCCTTATGGTTACGTTACGGGTCAGGTAACCCACAAAACTCACCTGTACATGCAGGGGCAGGGAACTGTACGAAAGGCTGAATTCCCCGTTCGCATTGGTCTGTGTACCCGCCTGGCTCCCCTCTACCTTCAGGGTAGCGCCGGCCAGGGGCTCATTGGTTTTGGCGTCGATTACTTTCCCTGTAATCACTTGCTGTGCTAAAGCGCTAAGCGAAAACATCAGCAAAATCAACACCAAAGAAAATTGGTTCCAATTTCGATTCATAATTTGTTTTTCATTTAAGGTTAATTGGCTTTTATTTTACAGGAACCAGGCCTATGCGCTCAGACAGCGCATGAAACTCCTCCAGGAGCTGGTCCAGTTCTTCTTGTTGATCCGTAGTGCTGCCGTTACGGCACGTTATCCCGATATCCAGGCCTCTTTTCTGCAGAATGTACTTGGCACTGGCCGGGTAGGTATCGTGCATCACCTCCATATTCCGGGTGAAAAAGTCCTGCACTACGGCCAGCTCCGGCGTATCTTCGGCGTAATGATCACACAGCCATACCACCAGCTCCGGGAAGTAGTTTCCCTGGATGCACGACAGCCCCGCAGAACCCGCCCTTAGCGACTCCACCGCGTGCACCATGTAGGCGTCATACAGCCCGAAACCCGGATAAGCGCGGGTGACGGCCAGCTTTTCTCTTATCTCCCGGATGTCCAGGCAGGTGTCTTTATGGTAGTTCACCCGGCCCGTAGCCACCAGCTCACCCAGGAAATCCGGCTGGATCAGGCGTTTGTAGGGCACCGGGCATTCGTAAAAACCCAGGGGAGCATCACCCGTCAGCGCCATCAGGCGGCGGGCATTGGCCCGGAAGGTTTCCTCGGTATCCGTTTCTTCCGCCATCAGGCCGGTGATCACAATCACGCTCTCTACCCCGGTGGCGTGCATTTGCTCCACAAAACGGGCCTGATCCTCCACGGGCTCCTTGAACGTTCCTGTAGCCACTACCGGCACCCGCCCGTTTACTTTCTCTACAATAAACGCCACCATGCGTAGCATTTCTTGCCGGGAGAGATCATACATTTCGCTCGACAGGCAATTAGCGAACAGTCCGCCCGCACCGGCGTCCAGGTAGAGCTCCACCAGCTTTTCCAGTACGGTATAGTCAATAGTCTTATCTTCCTGGAATGGGGTGAGCATCACAGGCACGTATTTTTTGGGGTGCATATTTTTACTTTTTAGTTAGTTTTCTACTTAGGTTACCGACGAGGAAAATGGTGAGCGTTCCCACTACAATGATCATGTTAGCATGCAGCGGGTTCTTCAGGTAGGAATACGATTCCGGGATCAGATAGGAGAAGGTCATCCATAAAATGACCAGGATTCCCGCCAGCGTTCCGGCCAGGGCGTCGCGGTTCTCGGTTTTTTTGCTGATCAGTCCCAGCAGGAAAAGTCCCAGCATGCCGCCGGCAAAAATGCCCGACAGCGTCCACCAGGCATCCAGCAGGCTCCGGATGCCGATCATGGCAATGCCGCAGAGCATACCGGTCAGTCCTACAATGACCGTAGCAATGTACAATACCCGCAGGCTGTTCTTTTCAGAAGAACCCCGGTTAAAATAGCGCTTGTAAATATCTTCGGTAAAAACGGTGGCCGAAGCGTTCATGCCCGAGCTGATGGTGCTCATGGCCGCCGACAGGATGGCCGAAATGATCAGCCCCAGAAGCCCGGTAGGAATCATATACACCATAAAGTGAGGCATCACCTTATCGCCGTAATCGGCCGGCTTCAGGGTAGCCGCCAGCTTCACCACTTCGGGGTGGTTAGTAGCCAGGCCCAGCCTTTCGGAAGCCGCCTGCAGGGTAATGGTCTGCAGCAGTTCGGGATTTTGCTGGTAATAGGTGTACAAACAGGTTCCGATCACAAAAAACAGCAGGGAAACCGGCACGTAGATCCAAACACAGAGCCACACCGACTTATTGGCTTCCCGTGCGCTGGTGGCCGTATGATAACGCTGCACGTAATTCTGGTCCATCCCGAAATTATTCAGATTAATGAAGAACCCGTAAAGCAGCACCACCCAGAAAGAAGAGCTCACAAAATCCGGTGCCAGGGAACCCAGACTGAACTTATGCTCCGCCTGACCGGTCCGGATAATTTCCGCAAAACCTCCCGGCACCTCCCTGACTACCAGGTAAATGATAATCACCGCGCCGAGGGTTTTCAGGATACCCTGCACCACCTCGGTCCAGATCACCGCCTCAATGCCCCCCATCACGGTATAGATCACGATACAAATGCCCGTCACCACCATGATGGTCACCATGCTGTAGCCCGTCAAAGCCTGCAGCGTCAGCGAGATTCCGAAGAAAATAGAGCCTATCCGCGCCAGCTGGGTCAGCAGGAAGCACACCACCGCGTAGGTCCGCGCCCAGGTTCCGAATCGCTTTTCCAGGTTCGTGTAGGCGGAAACCTCACCGGTACCCCGGTAAAAAGGCACAAAATAGCGCGTGGCGAACCACGCCGCCAGGGGCATGGACAAGCTGAACACAAACGCGTTCCAGTTGCCCCCGTAGGCTTTCCCCGGCACCCCCAGGAAAGTATTGGAACTCAGGAAGGTAGCGTAAATGGAAATCCCGATGGCCCAGCCGGGAATCCGCCCGGCCGCCCGGGTGAATTCATCGGCAGAGGTATTTCTCCGGGAGAAATACACCCCCACCAGCACCATCCCCACCAGGTAGGCAATAATAATACTAATATCAAACAGGGGCAGATGTTTCATATCCCGCAAAAGTTTACTTTAATCCCCAGGGTTTCCAGTGTAGCCGCTTTGATCTCCGCCGCTCTTCTCACATCAAAGTCACCGTCTACATACACCACCTGGATGTGGTTAGCCTTGTGCTTCGCCATCATCTGGTCACGGCTCACGCCATCCAGCACCCCGTGCATGATGGGCCACTGGGGATCGGTCATTTTCCAGCGCCGCTGCGTCTCTTCCTCCGGCAGCTCCACGGCTCTTCCTGTACCGATATCGCACCATAGCTGCTCGTCTTCAATATACACCCGGCTCCAGACGATCTTCCCCGGCCGGCTCACGCCGCACAGCGTACCGCCGCCTTTTTTGAAGAACATGGGTGGCTGGCGCAGGCTTTTGGCGCCCGCATAACCGCCCTCAAAGTGCGAGGCCGGCACCGCTCCCGAGATCAGGAACACCCATACAAATTCTTCCCGGCCGTCTACGATGAAATTCTCCCCGTAACGCAGGTCGTGCAGGGTATTATCGCCGTCCAGGCCCAGCTCACGCCATAAATGATAGGTCACGTAGCCATCTATGCCCGCGCATTCATCCACCTCGTTAAAGTGGGGCAGCGCGGCTCCGGCATAGAGTTCATTCCCTTTTTCGTCGTATACGGGCGGTCGGGTGGTATTGTTCAGCAGGCCTTCCACCAGGTCACTGGCGGCGGTAAGATCTTTTAATCCCTGCTGGTACTGGATACCGATGGTGTCACAGCCAAACTCAGCGGCCAGGCGCACGGCCGCAATGTACATCCTGCATTGCTCCAGGGTATGCTCACGGGTCAGTTCATTAACCGGATCCGTACCCCATTCAAAGTGCATGCCCCGCTCCAGCAGCCAGTTCAGCACCGCTTCCGCCTCCGCGTCTGTAACGGTCAGCATCCTGGCATAGAGGGTAGACTGGCTCAGCCGCTCCTTAAAGATGCCCAGGCTGTGGATCATGGCATCGGGCACAATGGCATTAAACATGCCCATACAGCCTTCATCAAATACCCCCATGATGACCCTGTCTTTCAGGATACGCCAGGCCAGGTCAGCCGCCAGCTCGTGGTCATCGGCCGACACGGACTCGATATTAAAACGGGATACGTGGGAATAGTCCTGGCTCACTTCACCGGTTTCCAGCCACTCCTGCAGGCCTTTTTGAAAGAAATCATCTGTAAAATCACGGCTCCACAGGAAGCTGTACTCCACGCCGGCTTTTGTGAGCGAGCCCGTAAGGTTCAGCGCCCCCACCAGGCCGGGATAGGTGCCGTCCCAGTTAGCCACTACCAGGATAGGCCCGTGGTGGGCTATCAGTCCCGCCAGCACATGATGGCTGTACTGCCATACGCTCTCGGCTACAATCAGCGGCCGGGTGTTATTGATCTCCCTGAACACCTTCACGCCCACATGCTGGTAGTCAATAAAACCGTGTCCCTTTTCTTCGTTATATCCATGCGCTCTGTGCACTGACCAGCCGTACCGGTCCAGCGCAAGCGCCAGGTTTTCTTCCATTTTCTGCTGCATGGGCCAGCAATTGAGATTAGCCGATGGCCGGAGATCTCCGCTGCAAACCAGTACTACCTGCTTATTTTCCATTGAGGTTGAATAAAATTGATAGTACAAAGTTGAGCAGCTTTTTACAAGAACTATTTCCCTAAATTTTCATATTTATCCAATATATTATCATATTATACCCAGCCCGATTCCCATTTTTACAATTTCGTACATATCTTTATTCCATGAACCTGACGCCTAAATTACATATCGTTCCTAAAGCCCTGGATAATGCCTTCAGCCTGAGGCATGACGTCCTGCCCCATTTCGGCTCGGTCTGGCATTACCATCCCGAGATAGAACTGCATTACCTCATTAAAGGCGAAGGCACCCGGTTTATCGGCGACCACATCGGCCATTTCTATAAAGATGATATGATCCTGATGGGCTCTAACCTCCCCCACACCTGGAAATGTAACCTGTCAGATACGCCGTCGCCCGACCACGTGGAAGCCCTGGTGCTGCATTTTCACCCCGAATGCCTGGGCAGGGAATTTCTGAATTTTTCGGAAACACAGGGCATCAATAAGCTGAACGAACTGGCCAGGAACGGCCTCATGATCCACGGTGCTTCCAAGGAGGAGATCAAAGCCCTGCTCTGGAAAATGAAGCCCGAAACCGGCCTCCGCAGGCTCATCTACCTGCTTGACATCTTTAACATTCTCCTCGAAAACCAGGAGTATGAAGTACTGTCTAATAGTATAGAATATTCCAAATTCAATAAGCTCGACGAAAACCGGATCGATAAGATCTTCTCCTATACCCTTCAGAATTTCAAGGAAAAGATTTTTATCGAAGACGTGGCCAGGCTCACTAACCTGAGCGTCACCTCGTTCTGCCGGTATTTTAAGATCACGGCTAATAAATCTTATTTTGATTTCCTGACCGAAGTGCGGCTGAACCACGCCTGCCGCTTAATCGTGGAAACCGATTATACCATCCAGCATATTGCTATGGACAGCGGTTTTGAGAACACGTCTAATTTCTACCGGCACTTTAAAAAAGTAAAGGGAATAACGCCTAAGGAGTATAAGGCAGGGTTTCTTTAAGGACTCGCTTTAGCGTTTCCAAAAACGAAAGAGCAGGCATGACGATCAAAGAGAGGGGCAGCTATATCGTATTCCTTGAAATTCCGACTACTTTCCCTTTTTGATCAAACAAGATACCCAAAAACCGCCCGTCCGGTGGGTTATCCGTGTATCGCGGGCCTCTGTAATCTACCCTAACCGGTTCTTTTCGTTCATTGAGTACCGGGGCATCGTCCCTGAAGAGAGAACGAGTCATGGGCATGGATCGGTCTTTTCTCTCCGGATTCTGGTATAACCACCCTGATAATACGGTTTTCAGTTCCTCTTCAGGCACGGTATCCTTGATATCTTTGTCATAAATCAATGCCGGCACTCCAAAGATGTAGCCGTATAAATTGGGAGAACCCTGGGAGAAGTCATCGTCAAATTTCATGGTACAGGACCACCGGTAACTTCCGTCATCGTTTACATTTTTATAGATAGCAAATACCCCCAGCTCTTTGACCGGCCATTTTTCTTCCAGGGAAACCCGGTAAAGCCCGGTCAGTGCCCGTTTTTCTTCCTTATTGAAAAACTTCTCGTATTTACTTTGCGCATTGCAAAAAACGGGAATACAAAACAGGATAAGTATTTTAGATAACGTACTCATAGCTACTCAAAATTAAAGGTCCATACCGGGTTTCTTACCTTCTTCTGCCCGTTTAAAGCTGCGTTTTCCTCCAGGTCAGATTGTGCCTTACCGGGTTTATCCAGCTCTTTACTGTTTCTGAACCCATCTTTATAATAAGGAATTTTTTGTTTCCCCGCCGCCGGGTAAATATAGAGCCTGTCCAGTAGTACATCCTGTATGTCCCGCTTTTCAATCACCTCAAAACTCTTCGCCTTCCCGTAAACCAATACAGGAATAAAACCCACAAAACCATAACTCTCCACTTTACCGCGCTCTAAATCATTTTCATCATGAATCATCCGCACCACCCATGAAACCGGTTTATCACTCCCCCGTGATTCTTCCACCACGATCACCCCTTTGTCATTGAGATAATATCCCCCTCGCTCTATGGTGGCATGCACCTGGAGTAAAGCGCTTTTTTCATCCTTACTGAAAACCCGGTGTTCCAAAAGCTGGGGATAGCTTTTTAATGAACAGAGCAGAAGACAGGTAGCGATTAATGCTTTCATTGTTTTATATGTACATAGGTTTCATCCGTGCCCCACACCAGCCTCACCCCATACCCGATAGAGTCAGGTTTAAAATAGGTTTTATTACCGGATACGATCAATGTGTTTATTCCACTTTTATGGGAAACATCCACCGCTTTTACATTACTATTCCCACTTAAATTCACTTGCATAGTGTCTGCTGCAACAGCAAACCCGTATTTTACCATCGAATTATTTACATCCACCGAAATATTTCTGGCTGCGAGGGTCCTTAACTCCACATTAGATTCTCCCGCCGCTTTTATGCTGATATTTTCCATGACACTCTTGTCTTTTTTGCCCAACAGCGGGCTCATTGTCTTTAATTTGCTCCTGTCTTTCACATGGATGCGTAGGGTATTTTGGCTCACCCGGCCCAAAAGCACCTCCGTACCGCCCACCACATCTAATGACTCCACATTTCCATATACCTTGATATAGGAAGCATCTCTTAAATTGCGTTGGCTGCGAATAACCAGGGTATCTTTTACCATTTCATAGGTTTGGCTTCCCGGAGTCAGAAAACATACGGTCCGGGTAGAATCTGCAGGCAGGATTTCCAGGTCCATTTTGTCCCCGCCTTCCAGCTTCAGATACTTAAAATTCACAGTCAGTATTTCCGGCAGAATTTTGTATTCAAACTTTTCCATCCAAAACCTCACGATATTATTTTTAGGTTCTCCGAAAGAATTTAACAACAAAATGCCCGTCAGCTCCGGCCTCACCACTTTCAGGCCAATGAGCATTACAGATAACAATAATACAGTATAAGACGTTTTCATGATACTCTGGTTTTATAATTTTCTATAATTTCCTCCGGAGATATACCCAGCAATTCCATCGTAATAAATATCCTTGGCAATTCTATTTCCAAAAACTGTTTTCTTTTCAGCTGAATAACCGACTCCCTGGCCTGCGCCGCCACATAGAAACCCAGGCCCCGCTTATTAAAAATAATGTCCTGATTCTGAAGCAGATCGTACGCCCGCATCACGGTATTGGGGTTCACTTCCAGCTCTGCGCCCAAATCTCTTACAGAGCGTATCTTGGAGTCAGAAACCCATTCGTTCCGGAGTATTTTTTCCATCACAAACTCTGCAATCTGGATGTAAATGGCTTTATCGTTCTGAAAATTCATTTTAAACTTCGTTTTCCTTTATCCTGAAATAAAATGCTACCATCCACAAGAAATGAATTCCCGCAATAAAAGCAGAATACACCAGTAGAAACAGGGGTGACGCAGATATGTTCAATTGGTAATTCCCGACTACCGTATAGGGCGCAAAAGGGAAAAGTAATATGAATACTGCCACACCCAATAACGGGTAAAAAAGAATAGCGGCTTTAGGCATTGCATAACCTGTTAAAAAGAGAACCGGGAGGGTAGATAAGAAAGATCCTACTAAAAGCCCCACCGGAAAGTCAGCCTGGATGAGCGTTGAGAAAACGAAATCGGGGGAAAAATCATAGTATAACTCGCCATTTCTTTCCAGTGTGCGGATGGTTTCATCCCAAAACAAGGATCGATGAATATAAGCAAACAGCTCATCGGTTAAAAGGAAAAAAACCAGTAGCACCAGCGTCAGCCCTATACTGAAAATCCAGATGGTAAATACCCGTTCTAAAGCCGAAACCGGGGTTAAAACACTCAAAGAATTGGTTTTGAGTTGCCTCAGGTAACCTCCGAAACACACGTATAAATAAACAGGAATGACGCCCAGGATGGCGGCCCTCAAAAATGTCCGGTTATTAATTATGGTCAGAAACCTCCAGTTTTCTGATTTTGCGTAATCGTTACCAAGCTTATGATAAATACTATCAGGGAGCATGTAATAAAGCCAAAACAGTATAATCATCACGGGTGGAACACTGATTATAAGCCACTTATTATAACTCCACAGCTCTTTTAAAAGTAAAGACACCCGGGTAAAACTAAATGTATTCATCGTTAATTAAGATTGGGCAGCAGTCTTAAAATCTCAGGCCGGTGGATAATGGCATTGAAAAACATTTCTATGTCAAAATCGCTCTCCATATCCATGGTATTTTCCACCATATAATGATCTCCGTTTACCAGGGTTTCCGAATACAGAACACGCTGCCTGTCCACGGGAGAAGAAGTGAACCCGATGAGGCTGGCCAGGCGGCTTATCGATCCGTTTACCACCAGTTTGCTATTGTCCAGCACCAAAATATGGTCTATCACCGAATGTAAATCCCGGATTTGATGCGATGAGATAATCACCAGGGTTTCATCGGAAATATGGCTGGAAAGGGCTTTCCGGAACTGCCTTTTGGAGGGAATGTCCAGACCGTTAGTGGGTTCATCCAGGAGTAACACCCGGGTGTTCGTCGCTAAAGCAAATGCCATATACATTTTCTTTTGCTGCCCGAACGATAAATTGTTTATCCGCTCCGCACGGTCTACTTTAAAGTCTTTCAGAAGTTTCTCAAACTTCCCGGCATCAAACTTCGGGTATAGAATACGGTACAGTTTTTCATATTTGCCTACGGTGATCCCGGGAAGTGTAATTTCATCCGGTACAAACATCATATCCGACAGAAACGGAATACTGCGATGCCCCGGGGTGTGGCCGTTTACCTCAATATCTCCGTACTTAGGAAACCTAAGCCCGGCTATAACCTTAAGCAGGGTGGTTTTTCCCACACCGTTTAAGCCCAGGAGGCCGTAGATTTTCCCGGGCTCCAGTTCAGAACTAATATCATCCAGGACAGGCTTTCCCTTCTTGTAGTAAAATCCTAAATTTTGTAAAGTGATCATATTTTTGTAGTGTATTAGTGAATTAATACACTACAAATGTAGTGCAGAATTTTATACCTCCAAATGTTTCTGCATTTTTCTTACAATATCTCCAGCAGCTCCCCCTTAGACAAGCCCCCGAAAAATCCGGCATCCGTTTTAACCAGGTCCTGTGCCAGCCGGCTTTTCCGCTTCTGGAGGTGCATGATCTTTTCTTCGATGGTTCCGGAGCAGATGAGCCGCACGGCCACTACATTTTTATCCTGCCCGATTCGGTGGCTCCGGTCTATGGCCTGGTTCTCGGCTGAAGGATTCCACCAGGGGTCAACCAGGTACACATAATCGGCCTCCGTGAGGTTTAGCCCTACCCCGCCGGCTTTCAGGCTGATCAGGAAAACCCGTACATCGGCATTGGCCTGGAAATTCCGCACCCGGGCACCCCGGTCTTTGGTTTGGCCGGTCAGGTATTCAAAGGGGATCGCCCTTTGCTCCAGCTCGGCTTTGAGCAGGTCCAGCATGCCCACAAACTGCGAAAACACCAGGATCTTATGCTCCCCGCACTGGTTAGTGATCTGCTCGGTCAGCACTTCGATCTTCACGGCATGATCCCCCGAATGCCCTTCTTTCAGCAGCACCGGCGAATTACAGATCTGGCGGAGCCGGGTCAGGCCGGTCAATACATGCGCGCTGTTTTTCCGGATCTCTTCATCGTCCCTGGCCGAAATAAACTCGCGCACCTCCCTTTCGTAGAGGTCATAGATCCTGCGCTGCTCTGCGTTCATCTCGCAGTAAATGACCATCTCCGTTTTTTCAGGCAACTCACGCGCCACCTGCCGTTTCGTTCTCCGCAGGATAAAAGGGCTGACCTTCTGCAGAAGCTCCCCGGCCCGTTTACTGTTTTCAAACTTATCAATGGGCATGGCATACACTTCTTTGAAATACTGCCGGCTTCCCAATAAGCCGGGACAGGCAAAAGAAAGCTGCCCGTAAAGATCAAACGTGTTATTTTCCACCGGTGTACCCGTCAGCACGATCCGGTTTCGCGCCTGCAGGACTCGGGCAGCTTTGTAGCGTTCTGAATCCGGGTTTTTAATGGCCTGGGATTCGTCCAGGAAAACATAGCTGAACATAAAGTTTTTCAGGAAACGGATGTCGGACAGTAGCGTGCCATAGCTGGTCAGCACCACTTCATGGGTCTGCATCTCTGCCGTATTTTTCGGCCTTTCCGCTCCGTGGTGCAGCATTACTTTCAGGGAGGGCGCAAACTTCTCCAGCTCTTCCTGCCAGTTAAACAGCAGGGAGGTGGGCGCTACCACCAGGTGAGTGGCCTGCCCGTACTTCTCCTGCTGCAGCAGGATGAAGGCAATGATCTGCAGGGTTTTTCCCAGCCCCATATCATCCGCCAGGCACCCGCCGAAATTAAAGCTGTCCAGGTGATTTAGCCAGTTGAGCCCTTTTCGCTGGTAATCCCGTAATTCAGCCTGCAGGTCCGCCGGCACCGGCACTTCCGGTACAGGTCCTGAAAGCTGCTGCCGGTACCGCGCGATCTCCTGCTGCACTTCTTCGCTTAACACTTCCTGTTCAAACAGCTCCTCTACTTCCGGGAAACTGATCTTCGGGATTTTGAGCAGCTCTCCCTCCAGGGTTCCGAACCGGAAATACTGTGTAAATTTTTCGATCCACTCCTGCGGTAAAATACCCCGGGTACCGTCATCCAGCTGCACAAACCGGCTTTTGTTCCGGATAGCGCGGTAAACCTGCTTCAGGGGCACTTCCCGGTTTCCAAAGCCCACTTTCAGCCGGGCATTGAACCAGTCCACACCGCTGTTTACCTGCACCCTGACCTTGGCCCTGTGCGGGTTAAGCTTATTATTTTCCAGCTCATGGAATCCCAGTAGGATAATGCCCTCATCTCTCCACACTTCAAAAGCCTCAGGAAACCAGTTCTCATCCAAAAACCGGCTTTTATGAAGATAAAAATACTCGGGATATTCCAGCTGGCTTCGGAAATCGGGATGCTGCTCCATCACCACCATGGTCAGGCGGATCTCCGCCTCCTGATCCCTTTCAATTTTAAATACATTGCCGTTCTGATCCGTGTCAAACACCTGCTTGCGGGAGTATACCGGAACTTCCACGATACCATATTTCATCACCGGCGTAATAGCTACGTAATTTCCTTCCTGCTGCAGGTAGATGATGCGTTCGGTGTGAAACTGCTTTTCGGCCAACTGCGCAGGAGTGGCCGCGTGCACATAGCTGTAATTAATATGTACCAGCTGCTCCAGCGGTGCCAGCACCGTCTGCAGGAACTCGTCGTATTTGGAGGCATGAACCAGCAGGAGGTCGTGACTGCCCTTGAAAAACCGGATCACCCGCAGCAGGTCCGGGTTACTCACCCAGTGGAAAGCCTGCTGATAAAACACAAAGTATTCATTCCTGATCACCACATTACTGAAGGGCAGGGAAATATCATTGAACAGCAGCTCACCGGTGATTTCATAGAAGGGCTCTTTCTTAAAAACCATGAGCTGGATATCTGCTTTCAGCACCTTCAGCTCCGTGAGTATCAGCGATTTCGCAGACAGGGTTTCCGAAATGCCCCTGTCGTGGTAATACACCTCCAGGTTCAGCGGGTTACCGGAGATCTGCCGCAATGCCTCCGGGTCTGCATCCGCAGCGCCATCCTGGTACTTATGCTGAAAAGCCACTATAGCCGCATAAAACTTAATCTCCTGCGGATCAGTGGCTTTCCAGATCCGTTGGGCGGGATCCACAGCGCTCAGCGGGTTCTTAATCTTGCCTGACAGCGCGATATCCGCCTCCATCAGCTGGAAACTCAGTTGGTTATAGTACCGGTGCCTGGCCATGACCAGGATCTGCCTTTTCCCGGTTTCGCGGGCGGCCAGCTCTTTGATAAGGGGCGGCGACTGCGGCATCAGCTTTTTTCTGAACGTCTGCGCATCCATGGGCAGCAGCTCCTTTACCCGGGTTTCCACATGCAGTTTCCCCTCCCGGTAGGTCAGCTGGAAATACGCATCCAGGTTAGGTTCGGCTTCCAGGCCATAGCTCCGGGCCCGCTGTAATAAGGTCTTATGGCGGAGGGCAGGGTCGAAAAAAATCCGGTAGTTCTTTTCTTCCAACAGGCAATAGATAATTTCAGCCTGATGTTCACAAAGCATCTCCGAATCCTGCCCGCAGGAACAGGCAGAAATAATAGAATTACCCTGCTGGCTGACTGAAACTTTCGGAAACTCTGCCGCAGCGCCGGTTTTGGCAAATACCCCGGCATTCAGTTCAAGGGCCAGCGGGTAAATGCCGGAAAAATCTTTCTTTTCCATAAAGCCGGCATACCGGGTATGCCTGAGCAGCCCGAATACGGAGAGCGTGCTGATGCTCGTATCGGATAAAGTGTATTCCCGGGGCTGGCCCATCATAAATTCCAGGCAAATAATATCATGGACTTAATGTTAGCAAATCTCCGGAAAAGGAGCAAGAAAGTCGGTGTATTTTAAGCGTTAATGCGATGAAATAATAATCCCTGCTGCCTTCTTTTCAGGATATCTCCCCTGCCAGTTTATCCAGGAACTGAAACAGTTTTTCATTCATTTCGCTGAAATCCCGGCTACGGATCTCATCCGGTTTCTGCACATATTTATGCGCGGTATTCTGAGTCAAAAATGCCGGTTCCTCCGCTATAAGTAACTCCACCACCTCATGAGTGAGCTCCATATGGCACTGGAAACCGTAAACCCGCTCACCGTAAGCCACTATCTGCCTCGGGCAGCCTGTACTGCGGGCCAGTATTTTACTCTGCGGTGTAAGGCCGGGCATACGTTATGCCAATGTCCCACCGCTAAGGTTTCCCCGAAATGATTCAGCTTTTCATCTTTCAGGCCATCTGCCGTAAGCTGTATCGGGAATACCCCGATTTCTTTTTCCGGGCTGTGGTCATACCCGGCCCCTAATGCCGCACCGATAAGCTGAGCGCCCAGGCAAACGCCCACCACCGCCTTACCGGCATCAACGGCCTTTTTTATCAAAGCCATTTCCGCCTGCGCATCAAAATGAGGGCATTCTGCCACGGTGGTATCCGGGCTCTGAGGGCCACCCATTACGATAAGAAAATCCAGGTGGTCTACCGTTTCCGGCAACGGCTGATTTTCATATACTTTAGAAAAGGTAATGTTCTGTTTTCTCGCCTTTGCCCAATCCAGGTAAGCTCCCGGGGCTTCGAAAACTTCGTGCTGTATGAAATGAATATTCAAGGGGTTAATTCTTCAAACTCGCCATATCAATCACAAACCGGTACTTCACATCGCCCTTCAGCAGGCGTTCATACGCCGTATTGATGTCCTGAATCTTAATCAGCTCAATATCGGAAACGATTTGATGCTCCCCGCAGAAGTCCAGCATTTCCTGTGTTTCTTTAATACTTCCTATGGTAGAGCCTGCAAAATTCCGGCGGGTAGGAATAAGGCTGAAAGCGGCTATGGGAAGCGGGTGTTCCGGTGCACCCACCAGGGCTAACGTACCGTCTACTTTTAAGAGGCGCAGGTAAGCGTTTACATCGTGCTCAGCTGATACACAGTCCAATACAAGATGAAGCGTACTGGCATGGGCTTTCATCTGTGCCCTGTCGGTAGATAAGATCACCTCATCTGCCCCCAGCCGTTGGGCATCGGCCACTTTTGAAGGCGAAGTAGTGATCACCACCACGTGCGCACCCATGGCTTTAGCCAGTTTCACACCCATGTGGCCTAATCCGCCGATGCCTACAATACCTACTTTTGTTCCCGGCCCTACTTTCCAATGCTTCAGCGGCGACCACGTGGTTACCCCGGCACACAGCAAAGGAGCCGCTGCCGCCGGATCCAGGTTTTCCGGCATGCGCAACACAAAATCCTGATCCACCACTATGCGTTCGGAATAGCCTCCGAAGGTTTGCCGGTCCAGGTATTTTTCGTGGCCGTTGTATGTCTGCACATTCCCCTCTTCGCAGTATTGCTCACTGCCTTTTTTGCATTGCTCACACTCCCGGCAGCTGTCTACCATGCAGCCTACTGCCGCCAGGTCACCCGCTTTAAACCGGCTTACGCCCTTGCCCGTTTTAGTGATCCGTCCTACTATCTCATGCCCGGGAACGTTCGGATACACCGTTCCGTGCCATTCGTTACGGGCGGTATGCAGGTCAGAGTGACACACCCCGCAATAGAGGATTTCGATCTCCACGTCGTTTTCTGTCACCTCACGGCGCTCTATACTGAGTGGCTTGAGGTCTTCAGTGGGCGCTTCTGTTCCAAAGGCTTTAACTATCTGCGTATTCATATTGAATTCTTTTCAAAAGTAAAGGTAATACAGAAGGCTCACCGCTACCAAAACTAATCCCCTTTTCATTTCTGTTTAAATGGTTCTAATGATTTTTGCCGGAATGCCACCTGCTATTGTGTTATCCGGGACGTCTTTTGAAACCACTGCTCCGGCCGCTACAACGGCATTTTCACCTATGGTAACCCCTTGCAGAATAGTGGCTCCTGCACCGATCCACGCGTTCTTTTTGATATGGATGGGCTTAGGCACCAGTGCGTGCCTGTTTTCGGGATCTAACGGGTGTCCTTCCGATAGCAAGCTGACTTTCGGGGCAATCAGCACATTGTCTTCCAGGATAATTCCTCCCAGGTCTAAAAAAGTACAATCGAAATTGATGAATACGTTTTTACCGATCCGGGTATGCTTTCCGTAATTGATGTATAACGGAGTAAACACCGCCACGCTTTCCTCAATTTCCGACCCGGTGATCCGGCTCAATAAATCCCTGATTTCAGCAGGGTCAGAAGAATTGTTCATCTGGATCAGCAGCTTTTTCGTAGCATAAGAAGCCTCCCTCAGCCGGTAGGCCTGCGGATCATCTGACGGGATGACTTCTCCATTCCGAAGCCTTTCAAAAATATCTTTTTCGTTCATCACTATGGTTTTTAATTCCTCTGCCTGACTCATCATTTGCAAGTGTTATTACCCCGCAAATTTAACTTCTTTCCCCCCGCTTTACTTTGCTGTGAAGCTCACTTTCCCACCCGCTTCAGTATCTGCTTTTCAAATAAATTAAAGATCAGCCCGCCCATGATGAAGAGGGAAGCCCATAGCTTCCAGGAAGCCAGGTTTTCACCTAAAAAGAGGGCGGAGCTTAAAAAGCCTACCACGGGTATCAATAAAGTAAAGGGAACCACTGCCGATGTGGAATATGTTTTTATAAGAAAGCCCCACAGGCTGTAACCCAGGTGAGTGGATACATAAACCACATAGGCCACCGCTCCCAGGGTAACCCAGGAAATATCCTGGAATGCACTCACAATGACCGCGGTGCCGTCCATAAAAAAAGAGGCCACAGCCATGAACGGAAGCGCTACGAGGTTACCCCAGACCACCAGGGACAGCGGAGATTCCGCATTGACTTTCTTTGTAAACATATTTCCGGCAGCCCATGAGAAAGCAGCAAGTAAAGTCAGCAGAAGCCCGGTCAGGGTCACATCTCCGCCTACATGGGACGCCACAATACCAATTCCCACAAATGAAATCAGCGAACCCAGAATTTTTAAAAAGCCCGGCTTCTCCCCAAAAAATAAATATGCCAGGCCTATGGAAAAGAATACCTGCACCTGCAGGACCAGGGAGGATAAGCCCGGCGATAAACCCAGGTAAATGCCGCTAAAAAGCAACCCGAACTGCAAAGCAAAATTAAACACCCCAAACCCCACAATATACTTTAACGGGGCCTTCGGCCTGGGCAGAAAGAAAACAAAAGGCAGTGCAGATAACCCGAAACGAAGGACACAAAAGAGAAACGGGGGAAGCTCTTTTAACCCCAGGTATATGGCAATAAAATTCAATCCCCAGACGATAACGATTAAAAGAGCTAAAAGAAGATGTTTTGGCGTTAAATTAACGGATGTGCCCATAGGGTCATTAAAAATTTGAAAGGACAAAATTAAGCACCACCGCCTGCGCTTGCGCTAACTATACGATTGAAACCTGACTAATCCTGATTTAAATTAACTTTGTACGTAAAATAGTTCTAAAAAATGATCCTGAATAGCTTTGGCTTACGGAATATTCCCGATGAACCCGTCTTTCCTTTTACGCTGGACCTGGTTCGGAACCTGCCGGCTGTTTCCCTGACTCAGCAGGTGACCTTCTTTGTAGGAGAAAACGGCTCAGGTAAATCCACCCTGCTGGAGGCCCTGGCTTATGCCGCCAATGTCCCCACCGTAGGCGGGCTCCCCCTGGACGATGACCCCCTCATGGAACCGGCCCGCCGGCTGGGCAAAATGATGAGCCTGCGGTTCGGTGAAAAAACCTCCGCCGGGTTCTTCGCACGGGCAGAAGACTTCCTGGGCTTTGTAAAAAATATCCTGAGGAGTATTGCTGAACTGGACGCCGAAATGCAGGAGATCCGCGATAACTGGACCGGTGGAGACCTGGAAAGAGCCCTGGCTACGCTGAAAGCCGAGCGAAAAGGCTATACCGACCGGTACACAGAGAACTTTGACGGCATGTCGCACGGCGAAGGCTTCCTCCGTTTCTTCCATCAAAGGATCACAGGTAAAGGCCTCTACCTCATCGACGAGCCGGAAGCGGCCCTCTCGCCCGCACGGCAGTTAAGCCTTATCAAAATCATCATGGATGCCGTAAAAGAGAAAGGCTCCCAGTTCATTATTGCCACCCACTCCCCTATCATTATGGCCATGCCTCACGCCCAGATTCTGCATTTTGATAACGGGACCATCACGGAGTGTTCTTACATCGAAACCACTCATTACCAGCTTACTAAATCTTTTATGGAAGCCCCGGAGAGGTACATGGAAGCTTTAAACAAAGAGGAATAATTTAACATTTATTTATTTTTAAAATAACATAATTATATAAATGTATAATTATTTATTTATAGAAATATAAAATTTATCTTTACCCTGGCCGTTAAATAGCTAAGTCTTTCCCGGTTTTTATAGGTATATATCCCTCTCCGGATTATCTTTACTTTTGTAATGCCTAAAACTATGAAAAGACGTCAATTTCTCACCGCCGCGTCGCTCACCACCGGCGCCGTTCTTTCCCATCCTTTCATTACCTATGCCCGGCAGTCAAAATACAAGCTGGCCCTCATCGGCAGCGGCTGGTGGGGAACGAACATCCTGAGAGAAGCCTTACGCCACGGCGAATGCCGGCTGACAGCCCTGTGCGACGCCGACGAGAATCAATTGAAAAAGTGCCTGGAGGAAGCTCAGAAAATAACGTCCGACCGGCCGGCCGTATACAAAGATTACCGCGAGCTCCTCCGCAAAGAAAAACCGGATATCGTGATTAACGCCACGCCTGACCACTGGCATGCCCTCATCGCCATTGAGGCCCTGAGATCGGGCGCTCATCTCTACCTGGAAAAGCCCATCGGCCACACCATTCAGGAAGGGAAGGCCATCATTAAGGCCGTGCACGATACCGGCAAAACCTGCGCCGTGGGCTTCCACAGGCGGTATTCCCCTCATAACGTGTCCGGAATGGAATTTCTGAAATCAGGCAAAGCCGGTACCATTAAAGAAGTAAGGGCTTTTGTCACCTACAACTTCTGGCCGGGGAATTTACCGGGAAATGAGATGGTGCCGCAGGGGCTCGACTGGGATTTATGGTGCGGCCCCGCCCCACTGATACCCTATAGCAGCACTATTCACCCCAGGGGCTGGCGGCAGCGGCTGGAATTTGCTAACGGGCAGGCCGGCGACTGGGGCCCGCACTGGTTCGATCAGATTCTCTGGTGGACAGAAGAAACTGCGCCCAGGCGCATCTATTCCACCGCTTCCGATAAACTAAAAACCGATAACTATAACGCCCCCGAAAGCCAGGTCATCGTGTACGATTTTGAAAGCTTTAACTGCATCTGGGAGCACTCCAACCTGAACGGCCGCCCGCAAAGCCGAACCGAAAACGTGGGCGTCTACTTTCACGGAACCGAAGGCACCTTCCACATGGGCTGGGAAAAAGGCTGGAGCTTCTACCCCCGCGATAACAAAAAAGAAATCCTCCACCAGCCGGCCCAACTAAACCAGCCCGACAGCCAGAACATCTCATCCGTATGGGCCGACTTTATGCAGGCCATTAAAACAAAAAAGCAGCCCTTCGCCGATATCCTCAAAGGTCACCGGGCCACTAACATGAGCCTCCTGGGCATGGCCGCACTGAAAGCGGGAAGGAGCCTGGAGTGGGATGGGCAGAAAGAAGAGTTTCCCGGAGATGCTGAAGCCAACCGACTACTCAGCCGGGAGTATCGCGGGGAATGGAAGTACCCAACCGATCGGGGTTAAAGGTAGTTTTCACCTGACTTCTCTTACTGCCTCCTCCATATCCAGCCGGATTAATTCCCAGCAGAATATCCACATCCCTCACAGTAAATTTTCTTATTCTTTGCCATAATTCAGATTTTAATGACTGGCAAACGCTGCAAGAATTTGAACTATTCTGTCTTTTCTAAAATCGGCATTGGAAGGTTCAAGATTGCTTAATATTTCCTCTTCAAAATTGGGTCTCTCAAGTAATTTCAGAACCTCCATTCTGAGATAAACAATCGCGTTGTTTTCCTTGCTCTTCAACTCTTCAAGTATGTTCAGGCGGTTATCAAAAACATATATAATATCTTCAAAATCGCTATTGAAACGAAAATCTGAACCATGCCGAAGTGAGTTTAGAGCCTCGAATTTCGAGGCCAGAAAATACTCCGGCTCAAAAATCAATATCTCAACTTCTTCCTGTATTTTGACCAACAAGGTGTTCTTTAAACCTTCTATATACCATGAATTAGTAAAGCCCAGAATATCACTATTCTCTGGCATCACATCTACAATAATATCATGGTATCTGTATCGGCAGATTATCTTCGATTCATTATCGTTCTAAAACCGATTGACCTTAATTTGTCCTCAAGAATAGCATGATTTGACCGGTTTATCATTTCAATCAATACATCTATATCATCGGTGGGTCTAACCTCCCCCCGGGCAGGATCGTCAGTGTAGAGTTCTACCACCGCTCCGCCTACGAAAACAACTTTATTCCCTATCTCTTTTAGAGCTCTTCCTACAACCTCAAGACGTACCAAATTTTTATAATTACGTATCATACCTCATTTATTTTATTCTCAATCAATTCCCTGGCAAGATTATATACTCTTGAATTTCCGGCTCTAAGACCGTCAGTAAGTGCCAATAATTCATATAAATAAGAAGAGCTGTAAATGATATTGGGTATCGTTTTATAGAGGGGCTCAATGATCAGACCTCTCATGTTTCCTTCAGGGTGTTCCCAAATAAAATTTTCCTCTGAAACTATTTTTTCACTTAACGGGGGAGCTGAATGAGCTGTTGCAAAACCACGTCCTATACCCGAGGGTCTGGCAGGAAAAACGTATTTAAGTCCATAGAAAAGGAAGTCAATAAACGCTTGCTTATTTACTTTCTTCATTTTAACATTGCTTATTAATCCGGCATATTCTGAACGGTATAATGATTCTGAAACTTCTGATTCGCTTATTTGCAGCGCTTGTGCCATTTCTTTATTACTAACTGGAATATTGGTAAACGGAGAAAGGCTAAACACCATCTTAGTACCTCCTGGCTCTTGATTTGAATAATCATTCTGATGACTGGATTCTATTGACATCTTATATGCTCTAATCTTCTTCCAATCCGCCAAAATTGCCAGAATAATCAAAATATCCTGTGGCCGCATACCATTATGCTTTCTCATAATTCAATATATATTATTTGCAATTTGCAAATCGCAAATCACAAATCCAAATAATACTCCCAAAAGATGAACTACCATTTTCTTTAATGTAAGGCCATTTCCTCTTTATTTAAACCACAAAAGTCATACAGCATTTTAACCGTATGACTTTTGTTATCTACCGGATGACGACCAAACTACTTCACGCCCGAAATAGTGAAATGTACCCCATCATCATCTACGCCATTTAAAATGATCTTATTCCCTTTCACACCGGCTATCCGCTCCGAATCATAAAAGAAATCAACAGCATCCCCCGATTTCACCACATTTACGCCCGATGCTTCCACCACCATAAATTCTGCGTTAGTGGATTTTAAACGGATGTCCAGCTTGATCTTTACTTCCGTGGCCGACAAGGCCGTGACCCGGATGGTTCCTTTCAGGTTAGTCTGCTCGCCGGGAACGGTGGTCCCGTCATAAGACAGCTCATGGTAATGCGGCGGGCCTCAAAGATCTAAACTATCACCCGGTAAAGTATTTAACCGGTACCCGCCCGTATCAATGAGCACACCGGGCAATGCACTCATCACTCCCGCCCGGTCTTTAACGCCGGACGAATACACGTAAAGCCTGCGCAGTTCCTTCAGCCCGTCCAACTCTTTCAAACCTTTTTCAGTGACCCGGGTAAAGCTCAGGTTCAATACCCGGAGATGGGACAAACCCTTCAGCCCGGCCATCTCCCGATCACTCCATGGTGTACGCTGAAGATGCAAAACCCTTAAATTTTGTAGTTTTCCCATCACCTCCGCTAGTTCTTCCACCTGCTGCACACTCGCAGCATTCAACCGAATCACCTGTTCTTTCAGGCCTTCCAGGGCTTTCAGTTCGTCTTTTCCGGGAGAAATACCCCGCAGGTTCACTTCCAGGTAATTAGTATTAAGCCCCGCCGGGTTCACCAGGACACCGGCTTTCTTCAATACCTCCAGGTCAGCGGCAGCGCCGGGCTTAACCTCCTTTTCAGGAAGTACAGCCTCCGCTTCCACGGGTGCCTCCAGGCTGCGAAGTATTTTCTGTATCTTTTCATCCGGCGCCAGCTCCCGGCTTTTCTTCCTGAAATCGGCACCACCCGTGATCCACCATTCTATTAACGCCTTCTCTTCCTCCGTAACCTGCGGTTTCCCTTTAGGCGGCATATGGTCTTCGTCTGAATCGGGTAGCAGCATACGGACCATCAATAAACTTTTATCGGGGTGAAAGGCCTCTAATGCCGGGCCGTCAGCCCCGCCCTTCAGCAGAAACTCCGGCAAGTCCAGCCGCAGCTTCCCCTTCTGTTTACCGCTGCCGTGGCAGGAGTAGCACTTCTTTTCCAGGATGGGCCGGATGATCTCTTCATACACCACCGCCTCCTGCGCATTTTCTATAGTGTGCTGCTGATCAGGATGTTTCACCTGCAGGAAATCAGCCCCGTGCGTAAGCGTACCACCGTAATGCCCGGTGAACGTAAGCACTACCAGGGCCATACCCCAGGGAATAGCCTGCACACGCGCTTTGTTTCGTGTAAAATACAGTAAAAGCAGTGTGGCACTGAAAACTACGGCTGACCACTGATGCCGGATGAGCGTTTCCGCATCATATTCCCCCGCCCCTGAAAGCAGCCAGCCCGTGCCCATGCTGAGCAGGCTGACCACGAAAGTACTCAGCAATACCCACTTAAAAAAAGATTCCGACACCGAGATTTTCTTCAGTGCTATCAACACGCGGATGAGAAGGGCCAGGAAGAAAAAACCGATAGGCAAATGAACCAGGAGAGGATGTAACTTTCCGATCATTTCCGGTACCGGGTTTTCAGCAGGTTCAGCATATACACGTTCACCTCCCACTGGTTCACCAGCGGCTGGCGGGTATAGGGCAATGTGGGCAGGTAGGTAGGCGGCCCGAACTCCGTCAGGAAAGTGAGCTGCTTTTTCCCGCTGGCCAGCTGGTACTTCACAGCGGCATCCCACCATCCCAGGTGCCGGCTAACCGCATTTTCCCATTCCGGCGCCCGCGGATCATTCACCTGCGGCCCCTGCTGATGCCCCACCCGGGCATGAATATGGCGGGTACGCTGTAACGCCCCGTCTACCGTTTCGGCCTGGTCTTCCAGCAGCGACTCGTGAACGTTCGTCCAGTGGCTGATGTCGAGCGTCAGCTTCATTTCCGGGTACTTTTTCAGGAATCCGGCCGTAACCGGGGCCGAATAACACATCCGTCCCCTATGCGTTTCATGCAGGATCTCCGTTTTTCCTGTCTTTTCCAGGCTGAACTCGATAAAGCGGGCATTCTGCTCAAACGTAAAAAAATCCTTGCCCGAATGACTGTTGATGTAGAGCGGTTCCCATTCCAGGGCCTGCTCCACGGCCCCCTTGTATTGTTCAAAATGGGTTTTAAAATCGGCACCGCTACCGCCACACAGGAACCCTACTTTCAGGCCGTATTCTTTCAGGGCCTCCCGCAGGCGCTGCCTTTCTGCCGCATCCGAAGACCACCATACTTCTATTCCGTCATAGCCGGCCTCGCGGGCTTTCCGGCAAAAGGCGCGTGTATCGCCTTCAAAACCCCAGTTGGTAGCCAGAACCACCACTTCGGCATCCGCATTCATCTTAACCGGCCCGCTCATGGTCAGCGCCATGGCCCCGCCGGCCGATTGACCTATAAATTCTCTCCTGTTCATTTTTTTAATTTTTTGCTATTAGACGTTAGAAAAAAGCTGCTGAAAACCGGCCGTAGGCAAACGGCCTGACTAATCGCTGACAAACACCTGTCTAATTTCTAACAATTAACTTCTTATCCTGTAATCTCTTTCACCACCTTTCCCGCCACGTCGGTCAGCCGAAACGGCCGTCCCTGAAACTCGTACGTAAACTGCTCATGGTCAAAACCCAGCTGATGCAGCACCGTAGCGTGTACGTCGTGCGGGTTCAGTTTACCCGAAACCGCCGAATAACCTATTTCGTCGGTTTCACCATAAGTCACTCCCGGCCGGATTCCGCCCCCGGCCATCCACATGGTAAAGGCTTCGGCGTGATGGTCCCGGCCTTTAAAGGCATTGGGTTTCCCTTCCCGGTTTTCGGCCATAGGTGTTCTGCCAAACTCCCCACCCCAGACAATCAGCGTATCATCCAGCAGGCCGCGCTGCTTCAGGTCCAGGATCAGGGCGGTGGTGGCCTGGTCTATGGACCGGCACTTCTCCTTCAGCCCGGTATCCACGGATTCACTGGCCTGCGTACCGTGCATGTCCCAGCCCCAGTCGTACAGCTGCACAAACCGCACCCCGTTCTCCACCAGCTTGCGGGCCAGCAGGACATTATTGGCAAAGCTGGTTTTCCCGGGCTCCGTCCCGTACATTTTATGGATATACTCCGGTTCATTATGGATGTCAAAAACCTCAGGCGCTGCGATCTGCATCCGGTAAGCCATCTCGTACTGGTTGATCCGGCTAAGGATCTCCGGGTCACCGTATTCCTTGTATTCCTGGCGGTTGATCTCGGTAATGGCATCAATAGACGCCTTTCGCAGATCACGGTTTATGCCATCAGGATCCTTAATAAAAAGCACGGGATCCCCCTCTGAGCGGCATTGCACCCCCTGGTACACCGACGGCAGGAACCCGCTGCCCCAGATGCTTTTCCCGGCATCGGGGTTCTGTCCGCCGGAGGTCAGCACCACAAAAGCCGGCAGATCACTGTTTTCCGAACCCAGCCCATAAGTCACCCATGAGCCCAGGCTGGGCCTCCCCAGCCGGGCGCCTCCCGTCTGCATCATCAGTTGGGCCGGCGCATGATTAAACTGGTCCGTACTGACGGCTTTCATAAAGCTCAGCTCGTCAGCCACACCGCTCAAATGCGGGAGGTAATTGCTGATCCATGCGCCCGACTGCCCGTGTTGGCTGAACTTCGCCTGGGAGCCCAGCATCTTGGGAACGCCCCGGATGAAGGCAAACCGTTTCCCTTCCAGGAACGACTGCGGGCAATCCTGCCCATCCAGTAAGGCCAGGTCAGGTTTATAATCAAAGAGCTCCAGCTGTGAAGGCGCCCCGGCCATGTGCAGGTAGATCACCGAGCGGGCCTTAGGAGCAAAATGCGGCGGCCGCGCCGCCAGGGGATTCCGGGGATCAAAAGCCGGGCCCGCAGCCTTTCCGCCGGATCCGCAGGAAAAAAGGGAACCCAGCGCCAGGCCACCCAGGCCCATAAAGCTGCCTTTCAGGAAATTCCGGCGGGTTTCCATTTCCAGGTTACGCCAGTAGGCTTCTTTTAAGATCTTTTCCATCAGGTTTTGGTAATTACTTCATCCAGGTTAAGAATAGTGTTTGCCACCAGCACCATGGCGGCCAGCCGGGCATCCGTACCCGCCGTGAGGGCCCGGCATTGGGCCGGATCCTTCCGGTAAGTGTTGTAGGCCTTTTCATAAAGGCGCACCAGGGCCAATCGCTTCTCCGGCGAAATGCGTTTCCCGGTAGCCATTTTATAAGCAATATCAATGTACTTTTCGGGGGCACCCGGCTGAGGGGTGCCCGGCTGAGGGGTGCCCGGCCCCGCCGCCATCGCCCGCCGCGCCAGGTGCACCGACAGATCCACAAAAACCGAATCATTCAGTGTCACCAGGGCCTGAAGCGGCGTATTGGTCCGGATGCGCCGGGAAAGACAGATATCGCGGCCCGTTCCGTCAAAGGTCACCATGCTGGGATAAGGGCTGGTCCGCTTCATAAACGTATAAATGGCCCGGCGGTACTGCTGGCCGTCGGTAGACATCTTCCACTTATCGCTGCTATAGGGGCTGTTCCAGATCCCCTCCGGCTGGTAAGGCATCACCGGTGGACCGTACATCTGCGGGTTCAGTGCCCCGCTTACTGCCAGGGCCTGATCACGGATCTGCTCGGCAGAAAGCCGCACCCGCGGCCCCCGCACCAGGAACCGGTTATAGGGATCCTTCTGCAGCTTCTCCGGCGTCACCCCGGAATCCTGGCGGTACGTTTCAGACACCAGGATGGCCCGCACCAGCTTCTTCAATGACCACCGGTATTCGTGCATAAACCGGTAAGACAAATAATCCAGCAGCTCACGGTTAACAGGCGCGGCCCCCTGGGAGCCAAAGTCCTCCAGCGTTTCCACCAGGCCCTGGCCAAAGAGCTGCTCCCATACGCGGTTTACCATGGTACGGGCCACCAGCGGATTCTCTTCCGAGGTCATCCACTGCGCCATCCCGAGGCGATTCTGCGGCTGACCGGGTTTCAGACTGCCCAGCAACGCCGGAACACCCGGGCTCACTTCTTTGCCCGGGCTTAGCCAGCTTCCCCGCTCAAAAACATGGGTTTTGCGCTTAAAATCGGCCGGGTTTTCTATCATCACGGGGGTCTGCTCTACCCCCGCATTTAAGAGTTCCCAGAAATCAGCCGTAAAACTCCGGCTGCGGGCATCTCCGCCGGCAGGCAGCCCCACCGTAAAATACAGCCAGTCAAACATCATCCCCGTAGCATTAGGGTCTTGTAGCACCGGGCTGCGGTACACGGCATAAATATCGTGCGTGCCCTCGGTCTTTTTCAGCGGAATCTCTGCCAGCCGCCAGCCCTGTGACGCCCCCTTTACCGCTAGCCGGCCCACCACCGGCCCGGCCGGGCCATCTGCCCGCAGTTCCAGGGTGCCCTCTACCCCGTGCGAAAGCCGGAGGATAACGGCATTTTTACCCGACAGGTTCACTTGCTGCAAACGGGCCGAAGACCGGTTCCGCAGCGCCAGCCACTTGGTATCGGCCAGCTCGGCATTCACAAACTCATCAAAAACAATGGAATTATACGAAGGTTGAAGGGTTTTCAGGAACATCACCAGCTCCTTTTGCTGCTGCGGCGAGACCTTCTCCCTCAGCCAGCCGCCCAGGGCCTCCAGCTTTTGCAGCCGGGTGCTGTCGTAATGCCGGAACACCGGGTAGTCGGCATACGTATCTTCATCGCGTGAATTATTGAAAAAAGCCATGAACTTAAAATACTCTTCGTGCCGGAACTGGTCATACGGGTGGCTATGGCACTGCACACAGGCAAACGTAGTACTCATCAGGGTCTCCCAGGTGGTATTCACCCGGTCTATCACCGCCTCCGTGCGGAACTCCTCGTTATTGGTGCCGCCCTCATCATTAGTCATGGTATTACGATGAAAGGCCGTGGCAATCAGCTGGTCTTCAGTAGGATCCGGCAGGAGGTCACCGGCCAGCTGCTCGGTCAGGAAACGGTCATACGGCATATCTGCATTAAAAGCCCGGATCAGCCAGTCGCGGTACCGCCAGATATTCCTGCGCCCGTCTCTTTCATAGCCTTTGGTATCGGCGTAGCGCGCCAGGTCCAGCCACATCGAGGCCCATTTTTCACCGTAAGCAGGCAGGGCCAGCAGTTGATCCACATAGCCGGGAAAATCCTTTGTACGGGCATACGCCGCCACCAGGTTTTCCGGCGCCGGCAGCCCGGTAACATCCAGGGCAGCCCGCCGGAGCAGGTCTTCATCTGACGCACGGCCGGCCGGCGTAAGTCCCTCCTTTCGGGCATTACTCCAGATAAACCGGTCAATATCCGTCTTCGCCCACTTCCCATCGGCATCCGGCACCACCGGTTTTTTCACCTTCTCATAAGCCCAGTGCGATCCCCACTCAGCCCCCTGGTCTATCCATCGCGTGAGGAGGCTGATCTCCTCTGCACTGAGCGGGTCTTTCTGGTAAGGCATCCGTTCTTCCGGATCATGCAGGCTGAGGCGACGGATAAACTCGCTGCCAGAAGCATTGCCCGGGATGATGCCGTATTTTCCTGATTTCCCTTTGCCTAAAGCCTCCTCCCGATAAAGCAAACTGTAATTACTTTGCATCTTCACGCCACCGTGACAGCTGATGCAGTGTTTATTCAAAATGGGTTTTACCTGGGTGGTATAATCGATCTTCCCTCCCGGTGGGTTACATCCGGTCAGAAAAATCCAGAGAGCTGATACGGTTAACTTCAGCAAGTTTGCTTTCATCAGGGTTGGGATCTTTTTGCGGAAATCGCAAAAACTTAATTTCTCCCTGAAAATTACAATTATTTATTCAATATACAATAAAATCCACCTCCTTCCGGTAGTCGGCTTTCCCCTACCCCGGAAAGCCGTTGCCATCGTGTATATTTCCCGGGAACCCTCCCCCGGGAAGAAATACCCCCCGGCTCTGATTTAACTATTTACGCCAAATATTACCGTCCCTTTTAATTTCCTGCGTACTTTTATAGCCGGATAACCCCTGTTTTATGCGCTACCTGCTCATTCTTTTCCTCTTTCTTTCCGCCTGCCAGAAAAAGGCGGAATACGACGTCCTCATCCGAAACGGAAAGATTTACGACGGCTCCGGCACCGAGCCTTTTATCGGCGATGTAGCCATCAAAGACGATAAAATAGTATACGTAGGCCCCACCCTGAAAGATGTCCGCGCCAGGATACTGGTGGATGCCACCGGTAAAATCGTGTCGCCGGGTTTTGTCAATATGCTGAGCTGGAGTAACGAAAGCCTCATCCAGGACGGCCGCGCCCTCAGCGGGATAAAACAGGGGGTGACCCTGGAAGTCATGGGCGAAGGTGACTCCATGGGGCCATTCAGCAATGCTCAGAAAAAATACAACGAGGAAAACCAGGGGCGCATTAAATATAAAGTCACCTGGACCACCCTGGGCCAGTATCTCCGCTTCCTGGAGAAAAAAGGAGTTTCTACGAACGTAGCTTCATTTGTAGGCGCCGAGACCATCAGGGTTCATGAGCTGGGTTTTACGGACCGTAAACCTTCTCCCCAGGAACTGATGCGTATGAAAAACCTGGTCAGCCAGGCCATGCAGGAAGGTGCCATGGGCCTGAGCTCCGCCCTCATCTATGCCCCCGGCTCCTACGCCGCCACGGAAGAGCTGACGGCCCTGGCCAAAGCCGTGGCACCCCATAACGGCATGTACATTTCCCACCTGCGAAGCGAAGGAAACCGGATAGACCAGGCGTTGAACGAGCTCATCACCATTGCCCGTGAAGCCCGGATCCCGGCAGAAGTCTATCACCTTAAAATGGCCGGGAAAGACAACTGGCACAAGCTGGATGCCATGCTTCATAAAATAGACAGCGCCAATAAAGCCGGCCTGACCATTACCACCAATATGTATAACTACACCGCCGGCGCCACCGGCCTTGATGCCGCCATGCCTACCTGGGTGCAGGAAGGCGGACTGGCCGAATGGCGCAAAAGGCTACGCGACCCCGCCATCCGGCAAAAAGTGGGCCTGGAAATGCAGACCGCCCAGAAGGGCTGGGAGAACCTTTGCCTTGCCGCCGGACCCGACAAATCCCTGCTCATCGGCTTCAAACAGGATTCCCTGGAAAAATACATCGGGAAAACCCTCACCGAGGTTTCGGAGATGCGTGGAACCCCCTGGTACGAGACCGCCATGGACCTGGTCATCCAGGATAATTCCCGCGTGGGCGTGGTCTACTTCATGATGTCAGAAGAAAATGTAAAACGCCAGATCGCCCTGCCTTACATGACCTTCGGGTCCGATGCCTCCTCCATAACCCCTGAAGGCGTTTTCCTGGAATCCAATGTGCACCCCCGCGCCTACGGAAACTTCACCCGCCTGATCCAGAAATACGTGCGGGATGAAAAAGTGCTCTCCCTGAGCCAGGCCATCCACAAGCTCACCGCCCTGCCCTGCGAGCGCCTGAAAATTAAAGGCCGGGGCCGCCTCCGGCCCGGTTATTATGCAGACGTGATCGTTTTTGACCTCGATAAAATGAAAGAAAACAGTACGTACGAAAAGCCGCATCAGCTCTCAGAGGGCATGGAACAGGTATTTGTAAACGGGAAACAGGTATTGCGTGACGGCGCGCATACCGGCGTATTTCCCGGGAAATTTGTGAAGGGGCCCGGCTATAAAAAATAACCGTTAACTAAATTCCGGGCAGATAAAACTTGTCTTTATGCCGAAAAAACCTTTAGTTTTGTTTATACATCAATAAAAAGGTTATGAAAAGGATAAGTCTGTGGATGATGCTGGCCGGTACTATTTTCAGTTGTAAGGATACCTGGGTTCATCCCTGGCCTGACATTGCAGTGGCACCCGAAGAGCCTAAGCCGCAGATCGTTCATCCGCCCATCGACTTTCCCGTCAGTGAGACCAAAGAACCCTATTTTGAGCTCCACGATGCCGGTTTTGAGGCCTATCTCATTATGCTGAGCATTGACAGTGATAACCAGATCAATGGAAAAGTAAGCCGGGAAGACGTGACACAATTAAAAGAACTTACCCGCACCTCCCCGGTATATCCTCTACACCCCATAGTGATCACCCAGAAAAAAGAATTTCTGGAACGCAAATACGGAAAAATACCGGAGATAGAATCTTTTGAAGACATAAAGCATCTGGAAAACATCAATCTTCTCGAAATATACGGGGGTAAAAATATAGATCTGACGCACAATAAAAACCTCGAAAAGATCAACTGGCGGGCGTCCAGGTTTGATGTCCTGGATTTAAGGGGCCTGGAAAATTTAAAAGAAGCGTATTTGGGAATGTCACCCATGCCCTCCGGCTATGGCTCTCCGGGTAAAGTTCTCCTTCACCTCAATTCATCTTTACAAGACTTTAAATACTGGGGGCTGACTCCGTCTATCGACTTTAGTGGTGCCAAAAACCTGAAAGTACTGCATTTTTCAGAAGCCGGGCATTATGCCGATACGGTGCTTGACCTTTCCGCGAACGTGCATCTGGAAGAGGTTTCTCTGCATACGGGTAGCGGCCACAAAGTTAAAGTGCTTATCTCACCGGAAAGCAAAGCCAAAATGGATCTTAATCCTGCCAAATGGTGGAAATCCGATAACCTGGAGTGGGTGGTAAAAAAATAACCACATAGTTACATAGAATTTTTTACCTATGTAACTATGTGGCTAAAATAACAATGTACTTCTACTTCGCGAAATTCACGCTCCGCATCTCCCGGATCACACATACCTTGATCTGTCCGGGATACTGCATTTCCTTCTCGATCTTCTGGGAGATATTGAACGACATCATGTTTGCATCCTCATCCGAAACATTCTCCGAGTCTACGATCACCCTCAGCTCACGGCCGGCCTGGATGGCATAACACTTCTCCACGCCTTTGAACGAGAGCGCCAGGTCTTCCAGGTCACGCAGTCGCCGTGCGTAAGATTCCATCATTTCGCGGCGTGCACCCGGTCTTGAACCCGAGATGGCGTCACATACCTGCACGATCGGCGAGATCAGCGAGGTCATCTCGATCTCATCGTGGTGGGCACCAATGGCGTTACATACTTCCGGGTTTTCCTTGTATTTCTTAGCCAGCTCCATACCCAGCAGCGCGTGCGGCAGGTCAGACTCCTCGTTATTCACTTTACCGATATCGTGCAGCAGACCCGCCCGCTTAGCCAGCTTCACATTCAGGCCCATTTCCGAGGCCATGGCTGCACAAAGCTTGGCCACCTCGCGCGAGTGCTGGAGCAGGTTCTGGCCGTACGACGACCGGAAACGCATCCTGCCCACCATCTTGATCAGTTCGGGATGCAGACCGTGGATACCCAGGTCTATCACCGTACGCTCACCGATCTCGATGATCTCGTTATCAATATCCTTGCGGGTCTTGTTCACCACCTCCTCGATACGCGCCGGGTGGATCCGTCCGTCCTGCACCAGGCGGTGCATGGAAAGCCGCGCCACTTCCCTTCTTACAGGGTCAAAGCTGGAGATCACAATGGCCTCCGGGGTATCATCCACGATCACCTCCACACCGGTAGCCGCTTCCAGGGCGCGGATATTCCGGCCTTCCCGGCCAATGATCTTACCTTTGATCTCATCGCTTTCAATGTTGAAAACCGACACACAGTTCTCAATGGCCTGCTCAGCCGCTGTACGCTGTATGGTTTCAATCACGATCTTCTTGGCTTCTTTGGTGGCCGAGAGTTTGGCCTCCTCCATGGTCTGTTTGATGTAACTCGAAGCCTTCGTCTCTGCCTCCTGCTTCAGGGCCTCCACCAGCTCCTTCTTGGCCTGTTCAGCGGTAAGGTTAGCTATTTTCTCCAGCTGAACCACCTGCTGCTGGTGCATCTTTTCCGCTTCCTCCCGTTTTTTGGAGGCCAGGTCCATCTGCTCATTCAGCTTGGTGGTCTTATTGTTAAGATCGTTCTCCAGGCGCTTATTCTGCTCGATCTGCTGCGCAGCCTGCTGCTGCATCTGCTTCACCTTCTGTTCGTTCTGAGCGATCTGGTTTTTGCGGTTATTTGACTCCTCGTCAAAACTGGCTTTCAGCTTCAGGAAATGCTCTTTCGCTTCCAGCATCTTGTCTTTTTTGACGCTTTCAGCGGTGTGGTTTGCATTTCTTACAATCTCATCGGCTTTCTTTTTGGCATCTTCTTCGAAGTTAGCCACCTTCTCTTTCATCAGGCTGTTGCCCAAAAAGTACCCCAGGGCCAGACCTGCGAGTAACGTTATTCCTGCGATTAAATAAACAGACATTATAAATTTCTTTTAAAGATTAAAAAATGAAACATCCTGTTTCACTTGATATCAAAAAAAGAAGATTTTAGACTTGGAGAAAATCAATCGGGTATGCTGTTTCTTATTAAATCTAACCGCGCATCTATTTCGTTTTTCAACTTGCTATAGCGGTCATCTACCTTCAGAGCATCCACCAGTGCTTCCACAGCCAGGGCTGTTAAAAGCTGATTCAGGTTAGCCGAAGCCGAATATTTATTCTTCAATACAGCTAACCGCTCACTTAACATATCACGGGCTTCCACATAAAAGGCTTCTTCCTCTTTAGGCACGAGGAAGGGGATCTTTTCACCACTCAGGTTAAAAATAACCTTCTCCTTTTCTGCACTCACAAGCCGGGTATTTATGATATACTACTTGGACAATTGATTAATACAAATATCTATTTCTTCAATCAGCGTATCCAGGAAATCTCTGAGATTTACCGTCTCCACTGATCCTTTTTCTTCAATATCGGTTACAATTTTAACAAAATTATTTCGTATTTTAAAGTTTTCGGGGACTAAAATACTTTGTTCGCTCAGGCGCGCTTCCTGCTCTGCTATCTTTTCCTTCAGCAGTTTTTGGCTCTGGGTAAGGCGGTCTATCCGGTTCCGGTAATTGGAAATATCATATTTCAAGCCTTCTATCTCCGCCTTCTGGCTTCTCACCTGGCTCTTTAAAAGCAAAAACTGCCCCTGTACTTCCTCAAACTTGGAAAGTAAAAAGCCGTTCTCTTTTAAAAAGTCTTCACTCTGCATTACTTCCGGATTATAGCCCCTGCTTCCTTCTCAAAAACATCCATCAGCCGCTGCATCGTCTTATCGATTTGCTGATCATTCAGCGTCTTCTCCGTGTCCTGGAGAATAAAACTCACCGAATACGACTTCCTGTCACTCTCCAGCTTATCGCCTTTGTACACATCAAAGATATTGACATGCTTCAGCAGCTTCTTCTCCGTCTGGTACGCCAGCCGGCGGATGGTCTCAAACTGTACCTCATCCGGTAGTACCAATGATAAATCCCGCCTTACTTCCGGGTATTTCGGAATTTCCACATATTTAAAATCGGGTGAATACAACTGAAGCAGCAGATCCCAGTCGAACTCCGCATAATACGCCACCTGCTTCATATCGGCCTTTTTCAGCAGGTCCGCACTTACCAGCCCGAACCGCACCAGCACCTTATTACGCACCAGGTAATCCAGACCATAGCCCAGGAAAGGCGCCACGGTCTCATTATTCTCCGTTAGTCCCGTTTTCATCAGGCTCAGCACCTGGTGCACCGCCTGGTGAATGTGCCGGTAGCCGGTGTTATCCGATTTCTCCGCCCATGACTCCGCCGAGGTCTTCCCCGTCAGCAGCAGGCTCAGCACCTTACGTTCTTTCACTTTCGTGCGGCCCTCCTGGTTAACCGTACGCGCGTACACCCGCCCGAACTCAAACAACTTCAGGTCACGGTTCCGGCGGTTAATGTTATACACCGCGGTATTCAGGGCCGAGAAAAGCAGCGACTGCCGCATCTCCGAAAGCTCCTCGCTCAGCGGGTTCAGCAGCTTCACGGCCGTTTCCGGGTTACCGGCCCACTCGTTTTCCTTAGGACTCACGATAGACAGGCTCTGAATCTCGTTAAAACCCCGCGCCGCCAGCGCTTCCGATACCCGCACCCGTAAAGACTCTTCCTCCTTCACCGGGAAATCCGACAGGAAATCAGAACGCAGGTTCTCCGACAGCTCCACGTTATCAAAACCGTAAATCCGGAGAATTTCCTCCACAATATCCGCTTCCCGCGTTACATCCACCCGGTAAGGCGGCACCGAAACCTTCAGAATACCGTTTTCCAAGCCCGTCACCTGAATATCCAGGCTGGCCAGGATAGACGTGATCTTCTCTTCTCCCAGCTCCTTCCCGATCAGCCGGTCAATATTCCGGATCTTCACCTCAAACGCAAAATCAGCTACCGGCGCAGGATAATGATCAAAAATCCGGTCTACCGGCGTACCCCCAGCCAGCTCCTGTACCAGCAGGGCCGCAAAACGAATGGCAAAAGGCGGCATGTTCGGGTCCGTGCCTCTTTCGTAACGGAAGGAGGCATCGGTTTTCAATCCGAAATGCGATGAAGTCCGGCGGATATGCGCCGGGTCAAAATACGCTACTTCCAGGAAGATATTCCGGGTGGATTCTTTTACGCCGGAAACATTTCCGCCGAATACCCCCGCTATGGCCATGGGCCCTTCAGCATCACAGATGGCCAGGTCATTCCCCGTAAATTTACGCTTCTGGCCGTCCAGGGTCTCCAGCTCGGTGCCCTGGGCCGGTTTCTTCACCACCACCCGGCTACCCCGGATCTCATCAGCATCAAAAATATGCATGGGCTGACCCAGGAAATGACACACGTAATTCGTGATGTCTACTATATTATTGATGGGATTCATGCCCAGTGTTCTCAGGAAGGTCTTCAGCCATTCCGGTGACTCCTTCACCTCCACACCGCGGATTTCCAGCCCGCAGAAGCGCGGACAGGCATCCGTAGCCTCCACACTCAGGTCTATGGTGGCTTTTTCCGTCCCTAAAGCGAAACCGCTTACCTCCGGCGGGCTCAGCGGCAGGCCCGTCACCGCTTTAATGTCCCGGGCCACCCCGTAATGCGAAGCCGCATCGGCCCGGTTAGGCGTCAGCCCGATTTCGAACACATAGTCCGCTTCCAGGTTAAAATATTTGGAAACCGGCGTACCTAAGGCCAGCTCCGTATCCAGGATCAGCAGGCCCGCATGCGATTTCCCCAGGCCTATTTCATCTTCGGCACACAGCATGCCGTTCGATACCGCCCCCCGGATCTTTGATTTTTTAATGGTAAAAGGTTCGCCTTCCACCGGGTAAAGTGTGGTGCCCGGCTGGGCCACGATCACCTTTTGCCCCACTTCCACATTCGGTGCACCGCAGACAATATCCAGCAGTTCCTCACCGCCCACATCTACCGTGGTCACCTTAAGCTTATCGGCATCGGGATGCTTCTCACAAGTGACTACCCGGCCAATCACCAGGCCCTCCAGCCCGCCTTTCACGGCCTCCACCTTCTCTATTCCTTCCACTTCCAAACCCGTAGAAGTCAGTAAAACACCCAGTTCCTCCGGGGTGTGTGTAAAATCGACGAACTTCTTCAGGTTTTTGTACGAAATCTTCATCTGTTACTGGTATTAAACTTTGAGCCGGGCGGCGAACCGCTGTGAGTCCTGAGCTATGAGCCTCACGGTCAGCCGTTAGTACGCAGCCCGTCTCTCATAGCGCCCGGCTCACGGTTCCCGGCTATTAAAAATTTCACAAAGATACGCTTAGACACGTAAATGTATTACTGTAATACACCTGAAATGTAGCGGTAATGCTTTTCCGGCCGCCTAATATAAAAATCCAAACAGCCACAGCGGCACCTTTCTCCCGAACCCCTGTTCAATATCATCGGCTGCAACGAGGTAATTATCCGCCTCTTTCACCTGCCGGCTGGTCTTGTTCTTTCCGCCTGCTTCAATATACGTGTCTCCCGTCAGGAAATCCCCCTTTTCCGGTAATTTTACCGTATGCCCGGCGTTTACCAGCTGATTCAGCAGAAAGGTCTCCCGTAACGAGCCCCTGTCCGGGTTATCCCGCAGGGCATAGGCCAGGTTTGTATTCTCAAAATACACCTTATCCGGCTTCTGCAGCACGGAAACGCCTTTGCCCTCCGTATTCAGTAAATTCAGAATCCGGGCATTCTCCAGGTGGGAGAACCAGTCGTAAACCGAATCCCGGTTCACCTCCAGCTTACGGGCCAGGTCCGAAATATTAGGTTTGTAAGGTACTATCTCCGCCAGTACACCCAGCAGCTTCTTGATCTTAAACGTAGCCGCCTGGCTGTAATTTTCAATCATCGCCAGGTCAGATTCCAATACGGCATTAATCACCTGGGCCAGCCGCAAAGGGATATCCTCCGGACTGCTTTCCGTAATAACCGGCAGATAACCGTACCGGAGGTACTCCCGGAAAGCCGGAAGCGGCCGTAGCTTTTTATTCACCTCCATCACCAGGTCATGCGGATTCTTCAGCAGGTCATCCCACGCCAGGCGCGGAAAACGGATACCCCTCTGTAAACCCAGAAACTCCCGGAACGAAAGCCCCGGCAGCTCATACGTGATCACCCGCCGGCTCAGGTCAGCCTCACCGTTATAAATATGAAGCGCCGATGACGAGGAAAAAACCACCCGGAGATCCGGGTAGCCGTCATAAATGTTCTTCAGTTCCCGGGACCAGTTCGGGTATTTATGCACTTCATCTATAAAGAGGTAACGGCCCCCGTACTTATAAAACATATCGGCCGTTTCCACCAGGTTATGGCTATAAAACCAATAATGATCCGCCGTAACATATAAAACCTGCTCCCGGGGTTTCTTCAGCCGGTACTTGATGTACTGGATCATCAGGGTGGTCTTCCCTGACCCCCTCGGCCCCTTTATGGCCAGCATCCGCTGGTTCCAACGGATCTTATCCAATAAAAAACGGGAAAAGGAATCATCTATGCTCCGGGAGATATTGTCATAATATTCATACAGCTTTTCCATAATTCTGACTCAATTCACATACAAAAATAATACAATTTCGTATCTATTTATATACAAAATAAATACCATTTTGTATAATCTAACACACAAATATACTATATTTTGTATATTCTTACATACAAAATTATAGTCATTTTGTATATTTTTACATACAAAATAAGTATGTCAAATAAAATCCCTGCCTTTCTTTGTATTGTTACGAAAAAATCGTAGTTTTACGAAAAAATAGTAAACGCTTGGAGAAACTAACGGCACAGGAAGAAGAAGCCATGCGGGCCATTTGGAAGCTGGAAGGCGGGTTTGTGAAGGATATCCTGGATGAAATGACCTCGGATATGCCTTACACCACCCTGGCCTCCACCATCAAAAACCTGGAGAAAAAAGGCTACGTAAGCCATGAACGGCACGCCAATGCCAACAAATACATCCCCCGGATTTCACAAACCGACTACAAACGGAGCTTCATGAGTGGCTTTGTGGGCGAGTATTTCGGGAATTCCTATAAAGAAATGGTAAGCTTCTTTGCGGAAGAGCAAAAGCTAAAACCCGAAGAACTGGAAGAAATACTGAAGATAATTAATAAGAAATGAACTCATTCTGGATCACTCTCCTCGAAATTAACCTCGTCCTGAGTATCGTTTACGCAGGATACCTGGTTTTTCTTAAGAACCTGACCTTTTTCAGGTGGACCCGCCTCTACCTCCTGGGCGGGATGATGCTGGGGCTGGTTTACCCCTTCCTGAAAACGCAGCAGGTGGTACATCCGCCGGCCGAAGGCGTGAACATCATTATTCCTGACATTGCGAAAGCAGCCCAAACCCCGGCCTTCGATTACAGCCAGGGAGCCGTTTACCTCATTTCTGCCATCTTCCTGCTGCTCTTCCTGAGGTTTCTCACCCGCTTCTTCAGCCTCGGGAAAATCCACCTGGCCTCCGATAAGGCCGAATTTAACGGCCGGAAATTCCGGAATACCCGGAAGCAGCTAAACCCTTTTTCCTTCTGGAAATGGATTTATATTCACCGGAACTCTCATTCTGATTTTGAGATGAGGCAGATCATGACGCATGAGCACATCCATACCCGGGAGCGCCACACCTTTGACGTGCTGGTAGCGGAGATATGCACCATCATCTGCTGGTATAACCCCGTAGTGAAACTACTCTCCAAAGCCGTGAAAGATAACCTTGAGTTCCTGGTGGATGCGGAAGTACTCCACTCCGGGATCGACAGGATCTCCTACCAGCACAGCCTGGTGGGCATTTCCCTCAGCGGGTTCCCTCAGCCCCGCCACGGAAACCAGTTTGCATTTAAAACCTTAAAAAAACGAATACGTATGATGAACAAAGAACAATCGTCAAAATTCCGTCTCACCTCCTATCTGCTGCTTACGCCGCTGGTGCTGGGGTCTGCCGCCCTGCTCACCTTCTCCTGCCAGAAAGAAAGCGTAGACATTATAACCAAAGCACAGAAAAACGAAGAGATAGCCCTGGTAGAGCCCGCTAACGCCTCTGCTAAAATAGCAGCTACCCAGGGGGCCGTCAAGGGGCTTATCATCACCAAACCCGTTACACCCGAGGAATATTTCAGAGCAGAAAAAAGCGGGGATACCGTGGCTATCGATATCCCCGGAAATCACTCCGTCACTCTCAGGGGAACCCCCACTTTACAGGATTTACTCGTGATTTTAGATGGCACACCCATAGATTCAGAGAAAATTAATAGTATAGACCCCAAAACTATAGAATCTATTACCGTTCTTAAAGATGCGTCTGCAAGAGCCCTCTACGGGGAGAAGGCGAAAAACGGGGTGATCCTGATTACTACCAAAACAGGGAAAGCCGGTTCTCGACAATAACTGCCCGTTAGTCGAAACAATCATGGCGTAAAAGACTTTTTCTTTTATATTAGGGTTTTTAAAACCCGATTATGATGAAAGTCTTTTACGCATTTTTATTGCTCATCAGCCTGGCGCTGGAAACCTCCGCCCAGAAAAAGCCTCTGGATCACAGCGTTTACGACGGCTGGCAGGCGCTGGGCACCACCGCTATTTCCAAAAAAGGAGATAAAGCCTTCTATGTAGTTGCGCCCCAGGAAGGCGATGCGCAGCTCTTTCTTAAAACAAACACCAATGAGACCCTGCTGACCCTGCCCCGGGCCACCAGCCCTAAGCTCAGCTTTGATGAAAAGCACTTTGTCAGCCTGATCTCACCGCCTTATGCCGATACGCGTAAGGCCAAAATCGACAAAAAGAAAAAGGAGGACATGCCTAAAGACTCCCTGGCCCTTTATTCTTTTGCCACCAAAAGCTGGATCAAATTTCCGAATGTAAAATCCTACCAGCTGGCGGAAGAAGACGGCCGCTACCTGGTTTATCTCTATGACGACATTCCGGAGAAAAAATCAAAAAAGGATACCACCTCCAAAGCGCAGAAACCGGCCCAGGCCGACTCCTCCAAAGTAAAGAGTGAGAAGCCGAAGAAACCCGTCAGCAAACTGGTGGTTTACCTCCTGGGCAGCGGGAAAGACACCGTCTTCACCAATGTGGAGTCCTATGAAATCGACAAAAAAGGAAACTACGTGGTCTTTGCCCGTAAACCGGAAGAAAAAGACAGCCTGGGCACCACCGGCGGCGTATTCCGTTACCATATCTCCCTTAAGCAGCTCACCCACCTGACCTCAGGGAAAGGTACCTTCAAGAGCTTCACTTTTGACGAAACCGGCGAAAAACTGGCCTTCCTGGGCGATAAATCACCGGAAAAAGCACTTCAGAAAGATTTCAGGGTCTACTACCAGGCCGGAAACAGCACAGATTCTGCCCGGGTGCTGGTATCCGCAGCCACTCCGGGAGTTCCCAAAACCTGGAATGTCAGCGGCGAAGGTAACCTGCGTTTCAGCAAAAACGGCGAAAAACTCTACCTGGGCCTGGCGCCCGTTCCCCGCGTAAAAGACACTACCCTGGTGGAATTTGAGCATGCCAAAGTGGACATCTGGCACTGGAAAGACGACTACCTCCAACCCCAGCAGCTGGTGAATCTCCGCCGTGAGCAGAACCGGACCTACCTGGCCGTACTGCACATGAACGCCCCTGACAGGGTGATCCCCCTGGCGGATGAGGAGCTGCCCGAAACCCGTACCACCGAAGACGCCGACAATGAGTTTGTACTGGCTACTACTGACGTGGGCCGGAGAATAGAAACCCAATGGCAGACCGGCAGCTTCCAGGATGTATACGCGGTTTCCACAACAGACGGATCACGGAAGCTCATCATCAAAAACATCCGCGGTAATGTCTCCCTCTCGCCCGAAGGCAAATACGCCCTGTGGTATAACCGCGAAGACCGGAGCTGGTACGCCTCCCCTATGGCCGGCGGCACCGCCGTGCAGTTGAACAAGGGCCTCACCGTATCCTTTGCCGATGAAGACAATGACTCCCCGGATGATCCCGGGGCCTACGGTACAGCCGGCTGGACCGCCGGAGACGATAAAGTATGGATCTACGACAAGTACGACATCTGGTCTTTCAAAACGGACGGCAGCCAGGCCGTTAAACTGACCTCAGGCCGGGAAAACCGGATCACCTACCGGTATGACGACTGGAAAGAGCGGAAATCGCGCTTTTCTCCCGTTCCTCTGGATGAGAAAACGCCTTTCATCCTAAGTGCGTTTAATCACGCCACCAAAGAAAACGGCTTCTACCGCATGACCCTTCAGACCGGCAAAAAAGCCCCGAAAGAGCCTTTCAAAGAGATGGTATGGGCCAAAAACTACTACGGACAGATCAAAGAAGCCAAAGACGGCGGCGTTTATATCTATACCAAAGAGAAGTATGAGGAATCGCCTAACCTGTTTATCAGCAAGGATTTCGTGGCGGAGACCCAACTCTCCTCTATAAACCTCCAGCAAAAAGATTACAACTGGGGAACAGCCGAGCTCTTCCGGTGGACCACCCCTAACGGCCATGCCGCCGAGGGTATCCTGTACAAACCGGAAGATTTTGATCCGAACAAGACCTACCCCATCATTGCCTACTTCTACGAAAAGCTGTCTGACGGGCTCTACCGCTACCAGGCTCCTGCCCCTACGCCTTCGCGACTAAACATCTCCTATTTTGTGAGTAACGGTTACGTGGTGCTCGCGCCGGATATTGTTTATACCATAGGCCACCCCGGAAAATCAGCTGAAGAGTACATTAACTCCGGCATGGCCGAGCTGAAAAAGAACAAATGGGCCGGCAAAATGGCTATCCAGGGACAAAGCTGGGGCGGCTACCAGGTAGCCCACCTGATCACCGTCACGGATATGTACGATGCCGCCTGGACGGGAGCCCCCGTAGTAAACATGACCTCCGCTTATGGCGGGATCCGCTGGGGCAGCGGCATGAACCGCCAGTTCCAGTACGAGCGCACCCAGAGCCGGATCGGAGCTACCCTGTGGGAAAAGCCCGAACTGTACATGGAAAACTCCCCTCTCTTCCGGATGCCTGACGTAAAAACACCCGTAGTGATCATGCACAATGACCAGGACGGCGCCGTGCCCTGGTACCAGGGAATAGAAATGTTCACCGCCCTCAGAAGGCTTCAGAAGCCCGTTTGGCTGCTGAACTATAACGGCGATGACCATAACCTGGTACAGCGCCAGAACCGGAAAGACATCCAGCGCCGCCAGCAGCAGTTCTTTGACCACTTCCTCAAAGGCAAACCCGCCGCACCCTGGATAGAAAAAGGAGTTCCGGCTACGCTGAAGGGAATTGACTGGGGCTTCGGGGACGAATAAGGTTCGGACAGAATGAATTTCAATAAGGGAGCCTCCTGTGTTTGTATACCAAATGCAGGAGGCTCCTTCTTACATCAATACTCTTTACTTCCTCATAATTTTAATCAGCTTATCGTATATCCCCATATTAGGCTATATCTCCCGGAAATCCAGCGAGTGTGGCCCGTACGCAAATACCGGCACCATTACGCCGGTATGGTCGGATGTGCTGAACTGGCCGTCTACATACCCGCGTTTTGTATCTCCATCCAGCAGGGTCAGTCCACCCGTTTCATGGTCGGCCGTAACTATCATTATTCCGGTAGGAAGTCAAATACACCTCATGAAAATCCGCATTCTAAAATTCATGAGCCTTCCGGTGACGGAGGTACTGCCCCAGCTCGTTCACCTTATCGGTATTAAGATAATCTACGCCCAGGTTCATCAGGAATTTCCAGGCATTGGGCGTATCCGGAGTAGCCCAGAAACGCAGGGGTTTCTGCTGCCGGTGAGCCTTCTCCACCATCCCGGAAAGCACCTGCCTCTCCTTCTCTACGGGAATTCCCTTCCCGTTCCACTGACTGAAATTCCGGAAAGACTGGCTGATCAGCCCTACCTTTTTTAGCTGTGCATCCGTATAATTTACTTCCGGCCGCCCATCGAAGAAAATATATTCCGGGTAATCACTGAAATGTTGAGGCTCAGGATTACTTCCTGAAATCACCACCTTTACAGTTCCCTGCGGGTAGAAATACGCCCGGTGAGGTTCTAACACCTTCACTAAGGCGGGCAAAGCGGACGCATAATTAGTTTTCAGGTCGATCAGCAACTGCAACTGCCGGCTTTTGTCCGGGTAGATGCTTCCTCCGTTTTTACGGCAGGCTTCCAGAACAGGATACAGGTACAACGCCTCGAAGGTCCTGCCCGGCTCAATTTCCCCGTATTCATGTGCTACAAACAGCGAATCATTTCTCAGAAATAAATCGGCTTCCACAGAGCCAAACTCCTGCCTATACGCCAATCCGAAGGGAAGAACCTGCAGATAATCGTTATGCGAATGGGCGTTTGAGGGGGTATATTGCGCATTAGCCCACGAGGAGCACAGCCCAAAAAACAGGATAAATATCTTCTTCATCATTACTTTTACATTAATAAAGCGCGCTGCCCGTACAGAACGACGGCCTAAAGGTAAAAACAGAAGAAAGATTATCAGTAATGTAAAAGGATCTTTAAATTTTCTACACGTAGCAATTACAAATGGAGCAGATCACCCTTCCCTGTCCATATAAAGAGAATACGTTCTGTAGACGATATAAGCTACCAGCCCTATCCCCAATACGATCGTGAAGTATCCCATAGCAATTTTCGTTTAATGACCCCACAAAATTAGTAAACTCTACTAAATCTACAAAATCTATAGAGTATAAATTATTCGGGCTGGGTTTCAGGGGGATATTGATCTCATTATCTTTTTGAAATAAGATTAATTTTTCCTAACTCTACTACAAATCCTTCAACCAATCTATCACCCTGCACAATGCGTACTTTAAAAGGATCCATTAAAAAGACACTGACCGGGGAGGTCTTTGAAACAGAACTTACACCTTTCAGGTTAAAGGATATCGGACAGATTAAAAAAGCAGATTGGCAGTTCAATTGGGAAAGAGAGGTTACAGATAAGCAGAAAAGGGTAATTAAACTCACTATTATAGATGATCCTGAAACAATTTACGTGTTGTTAAGCATTGGAGATAATATTGACCATATCCTGATGTACCTGATAGAGAGTGCAGATTTTAATAAAGGAAAAAGAAAACTATATGAAGGAATTCCCGGAAACCTGATAGCCTATGCCTGCAAATTATCTTTTGACCTGGGTTATGAGGGCTATGTAATGTTTTACGCCAAAAGCCGGTTAATAAAACATTACGAAGAAACGTTAGGAGCCCGCTCCATCGGAGGATTGAAAATGATCCTGGACTCAAAAGCAGCATTAAGATAGATCACAAGATTTTTAAAAACCAAATAGATTATGCCCAACTACTCAGAAATGGATAAAAAAGATTTTGTCTTTATTCCTGTGACTCCTTCTGAACAGGACAGGAAAGAAATAAGTGATTTCATCCGGAAGGATAAGGCGCAAAGTAAATCTTTGAAAATATCCACCCTCCCCACTAGAAAAAAACAGGGAAGCCGTAGAGTTAATTCCTGAATCTTAGTACCCTCTATAGAGTCATTCTTCTCCCATAATACAATACTTCGTATTCGAACCTAGGACACCACCAACTCCCTGAACAGCTGTTCCAGCTTCGCCTCCGGGTCCGCCGTCAGGCCGGGATGAATTTTAGAGCTCTGGATGACGGTGCTGCGGGTGGCGGTGAGCCAGCGGAAGCGCTCGGCGGCGGGGAGCTGACCTATGGGGCCGGCGTCTTTTCCACCCAGGGCGATCTTCCGGAAAGTGTGGAGGTATTCTTCGAGGTCTGCCAGCTGCATTTCTGTACAAAATCCCTGAAATTTTAGTGCATTGATCTCGTATTTTACCTGTAGAAAGCTCTGGGATCTGCAATAAAGCACCACGCCCACGTTAAAGAACTCTTCACGCTCCACACGGGGCACTACCCGGATCACGGCATATTCATACAAGTGCTTCTCTTGCATCGCGGGCTTCTTTGACAAATATTTCCGAATTCTTTAACCGTATTTTGAGGAAGTCTCCATACACCTGGCGGTCATTTTCTTCCACCAGCCACTGCGCCGGGATCGCCGCCATCAGCTCGTCAATGAAAGCATCGGTCAGGATCTCCTTTGCCCGGGTATCGGCTTCCTCCAGGCCAGCAGCATGCTTCAGTAAAACATGATCTTTAATGGCTTTGAACGAGCTCAGCGCCTGCTTTTCCCAGGTATCCCAGTTGTGATGAAAATACAATGACGCCCCGTGGTCTATCAGCCACAGCTCCCGGTGCCACATCAGCATGTTCGTGTTTTTGGCGGTCCGGTCCACATTGGTCAGGAAAGCATCCAGCCATACAATGCGCGACGCCAGCTCTTCCGATATCCCGTGCAGCACCGGATCAAAGGTAATGGCCCCGGACAAATAATGTACGCCCAGGTTCAGCCCGGTACTGAACTTCAGCAGGTCCTGGATCTCCTCGTCGGGCTCGGTCTTACCGAAACTGTCGTCCAGCCAGGCCAATACCAGCTCCGGCACGCGCAGTCCCAGCTTACGGGCTATCTCCCCGCCGATCAGGTCAGCTACCAGTGCTTTGGGCCCCTGGCCCGCACCCCGGAATTTCAGCACATACAGGAAGGCATCGTCTGCCTCCGCAATGGCCGGGAGCGAACCCCCTTCCCGAAGTGGCGTTACATACCGGGTAATATGTACTTCCCGTAGTTCCACGTATTAAATAAGATTTTTCTTAAGATAGGCCCGGAAAGTATCGTAGGCCGTGTCCGTTACGGTGGCCTGCTTTTCACCGGCCATGGAAAGCCGGTCGGGAATTTCCGGCGTAAAGCCCAGGATAGCCTCCATTTCCGGCAGGAACTTCCCGTAATGCGCTGTAGACAGGAAAACGCCTGTCAGGTCTGCCCCGGTTTCCCTGCGGTAATCCTGCAGGCCCAGGTAAGCCACCGCCGTATGCGGGCAGGCCAGGTAATTGTACTTCCGGTAGAGGTCCAGAACGGCCCTGCGGGTTTCCTCATCGGTATAGAAATACCCGGTCAGGTAATCGTGTATCTGATGGCCCAGCAGGGCTTTCAGACGGGGGAAATTACTGGGATTCCCCACATCCATGGCATTGGAAATGGTGGAAATAGACGGAGAAATGGGGGTATAAAGGCCTGTCCGGAGAAATTCCGGTACTACATTATTGACATTGGTAGCCGCCACAAAGCGCTTTACGGGCATACCCATACGCAGGGCCAGGATTCCGGCAGTCAGGTTCCCGAAATTGCCGGAAGGCACGGAAAACACCAGCTCTTTGCCCGTCTTTTTCAATTGGGCATAGGCCGAAATATAATAAAACGCCTGCGGGATAAGCCGGGCTATATTGATGGAGTTAGCCGAAGCCAGGTGGTATTGATTTCTGAGCTCTTCATCCAGGAAAGCCTGCTTTACCAGTGCCTGGCAGTCGTCAAACGTACCTTCCACTTCCAGTGCCTTCACATTCTCCCCTAAAGTGGTCAGCTGCCTCTCCTGGATGGCGCTCACCTTCCCTTTCGGGTAGAGGATGGTCACGGATATGCCCGGTACCCGGTAAAAGCCCTGGGCCACGGCACCGCCGGTATCGCCGGAAGTAGCCACCAGGATATTCAGGGTCTCGCCCGATTGCCCGAGAAAATAAGACATCGTAGCGGCCATAAACCGGGCTCCGAAGTCCTTAAAGGCCATAGAGGGCCCGTGAAACAGCTCCAGGCAGTACAGGTCAGCGGCCAGCTTCACGGCAGGCGCCTCAAAATCAAGAGCCGAATGGATAAGGGTCTCCAGGTCAGTTTCCGGGATATCCTCTCCCAGCAAAGCTTCGCTTACCGCTACAGCAATCTCGTTAAAGCTAAGATTTTCCACATTATCCCAGAAGCTTTGAGGCAGCGTGGGGATCTCTGTGGGCATATACAGGCCATGATCAGCAGGCAGCCCCCGGAAGATTGCCTCCCGGAAACTTACTTCGGGGCTGATATGATTGGTACTATAGAGTTTCATTAGCCCCTCACCATTTCCAGGAACTGATCAAACAGGTAGTTGGCATCGTTAGGGCCAGGTGCCGCTTCCGGGTGATATTGCACCGAGAAGGCCGGCTTATTTTTCAGGCGAATCCCCTCAATGGTATTGTCGTTCAGGTTAATGTGCGTCACTTCCACATCCGGGTTATTATTAGCCTCTTCCGGTTTCAGCGCAAAGCCGTGGTTCTGAGAAGTGATCTCGCAACGTCCCGTCTGCAGGTTCTTCACGGGATGATTCAGCCCTCGGTGGCCGTTATGCATTTTATAGGTACCTATGCCCTGGGTCTGTCCCAGCAGCTGATGCCCCAGGCAGATCCCGAAAAGCGGCTTGCCGGTTTCCAGCAGCGCGTTTACCGTATCCACGGCGTAGTCCATACAGCCCGGATCTCCGGGGCCGTTTGAGATAAAATAACCGTCAGGATTCCAGCCGGTAATCTCTGCCACCGGTGTTTTGGCGTTAAAGACCTTCAGGTAGCAATCTCTCTCCGTAAAGTTTCTCAGGATATTCCGTTTACAGCCATAATCTATTACTGCCAGCCGGGTTTTGGCTTCCGGATCCCCTAAGAAGTAAGGTTCTGCCGTGCTCACCACCGAGCTCAGCTCCAGTCCTTCCATATCCGGGCAGTCGTTCAGGATAGCCTTCAGCGCCTCTATATCTTCCGACTCCGAAGAGATCAGGCAGTTCATGGCGCCTTTGTCGCGTACATGACGTACAATCTGGCGGGTATCGATATCCGATATCCCTACAATTCCGTTTCTCTCAAAATAATCCTGCAGGGAGCCGTCAGCCGTAGCCCGGGAATAATATTCTTCCTCAAAGGCATTGCACACCATTCCTTTGATCTTAATCCCGTCAGATTCCTCTTCCGTATCCAGTTTAACCCCATAATTCCCGATATGCGCGGTAGTGTTAACAATGATCTGGCCGAAATACGAAGGATCCGTATAGAGCTCCTGGTAACCGGTCATTCCCGTGTTAAAACAAATCTCGCCTGTAGTAGTTCCAATTTTTCCGAGTGCTTTTCCTTTAAAAACGGTGCCGTCCTGAAGCAATAAAACGGCTGTCTGTGTTAGTGAAGTCATCTGCTATTGATTTGTACTGAGTATCGGAGTGCAAAGATAAATTATTTTCAGACCTTTCAGTCTAATTTTAAAGGATTATGTGGAATAGTGAACCGGTATCCCATTAGATTACCATTAAAATGAATAGATTTTATGAGAATAATCACAATTATTTAACACTTCCGTCAGTTTTTCTTTCAGGAGCATTACCTAATTTTAACATAAAATTTAAAGATCATGAAAAGTGTACTGATTGCCACCGATTTTTCAAAAGGCGCTGAAAACGCCGCCGGGTATGCCCGTATGCTGGCCCGGATTACGTCCCGAAAGCTGACCTATCTTCATATTGTGTCACTTCCTGTGGTGGATCCCATGGTGACGTCCACCTTTGTAAATGAGACCATTGATGACCTGAAGGTCGAAGCCGAAGACCGGCTCCGCAAGATCGTGGAACAGGACAAAGCTGACGGGCTGACGGCGGATTATATCATTTCCTTCGAGGATATTATCGCTACCATCAATGAGACAGAAGATGCGGACCTGGTGGTGATCGGCAAGACCGGGCACCGGACTTTCCTGGACCGGCTGATCGGATCCACGGCACAGGGACTGATCAATCACATTACCCAGCCGCTGCTGGTGATACCCGAAGATTTCTCCGGAGACCTCTTCCATCAGCTTTGCTATGCTTCCAAGCTGGAATTCAATGAAAAGCACCACCTGGCCCAGGCGCTGGAATGGCGGAAGTATTCCGATAAAGACCTGATCATAGCCCACATTATCGAGGACTTCCCGCTGGATATCAATGTCAATGAGCAGTTTATGGCTTCTATTAACAAGGATTTCGGCAATAAAGGCTATATCTATAAGAATTTTGCCGCCGATGTCTACAAAAAAGGCATCGCAGAAGTGGTGGAAAAAGAGGGAATTTCCCTACTCTTTGTGACCACCCGCAAACGGGGCTTCTTCGAAGGCATCATTGATCCTTCCCAAACCAAAGGAATGATCAATACCGCGAAAATCCCCGTCCTGGTTTTTAACTACGACGAGTGAATCTAATGAGGCTGTAAATGGAAAGGCTCATGGCAGATTGCGGTGAGCTTTTTTTTATATCTGCTACCGGCCGGTAGAGGGGTTTTCACCCGGGTGTATTATTTTTGTCCGAAACTATCCAAAGGCATTGAAAAAGAATATTGTAAAAAGCATTCTGTTCCTCCTGGCCCTGGGGCTGTTCTACTATTTCGGATACTACCAGGGCAACAAGGCTTTTTCCGGGTCCGATACCCCGGCCGTGGTCACGCCCCGGACGGACGTTCCGGCTAAAGTATATGAGGTCATGGCGTATATTGACCGACACGGAAAAGCCCCGGACGGATACGTGGGCGGAAGGCGTTTCGGCAATTACGAAAAGCTCCTCCCTCAGAAAAATTCCCAAAAGAAAATCAATTACCTCGAATGGGACGTAAACCCCAGGCGGGAAGGGAAAAACCGGGGTGCCGAGCGCCTCGTCACCGGTGACGACAAAAGCGCTTATTACACCCGGGATCATTATAAATCGTTTACAAAAATAAGGTAGTATACAGCTTATAAAAATGAAAAACATAGCAATCGCCACCCGCCAGGAACTCCCCGAAGATTTCGGGATCGCCGAAATCGACGCCTCCAGGACCACCACTCTTCGGGAATTTTACGAAACCATGGCCGAAGTATTTGAGTTCCCGGATTATTTCGGCTTCAACCTCGACTCATTCGACGAGATGATGAACGACCTCTCCTGGATAGAAAACGAGAAAATCCTCATCTATTTTACCCACTCCGATAAATTCCTGGAAAAAGAGCGGAACAAAAGCAAGATCCTCACCCTCCTGGATCTCCTGGACGCCACCTGCGAGGAATGGCGCTGGGCCGAGGGCGATGACCTTATTCCCAAAAAAGAACTACTGATCCGTTTCTCGCCGGGAGAAAGGATCCGGGATCTGCTGGGTGAAATGGAGTAGCGGGCTTTCCTTATACTACATTCAGGAAATCATTAAGCGGCTTCAGGGACCGGTATATTTCGGCAAATTTCCGGGCAGCGTCTTTTTCCAGGAGCTCTTCGTCGGGTACGGGACGAATGGCCACGAAATGCTTTAACTTCAGGTACTCGGCCATGGGATCATCTTTTTCAAAGCCTGCGGGCACCCGGCTCAGCTTCCCGTCTGTTTCACTCAGGCCTCCGAAGTAGCGGCGGAAGTCGGCATCGTCTATGATTTTCTGAAAAGCGGCTGCATTGTAGGAAATCTCCTGCCGGAGCTCTTTCAGCTTATCGGGCTCCAGCATATAAATTCCACCGGCCAGGAAAGACTTCCCCGGTTCGATGTGCAGGTAATAGCCGGCTTTGTTTTTCCCCAGGTTAGCCCCGAAATTAGTTTTATACGGCTCCTTGTTATGGGAAAAGCGGGTATCGCGATAAATGCGAAAAAGTGTCTTTTTAGCCTCAGTTTTCCCTATTTCTTCATCAAAACGGGCCACCTCTCCGATCAGCTCCTCCACCAGGGAGATCACCTCTTCCCGGGCATCATTATACTGCTTTTTATTCTCCTCAAACCACTCACGGTTATTGTTTTTCTTTAATTCCTTCAGGAAATTCAGAACGGTAATTTGCATGTCTCAGCTTATTTTTAGGTGAACAAAGATTAAATTGCATCACAAAGAAAAGTAAATGATCGACGATAGCCTCAAAAAAATTAACCGGATCATTGCCATCCTTACCTCGCTGCAGGCTAAACGCATTGTAAAGGCCCAGGACCTGGCCGATCGCTTCGGGGTGAGCCTGCGTACTATCTACCGCGACGTCAAAACGCTGGAAAGCGCCGGGGTACCTATCCTCTCGGAAGCCGGTATCGGCTATTCACTGGTAGACGGTTACCGCCTGCCCCCGGTTATGTTCACCCGCGAGGAAGCAGGCAGCCTGGTCACCGGCGAAAAACTGATGCGGAGCTTCTCTGATAAGAGCCTGGGCGATCACTACCAGTCGGCTATCGTTAAGATCCGGTCGGTGCTTAAAAGCTACGACAAAGAATGGCTGGATACCCTGGAAGAAACCATACAGGTGCGCCCACCCAAAGCCCTTTTCAACAGCGAGATCGAAGACTCCCTGCATACGGTGCTGCACGGCATTGCCGACCGGAAATCGGTTATCCTGGAGTACAAGGCCATCACCGACATCATTTCAGAAAGGGAAATTGAACCGGTAGGCATTTTTCATGAGAACAATAATTGGTACATCCTGGGATTCTGCCTTTTACGCGGCGATTACCGCCAGTTCCGTACGGATCGCATCCTGGCCATCCGCAGTACACCGAATCGCTTCACCCGCCGGCACGGTAAGCTTTCCGATCACCTGAACCGCCACGAGACCTTCCCGCGGACCACCGTGCGCCTGCTGGTAGAGCCCAGGGTAGCCCGGTACCTGGCTAACACCCGGAACAACTACGGTTTTGTTTCGGAGATTCCCACAGACCGCGGCGTGGAAATGACCTTCCACACCATCGAAATAGCCGAGGGCTTTCCCCGCTGGATCCTCAGTTTCGCCGATTACATCCGGGTGCTGGAGCCCCGGGAGTTAAAAGATCATGTAGGGCGGCTGCTTCAGCGGATGGCACAATATCAGGATACGTAAATCACCGCCGGATTTCTTAGCGCTCCCAGAAGAAAGGCGGCTGAATGCCCAGCGCCCGGAGATACACATACCCCTGCCCGCGGTGATGAATTTCATTCTCAATAAAATACAGGATGGAATCGATCACCGAGTTCTCATATTGCCCGAAAAGCGCTATTCTTTCGCTAAAACGCTCAGGAGTAATCCGCGGCCAGAGGGCATTGATCCCTTCCGTGGCTTCATCCCACAGCTGCAGTAGTTCCGCTTTGGAGTGCACGTTCATGTCTTCGCTAAGCGGGCGGGTATCCCCATCCACAATTTCCGTAAGGCCAGGAACCGCAATACCCAGCAGCTCTTTGGCCAGGTCAGCAAAGGGGCGCATGCCGCCTATGGAAAATTCAAATAAGTCTTTTTCGGGAAAGGCTTCAATCACCCGGCGGGTGAGCCTGCGGTTACCCTGCCATACTTCTAACAGGGCAGCAGATGAAATAACTTCGCTCATAATCGTATTTGTTTTGTTTATGATACAAAGCTACCGTGGCCCTTTGACAGCAGTGTGTCAACAGACCCTGAGTACCCCATAAGTTTTAATCGATTTCGATGACCACTCCTTCCGACATGGGCCGAGATACACAGGTCAGCACATAACCCTCCGCGATCTCCTTTTCCGTAAGCCCCTCATCCTCATCCATTTTGACTTTTCCTTCGAGGCATTTTCCCAGGCACGCCGTACACATACCCGCCTGGCAGGAGTACGGAAGATCAATATCCAGCTCCAGGGCCGCTTCCAGGATGGTCTGGTGCGGCTCCACATCAAAAACGTGGGTTTCGCCATCATACTGCACTGTTACGGTCTGCTTTTTCAGGTCAGGCAGCTTTTCCATGAGTTCTTCCTCGTCCTGAACGGGGGCATTGAAGCGCTCATAGAAAATATGCACCTCAGGCACTTCAAACAGCTTATAGATCTTGTGCATTTCATCCATCATGGCTTCCGGGCCGCACATATAAAAATAATCTTTCCGGAAGTCCACCCCGTTCTCTTTCATAAACCAGATGCCGTTAGCCTGGTGGATTCGCCCGTGATGCCCCACCCAGTAGCCGGAAGGCCGGCTCAGGATATACACTACGTTCAGGCGGCCGGCATAGGCAGATTCCAGCTGCTGCAACGCATCTTTAAAGATGATGCTGTTTTCATCCCGGTTACCGTAAATTAAAAGGATCTTACGGTCAGTGGTTTTTAAAACCGTTTTCAGGATAGAGAACAGGGGAGTTATCCCACTTCCCGCCCCGATCATGACCAGGCTCCCATCATGCGGCTGCTCCGGTTCATAGGTAAAGCGCCCCATGGGCTCTATCACCTCCAGGAAGTCACCGGCATGCACCTGGTCACAAAGATAATTGGAGACCAGCCCCCCTTTTACCCGCTTTACGGTAATGGCCACAGACGAGTCGGTAGCCGGGGAGCTCGACATGGAGTAACTGCGCCTGACTTTCTTCCCGTCGCTTCCGGGAACCAGCACCGTTAGAAACTGCCCTGCCTTGTAGCGGAGCTGTTCACTAATGGGATGCCAGAAATGAAGGGAGGCGGTATCCTCAGTTTCCCTGACTATTTTCTGGACCTGGAGAAAGTATGTTTTCATAAAATAAAAAGTTGCTCAAAGTTACGCAAGGTTTTACGAAGAGCGAACCGGAAAATAAAAAACTCCTTCACGGGGAAGGAGTTTTAATCCGGTATAAAATATTAAGGGGTTCGCCGTAACGAACCCCTCAATCTTATCGCTCTACCGTGATGTAGTCAATGATGTATTTATCCTGACCCACCAGTTTCAGTTTGTAGTAGTAAGTGCCGGTAGGTACGGTTCCGGTTCCCGGAATCATGCCCTTATTGGCCTTGCCATCCCATCCTGAGGTGGTTACGGTTTCCCCGTCTTCTTCATACAGGGTAGAACCGTAGCGGTTCACAATGATCAGCTTCTCGATCTTCGCGTTGCCTTTCAGATTGATCTTCCAGTTGTCATTCACTCCGTCACCATTAGGTGAGAATCCTTCCGGAATGGTAACCATGCTCCGCGGATCCAGATCTTCCGGTATGCTGAACACCGTAGGCGTGCTCAGATGCTTCACAATCTCTACTCCTGCGTTAGACGTATCGGTCAGCATGGTTCCGTTATCTTCACCGAACGCAATCACGTTAGTGCTGTACGGTCCTACATTCTCTCCGAATACCACGGTCACCTTAAACTCTACGGTGTCTGTCTGAGCCGGCGCCAGGATCGCTGCTGCATCCGGCAGCAGTAGTCTGAAGTCGGTTTTACCGTCAAAGGCAGGGTTGATCACCAGGCTGCTTCCCTGCGAGGTCACCACCGGTTTACCCGTTACGGTAAACTCAGGCGCTCCGGCGAAGGTAGTGGACAGGGTGTCGGTCAGGAACACGCCGGTCAGGGTATCTGCACCGTAGTTACGAACCAGTACTCTGTAGGTCACTTCATAGGCCTTTTTATCATTCACGAAGGCCGAATCTACTACCGCCAGCGCTGCTCCGATTCCATAGGTAGGCACATTGTCACCGATGTTAAATTCAGTATCTGTGCTGTTATTGGTAGGATCACCATCTCCATCCGGATCCGGATTCACCCCGTCAGTAGACCTGTCAGAGATCTCTTTCACAGTACCTGCGTACACGGTGGCCGAGTTAGCAAAGCTTCCTGAAGCCTTATTGCCCATGTTCACAAACACTTTCAGGCGAACGTTAAGGGTAGCTCCTGCCGCTATGGCACTTTCTTCAGCAATCAGCAGGTGGGTCTGTTCTCCGGAACCGGTATAGTTCGGATTTACAGTCAGTCCCGAATCGGCTTCAAGGTGAATAGACTCTACCATATCAGCGCTTCCGAAGGTCAGTGACAGCGTATCGGCCAGTCTCACATGATCCAGATCTTTCAGACCCATGTTAGTGATGGTGAACACAAACGGTACCTCGTAAACATTGGCTCCCAGATCTTCTCTCCGGGTGATCTCACCCACCGCTTTGGCCAGTCCGATCAGCGAATCCACCTGGGCTACGTTATTGATCACCCATGTAGAAGAGTTATTGGCCTGGTTCGTATCGTTCTGAGCTACGGCTTCCAGTTCTGCTTTGTTCGCTATTCTGCCCGGTGCTGTTACGGTTCCGGTATAGGTTACTTCTACCGAAGCACCCGGTGCCAGTGTATCCAGGCTGATTCTTACCACACCCCCTTCCAGGAAGGCATTTTCACTCACTTCCGTAATCTGCAGGCCTACCGGGATGATATCCCTTACCTTGATGTCAGAAGCTCCGTTTCCGCCGATATTGGAAACCTTCACAGTGTAGGTCACCTGATCGTTCACTTCAGCGGTTTCTTTATCACCGGTTTTCTTGATCGCCACGTCTACTGCTGTAGGATGAACAGGGTTCTCACAGTTTTCAGAGATCACCACCGTTACCGGGGTTCCCACCGAGTAACATCCTGCGGTATTTCTTTCAAACAGGTAGTACACGCCGTTTGTTACCTGGGCAGAAGTTACCAGAGGCGATGTCGGCGAATTCTCAAAATGGAATTCAAACGTTCCGCCGGTGGTAGGAGCGCCAAGGATGGCATTTCTCAGATCCACATAGGCCAGCGGGCAGATGTTATTCAGCGTTTCGATAGCCGTAGGTTTAGGCAGGGCATCCACCACGTTTACGGTGATTTCCTGCGAAGCCTCACTTTCACATCCTGCTGCTGAGCTCACGCATTTCGCAGAGAATTTGTAAGCGCCTGTGGCCGTTGGCATGAAGTTAATCGATGCGCCCGTGGCTCCGGTATTCCATACCACCTGAGCATTACAGTTCAGGGCGGTCAGGGTCACGGTAGTACCCACACAGGTAGCCGAGCCTACAGAAGAGGTCACCGTAGGAGCGGTTTTACAATCTTCTTCACCACCGTTATTGCCACCACATTCCGCAGGAGTTTTCACCTGCACCTGGATGGATCCTACTGCGGCACAGTCGTTTCCTCCCGGGTTAGTTGGGTTACACACGGAGATGTCGGTCTCTTCGTCGCTGTAGCAGGACCCTTTATCCAGATTACTGTAGTTTGCACCGGCTACCAGTCCCTGGATATCTCCGATGTACACCAGGCTGATCACTTTATATGTACCTTCCTGCACATTCTCAAACTTAGGAGTGGTTTTCACCTGCAGAATCTCGTAGGCATTGCTGGTCAGCAGGAAGCGGGTATTCATACCGGCAGGGTTTTGCTGCGTCTGGTATTCAAATTCCACATCGCCCACTGCAAAGTCACAAGTGCTTACTGAACCCCCTCCTTCGGAACATACCGCAGTCATGGTCATGCTTGCAGTAGCTGGCAGGGTAATGCTGCTACCTGTAGCACCGTTTGACCACTTAATGGTTCCGTTAGTACATCCGGTAGCGGTCAGGGTTACGGTCTCTCCTGCACAATAAGCGGTTTTGTTGCTTGAGATGCTCAGGGTGCCGCCTTTCGACTGGATGGTCACACTGTTTGAGGCAGCTGATTCACCACAATCGGTCTTACAGATGGCGGTATACGTACCCATGCTTACCTGGATGCTGTGTCCCTGGCTTCCGTTTGACCAGATCACCGTTCCGCCTGTACAGCCGGTAGCGGTTAAAGTGGCCAGTTCTTCACCACATACACCGTCGGTACTTGCGGTGATCGCAGGGGTATCCGGTGTGGTGGCATTGTTATCAATTTCTACTGCAATACATGCGATAGACTCATTGCCGCAGGCATCTGTACAGGTAGCGGTGTATACACCCGGACCTACCTGGATCTTGAAGCCGCTTTCGCCGGTTGACCACCGGATCACTCCGCCTACACAGCCGGTAGCGGTCAGGGTAGCTTTCTCACTTCCACAGATTGAGCCCTTATCCGACGTTACCACCGGAGGTTCAGGTGAACCGCCTTCGGAAATGCTCACCGCAGTGGCATCCGAACTTCCGCAGCTGGTAGTACAGGTAGCCGTATAGGTTCCTGCTCCTACCTGGATGCTGGTGCCGGTGGCGCCTGTAGACCAGGTTACGGTGCCGGCACACCCGCTGGCCGTTAAGGTAACTTTCTCTACGCCGCACACGGAATTACCACTGGCGGTGATCATCGGCTTGGCCGGTTTTTCCGAGGTACCGATGGTCACAGGAGAAGAGGTCTCCGAAGTACCGCAGCCTGTGGTACAGGTAGCGGTGTAGGTTCCTGCTCCTACCTGGATGCTCATGCCGGTGGTGCCTGTAGACCAGGTCACGGTGCCGGCACATCCGGTGGCGGTCAATGTTGCCATTTCGCTGTCACATACGGTAGCCTTGTCTGCAGTTACCGATGGAGCCGCCGGTTTATCCGATGTTCCGATGGTTACCGGAGCCGAAGCATTCGACGTTCCGCAACTGCTGGTACAAGTGGCCGTATAGGTTCCTGCTCCTACCTGGATGCTGGTGCCGGTGGCGCCTGTAGACCAGGTCACGGTGCCGGCACATCCACTGGCGGTCAGGGTAGCTTTTTCGCTGTCACATACGGTGCCTTTATTGGTACTTACGGATGGAGCCGCTGGTTTATCGGATGTTCCTATGGTTACCGGTGCCGAAGCTAGCGACGTTCCGCAACTGCTGGTACAAGTAGCCGTATACGTTCCTGTTCCTACCTGTATGCTTACTCCGGTAGCGCCTGTAGACCAGGTCACGGTGCCGGCACAGCCAGTGGCTGTCAATGTAGCTTTCTCGCCTTCACATACGGCAGCCTTATCAGCACTTACCGATGGAGCCGCCGGCTTATCGGATGTTCCGATGGTTACCGGGGTGGAAGCTGCCGATGTTCCGCAGCTGGTGGTACAGGTGGCGGTGTAAGTTCCCACACCTACCTGGATCACACTCACGGTCTGGCCGGTAGACCAGGTCACGGTACCCGCACATCCGGTAGCCGTAAGGGTGGCTTTCTCGCCATCACATACAGTGCCTTTGTCTGCGCTTACCGATGGAGCCGCCGGCTTATCTGACGTTCCGATAGTTACCGGAACCGAAGCTGCCGATGTTCCGCAGCTGGTGGTACAGGTGGCGGTATACGTTCCTGCTCCTACCTGGATCACACTCACAGTCTGACCGGTAGACCAGGTAATGGTACCTGCACATCCGGTGGCAGTCAGTGTAGCTTTCTCGTTATCACACACGGTAGCCTTATCAGCACTTACCGATGGAGCGGCTGGTTTAGCAGACGTTCCGATGGTTACCGGTGCAGAAGCATTCGATGTTCCGCAACCTGAAGTACAGGTGGCGGTATAAGTTCCCGCTCCTACCTGGATGCTGGTACCCGTAGCACCTGTTGACCAGGTCACGGTTCCGGCACATCCGCTGGCAGTAAGCGTGGCTTTTTCATTCTCACACACGGTGGTCTTGTCTGCGCTTACAGACGGAGCCGCCGGTTTCACTGAAGTTCCGATGATCACCGGAAGCGAAGCCTGAGACGTTCCACAGTCGGTGGTACAGGTGGCGGTATAGGTTCCCGCTCCTACCTGGATGCTGGCGCCGGTGGCACCGTTAGACCACGTTACTGTACCGGCACATCCGGTGGCGGTCAGGGTAGCTTTCTCGCCTTCGCATACTGTAGGCTTATCTGCTGTTACAGACGGTGCTGCCGGTTTATCCGAAGTTCCGATAGTTACCGGGTTCGATGCCGCTGAAGTTCCACAGGTAGTGGTACAGGTAGCGGTGTAAGTTCCCGCAGCTATTTTCAGTACGGTTACGCCGCTGGCTACCATATCAGGTCCGGATGTTCCCGGTCTGTACCAGATCACGGTACCTGTACAGCCTGTGGCAGTCAGTGTGGCTTTTTCCGAACCACATACCGCTGTTTTATCCGATGTCAGCACTGGAGCTGCCGGAGCATTCTCCTTGTTGATCACCAGAGGTCCTGCAGACACGGTACCTCCACAGTTGGTTTTACAGGTAGCGCTGTAAGAACCGGCTCCCACCTGGATGCTGGCGCCTGTAGCTCCTGTAGACCAGGTTACGGTTCCACCTTCACAGCCTGTAGCGGTCAGGGTGGCTTTTTCCGTACCACACACCGTAGCGGTGCTGGTGGCTATGGTAAAGTTAGCCGGTGCGCTCTCCTGGTTAATGGTTACCGGAGCAGATGCTGCCGATGTTCCACATGAGGTCACACAAGTGGCCGTATAAGTTCCCGCAGTAACTACTTTGGTAGTACCTGTTCCGCCGTTAGACCAGTTAATGGTTCCGCCTGCACAGCCTGTAGCCGTTAAGGTGGCGGTTTCGGTGCCGCACAGTACGGACTTGTTAGTAGTCACATCCGGTGCGTTAGGTTTAGCTCCGTCTCCGATCACCACAGGTGCTGATACTTCAGATGCTCCACAGGCGTTCACACAGGTGGCGGTATAGGTTCCCGTTCCTACGGAGATCGGGCTGCCTTTGGCGCCATTGCTCCAGGTTAAGGTTCCGCCCGTAGGACACGCACCGGTCAGGGTAGCTTTTTCCCCGGCACACAGTGAAGTCCGGTTGGTCTGTATGTTCGGTTTCGAAGGTACCGGTCCACGATCAACCACTATGGTATTCGAGTTAGGTGATCCTCCACATGCATTTACACAGGTGGCGGTATAGGTTCCTGCTCCCGCTTTTCTTGGGTTAGCCGTAGAGCCGTCACTCCAGAGTACGGTTCCTGTAGCACAGGTAGCCGTCATGGTAGCTGTCTCGTTATCACACACCACGGTCACACTTGCGGTGATGGTAGGTGCGCCAGGTTTATTACCCTGGGTGATCACGATTGGCGTAGAGGCCGGTGAAGTACCACAATCCGTTTTACAGGTAGCGGTATAAGTGCCTGCACCTACCTGGATCGAACTGCCGGTAGCACCGTTACTCCATACGATGGTGCCGCTGGCACAAACCGCCGAGAGGGTGGCTTTATCCGTACCGCATATCGCGTTGGTGTTGGTAGCCACACTTGGTGCTGCCGGTGTGCTGCCTGATCCGATGGTGATCGGTTCAGACGCTACCGAAGTTCCGCAGCTGCTTACACAAGTAGCTGTATACGTTCCGGCTCCCACTGAGATCGGGCTGCCGGTAGAACCGTTGCTCCAGGTCAGGATACCGCCTGAAGGACATGAGCCTGTCAGGGTAGCCTTCTCTGCACCACATACCGTCAGCTTGTTAGCCTGGATACTTGGTTTGCCTGGTGCTGGCTGCGTAGTGATCACTACCGGTGTTGAAGCCGGTGAGCTGCCACATGCACTCACACACGTTGCTGTATATGTTCCGGCACCCACTGTTCTCGGGTTAGCCGTAGTGCCGTCGCTCCACAGTACTGTACCGGTGGCACAGGTAGCTGCAAGCGTAGCGGTTTCTGCTCCGCAAAGAGTAGTTTTGTTGGGTGCCACAGTTGGTGCTGTAGGTGTGCTGCCTGTTCCGATCGTGATCGGTTCAGACGCTACCGAAGTACCACAGCTGCTCACACAGGTTGCAGTATACGTTCCTGCTCCTACTGAGATCGGGCTGCCGGTGGCGCCATTGCTCCAGGTCAGGATACCACCAGAAGGACATGCACCGGTCAGGGTGGCCTTCTCTGCACCACATACCATCAGCTTGTTGGTCTGGATGTTTGGTTTGCCTGGCGCTGGCTGCGTAGTGATCACTACCGGTGTTGAAGCCGGTGAGCTGCCACATGCATTCACACACGTTGCTGTATATGTTCCGGCTCCCACTGTTCTCGGGTTAGCCGTAGTGCCATCGCTCCACAGTACTGTACCTGTAGCACAGGTGGCAGTAAGTGTAGCTGTTTCTGCTCCACAAAGGGTGGTTTTGCTTGGTACCACAGTTGGTGCTGTAGGTGTGCTGCCTGTTCCGATCGTGATCGGTTCAGACGCTACGGAAGTTCCACAGCTGCTCACACAAGTGGCAAAGTAAGTACCTGTTCCTACTGAGATCGGGCTGCCGGTGGCGCCGTTGCTCCAGGTCAGGGTACCACCTGAAGGACATGAGCCTGTCAGGACTACTTTCTCATCCCCACAAACCGTGTGCTTGTTGGCCTGGATGTTCGGCTTGCCAGGACCGGGTTGCGTATTAATTACAATCGTTTCAGAATTTACGGAAGTTCCACACTCGCTCACGCAATTTGCGTAATACGTGCCCACACCCACTTCAATCTGGGCGCCGGTCATTCCGTTAGACCATTTCAGGGTACCGCCTGCAGGGCAGATTCCACTGAGGATGGCTTTCTCGTTAGCACATACCATCTGCTTATCGGTGCTGATAACCGGTTTACCCGGTAGCTGGCCTGTAGTGATGGTTACGCTGGTAGAAGTGGCTGAAGCACCACAGGCATTCACACAGGTAGCAAAGTAAGTACCAGGTCCCACATAAATCGGGCTTCCGGTCATGGCATTGCTCCAGGTCAGGACACCTGATGTACAGGTACTGGTCAGCATGGCTTTCTCATCACCACATACACTGGTTTGGTGCGCCGTGATGGTAGGACGACCCGGTTTTTGACCCGGCTCTATAGAGATCATATCCGAAGCCGGAGAAGTACCGCAGTCGTTCACACAGCGGGCAGTATAGAAACCTACACCCACCTGGATCGGGCTGCCGCTCGCTCCGTTAGACCAAACCAGTTCACCGTCCTTAGGACAAGTACCTGTCAGCGTAGCTTTTTCATTACCGCAGACGCTCGTTATGGTAGCGGATATGATCGGCTTAGACGGGGTAGTTCCCGGAGTGATCACTACCGGCTCGGAAGCCAGTGAAGTTCCACAGGAAGTAGTACATTTTGCAGCATAAATACCTGTACCTACATATACGGTAGGATTAAAGCCGGTTACGCCTACCCATGATACCGTGCCGGAAGCACAGAACGCGGTCAGTTTCACTTTCTCATCTCCACAAACCGTGGTGCTTACTGCAGTAACTACCGGTTTATCCGGTGCTCCGCCGGTGGTGATAGTCACCGGAACGGATGCTACAGATATACCGCAGGCGGTAGAACATTTAGCGGTATACGTTCCTGCGCCTACTTCTATCGGGCTACCGGCCTTGCCATTGCTCCAGAGAATAATACCCCCTGAGGCACAATGCGCCCCTAGCTCCGTTTTCTCTTCACCACATACGGTGGTTTTATTCGTAGCAATGGTCGGAGGCTCAGGAGCTTTATCTTTACCTATAACTACCGGCAGCGACTCATCAGAAGTACCACAAGTGTTCTTACATACTGCACGGTAAATACCTTCGCCTACGCTGATCTCATTGCCTTCTTTTCCGTTACTCCAATGCACGGTAGAGCCTATTTCACAAGTGGCCGTAAGTTTCACGGTCTCATCACCACAGACAAATACTTTGGATGGGTAGATGGTTGGCGGTTTTGGCACCATTCCTTTATTAATGGTGATATGGCCAGAGCTTTCTGAATCACCGCAGTCATTTCTACAAATGGCGGTATAGATGCCTTCACCCACCTGGATCATGTTACCTACCTTGCCGTTACTCCATACTACCACACTTCCTACCGGACATTCAGCCACCAGGGTTGCTTTTTCATCACCACAAACCATTGACTTGTCGGTTCTTACCTCCGGAGAGCCCGGTACCTTGCCATTAGTGATGGTGATAGGTCTTGAATCTTCAGAGTATCCACATTCATTTTTACATCTTGCTGTGTATATTCCCACACCTACTTCAATCGGGCTGCCGTACTTACCGTTACTCCACTCGATCACCTGGCCTACGGTACAGTTAGCTGTCAGTTTAGCCAGCTCTTTACCACAAACTTCGGTTTTGTCCGTACCTACTATAGGTGCTCCCGGTACCGGCTTACCAATGATGGTGATAGGCGCAGAGGCAGGAGATGATCCACATTTATTGGTACAAACGGCGGTGTAAGTTCCTTCTCCCACCTGGATAGTGCCTCCTACCATGCCGTTATTCCACTGAACTACCTCACCTACGGCACAAGCCCCCGTTAAAGTAGCCAGTTCCGTACCGCAAACCATATTTTTATTGGTGGTCACGATCGGGGTTTTCGGCATTTCGATTTCAGGAATTACCACGGTGTTTGTCTCATTGATACAGCCGTTATTGTCTTTCACATAGAATTTGTGAGAGCCCGGTGCTACCATGAAAATATTACCCGACACAAACGTGATTCCATCCATGCTATAGCTGAACGGTGCCGTTCCGCCATTCACGTGTATGGTTACCGGAACTACCGGCCCCACAGCACAATCCACTTTTCCGGGGATAGCCGTAGCTATAAAGCCCGGGTAACGGAAGATCTCAATAGGACAGCACAGGATACCGTCACACTGATCGCCGGTTCCGGCTGTATAGTAATATTTTCCGGGTTCAGTGGCTTCATAAACGCTGGCTGTAGCACCCGCTATAGCCTCTCCGTTTCTGTACCACTGGTAGTTTGCCAAACCTTCTTCTGCTTCAATGGTCACGCTGATGGCTTCATTTTCACAGAATCTGTAGATCTGGGGTACACATTCTATTTCACATTTCACCACAGCGGTAACGGTAGCGATACAGCCGTTAGCGTCTTTTACGGTGAATACGTAATTACCGTTAATCAGGCCGGTAAATACCGCTTCTGCCTGGAAGGTCACCCCGTCTTTACTGTAGGAATATGGAGCCTTACCACTGGAAGCCACCAGGGTCACCTTTCCTTTGTTATCCACACAGGAAGGCGTAGCGGCAAGGAAAGGCGTGGTTTTCACCAGTGTGATCACGCTGGTATCTTTTGCCGTACATCCGTTACCCGAGGTTACGGTTACAATATATTTACCGGGCTCAGTTACGCTGATGCCAGCCGTAGTAGCCGTGAAGCCACCCGGTCCTGCCCAGCTGTAGGTAGCCCCCGCACTGGCGGTAGCGGTAATATCCAGGGTCTGGGTATCGCAGGTCAGCTCACCTTCTTTGAGCGATACCGTCACGGTAGGCAGATCGCTGTTTTGCGTCACCACTGCCGTGTCTTTGGCGATACAGCCGTTTACGGAGGTTACCGTTACTATATAATCACCGGCCGCTGTGGCGGTGATGGTCTCTGTGGTGGCGGTAAAGCCGCCGGGGCCTGCCCAGCTGTAGGTCACCCCTGCGCTGGCCGTAGCCTTAATTTCCACGCTTTTCTTCTCACAATTCAGCTCGCCGTCATTCACCGTTATAGTAGGTAGCTGAGCGTCCTGGGTAACTGTAGCCGTATCTTTGGTAATACAGCCGTTAACACCGGTTACGGTCACTATATACTCGCCGGGCTTGTTAACGGTCACTACGGCCGTATTGCCGGTAAAGCCGTCAGGTCCGGTCCAGCTGAAAGTATTGGCCGGATCAGAAGTGGCGGTCAGCTGAGCACTGGTAGTGGTACAGCTAAGGGCGGCATCGGCCAGCTTAACTGCGGGCGCGTCTTTTTCTCTTACTATAATAGGACAGCAAAGCTCTCCTTCACAGGTATCGTCTCCACCGGAAGTATAATGGTAGCTACCTACAGAGGTAATGGTATAGGTGGCGGCAGTGGCCCCGTCTATGGGTTTCCCGTCTTTGTACCACTGGTAGGTGGCCTGTCCGGGTGCTGCTTCTGCCAGGATCTCAATCACCTCGCCGGGACAATACTCAAAAATCTCGGGAGTACATTCACAAAATGCGTCTACGGTTACTTTATAGGTACAGCCGTTTGCGTCCTTCACCACCACTTCGTGCTGGCCCTGTGCCAGATCCGCAAATACGGATTCCGCTCCGAAGGCTCCGCCGTCTAAGCTATAGGTATAGGGTTCCACCCCACCGGAAGCCAGGATGGTAGCGGTGGTCTTGTTATCTTTACACACGGCCTCGGCTTTCGCCAGGATGCCGCCGGGCTGTGCGATTTCCACGGTTTTTTCAATGGAACAGCCTTTGGCACTTTTAACGGTTACCTTATATGTACCGCCTGCCAGTCCTGTAAAAATATTAGAGGCCTGAAACGGTGCTCCGTCCAGGCTATACGTATAATCCGTGATCTGGCCTACGCTGGGGGTTACGGTGATAGAGCCGCTGGTACCGGTGGCACAGGCTGCATCTGTTTTTACGATCACCGCATCAAATGCTGGCTCCTGGGTAACCAGGTAAGGACAGCATAATTTGCCCTCACAGGTCTGCGGGTCCTCTGCCGTAAAATGATATAACCCGGGAGCGGTAATGGTGTAGGTACTACCGGTAGCTCCGGCAATCTCCACATTATCCTTGAACCACTTGTAGTTTTGGTACCCCGCTTCCGCTTCGATATCTATTTCGATCTCCTGCCCGGCGCAGTACTTGAAAACTTCGGAATAGCAGGGGTCCTCGGTCCTGCTTTCTGCCGATACGGCTTTGGCATATACCGAAGTTCCGGCATTATCCGCTGTATTCCTGTACCCGGCAATGATCCTTTCCAGGGAATATAGGGTTCTTAATCCCTCCTTGTACCGTTCGAGGTAAGAGGGGGTAATGGTTTGAGACCTCAGGTAAGGGTTATACCGGAGATCGTTTGTTCCCTTAGAAAATCCCGATACCGTGCCGGCCAGCAGCAGACACAGAATCAGCAAATTTTGATAGTGGAAATTTTTCCTGATGGTAAACGTAGGTTTCATCCAAAACTCAGTTAAGTATTTCAAAAATTGGATAGATATATTTTCCTTTCCCGGACACCGGTAATTGTTCCGCCTTATTGCAACGGCCTGAAAAAAGCGCGTCACAAAAATCATTCCCAAATTTTACAGCGGGATGACATAGCGTTCCGATTTCGGTAATCCGGTTCATATCTGTTACGATTGTTTTTTCAATTTAGGGACCGTAAAATCCACCGGGCAGTCCATGCAGGCCGTACCGGAATTGGAAGTATTGGAATGGTAGATCTGTACATTTCCACCGCCCAGAATTGAATTGCTGAAATCAATACCGTTAAATCCCTGGGCTGAGGAGCCGGGATCCGCCCCGTTATTGAATATCCTGACGCCCTCCCGGCACTGGCTGTCCGCGAAAGTGAAGCTGAATAACAGCAGCTTCTGGTTAGCCGTAAAGTTTACAAGCCCGCCACCGGAAGTCACCGCATGAAAGTCACGGCCCGAAGAAGATGCTGGATCGGTGATGAATTTCTCATCTTTCCACGACCCGCCCGTGTGACTGACCACATTTAACCGGGTATCCGGAGCAGATTTAGGTACTACCACTGCGATCTGCGCCTTCCCGAAAGCAAAATTCTTTTGTGTGACGGGTGATATGGCAAATACTTCATACCTCGCAGATTCCGGGTTCCAGTCCATGGTTAACTTGATAGTCCCCTGGGCCGAACTGCTGACGGCAGAGAGCAAAGAAATAACCAGGAGTAAACAGTATTTCATATCTTTATCATTTAGGTTTAGTTCCGGCCCGTTGCACCTGCTTTTTTCACAGGACGCGCACAAAGCCAAAATATCTTTGAATACTGCAATTTCCATGCCACATATATGATCCCTTCTTCATAAAAACCGACAGGAAATATTCCCGGGCGCCCCGCGGAGCCATTTCAGGAAGGGTATAATGATCCCGATTTTCCGTTTACAGCCCAGTTTTTTCCGGGAAAAAGAAAACTTATCCGTATTTCTCCTATTTTAGCGGGCAGATATTCAACCTTCACTATGAAAGAAAAAAACCAATACCTGATTCCTTTTATCCTGGTGACTTGCCTGTTCTTTATGTGGGGCCTGGCCAATAACCTTACCGGCGTACTGATCCCGCATTTAAGAAAGGCCCTGGAGCTCAGCAACACACAAAGCACCCTGGTAGATACGGCCGTTTATTTTGCCTATTTTATTGCAGCTATCCCCGCCGGCCTGCTCCTGAAAAAAACAGGTTACAAAAACGGGATCATCACCGGGCTTCTTATCTTTAGTACGGGTTGTCTTCTGTTTATCCCTGCCGCTAACAGCCGCGATTTCACCATTTTCCTGCTGGGATCCTTTATTATAGGTACCGGGCTGGCCACCCTGGAAACGGCGGCTAACCCGTATGCCGCCCGCCTGGGGCCGGAAGAAAGTGCCACCACCCGCCTGAACCTGGCGCAGTCGTTTAATGGCCTGGCCGCCACCGCCGCCCCTTTCCTGGGTACCCTTTTCATTCTTTCCGGTAAGGAACTCAGCCCTGAAGAACTGGCCGTGATGAGTGAAGCCGAGCGGGTCAGCTATTTTACTGCAGAGGCATCTTCCGTGAAAGGGCCTTATCTCATTATTGCCATCATCCTGCTGGTGCTGGCCCTGGTATTTTATTTCAGGAAGTTCCCGGAAGTGGAAGAAGTAGGAAATAATAAACAGGAGTCCGGTAGTTTTCTTGCCGCCTGGAAATACCCCGGCCTCCGGGCTGCGGTCATCACCCAGTTTTTTTATGTGGGTGCCCAGGTGTGTATCACCAGCTTTTTTATCCGTATGGCCATGACCGGCGGCGGCATGGGCGAAAAAGAAGCCGGCTCTTATTTAAGTATGTACGGTGCGCTGTTTATGATAGGGCGGTTTGCGGGCACGGGCCTTACCCGGGTCATTGCGCCGCCCCGGCTGCTGGCCATCTACTCCGTGGCCGCCATTCTCTTATGCTTCATGGCCATCCACCTGGAGGGTAGCCTGGTGGTGTTTGCCCTGGGTGCCCTGGGCTTCTTCCTTTCCATCATGTTCCCTACCATATTTTCACTGGGCATAAAAGGATTAGGGCAGCATACCAAAGCCGGCTCCTCGCTGATCGTAATGGCCATTATAGGCGGAGGCATTTTCCCAGTGATCATGGGCAATGTAATAGACCGGATCGGGGATAATATCCAGCCCGGTTATTATGTTCCCATGATGTGTTTTGTGGTGGTGCTGGGATTTGCGCTGTGGAATATGCGCCGGTTAAAAGTGAAAAGCTGAATTTTTATACAAGATGAAAAAAATTGTCCTCGTACTGGACCTCAAAGATGACCCCGCCCTGATCGCTGAATACGAAGCGTATCACCGGGAGGTGTGGCCCGAGATCCTGGATAGTATCCGGGATTCGGGAATTCTCCGGATGGAAATCTACCGGTTTTCGAACCGCCTGTTTATGATCATGGAAACGGAAGAAGATTTTTCTTTCGAGCGGAAAGGCGAAATGGATAAAGCTAACCCGAAAGTACAGGAATGGGAAGAGCTGATGTGGAAATACCAACAGGCTTTGCCGGGCTCACCGCCGGGGGCGAAGTGGCTACCGGCAAAGCTTGTCTTCTCTATGGAATCAGAGCTCGGGGAATGAGGATCTGAACTTAGTGAACTGGTCGGCTGTTAATACCGCTTTAAGCTCTTTGTGGTAGTTCTCTTTGGTAGAGGCAGCCAGCCCCTGTTCATTATTTTCCCGGATCCGCTGAAGGAGTTTCTGGTTCACCACGTTAATGGTCAGTACTTTTTCTTCCTGGGGTTTATCCAGCCCCAGCACGGCCTTCATCCGGTTAGTCAGGTCCCTGGCCTGAGCTTCCGCACTGGAAGTACTCTGCGAAGAGGCCTGTCCGCCTCCGCCGCCCGTGCTCAGTCCCCCACCGGTAGCACAGGCTGTCATCAGCAGGGCTACCACGGCTATACTCATTAACTTTTTCATTTTTCTTCGCGTTTAATCGTTGAGAAACATTTTACGTATTAGATCAGGAAACAGGCAAAAGGTTTAGACCGGTTCTGCCAGGTTCCCCATTTCATCAAAGTACAAATTAGATATTTCGCCAATTATAAAATTACCCTCCACCTGTACGGCCCTGGCCAGCACTTCCATGATCTCTTCCTGCCTGACCCGGCGGTGAACGGGCTTCATGGTGCCGCCAAAGGCCCCGGGTTCCGCCAGCGGATTCCACTGGAAGATGGCGTCTACCAGGGTGCCGCGCGGTGCCATCAGCGGCGGGTAGCCCGTACCGCGGTAGTCCAGCTGGCGGGGATGTGGCAGCCCCAGCGCATGGCCGAACTCGTGCGCGGCCGTGGTGCTCTGGCCCAGCTGGTCGGTGATCAGCCAATGCCCGGAGTTCTGGCCCAGCCCCATGCCCATCATGGAGCGCTCCACGATATTCGCGTCTTCCACCCGCACGAAATTCACTTCGTGTGAGCGGTTCTCCCGCATTTTCTGTTTGGCTTCTTCCACCGTTATGGCTTCCACCCGCACCTGGAAGCGTACTTTCAGGTAACGATCCGGCACCGGGATTACTACCAGTGGCTGGTTCCACATCCGGTTAATCTCCGCTTCTATATCCGCTGCCAGGGGGGCATCGGCGTATTTTCCATAGAGGAAAATACGGGCTTTCACCCGGATCTCATCTTCTTCTATATAGCCTATCGCCGACATGCTCAGAAGGGGATATACACCACTTTTTTGGTTTCAAAAAATTCTTCTTCAAAGTAATCCTTCAGCTCAAAGATGCGGTGTTTCCGCCGTACTTCGGCCATTTCTTCCTTCAGATCACCGCCTTTCAGGTAAAGGATGCCGTTATCCAGGGAGCTGAAATGATTCCTGTTGATCTTATTCCGTACCCAGCCCAGGAACGGCTCCATGCGGGTAACTGCCCGGCTGATGATAAAGTCGTACGTTCCGCGCAGCTGCTCCACCCGCTCATGCTCGGCTTTTACATTGGTCAGTCCCAGTCCTGCCGCCACTTCCTCCACCACTTTGATCTTCTTCCCCACGGCATCTACCAGGTGAAAAGATACTTCCGGGAAAAAAATGGCCAGGGGAATCCCCGGGAATCCACCCCCTGTGCCCACATCCAGCACCTCGGAGTCATCTGCAAAACGGCAGACTTTGGCGATCCCCAGCGAATGCAGCACATGCCTTTCATACAGCAGGTCGATATCCTTGCGGGAGATCACATTAATTTTGGAATTCCACTCGGTATACAGCTCCTCCAGCCGGTCAAACTGCTCTTTCTGCTTCTCCGTCAGCTCCGGAAAGTACCTGTAAATTATCTCAGACTTCACGCCTTAGGTCGTTTTTCACAAAGATAAGTGGTTTTGCCCCTTTCAGAAACCGGTTAATTCCAGTATTTTTGAATTTTAAAAAGAAATGTATGTCGGTACTACAAGGCTCTGTGGAGCAGCTTATCCCCCGTTACCTGGAAGGAAAGGATTATTCGGCCATAGCGGTGATTGCAGATAAAAACACCCGGAAGCACTGCTATCCCAAAGTAAAAGAACTGCTCCCGCGGCACCTGCTGATCACAGTTCAGGACGGTGAAGAATATAAGAATTTAGATAGTTGTACAATTATCTGGAATAAACTCACCGAAGCGGAATTCGACCGGCATGCCCTGGTTATTGACCTCGGTGGAGGGGTGATCGGTGACATGGGCGGCTTTTGCGCTTCCACCTATAAACGGGGCATTGATTTTATCCAGGTACCTACCACCCTGCTGGCCCAGGTAGATGCCAGTGTGGGCGGTAAGCTGGGCATCGATTTCCAGGGCTTTAAGAACCACATCGGTGTTTTTACCCAGCCCCGGGCCGTGCTGATCGATCCCGCCTTCCTGGCTACGCTTCCGGAGCGCGAGCTGCGGTCGGGATTTGCCGAAGTGATCAAGCATTGCCTGATCCGTGACCGGGCCATGTGGAACCGAATCCGGAGGATCGAACTGGAAGATATGCCCCTGAAAGAGCTGATCAGCCATTCCGTGGAAACCAAAAAAGCCGTAGTTACGGAAGACCCTACGGAAAAAGGCCTGCGTAAAATCCTGAATTTCGGCCATACCATCGGGCATGCCGTGGAAACCTTTTACCTGGATAAAGACCGGCTACTGCACGGCGAGGCCATTGCCATCGGCATGATCTGTGAATCGTATATCGCCTACTCCAAAGGCATGCTTTCCGAAGCGGAACTGGCCGAAATAGAAGAATATATTTTCTCGGTGTACGGAGCCGTGCGACTGGACCCCCAGGATTTTCCAGCCATTATAGCGTTAACCGGCCAGGATAAGAAGAACCGGGGAAATTCCGTACGCGCGGCGCTGCTGAACGGTATCGGCGACTGCAGTTATGATATCGTGCTGAGCCGGCAGGATATCCTGAAGTCGCTGAAATATTATTGTGGAATTTTATAATTATACAAATATCGAATAATAACACATAAACGCGTTCTGTTATGTCTACCCGTCGCAAATTGGTGATCCTGCTGTTCGTTTCCCTGTTTGCGATCATCCTGCTCTTCAGTGGCTTCATTTATTATAACCTCATCGAATATTCCTATGCCGATTTTCACGCCCGCCTGCATACGCGGGCTCTTACCACGGCGCGGATTGAGCTGGAAAGTAACCGGGAGGCCGATTACCTGAAGCAGTTCAAGGCCGAATACCTCGAAAAACTGACCAATGAACGGCATTACGTCATAGACGCAGACACGCTGGATCTGAACCGCCTCAGTGCACGGCTGGATATCCCGAAAAGCTTTATTACGGAAACCTTGCGTGACGGCGACCATTTTTATAAGAAAGGAAATACTTTCTACAATGCCGTTAGGGCGGATCGTGCCGGCAAAAAGTACCTGGTGATCGTTTCCGCCGAAAATTACTACCATACTCACCACGAGGTATACCTGCGGCAGCTGCTGATCGGAACCATCATTTTTGCGGTACTCCTGATTTTCTTCCTCTCCTACTGGATCTCTAACCGCATCAGTAAGCCCCTGCACGAGATCAGCACGCGGGTGAATGAGATCGGAACCGACAAGCTCCACCTGCGTATCCCGGAAGAAGACCTCCCGCGGGAACTGGAGATCCTTTCGAAATCATTTAACGTCATGCTGGACCGCCTGGAAACCTCGTTTGAGGCCCAGAAAAATTTTGTATCCAATGCCTCGCACGAGTTCCGCACCCCCCTCACTTCCATTATGGGGGAGGCTGACCTGGCTCTGTCCCGCGAGCGCGCCCCCCAGTTTTACCAAGACACCCTCCGGGTTATTCTCACCGAGGCCGAGAAACTAAACCACAAAACCCAGGCCCTGTTATTCCTGGCCCAGACCGGCTTTAAAAAATCAAAGCTGCTGTTTGAACCGCTGCGGGTAGACGAGGTCCTCCTGGAATGCAAGACCACCTTCCATAAAATAGACCCGGCCAATAAAATTGTAATTAATTTCACGAACCTGCCCGAGCAGCACCAGCAGCTCCAGATCCTGGGGAACCGGCAGCTGCTGACCCTGGCCCTCACCAATATCATGGGGAATGGCCTGAAGTATTCCAAAAACGAGGTGGTGGAGGTGAGCCTGGACTGGGAGGGAGAGGATATTGTCATCAAAATCAAAGACCGGGGCATAGGCATTCCTGAAAGCGAGCTGCCTTTTATCTACGACCCCTTCTTCCGGGCGTCCAATACCAGTGAGTTTGAAGGCTACGGCATCGGCCTGCCCCTGGCCCGTAACATCATTCGCCTGCATAAGGGCGAACTGCGCATTCTTTCCGCCAAAGATCAGGGGGTGACCGCTGAAATTAAAATTCCATTAAGACAGAATTAGAATATAATTAGAATGCTCTGTATAAGGGTTTTTCATGAAACCCGTCCTGTTAACCCGGTGTTTAAACTCTCGAAAAGGTATCCTTCTACAAAAGTTTAAACCCGTTTTATGAATTCTAAATATCTAAAAAATCTGAAGTATGACCTGCCTGCCGGGCTGGTCGTTTTCCTGGTAGCTTTACCCCTTTGTCTGGGGATATCCCTGGCCTCAGGAACCCCGTTTTTCAGCGGGATCATTGCCGGAGTGATCGGCGGGATCATCATCGGTGCGCTTTCTAACAGCCAGTTGAGCGTAAGCGGCCCGGCTGCCGGCCTTGTGGCCATCATCATATCGGCCATTGCCACCCTGGGCAGCTTTGAGTCCTTCCTGCTGGCCGTGGTGCTCGCGGGGGCTTTCCAGATCGTCCTCGGGTTTATCAAGGCCGGGGTGCTGGCTTATTATTTCCCTTCTAACGTGATCAAAGGGATGCTGTCGGGGATCGGGATCATCATTATCCTGAAGCAGATCCCGCACGCCCTGGGTTACGATACCGAAACATTCAGCGACCTCACTAATTTCTTCCGGACTGACGGCGGAAATGCCCTGCAGGGCCTGCTGGAGTCGTTCGGAAACATCAGTGTGGGCGCCACCCTGATCTGCCTCATTGCCCTGGGCATCATCATTGCTTTTGAAACCAAGAGACTGAAGCCGGTTTCCCGGATCATTCCCGGCGGACTGATAGCGGTGGTGGTCAGTGTGCTCATCAGCGAACTGATCTTCAAAAATATCCCGGCCCTGGCCATTTCTGCCGATCACCTGGTGAATGTACCGGTGGCCAATTCGTTTTCAGAAGTGGTGGGACTGTTCACTTTCCCTGATTTCTCCGGCATCATGAACTCCCAGGTATGGCTGGTGGCCCTGACCATTACCGCGGTAGCGTCTATTGAAACCCTCCTGTGTATTGAGGCGGTAGACCAGCTGGATCCTCACAAAAGATTTACCAACAATAACCGGGAGCTGATAGCCCAGGGCATCGGGAACATGACCTCGGGCTTTATCGGGGGGCTACCCATCACCTCGGTGATCGTTCGGAGTAGCGCTAACCTGAATGCCAATGCCCGGACCAAGGTCTCCGCTATTTTTCACGGGGTGCTGCTCTTTGCGTCCGTATTGCTGATTCCCGTGGTGCTGAATAAGATCCCCCTGGCCTCCCTGGCGGCCATATTGATCCATACCGGTTACAAACTGGCCCGGCCCGCCATTTTCCGGGATATGTTCTCGAACGGCAAATACCAGTGGAAGCCCTTCCTGGTAACGGTGGTCAGCGTAGTGATCTTTGACCTCCTGGTGGGTGTGGGCGTAGGACTGGCTTACAGTGTATACTACATCCTGAAAGGAAATTTCAAAAATGCCTTCTTCTATGATAAGCCCGAGGCAAGCTCCCCCCAACCTATCCGTATGGTGCTTTCTGAAGAGGTGTCTTTCCTGAATAAGGCTAATATCAAGGAATCCCTGGAGGCGATCCCCAAAAACAGCGCTATCGTCATTGATGCCTCTAATTCCACCTACATTGATTTCGATGTGCTTCAGGGCATCAAGGAATTTGTGGACTATAAGTCGAAATACCGTAATATTCACTGCGAGCTCATCGGCTTTGACAAACAATTCTCCCTTTCTGAAGTACCTGTAGCCGCTCATTAAGTTATTTATGGAACCGATTAACCGACTGATTGAAAACAATAAGCAATGGGCCGCTGCCACGCGCGAGCGCAATCCCCGTTTCTTTGACGACCTGGAGCACGAGCAGAAACCGGAGTTTCTCTGGATAGGATGCAGCGACAGCCGGGTGCCGGGCGATATCCTGACCGGAACGCACCCGGGCCAGATCTTTGTTCAGCGCAATATTGCTAATATGGTGATCCATACCGACCTGAACCTGCTTTCGGTGCTGGAATATGCCGTCAATAACCTGAAAGTGGAGCACGTGATCGTGTGCGGCCACTACAATTGCGGCGGGGTGAAGGCAGCCATGAGTAACCAGAACTTCGGCATTATCAATAAATGGGTGCGGAACATCAAAGACGTGATCCGGCTGCACCGCGATGAGCTGGAAGCCATCACTGACGAGCAGGGGCGGTTTGACCGCCTGGTAGAGCTGAATGTGCAGGAACAGGTTTTTAACCTGGCTAAAACCAGTATTATCCAGCAGGCCTGGAAGAACCGCCAGGGGCCGCATCTTCACGGCTGGGTCTACGGGCTGAAGACGGGGATCATCAAACCGCTCCTGGACATGACCCACGAAGATCACGTGGATCCCATCTACGAATTTGAATTTTGAAAGTATATTAAATGTTTAGTGGAAGATAAGGCGGGGGCTGATGGCTCCCGTTTTTCTTTTCCCGGATTGGGGGAATGGATTCTTGGGGGGCCAGGGACACCCGAGATGCTATGCACAACGCTGCCCGGTCCCCTGACTGAAGCCCGGGGGTAATAAATGCCGGGGCCGGGAGAGGCTGCCGGCCGGATGGAATGTGGGGGCTGGAGCCAGAGGTAGTGGCAGAAATCCCGGTAAGGGCCTCTGCCACGGGCGGCTCAGGCCGGGAGGAGGTTCTTGCGGCGCAGGATGGACTCAAAGAGCTTCTGATCGTGCTCGGAGGTAAACACATCCGTGCGGAAATGCAGGAACTGGCCGCGGCCCATGTGCAGGTAAAAGCCGGTTTTATCTTTTTCGGCTGATTTGATCATGTCCCACTTGATCACCCCGCCTTCTTTGGCATTCAGCTTCACCAGGATCTGGCGACTGTCCACTTCGTAGGCAAACTTATCAAACATCTGTTTATTCTGGTCCATCTGGGTGGCAGCATAGAACTGCAGGTACCAGAAGGCGGCAAAAAGAATGGCTCCGATGATGGCTGTGATCAGGATCCACCAGTTTTTATATACCCCGGTAAAGTTCAGCACCAGCCCTAACACGGCCACCGCGGCCGGGATCAGGAACCAGATTTTCATTTTATCGATCTGCCCGGCAAAGGCCTTCTTAATGTAATGTTTTTTATCGAGCGCAAATTTTTTGGTCTTAACTATCATATCCTGTTTATTCGACCTGCAAAATTATAAAAAACCACCCGATTAGCCCCTGCTGTTTAAAAATATATTTGCCCTTTTTAGAAAGTATTTTCACATTTAAAGCCAAGGATTGGTTATTTTTGCAATAACGTAAATTTCCAAAGTATGTCTAAGGCTCTGCTTCTCACACGTGAAAAAACGCTTCAGAAAGCCAAACGGATAGCCTACCAGATCCTGGAGAACAATACCGGTGAAAATGAAGTGGTGGTGGCGGGTATCGGTGGCGAGGGCTATGTTCTGGCAGAGATCCTGGTAGACTTCCTCCGGGAGATTTCCGGGCTGAAGGTGACCATTGCCCGGCTCAGCTTTAATAAGGAAGCCCCGGCCCAGCCGGATATCACCATTGAGAGTGAAGTAGATACGTTCCGGAATAAATCCGTGGTGATCGTAGACGATGTGCTCAACTCCGGCAAAACCCTGGCTTTCTGCCTGCGGCCCTTCCTGTCTATTCCCCTGAAAAAATTACAGGTGGCCGTGATGGTAGACCGGAACCATCCGCGGTACCCCATTAAAGCCGATTTTGTAGGATACAGCCTGTCCACCACCTTATCTGATCACGTGCAAGTGGTTTTATCTGACGATGCACAGGCAGGCGTCTATTTATATTAAAAAATGGAAGAAATCAGCTCTTTCTTCACGTATATCATGAACTCGGAAGAGATCATACAAACGGGCGGGTTACTGGCTATCCTGCTGATCGTGTATATAGAAAACGGCTTGTTTTTCGGTTTCTTTTTACCAGGCGACTACCTCCTGTTCCTGACCGGGGTGTTTGTGTCATCGCATCACCTGGACCAACCCATCCTGGTGGTCCTCCTGGGGGTACTGGCCGCAGCGGTGCTCGGTACCTACACGGGTTATATTTCCGGGCGCTTTTTTGGCGATAAGATCCGGAACAAGAAGGATTCCCTCTTCTTTAAGCAGAAACACCTGGCCAAAACCGCCAATTACTTTGAAAAATACGGGAACCGTACCCTCATCATTGCACGGTTCCTGCCTATAGTACGCACCTTCGCCCCTATCCTGGCCGGCCTGGTCCGGATGAATTTTGTGCAATTCAGCATCTATAACATGGTGGGCGGCGCCATTTGGGCTACTACCCTGGTAGGCGGTGGCTACCTGCTGGGAAACCGCTTCCCCTTCATTATTGATTACGTTCATTACATCATAATTTTCTTCCTGGCCATTACCACGTTTACGGTGATCAAGGGCTACCTGAATGCGAGGAAGGAGTTCGAGGAGGAGTAGTGTGGTGCGTTTTTTAACCACATAGATACATAGAATCTGGAGGTTCGTTTTAATTCTATGATCTATGTGGCCACAAAAAAAGAGCTCCCGGATGGAAGCTCTCTTCATAATCTCTGGTGTACCGATTACAGCCTGAAGTGCGAGAATGCCTTGTTGGCATCCGCCATTCTGTGGGTATCGTCTTTCTTCTTCACAGAAGCACCTTCGCCTTTGGAAGCGGCTACGATCTCTCCTGCCAGACGTTCGGTCATGGTTTTCTCGCCACGCTTACGTGCGTAACCGATCATCCATTTCATACCCAGCGACTGCTTACGCTCAGCTCTTACCTCGGTAGGAACCTGGAACGTGGCACCACCCACTCTACGGCTTTTTACTTCCACAGAAGGCATAACGTTACTTAAAGCCTTTTTCCAGACCTCAAGACCGTTTTCACTGGTTCTTTTTTCCACAATCTCTAACGCACCGTAAAAAATACTGTAAGCCAGTGATTTTTTCCCGTCATACATCAGGTTGTTAACAAACTTGGTTACGGTCACATCCCTGAACTTGGGATCAGGTAGCACGTAACGCTTTTTGGGTTTTGCTTTTCTCATTTCTTAAATCTTTTAAGAAGGTTTCGTTTAACGATTTAAACTAATTCACATTCGGTAAAAACTGAATATTACTTCCCTATATGTCTATTGACTAATAAAGAATTACTTTTTCTTACCTTTTGTAGGAGCTGCGGCCACCTGACCCGGCTTAGGACGCTTGGCACCATACTTGGAACGACTTTGCTTACGGTTATTCACACCGGCTGTATCCAGTGCCCCGCGAACGATGTGGTAACGTACACCCGGAAGGTCTTTTACCCGGCCGCCTCTGATCAGTACGATCGAGTGCTCCTGCAGGTTATGACCTTCGCCAGGGATATAGGCGTTAACCTCCTTTTGGTTGGTTAAACGTACACGGGCTACTTTTCTCAAAGCCGAGTTAGGCTTCTTAGGAGTAGTTGTGTACACGCGCGTACATACACCACGACGCTGAGGACACGAATCCAATGCCGGAGACTTCGAATTGTACTGTAAGGTCTCTCTTCCTTTTCTTACTAACTGCTGTATAGTAGGCATTGTAAAGTGTTAAAAATTAATTAATTAAAATATATTACCCCATTTTTGGGACTGCAAAGATAGTAGTTTTTATTTAATAATGAAACCATTACCTCAAAATTATCCGATTTCCGGCACCGGATGATAATGTTCCTTCTTTTATTCGTAAGTCTGCCCGATCCTCACTATTTTTGATACCCATTTAACAGTTAACCATGTACAATCTGAAGCAAAAAGTGGCCATTGTGACCGGCGGAGCCAGCGGCATTGGCCTTGAAATCTCCCGTACACTGGCCCGGAACGGCGCCATAGTGCATATTTTTGAAGTAAACCCTGACCTCGCCGAACGGGAAGCTGACCTGATCAACGCTAACGGCGGAGTGGCGTATGCCCACCGGGTAGACGTGTCCCGCCAGGAAGAGGTGATGAAAAAGGTAGCCAAGATAAATGACCTCCACCCCATCAGCATCCTTGTTAATAACGCCGGCATATCGCATATCGGTACGGTGGAAAGCACTACCGAGGCGGACCTGGACAAGGTTTATAACGTAAACATTAAGGGCGCCTATAACTGCCTCCACGCCGTCATCCCCTTCATGAAGGAAAACGGCGGCGGGGTGATCGTGAATATGGCGTCTATAGCCGCTTCCGTAGGGCTGTCTGACCGCTTTGCCTATTCCATGAGCAAGGGCGCCATCCGCGCCATTACCTTCCAGGTGGCCCGGGATTACCTGGCTTTTAATATTCGCTGCAACTGTATCTCCCCTGCCCGGGTGCATACGCCGTTTGTAGACGGGTTCCTTAAAAAAGCCTACCCCGGAAAAGAATCGGAAATGTTTGAAAACCTTTCCAAAACCCAGCCCATCGGCCGGATGGGAAAACCGGAGGAGATCGCCGCACTTACGGCTTTCCTGGTTTCGGATCAGGCCGGCTTCATCACCGGATCGGATTATCCGATCGACGGAGGATTTATAACCTTAAATAATTAACAAAGTATCTAAATGAAATTAATACGTTTTGAGCAGGAAGGAAAAGTAAAACCGGGCATCATCAGCCCGGACGGCCGCTGGCTGGATGTTTCGGCCTTCGGTGAAGATTATAACGAAGATTTTTTCACCCATGACGGGCCCGGGCGCCTGAGCGAATGGCTGAAAACAGCCCAATGCCCCGAAGTATCTCAGGATACCCGCCTCGATTCCTGCGTGGCGCGCCCCTCCAAGATCATCTGCATAGGGCTGAACTACGCCAAACACGCTGCTGAAACCGGTGCCGCCATCCCTAAAGAGCCCGTAGTGTTTTTCAAATCCACCACGGCCCTGTGCGGCCCGAATGACGAGGTGGTTATCCCGAGAAATTCCGTAAAAACCGACTGGGAGGTGGAACTGGCCGTAGTGATCGGCAAAAGAGCCAGCTATGTGGATGCCGATGACGCCCTGGATTATGTGGCCGGCTACTGTACCCATAACGACTACTCGGAGCGGGAGTACCAGCTGGAACGCGGCGGCCAATGGGTAAAAGGAAAATCAGCCGACACTTTTGCGCCCCTGGGGCCCTTCATGGCCACTAAAGACGAGATAGCCGACCCCCATAACCTGAACCTCTGGCTGAAAGTAAACGGGGAAAAGCTCCAGGATTCCAACACCAGCGATTTTATTTTCAATATTCCTTACGTGATAGAACACCTCACCCAGTTTATGACCCTCCTGCCCGGCGATGTGATCTCTACCGGCACCCCTGCAGGCGTAGGCCTGGGCTTTAATCCGCCTCGCTACCTGAAACCGGGCGATGTGGTGGAACTGGGCATTGAAGGGCTCGGAGAACAGCGGCAGACAGCAGTAGCATATAAAGGATAAACTCTCGGGAATGAACACCACAACCTGTCCAAATTGCGGGCATAAATTTGATGCTGGCGAAGCCATGCAGAAACACCTGGAGATTGAGCTGAAAAAGAATATGGAGCTCAGGGAGAAGGAATATGCCCTCCGGATGGACGAGTTAAAGAAAAGACTGGACGCTGAAAAAAAGGAATTTGAGATCAGCGAAAAGAAAAAGCTCTGGGCCGTGGCGCTTTCGGAAGCGCAAAAACGCATGGAAGAGAAAAATGCAGCCGAACTGACGGCCCTGAAGCAGGATAACGAGGCCAAGCAAAAAGAGATCCTCAAAAACCGTGAAAAAGAAATTGAGCTTTTAAGACGGGAACAGGAGCTAAAGAGCCAGCAGGAGCTGATGAAGGTTCAGATTCAGAAAGAGCTGATCGAAAAGACCGCCCAGATAGAAGAAGCCGCCAAAAAGAAGAAAGACGAAGAGTTTGAGCTGACGCGACGCGAGTTTGAGAAAAAACTGGAAGATCAGAAAAACCTGATCAATGAAATGAAGCGAAAGGCCGAACAGGGCTCCACCCAGCTCCAGGGCGAGGTCCAGGAGCTGGCGCTGGAGGAAATCCTCCGGCGGGCCTTTGTGTATGACACCGTGGAGGAAGTAGGGAAAGGTATCCGGGGCGCTGACGCCATCCAGACGGTGATTAACGAGTTCGGCCAGGTCTGCGGGAAGATCGTCTTTGAGAGTAAACGTACCCAGAACTGGCAGGATGCCTGGATAGATAAGCTGAAAGACGACCAAAGAGCCCTGGGAGCGGAAATAGCCGTGCTGGTCAGCCAGGTCATGCCCAAAGACATGGACCGGTTTGGCCAGCGCGATGGCATCTGGATCTGTAATTACCAGGAAGTAATAAGCGTGGTATTTGTGCTGCGCCAGATCCTGGTGCGCTCCCAAAACGCGCGGGCCATCCAGGAAAATAAAACCGACAAGATGGGACTGCTCTATAACTACCTGACCGGCACGCAGTTCCGCCAGCAGCTGGAGGCCATCGTGGAAGGCTTCAGCAGCATGAAAACCGAGCTGGAGCGTGAAAAACGGGCCATGAAGAAAATCTGGAAAGAACGCGAAGTGCAGATCGAAAAAGTGATCGATAACACCATTGATATGTACGGCTCCATCAAGGGCATCGCCGGTAACGCCATTGCCCCCATCCAGCCGCTGGAGCTGGAGGGAGGAGGTGAGGAGGAGCTGTTGGAGTGATATTAATCCACCCCTCCGTACTCCACCACCTTCGCCTTCGCTTCCAGCATCACCCCTTCGTATTCCCGGCGTACCCATTCCAGGGTTTCCAGGATTTCATCGAGGTTCATGCTTTGTACCAGCTTCATGCGGTGTTCTTTGAAGTCAGGCAGGCCTTTGAAATAGTTGGAATAATGGCGCCGCATTTCCAGGATGCCAAGGGTCTCCCCTTTCCATTCTACGGAGAAGCGGAGGTGCTGAACGGCGGCGTTTACCCGCTGGTTCATGTCCGGGGCCGCCAGGTGCTCGCCGGTCCGGAAGTAGTGTTTGATCTCGTTAAAAATCCAGGGGTAGCCTATGGCCGCGCGGCCTATCATGATGCCGTCTATCCCGAAGCGATTCCGGTATTCCAGTGCCTTTTCAGGGCTGTCAATGTCGCCGTTACCGAAAATGGGGATCCGGATCCGGGGATTTTCCTTTACTTTGGCGATCAGCCGCCAGTCGGCTTCCCCTTTATACAACTGCGCCCGGGTACGGCCGTGGATGGTCAGGGCCTGAATGCCTACATCCTGGAGCCTCTCGGCTACTTCTTCAATGTTTTTAGTGGTATCATCCCAGCCCAGGCGGGTTTTGACGGTTACGGGCAGGTGAGTAGCTTTCACTACGGCAGAGGTCATGGCGGCCATCAGGGGGATATCCTGCAGCAGCGCCGCACCGGCTCCCCTGCAGGCCACTTTCTTCACGGGGCAGCCGTAGTTGATATCGATAAGGTCAGGATTTACCGTCGTGGAAATGCGGGTACACTCGGCCATGGTGTCCACGTCCGAGCCGAACAGCTGCACGCCGATGGGCCGCTCATACGGGAAAATATCCAGCTTCCGCACGCTTTTAGCCGCATTCCGGATCAGCCCTTCCGAAGACACAAACTCGGTGTACATCATATCCGCGCCGTTTTCCTTGCACACCTGCCGGAAGGGAGGGTCACTCACGTCTTCCATGGGGGCCAGGAGCAGCGGAAATTCTCCTAATTCTATATTTCCGATCTTAACCATACTGCAAAAATAATTCATTTCTAAGGGATAAAGTTCGAAAAGCCCTGAAAATACCCGCATTTGCCATCATATCGTATATCTTTACACGTTTTAATACCATACGTTCCGATACCATGAAGAGACTCGCTTACTTCCTGTTGTTCCTGGCCTTTTCCTGCAAGGAAACGAAGGTGGTGGTTCCTGATACTTTTCTGACGTTCCGGGCGAACGGGGAAGCGGCCCAGGTGGATAACGATGGGCTTTTCATTACACTGAAGCTGGGTGAAGACGCCCTCCCGAGCGCCCTGAAGGTAGATTTCACGGCCACCGGCCAGGCTACAGCGGAGATCGGCGGCATACCGCTTACACCGGGCAGCACGGCGGATCTGTCGGCCTTCAATGAGGTGGTGCTGAAGTCGGCCGATGGCCGTACCCGCACCTACACCCTGCGGAAATCTTCGGTGTTTGAAGAATACGGGATGGGCAAAATCCAGGAAAAGTCCGGCAGCCTGAACCGCAATTATTCTTTCTATCTGGACCAGTACGGAACCGGCACTTGGCAGTACATTAACTGCGGTCCCACGGTGGTGACCATGGCCCTGCGGTGGAGCGATTCCACTTTCCAGCGGGCCGTGACTGACGCCCGCGCCACGTTCCATCCGGAAGGCGGCTGGTGGTATACCAATGACATATATGATTATCTCCGGAAATTCGGGGTTACGCCGGCTTATTCTTCCCTGGCGGCTTCACTGAGCGTGGAAGAATACCAGGCAAAACTGGCCCGGATCCTGGATAACGGTAACCTGGCCATCGTGTGCCTGGATATGTATTATGTCAGGGAGAACCCCGTTCCCATGGAAAGGACCCACCGGTTTTATACGGCTGGCAGCAAAGACTGGGGCCATTTTCTGCTGGTGAAAGGTTATAAGGTGATTGACGGGAAAATGTGGCTGGAGGTCCACGATCCGTATTCCATTGATAAAAAATATACCAGTGGCCAGCTCAAAGGGGAGCGCCGTTATTATGACCCCGCTGATATCAAAACAGCCACCGATATCTGGTGGCCGTATGCTATTGTGGTTCCCCGCAAAAACAGCGGCACCAGTGCCCGCTTCAGAACAGAGGAAAGCCGGGTTCCGGCTCAGAAAGGAAGGGGCTTTTTCAGGTAAGGGCGGAGATCTTCCCAGCTGAGGGTGATGTGCGTTATACCGGCGGCACCCGGCGCTATGGTATACTTATCAAAATAAAAGGTAAGGCCCCGGTCTTCCACCACGAAATTCTGAAAATTAGACCCAAAGAAGAAACCATCGCACTGGCATTTCTCCTTGTCCAGCGTTACGCCGTCAGGCTTCAGGTAGGCGAGGCCCAGGCCGGGCTCCACAAAATCCTTAAAGAAAAGGGTGGTATCAGACAGCGCCCGTTCCGCCAGCACCCGTGACAGCCGGATATCTTTATGGGCCGAGAAATCCAGGATCTCTTCGATCTTCACCTGCCGCTTATCCTTGCTGAAGCAATAGCTATTTACGAAGGTATTGCCATTGGCACCGCCTGTATATTCATAGGTGGTGAAGAGGTAAGAGACGGTTCCGAGGCTGTCGGCAGGAAAGCGTTCAAAGCCCATGTCAAAGGTGTACCGTATCTCTGCCCGGTCCGGAAAAGCCCGGGTTACTTTACGTTCCTCCTCATACACGGGTCCGCCCACCTTCCATTCTTCTTTTTTGGCCTGGTAACGATCCATCACAAAGGCCCGCATGGCCTGCTCTTTATCCCGGTTTTCTTCCGGATATTCCACGGAAATTGAATAAAATGAGGTGGAATCCGCTAAAACGGCCTTCCTTTCGGTGACAGAGCCTCCTGACATGCATTTCTGCATAAAAAGTACGAGGCCTATACACAGCGCTATGGATTTATACATGAATTTCCTTTGTTTATATAGGCAACGTCCGCTTTTGCCGCAAATTGTATCACCAGTTCTTTACCAACTCATTAATCCGGTCCAGCAGGATCTTCGTCTGGGGCCCGATTTTCCCGTTGCCGATCACATATTTATCAATGCCGGTAATGGGCAATACCCGTTTCGTGGTGCTCGTAGTAAAGACCTCCTCGGCGTTCAGGGTTTCCTGCAGGGTCACCGGGCGTACCTCAATACTGAAATCGGGCTGGGCCAGCTGTAGCACGGTCTTGCGGGTGATCCCCTCCAGGATATCATCCATGGGCGTGATCAGCCGGCCGTTTTTAAAGATGAAAACATTACTGCGGCTGAGCTCGCTGATGTAACCGTCCTTATGAAACAGTACATCGGATACGCCTTTCCGTTCAAAATCCTGGCGGAGGATCAGCAAATGTTTGTAGTCGATGCTTTTCAGCATAGGCATATCCCGCACATAATTGTAGGTCATCACTTTGATCCCGTTTTCATGCTCCCCGGGCTTATCGTGATGGAGGTCTTCCGTGACGATGATGAGATTAGGGGTGTGCATAGAGATCGAGTCATCAGTAAAGCCACCCGTCAGCAGGAAGCGGAATGCGCAGTCCTGTCCGCCCTGCAGGGCAAAGAGCTCCTCCACCACCTGGCGGGTCTGGTCTTTGGTCAGGGGGCAGGGTATTCTCAGGATCCGGGCTGAGCGCTCAAAGCGCTCCCAGTACCAGTCCCACTGAAAGGGGCGCCCGTTATAGGTCTGGAAATAATCGAAGAGTCCATAGCCTCTGAGGACTCCCAGGTCATTAAAGTGAAAGCGGGCGGAGGGTACGTCCGTGATGGTTCCATTTAGCCAGCAGTGATGCATTTTATTCTTGTAGTTTACGGTATTTTATTCTTTTGGGGCCTACATCGCCCAGTCTTTTCTTACGGTTTTCTTCATATTCGGAGAAGTTGCCTTCAAACCACGTCACCTCCGAGTCGCCCTCAAAGGCCAGGATATGGGTAGCCACGCGATCCAGGAACCAGCGGTCGTGGGAGATCACCACCGCACAGCCTGCAAAATTCTCCAGGCCTTCTTCCAGGGCCCGCAGGGTGTTCACGTCCAGGTCGTTTGTAGGCTCATCCAGCAGCAGCAGGTTTCCGCCCTCTTTGAGCATCATGGCCAGGTGTACCCGGTTTCTTTCTCCACCGGAAAGTACGCCTATTTTCTTCTCCTGGTCGGAGCCGGCAAAGTTAAATTTGCTCACGTACGCCCGCGCGTTCATCTGCTTATTGCCCAGGCTGATCCATTCGTTACCCTCCGAGATCATCTCGTACACGGTTTTAGCCGGATCCAGGCGGTCGTGCTCCTGGTCCACATAGGCCAGCTTCACGGTATCTCCCACCTCAAACGAGCCCTCCAGGGGCTGCAGCTGGCCGGTGATGAGCTTAAAGAGCGTGGTTTTACCGGCGCCGTTCGGCCCGATGATCCCCACTATCCCCGCCGGTGGCAGGCTGAAGCTCAGATCCCCGTACAGGAGGCGGTCATCAAAGCCCATCTTAATGTTTTTGGCTTCGATCACCTTATTGCCCAGGCGCGGCCCCGGCGGGATATACAGCTCCAGCTTTTCTTCCCGCTCCCGGGTATCCTGGTTCAGCAGGTTATCGTAGGCATTCAGACGGGCCTTGGACTTGGCGGTACGGCCTTTGGGCGACATACGCACCCATTCCAGCTCTCTTTCCAGGGTTTTCTGGCGCTTGGACTGGCTTTTCTCTTCCCGGGCCAGGCGGTTTTGCTTCTGCTCCAGCCAGGAAGAGTAGTTTCCCTTCCAGGGGATACCCTCGCCGCGGTCCAGTTCCAGGATCCACCCGGCCACATTGTCCAGGAAATAGCGGTCGTGGGTCACGGCGATCACCGTGCCCTTGTATTGGTTCAGGTGCTGTTCCAGCCACAAGACCGACTCGGCATCCAGGTGGTTAGTGGGTTCATCCAGCAGCAGCACGTCAGGCTGCTGAAGCAGCAGGCGGCAAAGCGCCACGCGGCGTTTTTCTCCTCCGGACAGCGCAGCTACCCGGGCCTCCCCGGGCGGGCACCGCAGGGCATCCATGGCCCGCTCCAGCCGGGAATCCAGCTCCCAGGCGTCCAGGGCATCCAGCTTTTCCTGCACATCGCCCTGCCGTTCCATAAGCTTATCAAAATCGGCATCCGGCTCGCCGAACGCCTCGTTAATGGCATCAAATTCCTTCAGCAAAGCCACCACTTCGGCTACGCCTTCCTCCACTATTTCTTTGACGGTTTTTTCAGGATCCAGCTGGGGTTCCTGTTCCAGTAGCCCCACCGTATATCCCGGGGAGAAGACCACTTCACCGTTAATGTTTTTATCTATGCCGGCAATCACGCGGAGGAGGGTGGATTTCCCGGAACCGTTAAGGCCCAGTACGCCGATCTTGGCCCCGTAGAAAAATGAAAGATAAATATTTTTTAGTACCTGACGATTAGGTGGAATGATTTTACTCACCCCTGCCATCGAAAAGATGACCTGCTCACTCATAAATTATTGATCAAATTGTAATTTAATACACAAATATCGCGTTCTTACTTTGTAATGTGCAAAAAAACTGCTTTTTTTACACCTTAAAACCAAATAAACAATAGAATTTTAAACCTAGCCACTCCTGGTATTAATTATGAAAGGCGCTACGTTAGAAAATGAATACGCTTACGTCCTTGACAGTAAGGTATTTTTGAAGGGGTATCTGGGAATGCCCGACAGACAGATCGGAGAAGTTAAAAACACGGATGAAGAAGCATTTCAGTACTTCGAAAGAAGATATGAGATAGCGGTTTCCAAAGTGAACCAACTCGAAGAGGAGATCTTAAACGCCCAGAACAAAGGTTCTTATCTCACCAAGCTGCTTCAGCTGAGAAAAAGGTTACTGAACTTTGATGGTATAGGAAATTTCCTGCCGCTTCTGGATAAGCTGGAAGTGATGGAGAAAGACCTGGTGAGCCTGATTGAACAGAATCAGCTCTCTAACCTCCAGATCAAGCGTCAGCTTATCGACGAGGCCAGGCCCTATGAGCACAGTCAGGAATGGAAAGACGGGGCCGATGCCCTGCAGGAAATCCGGACCCGCTGGATCCGGACCGGCCCTGTGGAGAAAAGCCTCAATGCCGCCATTGAAGACGAGTTCAAAGCCATCCTGGACACCTTCTATCAATCCCGGAAAGCCTTCTTTGAAGAGCAAAACCGGGTGATCGATGAACGGGTGGCCAAGTACAATGACCTGATCAATAAGGCAGAAGAGCTGGTAGAGCGTACTGATTGGGATGAGGCCTTCCTGGATCTGAAAAACTATCAGACCGAATGGAAGATCATCGGGGAAATTCCGCCGAAGATCCTGAAAGCCCTGTTCAAAAACTTCAAGAAGCCTACTTCCATCTTTTATGAGAAGTACTGCAAGGCCAAAGGCATCCAGCCGAAGAGAAAGCTGGATCCGCGGGTAGAAGCCCAGATGAACATGGTGAAGGAAGTGGAGAAACTTTCCGAAACCGATGATATGTTTGCCGCTACCAACCGGGCCAAGTTCCTGCTCAATGAGTGGAAGACCATCCGGATACCGGCTCACCTGGCAGACCGGACCATCGCTGAACGCTTCCGCGCGGCCTGTGATAAGATTTTTGAGCTCAGCTACCTGCATAAGGTAATAGCCCGGAAGTATCCTACTTTCAATTTCCTTTCCGATAAGCAGAAAGATCTGACAAAATACCGGGAAATGGATAATATTGTGAGAAGGGCACGTACGGATCTGGATGAGCTGATCCGCTCTTACGACGGGCAGCGGATGGATGAAGAAATGGAAAAGATGATCCAGAGCAACCTGAAGACCCAGCGGAGGAAACTGCTTATGAAAGAAGTGATCCTGGAAGAGCTGAGACAGAAGGCGGCAAGCTTGTAACAGATAAAAAGTCTGGTTTCTGGCTACGTAAACTGAGCATAAGTGCGTTCAGTTTGCGTAGCCTGGAACTGGTTTTTGGATACTTATCATTAAAAATCCTTGGAACTTACTCCTAAAAAGGTAGCAGTAATGCAACCCTACTTTTTGCCGTATATCGGTTATTTTCAGCTCATTCGTGCCGTGGATGAGTTTATTGTTTACGACAATATCCAATTTTCAAAAAAAGGATGGTTTCACCGTAACCGTATGCTTCAGAACGGTAGGGATGAATATTTCAGCCTCACCCTGAAGAAAGATTCTGATTTCCTGGATGTGCGTGACCGCCGCTTAAGTGATACCTGGCCGGCCGACCGCGAGAAGATTCTCCGGAAAATAAAAGAAAACTACCGTAAAGCACCCTATTTCGAAGCGGTTTATCCCCTGACAGAGCGGATCTTTCATTACCCGGATGATCACCTTTTTAATTTCCTTTTATTTTCCCTGCAAACCGTCTGCAGCTACCTGGAGATCTCTACGCCGCTGACGGTTTCCTCCAGCCTGGCCATTGATCATTCTCTGAAAAGCCAGGACAAGGTGATAGCCCTGGTCAAAGCCGCGGGCGGTGATATTTATCTCAATCCCATCGGCGGATTTGAGCTGTATGATCCTGCGGCTTTTCAAGCGCAGGGCTTAACTTTGCAGTTTCATAAGGCCCGGTCTTTTTCCTACCCGCAGTTCGGGGGGGAATTTGTGCCCTGGCTGTCGGTTTTAGACCTCATGATGTTCAATTCCCCGGAGCAGATCAACGGGTGGCTGGACCATTTCGACATTATTTTAAAAGATGAACAGGAAAACTAATGTACTTGTATTTCCATGTGGCGCCGAGAGCGCCATGGAGATTCATTTAGCCCTGAAAGATGTGATGAATATCCGGGTGGTGGGCGCCTCTAAAAGGGAAGATCACGGCCGGATGCTTTATGCCAATTACTACGGCGATTTCCCCAATATAGCGGAAGAAAATTTCCTGGAGGAATTAAATAAACTCATTGAAAAAGAGTCTATTGATCTCATTCTTCCCACCCATGACACCATCCTGGTGTATATGGCCCGTAACCTGGATAAGATCCGTACGCGGGTGGCCGTGCCCGGCCTGTGGCAGGCAGAAATCTGCCGCAGTAAGAAGAAGATCTACCACCTGTTCCGGGAACATGCGTTTAACCCTAAAGTTTTCAATACCCCGGATGACATCGCCGTTTACCCGGTGTATGCCAAGCTGGACGAAGGGCAGGGCAGCAAAGGGGCTTTTGTGGTGCATAACCGGCAGCAGCTGGAAGAACTCCCTGACCCGGATAATTATGTGATCATGGAACTCCTGCCCGGGGAGGAGCTGACCATCGACTGCTTCACCAACCGCCACGGCGAGGTGCTGTTCATGGGGCCCAGGAACCGGAAAAGGGTATTTGACGGGGTTTCCGTAAACAGCTCATCGGTAGAGCTTACCCCTGAAATAGAGGCTATCGGGAAGATCGTTTCCGACACCATCGGTATCCGCGGGGCCTGGTATTTCCAGCTGAAAAAAGACGTGGAAGGCCGGTTTAAACTCCTGGAAGCCTCGGTAAAGGTGGCCGGGAATATGAATGTTTTCCGCGGCATCGGGGTGAATTTCCCGCTGCTGATGGTCTATGATTACCTGGATTATGACGTGGAGGTGATCCCGAATAACTACCGGATAGAGGTAGACCGGGCGCTGTTCAGCCGGTATAACGTAGACCTGGAGTACGACACCGTTTATATTGATTTTGACGATACCATCACGAAAGAAGGTCGCGTGAACCAGAACGTGATGATGTTCCTGTATCACCAGAAAAACAAGGGCCGTACCCTGAAACTCATTACCAAACACGCAGGTAACCTGGACGAAACCCTGGAAAGCCTGGCCATTCACAATGGGCTCTTCGATACCATCATCCATATCCCCATGGAAGAGGAGAAGTACAAATACATCACCGAAAAAGAGAAGGTCATTTTCATAGACAATGCCTACGGCGAACGCCTGAAGATAAAGCGGATGCTGAACCTGCCGGTTTTTGATGTGGATGCATTGAGTACGCTGATCGACTGGCGGGAGTAATCATTCCTGTATATGCCTGTGCCCGGTAAGACAGGGAAAATTCATCTGCGGTCTGACCGGGCACAAGTGGTTCTGAATACTTCTCTTATTTCGAGAACTCGCCTGAGATTCTTAGCGTCACTTCATCATCTACGGAAGGGCCGGAAGTACCTACTCCAAAATCGATCCGGTTCAGGGTGCCTGTGGCTTTGATACCCACTACTTTCTTACCGCCACGGCCTTCGATAGGTCCTCTGAACACCGCATCCAGGGTGAGGGGTTTGGTTACTCCTTTCATGGTGAGGTTACCGGTGATCTTGTAGTTATTTCCGGATACTTTCTTCACGGATGTGCTTTTGAAAGTAAGGGTTGGAAATTTCTCGACCGAGAAGAAGTCGTCACTTTTCAGGTGTCCGTCTCTTCTTTCATTTCCTGTGGTGATGGAGGCCACTTCGGCACTGAAGTCGATCACGGCATCAGAAAAGTCGTCCTTGGAAGAAGTAATTTTGGCATCAAATTTCCCGAAACTTCCGTCTACATCTGAGATTTTCAGGTGGACAATGGAGAAGCCCACATTGGAATGTGACTTATCCAGGGCCCAATCCTGGGCAAATGTTACGGTAGAGATCAGCGCTACGGCCAGTGTCAAAATGATTTTTTTCATGTTTCGGTTTGGTAAAATTTTAATTCATGTATATACACGATGCTAAATTAAAAATATTCTAATTTAATTGAAAAATATTTCTCCGTTTAATTCATTAAATTGCACTAATAATCAATCTTAAACGCATGAAAGACAATCACTTTTCCCGCCGGAATCTCCTGAAGACCATGGCTGTAGGTGGAGCGGCCGCCTTAATTCCACCGCCGGTATTAGCGCATGAACAGCCGGCAGCTAATCCCTCACCTATCCGGTTTGCGGTATCCACGTATTCGTACTGGCATTTTGAAAAGGTGAAATACCCTATTGAAAAGGTGATAGAAAATGCCTCCCGGCTGGGTTTTGACGGGGTGGAGATCCTTCATCGCCAGATGGAAAGTGAAGAGAAGGCTTACATGCACAAGCTGAAGAAACTGGCTTTTGATGCCGGGCTGGCCCTGCCCATGCTTTCCATTCACCAGAGTTTTGTGAAGCCGGATGCTGAAGCGCGGGCTAAGGACATCGCCCATACCATAAAGTGCATTCAGCTGGCGGTGCAGCTGGGCATCCCGTGCATCCGGATGAACACCGGCAGCTGGGGAACAGGCCGCTCCGCCCCTGATTATTACAAAACCGGTAAAGAAACGCCCCTGCCCGGCTATACGGATCAGGATGCCATTAACTGGTGCATTGAGGGCATGAAAGAATGCCTGAAGTATGCGGAACAGGAAGGGGTGATCCTGGCCATAGAGAACCACTGGGGGCTCTCATCGAATATTGATTACCTGGAAAAGATTTATATGGCGCTGAAAGACTCGCCTGCCATGGGCCTGAACCTGGATACCGGTAATTACGTGGGTGATCCTTATCCGCAGTTTGAGCGGCTGATCGGCTACGCTAACATCATCCAGGCCAAAACCTATTACGGCGGCGGTCACTATTATGACCTGGACCTGGATTACGACCGGCTGGCGAAGATAGCCCGGAAACATGGGTTCAAAGGTTATGTTTCATTGGAAATGGAGGGTAAAGAAAGTGCCGAAACGGCCGTACCCAAGAGCCTGACCCTGCTGCGGAAGGCTTTTAACGGGTGATACGGGTAAAATAAAAGCCGGCCACCCAACGTAGCCGGCCTTACGATACAGGGCAGTAAAAACATTTTAAGCGATGAACAGATCACGACGGGATTTTTTGTATTCCCTTAGCATGCTGGCGGCCGGCACTGCCGTGTCCAGCCCCCTCCACGGCTTCGGCGCTGACCGCCGCCTGAAAGTAGTACTGGTGGGTACCGGGGTGCGGGGCAGCTCCTTCTGGGGGAAACGCCTGGTGGACCAGTACCCCGAAAAGCTCACGTTTGTGGGCCTGTGCGACATTAACCCCGGCCGGGTGAAGTTTGCCCGGGAATATATGGGTGTAAGCTGCCCCATCTTTACGGATTTCGACCTCATGCTCCGCGAAACCCGGCCCGACCTGGTCATTGTCTGCACCAAAGATTCCACCCACCATGAGTTCATCGTTAAAGGGCTGGAGTTCGGAGCCGATGTGCTGACCGAAAAACCCCTGACCACGGATGAGGACCGCTGCCGGCAGATTGTAGCGGCGGAACGCAAATCGAAAAGAAACCTCATCGTGGGCTTCAATTACCGCTGGAGCCCTTATATGACCAAAATCAAGGAGCTTCTGCAGAACCAAAGTGTGGGACAGATCACCTCGGTAGATTTTCACTGGTATCTGAACACCCATCACGGAGCGTCTTATTTCCGCCGCTGGCACGGCCTTATGAATGGGGGTGGCTCGCTGTGGGTGCACAAGGCCACGCACCATTTCGACCTGCTGAACTGGTGGCTGGACGATACGCCCGAAGAGGTGTTTGCCTACGGTGCCCTGGAGCATTACGGCAAAAACGGCCCTTTCCGGGGGGAAAGCTGCCGGAAATGCACCCATAAAACGGAATGCCGGTATTACTGGGACATCACCAAAAGCCCCCAGGATATGAAGCTGTATGTGGAAAATGAAAAGTACGACGGGTATATCCGGGACAACTGCCTTTTCCGGGAGGAAATTGATATTTACGATAAGATGTCGGCCCAGATCCTATACCGGAGTGGCGTGGTTACTAATTATTCGCTGACCACTTATTCACCTTTTGAAGGCTGGCATATCGCCTTTAACGGACAAAAGGGAAGAATAGAAGCCTGGCTGGACATTCCCTGGATGAAGAGTGAGCATATTGACCAGGAAGGGCTGCATGCCGTGGAAATGACCCAGGGATCAAAAGGGGAGCAAATAGTGGAGCCCCTGATCCTGTTCCGCAACTGGGAAAATTACGAAACCGTGAACGTGGTCTCGGAAAAGGCCGGGCACGGTGGTGGCGACGGACGGCTGCAGGATAAGATCTTCCTGAACCCGGAGGCACCGGATCCCTACCGACATGCGGCAGGCCTGCGTGACGGCGTGATGTCGGTCATGATCGGTATAGCAGCCCGGAAAAGTATCCAATCGGGCCGGGCTGTGAAGATCAGCAGCCTGACGGATGTGGAGTAAGAACCCGGAAAGTGTCACTTCAGACCACATTCCGGGCCACAAAATCAGCTCACGTATTTCTGCAGGCATTCCAAAAAGCGCGCTGCCTGTGCTTTTTCCAGCGACAGCGCCGGCAGCAGCCGGATGATGTTACTACCCGCCACGCCGGTAAATATCTTATCGTCTTCCAGCAGTTTTTTCCGGATAGTACCCACGGGCCCGTCCAGCTCTATGCCGATCATGAGTCCCCGGCCCCGTACTTCGCGAATGCCCGAAAAGCCTTTGAGCTCATGGATGAGGTAAGCCCCCACCTGTGCGGCATTTTCTGTCAGGCGCTCTTCCTTCATGACATCCAGCACGGCGATACCCGCGGCACAGGCCAGGTGATTCCCACCGAAAGTGGTACCTAAAAGGCCGTGTTTAGCCTGGAATTTAGGGGCAATGAGGATGCCGCCAATGGGAAAGCCGTTACCCATGCCTTTGGCCATGGAAATGATATCGGGCCGGATGCCGTAGTGCTGAAACGAAAAGAACTCCCCGCTGCGGCCGTACCCACACTGCACGGAGTCATGGATCATCACGGCCCCGCTGGCATCACAGGCCTCCCGGATGGCTTTCAGGAAGGCCTCAGTGGCCACCTGGATCCCGCCTACGCCCTGGATACCTTCCACAATCACCGCGCAGGTTTCCTCATCTACAGCGGCCTTCAGCGCCTCCACATCGTTAAACGGTACAAATTCCACATGGCCTGCAAAGTTCAGCGGCGCTTTAATAGCCGGGTTATCGGTGACGGCCACGGCCGCGGATGTACGCCCGTGAAAGGCTTTGGTAAAGGCTACTATTTTGGTGCGACCGGTATGGAAAGAAGCCAGTTTCAGGGCGTTTTCATTGGCCTCGGCGCCAGAGTTCACCAGGAAAAGGCTGTACTCATCCAGGCCGGAGAGTGCACCCAGCTTAGCCGCCAGCTCCTGCTGGAGGGGTATCTCCACGGAGTTAGAGTAGAAAGCCAGCTTAGCCAGCTGATCGCTGATTTTCTGCACATAATGCGGATGCGAGTGGCCTATGGAGATCACGGCATGGCCGCCGTAGAGGTCCAGGTATTCGGTACCCTGGCTGTCCCAGATTTTACTTCCCAGCGCCTTTACCGGTTCGATGGCATTGATGGGATATACGTCAAATAGTTTCATTGTCAGAAGGAAATGGTTTTAAGATGAAGACCTGTTATTTCGTCCAGCCCGAACATGAGGTTCATGTTCTGCACGGCCTGTCCCGATGCCCCTTTCAGCAGGTTATCGGTAATAGAGGTGATGAGCAGCTTTTTGCCCTGTTTTTGCAATTCCAGGATACATTTATTGGAATTGACCACCTGTTTCACATCAATGGGCCGTCGGGAAATATGGGTGAACGGGTGAGCGGCATAGTACGTTTCAAAAAGCGTCAGGGCTTCTTCCAGGCTGCCTTCAAAGTTCAGGTACACGTTAGCCATAATGCCCCGGGGGAAATTACCCCGGTACGGCAGGAAATTGATATCTTCCGAAAAGCCGTTCTGCAGCTGGTTCAGGCTTTGCCGGATCTCGGCCAGGTGCTGGTGAGTGAAGGCTTTGTAAATGGACACGTTGTTATTACGCCACGAGAAATGGGTGGAAGGGCTGAGGGCCTGCCCGGCGCCGGTAGAGCCGGTGATGGCTGACACGTGCACTTCCTCCAGCAGACCGGCCTGGGCCAGGGGCAGCAGAGCCAGCTGTATAGTGGTGGCAAAACACCCGGGGTTCGCTATTTTATCTGCCGACCGGATCTTTTCGCGGTTCAGCTCGGGCAGGCCATAAATAAACCCGCCGGACTCATCGCGGTAGTCGGTGCTGAGGTCAATGATCTTCAGGGAAGCCGGTACGGGGTTTTGTTCCAGGAATTTCCGGGACTGCCCGTGACCGGAGCACAGGAAGATGACGTCTGCCTTCTCAAAGGGCAGCTCGGAGGTAAAGACCAGGTCGGTGTCGCCCAGAAGGTCCGTATGGGTCTCGTACACGGGCTTACCCGCCTGGCTTTGGGAGTTGGCAAAAACAATTTCCACCCCGGGATGATGAATAAGAATCCGCAGAAGCTCGCCACCGGTGTACCCGGCCGCTCCTATGATTCCAACTTTTATGGAACTCATGAAATATAAATTAACAGATGAAACAAAAGAGAGACGTGCAGGGCCTATCGTCGGTGCCCGGCTCGGGGAGTTCGTATGTAGCTGATAAGGCTCAAATTCTGAACAGAAGTTTGACACAAATGTAGGAATTAAAATCAGAAATTATACGGCCCACCGAATTTTATTTTGGGGCGGTTCCGATAAAATAAAGCCGCCCCTTTCCGCTACTTCATCATTTTCCTTGTATTTTTACGGGTCTATAAATCGGAATAAATATGACTTTAGCCCAGATAGTGTGGGACGTTTCGCCCACTATCATTAAAATCGGAAGTTTTGAGATCCGCTGGTATGGTTTGCTTTTTGCCCTGGGATTTGTGATCGGTTACCAGATCATAGCCTGGGCGTTTAAGATTGAGAAGAAAGACAGCAAAGACCTGGATGCCCTGCTGCTGACCATGATCCTGTCTATTGTACTGGGAGCGCGGATAGGGCATTACGTATTTTATGAAGGCAATCATTTTTTTGACCACCCGGGTGCTTTCATCTACGATATGCTGATGCCGCCGTATGCCGGCCTGGCCAGCCACGGTGCGGCTTTCGGGGTGCTGATCGGCCTGTTTCTTTTCCGGCGTAAGCACCCGCAGTACAGCTATCTCTGGCTGACCGACCGGCTGGTGATCGTATCGGCGCTGGGCGGGGCGTTTATCCGTTTCGGTAATTTCATGAATTCAGAGATCGTAGGAAAGCCTACTGACGGCCCTTTCGGCGTGATCTTTAAGCAGAATTTTGAGTTCACCCAGGTGCCCCGGCATCCTTCCCAGCTGTATGAGTCCATCTCCTGCCTGGTGATTTTTATTATCCTGATCCTGCTGTATAACCGCTGGCGGGATAAAACGCCTCAGGGCTCACTCACCGGGATATTTTTTATCTGGATTTTCGGGCTGCGGTTCTTTTATGAGTTTACGAAAGAGAACCAGGTGGCTTTTGAAGAGACCATGAAGCTGAATATGGGACAGATCCTGAGCATCCCGGCCGTGCTGATCGGGCTGTATTTCCTGGTGCGGTCGTTCCGGAATGCGCCTAAACCGGAATAACAGGCCATGTTTCTGACATGACACAAAAGATAAAACTGGGTTTCGGGGCATGGCAGTTGGGTGGAGAGTGCACTTTCGGCGGCCGGCAGACCGGCTGGGGAAAGCTGGATGAAGCCGAAGCCCGGCAGACCCTCCTGGAAGCCCTGGAACGGGGCATCACTTTTTTTGATACCGCGCCGGGTTACGGAAAAGGCCGGTCAGAGCTGCTGCTCGGAAGCGTATTCTCAGCCGTGAAGCCTCCCGGCCTGCAGGTGTGCACCAAGTACGGAAGCTACGAAAATGCCGCCGGAGAAGCCTATCTCGATTTTTCAGCCGACACCCTGCGGCGTTCGGTAGAAGAAAGCCTGGGACGGCTGCGGCTGGACCGGCTGGACACCCTGCTAATGCACGGCCCGGCAGATGATTTTGATTACGGCGTATTAGACATCGCTCCTTTTGAAAACCTGAAAAGCCAGGGGGTGATCCGCCATTATGGCGTGAGTGTAAGAAGCCTGAAAGGGGCGGAAAATGTCCTGAATGTAGGCTTTGGTGATACTATAGAAGCCATTTTCAATGTACTGGACCGGCGGGCGGAAGAACGGGTTTTTACTCATCCGGCTTTTTCGCGTTATCGGTTTATTGGCCGGGTTCCGCTGGCATCGGGCTTCCTTTCGGAAAGATTCCTGGAAAACCCCGGGCTGCGCTTCGGCGAAACGGATATCCGTTCAGCGGTGAGCCCTGCTGACCGGAGCTGGTATGAAACGGCGGTGCAGAAGCTCTGTTTCCTGGAGGAGCTGCCCGGCGGGATCAGCACTTCGGCCCTTCGGTATGTGCTGCATCACCCGGCCACGGATTTTGTGATCCCGGGCATGCGAAACCGGGCTCAGCTGAGAAACAATCTCATGGCCCTGGAGCTCGGGCCCCTGAGTGAAGAGCTTCAAACACGGATAAAGGAGGCGCTGCCTCTTACTAATCCCAACTGGATAAAACATTAAACCTCTTATGGAAAGCATACTTCCCGAATTACAGAAAACCAGCAGGGAGGCGGCTAAGCTCCGGCGGGCGCCCCATTCCCAGAGAGCCGGGGTGCTGACCCACCTGGCAGGCCTGCTTACGGAAAACGTGGCCCTTATCCTGGCGGAAAACCGGAAAGACCTGGAGCGGATGGACCGGGAAGATCCCAAATACGACCGCCTGCTGCTCAATGAAGCCCGGATCCATGCGCTGGCGGACTCGCTGCGGGAAGTCAGCCGGCTGGAAGACCCGGCCGGGAAGGTGCTGCTGGAAAAAACCCTGCCTAACGGCCTCCTCCTGAAAAAGGTGACTACACCTATGGGGGTGGTGGGGACTATTTTTGAGTCGCGCCCAAACGTGACCATCGATGTGGCGGCCCTCTGCCTTCTCTCTGGAAATGCCGCCGTGCTGAAGGGCGGAAAGGAAGCCGACTATTCTAACCGGGCCTTCGTGCAACTGATCCACCGGGCCCTCCGGGAAAACGGGCTGCCGGAAGAGGTGGTGCTGCTTCTGCCTACCGACCGGAAATTTATGACCGAGCTGCTGCAGGCCGACCGATACGTAGACCTCATCATTCCGAGGGGCTCCCAGGGCCTGATCAGCTTTGTTCGGGAAAATTCCCGGATACCCACCATCGAAACCGGCGCCGGGGTATGTCATGTGTATGTAGAAAAGACGGCAGACCTGGCTATGGCGGCGGAGATCATCGTGAATGCCAAGGCTTCGCGGCCGTCGGTGTGTAATTCCCTGGACTGCGTGATCCTGGATGCCGCCGTGGCTCCGGAGCTGATCCCCGGGCTGAAAGCCGGCTTTGAAAAATATGCCATTGAGGTTTTTGCCGATGAGGCCTCCCTCCCCTACTTCCGGGAGGCGGATTTCCGGGTGCAGCCGGCACGCGCCGAGGATTTTGGCAAGGAATGGCTGGACTTTAAGTTATCCGTAAAAACGGTAAACAGCCCGGATGAAGCCCTGGATCATATCCGCGAATACTCCTCCCGGCACTCCGAGGCCATCGTTACCCGTGATCCGGAACTGGCTCAGCGTTTCCTGGAGGAAGTGGATGCTGCCGCCGTATATCACAATGCCTCCACCCGTTTTACCGATGGCGGGGAGTTTGGCCTGGGTGCTGAGATCGGCATTTCCACCCAGAAGCTGCATGCCCGTGGGCCCTTTGCCCTGGAAAAGCTGGTGACGGAGAAGTGGGTGGTCACAGGTGACGGACAGGTACGGTGGTGAGGGGCGTTTTAACTTTTCACTACCCTAAACGTCCTGCTTGCCCCCTCCGTCCGCACATTAATCAGGTAAATTCCACTCTTCAGGCCCGACAGGTCCAGTTTTTGCGGCAGCGCTGATTCTTTTTCCGAAAGTATTTTCCCATCTGTGCTGAAGACAGTGATTTTATATTTTGCCGGGCTTTCCGCTGTGCTGCTGATGTTCAGATGATCCTGCACGGGATTGGGGTAAAAACTGAAGTTCAGTGGGAGGTTTTCGGCGGGAAGGAGGATTTCTTCCGGAGTTTTATTGGTCAACCGGTATAACTGGGTGATATCCTTTTCATCTTTTGCCCAAAAGTAGAGGTTGTTTTTGAATTCAAAAAAGTTTCTTTCCGGCTGCGTAGGGTACAAAGGAGCTACTTTTAAACGGGTTTCCAGCGTCATTAAAGTTCCTTCCGGGTCACTTTTCCAGATCCCTTCCTCAGTACCTATAAATAATTTCTCATCAAAAATCCGGAAATATTCCCCTTCTCCAAACAGCACGTTAACCTGCTTTGACCGGGCATTTACGCTGATGATGTGCCTTATGTCACTTCCTAAAGCTGCAAAATACCCCACGTCTTTGGTTTCACCCAGGTACCTGAATTCCCAATAATTCTTCAGTACGGCGGAATCCGGCTTGATTACCTTGTCTTCGGCCGGCCACCACAGTTGCCAGGAATGATCTGAATTATGGAAGATGGCAGGTTCAGAAAAAGAATCCCTGCTATGGAATACGCGTTCATCCAGCCCGAACCTCATCCGTACATCCTTTCCGTCAAATTCCCATACTTCGGTTTCTCTGCTTATCTCATCATAACGGGTCAGGTAAACTTTACCGTTTCTGGTGCCGGAACGCAACAGGAAGCGCTCGGTGGCAATTTTATAAAAACTCCCCGTGTTAAAATCTACCCGGACCAGCTCGCCGTCTGATAACATGGCGAAGTGACGGTCATTCAATTTAAACACCCTCACCAGAGACCAGGAGTTAGCCTTCATTTTGTGTCTTACGATATTTCCGGAAGCCAGTTCTATTTTTCCGAATTCCCGAAAGGTAAAGAACACCGCTTCATCGTCCCCTATTTTTTCGGCCCGGAGTGAGGCGTCCGGCCCGATTATCGTTTCCGAATTACCATTTTCATCTATTTTTATCAGGGTACCTGCTGCCAGCGTATAGAAACTGTCCGGGCCATAAAAGTTTCCGCCGTAAGTTTCCACCCCCGTATTTTTCAGGGTGCCACTGCCCGGATGGAAATGATAGACCCGGGCTCCACTTCCTTTTAAGAGGAAGGTCTTGTTCGCAAAATTGCAGATCAGTTCCATTCCGGAGGTGATGCCGGGAAGGGTCAGATCAAAATAATCTTCAAAGTCAGTGATCACATATTTTCCTTCGTTCAGATCGATGAGCACAAACTCGCCTGTAGAAGCTTTGGCAGCAAAGGCCCATATAAGATAAGGAGAATTAAAAGAGAAGACTTTTAACGTTTGGTCCGTAGAACTGTCAAAAGTATAATAATCCCCGCCGGTGGTTCCGTCAAGCCGTAACCCGTGCGCATAAATGAGGTGTTTATTATGAACCCCGATGCCGGTCCAGGAAACCGAGGCTAATCGGAGGTAGCTGTTTCGTATAGGATCCGGCACGGCACGAAGTTCTTCTCCGTCATAGGTATACGTTTTGAAATGGAAGCCGTCCGGGATAATTAACTTGCCCGGCGTAGCAAAGTAGCTTCTAAGGGCATCTACCTCATAAAATACGGAGTCACGGATCACCTGCATGAGGGGGTGGTTATGATCTTCCTTAATTATCTTCTGCGGGTACGAGAAATTCAGGTGTAAGGTGTCATTTACAGTCACCACCCGCTTTTGCAATGTGTTTTTCCCCTTCTCAGGCGCGAGTTTAAAATCGCGCGGATCACAGGAAATACTCAGGTAGTCTTCCGTGTCCGTGACCGCCACTACCTTCTCCCCGGAAGCTATTAATTGCAAACCATAGGGAGGGTAGTAAAACTGAAGCGCTTTAACGGCTTCTTCCGGGAGGGATAGAGTGGTCACCTGGCGTGTCCCGGGGTTTACCGCCACCAGCTTCATGCTGACCTGCGTACTGGTGAACTTTGAATCCCCTACCCAGAAATAAATGTGTTTATTGAAATAAAGTATATTGGAATAAGGGATGGCCGTGCCGGGGCCATTCAGACTTCCACCGCTGACGTAGTAGTTGTAATCTCTTAATTCGATATCCATCACAGGATCTTTATTCCCCTCTTCCGATACCCGGTACAGTTTATAAAGCACGCCCGGTTGCCCGGAAAAATCCCGCGCAAAACTCTCCAGCAAATACATTTCCCCCAATTCCCCTTCAAAAAACCGGAGAAAGGCCAGGGCCCGGTCAGAACTTATACTTATTTCCTTACCGCTGGGTTTATGGTACAAAAAAGCCTTTTCGAAACCCGAATGGCGGTAAAAAACATAATAATCGGCGAACTCCTGGCCTGACAGCCCCACCTCGATATTTTTAGTGAAGTAAAAATTATTCCGGTCATCCCAAAAGCCTTTTACCGTTCCTCCCGCCTTGTTTTTCATTTGAATAATCCTGTTTCTCAATGAGCCGCCGCTATCTGCAGGATCATATTTCGCGATTTCTTCCGTATAAATCCCCGATTCATCAAAGGAGATCCTGACCCAGAGATTATCCCTGACGATGTAGTAGACGTCATTGATTTTGCTTAACTGAGAACTGTTTGGAAAAGAGAAGCGGTTAATGATTTCTCCGGTCTGTGTATCTACTTCGTTTATAATGACTTCGGGAAAATCTAAAAAAGCGTAAAACAGCCTCCCGTGTGAGATCAGGGAAACATAGTTTATATTTTTATCCAGGGAGCTTACCAGCCGGGTGGTTTCAAAAGTCTCCAGGTTTAGCCGGGTCAGGAAATGTGTATTCAGATAGAAAAACTCCGCCCCTATCCTGCCTACCGGCTCCAGGTAAGCGGTCTCAGCAGCCCTGCCGGAAATGTCAGTGATTTTTTTCTGACCGGCCGCCGTCGTGGAAATGAAAAGCAGAAGAAGGAGCTTTCTCATTCCCTCAGTTTTTAAATACCCTAAACGTTTTCTGCACCTGGCCTGACCGCACATTCAGCAGGTAAATGCCACTTTCCAGGCCCGACAGATCCAGCTTTTGCGGCAACACGGATTCTTTTTCCGAAAGCATTTTCCCATCGGTGCTGAAGACGGTGATTTTATATTTTTCCGGGCTTTTTGTGGTGCTGCTGATGTTCAGGTAGTCAGCCGTGGGGTTAGGGTAGAAACTGAAGTGCAGGGGGAGGTTTTCGGAGGGGAGGAGAACGTTTTCCGGCTCCCGAACGCTATGGGCTAGATGCCACAGCTGGAGGCCGCTTTGGGACGTATGGGCAAAAACATATAGGTTATTTTTCAGAATAAAGGGTTTTCCGGGGGATGAGCCGTTGGGTCCTTTGTTAATATCATACGCCATCCGGGTTCCTTCTGAAGAGCCGTCGCTTTCCCAGATCTCGCTCCCTAAATCCTTATCTTTAGCGCTGAAATACCACAGATCGTTAAACCAGGTTCCATTCTGAATGGCCCCGTACGCGTCAGGAAGCCTTTCTACCCGGTTAGTTTTTTTATCAAAAGAGATCATTGAAATATCATCCCGGAAAAGAACCCTGTTTTCCACGTCATGGATAACCGTGGTCAAGCGGGCATTTACCGGTGCTCCGTCCGGAATTCCGGGCAATGTGTAAAGCGTATTTTTTTCCGGATCAAAATAATGTATTTTCCCGGGATCGGAAACACCTTGAAAAACCGGGTTGTAATTATCCGATACAAAGAGCTCCTTCAGCTGGCCGGCTTCTGCCTGCATCCATCTTCTCCGGGTATGATCCAGGTTATCCACAAAGTATAAAAACTCCCCGTTTTTACTTTTTAAAAAATCCCCGCTTATATTTTTAAGACTGACTTTTAAGGAGTTACCATCCAGCACCCAAAGCTCCCTATTGGTAAGAGCCGTTAAATATACAAGTCCCCGATACGTTACTCCCCGGTCAAAATCCCGGTCACCCGAAAGCTTCACTGACCTTCCGGTTAGCAGGTCTACATACAGATAATGGGTCCCGGAAAGCCGGTATAAAACTTCCCTGCCGGAAAGATCAGTGGTACGCTGGTAACCCTCTTCTGAGACCCGCGCCAGTTCTGTATTTCCGGATAAAAGCCTGATTGTTTTATTATCGGAATAAACGGCCTGATTAAATGCCGCTTTAATGATAAAGCCGTCAGAAGTGAGGGTTTCTATTTTTTTATACGGGTAGTCTGAATAGTAAACTTTCCGGCCTTCGGTAAACAGTATTCTCCCGCTTGTCAAAATATGGCTGAGTCTGAAATTACAGGACCCGCTAAATTCTGATACTTCCAGGGTCTCTTTATCCAGTATGTAAAAAGTACCGCATTCTTTGGCCAGGTAGATCTTATTTCCGGATAGCGCCTTCACCAGAGAAGTATCGCGGAGGTTGATCTCTCCCGGGCTGAATTTATCCGGGAATGCCAGCCTGCCCGTATGAATGTCCAGTAAGTAATACCACCTCTCGCCGTTACCCTGCATAGCCTTCATGGAAATAATCACAGTGCCATGAACCGTTTGTGAGGTATAGGTGATGCTCTGATTCCGGGTGTGGGGTATTCCCGCAGGTAAGCCGATATGCCTGAGTTTTTCACCATCAAAAAGTGCAAATTCCGTTTCATTCACAAAAAACACACATTCCCTGTAAATCTGTGCCTGCAGGATGGCAGAACCTTCCCTGCTAAAGTTTTTCCGGATGGATTTGCTCTTATTCAGTACCCGGTTATATATCTTCAGGGAATCAGTGGTTTCTGCTATTAAAGTAGTGTGGTTTAACCGGGTGAACCTCCATTTATAATTCTCCACAAACAGGCTGTCGCCAAAAGTGCCGCTACGGGTATCGTAGAAAGTTACCTCCTTACTGTTAGAGACCGGGAAAATGAAAATAGTATCGTGCTGTATTTCAAATGAATACCGGCCACTTCCTGAAAACGCCTCTTTAAAACGGTCGGGGAAGCTCCGGTGGCTGATCTCTTTCGTGACACCGTCCAGGCAGGAAAGCCGGATATCCCTGTTTTGAGAGTTGCCTTTTGTGGATATAAAGTAGAATTTATCCTTCAATTCCAGGTAATCCGAATAATGTTCGAAAGACTGGGAAAGGGTTTTTTGGACAAGACCTCCCACAGAGCCGCTGAAGATCAGCGTACTTTCGTTATTTACCTGTTTAGTCACACGGATACTATCACTTTCTGCTGATGCCAGATAGAAAAAACGGGTAGCGTAAGAGGTAGAGTCATTGACGATATGGACTTTTCCGGAAGGTGTCTTACCGTTCATTCTTATCTTCCCGGTCTTAAGATTCCAGAGGTAGCTCCCTCCAGCTCCATTTAGCATCAGTATATCCTTGTCTTTCAAAGTGATATATAGAATTTCCCGCGTATTAATGCGGGTCTGAAATTCGTCGTCGTGTTCATCTACAAGAACCAGGCGGGAATCAGCCCCTGAAGGCCCTAAATGCTGAATCAGCAGAGACCTGTCTACCCCTTTTTCAATATAATAGTGGGATTCTGCAAGCGTATCTGTTTTTGAATGGTCCTCCAGGTTGTATTTCAGCAAAGGGCTGGTGTCCGGCAGGGATATAACATGCATTACATAATGACATGCATACAGGTTTCCGCCATAGAACTCAAAAAGATTGAATTTTTCAGGGAAATCAAGCGTTTTTTCCAGCACTTTGGTCCGGCCGTTTAATTCCCACAAGGATCCGTTATTAATGAAGTAGACATTCCCCCGGTGAATATGGATTTTGGTATTGATATTAATGGTCGGATCCGTCATCAGGCTGTCAAAAACAGCATGATCGTAAGACCACAAGGTGTTTTTATCGGACAGGGAATAGATTTTTCCGCCTGATTCCCCGATGACACGGTAAAACCGGTTTTCAGTCTGCCCGGTGTGGGTGAAACGGGTCACCTGCTGCTGCGCCAATCCTGCCACAGAGATTAAAAGAGCTATGCAGATAAATATTCCCTTCTTCATTACGTCAATATCAATATGCAAATTTAGCTCCCCCCGCCCTACTTTCCGCACCGTAAATTAGTTAACGGTTATAATTCTTAATACTCCCGTAATATTCAGTTAATACTGTTCATGCAATTTTGTGCAGGAGATCAAACAGCATTTATCTTCATACATATTGGTAATAATCTTCAAAGACCCCCGGCCATGCCGGGGATTTTTGTTGGTGTATACTTTCAAATTAGCACAAGTTTTCCGACATTTGCAGTCCGAAAAGGAGGTCTCATAGTTCAACGGATAGAATAGAAGTTTCCTAAACTTTAGATGTGGGTTCGATTCCCGCTGAGACCACTACAAAGCCCGGCTGCGCCGGGCTTTCCTGTTTATATACTCAAGTTAAACCCCCAATATCCACCTCACATCAAACGCATCGGTGATTTCCACCAGCTTCTGGTCATGGTAATTCTCCGTATTCTTACTTCCCAGCTTTTTCACCAGTGCCTTGCGGTCAGCACGGCTTTTACAATGCAGGAAAACAGCCATGTAATTTCCGAGGATCCGGCCTTCGCTGTGGGTCAGGTCTGAACCATAAATAACGATGCTGTCGGAGACCAATGAGCCGCTGATCACCGGTTTTTCCGGGTAGCCCGGCAGTTCTAACGTTTCAAAGTGAAGAGTACCGCCAAAGCAGGTTTGGTAGTGGGTGAGCGCTCTCCGGCAGTTACCGGAAAAGGTAATAAAGATAGCACTCACCCGTTTAGCCGCGGAGGGGCGGGCCTCAGCCATGTGCCCGGATTTTACCGCCATATACGTAAGAAACGGCCAGGATTCTACATATTTCACAAAGTTATCCAGTATGGCCTGCCATCCCTGTTTCTGGTATTGGGGAGCATTCACGGTAGCTTCCACTTTAATTCTTGTTGCCATAATTAACGGGTTTGTTTTTTATATCACAAAATTACAGGGGAGTGGACGAACCGGGCTGTAGTGAAAACGACAACTTCAGGGGTGGATTATGACAAAGTATTTTTACCATGCGGTATAACCCGTTTTGTACTATGCAGATTTCTGTCTTTGTACCCGAATATGGTGTAATTGAAGCCATTACACCGCCTTTCCGGATTTTCATACGGCCAATGAGTTTTTAACCGCCTTTGGCAAAAAGCCGGTTTTCCAGGTGGAGTATGTGGGCCTGAACGAGTACTTACCCGCCAATAACGGCGAATATATGGTAAAAACCCACCGGCTTCTCAGGGATGTGGCCGAAACCGACCTACTGATCATTCCGCCCCCCTTCGGCGATACCGAAAAAGGGATCCGGGCCAATGCCGAAGCGATACCCTATTTTAAGCAACTGTACGAGAAAGGCTCGGGCCTGGCCAGCTTATGCATAGGTGCCTTTCTGCTGGCGGAAACCGGCCTGCTCAGCGGTAAAAAATGCTCTACCCACCGGGCCCACGTAAGCGAGTTCAGAGAGCGGTACCCTGACGTGGAAGTTGAAGACGGAGCGGTCATCACCGAACACAATAACATTTACAGCAGTGGCGGGGCAAACAGCCTGTGGAACCTGGTGCTTTACCTGGTGGAAAAGTTTTCCGACCGGGAAACGGCCATTATGATCTCCAAGTATTTTGCTTTGGATATCGGGCGCGACAGCCAATCGCAGTTTGCCATCTTCAAAGGCCAGCGGAATCACGGCGATAAGGATATTCAAAAAGTCCAGGATTATATTGAAGCCCATTACCCGGATAAATTATCCATAGAAATGTTAGCCGGCATAATTCATACCGGCCGCAGAACATTTGAAAGAAGATTTAAGGAGGCTACGAATAACACTCCCATCGAGTACATTCAACGGGTGAAGATAGAAGCAGCCAAAAGTTCCTTTGAAGCCTCCCGGAAAAACGTAACGGAGATCATGTGGGATGTGGGCTACACAGACACCAAGGCCTTCCGCGATATTTTTAAAAAGATCACAGGGCTGACGCCCGTGGAATACCGGAATAAGTTTGCGAAGTTGAGCTGCGAAGCCTGATTGAAACGGCTTTCAGTTAAAAACCACTTCATCCACAAACACCCATGCCGGAGTGCCCTTGCCCGGGTGCCAGGCCGGCAGAGGGTTCACGTTTTTTACCCGGATCCGGATCTCCCGGTATTTCTGCGGCGGCAGCGGTACATCAAAATAGGTGGTTTTCCGCGGGCGCCCGGCAGTAGGCTGAACGGGTGAAATTTTCCCGAGGAGCTGCTCCGGCCCGGAGACGGGCTTACCCCAGACTTCTATGCTTTGGGGCGGCAGGATGTAGGAATCAATTTTTTCCAGCATACTGACCGTCATATTTTTCAGCTCCCGGGGTGTGGAAAAGAAAAAGACAGCTTCCAGGGGCTTCTCCCGGTACCCCAGCCAGGTCTTATCCAGGAAATTATCGGGATCGCCTTTGAGGCGGTCGTACAGGCTTTTGGCGCCTTTGGCTCCGTATTGGGCCGCCGGTGAAGACATGAGGGCTGCGGAATCAGGCTCGGGGCCGTTTACCAGGTAATCCAGCTCCAGCACGGTGCTGCCCAGCCAGCCCTCTTTAAATGCCCGGGCCCGGATGCGGGTGCGCCCCTGAACCGTGAGCGGGCGGGAGTACACCTCTCCGTGGGTGCTGTCAGGCAGGGTGCCGTCCAGCGTATACCGGATCTGCACACCGGGTAAGGCATGGCGCAGCGTTAAGGGCGTGCCCTGCTTCAAGAAGGCTTTTTTCTCCGAACTTTCGGGCGGATTAATGGCTATCCGCTCATTTTCCCGCTGGCCGGTATCCAGCTGTATAGCCGGGTTCAGCTTTTTAAGGCGGTTCCTATCTTCTGCCGTGAACCCGCTTTCCCATAGGTAAACCGTATTCAGCCGGGCCAGTGCCTTCAGATCCGGCTGATGGAGGCGGGTATTGGCCAGGGAAACCGACTTCAGGTGGCGCAGGCCTTTCAGGTAGCTCAGGAAACTGCCCGTGACTTCCGTGCTGCTGAGGTTCAGGTGGCGTAGGTTCTTAAATTCGGCCAGCACCTTCAGGTCGGCGTCATTTACCGGCATTTTGCTGAGATTCAGTTCGGTCAGTTGGTCTTTAACACGCAGCAGCTTTTCCAGTTGCGCGGGATCAAACTTCGCCCGGACAAAAAAAGAGGCGCTCAGGGCCGGGCTGTTCACCGCTACAGGCGTTACCCGGCAAAAGGGTGTGTTCACTTCCACGATGGTTTCCGGGCTGGCGGCGGGAAAGGTAAAGGCCTCCTCCGCTTCTGTCTGCCGGTACTTTCTCAGGGGAGAATCCGGCTTTAACTGCGCGAAGCTCATTTTGGCCGGGGCGCCCTCGTTGATCCAGGCTGTCAGAATTTCTATTTCCGGTTCGGTGAGCTGGGTCTTCTTCCGGGGCGGCATGTGTTCTTTATGTTCCAGGGGCAGGAAAATACGCTTCATGAGGTGGCTTTCCAAGGCATTGCCTGCCACCAGGGCGGGCCCATTCTCGCCTCCTTTGAGCATCAGCGCTACTGACCCCAGGTTCAGGCCGCCTTTGGTCTTGCCGGTTTTATGGCAGGAACTGCACTTTTCCTCCAGGATAGGCGCTATCAGGGTAGCATAGACGTCATCTTCCTGAACGGGAGACTCGGCAGGCCTGAACCGCAGGAAGTCTTCGCCGTGCGTCAGCTCACCGCCCCGGTGACCCGTTAGGATAACCAGCCCACTGACCAGCACCAGCACGGCAGGCATAGCCCGGTCAGGAATCCGGTCAAAGAAGATCACGGCCAGCCAGAACAGACCGCTGAGCGCCACACCGGTGTATTTATGGCCGGTGATTTGCGAAGCATCATAATCTACCCCCAGGGCCAGGAGCATTCCGGCCAGCGCTGTCACTGCCGTAAAAACTGCGGTGATCTGCATGAAGGTCAGAAGCAGGGCGCGATAGCCCGGAACCCGGTGCCGCAGCAGATAAAGAATGATCACCGCGGCCCACAGCCCAATGGGCAGGTGGAGCAGAACCGGGTGCAGCCGGCCGGCGGGAATCAGCCATTCCGGCAACTGCAGCCGGTTTTCAAAGACCACCAGCACGGCCAGCAGGCCATTAAAAAATATCAGGAGGTATTCCGGGACTCGCCGCATAGGTTCAGGTAATAATTCCCGGGACTACTTTTCCGGCCACATCGGTGAGACGGTAGCGCCGGCCCAAGTGCTTGTACACCAGTTTTTCGTGGTCCAGCCCACAGAGCTGAAGCACGGTGGCGTGAAAATCATTGATGTGAACGGGATCTTTCACGATGTTATAGCCCAGCTCATCCGTCTCGCCATACACCACGCCGGGTTTGATTCCGCCTCCGGCCATCCAGATACTGTAGGCCCGGGGGTGATGGTCGCGGCCGTAGTTATCTTTGGTGAAATTACCCTGGCAGTAGTTGGTCCGGCCGAACTCCCCGCCCCAGATCACCAGGGTTTCGTCCAGCAGGCCGCGCTGCTTCAGGTCTTTGATGAGGGCGGCTGAAGCCCGGTCCACGTCGCGCGCCTGCCCTACCATTTCACCGGGAAGGTTATCGTGCTGATCCCAGCCCTGGTGATAGAGCTGTACAAAGCGCACCCCCGACTCGGAGAGCTTACGGGCCAGCAGGGCATTGGCGGCATAAGTGCCTGGCACCAGGCATTCGGGTCCGTACATTTTGATGATGTGATCGGGCTCCCGGCTGAGGTCGGTCAGCTCGGGCACGGCCGTCTGCATGCGGTACGCCATTTCGTACTGGGCTATTTTAGCGGTGATCTCCGGATCGCCTGATTCCTCAAAACCCAGGTGGTTCAGTTCGGAAAGTTTATCGAGCATGGCGCGGCGATCCACGCCGTCACGATCATTCAGGTAAAGGATGGGGTTATCGCCGCTGCTGAAGAGCACGCCCTGGTGGGTGGCATCCAGGAAGCCGTTACTCCAGAGCTTGGAGTATACGCCCTGGCCGTTTCCTTTCCCGCGCGAAAGCAGCACGCAGAAGGCCGGCAGGTTCTGGTTTTCGCTCCCCAGTCCGTAGCTGAGCCAGGCCCCCATGCTGGGCCGGTTTCCCTGCTGGGCGCCGGTTTGCATGAAGGTAAGCGCAGGGTCATGGTTAATGGCCTCGGTATGCATGGAGCGCACTATGCAGATGTCATCGGCGATAGACGCAATGTGCGGAAACAGCTCCGAGATCCACGCTCCGGAGGAGCCATATTGCTGAAAGGCGAATTTGGATCCCACCAGCGGGAAGGACTTCTGGCCACTGGTCATGCCGGTCAGCCGCTGCCCGCCCCGGATACTCTCCGGCAGATCCTGCCCGGCCATTTGGATCAGGGCCGGTTTGTAATCAAACGACTCCAGCTGGCTGGGGGCACCGTTCTGAAAGAGGTATATGATGCGTTTGGCTTTGGGGGCAAAGTGCGGCAGGCCCACGGGCACCTCGCCGGCTTTCCCCGAAAAGAGGTCGGGTACCAGCAGCGAGCCCAGCGCCAGGCTGCCTATGCCCACGGCGGCTTTCCCCAGGAAATGCCTGCGGTTTATGTTTAGCCGGTTTTCTATGAGTTCTTTCATGCGTTTAATTCATATCCGTACTATCGCCTCTTCCATATTGTATATCATCTGGATGGTGTACATCAGTGCTACCGTTTTTTCATAATCTTTCACCGGGAGATCGCGGTACTCCCCTACTTTCAGGAGACCCGGTTTTTTCAGCTTCCGGAGTCGGGCGGTTTCCTGATCCCAATAGCCGGCCAGCACTTTCAGCTCCCGGCTGTCCGGTTCACGGCAAATGATCTTCCGGAATACCTCCCTGAGCACCTGGTCTGCGGGCCGGGAAGCCATTTCCTGGGCCAGCACGCGGGAGGCCTCCTGGATCACGGGATCGTTCAGCATCACCAGGGCCTGGAGGGGCGTGTTAGTAGCCAGGCGGGTCACTTCACACTGGTCGCGGTTACTGGCATCAAAGATCAGCATATTGGGCGGCGGTACCGTGCGCTTGATAAAGACGTACATCCCCCGCCGGTAAAGGTCAGTGCCGTCATCCTGCACGTAACGGGCCAGGCTGCCGCGGCCGGAAGTAGATTTCTCCCAGATGCCATCGGGCTGGTAGGGCTTAATGCTGGGTCCGCCGATCTCCGGGTTCAGCAGGCCGGAAGAAGACAGGGCCAGGTCACGCACCAGCTCGGCTTTCAGGCGGGTACGACTGCTACGGGCCAGGTAGCGGTTTTGCGGGTCTTTGTCCAGGTGCTTCCGGGTCACTTTTGAGTCCTGGCGGTAGGTGGCCGAGGTCACCATCTTCCTGACCAGCCGTTTGATGTCCCAGTTATGTTCTCTAAAGTCCACGGCCAGCCAGTCCAGCAGCTCGGGATGCGAGGGCAGATCTCCCTGCATGCCGAAGTCACCCGTGGTGGCCACAATTCCCCGTCCGAAGAAATGCTCCCAAAGCCGGTTCACAAAAACCCGGGCGGTCAGGGGATTTTCCGGTGCAAACATCCATTTCACCAGGCCTTCGCGGTTACCGCCGTAGCGTGCTGCGCTAAAAGGCAGCACGGCCGCCGGCAGGCCTGCGGTAACTTCCGGGCCGGGGGCGTCGTAATTTCCCCGTTCCAGGAGGTAGGTTTTGCGCAGCCCTACCGAGTCTTTCATGACCATCACGTATACGTCAGCCGTATCTTTCTTATGGATAAAATTCAGGATGCCCCTGACCTCTTCCTGGCCGATTTTCAGGTTAGGCGGATCGGCAAACGAGGCATCAATGGTACCGAAAAGCCCCTTTTCCGGTACTTGGTTAAAGAAGGCGTAGGTGCTGAAATAGTCTTTCTGGCTGATGGGGTCAAACTTGTGGTCGTGGCATTTGGCGCACTCAAACGTCAGTGAGAGAAAGGCTTTTCCGAAGGTATTGGTCCGGTCTGTGACGTATTCGGAGCGGTACTCTTCGTCGATCACCCCGCCCTCCTGGGTGATTTTATGGTTCCGGTTAAAGCCGGTGGCCAGCAGGCTTTCGGTATTCCGGTCTTTGATCAGGTCGCCGGCCAACTGGTAGGTCACAAATTTCCGGTAGGAATAATTCTGATTGAAGGCGTGGATCACCCAATCGCGCCAGGGCCACATGGTCCGCAGGCCGTCGTCCTGGTAGCCATGCGAGTCCGCATAGCGGGCCACATCCATCCAGTCCAGGGCCATTCGCTCCCCGTAATGCTTACTTTTCAGCAACTCATCCACTATTTTTTCGAAGGCGTCAGTGCTCTTATCTTCCAGGAAACGGTCCTGCATTTCCACCGACGGCGGCAGGCCGGTCAGGTCCAGGCTCACCCGTTTCAGCAGGGCTTCCCGGCCGGCTTCTTCGGAGGGTTTTAAGCCGGCAGCCTGCATTTTGGGGTAAGTAAAATAGTCAATCTCGTTACGCACCCAGTCTTCATCCGCCTCCGGAAGCGCCGTTTTCTGAGGCGGGATAAACGCCCAGTGCGGCTTATATTTGCCGCCCTGTTCTATCCATTTTTTGATGAGGCCTATTTCTTCTTCCGTGAGAGTGAGGTTAGCCTCCGCCGGCGGCATCCTTTGGGAGATATCTTTGGCGGTGATCCTCAAATAGATTTCTGATGTGGCCGGGCTGCCGGGTACGAGGGCGCGGGCATGGGGATTATCTTTTAAGGCGGCGTAGGCACCTTCCGGCGTGTCCAGTCGCAAGCCGGCTTCGCGCGTGTTAGCGTCCGGACCATGGCATTTGAAGCATTTATCCGAAAGTATGGGACGAATGTGGTAATTATAGTCTACTTCCGCGGAGCTGTCGGCCCGGTGGTTTCCCCGCTGGCAGCCCCATGCTGCCCAGCCGGTTAAGAGGAGTAAGAAGTACCTGATCCGCATGAAGTGAAAATGCCAGGCGATGAAGGTAGGAAAATATTTTTATAAATACACTGAATATTAATAAAAAATCTTTGTAAAAGGCAATTTGTCTTTCAGACGGACCTACTTTTCCGCATCGGCGGACCGTTTGTAAAAAAGTAGGCGGCAGCGGCCAACCGTAAAAAAACATTCACAAAGCGGTTTGCCGCCCGATAATGTCCTGACTAGCAGTCTGCCCTGAAAAATTTGATTACCAATATTTTATAAACTTTCTCACTCTTTTGCCTATCAAATTATTCAAACGGACTATTTTGTGATATAAGGTACATTCTTATTTATTTCTCTCGGAATATGGTAATTTTCTGATAGTTTTACCCTTGAAAAAACCTTTTTAGTATGCGGTTATCCGGTTTGGTGACACTTATGCTGGTAGTGTGTTCGTGCAGTGCCACTAAAGAAAAAACGATTTTTAATGGTAAGAACCTGGAGGGGTGGACGCCGAAGATTTATCATCATGTATATGGTGATAATTATGCGAATACGTTCCGGGTGGAGGATGGGCTCATTAAGGTGCGGTATGATGGCTACGACCAGTTCAGGGAGCGCTACGGTCACTTGTTTTATAAGACGCCCTATTCGCATTTTCACCTGACGCTGGAGTATCGGTTTAGTGGTATCTGGCGGAAGGATGCCCCCTCATATACGCACCTGAATTCCGGGGTGATGTTTCATTCCCAGGACCCGGCTACTATCCTGAAGGAGCAGGACTGGCCCATTTCGGTGGAGATGCAGTTCCTGGCTGAAGAAAAGCCGGGCGTGCCCCGCCCTACCGGCAATATGTGCTCACCGGGTACCGACGTGGTTTACCAGGGGCAGAAGTCGCCCAAACACTGTATCGATTCCCGTTCAAAAACCTATAAACCGGATGAATGGGTCAAAGCCGAGTTGATCGTTTACGGAGATTCCCTGGTGCAGCACCTCATTAACGGGGAAGTGGTGTTGGAATATACGAAACCCACTATAGGCGGTGGCGTGGTGAACGGCGCTGATCCGAAGATTTTTATCCCGGGAAAACCGCTGACCTCGGGTTATATCGGGCTGCAGAGCGAAGGCCAGGAAATTGATTTCCGGAATATCCGGATCCGGGATCTGAGTAAAAAGAAATGACGGTGCCCGGAAAGGGACAGTTTATGGCAGTGGCGAACCGTCTCTTTCCAGGCACCATCGGTATTTCCAAACCGTGGGGCCTCTTTAGACAGCCCCTGCCGGTTTAACAACACCTTTTCAGATCACCTACTTCTTCATCAGCATGCTCTCGCTGTAATACGCCGATTCGGAAATGATCTTTCCATTCTCGTCAAAACCCATGCTCAGGTGCATCGGCAGCATGATGGCCTTCTTATCTGACTTCCGCACCAGGTTTATTTTCCACCAGGAGAGCACTTCGCGGCCATTGTCCATCTCGTATTCCAGGTAATCCGGGTAACCTATCATATCGATGCTTTTAATCTCAAAAAGGGTTCGAAATTGCTCAATATTGGCCTTTTCTTCCGCTTTATTGCGTGTTTTCCCCCATTCCGTGTTAATGTCATAAAACTCGGCATTGTCGCCGTAGTAGCTCATGTACTGATCAATATCCCCTTTTTCCCAGGCGTACATGGCCTTGCGGGCGGTATTGACATTGGCATGGTGGTTATAGATGGTGCCGTTAGTGCGGTTAGAGAAGCTGGCAAAAATCTCATCCAGCACTTTCCCGTTAGCGTAACTGATGATCCGTTTGATCTTACCTTCTTTGGTGACATAATAAATGCGGAAACCCGCCGCATCCAGCTTCACGCCTGTGGTCTTGTGCACCCCTTTCAGGAGTACCCAGTTTTGTACCACCACATCGCCGTTTTTGTTGTCTTTTTTGTATTCCAGGGCGTCAGGATAGGAACCGGGAATGGCCTCTATGGCAAAGTAGTCCAGCTGCCGGCTGTAATTCAGCAAAGTGCGCACATAGGTCAGCCTGTCTGATGACGGGAGCGCCGGGTCACTGGTGGTGCCGTTATACGCCTTAAAATCATCGGTTAAAAGACCGGACATTTTTGCGGAATCGCCTTCTACCGTGGCTTTCTCAAAAGCGGTCACCACTTTAAGGGCGGGATGGTCTATGTAAACGGTGCCGTTCTCATTTTTCTGGGCTGAAACGGTCAATATCCCGGGAAGGACCAGGGCTAAAAAACATACTACTCTTTTCATAACAATGGTTTTTAATAGTTAAAAATTATTACTCCCCAAAGGTCATATCCGACAAGCTCGTTTTGTGAGGAGATTCCCCGCTTCTGATGCTACATTCCGGTCTTTTTTACCCGGACAAACCGCCCATGATCCGGACAAATCCGTCTTTTTACATGCGAAGCCCGAAAAAGTGTACCGGGTTATGTTATAAGCGGTTATCTTTACTGATATGATCAAGGGCCCCTATATTCATTTCCTGTTCTTCATTTTCATCTGCGGAAATGTGGCTTTTGCACAGCCGGGTACGGGCTTTGAAGTCATCTCCACAGCACAGGGGCTTTCGCAGGGACTGATCAATGACATGATCCAGGACCGGGAGGGCTTCATCTGGATAGCTACCAAAGGCGGACTGAACCGCTACGACGGCTATAGCTTCAAGATCTTCACGAACGATCCCCAGGATGCCCTCTCTATCAGCAGTAATTCCATCAGCACCCTGCTGGAAGACCGGATGGGGAGATTATGGATAGGTACCTACGATGGCGGCGTTAATGTTTATGATAAAAAGACCGGGCATTTTCTCCGGATCGGGCAAGGGTCCGGCCTCTCCAGTAACCGCATTGAATCTGACATGGCAGAACTGCCTGACGGACGCATCCTGGTCAGCCCGCAGGGAGGCCGCATCAATATTATTTCACTATCCGATGCCGGCAAGCCCCTTATCTCGTCATTAGATATTCCCGGAAACCGCAGCGCCCAATGGGTTTTAAAGGATGAAAAGGGCCTGATCTGGATCAAGTGCCCCGATCATACTATTTATACTTTTAACCCTGCCACTTCGGGGTTCGGGCTTTTATTTGACGGGCACCGTTTTACAGCACTCATCGAAAAAACCGGCCGGTTTGTTTCTGCAAAATTCAGCCAGTCGGTTAACACAAAGGTCATTCCGGATATCCGGTCGGGGTTTATTGATTCCACCGGTAACCTGGTGGCCTCTTTCCTTACCGGAAAAGGAGGAAAGCTGCTGATGGATCATCGCTTTCCGCTGGAAACGGGTACTCTGGGCTGTAATATCTTCGATTTCAGTTCAATAAAAGCCGGAGACGATATGAATCCCGTTTATGCCCGTAACCTGAAAACGGAGGTCAGAGATCAAAATATCAAGTGTCTCCTGCTGGACCGGTCAGGGGTGCTGTGGGTAGGCACCATGGGGCATGGTATCTATAAATACCGGATCCGAAGCGACCGTTTCTTCCCCCTGCTGCCCCATATGAGCATCCAGCGGCTAAGTACCTGGGATAAAGACAAGGTCTATGTACAGGGGTGGAGAACGGCGAAACTGCTCAATGCGCAGGGAGAAGAACTCCGAAGCCCGGTAGAAGCGGCGGTGAGCAATGCCCCGGCCTACATGAAAGTGCTGAAGGCCGCGAACGGCGACTACTGGATGTACTGGAACGGGGTAAAAAAAATGGTCCGGTATACAGCAGACATGAAATTAGCCGCTACTTACCCGGAACCCGTAGATCCGACCATCACAGAACAGCTGCAACCCCTGATAGAAGACCGCCGGGGCCGGATATGGGTGTGCGGTGCCAATGGCTCCCTGGCCCAGGTAAATCCGGCTACCGGCAGGCTTTCAAAGTTTGTGATTAACACCGCACAATATACCGGCACCACTGCCCTTACCCAAACCAATGCCTTCTACGAAGACGGGCAGGGCATTTTCTGGCTGGGTACGGAACACGGTTTTGCCCGGCTGGAATTTCAGGATGATCAGACCATGCCCCACATAAAATGGTTTAAAAATATTCCCGGCGATCCCCGTTCTCTCAGCTATAATTATGTTTCCTGGTTTACCGATGACCCCCGGAATCCCGATTACCTATGGGTCTGCACTAAAGGCGGCGGCCTTAACCGTATCCAAAAATCTACCGGGGAATTTATTCATTACACAACGAAAAACGGGCTGCCTAACGACGTGGTATACGGCGTGCTGGCCGACAAAGCCGGCAACCTGTGGGGCAGTACCAATAAAGGGTTATTTTGCCTGCCGGCAGGGAACAAAAAAGAAATACGGGTCTTCACCACCAGCGATGGCCTGCAGGCCGACGAATTTAACACCAATGCTTTTACCGCCCTTCCGGACGGCCACCTGGTGTTCGGCGGGGTAAACGGCCTCAATATTTTCAACCCTCAAAAAGTGCTGGCCTCCGGCTTTACCCCCGGGGTGTTTATCACCGGTATCCAGATAGGCAATAAAAACGTACTGCCTGGCGATGAAACCGGCGTACTGACCCAAACTATTGAGCAAACCTCCTCCATTACACTTCACTATTTGCAGGATGTACTGACCCTGGAATTCTCCTCCCTCGATTTTACGGCGCCCCTGCAGAATAAATACCGCTACCGCCTGATAGGTATCGATAAAGAATGGGTAGAGAGCGGCACCCGTCGTACGGCCACCTATGTTCACCTGCCCTCCGGCAACTACATTTTCAAGGTCCAGGGAAGCAACAGCCAGGGCATCTGGAGCGATCAGGTTGCCGAATTAAAAATAAAGGTATTGCCGCCCTGGTGGTTAAGCTGGTGGGCCTACGGGGTCTATGCCTTACTGGCCGCAGGGCTGATCCGGGCCTATCTCCGGTTTAATGTTAACAAAGCCCGGCTGCAGTCGCAACTGAACTACGAGCAGATCGAGGCCAAACGGGTAAAAGAGCTGGACACCATTAAAACCCAACTGTATACCAATATCACCCACGAGTTCCGCACCCCGCTTACGGTGATCCTGGGCATGGCGCAGCAGGTGATGGACAAGCCCTCCGAACAGTTTGAAACCCGGATGGAGATGATCGTGCGGAACGGCCGCAACCTGCTGAACCTGGTGAATCAGCTACTGGATCTTTCCAAGCTGGAAACCGGCAAAATGCAACTAAACGTATCAGGCGGGGACGTTATCGGGTTTCTGCGTTACGTGGTGGAGTCGTTCCAGTCGCTGGCCGAAAGCCAGCAGAAGCAACTGCATTTTTTAACGGACCTGGATGCGCTGTATATGAAGTATGACCGGGAAAAACTGCGGCAGATAGTAACTAACCTGCTCTCGAATGCCATAAAGTTCACCCCCGAGAAAGGCAATATCTATATCGGGGTATTGGAGAACCCGGATCCTGACGACAGCACCACCCTCCTTATCAAAGTAAAAGATACCGGCATAGGAATCCCCCCCGAAGAACTGCCCTATGTGTTTGACCGTTTCTACCGGGCCGATAACAGTCACACCCGCAAAACCGAAGGTACGGGTATCGGCCTGGCCCTGACCAAGGAGCTGGTCAAGTTAATGGACGGCACCATTACGGTAAAGAGCCCGCCGGCCGGGGCCCATAAAGGCAGCGAGTTTACGGTAGCGCTTGCCTTAAAAAGGGTGGAGCCCGGTGACCTGAAAAAAGGGATAATTCCCGCGCCACAGACGCGCGTGAACTCCCCTGTAGCTGAAAAGGGGGCAGAGGCCACAGGCGAGTTGAATGAGAAGAAAAAAGAGGTGATTCCCCAGGTGCCACAGGCAGCCGCGAACCCTCCCCTGCCGGAACGGAAAGACGCCACACTCCCGCTGATCCTGCTGGTGGAAGATAACGCCGATGTGGTGGCATACACGGCCTCCTGCCTGCCCGATTACCGGCTGGCCGTAGGTAAAGACGGCCGGGAGGGCCTGGAAATCGCCACCGACATTATTCCCGACCTGATCATCAGCGATGTCATGATGCCTTACATGGATGGTTTTGAGCTGGTGCACCGGCTGCGCCAGGATGAAAGTACCAGCCACGTCCCGGTGATCCTGCTCACCGCCAAAACAGACATCGCCAGCAAGATAGAGGGCATACAGCAGGGCGCTGACGCCTACCTGGAGAAACCCTTTCACAAGGAAGAGCTGCAGGCGCGGATCAGGAAGCTGCTGGAAATGCGCCAAAATCTACAGCAGTATTACCTTAAAAAGGCCGGTTTGAGCAGTGATCCGGCCGTACCCGCCGGCACCGTTCCTGACCCCACCCTGGACCCGGAAAACAGCTTCGTGAAACGGGTACGCGAAGCCATAGAGCAGAATTTTACCGATGTAAATTTCACCGTGGAAAAACTGTGCAAGCTGGTTTTCATGAGCCACTCCCAGCTGCACCGGAAGTTAGATGCCCTCACAGGCTGCTCCCCGAACCGCTTCATCCGGCTGATCCGCCTGAACAAAGCCAAAACGCTGCTGCTGAACCCGGAAAACAGCATCGCCGCAGCAGCCCTGGAGTGCGGCTACCAGGATCCGGGGTATTTTGCACGGGTGTTTAAGCAGGAGTTCGGGGTGACGCCGCAGGAGTGGAGAACCGGGAGATAGTCTTCTATTACTCTGACCAAACAGCCAGCTCGTAGCCGTCCGGGTCGGTAAATTGAAAACGTTTACCTCCGGGGAAACTATTTGTACATTACGCCCGATTCAGCAGCGCCGCCGCCTCCTTCGCAAAGTAGCTAAGGATAATGTCCGCGCCGGCCCGTTTCATGCTGATGAGCATTTCCATCATGGCCTTGTCGCCGTCTATCCAACCGTTTTGGGCGGCGGCTTTGATCATGGCGTATTCGCCGGACACGTTGTAGGCGGATATGGGCAGGTCAAAATTATCCTTCAGGGTTTTGATCACGTCCAGGTAGGAAAACGCCGGTTTCACCATCAGGATATCGGCGCCTTCCGCATAGTCCAGTTCGGCCTCCACCAGGGCTTCTTTTACATTGGCCGGGTTCATCTGGTAGGTTTTTTTATCGCCGAATTTAGGGGCAGATTCCAGGGCATCGCGGAAGGGTCCGTAAAACGCCGAGGCATATTTAGCCGTGTAGGCCATGATGCCTGTGCCGGTAAAGCCTTCTGCGTCCAGGGCGCGGCGTATGGCCACTACCCGGCCGTCCATCATGTCTGACGGCCCGATGATGTCGGCACCGGCCCGGGCCTGGGCTACGGCCATTTTGACCAGCACTTCCACGGATTCGTCGTTCAGGATCTTCCCGTCTTTCACGATGCCGTCATGGCCGTCAGAGCTGTAAGGATCCAGCGCCACATCCGTCATCACCACCAGTTCCGGGAATTTGTTTTTGATTTCGGAAAGGGCACGGAGGTACAGGGTACCTTCTTTGATGCTTTCCGAGCCTACGGAATCTTTTTTGCTGTCCGGGTAATTGGGGAAAAGGCATATAGACCGGATGCCGTGCGCCACCACGTCTTCTATCTCCGTCAGCAGGGTATCCAATGAATACCGGAAAATGCCGGGCATGGAGCGGATGGCCACTTTTTCACCGCTTCCTTCCTGCACAAACATCGGGAAGATGAAATCGTTGACGGAAAGGGTGTTTTCAGCCACCATTTCGCGGAGGCCGGCGGATATACGGTTACGTCTGGGTCTTCTGGTTAACATATTTTGGACCTACTTTTTTCGAAAAAAGTAGGCAAAAAACATTCACAAAATAATGTCCTCCTGAAAATTTGATTTCCAAAGATTTATATATTTCCTTCCTTTTTGCCGATCAAATTTTTCAGACGGACTATTTTGTGAGGATAAGGTACAATTAGTATTTATGCTAAAGCTTCTTTACGGGGCTTTAGTCTTTTTTGAATAATCTGAACTCCAGGGCCACGCGGGTGGTGTCGGGTTCGGCATTCACGGCCAGGCCATGGATCAGGTGACCGGAGAAGAAAAGTACTTCACCGTAGTCTACTTTGGCTCTTTCCAGCTGGCTGCTTCCGCCCCATTCTTTGATCATGCGTACGCGGTACCTGTTGCCCTCCACCACAGCGCCGTTATGCGTTCTGAGCACCTTGTTTTCGGTGAACTTGTGGCTTCCCGGGGCTATGGGCAGCGAGGAGTTTTCGGTCACGCCCGCTATGGGAATCCAGAGGTTAACAAACGGCGGGATGTAGTCGGCCTCATCTACCCGCTCGTACACGTCTTTGTGCGGCGGGTTATAGTCGTTAGAGCCGGGGCGGTTTATCCGTACTATAATGTGCAGCTCTTTACCGTCTTCGGGGTTAATATCGGTCAGGGCAAAGCCCAGGATCTTCTCGAATTTCGGCAAAATCTGTTTCACGGGGAAGTTAAAATCTTCCGCAAAAAGGTCACGGGTCTTACCCACTACCTTAAAATGGTCTTCCCGGCTGGTTACCACGTCATGGTAGCGCTCCAGGCTGAAATCTGCTGGCACTTCTATGCCCAGCTCGTTCCGGATAATTTTAGCTACACTCTGGGTCAGACCCTGCTTTAAAGATGCAAATTCCTCCTCGCTCAGGAATTTTGCCGAGGTATGGCCTTCATCGTACCAGGGCTGGCTATAAACGATGTCGGTGTCTTCTCTTGACAGTCTCACTTCCTTGCCGTAATCAAACGGCGGGCAGTCTTTTACGGAGACTTCGTACTTTTTATCACCAATCGTGTAGGACAGTATATCTTCCATAAATCTTTTAAAATGTTAGGGTACAAAAGTACCTCAAAAAACAAACGCACAAAATGATAATAATCATTTTTTAGCTAATCGTCTCCACCCCTTCTTATTTTAAGGCTTTCACACCCATATTCCACAGGATAAACCCATAAATATCGGCTGTCTGCTCTATGGCTTTCCGGGTATTGCTGGCGCCGTGGCCGGAATTGGTATCGATCCGGATCAGCAGGGGGTTCTCAGAGCTGCTTCCGGCTTTTGCCTGGAGCTCAGCGGCGTATTTAAAGGAGTGCGCCGGCACCACGCGGTCATCGTGATCTGCCGTGGTGATCAGGGTGGCCGGGTAATTCACGCCTGATTTGATGTTATGGAGCGGCGAGTAGGCATAGAGCGCCTTAAATTCTTCAGCATTGTCAGAAGAGCCGTAGTCTGCAATCCAGTTCCAGCCAATGGTGAACTTCTGGAAACGCAGCATATCCATCACTCCTACCTGTGGAATAGCCACTTTAGCCAGGTCAGGCCGCTGGTTAATCACGGCGCCTACGAGGAGACCGCCGTTAGAGCCGCCCCGCAGCGCCAGGTGCTCTGAATCACAGTATTTATGGGCTATCAGGTATTCGCCTGCGGCAATGAAGTCGTCAAACACGTTCTGCTTTTTCAGCTTCATGCCCTGCTCATGCCAGGCTTCGCCATATTCCGCCCCGCCCCTGAGGTTAGCCTGGGCGTACACGCCGCCTTGCTCCAGGAAAGGGATCAGCAGCGGGCTGAAGCCCGGGTTCAGGCTCACGTTAAACCCGCCGTAACCGTAGAGTAGCGTAGGATTAGCCGAATTCAACTCCAGGCCTTTCTTATAGGTGATAAACATGGGGATGCGGGTACCGTCTTTGGAATTGTAAAATACCTGGCGGGTTTCAAAATCGTCCGGGTTAAAATCCACCTCCGGCCTGCGGAACAGCTCCGACCGGCCCGTAGCGATATCATACCGGTAAATGGTAGACGGGAAGGTAAAAGACGTAAAGGAGTAAAAGACAGATTTGTCTTTGGCTTTTCCGCCGAATCCGCCGGCCGTTCCCACACCCGGCAGCCTGACCTCACTTTCCCGCTTCCCGTTCAGGTCGTAAACGTACACCCGGGTAGCCACATCTTTCATGTAGCTTGCAAAGAGCTTTCCGCCCGCTGCGTTCACACTCTGCAGGGGTTCCGGCTGACCGGGGATCAGCTCCGTCCATTGCTTGGAAGCGGTGGCATAAGTCATCACCTTGTAATTAGGCGCCTGGTCATTGGTGCTGACATAAAATTTATCTCCCACGTTATGAAATATGCTGTAGGAAGAATTTCCGATCTCTGCCACCACCGGCGTAAATTCCTTTTCTCCTTTCTTTTTGTAGTAAATGGCGTTTCCGTCCAGCCCCTTTCCGCGGTCGCTGATGACCAGGAAAGCATAATTTTCATCTTCCAGCGTGTATACGGTGTTAAAACGCTGCGGATGGGCCTTGTCTTCAAACACCAGCTTATCTTCTGCCTGGGAAGTGCCTATTTTATGGTACCACACCTGGTGGTTCTCGTTTACGGCCGCCAGCGCACTTCCTTCCGGTTTCGGGTAGCGGCTGTAGTAGAAGCCGTTACCCTGCCAGGCTATGCCTGATACCTTCACCCATTCCAGCTTATCAGTCAGTGTTTTTTTGGTGTTCATATCCATCAAAAAGATGTCCATCCAGTCGGACCCGCCTTTAGACAGTGCGTAGGCAGCAAATTTCCCGTCTTTGGATAAGCTGAACTGCTTCAGGCCCGTGGTACCGTCTGCCGAGAGCCCGTTCGGATCCAGAACCACCTCGGCCTGGCCGTTTATTTCTTTCTGACGGTAGAGCACCGACTGGTTCTGAAGCCCGTCATTTTTATAGAAATAATACCACCCGCCACTCTCAAAAGGCGCCGAGTATCTGGGATAATTATATACCTGCTCCAGCCGTTCTACCAGCTGTCCGCGGTACGGAATGGTGGCCAGGTAGGCATTCGTGACCTCGTTCTGGCGCTTTACCCACTGGCCGGTCTCTTCGGAGCGGTCGTCTTCCAGCCAGCGGTAAGGATCCGCCACGCTAAGCCCGTGATAAGTGTCCTGATGATCGGATTTCCGGGTTTCCGGATACCGGATTTGTGCGTGTGCTGACGCAGATAATACTAAGCCCACAATAACAGCGTTAAATTTTGTATTCATGTTTTTTTAAGTAATAGATTATTCCCCGACAAAAATAAAATAAAATTTGAAGGGAGACTCAACCTTTACCTTTGAAAATCATCTAAATAAAAAACCTTTTGTAATGACGGGACGTTATTACATTTGTAAAAGATTACATAAACCTTAAGAAATGCGTACTTTTCTTTTTGCGATATTTCCTTTATTCCTAACCTTTTCAAGCTTTGGTCAAGCTCCGCTAAAAAAACAACTGATCAAAAACTGGAAAAAGACAGATATTACGGCTATTGACGGCAGTCCGTATTATGATGACGAGACCCTTAATCTGGATTTCGACCTTAATTTCTTTTCGGCTGACTCTCTCTACCTGTTCAATAACAGCCGGCTGACCCCGTTGCGCTACCGGCTGACGGCTGACAGCATGCTGGTCCTTTCCGGGCTGCGGCTCAAAATCGTGGAGATCTCTGACATCAAGCTGGTGCTGGAGTCGCTGGAGAGCGAAGGCTTTGATTTCCGGATCACCTACATGCCCAAAAATCTTTTTGACCTCACCTACACCCCGGAGGTTTACCGTGCTAAAAACGGGGAAGTGGTGTTTAAGACCATCCAGGGTAAGCTGGAGCCCCAGTTCCTGCATAAAAATATGAGCCCGGTAGATTATATTTTCGAGAAATTCGGTTTCCCGGAATACCGTAAGGGCGGGTTTGTAGTGCGGTTTATTGTGACCGCCACCGGCGATGTCACCGGCGTACGGGTGGTTGCCTCCTCTAACGACCGGTATAACGATAACCTGGTAAAAGCCGTTCAGAAGACCAAAGGCCTGTGGAAACCGGCCGAATTTAAAGGAGAAAAGGTAACCACGGAGGTGGAGTACGATTATAACCTGGGCTACGAAGACCGTACCCTTACCTCCAATGTGGATTCCATGGAGTACAGCAAAATGTACCTGGATTATGGCCTGCAGTTTATTTCCACAGGTGCTTACCGGAACGCCATCTCCTACCTCAAGAAGGCCATTGATTTTAACCCGCTGAATGTGGACGCCTACTTTAAGCACGCAGAGGTCTCCTTTGCGCTACGGCGGAAAGAGGAAGGCTGCGAGAGCCTGTCTTACCTGCTGCTGCTGGAGCAAAAGAAGGCAGAACCGCTGTATGAGAAGTATTGTAAGTAAGGGATTTCATCAGAGCCCCGAAAGACCCTGATGAATCCTGCTTTTTATCACTGCCCCAGAAAATATTCTGCTTCTATTTTGCCCCAGGTGGGCGAGTAGCTGTTCGGGGATTTGAAGGTTTCAAATTTCTTTAAGGTACTTTCAAAATAAGGTTTTGCCTTGTCTTTGCCGCCACCGAAGGACTCGGGGGTGTGAAAGAGGTTAACTGCCCGGAGGTAATCGATGCGCGGGTTTTGCGGATCCAGTTTGGCGGCTTCTCCCAGGTGCTGCTCAAACAGCGCGCCGTATTGCTGCCAGCGGGCCATGGGGTCTACGATCAGACGGGCCGAACTGAAATTGGCCTTCAGCACTTCGATCTCGGCATTTTTCGGGGAAATAGCCTCCGCTTTTTTAATGAATTGTTCGGCTTTGTCCAGTAAGATATCTTTTTCGGCGGTGTTAGTAGTGGTGTACGACTCCTTGATCAGGCCGTAAGCCACCCAATACTGCGGTAACCACTCTTTGGCCTCTGCATTGGCCACCCGCTCCATTTTATTGATCTCGGGCATAATGGATTTTTCATATTCACTCTGAAGCACGCCGGCCAGTTCGGTCATGGTGGCTTCATACTTTTCCTTCTGGGCGTTCACTACCAGCGAGCTACCCGCCAGGAACATCACTAAAAGCATTTTTTTCATTACGGTATCTGTTTAAATTGTTTAAAAGTTAAGATCGGCTTCTTTTGACCGGCCATTCAGCTTCCCGAAGGTCCAGGCCAGTCCGAAAAATACGGAGGTTTTCATGGGCGATTTCACGGCGTAGCGCTCCTTGCCATCAGCAGAATAGCGGTATCCGAAGATATTGTCCCGGCCCAGCAGGTTATCTACCAGGAAGTAAAAGACCAGGAAGCTGTTTCGGGTTTGCTTCACCTTGCTGGCCATCAGGCTGACCGAGTGAAACGGCTTGGTTAGCTCCCGGGTCTTAAAATCATCGGCCAGGGCATACACCGGCCTGCCCGATGCAAAAGAGTAGGTCAGGCCTATGTTTGTGCTGATCTTCGTGAAGAATTTCTTGGTGACCACGCTCATATTGTGTTTGGCCGCAAAAGTGGGTGTAAGCTGTTTCGGGTAGTTTTTAAACTCCCTTTCGGTGTCCAGAAAAGAGTAGGTTACCCAAAGATCCCCGTTTTTAATGGCCTTTTCATCCCGGAAAAACACATCGAATCCGCGGGCATAGCCACTTCCGGTATTGGTGGTTTTACCGGTAGGAAACCGGTAGGGATTGGGATCAAAATAGGCCGTTTCTTCTTTCACCAGCCGGGCATATTTTTTATAAAACATCTCGGTGCGGAACGTCCGCTTGTTTTTGATCACCTGGTAATTCAGGATCAGGTGGTCTGCCCGCTCAAAGCTAAGGTCAGGATTCACATACAGGTATTCTTTTTCAGGATTCTGATAAAACCGGCCGCCGGCAAACGAAAACTGGGAATATTGCCCTACCTTATACGCCAGCGACAGCCGCGGCGCCAGGTTACTTTCTCCCAGCACAGACGTATACTCGTAACGGAGGCCGGGCCTCACCGCCAGCTTTGGGGTGAAGTACATTTCGGTTTCCGCAAAGAGCGCCGAGTAGCTGTCATTGAAACCAAACTTATAGTCGTAATACCGGTTACCCACCGAAATATAGTGACTTTCCGCTCCAAAGTTAAACGAGTTGGCGTTCGAATTTCCAAACAGCCTGGTAAAGACCACCCGCGCCTGGGTGCGCTCGTCTGTCCGGTCGGAATTAAAATCCTGGATATCCAGGTTATCCTTATTATTGGAGTAAGACAGGCCGCTGTTCATGACCCAGCTCTCATCTTTAAAAACGTATTTATAAGAGGCGTTGGTAAACAGGTTTTTGTTACGGTTAGAAAAACGGTAGGTCCCCTCTTCGGTATCGTAGGAGGGCAGGTTCATGGCCGAGGTATTATCAGACCAGGTACCGTACAGCTTAAAATGGCTGTTGCGCGGGAGGCTTTTATTGATACTCAGGCTGGTGCCTATGCCCTGGGGCACGGTTTCAAAATCGAAGCGGTTCTTCACCAGCGCCAGCAGCGGCGCGATATTGGTATAGTACACCGAGCCGGTGATCCAGCCTTTATGGGTATGGGAGACGCCGGCTCCGGCCAGGTTCAGGCTGGCGGTGGTGGAGGTGTTGGTGCCCAGCTGGTCCTGGGTAGACAGTAGCAGTACGGATGACAACGCCTGCCCGTACTGGGCCGAATACCCGCCGGTACTGAAGGCCGTACCCTTGAACATGAAGGGCTCGAAACGGCCGCGCTGGGGCACATCCGGCGTGCTGCTGAAGAAAGGATTCTGAACAATCATCCCGTCTATCACCGTCTTGGTTTCCTGGGCAGAGCCGCCCCGTACAAAAAGCCCTTCCTGCTCCCCTACCCGCGTGGAGCCGGGGAGAAGCTGCATCACGGAGGTGATATCGGCATTGCCGCCCGCCGTGGTCACAATGTCCATGGGCTTCAGCATAACCATACGCTTGCTGTCAGAGGCCTCGAAGACCCCGGCGGAGACCACCACCGCATTCAGCTGGTTAATGGTCTCTTTCAGCTCCAGATTTACGGTAAGGTCAGCCCCGGCCAGGGTGATCTCTTTCACCAGTGTGTGGTAGCCTATGATGGAGGCCTGCAGTTTGAAGTTCCCTTTTTCATCGGTTTTAAAGCTGTATGAGCCGTCTTCAGCGGTGGTAGCCCCGTCATAAGTGTCCAGTAGCGACACATTGGCAAAGGCCAGGGGTTCGCCCCCGTTACCGGTGACTTTCCCGCTGATCCGGATCTGGGCCTGCGTTAAAAGGGGGAGTAATAAAAGGAGTAATAGCTTTTTCATTTTGTATAAGTATTCCGGGGTGCCGGGTTTCAGGGGTTTAGCTCAGGGCTAATTCCTGCTTCAAAATTAGAGACCCGGTGCAGACGGCTGAACGGGTTTTCGATAAACACTTCAGAATTACCGATAAACGATCCTTTTTACCGATAAAATTAAGCGGCGTTTTCAGGAAGTTGACCGGATGAATCTATTTTTTTCTTACTTTTACCCGACTTACTTCAAAAAGCCGGTCTGCCCGTAAACCGAACATGCGCAGAATTATGTACAGACCCGTCTGTTTTGTTACACCTTAACATTGATTATGAAATTAAACGTTACCTCCAAGATTTTTATCGGAATGGCCCTGGGTATTGTCATAGGGTATATCCTGAACAAAACCCTTCCAGAGGTCTCTATTGAAAAATGGAGCGATTATCTGAATCTTCTCAGCGTCATATTTCTCCGCATGATCAAAATGATCATCGGGCCGCTGGTTTTCTCTATACTGACGGTGGGAATAGCCAAGCTGGGCGATTTCAAGCTGGTAGGACGTATAGGTTTAAAGACTTTGGGCTATTTTTATTTTGCCACCATACTTTCCCTCATTACGGGTTTAATAGCCGTGAATATCCTGAAACCGGGTTCCGGTATGCAGGGTAAGCTTCCCGCAGCCGGGGCATCTACCGGTGTGGAGACCAAGAAAATGACCCTGGATAACTTTTTTGAACACCTGATCCCGGAAAGTATTTTCCAGGCGCTGGCCACCAATGAGATCCTCCAGATCGTGGTATTCGCTATTTTCTTTGGGATTGCCACGGCGGCTATCGGCGACAAGGGCAAAGTGATCATCAAAGGCCTGGACTCTGTGGCGGAAGTGATGTTCAAAGTGGTAGGTTATGTGATGGAGTTTGCTCCTTATGCCGTTTTCGGGGCCGTGGCCCGGGTGGTAGCGCAGAAAGGGCTGGGTATCCTGGGTGATTACCTCTACCTCATCATTTGTTTCTTCCTGACCCTTCTCTTTTTTATATTCGCAGTTTTACCGGTCATCTGCCTGTTTGCCAAAGTACCTTACTGGAAGCTGCTTTCGTACGTCAAAAGTGCCATTTTCCTTTCTTTCGGAACCGCCAGCTCAGAGGCTTCCATGCCTATGCAGATTGAAAAACTGAAGGAATTCGGGGTGCCGGAGCGGATCGTAAGCTTTGTTTTGCCTTTGGGATATTCGTTTAACCTGGATGGCTCCATGATGTATATGACCTTTGCCACCGGCTTTATAGCCCAGGCCTACGGGATAGACCTCAGCCTTGGCCAGCAGGTGACCATGCTGCTCACCCTGCTGATCACCAGTAAGGGCATCGCCGGCGTACCGCGGGCTTCGCTGGTGGTGATAGCAGGAACCATGGCCATGTTTGACCTTCCGTCTGAAGGGTTGATCCTGCTTTTTGCGGTAGACTGGCTGCTGGATATGGGCCGCTCTGCTACTTCGGTGGCCGGAAACGCGGTGGCTACGGCAGTGGTGGCCAAATGGGAAGGCGAACTGGAGACCGCTGCTTAATATTTAACAACCATCAGCCCGCGGATGCACTGATGGCTGAAAACCGGATACCTATGAAACGCCTTATTCTTTTTCTTGCCCTGGTTCCCGTTTTTGCCATTGCGCAGTCGGAGCAGGTACAAGTCACTGATCTGACCCGGATAAAATTGGTTTCAGATGTTACGGTGGCTAAAAACAAAATTGTGTTTACGGTTAACTCCATTGAAAAAAGTGAAGAGAGGCCCCTGGAGTTTGACTATGTGAATAACCTCTTCCTGGTGTCGGATGACCGGAGCAGCGTTACTGCACTCACCCGTGGCAGGGAGGGCGTTTCCCAGGCGGAGCTTTCGCCTGACGGGAAGTACGTGGCGTTTGTACGGCGGGTGAAAGAAAAACCACAGGTCTTTATTCTTCCGTTAAACGGTGGCGAACCCTGGCAGCTGACCCATTCGGTGTACGGAGCTTCCTCGCCCCGGTTCAGCCCTGACGGTACCCGGCTCCTGTACAGCGTAAGCATTAAGCTGGAGGAACTGGCTAATGACTCCCTGCTGAACCCCGGCCGCACCCTGCCGCCTTTTTCCATGGAAAAACCGGGTTTTGCCACGGATGATTACCTGCTGAAGAACAAAAACGTAAAGGCCGATCCTAACGGCAGCCTGGAAGAGATCAGGGCTTACCTTAACAAGAATGCCGAGGACAAAAAGACCCGCGTATTCACCCGCCTGAATTTCCAGGGAGAAGCGAACCTGAACGGGGATATCTCCTTTAATCACCTGTATGAAATAGAAGTAAGGGAAAATGCCACCGCCCGGGCGCTGACTTCGGGCTACGCCTCGTACAGTGGTGCCGGCTATGCGCCGGACGGGCAAAGCCTCTATGCCAGCACGGCCCGGAATGCGGATGAGCACCCTGACCGGGAAAATGAGAACCGGATCGTGCAGATCCGACTGGCGGACCTGTCGCAAAAGACCATCCTGGAGCAGAAGGAAACCAGTTACCGCGGGTTCAGCGTTTCGCCTTCGGGGAAACAGGCCGCTACGGTAACGGCCACTACCGGTGGATTAAGTTACGGCCGGCTGGCGCTGGTGAACAGCGACGGCACAGGCCTGAAGCTGATCGATTTTGACCGGCAGCCGTCGGATTTCAACTGGAGTGCCGACGGGAAAACCCTTTGGTTTACGGCTCAGTCTAACGGTGGCAGCCCGGTGTACAAGCTGGATATCCCCAGCGGAAAGGTCAGCCGGATCACGGATTTTAACAGCGGCACAGCCCACCTGAGCCTACTGGAAAACGGCGAATGGGTGTACTCCAGAACAGAAGTGGCTAACCCGAATGAGCTCTACCTTTCCAATGCTTCCTTCACAAAGAATATACGCCTCACCGATCTGAACCAATCCTGGGTTAAAAATAAGAAGCTGAGCTATCCCGAGAAGAAAATTTACAAAAACTCGGCCGGGCAGGACATTGAATTCTGGGTCATGAAGCCGGTGAACGCGGAAGCCGGGAAGAAATACCCGGTGGTTTTACAGCTTCACGGCGGGCCTACCGCTATGTGGGGGCCGGGCGAAGGCTCCATGTGGCACGAATTCCAGTATTTTACCGCCCGGGGCTACGGCGTGGTGTATCCTAACCAGCGCGGTTCAGGCGGATACGGCAAGGATTTTCAATTCTCCAATTACCGTAACTGGGGCAAAGGCCCGCAGGAAGATGCCCTCGGCGCCCTGGATATGGTCTCGAAGGAAAACTGGGTGGATACCTCCCGCCTGGTAATCACGGGCGGCTCGTACGCCGGCTACCTGACGGCCTGGATCATTGCGCATGACCACCGGTTCAAAGCGGCATTTGCCCAGAGAGGCGTTTATGACCTGACCACCTTCATGGGTGAAGGCAACGCCTGGCGGCTGACCCCTAATTATTTCGGACTCCCGTGGGAGGAAGAATCTGTTACCAAAATCCGGGAGAACTCACCTTACACGTATGTAGACCAGATCACCACGCCTTTCCTGATCAAGCACGGCGATAACGACCTTCGCACCGGCGTGATCCAGTCAGAAATGATGTACAAAAGCCTGAAATACCTGAACCGCGACGTGGAATACGTGCGGTACCAGGGCGCCACGCATGAGCTTTCGCGCGCAGGAAACGTACGCCAGCGGATCGACAGGATACTGAGGATACATGAGTTTTTTCAGAGGTATATCGGGGAATAGTGTCCTGTGAAGGTAGTGGAAACCTGGACCTTTAAGATACCAGCTGACCGGCTGATGGTCCAGGCGAATCAACCTGGAGCACCGGCTGGTGTATATCGTGGAAGATAATACCGTGGTGATGCCGGCATCATTACCGATCTAAGGCTTGATCCTGGAGGGTTTTACTCCCTCAAATGTCATTTTTACGGGTAGGATATTCCCGGCTTTATCGAAATACATGCGGTCTATGCAGGTGACGCGGGCATTCCTGTCGGTTTCATTCAGGGGCCGGCGGTGATAAACCATGTACCATTCGTCTTTGCGGGGGTTACGGATCACGGAATGGTGTCCGGCACCCCGGGCGATAGACGCATCCTGGTCCAGGATCCGCCCTTTTCTTTCGAAGGGCCCCAGGGGGCTGTCAGCCACGGCATAGGCCACAGCGTAGTCAGGCCCGGTCCAGCCGCCTTCTGACCACATGAAATAATATTTCCCATCTTTTTTAAACATAAACGGGCCTTCCACGTATTTTTCGGGGGTGATTTCCTTGAAAGTGGTGCCGTCACTGAAGGGAATAAACCCGGTGAAATCGTCATTCAGCCGGACCACGTTGCAATGCTTCCATCCGCCGTAAAAGAGGTAATAGTCATTACCGTCCCGGAAAACGAACTGGTCAATAGGCTGGGCACCGTTATGAAAGCGGTCTATCAGCTGCTTTCCGAGGTGGTCCCGGAACGGCCCTTCGGGCTTGTCAGACACCGCCACACCGATGCCGCCTGTTTCCTTATCGTTCTGGATATCATTGGCTCCAAAGAACAGGTAGTATTTTCCTCCTTTTTCAATGATAGACGGTGCCCACATGGCGCGCTTTGCCCAACGCACAGCTGAAGTATCCAGGATACGGGCATGTTTGGTCCAGTGCGTCAGGTCAGGTGACGAGAAAGCATCCAGAAACACCTGTTGTTCATAAGGCGCTGAATACGTGGGATAAATCCAGTATTGATCCTTAAAAACAATGCCCTCCGGATCCGCATACCAGCCGGCCAAAACGGGGTTGCCCGGATTAGGGTTGCCCGGATTAGAGCTACCCGATTTAGAGGCGTCCGGCTGAGAGGTACCCGACTTAAGAGCACCTGATTTAGGAGCAGCCGGCCGAGGGGCAGCCGATTTAGGAGCGCGCGAACTGCCCCCCGGCCCCGTCTTAGCCGCTTCCTGCTTCTGTCCATAAACACTACCGGCTAACACCAGCCCGAACGTGAAAAGAATCAATTGTTTCATTCTTTTGATGATTATCCGGGCGAATATAATGAATTAGCGTCAATTTACGGTGGGCAGGCTCGACTTACTCCTCTGTTACCGTTCATTTTTCACTATCCTCAAAGTCACTACCTCACCGCCCGAGCTCACCCTCAACACATACAGCCCCGGCTCCAGCTTCTCCGTCTGCATCTCCAGCGTGGCCGTCCTGCCGCCGTAACTCTGCTGCCTGAGCACATTGCCCATCAGGTCCACCAGCATCACCTGCCCCCCTTCCGTCTCACCCGCTACCTCTACCCGCATCTGCACCCGAACCGGGTTCGGCCAGATCCGTACCCACAGGGCTTTGCCTTGCGCCACACTGTCGGCCGTTATGGGTTGCTGTTCCTCTGCCCTGCGCCGCTCGCCCTTCTCCAGCTTCTGTAATACCTGGTCTTCTCCCCCCCTGCACATTACTCCGCCGCCCGACCATTCCGTATTCCGGCCCCCCCGGATCCTGTCCCCCGCAAAGAAGCCCTCCAGGTATTTCTCCTTCCGCCCCGTGGTCTTCACACTCCCCCGGCTATGCACATAACCCTTCACCTCCGAACCGCTCCTGATCTTCACCTGTCCCCCGCTATACACCCGCACCTGCTCTCCCGCCCCGTTAAACTCCGTCTCTTTGCCCAGTTTCACATAGTCTCTGACCAGCAGTGCCGTAGCGCCTCCAAAGCTCACCTGTCCTCCCTTGCCCAGCTTCAGGCTCCTAATCTGCACATCGCCACCGCTGAAGATGAGTTTAGCCCCTTTCTTTGCCTTGATACGCCCGTAGCTGCCCGCCGTGAAGGTCTGTGTCGCGTTCTTCTTTACCCGCTCCGTCTTCTTCTCCTTCTTGTCATTGCTGCGGAAGCCCTCCGGCTCCGGTGCCCGCCCCCGCATGTAAACCGACGACTCACTCTCGTTATCAAACCGCGTCCGCTCCGATTTCACAAACGTCCCCTCTGCATCCACCAGCGTGTTTCTCAGCTTCACCATCCCCTTGGAGCCGCTGACACCGATCCCGCCTGCATGCACCCGGTTACTCCTCAGCACTACCTTGTTCTGCGCCAGTATCCCGTAGGAACACGGACATACTCCCTCCGGATCCCGGATCAGGATCTCCGCCCGTATGCTGCCCGTATTGCCGCTGCCGTCTCTGACCGTCAGCGTGATCAGCCGCTTGCCCAGGTCACTGCAACTGAAACTGCTCTGCGATATCTCCATGGTTTCTATCGCGCAGTTGTCATAGCTGCCGTCATTGATCTCTCCTGCTGTCAGGGCGGCTTTGCCGCTACCGTCCAGCTCCACGATCAGATCCTGGGCCTGCGCTACCGGGGCCGTGGTATCTTTTACCGTTACCCGGATTTCTGCCGTACTCTCGTTCCCGGATTTATCTTTCACCCGGTACTGGATGGTATGGATGCCCCTTTCATTACAGCTAAAGCCCGTCTTTTGCAGTTCCCGGCTTTCTATGCCGCAGTTATCTGTGCTGCCCCCGTCTACGGCGTCAGGGCTCAGGCTGGCTCTGCCCGTGTCATCCAGGTAAAGCGTTACGTCTCTGGCCACAATGACCGGCCGGATGGTATCGGCCACCGTGATGGTGATCATCAGCCCGCTTTCGTTACCGCTCTTGTCCCAGCCTTTGAGCTGGATCTCATTTTCGCCTATGTCATCACAGCTGAATTCCGTGCGGCTCAGCGCCAGGCTGTCCAGCCCGCAGTTATCCGTGCTGGCCGCCCCTACCTGCTCTGCCTTCACGCCCCCCTTCCCCGTCTTATCCAGGTAGAGCGTTATGGCCTGTGCCTGCAGCACCGGGGGCGTGTTATCTACTACCGTCACCGTTACTTCTGCTTCCGTGGCTCCGCCCCCCACGTCTTCTACCCGAAGGGTGACTTTGTTTTCTCCCACATCATTACAGTCAAAGTTCAGTTTGGAGGCCGTTACGTTCCAGATCGAGCAGTTGTCCCACATGCTGCCCGCCAGGTCTTCCGGCTTCAGGCTGGCCCGTCCGTTCTGATCCAGTGTGAGCCGTACCGCTTTAGTGGTCACTACCGGTGGCAGGTTATCTACCACCTGGATGAAGGCCACTGCGGTGCCTTCGTTCCCCGAGGCGTCGGTCCCTTTCAGGATGACCTGCCGGCGCTGCCCCAGGTCCCGGCAGTCGAAGTCCCGCCGGTCTATGCTCAGGCTCAGCCCCCCGCAGCCGTCGTAGGAGCCGGCGTCCACATCCGCCGGGGTGATGGAGGCTCTGCCTTCCGTATTCAGGCTTACGGTGATACTGCGCGCCTGGATAACCGGTGCCGTATGGTCTACTACGTGTACCGTACTCTGGCACGAGGTAGAGGCCCCTTTGATGTCTACCAGCGTCAGGGTGGCTTTGTAGCTGCCTACCCGCAGCAGGGGGTTTATATCGATGCTGCGGGTGAACCAGTCGTTATCTTTATCGTAAGACCCTGCGTCCAGGTGTTCCACCCGCAGCAGGGCCTGGCAGTCGCTTCCTGCCACCAGCACCACTACCGGCTTACAGACGGCCATGGGCGGTACGTTACATTCCTTGCGGCTCACGGTGATCTGGGATTCGCTGATGCAGCCCTGCCCGGATTTCACTTTTACTTTGTACACGCCCGGCGTGGAGGCCCAGATGCTGCGGCCCCCCGCCCCGGTGCTCCATTCGTAGCTGGCGCCCGCCGGTGCGGTCAGCTGTACCTGCTCTCCTTCGCAGAGTTCCAGAGGCCCCCCGGCCGTGATGGCTCCCCCGGCACTTTGGGGGTTCAGCAGCTCTACCGGGCCTGCCAGCAGGTAGCTGCAGCCTCCGCTGCTGATGCTGAAAGCCGAGTATGTGGCCGCAGAAAGCCCGCTCAGCGTGAAGCCTCCGGCGCTCACCGCTACCGTGGCCGTGGTATCCTTACTGCCTTTCTTAAAGCGCAGCAGGTAGCTTTCCGCATCCAGGTTCGTAGTGAAAACGATCCGGCCGTTCAGGTCGCCGCAGCCTGTAGGATCGCTTTTACTCCCTACCGCAAAGCTGTAGGGGGCCGGGTCGGTCAGCGTGCGCTCGCCTGTGGCGGAGACCATTCCCTCCGTGTGCGTGATAGCAAAGCCTTTGTAAATGCCCTTGCCCAGGCCCGTGAGACTAAAGCCTCCGTTTGCTACCGTTACTGCAGCTGTGGTGTCTTTCGTACCCCGCTTGAAACTGAGCGTATAAGGGCCCGCTTCCAGGCTGGTGGTGAACCCTATCCGGCCGTCGGCCGCCCCGCAGAGCGTGGGGTTTACTGCTGCTCCCAGGGTCAGCGTCTGCTGTGCTGTGCCGCACACCGCGGTTACGGCCGCTTCCGTAGCGCAGTTCCCCAGGTTTCCGGAGATGCTGCGCGGGTTACTTCCTGATGGTAAGGCCAGGTAGGCGCAGATGTTCGGTAAATTACAGATCGATAAGACGCCGTTATCTTTAAGGCTTAAGCCGAAGAAAAAGACAAAATTCTCCAATACATCAAAATCAAGATAATACGTATTGGTGATAGACCCTGGTGGAATATTGGCAATGCCCTGAATGGAGTTTAGGGAGGGGTTCCTCTCTATGGAAAGTGCCCCGGAAAAATCACTAAGCCCGGTCAGAGCATCCAGGTCTTTCAGGCCAGCATTGTCATTAATAATGAGTCCTCCCCCTATCTTAGTCAGGGAAGAAAGGCCCCCGAGGTTTTGCAGCTGGGGGCTATTCTTTATGACAAACCGGTCACCTACGTTTTGTAAGGAGCCAAGTCCGCTAATATTCTGAAGGGCCGGGTTATCCTGTATGATCAGGTACAATTGTACGCTATGCAGCCCTGACAGGCCGTTTAGGTTCTTCAAAGAAGAATTGCCACTAATATTAAGGCCTCCATTAGGGTTTCCGGCAATATTATCCACAGATATCAATCCGTCCACGTTTTCCAGCAAGGGATTATTCAGGATAAATACCCCTCCGGCAAATTTTGCCTGTTTCAGGCCATCTATATTTTTTAAGCCGTTGTTATTGGTGATATACAGCGCGTCACCGTAGTGGCTCCTCATAACCGTCCCCCTGAGATTAGACAATCCGTCAAGATTTTGCAGCAGCGGATTGCCGGTAACTGAAATGGCTCCGTCATTAATGGTATGCAAAGAAGACAGTCCGTTGAGGTTTTGAAGCTTAGGATTATTACTTATGAACACATTGGCTCCGTAGGTGTCTGTATTATTCCCAATCACCTCCACATGGGCCAGGCCGTTAATGTGTACCAGTTCGGGGTTATTGCTTATTCCCAGCCCGTAGGAATCCTTTGCACCTATCTTTTTCAGGGAGGAGAATCCACTGACGTCCTGCAGCAATGCATTACTGCCGATCATAAGATTCCCCTCTATTTCCTGCAGGCCGCCCAGGCCGTTGATATTCAGCAGCGCCTTATTATTGGAAACATTAAAACTGCCGCCCACGGTTTCCAATACCGGCAGGGAATTGATGCTTTGCAAAGCGTCATTATTGCTGACGGAAAAAGACCCGCCCACGTGTTTTAGCCCATTCAGGCCGTCCAGACTTTGTAGCTTTATATTCAGGTGAATGCTCACCAGCCCCCCTATGCTCTCGAGGTTATGCAGTCCCTGCAAACTGGTCATGTTACTGGTGGCCAGCAATCCGGGGCCCCCTATGACCAGGTTACCGCCGATTTGCCGGATAAATGAAAGAAGGCTGAGATCCGTTATCCCTGTGCCCTGGATATAAACACTTCCCGGGAGGGTGGAACAATGTGAATATCTCTGTTCAAAGCTTGTGATCTGGCTCTGTGTATTGAAAACGATATTGCCGGTGGGGCATGATTCATAGGAACATCCAAAATCTGCAGCGGTACTGCAGCCCGCCAGGTTACCGGAGATATTGCGCGGGCGGCCTGCCGCCAGGTAAGCACACAGATTGGCCAGGCCACAGACCGAAAGCGAGCCGTTATTCGTCACCGTCAGGAAAGTAATGGTCAGCGGATCTATATTTTTCAGGCCGTCTATAGTGTTCAGCCGGGTATTATCAGCTACCCCCAGCTGGCCTTTTATTCGCTGAATGCCGGCCAGGCCGTCCATATTTTCCAACAGGGGATTAGACGAGACCAGCAGGTTACCATTGACTGTTTGAAGGTCTGACAGCCCGGCCAGGTTAGTAATATCCGGCCCGCTGATCATCAGGCTGCCCGGCAAAGCGGAGCATCCGGGGTAATTGGTTTTAAAACTATTGATCTGGGCCTGTGAAGTAATATTCAGGAGCGGCCCCTTAGGGCAGGTGCCGGAACAGTCGTTAAGCGCAGCCAGCTCATCGGCACAGTCGCCGTTATTTCCCTGGATATCTCTTGGCTTATCGGAAACCAGGTAGTTACAAATGCGGGATACGGCACATGAGGCCAGGCCGGCGTTATCCCGGATAACCAGGCGGGAAATGGCCGACAGGTCAATATTGCTGATCCCGCTGATGTTCTGCAAAGTAGTGTTATTGTAGATGAGCAGATCTCCGCCCACATGCTGGATCGGCGACAGGCCGTTCAGGTTTTTCAGGTTAGTGTTATAATTGATACTCAGGTTTTTCCCTACGCTGTTTAGTGCCGATAAGCCGTCCAGGCTTTCTAACTGTCCAAAAGAAATGACAAGATCTTCCCCCACGCTTTGTAAAGCGGATAAGCCGGTGAGGTCATTGAATCCATTGGACTGAATGGTGAGGCTGCCGCCTACTGTTTTCAGGGCAGAAAGGCCACCCAGGCTCTGCAGTGACGGGTTTCCACCGATATACATCTTACGGCCTACGCTCTTCACGCCGGACAGGCCGTTAATATTGGTTAAAGCACTCATCCCGCCGCTTCCTGATACGGTCAGGTCACCGCCCACCTCCTGGATTCCCCCCAGGCCATCCAGGTTTAGTAAGCCCGGGTTATTCACGGAAATATAGAGATCACCGCCAATATGCTGTAAAAAAGATAAGCTGCTCAGGTTAGTAGCTCCTGAAATCCTGAGGTTACCGGAAATGGTATTGCAGCCCGAATAGGCCGCAGCAAAGTCTGTTACCTCCTGCTGGCTGTTAAGGGTCACATGAACGGGGCAGCTGGGAGAGCAGAGGGCAGAAACCACCTGGGCATTAGCGCAATCGCCTGTATTCCCGGTAATGGAACGGGGCCCGGTTCCGGAAAGATAGCTACAGATGTTAGGCAGGTTACAAAGGGAAAGAGCCCCGTTATTCTGAATATAGAGCCCTGATTTACCCGAACCAAAGGTAATGCTGGCCGGGTTAATATTCGCCAGGCCCTGTATGGAGTTTAAAAGCGGGTTATCTGCAATATACAGGTAGCCCCCAATGGCCGGAAGCCGCTGCAGCCCGTTCAGGTTCCGGAGCTGATCATTGGAAGAAACATTCAGGTATCCGGCCAGGCTCTGTAAAGCCGAAAGGCCGTCCAGGTTTTGAATCAAAGGGTTTTTCTCCATCAGCAGGTTACCCCCTATACTTTTCAAAGCGCCCAGGCCCGAGAGGTTTTGCAGGTGCGGATTATGCGTTATTTCCACGTGGCTGGCTATGGATTGGAGGGCGGATAACCCGTTAACGTTCTGAAGGGCATCGTTCCTCCGGATATACAGGTTATTATCCAGGGCAGAGAGGTGCGATAAGCCGTCCAGGTTTTGCAGCACCACGTTAGAATCAATTTCCATACTTGCCAGCCGCTGCAAGCCGGATAAGCCGTTTATGTTTTCCAGCGCGGGGTTTAAGCGCAGGGCGACTCCCCCGGTCAGAGTTCCGGACAGGCTGGATAAGCCGTCAATATTTTTAAGCTTATTGTTCTTGATGATGGTCACCGCGGCGGCACTCTGTACTCCGCTCAGGGCGTTAATGTTTTCCAGGAGGGCGTTATCATAGACCAGTAATCCCCCGCCTACGGTCTTGAGATTAGCCAGGCCGCTGATATCCTGCAGCATGGGATTAGGGTTACCTTCGGCCCCGATCTGGAGGCCCCCACCGATGTGCTGTATCCCCGCCAGCCCGTTCAGGTTAACGATATTCGCTCCAAAAACGCCCACATTACCGGTAATGGTAGCGCAGTGGGGATAGGTGGTTCCAAAAGCATCTACTTCGGCCTGGCTGAAGAAGGTTAAGGTGGCGGGGCATCCCGTACCGGAGCAGGCCTGTGATACGGCCAGTGCCGTGGCGCAGGTTCCGAGGTTACCGGAGATGGTACGGGGTTTGCCCTGCGCCAGGTAGGTGCAGATATTGGGCAGATTACAGACGGACAGCGCCCCGTTATTTTCAATACGCAAACCTTCCGTAATGGTCCCCTGGTTAATATTCCTTAACCCTTCTATGGAGCTTAGCTGGGGGTTATTGTATACCTGCAGGGCGCCGTCTATTTTTTCCACGCCGGCCAGGCCATTGAGGTTTTGTAATACGGGCATGTCGTAAACCATGAGATAGCCTGAAGGCGGATTATCAAACCAGCCCACCTCGCGGTAGCCCACGCTTTTCAGGTTTGAAAGCCCGTCTACATTTTGTAAATAATTCATGGCCGAGAGCGTCAGGTGGCCCTTTACCTCTTTGAGGCCGGAAAGGCCGTTAAGATGAGTGAGCTCTGTACCGTAAATGGATAAGCTTCTGCCTACGGATAAGATTCCCGCCAGGCCGTCGATATTCTTAAGCTTCGAGGCATCTATCCTGAGATCCAGGGTGATCCCCGTTAAAAAAAACAGGCTGTCGAGGTTAGTAATATCATCCCCTTGTATTTCCAGGCTATAAGGAAGTACACTGCAATCCGGGTGGGCCAGGTGGAAGGCATCTACCTGGGCTTGCGTAGTCAGGTTAACGTTATTTACGGTACACTGGCCCTCTGCCCGCAGGCTATAAAACAGGCCAAAGAATACAAAAAGGGAAAGGTAAAATAGAGTTTTCATAGTAATCTTCAGCTGAATTATGATTCAAAGTTCCCATTCTGATGTGCTGTAGTCAATAATCCATTTGGATAGTTCTTTTGAAAAAACCGGCCCCGTGAGACGGATAAGAATAGCAGGCGTTTATCTTTGGTAACAGAATCTCAGCCATAAGATGTTTAGAATCACCTTCCTTGTTGTTTTTTTAGGGCTTTCGGTCTCCGGGTTCTGCCAGACAGGCCGGCTGAATTCGTTTAAACAGCGGCTGAACCAGCTGCCGGAAGGTGCCGAAATGCAAAGGCTGAAAATTCTGCTGACCATCTGCCATGAAAGGTATTCCCTGAGCGGTGACACGCTATGTTTTTATTCCCGGCAGGCCATGCAATCAGCGCAGAAGCTGAAGGATATAAAAGCTTATTACGATGCCTGCAATACGTACGCCTGGGGATTATCCATGAAAGGCGACCTGGACAGCTGCGAAAGGTATACCCAGCATTTCATTGACCTGCTGGCCGGTCAGCCGGAGTATAAAAACCAGTATACCCGCTTCAGGATAACCGCTGCCAATAATCATTACAAGAACAGCAAAGCCAAGATCAGCCTGAAAAGTATGTACGAGCTCCTGCAGGAGGTAAAGGACCCCGCTTTCCGGATCGATATCCTGAACGAGATAGCGGTAGCGTATGGCGGTATGGAGCATTTTGAGAAGGATCTTGAATGGATCAACCAGTCGATGGCCCTGAACCGGAACCCGAAAACGGTGGAAGAAAAGTACGCTTATGTGCGGTCTATATCCAATAAGTCCATAGCGTATATTCATCTGTTTGAACGTACCCATAACAAAGCGTATGCCGACTCTACTTTTAAGTATGCGGATATGACCCAGAAGTTTTCCGAGGAAAACGAGATCCTGTTTTTTTACTGCCAGGGCATAATACTGAAAGGCTATTATTACAGTTATATCGGCGATCACGAGGAAGCGGAAAGGTGCTTAAAAAAGGGACTGGAGGTTCGGAAAATGACCAATGAACCCATTTTTATCGTCTCCGATATGACGGTTCTGGGTACATTTTATGCCAAAACCGGTCAGCCCGTCAAAGGGATAGCCACGTGCCGGGAGGCCCTGGCTATATGCGAAGAAAAGAAGCTGGGCCTGATGGCCAAAACGCTGGCTTACAAGGCCCTGTGTCAAAATTATGAGGCAGCCGGCATGCACGGGGAGCTCTCCGGCACCCTGAAGGTCCTCTTAAACCTGAAAGATTCCCTCTACCTGAAAAACCTGGACGGCGAGATCGAAAAGCTGGACGCGGTGTATAACCTCCAGAAACAGGAGATAGAGCTGGCCCATAAGGAAGCGGATCTGAACAAGAAGAATTTCCAGTTTTATTTTATCCTGGCCTCGGTGGTGTTCCTGGCCATTTCTGCCGGTATCTGGTTTAAGGGCTATAAGAAAAACCAGAAGCTACAGCTCCATTATGTGCAGGAGGAGGAGAAACGAAAAGCGGAGCAGGCGGTGAAGGAGGCCGAGGAGAATGAACGGAAACGACTGGCCGCCGACCTGCACGACCATCTGGGTGTCCAGGCCAATGTGATCCTGCACACGGTAGAGCAGCTTCGCTCAGGCCGGCAGGTGCCCGCCCCCCTGGTAGGCCACCTGAACGATTCCGCCAAAGACATGCTCTTTTTCCTGAGGGAAACTCTGTGGGCTTTAAAATCCACCGACGTGTCCGCGGAGAATATCTGGCTTCGTATCCTCAATTTTATTACCCGCATGAAGAGAACGTATACGGCCATCCGTTTTGAGGTGAACGGCACCCCCCCGGCGGATCTTTCCCTCCCCTCCGCCAAGGGGCTGAATATCCTGATGATCATCCAGGAGGCCGTGAATAATGCCGCCCGCCACAGCAAGGGGACCGAAATCGTGATCAGCACGGAATTAACCCGCGAGTTCTGGGTGCTGGCCGTATGGGATAACGGGAACGGGTTTTCTCCCGGCCAGGCGGAGGAAGAGAGCTACGGGCTGTCTAATATGAAACGCCGGGCGGAGACTTCGGGATTTGGTTTCCGGATCGTGCAGCAGAGCGGCACAGGCGTGCTGATTGAAATAAAAAGTATCCAAAAGGAGTATTGACAAATCAGGGAAGAGTAGTCAATTTTATCGTCAAAATGAAAGGTATGATACGTATAGCCATCGTGGATGATAAATTACGCAACCGGCGGATCGTAGCCGAGAAGCTTTCCGTCAGCAATCGCTTCCAGGTTATTTTTGAAGCCGGCGACGGCAATGAGTTCCTGGATAAGATAAGAACGCTGGAAAGCAGCCACCTCCCTGACATCATCCTGATGGATCTGGAAATGCCGGAGATTAACGGCATAGCGGCCATAGCCATCGCTTCCTCGCTTTACCCGGCCATTAAGTTTGTGGTGCTGACGGTTTTTGATGACGACGATAAGATTTTCAGCGCCATTAAAGCCGGAGCCAGCGGGTACCTGCTGAAAGAAGAAAGTGGCGGCGTGATTGTGGATATGCTTTTAAACCTGTGGGAAAGCGGTGCAGGGCCCATTTCACCCAGTATAGCCTATAAAATTCTCCAGATGCTGAAAACTCGCGAGACCCCTAATGCCGGCGGCAGTGAACAGCCCGATATTTTCCAGCTGAGCCAGCGCGAAAAGGAGATCCTGGAGCTGCTGGCGGAGGGGTTTGAGTACAAAGAGATCGGTGACCGCCTGTTTATCAGCCCTAACACGGTGAAGAAGCACTGCATCAGTATTTACCAGAAGCTGCATGTCAATAACCGGGCGCAGGCCCTGAAGATCGCGTACATGAAGGGGCTTATTTAGGGCGGTGCAGCGGGCCCGTATTCCCGGGGCGTTCAGAACCCGGCCCCTCTGACTCATAAAAAAACACCGGAAGCAAGCGCCTCCGGTGTTTTTATTTTAGTACATATATTTTGAAAGATAGGAATTACTTTTTGACTTTGGCCTTGGCGGTCAGACATTTCTGATCCGCACATACGGTGATAGGCTCGATGTCATGGTCATCCTCATCGCCTCCTTTCTTACCATTTTCATTGATCTCGTCGTTTTTCACGATACCATCATTATCCTTGATATCATCCGGCGTAGAGTCAATGTCCTCCAGGTTCTTATCGTTCTTAGCGCCGCTGATCTCTGCGGTGTTAATGATCACACCTTTTGCGTCATTGTTCAGGGTAAAGGTGATCTCTACCTTAGCCTGCGCTCCTGCTGCCAGGCTCGCTATGGCTTTACTCCATTTTGCTTTGCTGCCATCCAGGGTCCAGTTCGCATCGTTCAGTGTCAGGCCGGCAGGGATGTAGTCTACCAGGTCAATGTCTGTAGCATCCACGTTACCCTGGTTAAATACGGTGATCTCGAAGGTCACGTTGTCTCCCGGCTTGAAGATGGTCTTCTGACCTGCTTTCAGCGTTTTCCTCAGTGCCAGGTCAAAGACAGGCTTGGTTTCCACGGTGATCTCTTCGATATCGTGGTCATCTTCATCACCGCCTTTCTTACCGTCTTGATTGATCTCGTCGTCTTTCGGTGTGCCGTCATTGTCCTTATTATCATCCGGGGTAGAGTCGATATCGTCTCCGCCATCCGCTTTGCTGATCTCTGCGGTGTTCACTGCCTTACCGGTAAAGTCGGCATTCACAGTGAAGGTGATCTCTCTCTTCACGGATGCTCCCGGTGCCAGGCTGGCTATCAGCGTATTCAGTGTAGCTTTACTACCTGCTGCTGTCCAGTTGGCATCGTTCAGTGTCAGGCCGGTAGGGATATAATCCGTTACCTGGATGTTACTGGCTGTCACGTTACCCTGGTTAAATACTTCGATCTCAAACGTGATGCTGGCTCCCGGATACACTACCGGGTCCTTGCCGCCGCCTTTGATGGTTTTTCTCAGTGCCAGGTCAAAGATCTGGTCTTTTACTTTTACGGTTATCTCTGAGGGTTTCTTACAGTTTTCCACCTCACAGGCCGCATAGTATTTCGTGGTGGTTTCAGGTGTCACTACTACCGAAGCTCCCGTAGCCAGTACCTGAGTCAGGCCTGCATCTTTGTACCATACCAGCGTACCGGTTTCACAGGTACCTGACAGCGTGCTGCTCTGGCCCTTGATCACTTCTTCCGGCGTAGCTTTAAGTACCGGTGCTGGGAAGTCAGGCGTTACCGTTACCACGGACTGGGTAGGTTCGCTTACGCAATCCTGGGTAGCACATACCGCATAGTAGGTGTGTGTTTGCTGTGCCGCAAAGGTCAGCACGGTCACTTCCTGGGTCAATGCTGCATCGCTGTACCATTTCGCGGTACCGCTGGCGCATGTGGCGGTCAGTGTGATCTGCTCGCCGTAACATACTTTATGCGGTCCGGAGGTAGGAGGACCCGGCTTATCCTGCTTGGTCACTTTACCTTCGTCTGTTGCTATACAGCCGTTAGGGGCCGTTACGATGACCTTGTAAGTACCCGTCTTCGTAACGGTGATCTCTTTAGTGGTAGCGGTGAAGCCGTCCGGACCTGTCCAGCTGTAGGTTACGCCCGCAGTACCTTCTGCAGTCAGCGTCACCTGGGTTTCTCCACAAGCCATCACTTTATCATTCACGGTTACTGTAGGTACGTCCTTATTCTGGGTCACCGTGGCTGTGGCTTTGGCTTTACAGCCGTTAGGCGCGGTTACGGTTACTTCATAACTACCGGCTACGGTCACGTCCACTTCTTTGCTGGTAGCGGTGAAGCCACCTGGGCCAGTCCAGCTGTAAGTTACACCGGATGGTGAGCCGTTAGCAGTCAGCTTAACTGTACCGGCTGTACAGGTCAGCTGGCCATTATTTACCGTTACTATTGGCATATTGGTATCCGAAGTCACAGTAGCAGTAGCTTTCTCTTTACAGCCGTTTGGTGCTGTTACCGTTACTTCATAGCTGCCCGCTACGGTTACGTCCACTTCTTTGCTGGTAGCGGTGAAGCCACCCGGGCCGGTCCAGCTGTAAGTTACACCGGATGGTGAGCCGTTAGCGGTCAGCTTCACTGTAGTAGTTGTACAAGTCAACTGCCCGTTATTCACGGTTACTGTTGGTTTCTGAACATCTGAAGTCACAGTAGCAGTAGCTTTCTCTTTACAGCCGTTGGGTGCTGTTACCGTTACTTCATAGCTGCCCGCTACGGTTATGGTTACTTCTTTGCTGGTAGCGGTGAAGCCACCCGGACCGGTCCAGCTATAGGTTACACCGGATGGTGAGCCGTTAGCGGTCAGCTTAACTGTAGTAGATGTACAAGTCAACTGGCCGTTATTCACGGTCACTGTTGGTTTCTGAACATCTGAAGTCACAGTAGCGCTCTTCGAATCCGATTCACAACCGGTCGTATTGTTTTTCACTTTAACACTATAAGTACCGGCTACTGTAGCATTGAAACTGGCTACGTTACCTGGATTAGCAGCACCTGAAGGTACTGTCCAGGTATATGTAACACCGGTATTGGGTGTGGCAGTTGCCGTTACGTTTACGCTGGTGGTGGTACAGGTCAGCTCGCCACCGGTTACGGTGACAGTTGGCTTGGTTTTATTCTCTGTTACTGTGGTGCTGGCTTCAGAAGATTCACAACCCGCCGTATTTTTCACTTTAACTTTATAGGTACCGGCTACAGTGGCTGTAAATGAGGCCATATTACCCGGGTTAGTAGCACCAGAAGGCACCGTCCAGGTATAAGTGATACCGGATGAAGGGGTAGCTGTAGCCGTAATCAGCGATCCTGCCGTACAGGTGATCTGCCCGTTATTGGTTACGGACACCGTGGGGCTAGCCGCCTTGGTCAGCGTGGCGGTGGTGGTTCCTTTACAGTTATTGGATGTAGTGTAACGGTCTTCTACCTCTATGGTATAGGTACCCTCATCCAGGCTGGCGAATTCATAGCTGGTGCCGCTGTTTTGCCAGCCTCCAAAACTTCCGCTACCTTTCTTGATCCGGTATTTAAACTCGCCGCTGCCACCATTGACGGTTACTTTTATTTTCCCTTCCTGATTCAGACAGTTAGGTTCTGTCTTTGCATTACTTACGGTAACATTGGGAAAGCATATTAACAGGTTCGGGTTCTTGAATTTTAACGCATTCCCTTTCGAATGGCCTACCACTCTTATTTTAGTGGTTCCGGCCGGAATAGTACCGGAAATGGTTTTGGTTACAAAATCAGGGTAGTTGGTATTGATCGACTCTTTATTGGAGGCCGTCCAGCTGGAACCGTTATAAAATTCCAGGTACATTTCAGCAATTCTTCCGTTAGTGGAGGTAGTTTGCCCATGGGAGGTCAGTTCTACTGTATATTTAAAGGGTCTGCCCGGCTGGATAAGAGAAGCCGGAAGAATTTCCTGGCGAACGTAATAGTCTGAGTTAACATCGCCTGTATTCAGTACATAGTAGCTTCCGTCATTCTGGAAGGGTGATCCTGAATCCGGTATCCACTTATTATATGTCCAATCTACCAGGTTTGTAGATTCACAATTGGTACAGCTATAACAGATATCTTTCCCCACCGTTGTGGTATTTGACGCTTTACAGCTGGATGAAGTAGTGTTTTTATCTTCTACTTCTACGGTATAGCTGTCATCTGCAAGGTTAGAGAAGGTGTATTCATTAGTGGCTGTCTGCCAGCTTCCAAAAGAGCCGCTGCCTTTCTTGATCCGATACTGGAATTGTCCGCTACCTCCGGTAACCGTTGCTTTAACGGTACCGGTACTTCCCGTGCAGGAAGTATTGGTAGGAGTTAATGCTAAATTAATGGCATTGTAACATACGATAAGATTTACCACCTTAAATTTTAAGGCGTTTCCTTTGGAGTGCCCTACTATTCGGATTTTAGTAGTTCCGCTGGGTATGGTCTGACCACTTCCACCAATGGTGTAGGTCTGGAAATTCGGATAGTTATTATTGGTAGAAACTTTACTGGAAGTGCTGATTACCCCTCCTGAGCTGTTTAAAAACTGGATATACATTTCAGCTGTGCCTCCGGTAGCGTGCGAGGTCATCTGAACCGTAAATGTATAGGGTCTGCCCTGAACTACGCTTTCAATAGGGATTTCCTGTTTTACATAGTAGTCGGCACTATGATCCCTGTAGTTTAAGACACCATACTTAATCGACCCGTTATCATTTACCGGAGACTGGGTGGAATGGCGCCAGGCGGCCTGCCCTGAATAGGAGCCTCCCGAGTAGTTAGCCGGCTCGGGTGTCCAGGAATTAATATCGCTGGCTACCTGCAACTCACTACCGGATGTAACCAGGTTACCCGATTGGCAACCGGTACAGGTTTGGGCGTTGGCATGCATTGCCGAAAGGAAAATAAAGCAAATAGCTCCACTTATCCATTTAAAGAATTTGGGGAAATTTAGCATTATGGTAAACGTTTTTAACAATAATCAGCTCTTTTACAGATAATTAACTAATTCCAACCCGCCCATTTCCACTTTTGATGGCTGCATGAGCTATGAATTGGCATGAATAGTATTTGACGTACAAAGTTTTAGAGCAAATTACGTGCCACAAGTAATGAATTACGGGAAAGCCAAGCGGGAATTGTTAATGGTCAATAATGTATGGTGAATTATCCGGGCTGCAGAAAGATCACTTCCACAGGTCAAAAAAATGGCCCGGGGGTTAGCCGGGCCATTAAACAGGGTCAGAAGTGATCCTTTTATTTGTTCGCTCTGTTCACTTTCACTTTCGCGGTCAGACATTTTTGATCCGGGCACACGTTGATCGGTTCGATGTCGTGATCATCTTCATCTCCTCCTTTCTTGCCGTTTTCATTGATCTCATCGTTCTTCGCTGTGCCGTCGTTGTCCTTGTTGTCGTCCGGTGTAGAGTCGATATCCGCCACACCTTTCTTATTCTTGGCACCGCTGATCTCCGCTATGTTCGTAATCACAGGGCCTATCGCATCATTGTTCAGGGTGAAGGTAATTTCTACCGTCGCCTGCGCTCCCACGGTCAGGCTGGCTATCGCTCCATTCCACCTGGCCTTGTTGCCGCTCAGTGTCCAGTTCGCATCGCTCAGCGTCAGTCCGGTAGGAATATAGTCTACCAGGTCTATATCTGTAGCATCGATGTTCCCCTGGTTAAACACGGTGATCTCAAATGTTACCTTGTCGCCCGGTTTGAAGACGGTCAACTGTCCCGGTTTCGTCGTTTTCCTTAAGGCCAGGTCAAATATCTGTCCCAGTTCAACGGTCTCGTCATCGTCATCAGACACGTCTTTTCCTTTCGGATCTTTACCTGTGGCACGGGCAGTGTTATCTACCTGGCCGGCATTGATGTCAGATTGGAGGATGATATACGTCGCTGTAAACGTGGTATTATCCACTGCGCCCGGAGCTAAACTTGCGATCGGTCCACCTATCACTGTCACCTTAGGGTCAGTAACTGTAACATTCGTTAGCGTTACGTTACCCTTATTGGTTACTGTAAAGGTATAATTGATCTTGTCGCCCGGATTGACCTTACCGTTTCCGTCAGCATCCTCATAGACACCGCTCTTGATGAGCTCAATTCCCGGAGTCGAATCAAATGGAACGTCTTCTTCGTCGTCATCCTCAATGTCATCTCCCGTAGGCGGTGTACCTTTAGCCGTGGCTGTATTGTGTACCTTACCGTTATTCACATCGGACTGCGTTACCGTATAGCTGGCCGTGAAGGTTGTCTCTGCACCCGGTGCCAAGACCGCTACGGAAGCTGGAGTGATTGCTCTCAGGCCTGATAGTGGGTCAGTCACCGTAACATTCGTCAGCGTCACATTACCCGTGTTCTTCACTTTAAAGCTATAAGTGATCACTTCCTACACTGTGAGGGCCTGCCGAAGCGGTCTTGGTCAGATCGATCTTCGGAGACTGGTG
>JAHBUH010000008.1 GCA_019638185.1 Leadbetterella sp.
ATTTTAGTTCAAATTATTGTTGAAATTATTATACTGAACTTACAGGGGCTTCTTTAATAAATGCGGGCGCTCCTTCTCAATCTTCAGAATCAGTTCGCCAAAAATGGTATTGGCCCAGGCAAACCACTTGCGGGTAAACTTCGAGGAATCGTCTTTATCAAAAGATTCGTGCATAAAACCCGTTCCGCCGTGGGTACGCTTAAGTATCCTCAACTGGTTCAGGATCTCCTCATCAGAATCCGAAGTCATGGCCCGCATCACAATACCGATAGGCCAGATCTGGTTCACCAGCGTATGCGGGCTGCCGATACCCTCCCCATCTTTCCCCCGGAAGAAATACGGGTTACTGTCGCTCAGGATAAACTGCCGGGTGCGCTTATAAATTTTATCGTTATGCTTCACCGCTCCCAGGTAAGGCAGACCCAGGAGGTTAGGCACGTTAGCATCATCCTGGAAAAGGGCATTCCCGAAACCATCCACCTCCATGGCAAAAATCTCTCCGAACTTCTGATGCTTCACTACGGCAAACTTGTAAATGGCGTCTTCCACCTGCCGGGCCAGGGTCCGACATTTTTCAGCTTCTGCATTCTCCTTATATACCCCGGTGAGGATTTCCGCCATCTGCCGCAGGGAAACCACCGCAAAAAAGTTAGCCGGGATCAGGAAAGGATACAGAGTGGCATCGTCAGAAGGCCGGAAGATAGAATGGATCAGCCCGTTCGGCTTAGTAGCATTGCCATACCCGTTACCCGGAACCGTATCCGTAGACCAGGAGGTGGTCCGGCCAAACCGGTAGGGCCCGCGGCCGTTCAGTCGCTGCTGCTCTGTAAAGGTCTTGTAAATATTTTTAGCCGCCTGCAACCATTCCGGTGTAAATATCTCCGTGCTGCCGGTTTCCTTCCATAAATGGTAGCTCAGGCGCACAGGGTAGCAGAGGGAATCGATCTCCCACTTTCTTTCATGGATGCCCGGTTTCATCTCGGTGTGATCCTTGGCCCACTCGCCTACTTTGGCCGACTTATAAAAGGCATTGGCATAAGGGTCAGAATTAATGCAGGTCACCTGCCGGTTCACCACCCCTGTCAGCAGGTTTTTCAGCTTTTCCGACTGGTGGCAAAGTGGCAGATACGGCCATACCTGGGCCGTGCTGTCTCTCAGCCACATGGCATCTATATCCCCCGTGATCACGAAAGTGTCATGCTTACCGCCGTTAAAAGAATAATCTACCGTGGTATCCAGGGTATTGGGGAAACAGTTTTCAAAAAGCCACCCCAGTTCCTTATCGGCACAGGTCTCTTTTATCCTGCGGATCACTTCTTCCACCGTATCATCGGTAAAATGCCGTTTTCCCGCGGGAGTTCTCACCACGGGGAAACCGGAATCCCAAAAATTCAACGGCCGGAAGGCCATGCTCCCCAGGGCTGCAGCAGAGCCCAACACAAAATCTCTTCGTTTAATCATTTTTAAATAATCTTTTCGCTACAAAAGCATTCATCCCTAACAGCTTCGCCGAATCCCCGATCTCCGTAACCTGGATGGTCAGGTTTTCTTTAAAATCTGGCAGGCAATACTTATTGATAGCAAATTCCACGGGATTGACGATCAGGTTACCGGCTTTGGACAGCACGCCGTCTATCACGATAAGCCGCGGATTAAACAGGTGCACCGCCACTGACAGGCCCTTCCCGAGCTCTATTCCTATATTATACAGGATATCGATGGCGAAGCCGTCGCCCTTGGCCGCCGCATCGATCACATCTTCCAGCGTAAGCTGATCCACGTTATCCTTAAACCGGGCCAGAGAAGAAACCTCGCCCTGTGAAAGCCCTCTTTTTACTCTTGTTAACAGCGCTGAGGCAGACGCTACCGTATCCAGGCAGCCTATTTTCCCGCAGCCGCACAGTTCCCCGTCAGGATTCACCTGCACATGACCCAGCTCACCCGCAAACCCGGATGCCCCGTTAAATATCTGCCCGTTTAGTACTACGGCCAAACCCACCCCCCAATCCACATTAATGGAAAGCAGGTGGTTCTGATCCCGGCCTACTCCGAAAAGCGACTCGCCGAATACCGTGGCTTTGGAGTCATTCAGCACATACACCGGGATACCCCATTTAGCAGAGATCACCTGGCTTAGGGAGGTATTTTCCGAATTCAGCCCCAGGTAGGTCTGGTTAGTTCCCGTCAGTTTATTAATCAGGCCCGGCAGGGTAAGCCCTACAGCCACGATCTCCTTGTCCAGGAATCCGAAGCTCTCAATGGCCCCGTCAATGATCTCCAGAAGCTGCGTGCGGAAAGACTGGTCATTTGTCACCCCCAGCTCATACACCTTTTCAGATATCACCTCATTCCGAAAGTTCAGTAAAACCGCTTTCGTGGAACGCGTGGTGATATCGATAACCAGGTTATGCTTATGATCCGGGTTCATGGAATAAATGGTAGGATTTCTTCCCTGTTTTTTGGTATCCATTTCTTCCCCGGTCAGCCATTTCTCTTCCAGGAGTTCTTCCAGGTGAGCGGTTAAAGTAGGTATACTGATAAACAGCGCTTCCGAGAGCTCGGCAATACTTTTCTTATCCTCAAAATACAGATGTTTGAGAATATTTCGTTTATTCTTGATCTTCTTGGATTCTACAGCAGACTCCTTATGATTTAGCTCGCTATGTAAGATTGTATTTTTCAAAAAATTCATTTTAAAAGTATCCCTCCGCATGTTCCTTATAATCTTGTCAAAAATAAAAAAATTTATTCTTTTGCCCTATTTATTTATATTTTTTTATTAAAATACGCAAATTTACTGAGTCATATCTTCCCGGATCCTTTAATTGAACTAACCCTCAAAGATGACATGAAAAAATGGGCTATCCCAGTATTGCTGATCATTACATTTCCTGTTCTGGCGCAAAAAGCGCTTCCGGGCGAAGCCCTGGCCCGGCAGTACTGCGGCTCCTGCCATTTATTCCCTTCGCCCGATTTGCTGCCGGCTAAAACCTGGACTGAAAATGTTTTACCGAACATGGGCACCCGGCTGGGCGTAAAATCCATCAAAAAAGATCAGTTAAAAGACAAAAGCGCGCCGGAACGAAAAATACTGGATGACCTGAATGTCTATTCCAAAGTTCAGCTCCTGACGGATGCCCAGTGGGAGGCCATCGTTAACTACTATGTCCAAAACGCCCCCGCTGAGCCCCTGCCCCAGCCTGAAAAACCCGAACCGCTGCCCTTAACCGGTTTTTCTGTAAACCAGATGACCCTGGAAGGGAAACCCGTTCCGAAAACCACCATGCTCTACGGCAATAACCTCACCGGAGAACTTTTCTTAGGCGATGCCAGTAACCGCCTCTATGTCAAAGATAAGCAAAATAACCTATACTCGCTCCCCGAGATCAACAGCCCCCCGGTAAAAATGGCCCGCCGGGCAGAGGGGATATACGATATCCTCTGTATCGGTAGCATTGACCCCTCTGATTTATCGGCAGGCCGGATCTATGAAGCTGATTTTAATCGTTCCGGATGGTCGGTTCTGATAGATTCCTTAGCCCGGCCCGTAGACCTGCTTTGGGCCGACCTGGAATCCGATGGCCGCCCGGATCTCCTGGTTTGTAATTTCGGGAATAACCTGGGGCATTTATCCCTCTACCCGGACGGGGACCGCCGCCGCGAAAAAATACTCCTGTACCGGCCGGGAACCCGGAAAGCCGAGGTGCATGATTTTAATAATGACGGCCGGCCCGATATCCTGGTCATGTACTGCCAGGGCCGGGAAGGCATGAGTATCCTCTATAACCGGGGTAACGGAGAATTTGAAGAGAAAGAGATCCTGGAGTTTCACCCGCTGATGGGATTAAGTTATTTCCAGTTGGCGGATTTTAACGGCGACGGCCAGCCGGATATCCTTCTCTCCAATGGGGATAACTGGGATTATTCCAAAGTGTCTAAAAACTATCACGGCATCCGTATTTTTATCAATAAGGGAGAGGGGCGCTTTGAGCTGGCCTGGTTTTACCCCCAATACGGCGTGTCGAAGTCAGTGGCCTGCGACTTTGACCATGACGGTAAACCGGAAATCGTTTCTATCGCTTTTTATGACAACCTGGAAAACCCCGCCGACAGTTTCCTGTATTTTAAAAATACCGGGGAAATGAACTTCCAGCCTTACCGGATGGCAGATGCCGCTCTGGGGAAATGGATCACCCTGGAAGTAGCCGACCTGGACCAGGATGGCGATGCGGATATTTACCTCGGCTCCTACTTCCATAATACTACGGAGTTCAGTAAATTCCTGGTGACTGGTCAGAAAGAATACCCGCAGGTACTTATCCTGACCAATCAAACCGTACCTTAGAAAAAAACATAAAACCGACCGGACCCGTTATGAGAAAATTACCTTTAAGCCTGTTATTACTTCTGGCCCTGAGTACCCGGGCGCAGGAAATCCCCCTGCCCACCGAAGCCCAGCTTCGCTGGCATAACTATGAACGGACCATGTTTGTCCATTTCGGCCCGGCCGCCTGGCAAAGCCGGGAATACGATAACTTCAGCTCTTCGCCCGACCGGATGCAGCTGACCCGACTGGATACCGACCAGTGGTGCGAAGTGGCCCGGTCATGGGGCGCCGGCATGGTCCTGTTTGTGGCCAAGCATGTGGGCGGCTTCTGCTGGTGGCAAACCGGAACCACCGACTACGGTGTGCGGCAGATCCCCTGGCGGAATGGCACCGGCGATGTGCTGAAAGACCTGTCTGAATCCTGTAAAAAGTACGGCCTCGACCTGGGCGTTTATATCTACCCCGGAGATGACCGCTGGGGTGCCGGTATCGGCAGTGGCGGTATTACGGAAGATCCCTCAAAACAGGAAGCCTATAACACCATCTTCCGCACCCAGCTTACCGAGGTACTCACCCGATATGGCCCTATCCGTGAGGTGTGGTTTGACGGCAACTGCCGGATCCCCGTAAAAGATATCCTGGATAAATACGCCGCTAATTCCGTCATTTTCCAGGGAGAGCAGGCCAGTTTACGCTGGGTAGGAAACGAAGACGGCTATGCACCTTACCCTAACTGGTACACCCTGAAAGAGCAGGACCGTGCTACCGGCGTAGCCACGGCCGTTCATTCTGACCTGAACGGGAACAGTTATGCACCCGTGGAGATTGATGTGCCTTTACTTAAAAACAAAGGACACAAGTGGTTCTGGGCGCCGGGATGTGACACCCTCCTGATGACCCAGTCCCAGTTAATGAACCTCTATTACAAATCCGTAGGGCGCGGCTCCGTGCTTCTCCTGAATTCCACCCCCGATACCACAGGCCGGATCCCGGAAACCCATGCGGCGGTGTACAGGGAGTTTGGCCGGGAGATCAACCACAGGTTCAGCCGGCCCCTGAAGAAAACCGCCGGGAAAGGAGAGCGCCTTGAACTTAGCTTTACGAAGCCCACCGCGATTAATCACTGCATTTTGCAGGAAGACCTCACGGGCGGTCAGCGCATCATCGCCTATGAACTCAGGGGGTATACCGAAAAAAACCAGTGGGTCACTATTTACAAAGGAAGCTCTGTAGGCCACAAAAAAATAGACTATTTCCCGGAGGTTCGCCTGAAGAAGCTGCAGGTGCAGGTCACCCAATCCAAAGCCACCCCGCTAATAAAGAATTTCTCGGCCTTCTATGTAAAAAGCAGCCCGGGAGATCTCCGGGACGAGAAAGACCAGGATCTCCTGCAGACCGTAGACACCTGGGATCTGAATACTTTTAAGGCCGATCAGTGGACGGAAATCACGCTGAATCTCACGCCCTACATGAACCGGGTAGGAGAGTATGAGCTGGTTTTCTCCCGGCTGGCCACGGATTATGTGGAAGGAAAATCCCCCCAGCTGGAATTTAAAGACATCGAGCTCTTCATGTATAACGAAAAACAACCCTCCTTCCTGAACTATATGCCTAAAACGCAGACCTTCAGGATCACCCGTTCCCAGCAAACCCTGGATGAGTACCCCACCACCTTAAAAGTAAAAGTGAAACACAAAGGGGCACCTTCCCTGGGCGAGGTCACCATTAAAAGAGTAACGTATTAAAACGAAGAAGCCGCCTTTTTCAAAGGCGGCTTCTTCTGCATCAGGCTATTGCCTTTTATTTAACGTCCCAGAACAGTTTCTTGTTCAAATCATCTTCGGCTTTGATGGCCTGATAATTTTGGGTGTTATACGTATTTTCTCTCGCAGGGATATTAAACCGCACCGGAGGAGTCTTTTGATTGCTGGCGTTATCCGTTTCAAACACCAGGCCCAGTTTGTCTAACCTGCGGTTATCCGCCCAGTTTTCATACGGCTGTACCAGGTTAAAATGCACCCACTTCTGATAAGCTATCAGTTTCAGCTTGTCGGTATTCTTATCCCAGCTCACATCCGTGCTACCGATATAAACGGTTTTTTGAGCGGCAGTAGGAGCACCGGCCGTAATATAGGTTTTGTCTGTGCTAAGCGACTGAACATAGTAGTAGAAATCTATGGATTCGTCGATCGCCTTTTCGTAAGCGGCCTTTGCCTGGGCTGCATTGTTACTTCTGAGGTAATATTCAGCCTTGATCAGGTCCACCTCGGCAGCGTTAGTAATTACGCCCGGGAAATACCGGTTCAATTCAAACGTAGACCGGTTATAGATAGCCAGCAGCTCTCCGTCTACCAGGGCAGTGATATCACTTGACGGGGCGGTCTGGTTAATGCCGATGTATTTCCCTGCAGCTTTATTACCGGCCTGGAAAAGGGTTTTCAGTCTCGGGTCATTGTTATTGCTCATGAAGTCCATCATCTTTTTACCGGTAGACTGCAGGTACCAGGTAATGGCACCTCCAAACGTCTGCGCAAGGTCTTTGGAGTGTATATCCGAGTTTACATCCTTAACATCGATCAGGATGTTTTCAGCATTACTGGTGACTACCGGGTAGGTACTGGCGTTTCCGAGGATCTCCGCGATCTCCGTAGCAGATCTTGAGCTGAAATTAGGAGCATCAGAAACCCTGTTCAGCATTCTCAGACGCAGGGAGTTACAATACCTCTTCCATGCGGTCAAATCTCCGGCATTGATATAATCCTGGCTTTTGAACCCGGCTAATTGTCCGGGATTAAGCGTTACGGTATTCAGATCGGTAGCTATGGATTTCAGATCATCCAGCATAGCCTTGTATATCGTTTCTCCGGAGTCATACTTAGCCAGGGAAGCATTGTAATCTCCCCCGTTTTGCCCGATTTTACCGGCATCAAAAAACGGAATAGTACCGAAAACATCTACCATACGCTGCGTATAGTCATACAGGAAAACCTTAGCGGTAAGCATGTATACTTTTTGCTCGGCTTTCTGAGCATCAGTAAGGCCGTTATAGATCTGCTCCATTCCACGGAATTGCAGCAGGGTTTTGTAATAATTATTCCAAAGCCCTTCTGTTCCTGCACCACCCGGAATATACTGTCCGGTTTCATTAGCCCAGCCCGTAACCTGGTTATAATGATTCACGGAAGTTCTCAGCAATGTAAAATAATGACTGTACCGCATGGTATAGTAATCATTTGCCGCATATAAAAAACCGGAATATTGTTTCCCAACTGTGGTTGCCGAAATCTTGGAAGGATCCGGATACGCATCAGTAAAGTCAGACTTCTGGCAGGAGAATGCACCCATCACCAGCACGGTCGTTATGATATAAGATATTCTTTTCATTTTTAATTCAATTTTTAAAATTAGAAGCTAGCTCTCAGCATTACACCAAATGACCTGAAAGACGGGTTATTACCTGCGGTATTGATATTATCTATCCATTTAGAACCGGCTACCGTTTGCTCAGGATCCAGATCCTTAATGTTTCTGTAGAGGAAGAACAGGTTACGGCCGAATACCGACAGGTTCACATTTTTAGCTCCTACTTTTTGAGCTACTGAAGAAGGCAGGTTATAGCCCAGTGACAGCTCACGCAGTTTCCAGTAATCATTATCCTGAACATAGAGTTCGTATCTGGAGTTACTGTACTGCGGACCACCCCAGTTATAGGTATTGTTATAATATACCGCCTGTGATATTATATTGGTATTAGCCTGTCCGTCAGCAGTCACCCCATCCATCAGCATACCATCATGATGCACTTTCTCACCTTTTGGTCCGGCCGAAGCGGAAGTCTGAATACCTTTTCCGTTAGCATCCACATAATAGCTCAGACCGCCGGAAGCCGCATCCATGTATTTGGTACTTTCTTCCGTAAGTCCTCTTGAGGTCATCCAGGCAATACCCGTAGGCATAATGGCACCACCGATCTGGAAGCTGGTTACTATGCTCAGGTCAAAGTTCTTATAGGTCAGGTTATTGATAAAACCTCCTGTAAGATCCGGCATGGCATTTCCGGCACGGATCCATTTATCACCGTCTATGGCATACAGACCGTTCGGATTCACCACTTTCCGGCCGCTGGCATCTGTTTTGATAGGCCGCACAAAGATATCGCCCATGGGTCTGCCCACAATAGATCTCAGCTGAGCAGCGGCACCGTCATAATCCCGGTGTAGCAGTTCGGTAGAGTTATTGGCCAGTTTTTCCACTTTGTTCCTGTTCCGGGATACGTTAAGGGTCACATTCCATTCAAAATCCGCTTTCCGGACAGGTGTACCTGTAATGGCCGCCTCAATACCCTGGTTTCTCAATGTACCGATATTAGATAATATGGTAGTGGCCCCTGTAGAAGTGGCCAGGTCAAGCGGTAATATCTGGTCTCTGATCTGGGCATTATAGTAAGCAATGTCTATCCCCAGTCTTCTGCCAAAGAAATAGTTTTCAAGGCCGATCTCGATTTCGTGCTTTTGCTCAGGCTTGATTTTGTCGTTTCCGAAACTCACCGGCAGCTGGGTATAGATCGTAGATGCAGCACCCTCATTTTGAACCAGTAATGATCCTTGCTGATAAGCCACGTTAGCCTGATAAATAGTAGGGTAGTTACCCACTATACCCCACGATGCCCGGATCTTAGAGAATGAAAATGCTTTAGGCAGATCCAGTACATCGGAAAGAATAAAGGCCGTGTTTACGGATGGATACACAAAACTGTTATTGTCCGGAGCCATTACTGATGTCCTGTCTTTCCGGATGGTACCCTGTACGTTCCAGAATCCTTTGTAGGTCAGGTCAGCACTTCCCATAAAGGCGTCAGTCACAAAAAACGTTCTTTTTAATGAAGTACCGGGCTGGTTAGTAGAAGCCGAAAGGTCAAATTTATTTTCCGTGCTCAGACCGCCTGAAGTGTTCTGGGTAGTCTGGTAATTGGTTTCTTTACGGGCAGAGTAACCTACAAACGCATTCAGTTCGAAGTCTTTGCTCAGCTTGCCATCATAATTCAGGTAGGCATCACCGTACAGCAGGCTGAAGTTATTAGCTCCCACGCCGTATTCACCGGTAGGCGCTCCTAATGAAAGCGGTCTTTCTGTCCGGCGCTTATCTTCTGTTTTCTCCACGGTCAGGTCAGTAGCTAACCGGCCTTTGATGGAAAATCCTTTACCCAGTTTAAAGTTTTCGTCGATACTACCTATGATCCGGTTAGTGTATTCATTATAGTCCCGGGCCAGGATCTGGTAAGCAAAGTCAGCAATATCATTTTTAAATCCATTACCCGTAATGTGCTCACTAGGCGTGATGGTAGGCGTAGTTCCCGTAGTATACCGGTATCCTGCTGAGGTAATGGCTCTGTCATAATACCAGCTTCCCCGTTCAAAACGGTCCATCATACCTGAGAAGTTATTGATCATCCGGTCTACTTTAAACGGACGATTATGCGTCAACTGGTTAATATACTGGATATTCACCGAAGTTACGGAGCGTTTTCCGATATTCAGGATAGACGATAAGCTGGCCACGTTTCTTTCATTTTTCGAATCCCGGCTGATCATCTGGTTATCCTGGCGGGTCAGTGCAAAACGGATACTTCCGAATTCCCCGCCTTTAGTAACGCCTACGTTAATATTAGAGCTGTTCGCATTCTGGAAAAGCTGGTCATAACCGCCGTTAGAAGACACATACGGTACCATTTCACCTGTCCATGCTTTAACCGGCTGGCCGTCAAACTTAGGACCGAAGTTTACCGTGGTATTGATCAGCCCGCGGCTTCCGTCAGGATAAATGAAAAATCCGTTAGCATCCTGTACGGCCGATCCAAAGCCTACACCTGCCGGGTATCCCGGACCTCTTACGTTCTGGTATCTGGGCAGATAGGCGATACGGTCAGAGGTATAGCTGGCGTTGAAATCCACACCCAGGCCGGTAGTTCCTTTACCGGATTTGGTGGTGATCAGCATGACCCCGTTAACTGCCTCCGAACCATAAAGTGCGGCAGCAGAAGCCCCTTTCAGAATAGATATACTTTCTATATCATTGGGGTTGATGTCGTTAAGTCCGTTACCCCGGATACGTTGGTCACTCCAGTAGCTTGTATTGTCAAAGTTACCATTTCTCATAGGCACCCCGTTTAATACAATCAGCGGCTGTGTACTACCGGTAATAGAGGAGAAACCCCGGATGTTAACACTTACCCCGGAAGTAGCACCACCCGGTGTAGCCTGGATATTCACCCCGGGCGCCTTACCATACAGGGAAGTGGCCACGTTAGGTGAAGCGGTTTTGATAATTTCATCGGCTCCCACCATGGCTGTGGCGTAACCCAGGTTACGCTTATCTTTTGAAATACCGAGGGCCGTTACCACCACCTCTTGCAGCTGGGTAGCATCCTCTTCCATAGTCACATTAATGATAGCTCTTCCACCCACGGCTATTTCCTGGGCTTTAAAACCTATTGACGTAAACACCAGGGTTCCGTTAGATGGAACCGCAATGGAGTACCTACCTTCCACGTCAGTCATTGCCGCAGTGGTAGTACCTTTTACAGTAACCACAGCTCCGGGAAGCCCTTCACCATCAGCAGCAGAAATAACTTTACCCGTTACATTCTGCGCCATCACATTAAATCCCATTGCTATAAAACAAGCAACCAGGACAAGTAACTTTTTAACCATAATTATTCGGTTTAGACAATTTTTTGTTATAAAAATACAATTGTTAATACAAAATTAATAATTTTTTTTACTAAATTACTAAATTTTTGTATTTTTTTTCTCTAAACCTCTGGAAAATAGAAAAAAGACTAATAAATAAAATGAGGCAAAATGACACGATTCAGACAGGCGCTACTGCTCTGCCAGAAACCGGGTCACCTCCTCCACAAACTCCGCCGGCCGGGTGGCATGCACCCAGTGGTTAGCCCCGGCTATGGTCACCAGCCTGGCGGCCGGGTACCAGGTTTTGAGGTATTCAAAGTCCTCGTCACTCACATACGGAGAATCCCCGCCCCGCATCAGCAGCAGGGGCTTCTCTACCTTATTATATAAGGAGACCTCTGAGACCACCTCCCCCGCATTCTCAGCCAGGACCGGCACGTTAATCCGCCAGTCAAACCCGCCGTCTTCCGTACGGTAAAGGTTCTTCAGGAGAAACTGCCGTTCGCCGGCATCGCTCACGTATCGGCTGAAGATATCCTCCGCCTCCTTCCGTGAGGTAAGTGTGGAAGTATCTATGGCCTGCAGCCCCCGGATAATGTGTTCATGATGGCAGGGATACGCCCGTGCGGCAATATCCACGATCACCAGGCCGGAAAAATTAGTGTAGTGCTGGGAATACTGCAGCACTGCTTTTCCGCCCATGGAGTGTCCCAGGATCACCGGCGCTGAAATGCCGTTCTCCGACAGGAATCGGTCCAGATCTTCTGCCATCACCTCATAATTAAACACTTCCGAGCGCTCTGACTGCCCATGATTGCGGGCATCCAGGATGTACACCTCATAGCCCTTTTCTGCGATATTCCTGCAGACCGTAAATAAATTATCCGATGATCCGAAGACCCCGTGAAGCACCACCAGCGGCTTACCGCTGCCCAGTTTTCTGTAATGTAATTTCATGGGGCAAAATTAAAAACATAAAGCGCGGGTTTCATCACAAATGCTTACCGTCTGTCATAATTATTTTGAGCTTTGAAAAATTTTTCCGGAATATTGTTGTTAATAAAGCAAGTATTCCCTAAAAGCGGAGTACAGAAGATATTAAAAAGGGGCTTAAAATGCAAGGCGTTGAGGATGAGGGCCTTTGTGTGCTTTTTTAAATATCTTCCCCCGGTTTTCCTAAAATTAATTTCGAATTAGCTGTTACGTTACCCGTATGAATTGGTTTCAGAAAATCAAACGGTACTTCCGCGAAGAGGGAGCGCCTGTCCCCACAGAGGAAATCCCCCTACCGCAGGCAGTGGCCCTGCCCGAAACCCCTGTACTGGTTCTGCCCGAACCGGAAGAGGAAGACGCGTTTCCCCACTGGCTGAGCAGTGAAGACACCCTCCGGGATGAGGGCGTGATCTACGGCTTAAGCGGTACGGACCCCCAGGAGAAAGTCAGCATCATTGCCTCCATTTATAAAAAGCACACCGCACGGTATATCCGTACGCAGGAAGAACTGACCGAGAAGATCGGGGAGCTGAACCTGGTGCTGGAGAAGAAAAATACCGCCTTAGGCGAGCTCACCCTGAAAGCCGCTGACGTGCTGAAGCGGGAGCCGCACGAAGAAAACATCCTGCGGGTGGCCGTGGGCCTGATCCTCTCCCTCGGGATGTGTGCCGGTAACTACTTCCTGATCCGGGAAGGCATCCGCTATGGCTTTCCCGAACAGAGCGAGTGGATAGCCTGGGGGGTATTCCTGACCGGTATGTTCAGCCTTTACTACACCACCTCCGTCATCCACAGCGATGACCGGGTTACCTGGCGGCGGGCCCTGGAAGAGCTGGGCATGCCCCTGGCCGCCTCGCTGTTTGTGCTGGTACAGGTGCTACCGCACATGGCCTGGTACAAGTCGGTGGGCTTTTTCCTTTTCACCTTTTTCGCCTTCCTGATCTCCGGGAAACTCCTGCTGGGCACCCTGGCCCGCCTGAAAAAGGAGTTCCGCCTCTTTAAAAATAACCGCGAACTGCGGAAAGAAAAAACGGCAGCGGGTACCGACTGGAAGTACGACAGGGAAGAACTGGAAAGGGATATGGAGAAGATCCGCCTGGAAAAATGGAAAATAGTGAGTGTGCTGAATGAAACGGAAGCCCAGATTAACCGTCTGAATGCGGATAAAGAAGCCGTCATTAACCTGTTTCTCAGTGAATATAACCTGGCCAGAGACTATAAAGGCCGCCTGAGCGGAAGCCAGATTTCTAAAATAATACGATAGCCGTGAACTAAGAGCCGGGTGACGCTTAGTTACCCCAAAAAGCGCTGAGCTCATTGCTCTAATCTAATCAAAACTATGGACGAGGATTTTAAAAAAGGCCTTGAAAACGGCCTCGAAAACCTGGACAAATCGAATTACGAAGATTTTGTTTCCAGTGAGGTGACCCTCCACTGGCTGACGGAAAGTAAGCAGCAGCTGGATGAGCAGATTCATGCCGTAAAGGAGCAGATAGCCGATACCACCCGTCAGAAGCTGGAGATCCTGGAGGCCGGTCAGCAGGTGAAACACCGTTTTGACAGCCAGGAACATGAAGTACGGGCCCTGGAGAAAGAAATTTCCGGCCTGGAGAAAAAAATAGAATTTACCCAGGGGGAAAAAACCAAAAACCCGCTTTATTACCCCCTGCTGGCCGGTATCATTTACTTTGCGGCCGGGCTGGTGTTTCTCTTTGGTGACCTCATCATCAGCCACGAGATCGTGGCGTATGCACTGAATATCCGGAACAACATGGAAGCCTGGGCCTTTGCCTGCGGCCTGGCCGGGGTAACGCTCCTGCTAAAGCCGGCCTATGAACGACTGATTGAGGAGCCCTACCTGAAAAATCCTACCGAACGGTCCAAAAAACTGCACGGCTACTTCCAGACCGCCCTGGTGGTGATCTCGGTGGTGACCCTGTCCGTACTGGGCTGGTTCCGTTACGAAGCCTATAAGGTAGATAAACTGAAAGCCGGGATTAACAGCGAGATCAAGTCGCTGCAGCTGGCCGCCACGCCCCTCATCCAGGGCACGGAAACGGTAGCCGATCCGGCCCTTAGCCAGAAGATAGAGGCCAAAATGAAGGAAGTAGACGCCCTGAACAAAGAACTGGTGACCAGTAACTGGGCCCTGCTGTCTTTTGTGCTCAGCGGCGTACTCTTTGCTATAGCGGGCGCTATCTGTTTCGGTATCGCCTTCCCTATCCTGAGCAGCTACTGGAAACGCTGGTTCTGGCATAATCCGTCTATTAACCGGGCTAACCGCCGCATCCGTAAGCTGCAGACACGCCTGGCTGACGCCAGCAAGCCCCTTTATGAAAGCGCCTCCCAGCGCGAACTCCACGACCACAAAATGGAGATCCTGCCCGATATTACCGAACTGAAGCAGGAGCTGCGCCGCCTGGAAGAAAATGCTAATGTGCTCTCCGAAAAGATTAAGCTGGCACTGGAATCTTCCCGTGTGAGCCTGTATAACAGCGGTTACGACAGCGGAAATACGCACAAAGACGGCCTCTCCCCCGAAGAGCTGAAAAACTACCGGAATACCCTGATGGAGAACCTGAAGTACTCCCGGGAGAGCAGCTCAGATAAAACCCCGCGCGTGTATAAGAATAACGGACTACGCCCCCACCAGGCACTGCGAAAAGCCATTACCGATTCCTTTAACGAAAATTGAATTTTTCCAATACGAAAAATAAATTATCCGGTAATTGCTGTTTTTATTTAAACTTATTATAAATAAATTTTGACGATAAGGTAAGGAATGTCCTACCTTTGGCAGCCTATTTATAACTGGTTTAAATAAAAGCCGATTACCGTAGTTTCATGCGTAAGCTCATTACTTCTCTTTTCATCCTCCTTACCGCCCTGGTTTCCAAAGCACAGCAGGGCCATAACCGGCAGGACGACAGCCTGCGGGTGAACAGCCTCAATGAAGTGGTAGTAACCGGGCAGTTCAGCCCCCAGTCCATGAAAAACTCCGTTTACCAGGTGCGGGTGATCGGCCGGGAGCAGATCCGCCTCCGCGGGGCCACTAACCTCCAGAGCATCCTCAGCACGGAGCTGGGCATGCGTTTCTCCAATGACCTCACCCTGGGTACCACAGACGTGGAGCTGATGGGGATGTCAGGCCAGAACGTAAAGATCCTGCTGGACGGCGTACCGGTGATAGACCGGGGCTCCACCCGCGAAAGCCTGGGGCAGATAGACATCAATAACGTGGAGAAAATAGAGATCGTAGAGGGGCCCATGTCCGTCAGCTACGGTTCTGACGCCCTGGCGGGTGTCATCAATATCATCACTAAAAAAAGCGGGGGATCTAAGGCGCTGACGGTGAATGCCCGGGTGCTGGAAGAAACGGCCGGAGACGAATATAACGCCTTTTCGGGGGCCGGAACCCACCATCAGTCGCTGGGGCTGGCCTGGCAAAACGCCCGCTTCGAGGCCGGTGGCGGGGTAACCCGTAACTTCTTCGGTGGCTGGCAGGGCAATGCCACCGGCCGAAAGATGGAATGGATGCCGAAAGAACAATACCTCCCCTATGCGCAGGCAGGCTACCGCAAAGACGGCTTCTCGGCCTGGTACCGCTTCAACGGCACCGATGAAACCCTTAAAAGCCTGGGCAGTACGTATACCAATATCAATAATAACCACGAATCCGCCACGGACCAGTTTTACATCACCAAACGCTGGTTTCACCAGCTCCAGTCGGAATACCGCATCAATGCGGCCAACAGCCTTTCACTGGCCGCCGCCTACACCGACTACAGCCGTAGCACACAAACCACCGAAATTGACCTGGTGACGGATCGCCGTACGCTGGCCCCCAGCGGTAACCAGGACAAATCCGTGTTTACCACCCGTTTCCTGCGGCTTACCGCCCAGCACCGCCTGAGCTCAGCCATTTCCCTTCAGCACGGGCTGGACATTAACCTGAACGCCTCCTCGGGAGAGCGGATTGAAGGCTCACCGGAAATCAACGATTACGCCTATTTTGCCTCTTCCGAGATCAAACTGGGTTCAAAAATTAACCTGAGGCCCGGGCTGCGTTTTATTCACAATTCCGTGTACGATGCCCCGCCTGTGATCCCGTCAGTGAATACCAAATTCACCCTGGCCAAAGGCCTGGACCTGAGAGCGGCCTACGCCCGGGGTTTCCGTTCACCGGCCCTGCGCGAGCTTTACTTTACCTTCTTTGATGCCAGCCACTCCATCCGGGGTAACCGTAACCTGAAGGCCGAAACCTCAGACAGCTTCAATGCCTACCTGTCTTATCAGGCCCTAGACCGGAAGGAAATCCGTTGGAATACCACCTTAGGTACTTTTTATAACACCTTTGATAACCTCATCACCATAGGGGTGGATCCGGCAGATGCCAGCGTTAACACCTACCTGAACGTAGATAAGTATAAAACCACCGGGTTTACGCTGAACAATACCGTTTACTGGAAAAATCTTTACGCCACGCTGGGCTTTTCGGCCATAGGCCGTTATAACCGCTTCTCGGAATCAAAAAACATAGATGAATTCCTGTGGACACCGGAAGTAAACAGTAACCTCCGTTACAGCTTCCCTTCCATAGCCACCAGCATCAGCCTTTTCCTGAAATACACCGGGAAGCTTCCACGGTATATCGCTGAAACCACAGCCACGGGCGTTACCGCCAGGCGTACCGAAACCGAAAGCTTCACCATGGCTGACCTCACCCTGAACAAGGTCTTTTATAAATACTTTACCCTGAATGCAGGTGTGAAGAACCTCTTTGGTGTAACGCGCCTTGCTAACACCAATGCCGACACCGGCGCTGCCCACTCTACAGGGGGGGCTGTGCCGATGTCCTATGGCCGTTCTTACTTCCTAGGAATATCGGCCCAGATTACCAGGTAATTAATGTTCTATATAAATATGAAAAACACGCTAAGAATTCTCCTGTTCTCCGTAATGACGGTATTCATCTCTTCCTGTAAGGACGATACCATAGACCTGCCTGACAATTACGTAGCTTTCAAGACCTCTGAAGTGGGTCTTACGGGCGCCGATGCCACCCTGGAGCTCACGCTCACCCGGGCTGCTGATGCCGCCGTTCCCGTAACCGTAACCCTTACGCCTTCCGGTGTGGAATACGGTAAGCACTTTACTACCGAGCCAGCGGCTACGAATAACGTGATCAGCCTGACCATCCCGCAGGGCCAGTCTTCGGCTACCATTAAAGTTACGCCGGTGGCCGGAATCCTGCTTTCGGGTACTGAAACGCTGAATTTCGCCATCACCACGGTGACCGCCCCTACCCTGATAGGCCTCACCAAGGACCTGAAGCTGACTTTTGCCAAAATCATTTCCCAGGGAAGCCAGCTGACCCTGGCCGCTAAAACCGCGGAATCGAACTACGCCAATAACGTCTACGCAGACCTGAGCGGTAACAGCACCCACCTGAATTCCCGTAAGTCGTGGAACCTGGCTTTTACCAATAACTCCCAGTTCCGTGTGGTGCTGAACCATTCTTACCAGACCTCAGCTGCCGTGACCACCAAGTCAGATATCACCCAGGTTACCCTGGCCGATACGGCTACCACCGCTGACATTTACCTGTCTGGCGCCCGGCTGACGGATCCCGCCACCCTGCCGCTGGTGGATTACTGGGACGGCGACCTGACCAAGACCGTATTTGCCGAAGTGTCTGCCACTGCCTCTGAAAACAAAGTATACCTGGTGGCTTTTGAAGGAAGTAACACGCCGAAAAGCCAATGGTACAAAGTAAAAGTGGACCGTAACGGCACCGGTTACAAGGTACAGTACGCCAAAATAGGCGAGACCTCCGTTAAAACCGTAGACATCACAAAGAATGCCGACTTTAACCTGAGCTTCCTGTCTTTCGCGAACGGCCCGGTAAGTAATGTGGAGCCGAAAGCCAAAGAATGGGATATCCAGTACGGTTACAGCACCTATAACTCCGGGCTGAACACGCCTTACTGGTTCCAGGACTTCGTTCTGCTGAACTCCATAGGCGGCGCACAGGCGGCTGAAGTATCTACTTCTACCGTTACCTACGAAAATTACGCCGAGAGCCATATTGCCTCTACCACCTTCCTGAAAACCCGCGATGCCATCGGAAGCAAGTGGCGCGTTACTTCAGGGTCAGCGGTAGGCGTGACCAAGGATAAATTTTACGTGATCAAAGATCCGGAAGGTAACGTCTATAAACTGAAATTTGTCAATGCCGGTATCGGCACAGACGGCGGTGAAAGAGGAAAACCGGTAATAGAATACAAACTGGTGAAAAAAGCGTAAGCCCTCTGAGCGATATAAACAAACAGCCCGGTGCATTGCCGGGCTGTTTTAGTTTTATATATTTGGCAGGAAACGAATCATTATTTATAATTGTTCTAAAATTAAAAGAACGGCGAAAAGGCCGTAAGACGTATTTCATGGTGAAAGAGGCAAAAAAAGAACCCACCCTTTATGATCAGGCCCGCCACGTGCTGGATTCGAAGATTGAGGAGCTGGGATTACGGAAAACGCAGGAGCGTTACAGGATACTGGAAGAGATCTACAAACGGGAGGATCACTTCGAGATTGAAGATCTCTTTGACTCCATGCTGCAGCAGAACTTTAACGTCAGCAAAGCCACCGTTTATAATGTAGTGGAGCTGCTGACGGAGATCGGCCTGGTGACCCGGCATAACTTCGGAAATAACAATGCCGCCCGGTATGAGAAAGCATTTGGCAGGCGGCAGCACAGCCATATCATCTGCACGAAATGCAATAAGGTGATCGAATTTTGTGACCCGCGCCTCCTGCTGATCCAGAATACCGCTTCCCAGTTCAGCGGGATTAACATCAAAGATCATTCGCTGGTCTTTTACGGGGTGTGCAGTGACGAGGCCTGTCAGAAGAAATGAAGAAACCGGAATTTCCCGACGTGTCGGTCTTTGCCTGTAACGGCAGCAAGTGCGGAAAGCATAAGGATTTTCGCCGGTACCTAAAAAATGAGCTGCGGGAGCGGGTGCATGCTGATGTGGAGATTTTCTGGACCGAATGTACCGACCGCTGTAAGTTTGCCCCCGTTTTAAGCCTCCAGCCCCATAACATCTGGTTTTATAACGGCGATGAAAGTACCGTAGACTATATGGTAAAGACCATTAACGGGGGCGGATGACCGGCCCGCAGGAGCGCTCTTTACCCCCTTAAAAAATTATTTTCTTTTCTTCCGCAAAAAACCTCACTTTCCTTTGTTCACAGGCCCTCCCGGCAAAATAAAACCTAAGAATTTAGCGTTTCTTCAATAGTATTTTTTTTAGAAAAAATAGAATGTTTGCAAGAGCGATTAAATTGCGTATGTTTGCACCAAAAAACTATAGTCGTCAATGAGTTACATAGAACCGGCTCCCATTCCGGCCACTGAGAATCCGCTGGAGTCCATGATGTCAAGGTTTAATGCCGCAATCCGCATCCTGGGTCTGCCTGATGAAATGTACGATATCCTCAAGGTTCCGGCCCGCCAGGTGATCGTAGGTCTGCCCGTGACCATGGATAACGGGAAAATCAAAGTATTTGAAGGGTACCGCGTAATTCACTCCACCATCCTGGGCCCCGGAAAAGGGGGCGTACGGCTGGATCCGGGCGTTACGCTGGATGAGGTTCGGGCCCTGGCGGCCTGGATGACCTGGAAATGTGCCGTAGTGGATATCCCCTACGGAGGTGCCAAAGGCGGTATAGCCTGTAACCCGCGCGAAATGTCAGCCGGGGAGATTGAGCGCCTGATGCGTGCCTACACCCTGGGCATGCTGGATATATTTGGCCCGGATAAGGACATCCCCGCTCCTGACATGGGCACCGGCCCGAGAGAAATGGCCTGGCTGATGGACGAGTACTCCAAAGCCAAAGGCATGACCACCCAGGCCGTGGTTACCGGTAAACCCCTGGTACTGGGCGGATCCCTGGGCCGTACGGAGGCCACCGGCCGCGGCGTGACCGTATCTGCCGTTTCTGCTATGGAAAAGATCAAGCTTAACCCTTACCGGGCCACCGCCGCCGTGCAGGGCTTCGGTAACGTGGGCTCTAACGCCGCCCTTCTCCTGAAAGAAAGAGGGGTGACCGTCACCGGTATCAGCGATGTGTCCGGCGCGTATTACAATGACAAGGGCATTGACCTGGAAAGGGCCATTGAATACCGGAATAATAATAACGGTATCCTGGAAGGCTTTACCGGCGCTGAAAAAATAGGATCGGAAGACATTCTTTTTCTGCCCGTAGACCTGCTGGTCCCTGCCGCTAAGGAAGACGTGATCACTAAACACAATGCGGCGAAAATCCAGGCCAAGCTGATCGTGGAAGGCGCTAACGGCCCTACTTCCGCCACCGCTGATGACATCATTAACGACAAAGGCATCATGGTGGTGCCGGATATCCTGGCCAATGCCGGCGGCGTGACCGTGTCGTACTTTGAATGGGTCCAAAACCGGATGGGCTATAAATGGCCGCTGGACCGGATTAACCGCCGGAGTGACCGCGTCATGAAGGATGCCTTTAATAACGTATACGAAACGTCAGAGAAATACAAGGTGTCACTTAGGCTGGCGGCATACATCCTGGCCATCGACAAAGTATCCAGCTCCTACAAATTCCGGGGCGGCTACGGCTGAGATCACGGCCTTACGGAACTTTTGAGACTTACGCCCCCCGGCGTAAGTCTTTTTATTTTACCTTTGCACGAAGGAATACATCATCATGAGTGAAATAAAGGGATCGGTTTTCTGGATCACGGGGGCGTCATCGGGCATCGGCGAGGCCACGGCCCTGGCCGCAGCGAAGCAGGGCGCCAGGCTGGTACTGTCTGCCCGCCGGAAAGAAGAGTTGGAGCGGGTGAAAAAAGCCACAGGCCTGGCAGAGGAAGAGGTGCTGGTACTGCCCCTGGACATGGAGAAACCGGCAGAGATTCAGCCGGCGGTAGACGCCGTGCTTGCGAAATTCGGCCGCATCGATATCCTCTTTAACAATGCCGGCGTTTCCCAGCGTTCCAGTGTGCTGGATACCCGGATGGAGGTTTTTGAACGCATCATGACCCTGAATTACCTGGCTGTAGTGGCGCTTACCAAGGCCGTGCTGCCGGTGATGATCCGCCAGAACTCGGGTCACCTGCTGGTCACCAGCAGCATCTCGGGAAAGCTGGGCTCCCCCATGCGGGCGGGCTATTGCGGTTCTAAACACGCCCTTCACGGCTTTTTTGATGCCCTGCGCTCCGAAGTATACGATCATAACATCCGGGTGCTGGTGGTATGCCCGGGCTATATTAAAACGGATGTATCCATTAATGCCCTGGCCTCCGATGGTGGAAAACACGGTAAAATGGACGATAACCAGAACCAGGGTATTTCAGCGGAGGTCTGCGCCGAAAAGATCCTTCAGGGCATTCGCCGGAACCGTGACGAGATCTATATCGGCGGGAAAGAAGTGATGGGGGTGTACCTGAAACGCTTTTTCCCCGGCCTGCTGAACCGGATAGTACGTAAACAGGCACCGAAATAGCGGTGAGTCAATGCGCACTAACGGCCGGCGCCGTCATCAGCATCTAACAGCTAAGGGCTCATAGCTTAAATTTTAAACCATATGAAAAAAGATCTTTTCATCGTAAGGCATGCCACGGCAGAAGACATCGGAAACCTCACCGTAGTACGCGATTATGACCGCGAACTCATTTCCAGGGGCGTGATGGAAGCCGCTAAAGTGGGCAAATACCTCTCGGAATACTTCCCGGGGATAGACGCCATCTATTCCAGCGGAGCCGCCCGGGCGCTGTCTACCGCCACCTACATAGCGGAGCAGATCCGTTTTGATACAGAGAAGATCGAGGTAAGCGACGCCCTCTACGGCAGCGGACCACGGGGCTACCTGGAGGTGCTGAACAGGATACCGGCCGGTGTAAACAGCGCCATGCTGGTGGGCCATAACCCGGATGTGACGTATTTTGTGGATTACCTCACCCGTGACGATACCGGCGGATCCCTGAAAAAAGCCACGGTCATTCACCTGCAGTTTGAGGATTTTGAATGGAATGAAATCTCCCAGAAGCTGGGACGTTTTATAAAAAGAATTGATAAAGTAGATTTAAATTGAAAAACAACAAGATTTTCAGGATCGTATTTATTGTTTTTTTACTGATCGTGATTTTCCTCCTGGTCGATATGGCCCGCCATACCACGCCCCCCTGGGAAAAGAAAAAATCAGCAGTACAAAAAGACCAATAAGAGCATGCATTTCAGGCACTTTCTGGCAGGGATTATCGCGTTTATAGCCATTTCCTGTAATACCGTTACCAAAAAAGAATACCATGACCCGGAAAAGCTGTGGGGCCAGCTATACAGTGACGTCACCGCAGCCGGCATCTTTTCCAATCCCAAAGAATTCTGGGATGCCGCCCCTAAAGGCAAAGCCGAAAAACTGCTGCCGTTCTATCTCCAGGCAAAGGCCGAACCGGGCTTTGACCTGAAGAAGTTTGTGGCCGAGCACTTTACGGTTCCGGACTACTCCGTGGCCTACGCCACTTCCACCGATGATTTTGAGACCTACGTGGCCCAAACCTTCCGCGGGCTGCTGACCCGGCCCAAAGACGACGGCGGCTCGCTGATCCCCACCCGCATGCGCTACCTGTCCGGTGGCGGGATGTTCCCCGAATTTAACTATTACCGGAGTTTCTTTGCCGTGAAGGCCTTCCAGGTGTTGAAAGAAGATTCCCTGGCAGCAGATATCGCCACCAATGCCTTCCAGTTTATCCAGGACTACGGCTATGTGCCCTACGGGAACCGCTCCTACTACCTGGGCTTCTCCGGCTTCCCGCTGCTTTCGCTGATGGCGGAAGCGGTGGCGGAAAAACAGCCGGCCTTACTGCCCTGGTACGGAAACTTGATGGCCCGCGACTACCAGGCCTGGATGGTGGCCGGCGATAAGGCAAGTCCCACGGCGGGTGCTCACCAGTCGGTGGTGGTGCTGAAAGACGGCAAGACCCTGAACCGCTTCTACTCCGAAGGAAAGCCTAACCGCTACATCTCCTTCCTGAAGACCACCGAGTGGGAGGGCTCCTCCCGGTTTGTGGCAGATGGAAAGCAGGACCCCTCCCGCTTCCTGCCGCTGGACCTGAACGCCGCCCTCTACCATTTTGAGCAGCTCTTATCCGCTTCCTTTGCCGCCAAAGACCGGAAAGAATATGCCGCCAGCTATAAAAACCTGGCCGGCATCCGGAAAGACCTGTTTGACACCTACTTCTACCAGCCGGAAAAAGGGTACTACTACGATTATGATTTTATTTCGGGGAAACCGTCGGAAGCTGAAACCCTGGCCGGCATCTTTCCCGTGCTCACCGGGCTGAGCAGCCCGGAGCAGGCCGAAGCCGTGGTACGGAAAATAGAACGGGATTTCCTGACCGGAAACGGGGTTCTGAGTGACCTCTCACGGGAGTATGGCTCGGCAGAAATGAACTACCTGACCATCCTGGCGCTGCGCAAAGCCGGCCGTCCTGACCTGGCTGACACCCTGAAACAGCGCTGGATCGGCCTGAATAAGAAGTATTTTTCAGAACACCGGCACATTCTCCCGGTGTATAACCTGAAAGACCCGGGAAAAAGCCCCCAGATACCCGCCCGGATAGACGGTGCGCTGGCCGTGCTGACCGTGCTGCTAAACGAATAGCGAACATTTATTTCTTTGAGGGTAGATAAAAATCTTTATTTTTGTCTACTTAATACTTCAATGCATTTGAAAACGTCTATTGTAGCTACAGGCTCTGCAATGCCTGAAAGAAGAATACCGAACAGCTATTTCCTGGACCGTACCTTTCTGAATGAAGACGGCTCCCCCATGACAAAACCCGTGGAGGAGATCGTGGCTAAACTGGAACAGATCACCGGCATAAAGGAAAGGGGCTATATCCCGGAAACGGGCGACTCCGTACCCCTGATGGCGGAAGCCTGCGAAAACGCCATTGCCACCTGGGGACAGGACCGGAATAAAATAGACGGCATCATTGTGGGCCACAATGCCGGCAATATGCTGGAAGGCCGCCAGGGTTTTCATACCGTACCTAACATGGCCGCCCTGCTGAAGCACCGCCTGGGCATTACTAATCACGAGTGCTTTGCCTATGATATCCTTTTCGGATGCCCGGGCTGGGTACAGGGCGTTATCCAGGCCCATCAGGCCCTGCAGGCAGGTGATGCCACTAACGTACTGGTAGTGGGAATAGAGGTAGCCTCCCGGCTGCTGGACCCCTATGACCTGGACTCCATGATCCTGGCTGACGGCTGCGGGGCGGCCATTGTGAGCGCTACGGAGCAGGAAGGCGCCGGCATTATCTCGTATGCCACTTTTTCCCATGCTCTGGATGATATTTCCTGCATTTACCTGGACCGCTCCTATAATAAAGACTGGGACGATCCCACCCTGTTTAAGATGAACGGTAAGGACGTGTACAAGTACGCTACCGTTTGGGTACCGGAGGTCATTAAAAAGGCGCTGGACAAGGCCGGCCTCAATGCTTCCGATGTGGATATGTTCCTGTTTCACCAGGCAAACGGCAAAATGCTGCATGCTTTTGCCAATAACCTGGCCCGCATGTATGACCTGGAAGGCCTCTCTTTTGAGGGCAAAATACCGGTTACCATCCCGTTTACCGGGAATACTTCCGTAGCTACCGTACCCACTATGCTGGACCTCATCCTGAAAGGAAATCTGGAAGGCTACCGCATAGAGCCGGGCATGACCGTGGTCTTTGCCTCCGTAGGTGCCGGTATGCACTGTAATGCCCTGGTGTACCGCTTTTAAGGAAGATGGGTTATATTTGTAACCCGGTTAACCTCCTGTTCGGATATGAAGCAGAAACAGATTTTCTTTGATGTATATAAAAATTTCTCTACCCGGCGGCTGATCATCCTGGGCGTGCTCCTCTTATTTGTGATAGGCGTGCTGTTCTACTTTAACCAGATCAGCAAAGCCCTGGAAGAGCGGGAAAAGGCCTATGTGGATCTGTACGCCAAAGCCATGGCCTTCCTGATCGAGCAGAGCGGCGAAGACTGTGACTATACCTTTATAGCCGAGGTGATCCAGGCAAACACCACCGTGCCGGTGATTTTATACATGGACGGTATCCCTAACCGGCCCGTGAACATCCCGGAGCTGGATGATCCGGACCGCTCATGGACAGACAAAGAGAAGGTGCGCTTCCTGGAAAAAAAGATCGAGGAAATGAAAGCCCAGAATGAGCCCATCCCGTTTCATATCGGCGAAGAACAGGGCTTTGTTTATTATGCCAATTCTTCCACCCTCAAAACCCTGCGGTTCTTTCCCTACATCATCCTGAGCACGCTGTTTCTCTTTGGCGGGCTGGCCTATATTTCCTATTCTTCATCCCGGAGAGCCGAGCAGAACCGGGTGTGGGTAGGCCTGGCGAAAGAAACCGCCCACCAGCTGGGCACGCCTATTTCCGGGCTGATGGGCTGGATAGAGGTATTGAAAGCTTACCCGGACTTTGACCAGAGCATTGGTGAGGAAATGATGAAAGACGTGCACCGCCTGGAAACCATTACGGCGCGCTTCTCGAACATCGGATCCGTTCCCAGCAAACGCTCGGAAAACATTGGCGAGCTTATTGAAACCACGGCGGAATACCTCAAGAAAAGGATTTCTACCAAGATCCAGTGGACGGTTACCAATAACCTCACCGAACCCTATTACCGGGATGTGAACCGCCACCTGATAGAGTGGGTAGTGGAAAACATCTGTAAAAACGCCGTAGATGCCATGACCGGCGTGGGCGAGCTCCACATTACCATTCACCGGCTGCCCAATAAGAAAATCTGTATCGATATCCGCGATACCGGGAAGGGCATGAGCCTGTCTGTGCAGCGAAACATCTTTAATGCCGGCTACTCCACTAAAAAGCGGGGCTGGGGCCTGGGGCTTACGCTGGCGCGGCGGATCATTGAAACCTACCACGACGGCCGGCTGTACGTTTACCGCTCGGAAATAAACAAAGGATCCACCTTCCGGATCATTATCTGAGCCGGGCGGCAGCGCTGCCAAAGGGCGGAAAACGGCTTATTCGTAATAAATAAAAATAAGCTTTATCTTTCTTATAATTAGTAAATTAAAGATCACACCCTTAAATCAGGCCGGCTAATCTCACGCATAAGTAAGCTAGGAATGAAATCATTCTGTATTTTTGTTTCTGCTTAAGTATAATCATGACGCATCATACCCTGAAACTAAAAAAGCCCCTGGCCTTTATTGATCTGGAAACTACCGGCATCAATATCACCCGGGACAGGATAGTTGAGATCTCCATTGCCAAGGCTAACCTTGACGGTACCGTGGAAACCCGGACCAAGAAAGTTAACCCTACCATTCCCATTCCCCTGGAGTCCAGCCTCATTCACGGGATCTATGATGAAGACGTGGCTAATGAGCCTACTTTTAAGCAGTTAGCCCGCTCACTGGCCCAGTTCCTGGAAGGCTGTGACCTGGCCGGCTTTAACAGTAACCGCTTTGATATTCCCATGCTGGTGGAGGAGTTCCTGAGAATTGACGCTTCGCTGTTTGATATCAAAAACCGTAAGCTGATCGATGTACAGCGGATCTTCCACCTGATGGAGCCCCGTACCCTTTCAGCCGCGTATAAATTCTACTGCAGCAAGACCCTGGAAAATGCGCACAGCGCCGAGGCCGACACCCTGGCTACTATGGAGGTGCTTTGTGCCCAGGTAGAAAAATACAAAGGGGCTACGCTGAAAGACGACGCCGGTAACGAGTATGAGCCCGTGAAAAATGATATGGACGAGCTGCACAAGCTGACGTCTAACAGCCTGGTGGATTTTGCGCAGCGCATGGCGCTCAACAAGAACGGCGAGGTGGTCTTTAATTTCGGGAAGAATGCCGGGCGGAAAGTGGAGGAAGTTTTACAGCGGGAACCGCAGTATTACGACTGGATCATGAACTCGGAATTCCCCCTGGATACCAAGCGGAAGCTGACGGAAATTAAATTGAAAATGAAAAAGTAAAATACTATTTTTGCGAGTTGATTTGATAAGACATTCTTTACAAGATAGATTATGTTCGAAGGCAGTTTAGAAAACATCCCGGAAATCTTCCGGCAGATTCCGCTCATCAATATTGTGCAGTTGGCCACCATTCTTTTTACCATAGGAGTGGTAGGGGTGCTGATCCGGCGGAACGCCATCATCATCCTGATGTCCATAGAGCTCATGTTAAATGCCGTTAACCTTCTCCTGATTGCATTTTCGGCGTATAATTCCGATTCTCACGGCCAGATTTTCGTGTTTTTCATTATGGCGGTGGCAGCAGCTGAAGTAGCGGTGGGCCTGGCCATCATTGTGATGATCTACCGGAACATCCGGACCATAGACATTGGCTTGTTCAATAAATTAAGAGGCTAAAGAATTTCTATTATGACCTTATCATTACTGATTACACTTATCCCGCTGATTCCGTTTGCCGGATTCCTGATAAACGGCCTGGGATTCCGGAATATCCCGAAGAGCCTCGTTCCGCTTATCGGCACCGGGGCCTCGTTCCTGTCTTTCCTCTGTGTATTTTTTACCTACCTGCAGTTTAACGGAGATCCCGTTATTGTAAAGCTGTTTGACTGGATCACCGTAGGCAGCCTGAACATCGGCTTTACGTTCCAGATAGACCAGCTTTCGCTGATCATGCTGTTTGTGATCACGGGTGTGGGTACGCTTATTCACGGTTACTCGGCCGGTTACATGAGTCATGACTCCGGTTTCGGTAAGTTTTTTGCCTACCTGAACCTCTTCCTTTTTTCCATGATCATCCTGGTGCTGGGCGGAAATTACCTCATGATGTTTATCGGCTGGGAAGGCGTGGGTTTGTGTTCTTACCTGCTGATCGGGTTCTGGAATAAAAACACCAATTACGCCGATGCCGCCCGCAAGGCCTTCATCATGAACCGGGTGGGTGACCTGGGCTTCCTGATTGGTATTTTCCTGATCATCAGCACCTTCGGCACCGTAGAATATGGAGCGGTTTTCAGCAAAGCCACTTCTTTTCCGGTGGGCGATGCCATGATCACCGCCATTACCCTGGCGCTTTTTGTGGGAGCCATGGGTAAATCAGCCCAGATACCGCTCTTTACCTGGCTACCGGATGCTATGGCCGGTCCTACACCGGTTTCGGCGCTCATCCATGCCGCCACCATGGTAACTTCGGGTATTTACATGATTGTACGGTCTAACGTGCTCTATACGCTGTCGCCCTTCACCCTGGAAGTGGTGGCCTGGGTAGGGCTGGCCACGGCTCTGCTGGGTGCGGTGATCGGGCTGTTTCAGAATGATATCAAAAAAGTACTGGCTTACTCTACCGTCAGCCAGCTGGGTTATATGTTCATTGGCCTGGGGGTAATGGCCTACAGCTCCGGTTTGTTCCACGTGATCACCCATGCGTTCTTCAAGGCTCTGCTCTTCCTGGGCGCGGGTAGCGTGATCCACGCCATGAGTGACGACCAGGACATCCGGAATATGGGGGGCCTCTGGGGCAAGATCAAAATTACCGCCGTTACTTTCCTGGTGGGTACCATTGCCATCAGCGGGATACCGCCGTTTGCGGGCTTCTTCTCCAAAGACGAGATCCTGGCCCATACCTTTGAGCACAATAAGCTGATGTGGATACTGGCCGTAGCCGGCTCCTTCCTCACGGCCTTTTATATGTTCCGCCTGTTTTTTGTCACCTTTACCGGGAAATTCAGGGGCACCCATGAGCAGGAGCATCACCTGCACGAGTCGCCCTCCAGCATGACCCTCCCGCTGATCGTACTGGCAGCCCTGTCTGTCATAGGCGGATTCTTAGGCATGCCGGTGGTCTTTCATGCACCTCATTACCTGAATGATTTTCTGAGCCCTATCTACGAAGGGTCACGCACCGTGCAGGAGGGTTTTGGTCACGTTCACCTGAGCCACAGCACGGAATGGATCCTGATGGGCGTTTCCGTGGGTGTGGCTGCTATAGCCATTTTCCTTTCTTACACCATTTACGGTAAGGGCGGAAGCGTGCCGGAAGCAGATCAGGAAGTAAGCGGCCTGAAGAAGGTCATTTACGACAAATTCTATATCGATGAGCTTTATAACGCCGTGTTTGTGCAGCCCATGATGCGTTTTTCTTCCTGGCTGCACAGTGCCATGGATAACCGGGTGATCGGCGGGCTGATCCGGACGGTCAGCGGCGGTGTGGCCGAAACCAGTAACCTGCTGCGACGGATACAGACCGGGAATATCGGAACGTACGTCTGGCTTATCACCCTTGGCGTGATTATCTTTCTTGGATTCAGTGTTGGTACGGAAGTATGGACTTCTTTAAAATCTATCAGTAAATAACCCATGTTAACACTCATACTATTTTTACTGCCTTTGATCTCCGGGATCTTCCTGGTCTGGAATAAAAGCGCCGGCCTGGCCAAAACCACCACTGTACTGGTGAGTTTAGCGCAGTTGGCTCTCTTTATTTATATCGGGTCGGTTTTCTATAAAGATGCCGCCGCACTTGAATTTTCCAGGAGCTGGTTAAGTGATTTTAAAGTAAGCTTTCACCTGGGTCTGGACGGCCTTTCCTTCCTGATGACGGGACTGACCGTGGTGATTTCCGGGCTTATTCTCCTGGCCACCAAAGACCTGAATTACGGTAATATTTCCCGTTTACTGGGCCTGATTCTGATTACTGAGGCGGCTCTCATCGGGGTCTTCGCGGCTAAAGACGGGTTCCTTTTCTACTTCTTCTTTGAACTGGCGCTGGTTCCGGTTTACCTTATGGCTAACCTCTGGGGTGGCGAGGGTATATCGAAGATCACGCTGAAGATGTTTATTTATACGGTATTCGGAAGTTTATTCATGCTGGTGACCTTTGTGGTGCTTTACCTGTTTGCCCAGACGTCAGAGCTGAGTGAACTGGCCAAGGTTTCCGCTATCCTGAAGCCGGGGCTGAATAACCTGCTCTTCTGGGGCTTCCTGATCGCTTTTGCCATTAAATCGCCCCTCTTCCCTTTCCACGGCTGGTTACCCGATGCCTACAGCAAGTCGCCTACACCGGCCACCATGCTGCTCTCGGGCCTCCTTTCTAAAATGGGGATTTACGGTATTCTCCGCATACTGGTTCCGCTGGCACCGGCGGGCACGGCCCATTTTTCGGGCCTGGTGATCTACTTCGCTATAGTGGGGCTGATCTACGGATCTATCATTGCCATCCAGCAGTTTCATATCAAGCGCCTCATTGCCTACTCTTCGTTTGCGCACATGGGCCTGATGGGAGCGGCTGCGCTTACCCTTTCGGCTTCGGGTGTTCAGGGTGCCGCATTCCAGATGGTAGCCCACGGCTTCAGTGCGGTGGGACTGTTTTACGTGGCTAAGATCATTTACGATAAAACAGGTAGCCGTTCCCTGGCTGACCTGGGAGGGATGTCGCAGAAGGCACCTAAGCTGGCCGTTCTTTTCCTGGTTATCCTGCTGGGAAGTGTGGGCCTGCCGCTGACGAACGGCTTTGTGGGTGAATTCCTGATGCTGCGGGCGGTGTTTGATTTCCAGCATATCCTGGGGATCGTAGCGGTCAGCAGTATTATCCTGGGCGCGGTATACTTACTGAGGCTGTATCAGAAAACCATGTTTGGCCCGGTAACTTCCTTTACGGAGAATATCGAGGATATCGGCACGAAAGAGCTCGTTGTCCTGGTTCCCATTGCTTTAGTCATCATCATCACCGGGGTGTTCCCTAACTGCCTGCTGGAATTAAGCAGCGGTTTTGCCGACACGCTTTCACTGATAAAATAAGTTATCCGATATGTATCCAATTATCGCATTATCATTTACGGGTTTACTTACACTGTTTTTAGGGCTTGATAACCCTAAATCCAAACTTATCCTGCCGGGAACCGTACTTTTCCTGTTAGTGGGCCTGGCCAGCAATTTTGCCGACTGGAATGCACCCGGAACCTACTTTAATAACATGATCGAGGTGAATAACCCCACCATCATTGTAGGGGCTGTCATCCTCCTTTCCGCCCTCTTCCTGGTGGTACTGAGCGCCGGGCAGTTTGAAGACGAGAACGCACACCCGGCCGAATACTACGCGCTGATGCAGTTCAGTGTAGTGGGGGCCCTCATTATGGCTTCTTTTAATAACCTGCTGATGCTTTTCCTGGGCCTGGAGATTCTTTCCATAGCGCTGTATGTGCTGACCGGGAGTGATAAAAGAAACCTGCGCGGAAATGAAGCCTCGCTGAAATACTTCCTGATGGGGTCATTTGCCACGGGTATCCTGCTGTTTGGTGTAGCGATGATCTACGGGGCTACAGGCTCTTTTGAGATCGGCGCCGGTGCCTCTCTGGCTCACGCGCCCCTTCCTTCCAAGGTCTTCTTTTATGTGGGAATCGTGTTTACGCTCATCGGGCTTCTGTTCAAAATCTCCGGTGCGCCTTTCCACTTCTGGACCGCCGACGTGTACCAGGGGGCTCCCACTATCTTTACCGCCTTTATGGCCACCATCGTAAAAACAGCGGTGATCTTTTCACTTTACCGCCTGCTGGTGACCGGTTTCGCTTACGAGTACGAGTTCTGGGTGAAGATCATCCTGGTGGTTATTGCCCTCAGCCTTGTGATCGGGAACATTACCGCGGTGGTTCAGGATAACTTTAAGCGTATCCTGGCCTTTTCCAGCATTTCCCAGGCCGGTTTTATGCTGATGGCCTTAACCGGCATCAGCGAACGTACCTTTGCTAACCTGGCCTACTATTCTTCCAGCTATGTACTGGCTACCATCTCCGCCCTGGGCGTGCTGATCGTGGTTTCCCGCAATACCCTGAAAGACGGCCGGCCCAATGAAAACATAGAGGTTTTTAATGGCCTGTTTAAAAGGAACCCTGACCTGGCTGTGGTACTGTTCATCGCCATGCTTTCCCTGTCGGGTATTCCGCTGACTTCCGGATTCTGGAGTAAATTCTTTGTATTCACTGACACCATCGGAAAGGGCTACCTTTGGGTGCTGATCCTGGCGGTGGTGATGTCAGCCATATCCCTGTATTACTACTTAAAGCCTGTGGTAGCTGCATTCCGGTCTCCGGAAGCAGAACAGCCTGCCGCCGAAGTAAGCGCTCTGCAGAAGCTGGTGCTTTACGGCACGGCCCTGCTTACGGTGATCCTGGGCGTGGTGCCGGGTGTATTCCGGGCGCTTTTCTGAGCTGGCCCCTTAGGTTATTCTTAAGAGCTTTTCTTCGAAAAGCTCTTTTTTTATTGCACTTTTACTAGTAATCACGGCATTTTACCTAGATTCTTAAAAAATTCTTTAAGTTTTTTTTAAGAAATCTTGCACGGATTCTTAAAAAGCTCTTAAATTTGCACAGTGTTTAACAAAAAACAATCTCTAAAAATGAAAAAAGTATTTGGTCTATTATTCGTTGCTACTATGGTAGCTTTTACAGCTTGTACTAAAACTGCTGAAACTGCTGAAGATGAAGCAACTGCTACTGTAGAAGAAGCTGCTGCTGCTGTTGATTCAGCTGCTGCTGTTCTGGATTCAGCTGCTACTGCAACTGTTGATTCAGTTAAAGCTGCTCACTAATAAGTAAGACTTATTATAAAAAAAGCCTTATCTTGCGATAAGGCTTTTTTTATTGTATACATGATGACATTCCGAACTATCCCGCCTTCCTACACTACTGATTTCAGGATCACCCTGGAACCCCTGGAACATTTCTCTGACCGGATCTCCGTACTGAGATCAGATACCGTGGAGGTTTTCCGCCTGGAGCTTATCTTCCCGTTCGGCCTGCTGCACGCACCGGATATTCAGACGGGCCACTTTCTTCCGCGCCTGATAGCTATGGGTACGGCTGACCGTACCGCATACCAGGTAGCCGAAGCCTTTGAACGGCTGGGCGGATTCCTGGACATTAGCATGGGGCTGCGCCGCACTACCGTTACCCTGCACGGATTAAGCCGGTACTTTAAGGCGTATCTTCCGCTGCTGGCCGATGTGATCTTTCAGCCTGAGTTCCCTGAGGTGGAAATTGAAATCCAACGCGCCCAGGCTTCCCAAACCTACCTGGTGGAAAGCCGTAAGCCGGCCTTCCGCGCCAATGCCTCCTTTAAAGAAGTGATTTACGGACCGGGCAGCCTGGCCGGGCAAACGCAGGATCCTGCTGCCATGGCTGAGCTGAACCGCCATTCCCTGAAAAAATTTCATGCGGCCACCTTTGGGGTCAGCTCCTTTGATATTTACCTGTGCGGTCATATAACTGATTCCGACCTGTCTTCCCTGAAAAACTTTTCGGAATCTGTAAGCCCGGGTGCTACAGAAGCGGCCCTCCCCGAAGCGCACTTCCCGGAAAAGCAGCCCTCTCAGCACATCCGGGTAGAAATGGAAAACGCTGTTCAGAGCAGCCTGATCATCGGGAAACGCCTCTTTAACCGGGCGCACCCTGACTTTTTCCGTTTCCTGGTGACCAATACCACTTTCGGCGGGTACTTTGGCAGCCGGCTGATGAAAAATATCCGGGAAGAGAAAGGGCTGACGTACGGCATCTCTTCTTCGCTGGTGGCTAACGGCCCTGACGGGGTCTTCAGCATCCGTGCCGAGCTGAATAAGGAGAAACTGGAAGAAGCCCTGGCGGCCATTGAATCCGAGAAAGAGACGCTGCGCACCACTCCGGTAGCAGAGAGTGAGCTGGCCACCGTTAAAAACTATATCCGGGGAAATATCCTGAGCGGCACCAATACCCTCTTTGATATCATGGATAAACACAAGGCCATCCACTATGAAGCCCTCCCGCCCGACTTCTACGAGAGCATGGGGGCGCATATAGATGCCGTTACACCGGAAGACGTAATGCACATGACCGGTACCTGGTTAAATGAATTTTCAACGGTAATAGCAGGATAATATGGGACGACTACTGGCCATAGATTACGGAAAAGTACGCACGGGACTGGCGGTCACGGATCCGCTGAAGATCATTGCCACAGCCCTGGAAACTGTTAAAACGCAGGAGCTGATCAGCTATCTGCAGCAATATATCTCCCGGGAACCGGTGGAGACCTTCGTGCTGGGCCTACCCGTCAGCCTGAAAAGCGAAGATACGCCTACCACCACCATGGTCCGGGAATTCGGGCAGAAACTGGAGCAGGCCTTCCCGGCTATTCCCGTGCGTTACGTGGATGAGCGTTTCACTTCAAAAATGGCCCAGGACAGCATGATCGCCTTTGGTGCCCGGAAAAAAGACCGCCAAAACAAGGGCAATACGGATAAGATCAGCGCAGTGATCATCCTGCAATCCTACATGCAGAGTCCTTTTTCTTCTTAAATTTGCCGGATGGCATCGGTTTTTGACACCCGGATTGAATTTCTGAAAGGCATGGGCACCGCCCGTGCCGAGCTCCTGAACAAAGAGCTGGGAATCTTTACGTTTGGCGATCTTCTGGAGCACTACCCCTTCCGGTACGAAGACCGCACCCGTTTTTTCCGGATTTCGGAATTAAATGACCAGCTGCCGGTAGCCCAGATCCTGGGGCGCATCACGGCGGTAGAGCTGGTTCCCGGCCGCGGGAAACAGCGCCTGACGGCCACTTTCACTGACGGCACGGCCTCCATGGAGCTGGTGTGGTTTCAGAGCATCAGTTATTTTCAAAAGTTTCTCCGGGTAGGTTCTAATTACATTGTGTATGGAAAACCTGCGCTCTTTGGCGGAATCTTCACCATCCAGCACCCCGAAATGGAGCTCTACCAGTCGGATAAATCCTTACCCGGCTATTTCCAGCCCATCTACCCGCTGACCGATAAACTGCGTAAAAAGTTTATTGACAGCAAAAGCTTTTCCGGATGGATGCGAACGCTTCTGCCCCAGGTAGACCCCTATATCCACGAGACCCTGCCGGAGAGCATCCTTACCCGCTACCGGCTCGTCTCTAAAAAGGAGGCATACCATTACCTGCACCTGCCGGCCCATCTGCAGGAACAGAACCAGGCCCAGCGAAGACTGAAGTTTGAGGAGCTTTTTTATAACCAGCTGAAACTCATCTCCCTTTCACTGGTGCGGAAAAATGAATATGCCGGCCAGGTCTTTAATAAAACGGCCCTGCTGACCACGTTCTATAAGGAGCACCTGCCTTTTGACCTTACCGGCGCCCAGAAACGGGTGATCCGCGAGATTTTTGACGACATGAAGTCGGGAAAGCAGATGAACCGCCTGGTACAGGGCGATGTGGGCAGCGGGAAGACCATCGTGGCTTTTATCACCCTGCTCATGGCCATTGACGGTGGCGCCCAGGGCTGTATGATGGCCCCTACCGAGATCCTGGCCCAGCAGCACTACACTAACCTACGGAAATACTGTGACCTCCTTCAGCTGAACATCCGCCTGCTCACAGGCTCCACCCCAAAGAAAGAACGGCAGCAGATCCATGCCGGGCTGCTGGACGGCAGCCTGCACATCCTGGTAGGCACTCACGCCGTACTGGAAGACGTAGTGCAGTTCCATAACCTGGGTCTTTGTATCATTGATGAGCAGCACCGCTTCGGTGTGGCCCAGCGGGCCAGGCTCTGGGAGAAAAACCCGCATACCTATCCCCACATGCTGGTTATGACCGCCACGCCCATTCCCCGTACGCTGGCTATGACCCTGTTCGGAGACCTGGATATTTCGGAGATCGATGAGCTGCCTCCCGGAAGGAAACCCATCAAGACCGTTCATCGCTATGAAACTAACCGCCTGTCCGTCTGGGGCTTTATGCGGGAAGAGCTGGCCAAAAACCGCCAGATTTACGTGGTCTTTCCGTTGATCGAAGAATCGGAGACCCTGGATCTGAAAAACCTGTTTGACGGCTATGAAAATATCCGGACGGCCTTTCCTGACTATGCCGTGAGCGTAGTACACGGTAAAATGAAGCCCAAAGACAAAGATTATGAAATGCAGCGCTTCAAAAAGGGCGAAACCCAGATCATGGTAGCCACTACGGTTATTGAGGTAGGGGTGGATGTACCTAATGCCAGTGTGATGGTGATTGAAAGCGCACAACGCTTCGGGCTGTCGCAGCTGCATCAACTGCGCGGGCGGGTAGGCCGAGGTGCGGAGCAGTCGTACTGTATCCTCATGACCGACTATAACCTGTCAAAAGACACCCGCAAACGGATGGAAACCATGGTAGAATCGGAAAACGGCTTCTACATTTCAAAAGTAGACCTGGAACTCCGGGGGCCTGGTGACCTGGCGGGCACCCAGCAGAGCGGACTGGTGGATCTGAAGATCGCTAACCTGGCCCGTGACGAGGAGGTTCTCCGTATAGCCCGCGAAGAGGCCTTTGATATCCTTCACAAAGACCCGGACCTGGAAATGACAGAACATCTGCCCATAAAAATGCATCTTTCCAAGATCAAAGACAAAACACTAAGCTGGAGCCGGATCAGCTGATCAGTCGGGCCGCTTGTAATTCTTCACAATAAAGCTGATGCCCGTATTCACAATATCCCCCATGGTTTCACAATGCCGGAACTGCGAGTTATACGTCAGCTTCTGCAAGGCAGTACGCAGCTGCACCACGTGCTCATGCGGCGCCAGGAAATCCTTCCGCATAATGGCCACCAGGTACTCAAACCGCCGGATGCTGTTCGTCACCCGCTTCACCAGCAGCGAGCGCAGTTCGGTACGATATTGTTCTATAGACTTGGGCTGCAGCTTTTTAAGCACCAGGTCTACCATCTTAAAATTCTCTTTAAAATACTGCGGCATGTAAATCTTCAGGTTACCCTCATAACACTGCTGATCAAAATCAATAGGCCGGATCCGGTACACCACCCGGTCAAAATCATGGGTAGGCACTACCACGTAATTATACGAACGCATATCCCCCAGCAGCCCGGTCAGGCAGCGCTCATTAAACTTCACAAACTCCTTGGCCAGCTGGGTCTTATCCAGCTCGGAGCAGTTAGGAAGGTATTCTTCAATAAAGATATCACCGGGGATACCCCAGATGTGCTCCTCGATCAGCGTATCCTTATTTACCAGGTAATTAGCACGGTTAGGGGATAGCAGGTCTTCCATTTCCAGCCCGTAAATGCGCGATGCATCCACCTTCTTGATATAAAAATTAGTATGGATATCATTCAGGATATTCCTGACCCGAATCCGGAAAGGTTTGGAATTACCAAACGTACAATAGTCGATGGAGTCCACCGTCAGGTAAGGCAGCACGCTCCGGTCCCCGTCGGAATGCAGCAGGGTATAAATACGCTTAAGGCCCTCCCGGATCTCGTCAAAATCCGTAGGATTATAATACACACTCCGCCAGAGTGTATCTTTCCCTTTCAGATCCAGCACCACGCTTCCGTCCGTAAAGCGGAGGAGGTCATCATACTCCAGGTCGATCTTCGTGAGCCGGTTATACTTTTCCAGATAATCCCGCAGGCCATCGGATACCGGGTAAAACGGTTTCCGGAAAGCTATTTTTACATCCTTTTTAACTTCTTTCATTCACAGGTTATCTTCATGATGCTTCACTTCATCGAAGTTACGTCATAATGCGGTATATGCTTTTCATTTTTTCACTATTTTTATCCTATAAAACCGGCCTCCGGGTTCAACCCATGAAAAAAATATTTCTTCTCTTCCTTTTATCGGGTCATTTATTACAGGCGCAGGTATTCAATGAATTCCCTGTCCAGACCCAAAAGCCGCCGCTTCACGGCAAACACTGGATGGCCATTACCGGTAAGCCCCTGGGAGCCACCGCCGGTGCCATGATCTTTGCCCAGGGCGGGAATGCCATAGACGCTTCCTGTGCCATGCTGGCGGCCACGTGCACCATGTGGGATGTGCTCAGCTGGGGCGGAGAAATGCAGGCTCTGATCTATAATCCCAAAACCGGGAAGGTTATCGGCGTGAATGCCCATGGCGTGGCGCCCACCGGAGCCACGGCTGAATTTTATAAATCAAAAGGCTATGCCTATCCGCCGGAATACGGCCCGCTGGCGGCAGTAACCCCCGGCACACCCGGCGGCCTGATGGAAATACTGGCCGAATTCGGCACCATGAGCTTAAAGCAGGTGCTGGCCCCGGCCATGACCATGGCGGCGGGCTACCCCATAGAAGCCCAAACGGCTAACTCCATTGAAAGAAATAAAAAACTCATCAAGCAGTGGCCCTATTCCCAAAAGGTATTTCTGCCCCACTTAGGTCAGGAAAGAGAGGCCCCGGAAGCGGGCGAGATTTTTGTGCAGAAAGACCTCCTGGCTACACTTCAGAAGCTGGTAGATGCCGAGCAGGAAGCGCTGAAAAAGGGAAAATCCCGGAAAGAGGCCATCCGGGCGGCTTATGACCGGTTTTACAAGGGGGATATTGCCCGGGAAATAGCCCGGGGAACACAGGAGCAGGGCGGCCTGATCACGGAAAAAGACCTGGCCGGCTGGAAAGTGCTCTTTGAAGAACCCATGAACGTAAATTACAAGGGGATAGAGGTCTACAAGCTTCAGCAATGGACCCAGGGCCCGGTGATGCTGCAGGCGTTGAATATGCTGGAAAATTTTGACCTGAAGTCCATGGGGTATAACAGCCCGCGGTATATCCATACCCTGTACCAGGTCATGAACCGGGCGTTTGCCGACCGTGATTTTTACTACGGCGACCCGTATTTTGCCCCCGCTGAACCCATGAAAGGGCTTTTGTCTAAGGAATATGCTCGGGAACGCCTCAAAGACCTGGATCCGGAGAAAAATGATCCAAACGTTAAGCCGGGGGATCCCTATCCTTTCCAGGGCGAAAAAAATCCTTACCTGTCGCTCGTGGAAGGAGATAAAGTGGGTTATCATGACTCCCGCCTTACCGAAGACTTCCTGGAAGATTTCACGGCAGGTACTACTTCTGTGGTAGCCGCTGATGAGGAAGGCTGGATCGTGTCTATGACGCCCAGTGGGGGCTGGGTGCCGGCTACCATTGCCGGAAATACGGGCATCGGGCTGAGCCAGCGGATGCAGTCGTTCGTTCTGGATGCCAAAGAAAACCCGTTTAACGTGGTAGAGCCCGGTAAACGCCCCCGGGTAACACTGACGCCCACGCTGGCCATGAAAGACGGCAAGCCCTTCCTGGCCTTTGCCAAGCAGGCCGGCGATGAGCAGGACCAGCTCCTGCTGCAGTTTTTCCTGAATGTGGTGGAATTCGGCATGACCGTTCAGGAGGCTACCGAAGCCCCCAGCTTCAAGACCTTTCAGCTGAAGGCCTCCTTTGGAAACCATGAAAAAAAGCCTGGGGCCCTGATGTTGAACACGGATACTCCCGAATGGAACCGGAACGAGCTGAAACGCAGGGGGTACACCTTAAATTTCCAACCTAGAACCAGCGGCCCTGTTAATGCCATCTACTTCGACTGGCAGCACGGCTCCTTCTGGGGCGGAAGCAGTAATCACGGCGAAGATTACGGAATAGGCTGGTAACTGATTAGTACAACAATTATCTCTGCGGATAATTCTCAATATACTATCACAAGTTTTATCTTTGCATAAAAACCGGAAACAATGATCAGTACTTCATTTCTTACTCACCTGCAAAACACGCTGTCGGAGATTGAAAACGACGGGCTGTATAAAACCGAACGTATCATCACTTCCTCTCAAAGTGCTGAGATAGAAGCCAACGGGAAAAAGTTATTGAACTTCTGTGCCAATAATTACCTCGGCTTATCTAACCGCCCTGAAATCATCCGGGCCTCCCAGGAAATGATGAATACTCACGGTTACGGGATGTCATCCGTACGTTTCATCTGCGGAACCCAGGACATTCATAAAGTACTGGAAAAGAAGCTGTCGGAGTTTCTGGGTCTGGAAGATACCATTCTTTATGCAGCCGCCTTTGATGCAAACGGCGGGCTGTTTGAGCCCCTTTTTACCGATGCCGATGCCATTATCTCGGATGAGCTGAACCATGCCTCCATCATTGACGGCGTAAGGCTCTGTAAAGCGGCCCGGTACCGCTACCGGAATAATGATATGGTTGACCTGGAAACCCAGCTTCAGGCCGCTTCTGAAAAAGGGCATCGCTTTAAGATCATTGTCACAGACGGCGTGTTCTCCATGGACGGTATCGTGGCTAACCTGAAGGGTGTATGTGACCTGGCCGATAAATACGATGCCCTGGTAATGGTAGATGACTCGCACGCCACCGGCTTCATCGGGAAAACGGGCCGGGGCACGCATGAGGCCAATGACGTCATGGGCCGTGTGGACATCATCACTTCCACCTTAGGAAAAGCCTTAGGTGGGGCATTAGGCGGCTTTACTTCCGGCAAAAAAGAGATCATTGACCTGCTTCGTCAGCGCTCCCGCCCTTATCTTTTCTCTAATTCCCTGGCGCCGGGTATTGTAGGTGCAGCCCTCAAAGTGCTGGATATGATCAGCAATGATACCTCCCTGCGCGACAAGGTCATGGACAATGCCGACTATTTCCGGAAAGAAATGAAAGCCCTGGGCTTCGATATCCCTGACGGCGATGCGGCCATTGTACCGGTGATGCTGTACGATGCCAAACTGTCTCAGAAAATGGCCGAAAGGCTGATGGACGAAGGCGTATACGTGATCGGCTTCTTCTACCCGGTGGTTCCGAAAGGAAAGGCCCGGATACGGGTGCAGCTTTCAGCCGCTCACACGCAGGAGCACCTTAACAAGGCCATCAGCGCCTTTGAAAAGGTAGGAAAAGAATTAGGTGTAATTTAAATCAAATGGAAACCATCACAGGAAAAATCCTGATAACAGGGGCTTTGGGGCAGATCGGTACGGAACTAAGCGCCACCCTGGCCGATATCTACGGAAAACACAACGTGATCATGTCCGACGTCCGGGAAGCCCCGGATGCGCCGGATGCGCCCCTGACCTTCGAGAGGCTGGACGTCATGGACCTGGAGACCTTCCGGGGGATCATTGACCGGCACGAGGTAAAAGTGGTTTATCACCTGGCTTCACTGCTTTCCGGCACTTCGGAGAAAAACCCCGCGCTGGCCTGGAGATTAAACATTGACCCGCTGCTGTTCCTGTGTAACCTGGCTAAAGACCGGGTGATTGACCAGATCTTCTGGCCCAGTAGCATTGCGGTGTTCGGCCGCGGTATTCCCAAAGAAAATGTAGGCCAGGAAGTACCCCTGAACCCCTCCACCGTGTACGGCATTACCAAGCTGGCCGGCGAGAAATGGTGTGAATATTACTTTAACCAGCATGGCGTGGACGTCCGGAGCATCCGCTACCCCGGCCTGATCTCCTGGAAAGCGCCGGCCGGCGGCGGCACCACTGACTACGCCGTGGAGATCTACCACAAAGCCCTGGAAGAAGGCCGCTATACCAGCTTCATTGCCGAAAACACGGCCATGCCTATGCTGTACATGGATGATGCCATTGCGGCCACCATACGGCTCATGCGGGCCCCTTCGCAGGCCATCTCCGTACGCACCTCCTATAACCTGGGCGGAATGTCATTTACCCCCAAACAGCTGGCCGCCTCCATCCGCCGGGAAATCCCCGGTTTTGAGATCTCTTACGCCCCCGATTTCCGCCAGGCCATTGCCGAAAGCTGGCCCGCCAGCATAGATGACTCCGTAGCCCGCAAAGACTGGGGCCTGGCCTACTGGTACGATATGGATACGATGACAAAAGAAATGCTGGAGAATTTACGGGTGAAGGCGAGCTAAAAGAAGAGTTATTTTCTCTTATTCAGTTTCTCCGCCATTTTACTAACCTTCTTCTCTTCACTTTCCAGCCGGCGTTGAACTTTCTTTACATCTTCCTGGGCCGGGAGGTTTTCCGGTTTGACCCCTCTCTCCCGCAGCATTTTGCGTACGGCGGTATTGTTCTCCACATGCTCTTTCCCTATAGGATCCTGCCCTTTCAGGTCCTTTTCTACCACATTATGACTGGTCAGCTCCGTAGCAAAATCTTTGGCTTTGATAGTCAGCGTAGGTAAAAAATCTGCCAACGGCTTACTCTCCGGAATCAGCAGTTCTCTTTTCATATCGTGAGTGGAAAACCCTCCGAAAAGGGCTTTATCTCCCATACTACGAATAAGGGCAAAGCCCTTATCATCTACTCCCCGTTCATAAATGATAGCCGAAAGCTTTTTTTCTGATTTACTTAGCTTTTCCCGGGCAGTTACCCTTGCTACATCCAGTAAGCGCTGCTCTATAATTTCCTGTTTGCGGGTCTGAACAGCAAAATACGTTTGGGCAAAAGCAATTTCACTTTTCGCGGCATCTCCGTTTTGTGCTATGAGGTAGCAGGCGTACCGGGTAAGGGCGATGTCATCGATTTCACGTAAGGACCCGCTACCCAATTGGACCATTTTGTTGAACCCAACGAAATGGTCTGAAACCTCCTCTCCCGCGTTTTCACAGGATTTTTTGGCTTTTTCAATGGCTTTCAGGAAATTTCGCCAATCTGAATAATTGAATGTTTTTTGCAATTCTCTCGCACTCCAACATTCCACACCTTCGTACTCATGGGCCGCCTGTTCAAACTTTTGCAGCAGTTCTGTGATCAGTTCTTTTTTCATCGGTTGCGAATTTTAATTTAGTTGTGGTAAATATAACTATATTCCTGAACACCTCCTAGTTTATCCTCTATTTCGCCTCACCGGCCCAAAAACAAAAAAGCCGGCAAAAGCCGGCTCCTTGTGTATACTTAACTCTACAATCTCAGTTAAATGATTCCGTCTGCTAATACCAGTACTTTATTATCCAGTACCTGTACCACGCCTCCGTCTACCACGATGGTCTCCTTCTTACCGGCGGTTTCATAAACCAGGTCTCCGGTCTTCAGCGTGCTGACCAGCGGCGCGTGATCTTTCAATATCTGGAACTGCCCTTCTTTTCCGGGTAAGGTAACCAGGTCTACCTCACCTGAAAATACGTTTTGTTCCGGTGTTATGATCTCTAATTTCATCGGTTTGCTTCTTCGATTAGTTTCTGACCTTTAGCTGCTGCATCTTCAATGGTTCCCACCAGGTTAAAGGCGGCTTCCGGAAGATGGTCATACTTTCCGTCCATGATCTCGTTAAAGCCTTTGATGGTATCATTGATATCCACCAGTACTCCTTTAAGACCAGTAAACTGCTCTGCCACGAAGAACGGCTGCGAAAGGAAACGCTGAACACGTCTGGCCCGCGCTACCACCAGCTTATCTTCTTCTGAAAGTTCTTCCATACCCAGGATGGCGATGATATCCTGAAGCTCTTTGTAACGCTGTAAAAGGTTTTTTACGCGCTGTGCACAGGCATAGTGCGCGTCACCCAGTACTTCCGCGCTAAGGATACGGGAAGAGGAATCCAGCGGGTCTACCGCAGGATAGATACCCAGCTCGGCAATTTTCCGGCTCAATACCGTAGTGGCATCCAGGTGGGCAAAGGTAGTAGCCGGCGCCGGGTCAGTAAGGTCATCGGCGGGTACATATACCGCCTGTACCGAAGTAATGGAACCCCGCTTCGTAGAAGCGATACGCTCCTGCATCACACCCATTTCGGTAGCCAGCGTAGGCTGGTAACCCACCGCTGATGGCATCCGTCCCAGAAGGGCCGATACCTCAGAACCTGCCTGGGTAAAGCGGAAGATATTATCAATAAAGAACAGGATATCACGACCTTTTCCTTCGCCGTCTCCGTCACGGAAATATTCCGCTACGGTAAGACCGGAAAGAGCTACACGTGCACGCGCTCCTGGAGGCTCGTTCATCTGGCCGAAAATAAAGGTAGCCTGCGAATCCTTAAGGACATCACGGTCTACTTTGGAAAGATCCCATCCGCCTTCTTCCATGGAGTGTTTGAACGCATCGCCGTATTTTACGATACCGGATTCGATCATCTCTCTCAGGAGATCATTTCCTTCACGGGTACGCTCACCCACTCCGGCAAACACCGAAAGACCTGAATAAGCTTTGGCAATGTTATTGATCAGCTCCTGGATCAATACGGTTTTACCTACACCGGCACCACCGAAAAGACCGATTTTACCTCCTTTTACATAAGGAGCCAGCAGGTCAATAACTTTAATACCGGTAAAAAGAACTTCCGTAGAAGTAGCCAGGTCTTCGAACTTGGGAGCGGAACGGTGAATGGAAATCCCCTTCGTGTTCACTTCGCCCAAACCGTCAATGGCTTCGCCTACCACATTAAACAGCCTTCCTTTGATCTCGTCACCGGTAGGCATTGTGATAGGTGTTCCCATAAGCATCACTTCCTGTCCCCGCTGAAGACCGTCGGTACTGTCCATTGCAATGGTCCGCACCCTGTCTTCACCCAGGTGCTGCTGACACTCCAGCACTACCCGCTGACCGTTGGATTTAGTAACATACATTGCATCCAGGATGGGGGGTAATGAAGTAGCCACACCTTCAAAACTAACGTCTACAACAGGGCCGATTATTTGGGAAATTTTACCAGTAATTGCCATTATATTAGTATTTTATAAAATTATTTACTTTTTCGGACTGCAAAAATACGGGTTAGTTTTTTCATAACCAAGCTTTAAGGCTGTCAATTTTTTGCATTTTTTAAAGATTTCTGCTTCTTTTCCTGCCAAATCTTTGGAAAAATCCTAGCTCTTACCGGGACCCCAGTTTGGCCTCAATGGTCTGCTGGGTATGAGGAACCGCTCTCAGACGCTCTTTCGGGATCAGCTTGCCCGTATCCTTACAGATACCGTACGTGCCGTTTTTGATCCGGATGAGAGCCGCTTCCAGCTGAGTAGCAAACTTTTGCAGGCGGGCAGCCGACTGGCTCAATTGCTCCTTCTCCCGCACATCCGCCCCATCTTCCAGCGTCTTGGAACCTACGGCCGTATTGTCAGTACCGTTATCGTTCTTCCTGCTCAGGGTTTCCTTGATGAAGTTTACCTCGTTATATGTGGCCTCCAGCTTCTTTTTTATAATCTCTTCAAACTCCCTCAGCTCTGGCTCAGAATAGTGGGTTTTTTCTTCAGTTGCTTCTGACATATCTCTAAAGTGTTTTAAAGGTGATTCACAAAAATTTCCGCAAATATACAGCTTTACTCCTTTTATTTAAAATATTTCTCCTTAGCCAGTTATAAGCGCTGCCTCCGCCTGGCTGCACCCCTTCTCCTGACACGCCCCTGCAGCCCTCCTTCCTCTCTTTCGGGTCCGTATAAGTAACCTCCGGCATACCTTTTTCCGGCACTTACAATATCTTGCATATCAACTATTTACAAAAAAATAAAAAACATAAAACATGGTTTTCCTGAAAAAAGTCATAACTTTGCAAACTTTTTAGGACTGACAAACTAAAAAATTAACAAATTCCTTATAAAAAAGGTTAGCAAAATGCAAGAAATCAGAAACATAGCGATCATCGCTCACGTTGACCACGGAAAAACTACCTTGGTGGACAAAATTATTCATGCTTCCAAAATTTTCCGTGACAACCAGGAATTCCAGGATCTTATCCTGGATAATAACGACCTGGAACGCGAAAGAGGGATCACTATCGTTTCCAAAAACGTTTCGGTAAGATACAAGGGAGTTAAGATCAATATTATCGACACCCCGGGCCACGCCGACTTCGGTGGTGAGGTAGAACGGGTACTGAAACTGGCTGACGGGGTTATCCTGCTGGTAGACGCCTTTGAAGGGCCTATGCCGCAAACCCGCTTCGTATTAGGAAAAGCACTGGACCTGGGCCTGAAGCCTATCGTGGTGGTGAATAAGGTAGACAAAGAGAACTGTCGCCCTGACGAAGTGCACGAGAACGTATTTGACCTCATGTTTAACCTGAACGCCACCGAGGAGCAGCTGGACTTCCCGGCCCTTTACGGTTCTTCCAAGCAGGGCTGGATGAGCACCGACTGGAAACAGAAAACCGAAGACATCACTCCCCTGCTGGATGCCATCATTGAGCATATCCCGGCATCACCGGTGGTAGAAGGTACTTTCCAGATGCAGATTACCTCACTTGATTATAACGCTTTCGTAGGCCGTATCGCCATCGGGCGGGTAGCCCGCGGTAGCGTAAAAGAAGGTCAGCAGGTAGCCCTGTGCAAAGCCGACGGCTCCATTAAAAAAATGAAGATCAAAGAACTTCAGGTATTTGAAGGTCTTGGAAAAGTAAAAGTGGAATCCGTTTCTTCCGGTGAGATCTGTGCCATTACCGGCCTCGAAGATTTCGAGATCGGAGATACGGTAGCCGATGCCGAAACCCCTGAAGCACTGCCACGGATCGCCATCGATGAGCCTACCATGAACATGCTCTTCACCATTAATAACTCCCCTTTCTTCGGTAAAGAAGGTAAGTTTGTAACATCACGGCACGTACGTGACCGCCTGATGAAAGAAACCGAGAAAAACCTGGCACTGCGCGTGGTTCAGGGCGACTCGGAAGATAAATTCCTGGTATTTGGCCGCGGTATCCTTCACCTGTCGGTGCTGATTGAAACCATGCGCCGTGAAGGCTACGAGCTCCAGGTGGGTCAGCCCCAGGTGCTTTTCAAAGAAGGTGAGAACGGCGAAAGACTGGAGCCGGTGGAAACCCTGGTGGTAGACGTTCCCGAAGAAACTGCCGGTAAGGTGATCGAGCTGGCTACCCAGCGTAAAGCGGAGCTGCTTATCATGGAACCCAAAGGAGATCTGCAGCACCTGGAATTTAACATTCCTTCCCGCGGACTGATCGGGCTGCGTTCTAACGTACTTACCGCCACCCAGGGAGAAGCCATCATGAACCACCGTTTCAAATCGTATGAGCCGTATAAAGGAACTATTCCCGGACGGATCAACGGCTCCATGATCTCCATGGCTAACGGTCCGGCCGTAGCTTACGCCATTGATAAGCTGCAGGACAGGGGCGTATTCTTCGTAGATCCGGGTGAAGACGTTTACATGGGAATGGTAGTGGGTGAGCATAACCGTCAGAATGATATTGTGGTGAACCTGCAGACCTCCAAAAAACTAACCAACATGCGGGCTTCCGGCTCAGATGATAACGTGAAGATCGCGCCGAAGATCAACTTCTCCCTGGAAGAATGTATGGAATATATCCAGAAAGACGAATACCTGGAAGTGACGCCTAAATCACTCCGTATGCGTAAAATCTACCTGGACGAGAACGAGCGGAAACGCATGGAGCGCAAGAGCGAAGCCGATGCCGTTTTAGCGTAACATCCGGCTTAAAATAAAAAGCAAGCCCCCGGATCACTCCGGGGGCTTTTCTGTTCCCTGCAAGTACACTCCTTAAAATAATCTTCTCGTAACCGCGGTATTTTTCTTCAGCCCCCGTTGATTACCGCAGGGTTATACATAAGGCCTGAAAACAATACTTAATAAAGTTATTTTATCTAAATTTCACCAAAGACATAGATTTATTAACTGGTTATTTTTTAGATTATTAAATAAATTATCTATTTTTGCGTTGATTTTTAGTTGAATTTTATTGCAATAACAAAATATGAAAACTGTAGAGACCTACATCCCTTACAAAGTAAAGGATATTTCACTGGCCGAATGGGGCCGCAAGGAGATCACCCTGGCCGAAGCCGAAATGCCCGGCCTGATGGAAATCCGGAAAGAATACGGCCCTTCAAAGCCACTGAAAGGTGCCCGCGTGGCAGGTTGTCTTCACATGACCATCCAGACCGCCGTTTTAATTGAAACGCTCGTGGAGCTGGGTGCGGAAGTAACCTGGTCTTCGTGTAACATCTTCTCTACCCAGGATCACGCCGCTGCTGCTATCGCGGCTGCCGGTATCCAGGTTTATGCATGGAAAGGAATGAACGCCGAGGAATTTGACTGGTGTATTGAGCAAACGCTTTTCTTCGGTGAAGAGCAGCAGCCCCTGAACATGATCCTGGATGATGGCGGTGACCTGACTAACATGGTATTTGACGTATATCCGGAGCTGGTAGCAGGCATCAAAGGCCTTTCAGAAGAAACCACCACCGGTGTTCACCGTCTGTACGAAAGAAAGAAAAACGGAACGCTTATGCTTCCGGCCATTAACGTAAACGACTCCGTAACCAAGTCGAAATTTGACAACAAATACGGCTGTCGTGAATCCCTGGTAGACGCCATCCGCAGAGCTACAGACCTCATGCTGGCCGGTAAAGTGGCTGTAGTAGCAGGGTACGGCGACGTGGGTAAAGGCTCTGCCGACTCCCTAAGAGGTGCCGGATGCCGGGTGCTGGTAACGGAAATTGACCCCATCTGCGCTTTACAGGCTGCCATGGACGGTTTCGAGGTAGTGCCAATGGATGAGGCCGTAACCCGTGCCCAGATCTTTGTAACGGCTACCGGTAACTTTAATATCATCCAGGAAAAGCACTTCCTGAAAATGCGGGATAAGGCGGTAGTATGTAACATCGGCCACTTCGATAACGAGATCGATATGGCCTGGTTAAACGCCAATTTCGGTGCTACCAAAACCACCATTAAACCGCAGGTGGATATGTATAACATTAACGGTAATGATATCATCGTGCTGGCCGAAGGCCGCCTGGTAAACCTGGGCTGTGCCATGGGACACCCTTCCTTCGTGATGTCCTGCTCCTTCTCTAACCAGACCCTGGCCCAGATCGAGCTTTGGACTAACACTGAAAAATACGCAAAAGACGTATACGTTCTTCCCAAGCACCTGGATGAGAAAGTAGCCGCTTTCCACCTGGGTCACGTAGGCGCCAAGCTCGATAAGCTGACCCCCGCCCAGGCAGAATACATCGGCGTAACCGTGGAAGGTCCGTTTAAATCGGAGATGTACCGGTACTAATAGGAATACGTTTAACGGTAATAAAGGCCCCTTCTCCATAGAAGGGGTCTTTTCATTTTAGAGAGGCGAAGTCACTTCCGGGTTTTCTACTCCGTATTTCCTGAGTATTAAAATGACATTTGATATCAAAAACCGTGGCATAGGATTTATTTATCTAAAATAATTCATACATCTTTGTATATAAATTCGACATTTTAGAATAATAGTTACTTTCTATGGCAGCTTCATTTCACATTGATTATCCTGGCAGCGCCGGTGATTTCGTAGTAAATGCCACGAAGGCGATTAAAGGCAAAGGCGGAATATTTACAGGGGATGAGGAAAAAGGAAATTTCTCTATCAAAACCCTTATCGGCAGTATAAAAGGCACTTATGAGGTATTTGGCCAAAAAGAAACGGGATCACAGGTGGCCATTACCATCACCCAGAAGCCACCGCTGGTTCCTATGTCTAAAATAAAATCTGTGATTGCAGAGAATCTCTGATACTTTTCGGTGGCTTATTTCATGCACCCGCAGGCCTCCAGGATCTTTTCCGCCAGATCAGTCATGGGCATCGGGTTTCCCGCACTCCGGTTAGTGAGCAGGATCAGGCTCAGTTTTTCGGCGGGTATCCGGTAAAAAATATTCAGAAAGCCGCTGGTGCTTCCCGGGTGATACGTCACTTTTTCACCGGCCGGTCCCGTTTTCAGTCGCCATCCGAAGCCGTAATCCGTCGCTTTGCCGGACGAGGTCACCCCGGAAGTGAAGCCTTCCTCTATCACCGCCAGGGGGAGAATACGGCCGGAATACAGGCTTTTATCCCATTGAATCATATCTGTGATATTGGAATAAATCCCGCCGTCACCCAGCACAGCGCTGTATGCACTCTGATCTTTTCTGAACCAACTGCCGTCAGCGGCCTGCGCGTATCCGTACGCCCGGTTTTTTATCTCCGAAACTCCCTTTTCATACGCTACAGAGCCCTTCATACCCAGGGGCTGAAAGATGTTTTCTGCCAGGTAAGCGGCAAAGCTCCTGCCCGAGAACTTCTCTACAATCAGCGCCAGAAGCGCGTAGCCGGTATTGCTGTAGCGGAACTGCTGACCGGCAGGGAAATATACCATATCTGCCTTTTTCATGATCTCCAGCACATCTTTATCCTTAACCTGTTTCACCAGGGCTGTATCGCTCACAAAACTCTCGTAATCCTGCAGGCCGGAAGTATGATGCAGCAAATGCCGGATGGTGATGCCGTATTCCGGGAAATCCTTCCAGATATCCGTCAGCTTCATATCCAGTGCCAGTTTACCCTGCTCCCGGAGCTGCAGAACAGCCGCCGCCGTAAAGGTTTTGGAAACAGAGGCCAGCCTGAAGTCAGAGGCTGGGATGACCGGCACCTTATTTTCCATATCGGCCAGTCCGTAGCTTTTTTCAAAAATCACCTTCCCGTCTTTCACAATAGCCAGCGCCGCCCCCGGCCCTTCTGTATAGGGCTTCATCAGCTGATCTATTGCCTCCGCATTTTGGGCTTTCAACAGGAAAGGAAACAGGATTAGGAAAAGAAAAACGGTTTTCTGCATATCCGGAAAATTTATAAAACTATCCCCCCACTTCTGACAGGTAAAACTCCAGTGCCTTCCGCTCCGTCCAGGTGTACAGCTCGCCGGCCTCCATAAAGCCCACATGGCCGCCGCTGGGGGTAATGACTAATTTCACGTTCGGGTTACAGCTTCTGCCCACATCATAGCACTCCTTGCCCAGGAAGGGGTCATTCAGCGCCTGAACAATCATCACCGGCACTTCAATCCGCCCCAGCAGAGGTTTGGTAGACGCCCTGGCATAAAAATCAAAAGCATCGGCATAGCCGTGGATGGGGGCCGTAAAACGATTATCAAAATCCACAAAATTCCGGATACGGTGATAGCCCTCACAGTTCAGCAGGGGGTTATCCGGGAACATGGCCTCTTTGGTTTTCAGCTTTTCGCCCAGCTTGCGCAGAAAACGCTTCATGTAGAAACGTTTGTAAGGTTTGTCCAGCTCTTTGGAAGCATCGTAAACGTCTAAGGGAACTGACCCCACAAAAGCCCCCGAAACCTCTTTGGGCAGACGTTCAGGGAATTCCGCCAGCAGCCTCAGGGTCAGGCTTCCGCCCATGGATGACCCGGAAAGGAAAACTCCTTCATAGCCGCCGCGGGACAGGGCATATTCCACCACCTTTCTCAGGTCTTCCGAATCGCCGTGATGATAAAAGCGCGGCAGGCGGTTCATCTCCCCGCTGCAGCTCCGGCAGTTCCAGCCCAGGCCATCAAATCCGTGCTCGCCAAACAGCTTCAGCAAGGCCGTCACGTACGGCCGGTGGGAGTTTCCCTCCAGGCCATGGGTCACCACCATCAGCTTCCGGGAGCCCGTTCTGTACCAGTCCAGGTCCAGGAAATCGCCGTCTTCCAGCTCCAGCCTCTCCCGCTCATATGGGATCTCCACTTTCCTGAAAAAGCTGGGGTAGATAGACTGCACATGCCCCCCAATCTGGTATAACGGCGGCCGCGGCGACGCATTCATTGGCAGCAAAACCTTTTATTTTCCTCCGGCATACGCCAGCACCTTATTCCATACCCGGAAAACATTGCCCGAACAGATCTTCTCAATATCCGCCTCTGAATAACCCCGGTTCAGCAGCTCTTCCAACAGGTTAGGATAATCGGAAACGTCTTTCAGGCCGGCAGGAAGGCTGTCGCCCACGCCGTCATAATCCGAGCCGATGCCCACATGATCTATCCCGGCCAGCTTAACGATATGGTCAATGTGATCCGCCACCCGCTTCACATCCGAATAGTTCCGGCTATCTTTAGCCAGTTCTTTAGCCAAAGCATCACTCAGTTCCCTGCCTTTCAGCCCTTTGGCTTCCAGTTCCTTCCGGATCCGGGCAGAGGCCTCACTCTTATGTTTCACTACTTCCGCATCCAGGAAAGTAGAACCGAAATTCACCATCACCACACCCCCGTTCTCTTTCAGCTTCACCAGCATATCGTCTGACATATTTCTTTCCCAGCCGGGCGTAAAATAACGCGCGGAAGAGTGTGACGCGATCACCGGTACTTTCGTCACCGCCACCACATCATAAAAAGCATCATCTGAAATATGGGAAACGTCCACCATGATACCGGCCCGGTTCATAGCCTTCACCACTTCTTCGCCAAACGGGCTCAGGCCTTTCCAGGTATGGGTGCTGTCGTAACTGGAATCGCAGATATCGTTATCCTTGGAGTGGGTGAGGGTTACGTAGCTGATCCCCTTCTTCCGGTACAGCGCCACATCTTCTACCGAAGTAATGGGCGAGCCGTTTTCCATTCCCATGGGGAGGGCCACTTTTCCGGCTGCCGCTATGCGCTGCACATCCGCGGGTGTGCGGGCCACTTCAAAATAGTCCCCTTTTTCCTTTGCAATATACTCTACCATCCGGATCAGGGTATCCGCCAACAGCTTAGCCGCGGTGGCATCCCGGTCAGCCGGGATATAAATGGACATGAACGGGGCATCCAGACCGCCCTGCCGCGCCCGTACAAAATCGAAATCTCCTTCCTTACTTTCTACCGGGATACCGGTGTACGACTTTTCCAGCCGGAAATTCTTTACCTGCAGCCGGTAAGGCAGGTCAACGTGGCCGTCAGCTATAATGAACTTATCGGCCAGTGCCTTGGCCCGGACCTTATTATTGGAGGTGTCGGCCGCTTTGGGCGCTACTTTGCAGGAAACCATCAGCAGGACGCTGATTAACGTAAAAAAATATTTCATATTCGATAGTATAGGTTAGCTAAAACATTTAGATAGGACGCAGGATCACGGAATCCGTTAGGATGGTGTTACTGATATTTCCGGCTCGGTCACGGATATAGATCTCAAACTTCACCGTGTCTTTGGCGTAGGGATAAAAAGAGTGATACACCTGTATGCCACTGTAGTGAATGGTGCCTTCTATGGGGCCGGGCTTATCGGCGAAGAGTCGGTGAAAATAGCCCGACTGGGACTCCAGGGGCTCATACAGTACGTATTTGCCTTTCACCCGCCTGAACTGTTTCACCAGGAAATTATGTCCGCCACCGGCCCGGGCCAGTGAGTCGATCTCCTGCTGCATATAGCCCAGGTCACCGTCGCCGTCACGAAACTTCAGGGATATGATCACCGAATCCTTATAGCCGCCCGTCACCTCATCCACCCGCAGAATGCTCTGGATATCCGAAAACTCGATCTCCGGTACATTGGGATAATCAGGAACACTGAAGCACCCGCCCAGGAAGGTGGCCGAGAATAAGAAGGCGGCGATTATTTGAAGAAAACGCATCGTTTAAACTTACTTTTGTAAAAATAATAAAAAACCTTCAACATGAGCATACGAGACGAATTAAAGTCTGCCCTGATCACCCTCTCACCTGACGTCCGCCGTTTTGAAGAGCTGGCGCTGGAGGTTTTTCAGTACCAGTATGCCCAGAACCCGCTCTACAGGCAATACGCAGACAGTCTCGGAAAGCAACCCGCTAACGTGAAAAGAGTGGAGAAGATCCCTTTCCTGCCTATAGAGTTCTTTAAAAGCCATACGGTGACCACGGGTTTCACCGAGCCGCAGATGATCTTTGAAAGCAGCGGTACCACTTCCAGCCAGACCAGCCGCCACGCCGTTTCCGACCTCGCCCTTTACGAAATGCTGAGCCGCAAGACTTTTGAACAGATGTATTCACCACTTTCCGATTACCATATATTTGCCCTGCTGCCGTCTTATCTCGAACGAAATAACTCTTCGCTGGTGTATATGGTGCAAAACTTTATTTACTACAGCTACAGCCGGTTCAGCGGCTTTTTCCTGGACAATACCGAAGAAATGGTTCAGAAAATGCTGGCCGCTGCCGGAGACCAGCGCAAGATACTGCTGGTAGGGGTGACCTTCGGCCTGCTGGATCTCCTGGAGAATGAATCCCTGGCCCGAAAGATCCGCACCCTCTCCGACCGGCTCATCGTGATGGAAACCGGCGGTATGAAGGGCCGGCGCAAAGAAATGATCCGGGAAGAACTGCACGCTATCCTCACGGCCGGGTTTGGTGTGGAGACTATCCATTCGGAATACGGCATGACCGAGCTGCTCTCTCAGGGCTACTCCAAAGGCCACGGCGTCTTTCACCTGCCTCCCTTCATGAAAGTACTGCTGCGCGAGATCAATGATCCCTTCACTTACCTGCCTCATTTCCCCATTGGCCACAAGCCGGAAGAACTCAGGCAGCGAACCGGCGGAATTAACGTGATTGACCTGGCGAATATTGACTCCTGCAGCTTTATTGAGACCAAAGACCTGGGGGTGTATACGGAAGACTATACCGGTTTCAGGGTGGTGGGGCGCTTTGACAACTCCGACATCCGGGGATGTAACTTACTGCTGGCTTAAAATATGTTCCACAATTTTCACGGCATGCTCCCGTGAGTTTTCAATAAAAAGCCTTCGGGTATTCATCCCGCCACAGATCACCCCGGCCAGGTAAAGGCCTTGCACATTGGTTTCCATGGTTTCCTCATTATAAAAAGGCTTTCTCACCTCATCATCCGAGAGCCGGATGCCCAGCTTTTCCAGGAAATCCAGGTTGGGCTTATAACCCGTCATGGCCAGCACCCATTGGTTTTCCAGCACTTTTTCGCCCTCCGGCGTAGAAATCACCACTTCATGTTCACGGATCTCCTTCAGGCGGGAATTGAAATAGGCCCGGATGGAACCCTCCACTATGCGGTTTTCCACATCGGGCCGCACCCAGTATTTTACCGTCTTCCCGATCTCCGGCTCGCGCACCACCATAGTCACCTCCGCCCCTTTCCGGAACGTTTCCAGGGCCACATCCACGGCAGAATTATTGGCACCTACCACCAGCACTTTCTGGAAAGCATAGTAGTGCGGATCCTTATAGTAATGTTTCACCTTAGGCAGGTCTTCCCCCGGAATACCCAGCAGGTTAGGGATATCATAAAAGCCGGTGGCCAGGATGAGCTGGTCAGCCCGGTACTGATCTTTGGTGGTTTTCACCCGGAACCAGCCGTCTTCCTTTTCCACCTCCAGCACCTCTTCAAACAGCCGGATATTCAGTGCCTGGTTTTGGGCTACCCGCCGGTAATATTCCAGCGCCTCCGCACGGGTGGGCTTGGCAGAATTAGACACAAAAGGAATGTTATTCAGCTCCAGCCTTTCCGAAGTGCTGAAAAAAGTCATGGTGGTGGGGTAATGGTAAAGCGAATTCACCAGGCAGCCCTTCTCCAGGATCAGGTACTCCAGCCCGGCGTTTTTACAGGCTATTCCGCAGGCCATCCCGATGGGCCCGCCACCAATGATCACTACCATGCTATCTCACTTCTAAATTATAAATCGCTTTTTTAATGGTTAATGGTTAATCATTGACCACCTTGCTATCGTCACTTTCCACTTTCTCTACGAACGCTTCCGGAAGGTGCTCACTTAAAATATTGTACCAGTTAATGATCTTCTTCACATCTGTGGCATACACACGCTCGCGGTCATAGTCCGGCAGAACGGTTTCAAAAAAGTCAAAAAACTGCTTGTTGCTGGCATTTTTAGTATCAAAATCCACCTTTTCACCGTGTGCCTTCCGGATAGACTGGAAGATCTCACCGAGAGGTCTGGATTCATTCACATTCTCCGTATACACTGAAATCTCCTTTAATACCGATACTTTGGCATTGGCATTAACCATTTCGCGCTTCCTGGCCGCATCGAGAGATTCCACGATCACCCCTACGCGTCCCGGCTTTACGATCCGGTAAAGTCCCGGTTTGCCTGAAATGTTAGCCACCTCCTGTAATAATTCCATAAATCAGATTTAATTTTTTATTAACGCCGCAAGTTACTCAAAAATTAGTGCCGCACGTCCATACCGGCCGTCTGAATTTTATAAAACCGGGAGGCTCAGATCCCTCAAAACCGTATAAATCACCATTTTACCGGCTAGTGAAAAAATAACAGGGGGGAATATGACCAATGTCATGTTTTTGATTATCTTGTGTCATATTTTACGGGCAGTTACACTTTCTAATTTTACGTCTCAAAATTATAACCCTCTGACAGATTATGCAGAACAGTACTCAACAATCTTCAGTTGGTGTCTTGGAGCAGTTCGAATACGATAACAAAATCGTTAAGGCATTCCTTATCGCCTCCGTAGTTTACGGGGTGATCGGTATGCTGGTAGGGCTCACTCTGGCAATCCAGCTTTTTTTACCCGAGGCCAACTTTGAAAACCCGCATACCACTTTCGGAAGGCTCAGACCACTGCATACCAATGCCGTGATCTTTGCATTTGTGGGCAATGCCATGTTTGCCGGGATCTATCATTCCTCCCCCAGGCTCCTGAAGACGGCTATCTTCAGCAAAACCCTTTCCTGGATCCACTTCTGGGGCTGGCAGCTGATCATCCTGGCTGCAGCCATCACCCTTCCGTTGGGGTTGAGTACCAGTAAAGAATACGCTGAGCTGGAATGGCCCATTGACATCGCCATCACCGTGATCTGGGTCGTATTTGCCATTAACTTCTTCGGCACCGTGCTGAAGCGGAGGGAAAGGCACATGTACGTGGCCATCTGGTTTTATATTGGTACCATCGTTACCGTGGCCCTGCTGCATATTGTTAACTCCCTGGCCCTGCCGGTAACACTCACCAAGAGTTACTCCATGTACGCCGGGGTGCAGGATGCGCTGGTCCAATGGTGGTACGGCCATAACGCCGTGGCCTTCTTCCTGACCACGCCTTACCTGGGCCTGATGTACTACTACCTGCCGAAAGCCGCTAACCGACCCGTGTTTTCCTATAAACTTTCTATTATTCACTTCTGGTCCCTGATCTTCCTTTATATCTGGGCCGGCCCTCACCACCTGCTGTACACCTCGCTCCCTGACTGGGCACAGAGCCTGGGTACGGTATTCTCCGTTATGCTTCTGGCACCCTCCTGGGGGGGTATGCTGAACGGTCTGCTGACCCTGAGAGGCGCCTGGGATAAGGTAAGGGAAGACCACATCCTGAAGTTCTTTGTGGTAGCCGTAACGGCTTACGGTATGGCCACTTTTGAGGGACCGATGCTTTCCCTTAAAAATGTGAGCGCCATAGCGCACTACACCGACTGGATCGTAGCGCACGTGCACATTGGTGCACTAGGCTGGAACGGCTTCATGATCTTCGGTATCCTCTACTACCTGGTTCCCAGAATGTGGAAAACCGAGATTTACTCCAAATCCCTTGCTAACCTTCACTTCTGGATAGGTACGCTGGGTATCATCTTCTATGCGCTTCCCCTGTACTGGGCCAGCCTTACCCAAAGCCTGATGTGGAAAGAATTTACAGCAGACGGCTTCCTGGCCTATCCTAACTTCCTGGAGACCGTTACGAAGATCGTTCCGCAATACATGATGCGGGCCGTGGGCGGTACCATGTACCTGACAGGTGTGTTTATCATGATCTATAACCTGGTGAAGACCGCTGCGCAGGGTTCATTTACAGAAACCGAATACTCGGAGGCCCCTGCTCTTCAGAAAAAAGTAAATATCATAGGCGGCGGCTGGCATACCGTGCTGGAACGCAAACCCATGATCTTCACCGCGCTGGCCCTGATAGTGGTAGTCATCGGGGGCCTGGTAGAGTTTGTACCTACTGCCCTGATCAAATCTAACGTGCCTACCATAGCCTCCGTAAAACCTTATACACCGCTGGAGCTGGAAGGAAGAGACATCTACATCCGCGAAGGCTGTGTGGGCTGTCACTCCCAGATGATCCGTCCGTTCCGTGACGAGACCGAACGCTACGGGGAATACTCCAAAGCCGGCGAGTTTGTGTACGACAGGCCTTTCCTGTGGGGATCTAAACGTACCGGTCCGGATCTTCACCGGGTGGGTGGTAAATACCCCGACAGCTGGCACTTTAACCACATGCTGGACCCTACGTCTATGTCACCGGGCTCTATTATGCCTTCCTACCCCTGGCTGGTAGATGACGATGCCGACTACAGCGATCTGCCTAAAAAGATCAAAGTCATGCGTCAGCTGGGCGTGCCGTACGAAGAGGGCTTTGAAGAGGAAGCCGTAGCCGATGCCCTGAAACAGGCCGAAAAGATCCGGAAGAGCCTGGAAAAAGATAAGATCAAAACCTCCAAGGAGAAAGAGATCATAGCGCTTATTGCCTACTTGCAGAGATTGGGTACAGACATTAAACAAAAGTAAGCTCATGTTTAAACATTATTTCGAACAAATGGAGGGGGTAAGCATTTACCCCGTTTTCTCCCTGCTTATCTTCTTCCTTTTCTTTGTGGGCCTGGGAATCTACGTATTCTTCCTCGACAAGAAAACAGAGAAGCACATGGAAAATTTGCCTTTGGAAGATTAAAACCTTAAAAGAACTATGGAAACCAAAATAAATTCTATTGAAGATCTTCTGCTGGTGATCCTGGTGATCCTCATGATCGGGATATCGTTAGTGCTGATCTTTGTGATCGCCCAGACTAACAATGCCACCAAACGGCTGATAGCCCATAAAACAGGACAGGAATACGAGGAGTTTGACTTAGGAAAATGGTGGAAGAAAATTAGCGGGACCACCGTCAGTGTAAAAGATGAAAAGGCCATCATGCTTCATCATGATTATGACGGGATCCGGGAGCTGGATAACCATTTACCCCCCTGGTGGGTGAATATGTTCTACCTGACCATCGTGTTCAGCGTGGTGTACATGCTGGTGTATCACGTATGGGATAAAGCGCCGCTGTCTGCGGAAGAATATGAGCTGTCTATGGAAAAAGCCCGGAAGGAAATGGAAGTATATCAGCAGAAACAGGGGAACAGCATCGATGAAAAATCGGTGAAACTTACTCTGGATGACGCCGGTGCCCTGGCTAACGGAAAGGCGATCTTCGATGCAAACTGCATGGCCTGTCACGGCACGGCCGGCGAAGGCACCGTAGGTCCTAACCTGACAGACGAATACTGGCTTCATGGAGGCTCTATTCACGATGTCTTCAAAACCATTAAATACGGTGTGCCCGAGAAAGGGATGATCTCGTGGCAGTCTACCATTAAGCCGAAAGACATGCAGGACGTAGCCAATTTTATTCTTTCACTTCAGGGTTCCAAGCCGGCTAACGGCAAGGCTCCGGAAGGAGAGAAATATGTAGCAGACGCTGCTGCAGTATCTGATTCTGCAGCTGTGCAGTAAGATAAATCAATATACTATGGCGAATAATTTAGATTTTATCGACGAGGCCTATAGGGATGCTATAGGCACCGTCGATAAAGACGGTAAAAGGATCTGGGCATTTCCTAAAAAACCAAGCGGGAATTATCACAACAAAAGAGTAATAGCCACGGTTATTTTTCTTTTGATTTTCTTTTCTGTGCCCTTCATAAAAATCGGGGGCGCTCCTCTTCTCCAGATCAACATCTTCGAAAGAAGGTTCTACATTTTCGGACAGCTCTTTCTGCCCCAGGATTCCCTCGTTTTCAGCCTCGGCCTCATCACCTTCTTTGTATTCATTACCCTCTTTACAGTAGTCTACGGCAGAGTATGGTGCGGATGGGCCTGCCCCCAGACCATATTCATGGAAATGGTATTCCGGAAGATCGAATACTGGATAGACGGCGACAGGAAACAGCAGCAAAAGCTGGAAGAATCTCCCTGGAACCGGGAAAAAATCATGAAGCGATCCCTGAAATACTTCATTTTCATGCTGATCTCGGTGATCATTGCCCACACGGCCATGGCCTACCTCATCGGGGTGGAGGAAGTAAAAAAACTGGTCACCCATTCCCCCGCTGAAAACCTGACCGGCTTTATCAGCCTGGTGGCTTTCACGGCTATTTTCTTTTTTGTATTTACCCGTCTCCGTGAGCAGGTGTGCATCGCCATCTGCCCCTATGGCCGACTTCAGGGCGTGCTGGTGGGCCGGAATACCATGAACGTGATCTACGACTGGGTACGGGGTGAGCCCCGTGGCCGGATGAAAAAAGGGGAGATTGATACGGGTAAGGGCGACTGCATCGACTGTAAGCTATGCGTGCAGGTATGCCCTACGAACATCGATATCCGGAACGGTATCCAGCTGGAATGTGTCAACTGTACGGCCTGTATCGATGCCTGTGACGACGTCATGGAGAAGATCCACAAGCCCAAGGGACTCATCACTTTCGGGTCTACGGAAAGTATTGAGACCAATACCCCCTTCCGGATCTCCACCCGGGCCATCGGCTACTCGGTGGTGCTTCTCCTGCTGATTGCGGTAGAGGTCTTTATACTGGCCGGCCGGAGCCAGGTAGAAGCCACCATCCTGCGGGTACCGGGACAGCTCTACCAGGAAATGCCCGATAACCGCCTGAGTAACCTCTACAACGCCCAGGTCCTGAATAAGTCCAAAGAAGACATGACGCTGTCGTTTGAACTGGAAGACCCGGCCGGAAAGATCAGGCTGGTGGGCAACAAGCAGTCGGTTACCGTAGCCTCCGGCCAGAAAGCCGAAGTGGTCTTCTTTATTGAAATGGATAAATCAGCCATCAAAAAGCGGAAAACTGAGCTGGAAATCAACATCCGTGAGGGAGATAAAGTGGTGGAAACCGTGGAAACCACATTCTTAGGATACACCAATTAATAACGATATGAATTTCGGACATAAAATAGCAGTAGTTTTCACCCTTTTTGTGGTGTTTATCATATCCATGGTTACTTTTTGTATAAAGCAGGAAGACATCTTCCTGGTGAGTAGTGATTATTACAAAAAGGAGATCGCCTACCAGGATGAGATCGATAAGCGCAGTAACACCCTTGCGCTTACCCGGCCGGTCAGGATCGTCAAAGATGACGGCTCGCTGACCTTTGAGTTCCCGGAAGAATTGCAGGGGGCGTCAGGAGAGATTCATTTTTACCGTCCGTCAGACGCTAAGCTCGACTTCAAAGTACCGGTGCGTATCACGCCTGACCACACCCAGAAAGTGCCTGTCAGCAGCCTGGTCAAAGGCCAGTGGGTGGTGAAGATGGAATGGTCTAAAGATGGCAAAAACTACCTCAAAGAGGAGAAAATTATCTTATAAGTGGTCTATTCAGCCTTTATACTGGGGTTTTTAGGTAGCCTGCACTGCTTTGGCATGTGCGGGCCCCTCAGCCTCTTACTCCCTGCCCATAGAAACCGTTACCTGGCAGGAAGGCTGATCTATAATACCGGGCGTATCACTACCTACGCCCTCCTGGGCCTGCTCACCGGCATCCTGGGAGAGCAGGCAGGCTTCGTGATTCCCCAAAAAATCCTGTTTATAGCATTAGGGGCCGTTTTACTGCTGTATCTCCTGCTGCCGGCCAGGTGGAAAAACCGTCTCAGTGTAATGTCACCGGTAGTTAAAACAGCTTCCCTGGCCCGGCGGTCCATGGGCCGGCTGAGCAAGAAACACGGGATGCCGGTTCAGTTTGGCTTCGGAATGATTAACGGGCTTATTCCCTGCGGGCTGGTCTACGCCGCCCTCAGCGGGTCTTTTCTCACGGCCGGGATTACCGAAGGGGTGCTTTTTATGGTCTTTTTTGGCCTGGGCACCCTGCCCATGATGATGAGCTTCGGCATGATCGGCAAGTACCTCCCGGCCTTCCTGCAGGTGAAGCCTAAGCTGATCTACACCGTTTCTTACCTGGTTATGGCTGTTTTCTTCCTATACAAAGGTGTTCAGCTCCCGGTCAGCCACTATGCTAACAGCCACGGCATGACCATCTGCCGCACCCCTTAATTCCGCATATTCCGGAGTTTGTCCTGTTCCAGGAGAGAAATCTTCCCGGAAGAAATATCGATCAGTTTCTCGTCCTTAAAATCCGAGAGCGTCCGGATGGCGGTTTCCAGTGAAGTACCGGCCTTTGAAGCCAGATCCTCCCGGCTTACCTTCAGGGAGTCGCCCGGGGTTTTGAAAAACAGCAGTAAAGCCTCTGACACCCGTTTACGCACCGAATTATAGGCCAGCTTGATCAGCTCCGACTCAATGGTCTGTATATTTTTAGAGATCAGCTGAATGAACTTCAGCGAAACGGAGGGGTTCCGCAGGATCAGATCGGAAAAGATCTTCCTCGGGATCAGCACCACTTTACAGTCTTCCAGGGCAGAAAGGGTCTCGCTGAAATTACTCTCCCGGATCAGGTCGGTATACCCTATAAAATCTCCCTCACTGTAGAGGTTGATGATCAGCTCCTTCCCGTTTTCATTGGTCTTGAATGATTTGGCTTTGCCCGACTGCAGGTAATACAGGTATAGCGGGTAATCCCCTTCCCGGTAAATTTCAGTCTTCTTCTTGTAATCGCGGATTTCCCGGTTTTCGATCAGGCTCCGGAGGGCTTTTTCTCCCTCAGCATCTGACACCAGCTGATCCAGCCCGTTCATATCTTTGGAATACTCCTTGCGCAGCAGTTCTTTTTTCTTCAGGCGGCTGCGGATGGCATTGATCAGCTCCACATCCTCAAAGGGCTTGGTGATATAATCGTCGGCCCCCATTTCCATCCCCTTCCGGAAGTCCATCCGCTCCGCTTTGGCAGTCAGGAAAATAAAGGGGATATCGGCGGTTTTTGACTCCTTGGAAAGGAAATACAAAACGGTATAGCCATCCATCACCGGCATCATGATATCGCAGACGATCAGGTCCGGAACTTCCTCCCGGGCTATGTCCAGGCCGTCTTTGCCATTAGCGGCCGTTAAAACTTCAAAGCCATCCAGCTCCAGGATCTCGCAGATATTCTCCCGGATCTCTTCGTTATCTTCTATCAGTAATATTCTCATTATTTCAAAAAATTAGCTTTGAGGAATAGTCACCATAAATTCGGTTCCTACATTTTCCGTACTTTCAAAGGTGACGGTGCCCTGTAATAAGGATACATAATGGCTAACAATACTCAGGCCCAATCCCGTTCCCTGGATCTCGCCGGCATTACTCATCCGGTAAAAACGCTCAAAAACCCGCTTGTGCTCTTCAGCCGGTATCCCTATTCCTTCATCTTTCACTTTCAGCACCAGTTGACCGTTTTCAATCACCGAAGCCAGCACGATGGTCTTGCCGCTCCCTGAAAACTTAATGGCATTGGAAAGCAGGTTAATCAGGATATTCGTGATCAGCCGCGGGTCTGACTTAAAGGTAATAGGCCCCGAATGCGTGCGGGTGATCACCTGGTTCTTTTTCATCAGAGGAAGCATCTGGTTATAAACCTCCTCCAGCAGGATATCTACCCGGAGGGTCTCTGCGGCAATGATCACCTTGCCTTCTTCCAGGCGGTTAAGTGACAGGAAGTCGTTTAGGATCTCCGTCAGGTTCCGCACCGCCGTTTTGATCCGGTGAATATGGCGGTCACGCTTTTCGATCTCGTTCAGGTTACCATATTTTTCTACCAGGGATAAGGACGAAAGGATAGTGGCCAGGGGGGTTCGGAACTCATGCGAAGCGATAGACACGAACCGGCTCTTCATGGAACCCAGCTCCTGCTCCCGCCTCAGAGCCTCATCCAGATCATTCTTGATCGTTTCGAGGCTCTGGATCGTAGTCCGCAAATCAAGTGTTCTTTCTTCCACTTCTTTTTCCAGTTCGTCTTTATAAGCTATTAGTCGCATTTCCGCTTCCTTCCTTACACTGATATCAATCACAAAAGCGATCACAAAATTTCCATCACTGTTGGAAAAAGGGCTGAGGCTGATCTCTATGGGAAACTCCGAACCATCCTGACGAAGCCCGTAAAGATCCCGGCCCAGCCCCATAGAGCGGGCCTTAGCCTCCCCGTGAAAACGCCTCCGGTGCCCTGCATGTGACCCGCGGTATCGCATAGGGATCAGATCCTCTATCTTCCGTCCGGCCAGGGTATGCTCAGGGTAACCGAAAATTTTTTCAGCACTGGGATTGGCCCTGATGATCTCGCCCCTTTCATCTACAATGAAAATCCCTTCAGTGGTATACTTGAAGATTCCTTCCGAAGGGTCTGAATAATTCTTTTGACTCATTGTCACCTGTTTGATCATGAAGCCAATAAACTCCACAAATTTATTTGAATCCGCAAAGTTATAAAATGATGCTTATCATTCCCGGCGCGCAGAAAAGTAGAGAAACATGACCAATGTCATGTTTTCACCCCGCTTCCATCATTTTATTCCCTGTTAAAAAAGATGAGCTTTGCGATATAAATTTAACGGGAACAGCATTAAATTCACATAACTTTCAAACCCATTTAGTGAAATCCTGTATGAATAGCGTAGCGGAAGAGAAAGTTTTGGTAAAATGCTATCACTGTGACAGCACCTGCGAGGAAGAGATCATTACCCATGATGACAAACCGTTCTGCTGTACTGGCTGTAAAACCGTATACGAGATCCTGCAGGAAAACGGGCTGTGCACCTACTATGATCTCAATGAAAACGCCGGGGTAAGCCTGAAGGCCGCGAATTTCGCCGGGAAGTACGACTACCTGGCCGAGCCGGCTATTGAAAAACAGCTTCTGGATTTCAAGAGCGAAAACCTGGCTAAAATAACCTTCTTTATCCCTTCCGTCCATTGCAGCTCCTGCGTATGGCTGCTGGAAAACTTTCATAAAATACAAACGGGCGTGCTGACTTCCCGCCTGAATTTCATTAAAAAACAGCTTTTTGTATCGTATGATCCTTCCCGGGTCAGCCTGAAAGAAATGGTAGAGCTGCTGGCCACCCTGGGTTATGCTCCCCTGTTTAACCTGGAAAGCGCAGATAAACCTCAGCGGTCTTCTAAAGAACAGCACCGCCTGCTGCTGCGTATCGGCGTCACCGGCTTTTGTTTCGGAAACATCATGCTGCTCAGCTTCCCGGAGTACTTTCAGCTGGACCTTCAGAATAACGTTGACGCCGGCTACCAGAAGTTTTTCCTCTACCTGAACTTCCTCCTGGCACTTCCCGTCTTCTTCTTCGGTGCTTCTGACTACCTGAAAGGGGCCTGGGTCTCCCTGAAAGAAAACTGGAAAGGAACCACCCGGGTCTTAAGCGTAGACATCCCTATTGTGATGGGGATATCTGCCCTGTTTATCCGCAGCACCTACGAGACTTTCGTGCACCAGACCTCGGGCTACTGGGACAGCATGACGGGGCTGGTATTGTTTCTGCTGGTCGGAAAATGGCTGCAGCAGGTGACCTATAATTACCTGTCTTTCGAACACGACTACAAGTCCTATTTCCCGCTGGCTGTACGCGTCAAAGAGCAGGGTTTTAAAAATGTGGCCGAACTGAAACCCGGAGAGGTAATGGAGATCCACCACCAGGAGCTCATCCCGGCGGATTCATTGCTGCTTTCGGAGCAGGCTCTCGTAGACTACAGCTTTGTCACCGGGGAATCCGCCCCGGTAGAGGTGAAGTACGGAGATCATGTTTACGCCGGCGGCCGCCAGCTGGGCACCCGCATAAACCTGCAGGTGGAAAAGCAGGTTTCCCAAAGCTACCTGACGGAACTGTGGAATAACGAGGCCTTCCGTAAAGATAAAATTTCCCGGACGTCTGATTTCGCTAACTTTTTCACCCGCTATTTCACTTATGCAGCCATCGGTATTGCCGTAGTGACCGGACTTTACTGGCATTTTCATAACCAGGCCTTGGTTTGGACCACCGTTACTTCCGTGCTCATGGTGGCCTGCCCCTGTGCCCTTACCCTGGCCATGCCTTTTGCCATGAATGCCGCCATGACCATACTGGGTAAAAACCGGTTCTTTGTCAAAAACCAGAATGTGATCCAGCTGTTGACCGAAACAGACGCCATCGCCTTCGACAAGACCGGCACGCTGACCGAAGGAAAATCCGGAAATGTAAAATTCACTGACGGCGAGCTGTCGGCAGAAGAAAAGCGCTGGATCGGTGCCGCCACTTCCCAGTCAGTACATCCCCTCAGCAAGCTTATTACGGAGCACCTGAGCGGTTCCGTCCCGCCTGACGAGGGTTCTGTCACCTCTTTTAAAGAAATAAAAGGTGAGGGCATTGAAGCCGTGGTCAGCGGGCAGCGCATCCGCCTGGGCAATGCCCTTTTCCTTGGCGTGCCCCAGGTAGGCCTGCCCCAGGATGGCCTGCCCCACGTTGGCGTGCCCCACCTTCCCAAAGAATCCGGCCAGGTGCTGGTGGAGATAAACGGGGTATACAAAGGCCGTTTTTCCGTGAAATCAAAATTCCGGAACGGCTGGGAAACCGTACTGGAAAAACTTTCCCTGAATTATATCTTGGCGCTCATCTCCGGTGATAACAGCCGTGACCGCGAGCAGGTGGCGCCTTACTTTAACGAAGGAAACATGCATTTTAACCTGAAGCCCCAGGACAAGCTGGATTTTATCTGCAAAAACCAGGCGGCCGGCCGGAAAATACTGATGATCGGCGATGGCCTGAATGACGCCGGCGCCCTGCGCCAGGCCCACGTGGGCGTAGCTCTAAGCGAGGATGTGAACGCCTTCTCTCCCGCCTGTGACGTGATCCTTGATGCCCGCGAATTTAACCGGATCGATGAATTCATCGGGTTTAGCCGGATAGCCATGAACGTGGTGGTGGCCGCTTTCGCGCTGTCGGTTTTATATAACATCGTGGGCATCAGCCTGGCGGTCAGCGGGCATCTGTCGCCCCTCTATGCCGCCGTCTTTATGCCCCTCAGCTCCATGTCAGTGGTACTTTTTGCCGTGGGCTGTACTTATCTTTTTGCCAAACTTAAAAAACTCATCTGAAATGAGCGTCATCATATTTCTGGTCGTCCTGGTGCTAATTATAGCCGGCGGCTTCCTGATATCCTTTTTCTGGGCCACTAAAGACGGGCAGTTCGATGACACCTATACGCCTTCCGTCCGGATCCTCTTTGATGACGAAAAAGAGGAAAATCCTTCATCAAAATGACCCTCTTTCCGGCCTGTACGGTCGGGAAAACAACTTATAAATTTATGAAATATAGCCTATTGACAAAATCAATAGTCATTTCTTCTTTGTTTAATTGCATCATATAGCCAGGTGTCGTACCTTTGTATAAATTTTCATTATTCCAATACAGATATAGTAAAATATAGCTGTTTTTAAATCTTTTGTTGTACTATTTTAATATTAAACACCATGTTAGGATTAGGAAAAAAATTCCCCGCATTTAAAAAACAAGCCGTGGTTTCCATTGAAAAAGGCAAAGAGTTTTACGAGATCACATCAGAAGACCACATCAATGCCGATAAATGGATGGTAATGTTCTGGTGGCCCAAAGACTTCACTTTCGTGTGCCCTACGGAGATCGCTGCCTTTAACGCTAAATTCGAAGATTTCACTGATCGTGATGCCGTGCTGTTAGGTGCTTCTACTGACTCTGAGTTTGTTCACCTGGCCTGGAGAAATAACCACGATGACCTGAGAGGTCTTCAGTTCCCGATGATCGCCGACACTTCCAAGTCGCTGGCAGAAGAGCTGGGCATCCTGGAAGAAAACGAGAAAATAGCTTACCGCGTTACTTATATCGTAGACCCGCAGGGCGAGATCCGTTGGGTAGCGGCCAATGACCTGTCAGTAGGCAGAAACGTAGACGAGGTTCTTCGCGTGCTGGATGCCCTTCAGACCGATGAGCTGTGTCCTTGTAACTGGAAAAAAGGCGAAGAAACACTTACCGTTTAATGTATGTTTGCCACAGCCAGTAATACCAAGAAAAGTCTCTTCGAGAGCATAAACCTTCCGGAAGAGCTGGAAAGCAGTCTGATCGACCGCCTCAATGAGGCTGACAGTCGTTTCCTGAAAGACCTGAAGATTAACGTAGGCAATGTGCTGAAAAGCCAGAACCTGATCGAGAAGGAAGCCGCCCTCCTGGCGCTTTCCGTAGCCATTAACGAAAAAAACGCCGTACTGCGCGAAGCCCTGGAAGAAGTAGCTGCCAAAGCCGGTGCTACGGAAGCCGAGATCCTGGAGGTAGCCGCCTGCGTTTCCGTGATGAATGCCAATAACGTATTCTACCGTTTTAAGCACTTCATGCATAGCAACGAGAACTATCAGAATATGCCTGCAGGCATCCGGATGTCAGTAATGATGAACCCGGTACTGGGCAAAGAGTTCTTCGAGCTTCTCAGCTTAGGCATATCCGCCCTGAACGGCTGCGAACAGTGCGTAACCAGCCACGAAGCCTCCGTAAAATCACACGGCGGTTCAGAAGCCCGCATCTTTGACACGATCCGCCTGGTATCCGTGATCCGGAGCCTGATCGTGATCTTATAACAAACTATATAGCCCCATAAAAAAACCAGCCCGAGGGCTGGTTTTTTTTATCTGTAGATAAAAAATCCCTCATTCCGGTATTTAGTCTTCCGCTCCCCGGGCTAACCCGCTGAAAATCGCTACCTTGCAGCGCACAAAAAGACTTCCCAAAAAGTGGAACTCTTATACTAAATCATACGTTATGAAAATATACAGCAAAGGCACACTAAGGAAATTCTGGGAGAAACACCCCGACTCAAGAGCGTCATTAGAGACCTGATACCATTCATAACATCTAATTTAAAACTAACGGTTTTATGAAAACATTGAATATTGATTTGGACAATATCCGGATTAAGCCAATTACTACTGAGCAGGATTTTGAGGAAGCTAATGAAATCATTGAAGCACTGATCGATGCTGATATGATTGAAGATGCTACAATAAGACAAAAGGCGCTGGAAATCCTGAATGCCGTTACTATTCTGGCCATAGAATACGAAAAGAAGCACTTCCCTATTCCCGCCCCTTCACCTATAGAGGCTATCAAAGAGAGAATGGCCATGCTAAACCTTTCTCAAAAAGACGTTGCTAAATATTTTGGGGGAGAAAACAGGATTTCAGAAGTCCTTAACGGGAAAAGAAACCTTAGTCTTAAAATGATCCGGGAGCTTCATAAAAACCTGGGCATTCCTGCCGAGATTTTAATTGCATAGGATTAATTGGTGCTATACTTTCACACTTCCCTTCTCCAAATCAAACAGGTCCGTAAGAAAATCAATGAGTTCTTCCGCCTCACCGCGCTTACAGGCAGCCTTCAACTGAAGCACCGGCATCTTGATGATCTTCTGCATCATGCCGGAGGTGATTTTTTCCATTTTCCGGGCCTCCTCCTGGGTTAACCCTTTCAGGTGGCGGGCCATTTCTTCCTGGCGTATCTGCTCCAGGGCATTTTTCAGCTTATGAATGGTAGGAGACACCTGCAGTTCGCGTGACCAGGTATCAATATCGCTTACCAGTTCGGCGATGATCCCTTTCACGGCAGGCACAGCGGCCAGACGCTTATCAATGGACTCATCCGTGATCTGCTGAATCTCATCCAGGCCGTAAAAAACCACGCCGGGCAGCTCGGCCACGTCCGGACTGATGCTGTGCGGAATAGAGAGATCAAAGCAGTAGGTGATGGAATTCCGTTTACCCAGCACACTCCGTGTAATAATAGGCTGCACCAGGCGGAGTGAAGAAATAATAATATCAAATTCAGCTATCCTGCTGATCAGTTCAAAGTACGACATGGCCTCGTAGCTGTACGCTGCGGCCAGAGTTTCGGCTTTATCAAACGTACGGTTACAAAGCGTCACATTCCGGATCTCCTTCTCAAAAAGGGTTTTGGCTACATCCTCACCCATTTCACCCAATCCCAGCACCAGGATCTTCGGCTGGCTCATGGCCGGCAGAATGGTCTGCATCAGGTCAATGGTAGCATAAGAAGTGGAAGCGGCTCCGTCATGGAATTCCGTTTCCTGAACCACGCGCTTATTCGCGAAAAAGATGGTGTGAAGCACCCGGTGCAGGAAGGTTCCGGCCATATCCATATCAGCGGCCCACTGGTAAGCCTGCTTCACCTGGTTAATGATCTGCTGATCACCCACCACCTGGGAATGTAGCCCCAGGGAAACTTCAAAAAGATAGGTGAGTGCCTCCTCTTCCGCAGTCAGGTAATCGAAATACCCATATAACTCTGTAGACTCCACACCCTTCACCGAAGCCAGTAAACGAACCAGCTCACTGCTTAATTCCCGCGATGACCGGTAGTACATTTCGGTACGGTTACAGGTGGAGATGATCATTGCCTCCCGGAGGCCCAATATATCTTTCAGCTTAATATACAGGTCTTTAATCTCCCGTTCAGATAGGGTAAGCTTCTCTCTTATTTCAAAGGGAGCCTTTTTATACGATAAAGAAAGTGACTGTAATTTTTCTGACATTCCTTAAACTTCTTCCGAAAACCGACTACAAATTTAACCGTTTATTCAGTACAAATATGGGTTAAAATAAATTTAGAAATATTCTAAATTCCAAAATAAAGACCTTCGTCATATCTGGAAACTCTTGATTTTCAATTATATGACGAAGATCATATTTTGGATAGCCGATTTTAGCCTTCGTTGCCTCCGGCTCTTCGTTTCAGGTCGTCAGCAGCGCTGCTTCTGCGCTGACTCTTCACGTTCTGATTACCAAAATTATAGGTAAAGGTTAAGGCCACGCGGCGGGCGTTCCAGCGGTTATCCAGTGACAGGTTCATATTGGAGTAATTGATCCGCCCCGCAAAGAAAGACGTCAGGAAAATATCATTGATGCTTAATTTCAGCTTGGCTTTTTTATCCAGGAACGACTTCTGGATACCCGCATTAACCGCATACTGGGGCCGTGACATCTCAATAATCCCGTAAAGCCCAGGGGAATTATACCACATGCTCAGCTCACCGGACCAGTTTTTCTTCAGGGTGAAGGTGTTTCCGGTATAGAAGTTATAAGCTACCCGACCGGCATTCAGGCTTGCACCACTCACGTTATCGTCTTTGTAATGGTTATAATACACACTGAAATTATTCTGCATGCTCCACCATTTTACGGGATTAAACGGTACGGAAAGGTTCATGGAATAATTATTCATCCCCTTCAGGTTCTTATTGGTCTGGAAAGTGGAACGGGTGGCATCATCCTGTTGCAGCACCTCGAAGATCATATCGCGGGTATCGGCATACGCCAGTGACAGCGAATACGTATTCTTTAATGTATAGGTCACTTCATAGGAATCCGTAAACTGCGGCTGCAGGAAAGGGTTTCCTATTTCATATGTATACGGGTCCAGGAAAAACAGGAAGGGATTCAGCTGCTCATAATTCGGGCGGTCTATCCGCTTGCTGTAGGAGTACCGGATACTGTTCTTATCATTAATGGTCTGGTTCACAAACACCGTAGGGAACAGGTTTAGATAATTCCGCTTATTCCGCTCATCCGATGTAATGGAATGGCCGTCTGAGAACGTGTGCTCCAGCCTTAATCCGCCTTGTACAGCCCACTTCTTCCATTGGTAGCCCGTATTCACGTATAGCGCATTTACCATTTCGGTATACTTAAAGTGGTTCGTTTTCCGGATATCATTCCCCCAGGCTCCGCCCTCAAAATTCTCAAACGTAAAGTCATTATCGGTAGCCACATAGCTGCTTTTGGCACCAAACTCATACTTCATCTTATTCTTCGCCGGGATCACAAAATCCAGCTTCGCCGAGTAAATATCAATGTTCGTAGGCTGGTTCATGCGCTGCTTCGTGGTACTGTCAGGTGTACTCAGCAGGCTGTAGAACCTGTTCAGAAAATCCTGTTTGGCATCGCTTCTGAAGCCACTGTAATCGGCGTCAAAAGACATTTCTTTCCCTTCCTTATTAAACTTATGCCGCAGGTTCATATTGGCTGAAAAGTTCTGGTTATCCATGGTCCGGTCAGACCCGGGCAGCAGGTAGCTCTGTACCACTTCGCCACCGGTTATTTCCCGGATATTGGTGCGGCCGTCGCTTACCATAGATCCCTTCCAAAGGTTATAATCTCCCTGCACACCCACCGTGGTTTTTTCACTCACGAAATAATCCGCACCCGCCCGGGCTGAATAAAACATTCCGCCGCCGGCCCGCTGGGCGTACTGATCAAACTCGGAAACCCGGTTTTCAAACGTCGTGGTTCTTTTAATGCTATTATCGCTGTAAAACCGGTTACGACCCACATTTCCGTTCCCGAACAGGTTCCATTTTTTACTCCGGTGGTTCAGGGAAAGGTTAGTGCTGCCGCGGTAAAGATCGGAAGTGGAATTAGGCAGAAGCCCCGTTCCGCCGGATAAGCTCAGCGTGCCGTTTGTACCATGCGCCTTATTCTTTTTCAAACGGATGTTAATAATGCCCGAATTTCCGGCCGCATCGTACTTGGAAGAAGGGTTAGTGATCACCTCTATGGACTGGATCTGGTCAGAGGGCATATTATTAAGGTACTGGGACAGCGCCTCTGATGACATATAATTGATCTTCCCGTCTATCATCACCACCACACCGGACTTATTCCGGATCTTGATCTGGTCATTCTGGCGGTCTACAATCACCCCCGGCACCTTTTCCAGTACCTCCAGGGCGGTGCTTCCGCTACCGCTGATGCTGTTTTCCACATTTACCACCATCTTGTCTATCTGCTGTTCTATAAACGGCTTCTTCGCCGTCACCGCCACCGCCTGCAGTACATTAGCCGACTCCTTCAGCACAATACTGTTAAAGTCTACTGTCCTGTTCTGGGCGTTAATGACAAATACCGGGGTGAAAAAATCGGCATAACCCACGGCAGACACTTTGAGGTAATACGGATTGTCTACGATGTCTTCAATCATAAATTTACCTTCCACATCCGCTGCTACCGCCTTGTAAAGCGAGCTGTCAGCGGAGCGATAAAGAAAAACATTGGCAAATGACAGGGCTTCGCCTTTCTCATCACGGACAGCACCTGTCACATTTCGGGAATCTTTACCAAAGGCCACCAGCGTACACAGCATGGCCATGGCGAGTAATAGAGTTTTCATTGTTTTAAATAGTAATAGCTTTTTCAGTTTCAAAATTATGGAATCATGTAATACAAGGTAGTGTATATTACACAATCGGCCGTGCAGACAGGTTAAACGGTCGTAACAATGAAAAGATGCCGGAAAAGACGGCTGGGTTGCAGACAGTGGAAAATATTAAAACTCACATCTTCTTGTACGTACCGAACGGTACCTTCAGCATAGGCAGGATGTGTTCATTCTCTTCGGGATCCATGCAGGTATCCACGCCGTACACCAGCCGCTCTCTTTCCAGGTAGCGGAAAGTGCCGAAAAGCCGGTCCCAGATGGAGAAAATATTGCCGTAATTGGAGTCCGTATAGGGTACCACATAGTGGTGATGGGTATGATGCATATCCGGCGTAACGATCACCCAGCTCAGGGCTTTGTCCAGCTTTACCGGCATCCGGATATTGGCATGGTTAAACTGGGAAAGCACCACTGAGAGCGACTGGTACATAAACACCAGCCACATGGGTGCGCCGGTGATCACTACGGCCACCACGGTAAAGATCAGCCGGAATACGCTCTCCCCCGGATGATGGCGGTTAGCGGTGGTGGTATCCACGTGCAGGTCACTGTGGTGCACCAGGTGGAACATCCACATCCACTTTACCTGGTGCTCCAGCCAGTGAATGAAATAAGCGCCGACCAGGTCCAGCAGCAGCAGGCCCGTCACCGTATAAAGCCACAAAGGCATCTCTGGCAGCCAGGCCAGGATCCCGAAATGATGCGCCACGGCCCAGTCGCTCGATTTCACCAGCACAAACGCCAGTGCAAAGTTCACCACTACCGTGGTCAGCGTAAAAAATATATTTAACCCCGCATGCTTCACCTTGGCATACCGGTGTTTAAAGAGCGGGATCAGGTATTCGATCATCCAGAAAAACCCGATGCCTCCCACCAGGATAATGGACCGGTGCAGCGTGGGAATTGAAGCAAAATAATCTCTCAGCGCTTCCATAATTCTTTAACTTATCTTTCAAAAGTAAAAATTATTCCCGGCAAAAGACAATTTTACCCCATACAATTTTTACTGAAATATTCCGTACTTTTACACTCAGTATCACAAAACCCGGTTCTCATGTCCTTCAAAAACCTCTTATCGCTTATTTTCCTGTCACTTTTACTGGCTATAACTGACGGCTCGCATGCCCAGGGCGTACTCAAGACCGGCGCAGACCAGACGGATAAATACCTTCCCCTGCTGCAGGGAAAAAGAGTAGGCGTAGTGGCTAATCCCACCACCATTATCGGAAAAAAGCACCTGGTAGACAGCCTGCTGCTGCGGGGAGTGAATATTGTAAAGGCCTTTGGCCCGGAGCACGGTTTCCGGGGCAATGCCAGCGCCGGCATTAAAGTAGGCGATGAGACGGATGAAGCCACCGGCATAAAGATCGTTTCGCTGTATGGCAAGAAAAGGAAGCCCGCACCGGAAGACCTGGCAGACGTAGACCTGATGATCTTTGATATCCAGGATGTAGGCTGCCGCTTTTACACGTATATTAATGTACTCCGGGATGTCATGGAGGCCTGCGCTGAAAACGGCAAGCCCCTGCTGATCCTGGATCGCCCTAACCCGAACGGCTACCTTATAGATGGCCCCATCCTGGATATGCGGCTAAAATCCGGCATAGGCCAGTTTCCTATTCCCATGACCCACGGAATGACCATCGGGGAGTTTGCCGGAATGATCAATGGCGAAGGCTGGATCCCCGGCGGATTAAAAGCCGATATCACCGTGATCCCTGTGGCTAATTATAATCACAACATGGAATATGTGCTGCCTGTAAAGCCTTCTCCTAACCTGAATACCCAGCAAAGCATCATGCTCTACCCGGCATTATGCCTTTTTGAAGGGACCATCGTGAGCCAGGGCCGCGGTACTATGATGCCCTTCAGCGTGCTGGGCGCCCCGCTGTTAAAGGGAAAATACAAATTCAACTTCACGCCGAAAAGCATCAAAGGCATGGCCGAAACACCCCTGCACCAGGATCAGGCCTGTTACGGGATGGACCTGCGGAAGTATGACATCAGCAAAATCCGGAAAACCGGCCGCATTCCTATCGAATGGATGATAGAACTCTACCAGGCTTACCCCGCTAAAGACAAGTTCTTTGACCGCAGCCAGAGTAAGCAGATGGGGAACATCGACTACCTGGCCGGGGTCTATGAATTCCGGAAACAGATAGAAGCCGGCGTCTCTGCGGAAGAGATCCGGAAATCCTGGGAGCCCGGCCTGAGCCGGTACAAGGAAATGCGTAAGAAATACCTGCTGTACGAATAAGAAACTTTTCAGCCCCGCTAACCGTTATACATAAGCAATAAAGCTTAACCCATGGTTACCGTATCTGATAACGCAAGAGATAAAATCGTAGAATTACGCAGTAAAGAAGGGAAAAATGACGCCCACGGCATTCGTGTGGCCGTAGAAGGCGGCGGATGCTCCGGCCTGATGTATAACCTGGCCTTTGATGCGGAACAGCAGCCTTCTGACCATATTTTTGAAGACAAAGGCGTGAAGATCTTCGTGGACAAGAAAAGCCTGCTTTACCTGCTGGGAACCGAACTGGACTTCAGTGACGGGCTGAACGGCAAGGGATTCCACTTCAAGAACCCGAACGCTACCCGCACCTGTGGCTGCGGCGAAAGTTTCTCCGTGTAAAACCAGTTTTAGTGATTAGCTATTTACGCAGGATCACAAACTCCACCCGCCGGTTCCGGGCCTGGCCTTCCGTGGTTTCGTTAGACGCCACCGGTTTGCTCTCCCCGAAACCGGTACTTTTTACGCGGTCAGGAGAAACCCCTTTCGATAGGAAATAATCTTTTACGGCATCGGCCCGCTGCTGCGAAAGCCGCATATTCGCCGCATCGGATCCCACGTTATCCGTATGTCCCTGCACCTCGATAGCCATATTGGGGTTCTTAGTCAGCAGGCCGATCATCCGGTCCAGCTCCAGGAACGACTCCTTCTCCAGCGTGGCTTTGGCAAACTCAAAGAACACATTATACAGGGTAACCGCCGTACCGGCCCGGATAGGCGCCGCTTCCAGGTTTTGCCCGGTGATCTCCTTATACTCTCCCGGCGTGGTCAGGTCTATGCTGCGCGATACCCCCAGGGTGTTTTCCCGTTCCGGCCGGATGGCATAGCGCTTACCATAAGGCAACACTATTTTATACATCCCCGTCTGGGGATCCGAAGTAGCTACGCCCAGCTCCTCTCCGTCTTCCAGGTTTTCATAAATGATGCGGGCCTCCATAGGCTTCCCGGTGGAGATATCGGTTACCTTACCGCTGATCACCGCCACTTTTACCGGGACTACTTCCTCTTTCGCCTCATTCGTCACCACCGTGGCCTGCAGCGTGGCCACTTCAGGCACCTTTGACGGGCCGATATCCTCCAGCTTCACCCGGAAAATATCGTACTTTCCCATCGAATTATGCTTACTGGTAAAATAGGCATAATCTCCTGAGGCCTCCATGGTATAATACATTTCATCCTGCTCCGAATTCACATTCGGGCCCAGGTTCACCGGCTTGGTCCAGGCAAACCAGCCTTTGCCCCGTCTTCTTGACATCCATATATCATAGCCCCCCGCCCCGCCATGCCGGTTAGAGGCAAAATACAGGGTGGAATTATCCGGCGAGAGGTAAGGGCTCCGCTCTGAAAAATCCGTATTGATATCTTTCCCGATGCTCTTGGGCTCACTCCAGTTGCCCTGTCGGTCCATAATGGTCACATAAATATCATCTTCCACCCCTTTTTTCTTCTCACTGAAAGCCATCAGGATCACTTTCCCGTTATTACTCATACAGGCTGAAAGGTACTTCCCGCGGATCATGCGGCTCAGTCCGGGGATATTCATGGCCTCGGGCGACTGCCACGTATTTCCTTTCTTCCGGATGATGGAAAGCCCCAGCCGGTCAGGGTTGATCACTCCTTTCTCATAATCGCCCCGGATCAGCGCTGTATTTCCGTCGGCTGAAATATCAAACACATCGTTATACCGTTCGCGGTTCAGCTGCCGCGGCATTCTTTTCGCTGCTCCCCAGCGGCCGTCGGCCGCCCTTTCCGAATACCAGATATCATTCGAATTATCTTTTCCTTTGGTATTGGAGGGGTGCTCCGCCCTTAGAAAATACAGGATCTTCCCGTCTGTACTCATCAGGGGGTGCAGCTCATTGTATTCGGAATTGATAGCCGAACCAAGAGGCTCCGCTTTCTGCGCAAATACCGTAACCGGGATAAGAAGGAATAAAAAGAATCTCATTTATAGGACCATTACTATATCGAAACGGTGATCGTACTAAAAAATTACACGATCAGCAAGACTTGACAGTATCAATAAAGCATTTCACCTTTTCTGGATCGGTATCCGGGTAGACGCCATGCCCCAGGTTAGCGATGTAACGGTCTTTCCCGAAATCCATCACCATTTCGCGGGTTTGCTTCTCGATATTCGCAAAAGAACTGTACAATACGCAGGGGTCCATGTTGCCCTGCAGCGTCTTCCCGGGGATCAGCTCCCGTGACTCACGGATATCCATATTCCAGTCCAGTCCCACCACATCACAGGAAAGCAGGCCCAGCTCCTTCCGGGCAAAAAAGGCACCTTTCGGAAATAAAGTAACCGGAACATCAGGAAAAGCATCTGCTATCCGGGATAAATAAGGAATAGAAAACTCCGAATACTGGGCCGGCGAGAGGATCCCCGCCCAGGAATCAAAAACCTGGACCAGGTCAGCACCGTGGCTCACCTTCAGCTTCAGGTAGGCGATGGTCACCTCGGTGATCTTAGCCAGCAGGGCATGGGCAAACTCCGGCTCGCTGTACAGCATGCGTTTGGCTTTGGAAAAGGTTTTAGACCCCTGCCCCTCTATCATATAACAGAAAATAGTGAACGGTGCCCCGGCAAAGCCGATCAGCGGCACCCGGCCGTTCAGCGCTTTCTTCACGATATCCAGTGATTCAAAAACATACGAAAGCCGGTCTTCGATATCCGTCGTGTTCAGTTGATCAATATCCGCCCGGGTCTTCACCGTGCGCGGAAAAAACGGGCCCTTGGCCTCCACCATTTCATACGGCAGCCCCATGGCTTCCGGCACCACCAGGATATCTGAAAAGATAATGGCGGCATCCACTCCCAGGATATCCACGGGCTGCAGCGTCACTTCTGCCGCCAGCTCCGGCGTAGTGGCCAGCTTAATAAAACTTCCGGCTTTAGCCCTTACTTCACGGTATTCCGGCAGGATCCTGCCCGCCTGGCGCATCACCCATACCGGCACACGCTCTGTCTTTTCTCCCTTGGCTGCCCGGATGAGCAGATCATTCTTTAAATCCATACCGCAAAAATACGAAAAGTTTCCATGCGGGTAGCATTCCACCCGCCCGGCGTGCCTTTTGTGAATTTTTAGAGAAAATTTATAATTATTTCACCAAATGTAAAAATTTATTACTCTATCATTTTGATAGGATAAATAGATTAACCACTTTTGAGGCATGAACGAACGGGATCATGTTCCTCGTCATTAAACCTTTTTAATTGAAAATGCAGAGAGACATCTCGGAAGGATAGTATTGCAATTTTATTCGATGGACTAAAACTTTAATAAGTAGAAAGACGTCACGGCTGCGATTCGTGGCGTTTTTTTTTTAATTTTAAGCCAAATTTTAAAACAATGGAGAAAATATATCTGAGCGATTCCGGACCCAAGGTCTCTAAAGCCCTCTACTCCCTGTGGCGCTGGGAGGAAATGGCTGATTTTGATGAAACCGAGGCAAAGCGCATATTTTCCATGTGCCTGGGCCTGGGGATCAATACCTTCGAGTTCTCGGCATCTGCTAAAAATGACCGCATTCATAAAGTATTCTTTGATACCCTGGCGGAGAATGATTTCGACCGCAAAGACCTGGTCATCCTGGCCCGCCTGGGCAGGGAGGTGACCCCGGAAGGCTTTGAGATCATTGACCAGTCACGGGGCGCCCTGATCGGCCAGCTGGATTCTTTCCTGAAAAGAACGGGGAAAGAATACCTGGATATCCTCCTGCTGGACGGGCTGGATTATATCACGGAGATCGAGCTGATCGCCGCCACGTTGGATTACCTGGTGCATTCCGGCATGGTGAAGCATATAGGAGTGGCTAATTTCACCTCTTCCCAATACCGGCTGCTTAAATCCGTGCTGGATCTGCCTATTGTGACCAATCACCTGGAATTTAACCTGCTGAATCCCGAAGCCATTTTTGACGGCCGGCTGGATGAGATCAAAGAGTCATTCGGCAAGCCCCTCGTATGGGCTCCGCTGGCCGGTGGAGATATCCTGGAAGGCACCTCCCTTGACCGGGTGGTGCTGCGGGAGGCGCTGGTAGAAATAGCGGAAGAGCTGGACACTAACGTGGAGCAGGTGGCAGTAGCCTGGCTACTGAACCTGGGTATGCTACCCATCATTGGGTCACCTACGGAAGCCCGGATCCGGAATGTGGCCGCCGCCGCTAACGTGACCCTCTCCCATCAGCAGTGGTACCGTTTATTCAGCTTAGTGAGCAAACTACGAAAATGACCTCCAGACTTCCCGCCGTAGGGACCAGTATTTTCACCCGGATGACGGCATTGGCTAACTCCGTCAATGCCCTTAACCTGGCGCAGGGTTTTCCCGGCTTCGAGCCTGACCCCGTGCTGGCCGAGCGCCTGGCCTACCATGCTTCCCACGGTAAAAACCAGTATTCGCCGGCCGCGGGAGTGCCGGAGCTCCGGCATCAGCTGGCTTTAAAATACGGCTATCACGCGGATACCGAGATCACCGTTACCTGCGGTGCATCCGAGGCCCTGTTCTCGGCCATTGCCAGCGTGGTCTCCCCCGGTGACGAAGTCATCATCATTGAGCCGGCCTATGATCTTTACCTTCCGGCCGTACAATTACAGGGAGGAATCCCGGTTTTTGTCCGGATGAAATACCCTGATTTTACCATCGACTGGCAGGAAGTGCAGGACAGGATCACCGCCCGGACCCGTCTTATCCTGCTGAACAGCCCGCACAATCCCACCGGGAAGGTGCTGACCGCAGCGGATATTTCCGCGCTGGAGCAGATCGTACTGCAGCACCCCGGGCTCTTTGTGGTGAGTGACGAGGTGTATGAGCATATCCTTTTTGACGGCCATCAGCATCTTTCCCTGAGCCAGAGCCCGGTGCTGCGTGAGCGTACATTTATCTGTAATTCCTTTGCTAAAACCTATCATATCACCGGCTGGAAGACCGGCTACTGTCTGGCCCCGGAAAACCTGACGCGCGAGCTCCGTAAAATACACCAGTACATTACTTTCTGTACGTTTACGCCGGCCCAGTATGCCCTGGCCGATTACCTGGAAAGCACGAACAGTCATCAGGTTCTTTCGGAATTTTACAGCCGGAAAAGAGATCTCTTCCTGAGCACGCTGGATACCGCGGTATTCCGGCCCCTGCCTTCGGAGGGCACTTTCTTCCAGAATCTTTCTTATGCGCACCTGTGCCAGCGCCCTGATACCGAAGTCAGCGTGGTGCTGACGGAAAAAGCCGGCGTAGCCTCTATCCCCACTTCGGTGTTTTATTCGGATGCTACAGACCATCATATTCTCCGGTTTTGTTTTGCTAAAGACGATGAAACCCTGCTGGCCGCCGCGCAAAGATTGAATCAGGCCAGCCGTTTTTTGGGTTAAGCGTGTTATTTTTACACCAAAATTAATTTACTTATGACAAATCCCGTATTGATACTGGGTGCCGGCAAGCTGGGCAGGCTGGCACTGGACATCTTCTCCGGCAATGACGTGCTGGTTTACGGTTTCCTGGATGATAATAAAGACCTTCACAATACAGAGATCTCTGAAGTGCTGGTTCTGGGCGATATTAACGACGAAAGCTACCTGGGGATCATTGGCAATAAAACAGAGGTATTTGTGGCCATGGAGCACAAAACGGCCAAAGAAAAGACCGTTAAGCAGCTCCTGGAACAAAAGAAAACCATGCCGGTAAACGCCGTACACCAGAGGGCCGTAGTCTCTGAAGAGGCTGAGCTGGGCCACGGGATACTGGTAGCCGCCGGCGTCGTGGTGAATCCCGGTGCCCGGATCGGGAACCATTCGGTTATTTTTTCCGGTGCCGTGGTAGATACCGCAGCGGTGATCGGAGAATACGCAGAGATCGGTGCCGGAGCCGTGATCAATTCCGAAGCGGAAATCGGGAAAGGCGCCTTTATCGGGAGCGGAGCGGTGATTGTTTCCGGCGTGAAAATCGGCAAAAACGCACGAATTGGCGCCGGATCTGTGGTGATTGAGGATGTAAAAGAAGGGAAGACCGTTTTTGGAAACCCGGCGGCAGAGGTGGGCAAATAAAGCCCCCCTCCCGCCGGCATTTTAATTTCTTACATAGTCGTAATTAAACCCGTCATACACATCCTCCGCCAGATGCAGTTCATTATTTTTCACCTCGTACATGGTGGGCGTACCTCCGCCAAACACAATAAAATTTACTTCTTTATTCAGTAACATGGATTCCCCGGTAGAGAGGGTGTAAGTACCGCTGGTCAGCAGCGAATCATTCCGTGTAGTGGAATAGGTTTTATCAGCATTCAGTTTCAGGAGAACTACTTCGCCGGCCTTGGGGGTTTCATTCACACCTGCAATGCCGCCCGTCTTCTTCACCCATTTCCAGGTGCCGGTAAGCTCATTGCTTTTTCCTACTTCACTCTTCTCACAAGCGGCCAGTCCCGCGATCATCAAAAACAAAATCAGCTTTTTCATAAATTATACTTTTAAATAAACATCCGGTATATAGACCTGCTTTTAAATGAAAAGGTTGTAAGCTACCCCGCACTTTTATACCTTTGCCTGACCATGATCAGAGATTTTTCGCCCGTTCATTTTCTAAAGGAGCTGATTGAAACCCCCTCCTTAAGCCGTGAAGAAGACGGCACCCGGCAGCGCTTTGCGGCGCTTTTCGCCGGCTGCGGTATTCCTTTTGAAGTACTGGAAAATAATATCTGGTGCAAAAACCGGCATTACTCGGCTTCCAAACCGGTCATCCTGCTGAATTCCCATCATGACACCGTAAAGCCTAACGCCTCTTACACGCGTGACCCCTTTAAGGCGGAAATAGAAGACGGCCGGCTCTATGGCCTGGGCAGTAACGATGCCGGCGGCCCGCTGACGGCCCTGCTGGCCACCTTCCTCCATTTTTATGACCGGGCAGATCTTCCCTATAACCTGATCTTTGCGGCCACGGCGGAAGAGGAGATCTCCGGGCGGAACGGCATCGAGCTCCTCCTGAAGCACCTGCCGGAAATTGACCTGGCCATTGTGGGAGAACCCACCCTCATGGACATGGCCGTAGCGGAGAAAGGGCTGATGGTGCTGGACTGCACCGCCCACGGCCAGGCCGGCCATGCAGCCCGGGAAGAAGGGGTGAACGCCATTTACCAGGCCATGCAGGACATCGAATGGTTCCGCACCTTTGAGTTTCCGGAAGTGTCTGAAACCCTGGGGAAGGTAAAAATGAGTGTCACCGTCATCCAGGCCGGTACCCAGCATAACGTGGTACCTGATACCTGTAAATTTACCGTGGATGTACGGGCCACGGATGCCTATACCCTGACAGAAACCCTGGAGATCATCCGGCAGAACGTGAGGTCGGAGGTGGTGCCGCGCTCGGTGCGACTGAACCCTTCGGGCATTCCTTTGGACCATCCGGTGGTGAAAAGGGGCTTGGCCCTGGGCATGAAGCCCTACGGCTCGCCCACGCTCTCTGACCAGGCGCTGATCCCGTATACCAGCATCAAGATCGGGCCCGGCGATTCGGCACGTTCCCACACCGCAGATGAGTTTATCTACGTGGATGAGATCACCGACGGGGTGAAAAAATATATCGCGTTATTAGACGGATTAATCCTGTATTGAACAATATTCCCTAATTTTGCGAAAATTTCAGAAAAACCGTATGAAGAACATTGACGTTTGCCTTACTCCTGACCTCCTGCATCACCATAACATTAATAACACCATTGTGGTGGTTACAGACATCTTCAGGGCTACGTCATGTATGGTCACGGGTTTCGCTTACGGCGTACAGAGCATCATCCCGGTAGCTTCCGTGGAGGAATGCAGCGAATACCGGAGCCGGGGCTATATTTCCGCTGCCGAGCGGAATGCCGAAAAGGTGGAGGGCTTTGACCTGGATAATTCCCCTTTCAGTTTCATGGATGAACGCCTGGTAGGCGGTAAAATAGCCATGACCACCACTAACGGCACCTTATCCATTACTAAAAGCAAGAAAAACGCGGTCAAGGTCATCGTGGGCGCTTTCCTGAACCTCCAGGCCGTGGTTAACTACCTGAAAAATCAGCCTTACGATGTGCTGGTGCTCTGTGCCGGCTGGAAGGGCCGTCCTAACCTGGAAGATACGCTCTTTGCCGGGGCCGTGGTAGATGCCCTGAAAGAAGAGTACTTTGTGGCAGAAGACGCGGCTATCCTGGCCATGCGCGCCTACGAAGCCTCCAAAGACAATATGCTGCTTTATCTTTCTAACTCCTCGCACATCCGGCGTTTACAGCGCCTGGGCATTAACAAAGACATCAAATACTGCCTCCAGAAAGACCTTTACGATGTGGTGCCCGTACTGCGCGGTAACGAACTGGTGCTGGCCTAATCCAGGGGCCTCAGGTTATTCTTATCAATATAAGCCGTGTAGCGGCTTACCCGGGAAACCAAAAACAGCCCTACGGGCTTTTCGGCCGACTTCGGGTTTACATTGAATACATTCGACGGGATATTGGCCGGCGGAGTGGCAAAAATGCCCCCGTTATTGGTTTCCGCCTGCACCTGGTAAAGGAAATAGTAGGCGTCCAGCGGAATGGAAAACATCTCCACCGTTATCTTGTCGCGGTCCTCAAAAAGCCCCGTGTTGATCCCCATTCTCACCGGCTGAAGAAACAACATGCCATCTGAGCCGCTTCCCGGTGACAGCCCGCCGTCATAAGACAGGGTATATTCGCCGGAGCGCGTCCGTAAAACATCATTCTTATACGAACGGATCAGGTAAGTATCCCCTTCGCCTTCAAAATCAGTGGCAAAAAACTGAGCCAGGAAGCCCGACTGCGGACTGTCATTGGGCTTGATGGGCAGGGTGATAGACTGGTACTTCAGCGAGTCAATGGTGGGCACCCGCTTCAGCTCGGAAATGGAATAATACTCCTCTGAATTGTATTTGATGTAGAGGCCCACTTTCTGGTTCAGCCGCAGGTAATTGCGGTTCCGCGGACTATAGGTATAAACACCGTCGTTATCGGTATCGGTAAAGCGGAACCGCGTGCTGTCTTCCCGGATCACATACACCTCAGCGCCCAGCGCCGGTTGGGGTTTACTTTGGTCAAAATACGGCTGAGAAAGCGTCAGCGTCACGTGCTGTTCCTGCACCTCATCCGTCAGCCAGGCGTCTACCACCAGCTGCTGCCGGCCCTCTTTCACTTCCAGGTCTATCACGTCTTCACAGCTGAAGAAGAGGAATGCGGCCGGTAAAAGGAGTAACTTTTTCATCAGAATTTGAAATTATAAGTAATGGAAGGCAGCACAGACGCAAACACCGAGTACCGCACGGCCTCGGTTTTAGAGGGGTCATCCGGGTTTTGCCGCACATAAACCGAAAACGGGTTTCGCCGGTTATACACATTATACACCGAAAACACCCACTCGCTTTCACCCCGGCCAAAAAGCGCATGCTTATTTTTCTTGGTGGCCGACAGGTCCAGCCGGTGGCTGGCCGGTATCCGGTAGGTATTTCTTTCGTCACTGTAATTATGCGGGATGGCCACCCCCTGCCAGATGTACTTGGTGGTAGGGAAACTGGCCGGCGTACCGGTCATGAACGTGAAGGTGGCGCCGATATTCCATTTCTTCGAAATATCATAGATGGTTACCACTGACAGGTTATGCATCTTATCGATCCGGCTTAAAAACCACTCGTTATTATTCAGGCCGTTCACTTTCCGTTCGGTACGGGAAAGCGTATAACTGATCCAGCCGTTCAGGCTTCCCTTATTCTTTTTCACAAAAAACTCGGCCCCGTAGGCCCGGCCTTTGCCGTACATGAGGTCACCTTCCACGTAGGGGTTCAGTAAGAGATCGGCATTCCGGATGTAATCGATCTGGTTCTGCAATGTCTTGTAATACACTTCCACCGAGCTCTCGTACATATTATCCCGGAAATTCCTGAAAACGCCAATGGCCAGCTGGTCGGATAGCTGGGGTTTGATGTTATTGCTGCTGGGAGTCCATACATCCAGCGGCGACGAGGCCGTGGTATTGGAAAGCAAATGGATATACTGCGCCAGGCGGTTATACCCGATCTTCAGGGAAGTATTCCTGTTCAGGCTGATATTGACGGCTAACCTCGGCTCCAGGTAACCGTAACGGCTGATGCTTTGATTTCCGGCATACGTCACGGTATCCAGCAGGGGTTTCCGCTCCCCGGGAGGAGTAGTCTCATCAAAAATATAGGCCAGCCGGGCGCCGAAGTAATCGTAAAATGAATACCGCAGCCCGTAGTTAATCGTCACGTTATCGGTGATTTTTTGCTCGTTTCCTATGTAAACGGCCGACTCCAGCGCCTTCTTGGAATTGAGGCCGATATTTTTCCCTTCGCCGCCGGATACCACCAGTGCCGAGCCCGGGTTAAAATTATACAGAATGCTCTGCCCGCCAAAAGTGATGGTGTTCCGGGTGTTCAGGTACCAGGTAAAATCGGGCTTGATGCTATAGTTCAAAATATTGGAATTCCAGCGAAAAACATCCTCTTTGTTCTCCTTTTTAAGGTCGGAATCCAGGGAATAATCATAGTTGGAATAGAAAAGCGTGGTATTTAAAAACAGCTTATTGCTGAACACATGGTTCCAGCGGAAGGTGGTGGTGGCATTACCCCAGTCAAAACCAAAATCGGCCCCGAAAAGATCCCTTCCGAAATAGCCGGAGAGGTAGACCGTATTCTTGTCGTTGATCTTGTAATTGGCTTTAGCCGTAAAGTCATAGAAATAAAACTTCACGCCTTTCAGGTCGTCTTTAAGCAGGGGCTTGGCCAGGAGGTCAATATACGAGCGCCGCAGCGCCACTACAAACGACCCCTTCTCCTTCACGATAGGCCCTTCCAGCGTCAGCCGGGAAAAGATGGTGCCTATGCCGCCTGAAAACTCCATCTTCTTGCTGTTCCCTTCCTTCATCCGGACATCCAGGATAGAAGAGACGCGGCCGCCGTAAACGGAGGGGATCCCGCCCTTGATCAGCTTCACATCTTTCACCACATCGGGATTAAAGATCGAGAAAAAGCCCATCAGGTGGGAAGAATTATAGACCGGCGCTTCATCCAGCAGCACCAGGTTCTGGTCTATGGCGCCGCCCCGCACGTTAAATCCGGAAGAACCTTCTCCCACCGAACTCACCCCGGGCAGAAACTGTATGCTGCGGATCACGTCTATCTCCCCCAGCAGGGCCGGCATTTTTTTGATGGTTCTCATTTCCACCTTATTGACCGACATCTCTACACTTTTCACATTGTGATCTTCCCGTTCAGCCTTCACGATCACCTCATCCAGGAGATTCCCTTCTTCTTTCAGTTCCAGGTTCATCGGAGTATTGGCGTTTAATTCCACCACCTTCTCCACCCTATGATAGCCGAGGTAAGAGATCACCAGGGTATGCGTGCCTTTCGGCAGCGTAATGGAGTAAAAACCGTACACATTGGTACTGACGCCCACCTTCTGCTCGCGCGCGTACACATTTACCCCGATCAGCGCCTCGCCGTCAGAAGCGTCTTTCACCGTACCGCTGATCGTAAAGGTATCCTGGGAAAAGGAGGAGCAGACTGCAAATAAAACAAAAAAACACGCCAGGATATATCGCATCAAAAAGGATTTAAGTAGAAATAACGATGAGGAGAGAAAAATAGTTTTATGCCGGCGGTGAACGCTGCTAAATATTAAATCCACCCGGAGACTCATTCTTTTTCAATCCGCACCCAATCTAAGTATTCCTTCTTGAGGCCTTCATAAAATTCCGCCATGGTTTCTTCCTTCCCGTTAGCTATTATTCTCCGGGTAGCCCCGGTATTCTGTCGGTATTCCGCCCTGTTCATATAATAATGGTCCATTCTTTTTTGAAATTCCTTCCGGGTCACTTTGTTTTTATCCGGGAATACCGGTCTGTAATCTCCTGTCTTATAGCCTAGTCCCTTCAGCGAAAATTTTATTTTACCTTCCGTATCCGCTAACCGGAAGATTAAACCCGGCAGTCCTCCGAACTTATAGGGCCCGTCACTCACCGGTATTTCCGGGCTGAACCACGCTTCGTAGCTCCGCCCTGCAAACTCCCCCAAAGCTTTTTGGCATACATATCCTGAGATGGTTAATGTATCTCCGGGAATTTTCCAGTTCATATCCGGCAGCGGCTCTTCATACATAAAAGCGGTACCGTTTATGGGCTCCTGGTACTTAACGATTTCACTGTTTTTGAAAATAGAATACCGAAATGCGGGGCTTTCCATACTCAGGAGTATCCGTGTCTTTTCCTCTCGACCCAGATTTCTATAATATTCCGTACTTTTTATACTGTCATAGGTATACAGAGCCCTATCCATAAAAATGGAGCTCTCTCCATAAGATACAAGAATAGCCTCTCCTTTTCTCACTAAATTCGAACGGGATTCAAACTCCTGTAAAGCATAGGAATAAATAATTACATAGTCCTTCCTGATAGAGAGCTTTAATAAACTCAGATACCCTAAAACCAATACCATCAATAATCTCATATCTCCCGGGTATAATAAGACAATATTAAACAATAACCTATTCTTTCCCAAACCCCGATTTTTATTTTCACCTCCGGAATTAATAAGCTATCCTCGGGTTACCTTATTATTTTTTGTAACTTCGCAGATTAATCAAAACCTTGTTGGCATTGAACGATATTGAACTGACCGGGCACGAGCAGATTGAGGTGTTCGGTGCACGGGAACACAACCTGAAAAATATTGATGTGGCCATTCCCCGCAATAAGTTGGTGGTGATCACCGGCATCAGCGGCAGCGGGAAATCCTCCCTGGCCTTTGACACCATTTATGCCGAAGGCCAGCGCCGTTATATGGAGAGTTTCTCTTCGTATGCCCGCAGCTTTATCGGTGACATGGAGCGACCGGATGTGGATAAGATCAACGGCCTCTCGCCCGTGATCAGCATTGAACAGAAGACCACCTCCAGGAACCCCAGGTCTACCGTGGGCACCACCACCGAGATTTACGACTTCCTGCGCCTGCTCTACGCCCGGGCGGGTGAAGCGGTCAGCTACGTCACCGGTAAGCCCATGGTGAAACAGACCCAGGATCAGATCATTGAGCAGATCCTGACCCATCACGAAGGTAAAAAACTGAGTATCCTGGCGCCTATGGTTAAGGGTAGAAAAGGCCACTATCGCGAACTTTTCGTCCAGATCTCCAAGATGGGATATGCTAAAGTACGGGTAGACGGCGAGGTACAGGACATTACCCCCAAGATGCAGACAGACCGCTACAAGATCCATGACATCGAAGTGGTGGTAGACCGGATCATCCCTAAAAAAGAAGACCGTTACCGCATCAGCCAGTCGGTAGGCACCGCCCTTAAGCTGGGCGGCGGCTCCCTGCTGCTCCTGGATGAGAATGAAAAGGTGCAATATTTCTCCCAGAACCTGATGGATCCGGAGTCAGGCATCAGCTACGAGGACCCCTCGCCTAACTCCTTCTCCTTTAACACCCCTTACGGCGCCTGCCCGGTGTGTAAGGGCATGGGGCAGATCGAGGAGATCACCGAAGAATCCATCATCCCGGACCCCTCTCTGTCTATCCTCCGCGGCGGAATAGCGCCCCTGGGCGAGTACCGCGACCTCTGGATCTTCAAGCAGATCGAAGCCCTGCTGAAAGCCCATAAATCATCGCTGAGCATCCCTATTGAAAAGATCCCGCGTGACGTGCTGGAGATCATCCTGTACGGCAGCGAGGAACCCGTGGCGGTGGCTTCCAAGAAATACCCCGGCACCGACTGGAACACTAAGTTTGAAGGAATCATTACCTTCCTGAAAAACCAGCAGGAGTCGGAAAGCGACAAGATCCAGGACTGGATCAAAGATTTCCTGATCATTAAAGAATGCCCGGAATGCCACGGGCAAAGGCTGAAAAAAGAGTCGTTGCACTTTCTCATTGACGATAAAAACATTGCCGAGCTCTCCGACATGGACATTTCCGGGCTCACCGCCTGGTTTGAAAACGTGGAAGACCGCATGAGCGGGAAACAGCGCCTGATAGCTGCGGAAATCCTGAAAGAGATCCGCAAGCGCCTGGGTTTCCTGCAAGGCATAGGCCTGAACTACCTCACCCTGAACCGTCCGCTGAGAACCCTCTCCGGCGGCGAGGCCCAGCGCATCCGCCTGGCCACGCAGATCGGTACTCAGCTGGTGGGCGTGCTTTATATCATGGATGAACCTTCCATAGGGCTGCATCAGCGCGATAACGTGAAGCTCATCAAGGCCCTGAAAGACCTGCGTGACCTGGGGAACACCGTGCTGATTGTGGAGCATGATAAAGACATGATGCTGGAGTCTGATTATATCATTGACATCGGGCCGGGTGCAGGGCGTCACGGCGGCCGGGTGGTCAGCCAGGGCTCGCCGGAAACGTTTATTGCGAACGGCGGGGTAACGGCCGACTACCTGAGCGAGCGGGTGAGCATCCAGGTGCCGGAGAAACGGCGTGAAGGCTCCGGCAAGTTCATAGCCATCAAAGGTGCCAAAGGCCATAACTTGAAAAACGTTACCCTGAAAATTCCGCTTGGCACCATTACCTGCGTAACGGGCGTAAGCGGCAGCGGCAAGAGCTCCCTGATCCACGAAACCCTCTTTCCTATCCTGAACCGGCATTTCTTCCGGGCCAAGCGCGAGCCCCTGACTTATAAGGAAGTGGAAGGCCTGGAGCATATTGATAAGGTGATCGAGGTAGACCAGTCGCCCATAGGCCGTACCCCCCGCAGTAACCCGGCCACTTATACGGGCATGTTCTCCGATATCCGGACGCTATTTGCCGAGCTGCCCGAATCCAAGATCCGGGGTTATAAACCGGGCCGCTTCTCCTTTAACGTGAAAGGCGGGCGCTGTGAAACCTGCGAAGGCGCCGGGATGAAAAAAATAGAAATGGAGTTCCTGCCCGATGTGCACGTTCCCTGCGAGACCTGTAAAGGCAAGCGCTTTAACCGCGAAACCCTGGAGATCCGTTTCAAGGGAAAATCCATTTCCGATGTGCTGGACATGACCGTGGCGGAAGCCATTCCTTTCTTTGAAAACCAGCCGAAGATCAACCGCAAGGTGCAGATCCTGAATGACGTAGGCCTGGGCTACATCACCCTGGGCCAGCACGCCACCACCCTGTCAGGCGGGGAGGCCCAGCGCGTGAAGCTGTCGGAAGAACTGTCTAAAAAAGATACGGGGAAAACCCTCTACATCCTGGATGAACCCACTACCGGCCTCCACTTCCAGGACATCCGCAAGCTGCTGGATGTACTTCAGAAGCTGGCCGATAAGGGGAATACCATCCTGATCATTGAGCATAACCTGGATGTGATCAAAATAGCCGACTACATCGTGGACATGGGGCCGGAAGGCGGCAGCGGCGGCGGTAAGGTGATTGCCGAAGGCACACCGGAAAAAGTAGCGGCCGTGAAAGGCAGTTATACGGGGCAGTTTCTGAAAAAAGAGTTACACTTGTAGTGTGATCTGTAATGACTCTGCTTATATGTAGTATGTTTGTATACCTGTTCATCCCTAAATGACTATGTTTCTATGCGATTAAAAAAAATAGCAGTATATCTCTTTTTTCTCCCCTTTGCCGGTTACGGCCAGTCCATAACGCCGTTTGAGATCATTAAAGCCGATTCCGTCTTCGTGATCGACTCTACCCACTGGCATACTTTCCCGGCCAATCTCCGTTTCGGCGGGATATCCGGGCTGGAAATGACAGGGACGGGCGAGCTGCTGCTGGTGTCTGACCGCCAGACCGCCGGCGCGGCACCGGAGAACCAGGATTCCTGGCTTTTCCGGATGGACACCCTGGGGAGTGTTCATACCACCTTCCGGTTTTTCGGAGTGGAAAATGCCGAAGCGCTACGATTCTATAACGGGCGGCTCTGGTACTCCTTTGAAACGGATGAAAGTACGGGCATCGGGTATATTGACTCCACCGGTACGCCGGTGACCGTGGCAGAACACAGCATGATCACCAGCCCTTTTGCCACGCTGAACCGCGGCATTGAAAGCCTGGTGGTGAGCGATGACCTTTGGTACGGTTTTGAAGCCGGCTTAGATTCTACCGTATTCATCCGCTGGCCGGGCCGCGAAAAGGAAAAGGAAGAGATCTACACCTATCCCCTGGATAAAAGCAGCTGCTTAAGCCCGGGGCAATCGCCGGGCATCTCGCTTGGAAACGGGGTTTCGGATATCCTGGGTATTCCCGGCGAAAGAGATAAACTGCTGGTACTGGAACGCTGCTTTAACGGGCGGAATAACTACATTAAGCTGATGGAAGCAAAGGTCTCAGGGAAAACCCTGGAGAAAAGAGAAGTGTTCAGCTGGGATCCCGACACCCGGTTTAACGGTCGTCCTTTACGGCCCGATAACATGGAAGGCATGGCCTGGGGGCAGCCGGTAAACGGTAAACGCACCCTCTACCTCATCTCCGATGATAATCATAACCCCCGCTACCAGCGGACCCTCCTGCTGAAGCTGATGGAAAAGTAGTGGCGGGTATCAAAATTTAGAACCTATCTAAACAAAAATCAATACATTCCTTATTTATTGATTATAAATTACTTATGCCAAATAAGGTTACTTATAAATCCTAAAGCGTATTGGAATTTTACCATTACCTGTTGCTAATATTATGCATGCATACTATTTTTGATGCACAAAGTTTGATGCATGGAATACCCGATTAAAACAATGGCCGAAATGGCTATGAACGGTGAGCAGCCGGAGATTCTTTTCTGGGTGGGGTGTGCCGGGTCATTTGACGACCGGTATAAAAAAGTAACTCGTGCCTTTGTAAAAATACTGAATCACCTGGACATCCGTTTTGCGGTGCTGGGCACCGAAGAAGCCTGCACCGGTGATCCGGCCCGCAGGGCCGGGAATGAATTTACCTTCCAGATGCTGGCCCAGCAGAACATCCAGGTGCTGAACGGCTATGAAATTAAGAAAATAGTCACGGCCTGCCCCCACTGCTTTAACACCCTGAAAAACGAATACCCCGAACTGGGCGGAAATTATGAGGTCATTCACCACTCGGAATACCTCCAGCAGCTCATTAATTCCGGCCGGCTGAAAGTAAAAGGGGGCGCATTTAAGGGGCAAAAGATCACTTACCACGATTCCTGCTACCTGGGCCGGGCCAATGACATCTACGAAGCACCCCGCCAGGTGATTGAGGCCCTGGACGCCGAGCTGGTGGAAATGAAGCGCTGCCGTACCAAAGGCCTCTGCTGCGGAGCCGGAGGCGCCCAAATGTTTAAGGAGCCCGAAAAAGGCCGGAAAGACATTAACGTGGAGCGTACCGAAGACGCCCTCGAAACCCACGCCCACACCATTGCCGTAGCCTGCCCGTTCTGCATGACCATGCTCTCTGATGGCGTTAAATTCAAGGAAAAAGAACACGAGATCCGGGTGTATGACCTGGCGGAACTACTGGCTGGTGACCTGTGACCGCCGCGGATAATTTGGAATAAGCTCTTCTTACTATTAGTTTTGCAGGCTAATCTTAACTATTCCTTTGAAAAAACTTTCCCTTTTTTTGCTAATGGTCTGCGGAAAGGCGTTTTCGCAGCAAACCACTTTCAAGGGCGATGAGCTGTATGCTACCGTTAATTCGCTCAAGGATTTCGACTTCGGTTTTGCCTATAAATTGGGGCTGAAAAACGACTATTACCTGCGATTTGACGTTCTGAATGCTTCTTTTTCCAATAAAAAGATGGAAAACACGAGCACCACAGATCCTTCCGGAAATCTGCTGAATGTGAACCGGCAGCGGGACTCGAATTATAACCTGGGCCTGGGCATTGAAAAACGAAGCGAATACAATTCCCGCCTGGAATTTCTCTACGGGCTCTCCCTCCTGGCCGGCAGCTCAAACCAGTCTACCCAAGCCGCCAGCCCTGACGGGAAAGTGCTGACCGATATACAGCACAAGGCCTTTTCGTACGGGCTAGGGATCAATGCCGGTGCCTTAGTGAAAGTAGCGAGTAACCTGTTTGTAGCCGGAGAACTGCTTCCCCAGTACCGGATTTTTAGCCAGAAAACCATATATGATGCCTCTACGGCCGTTTCAAACCAGGTGTAGAAAATTTCAGGCAGTGAATTCAATTTCTCCCTGGCAGATATCCGTTTATCCCTGGTTTACCGTTTTCACCGTTAGGAGCCTGAGAAGCACGTTAATTACTTGTTAACAGGGGGCTAAACCCGTGGGATTCTAAGGTCTTTGGCGTAATTTCATCGCTATGTCATTCGTATGTAGCCTATGTTGAAAAAGCTGCTTCTCATTTTAGGGTTCCTTTTGCCGGCCACCCCCCTGGCCGCCCAGTTCAGTAAAATCTATTACCCTCATATTAACAGGGCGGAACTGGCCATTACCCGTGAACAGTACGCGGAGGCATTAGCCGCTTACCGGGAAGCCTTTGCCGCCGTTAAATACCCCCTGGCCCTGGATCTTTACAATGCCGTAATGTGTAAAATCTCGTTGCGTGATTTTGAAGGAGCTAAACCCTTTCTCCTGAAGCTGGCCACCAAGGGTATTCCCGCCGGAACCCTGGAAGAGGACGACCTTTTCCGGAAGGTCTCTGCCCAGTGGGAAACCTTTAAGCCGGTGTATTCCCAGATCCAGTCGACCTTCGAAACCGCCCTGCCCGACAGCGTGCAGACGTGGGCCCTGCAATGCCGGGAGAGCTATACCGAAACCCCTATGAAAGTCACTATCCGTCTATCCGACACCGATGGAAACACCACCGGTTTCGAAGAAAAAATGATGAAGTCTCTTACCATTATCCCGTTTGAAAACGTGGAGGCCCGGATGAAGCTGGAACAGCACCTGGGCGCCACCGGCGGTTATGGCGAGGAAGCCGACGGGCCGCCCTCCGGTAATTATCTCCTGAGTCCCCTGAATACCCTTCTCTTCTCCGAATCCCTGGAACAGGTTCTGTTCCGGCAGAAAGACACCTTACTGCTGGCCAAGCTCAAAAAAAAATACGATTATGTACCGCAGATGGATGGCATGACCTACCTGCTGCAAGGCATAGAAACCGGGAAATGGCACCGGAACCTCTACAATAAGCTGCTCCGGCAGAGAAGGTCCGTTACCGTGGCCTATGTCAAAACGGAAGAAGACTGCGGCAACGAGTTCTCCGGCTATTACATTTCAGGGCAGCCTTCTTCACCGGCCCACCCTTTCCAGGAAGACGCCGCCCTTATCTCTGCTAAAACCATCTTCCATTTCAGCCACGAAGCCCACGGTTTTAAGCTGGGCACCGAGCAGGTAGCGGTAAACCGGAAAGACTTTCCTTCCTGCAGAACCGCCCGGGAAGAAATGCAGCACTGGATCCGGATGGCCCGTTAAAAAAAGTTAAACGGATACCGCATAACCGGGGCGCTCGTTAACTTTGGGTGACTATCTGTTCAGAAGCTTGAAAAAAAACAGCTCGCTTATCCTTTTCATGATCCTGGCCATGGGGGCACTCGTGGCCCTGCAGGGCTATTGGATAAAAAATGCCATCCAGGTGCAGAAAGAGCAGTTTGACCGTAACGTCAAAACCGCTCTCATGGAGACCGTCCGGAAAATTGAGCAGGAAGAAATGATGTATGTGGCGCAGCAGCGCCTGGCCCGCCGTGACCAGAATAAGCTCATTACCCTCTCCGAAGAAACCCGGAAAATCAATGAAGAGCTGCTTCGCAAAAAAATCCTGGAGCACGATATCCTGCTAAACAGCCTCTATAACGAAACCTTCTTCCGGGAGTTTAGCCGAAAACTAGACAATATGGGAGAGAAAATTCCCGAAAATAAGGTAAAGGCTACCGAATATATCAATGAGAAGCTCCGCCAGGAGAACGAAAACCTGAAAAACTTCATTAAAAGCAGCGAGCCGCTGGAGGCCCGCTACAAGGAGATCCGCCAGATGAATCACTGGCTGGATTCTACCGGAATCAGTGAAAATCCGCTCTTTTTCCCGGGGGAACTCTACGCCGGAACCGTGAACCTGGACCTCATGAAGGGGATCATCCTGGATCTCATGCTGGGGGAAAGAAGCATCCCTGACCGGATGGGCCATCTGATGCTGGATACCCTCCTGCGGGGTGAGCTTCAGAACATGGGGATACAGATCCCCTTTCAGTATGCCGTGGAAGATAAAGGCCAGGTGGTGCTGACTTCGGTGAATGATCCCCAGATCTCCGGCAGCTATAAGATCCGCCTCTTTCCGGGTGATTCTTTCCGGAATAACCAGTTTCTCTATGTAGCTTTCCCGGAAAGAGAAAACTTCATTTACAAAAACCTGGTGGGGCTTTTTACCATCTCCACCGTGCTGGTCATGCTGGTGGGAGGCATCTTTTACTACTCGGCGAACAGCCTGATCTCGGAAAGGCGGCTGGCCAAGGTCAAAAACGATTTTATCAATAACATGACTCACGAGCTGAAGACACCGGTCTCCAGTATCTCGCTGGCCCTGGAGGTGATCCGCGACAAGGACGTGGTGAAAACCGAGGAAAAGACCAATCGCTACCTGGACATCATCGGGGAAGAAAACCAGCGGCTGGCCTCACAGATCGACAAGGTACTGCAGATGGCCCGCCTGGAGCAAAGGCAGATTGCGTTGAACTACGAGGAACTGGATCTGCACGACCTGCTACAAGGTGTGATCGATAACATGGAAGTACAGCTCACCCAGGAAAGGGTTCACCTTTCTATTCTCCTGGAGGCCACCGATACGCAGGTAAAGGCTGACCGGGTGCACCTGACCAATATTTTCTATAATCTCCTGGATAATGCATTAAAATATTCCAAAGAAACCGTACATTTAAAAATACAAACCTCTAACCCGGGTGATCAGCGGATACGGATCGATATCACGGATGACGGCATCGGTATTCCGTCTTCGGAGACGGGCCGCGTTTTTGAGAAATTTTACCGGGTATCTACCGGCGATGTGCACGATGTGAAGGGGTTTGGACTGGGTTTAAGCTATGTAAAAAACATGGTGGAAATGCACCGGGGATCGGTTCATCTGAAATCTACCCCGGGAGAAGGCTCTGTCTTCTCCATTTACCTGCCACTGAATAAAATATGACGCCTCTTTTATTAGCCGAAGACGATCCTAACCTGGGGGTACTCCTGAAAGAATACCTGGAGGCCAAAGGCTTTGAAGTAAGCCTGGCGGTGAACGGCGAAGAGGCCCTGAATCTCTTCCTGGGCGCCCGCTTTTCTATCTGTATCCTGGATGTGATGATGCCGAAGAAAGACGGCTTCACCCTGGCCCGGGAGATCCGTTTAAAAGACCCGGCCGTCCCCATTATTTTTCTGACGGCCAAATCCATGAAAGAAGATACCCTCCGGGGTTTTGAGCTGGGCGCTGATGATTATCTCACCAAGCCCTTTGTAATGGAAGAACTGCTGTTCCGGATCAAAGCTATTCTTAAAAGAACCTCTTCAGGAGAAATTAAACCTGAATCAAGCACTTTTTCTATCGGAAAATTTACCCTGGATACCGATACCCGGAGCCTTTCGATGGAAAATGAAACCGTGCATCTGACCACCAAAGAAACCGCCCTGCTGAAGCTGTTTTGCGAGAATGCGAACCGCGCCGTAAGCCGCAGTTATGCCCTTAAGCTCATCTGGGGCGATGACTCCTATTTCAATGCCCGGAGCATGGACGTATACATCACCAAGCTGCGCAAGCACCTGAAGGCTGACCCGGCCGTGCGGATCCTTAACCTGCACGGGGAAGGATTTAAGCTGGTCATGTAAATTTAACGCTCAGCGCTTGTAATATCCGGAACCTTCCGGCTATTTTGCAGGGAAAACAGGGAAAGATGCCAGAAATCGATTTACTGAAGATCATTAATATCCTGGGGACGTTCTCGTTTGCCATCTCCGGTGCCACCATGGCCATGAATAAGAAGCTGGATGCCTTCGGGGTGCTGGTGATTGCGTTTGTGACCTCTATAGGCGGTGGTACCCTGCGTGACGTACTGATCGGGAACCTGCCTGTGGGCTGGCTTTCCAGTGAACGCATCCTGCTACTCATCTTCTGCACGGCCGTGGGCACCATGTTTTTCGACAAATACATCCGGAAGCTGCCCACCACCCTGTTTCTCTTTGACGCCATGGGCATCGGGCTGTTTACCATAGCCGGGGTGGAGATCGCAGAATCCAAAGGCTTCAATATTCCCGTATGCATTACCCTGGGCACCATCACGGCCTGTTTCGGCGGGGTGATCCGTGACGTACTGCTGAACCACGTGCCCCTCATCTTCCGGAAAGAGCTCTATGCCACGGCGTGTATTGCGGGTGCAGGCGTTTATTTCGCTATCAAGGCGGCCGGCCTGTATTCCGAATTTACAACTTTTATCTGCATAGGTATCATTGTGGCCCTCCGTATCCTGGCCGTAAAATATAACATCCGCCTGCCGGCCTTCTACAGCCCGGCCTCCGGAAAAGACGATGACCCTTGGGAAAGCTGATTATTCCGCTTAATTTTGCGAAAAATTACGAAGTTTGTACAAGGCCGTCATTTTCCCGATCCTGTCCCGGTTTGACCCGGAGAAGGTCCATTATTTTACGATGGGCTGCCTCCGTTTCCTTTATCGCTTTCCCGGCGGAAAGGCCCTGCTGAAGGCGCTTTTTGAGTTGAATGACCCCCTGCTGCTGACTTCCTTTGCCGGCCTGACCTTTAAAAACCCGGTGGGACTGGCAGCCGGATTTGATAAAAACGGTAAATGGGTGGATGAACTGGCGGCGCTGGGCTTCGGGTTTGTGGAAGTGGGAACGGTGACCCCGCGGGCCCAGGAGGGAAATCCCAAACCGCGCCTGTTCCGCTTAAAGAAAGACTCCGCCCTGGTTAACCGCATGGGCTTTAATAACGAGGGCATAGAGCAGCTGGCTGAAAACCTCCGGAAGCGGAAATCGTCTATTATAGTAGGCGGGAACCTGGGCAAAAACAAGGTTACCGATAATGCCCTGGCCCTGAACGACTACCTCATTACCTTCCGGGCCCTGCGTGACCTGGTGGATTATTTTGTGGTGAACGTTTCTTCACCCAATACCCCCGGCCTGCGTGACCTTCAGGAAAAAGGCCCGCTGCTGGAGATCCTGGTAGCCCTGCAAAAAGAAAATCAGGAGGTCAGGAAGCCTGTCTTTCTGAAAATAGCCCCTGACCTGACGAATTCCCAGCTGGATGATATCGTGGAGATCGTGACGCAGTCGGGAATAGCCGGGATCATTGCCACCAACACCACGCTCTCCCGCCAGAACCTGCAGACCTCCGAAGCGGAAGTAGAGGGCATAGGCGCGGGCGGGCTTTCGGGCAGGCCCCTGCGGGAGCGCTCCACCGAAGTGGTCCGCTATATCCGCAGCAAAAGCAGCATCCCGGTCATCGGGGTAGGCGGCATTCATTCGGAGCGTGACGCCCGTGAAAAGCTGGATGCCGGCGCCGGGCTGGTGCAGGTGTACTCCGGGTTTATTTATGAGGGTCCCGGCCTGATCAAGAGAATCAATAAAAGTTTATTGCCATGAGTAGTGTAGTTCCCTACAAAGAGAGTTCCGGCTCTAAAAAAGAGCAGGTAGCCGAGATGTTTGATAATGTATCCGGCAGATATGACCTGCTGAATCATGTTTTAAGCGGCGGAGTGGATTTCTACTGGCGGAAAAAGGCGCTGTCCATGCTCAAAAATAACCGGAATGACCTGGTTCTGGACATTGCCACCGGCACCGGTGACCTGGCCATTGAAGCTACCCGTATCCTGAAGCCGGGGAAGGTCATCGGCGTAGACATTTCAAAGGGGATGCTGGAAGAAGGCCGCGCCAAAATCAAAAAGCTGGGGCTGGAAGATAAGATAGAAATGCAGCTGGGCGACTCAGAAAAATTGCTCTTTGATGACAATACTTTTGATACGGTCATCGTTTCGTTCGGTGTGAGGAATTTCGAAAACCTGCTGAAAGGGCTTTCAGACATGAACCGCGTGTTAAAGCCCGGTGGTACATGCATGGTGGTAGAATTCTCCAAACCCAGGAATTACCTTTTTAAACAAGCCTATTGGTTCTACTCTACAAAAATTTTACCCTTGATCGGCAAGCTGGTCTCTAAAGACAGTTCCGCTTATACCTACCTGCCAGAATCCGTTAAGGCATTCCCTGACGGCGAAGATTTTCTGAAGGTATACCGCGAAGCAGGATTTAAGGAAACCAGGGCCATCCCGCTTACATTTGGTATATGTTCAATTTACATAGGAAAGAAATAACGTGCTTTCTTTTTGTCCTTGCTGCCCTGGGCGCTGAGGCCCAGGTAAAAACCCGGCACCAGCCTAACTATGACGCAAAGCCTTTGCGCTTTGGCTACTATATCGGCTTCGGGGCCACGCATTTTGATGTTAAGCACCGGTCTTCTTTTCTTTCCGCTGCCAATACCGCGGATCCCAACGGAACCGTTCTTTCCATCACTTCCCCCAATACCACAGCTATACGGGCCGGCGCCATGATCAATTACTTTGTGAATGATTACTTTGACATCCGGTTTTCGCCGCTCAATATCTCCGTACAAAAGCGGGAAGTGATCTACGTGACCGAAGATCCCGGAAACCCGGCCAGCCGCAAAACCGTGAACACCGAACCGGTAGACAAGGCCTGGCTGGAGATACCCTTTCATGTTAAATATAAATCGGAACGGCGCCAGAATACGCGGATGTACGTATTTGGCGGAACCCGCTGGGCTTTTGAGACCAATGCTATCGGCAAGCGAAACTCCGCCAGATCCGTCATTAATGCCTCACTACGCACCAATGACCTCATGCTGGAATACGGCGTGGGCCTGGAGGTGTTCAGGGCCTATTTTAAGGTGACCCCCGAGCTGCATTTTTCGCACGGGCTTTTTGACATGACCCGTAAAAACAATAACCTCCACTTCCTGGAGCACGTGAAAAGCCTGAAGACCCATACGGTCAGCCTGGTGATATTATTCCAATAAAGAAAGGGCACAAACTGCCGGCCCCGGGTTCAGCGTAAGGTTTGAATAACCCCTTTTGCTTTCCGCACCAGCTCGGAATCTGCTTCATAAGTCACAAATTCATCCACGGACTTATCGCCGCCCATGTTAATGCGTTCATTCCGGAAGATCATGGCGCCGGGAAGCGTCTTTTTGGCTGAAAAATGAAATGCATCCACGTTTGCTTCCGCTATTTCCGGGATATTTCCGGGATTCACGCCGCTGCCGGCCATGATGTTAATGCGGCCGGCCGCTATTTTTTTGAACCGGGCCAGGTTATCTATCCCTTCGCGGGCATTCTGGTAAAGCCCGGAGGTCAGGATATTTTCGATACCCATGTCGGCCAGGGCACCCACGGCCGCGTCCGGGTCACTGCACATATCAAACGCCCGGTGAAACGTAACCGGGAAATCACCGATGGCCTCCAGCTGCTCCCGGATGGTTTCCAGGTCCAGGCTGCCGTCAGGGAGCAATGCCCCGATCACGAAGCCGCCGGGCCGCAGGGTTTTCAATATTTTTATATCTTCCAGCATGGCGGCCTTCTCGGTAGGGTTAAAATAGAAATCCCCGCCCCGCGGACGGATCATCACATATACCGGGATACTCACCTGTTCCAGTACGGCTTTCACAGTACCGTAGCTGGGGGTTACTCCCCCCTCGGGCATACCCGCGCAAAGCTCGATACGATCAGCCCCGCCGGCCTCCGCATTCCGGCAGGAGAGTACGCTGTAACAACAAATCTCCAGTTTTAAGGAACTATTTTTTTCTGTCATTTTTTATCTAATTAATTGAAAGAAAGCACCCTGCTTAAGGCACATAAATTAACTTTTTCAAGAAAGCAATTTTTTCCCTTTAATGCGTTTTTAGATTAAAGTTTTTTTTACTTTTGCAGCCGATTTGATTGTTTAACTTAAACTTAATGGGAATATGTATTGGACACTAGAACTTGTTTCCTACTTAGAAGATGCCCCATGGCCAGCAACTAAAGACGAACTCATTGATTTCTCGATCCGGTCGGGGGCCCCTAATGAAGTCATAGAAAATTTATCTGAATTGGAAGATGATGGGCAACCGTACGAAAATATAGAAGAGATCTGGCCGGATTACCCCACCAAAGAAGACTTCTTCTTTAACGAGGATGAGTACTAAGCTGGCAGGATAAAGAAGTGCACCCCAAAAGAGGTGCATTTTTTTTCGCTTCAAAATCCGTATCTTGGACCACAAAAGACCAACCTCCTTATGAAAAAATTTAACGCGGAAGACATCACGGAAGACGGTAAAAAGAAGTTCAGCATAAAAAAAGCCGACACCAAAGTCAAAGACTTCTATGACTCGGAGAAGGAATACCTGGAAATGCTGGCCGAGCTCCAGGATCAGCTGGACGACCTGCAAACCCGGCTTTACGCTAATTCCAAATACGGCATACTGGTGATCTTCCAGGCTATGGACGCCGCCGGCAAAGACGGCACCATGAAAGCGGTCTTTAAAAACGTAAATCCGCTGGGGCTGAAATTTTATTCCTTCAAAAGGCCCTCCACCAAAGAGCTGAACCACGATTACCTATGGCGCTGCTTCAAAGAACTGCCGGAGCGGGGCACGGTACAGGTCTTTAACCGCTCCTACTACGAAGAAGTACTGGTGGTAAAGGTGCACCCGGAGATCCTGCACACCCAGCAGCGGATCCCCGATGAACTCATCGCCGAAGACGTATGGGCGGACCGTTACGAAGACATTAAGAACTTTGAAAAATACCTCAGTCGTAACGGCATAAAAGTGATCAAATTCTTCCTGAATGTTTCCCGGGAGGAACAGTCCGACAGGCTTATTGAGCGGATAGAAGACGCCTCCAAGAACTGGAAATTTGAGGACGGGGACATCAAAGAAAGGGATTTCTGGGACGATTATATGGCCGCCTACGAGGACATGATCAACGCCACCGCTACCAAACGGAACCCCTGGTACGTGATCCCCGCTGACGACAAAAAGAACATGCGCCTGATGGTGGCGCGGATCCTGGTAGAAAACCTGAAAGGCCTGAACCTGGAATATCCCGAATCATCGGAAGAGCGCCGGGCCCAACTGGAGGGAATGATCGGGACCATCCGCGAGCAAAATAAAAAATAGGTTTTCGAAGAAAATCTTCGCTCTTTTTCTTAGTTTTGAATAAAAAGTTTCGAGATGATAACTCACACAGGTTTAGAGTTAAGAGACTTAAAACGACTGGTCAGGGGCGGTGAAGGCAGCCAACTGGAATTTAAGCTGAAAACCACCCATCCGGACAAGATCATGCGGGAGGTAGTGGCCTTTGCCAATACCTCTGGGGGAACGCTTCTCATCGGAGTAGCAGATAACGGCGACCTCCCCGGCCTGAAGTTCCCCGATGAAGACAGTTTTGTGATGGAAAAGGGCTTTGCCCGTTATATCTCCCCCCGGGTTTACTACACCAGAGAAGAAGTAATGCTGGAAAACGGCCGGCCCGTACTGGCCTACCATATCAAAAAGAGCGCGGACACCGTGGTCTATTTTAACCCCACCGGCAGGGAAGAAGACCGCAAGGTATACGTCAGGAACGCCGACCGCTCCATCCAGGCCAGCCGTGAGGTACGGGAGATCCTGAAAGAGCGCCTGAAGGAAAAAAGTTACCGGTTCCGGTACGGCGAGAAAGAAGACCTGCTCATGAAATACCTGGACCAGAACCAGAGCATTACTTTAAGCGAATTTGCCCGGGTGGCGGAGATTTCCCTCAAGCAGGCCTCCAAAACCCTGGTTTTATTGGTACTGGCGCGGGTTTTAAGGGTTTTTGCTCATGAGATGGAGGATAAGTACCTGCTGGCGTGATGCCCTGCTCTCCCATCACCTGAAGGCGATGGAACAGTGAGCCCGGGCCTTAGACCGGAACCTCCACAATAACCGTGGTACCCCTGTGGGGGTTGGAATCAAAATTCACTTTTCCGTGTAAAAAGTCAATTCTCGAAATGATATTTTTCAATCCAATACCCTTAAAGTTAGCCATTTGTGAGGTGTCAAAACCCTTCCCATCGTCTTCAATCACCATGATTAGTTCGTAGTCATGACGAATCAACTGAATCTGTACACTGCTGGCTTCCGAGTGCTTTATTACGTTACCAATCAATTCCTGAAGTACCCTATACAGCACCGTTTCGGTTAACTGTGGCAGACGCTCATCCAGGTTTGCTACATCGAGAGATATTTTTACTTTTCCCGTGAGGCTCAGCCGGTTTACAAACTCCCGTACTGCGGACACAAGGCCGTGCATTAAGAGAGCATTGGGCATCAAATCATGAGAAACCGTACGGATTTCGCTTGCGGCGTCGTCTATCATGGTGTTTGCGTTTTTAAATAAAGATTCTTGTTCGATAGAATGGAACTGCGTTTGGTTCATGGCGGTTTCGAGCTGAATTTTGGCTAATGAGAGCATGGGGCCTACCCCATCGTGTAATTCTTTTGCCAGTCTTATCCGTTCGGTTTCTTCGGCCTCCACGATGGCTGAGGTTATCCCGGTTTGGAGCTTGAGTTTTTCAGCGGCAAATTGAGCTTTTTGTTTGGCCTGGTGGTTGGTATAAATTAACAAAACTACCAATAAAGCAATCCCTGCTGCTCCAATTATCGCTAAAATCCAATTCCTCTGGTTGGCTATCTGGAGTTCCTGCTCCAAAATCACTTTTTCTTTTCTCTCGGTTTGGTACTTGATTTCTGCGTCAGCCACTGAATTCATAACGGCTTTTGACCTGGTGCTGCCTCTGATGCTTTCTACTTCAAATTCCGCAGCAAAAGCTTTCGGAAAATCATGGGTGACGAAATAATAATTAGACAAGTCGTTGGTAACTGTAGCTAAGGCATCTTTATCATTGGTCTCCCTGGCAATTTTTAAGCCTTCATCAAAGTATCTTTTGGCATCATCGAATCTTTTTTCGGTTAATGCCACTTTACCAAGATTGAAACAAATGTATTGGGTGAATAGCTTATAGTTTACTTTTTGAGCTATTTCATACGCTTCCAGCAAATAAACCTTAGCCTCGCTAAACCTTGAGTTTTTAATTAATCCATTGGCTGTAGTGTTCAGTGCTCCCGAAAGCTGCGAAGAGTCTTTTAGCTGCCTGTAAGACAAAATCAACTCCTTTTGCAGCTTATATGCCTTGGGGTGGTCCTTGAAATGATCAATATAAACCTTTGCCAGCATCCATCGGTTTAGATTTAAAATGTACTCAAAGTTATTTTTCCTGCACACCTCCATACTCGCTTCATAATTTTTTACCGCCCCTTCAAAATCATTCAGGTTTTGCCTGACTTCACCAAGCCTCAGGTTTATTCTGGCTATTTGATTCTGGTTTTGGGTTTCTTCGGCTAATTTCAAAGCTTTTATGCCATGCTGATAGGCCTTATCATATTGGCCTGAATAGGAATAATTAAACAAATATTGCAGCTGGTATTCTGCAGGATAACAAATACAATCTGACTGATTTCCCGCGTATTTCAGGGTTGAATCCAGAATCTCAATGGCATTTAAATAGTTGCCCAATACATTATGAACTTTTGACAGGTTCAGGTAAAGGTTAGGGTAGTGGGCTACCCATTTAATCTTTCTTCCTGTCTGAATGGCCTCTAACGCAAACTCCTCCGCTTTTTTGTTGTTTACTCCTCTGTATAATTCCGAAATCTTTACCCTGTTTTTGACTTTGTTGGAATCCAACGGCATTTTGTTGCCCACATTAATCAGGCTATCCATCTTCGTTTCCCGGGATTGTGCCAAACAGCACCATCCGGTAAAAAAGAAAAAAATAACCAGTTTAATTTTCATATCAATGTATCCGGGTGGTCTCCACAATATTTTACCAGCATGGCCGTATTTTTCAGGTTTAACTTGGACAGCACATTCTTCCGGTGAGTGCTGACAGTCAGTGGGCTAAGAAACAACTTTTCAGCGATTAACTCATTCGTCAATCCCTCAATAATGAGTTTGATAATTTCCTTTTCACGCCGCGTAAGGTCAGGCACATAGGCTTGCGGCTTGCGGCCGGCTACACCCAATGCCAGAATATGGGAAATCTCCGGGCTGAGATATATTTGTCCGCTCATTACGGTATCAATGGCTTTCTGTAGTTCAGCCATTCCGAGGTTTTTCACCACATAGCCATCCATACCGCTCCTGAGGGCTTTTTTAATGGTGCTATAGTCATTTAGCATGGTCACGGCTATAATTTTAGTATTGGGGGAATCCCGCCTGATAATCTCAGCAGCTTCTATGCCTCCCATTTGGGGCATCTCCAAATCCATCAGTATGAGGTCTATGCGCTGTTCATTACAGATCTCCAAAACCTCTCTGCCGTTTTGAGCTGACCTGACAAGTTGAATCTCCCCAATCCTCGAAACCAGCATATTAAGCCCTTCGAGAAACAATTGGTGGTCGTCGGCAATGAGGAGATTCATATCACATTCGTTTATACATACTACTAGCCATTTCAAAAATAATATAGTTTGTATAAAAGAGCCCATTTTTGATCCGAAGATTAATCCTTAAGACCTAAATATTCTTTGACAGCATGATAATCTTTGAGATCCACCCCCTTCATTCTACCTCCCGCAGACGCCGGGATAATGATTACACGAACCCATTGATCATCTGCAAAGAATTTTTTAGGGTCGATATTTTTGGTGAAGGTGGCATAAACATTGATCTGGCTTTTATCCGTCTTAGATGCCCCGTAAGAAAACCAAACATGATTATCCTCAAAAACATAGTCATAAGGCAAGGCATTTATGAGTGACTTGTCTTCATACCAGGTATCGTAAACCAGGATTATTCCGCCATTCAGGTCTGCCTGACTTAGGTTGTCGACATCACTACCAAAGACAGAAATAGCTGAGGATAAGATAGATGGCTCATAGTCCTCAATCCAGTGTTGATTATTGACTTTGACCCATCCCGTAGAATAAAAAGTAATTTTTCCGGCAAGGCCGGCCTGACCGGGAGAGCCTTGTGCCCCCGGAGGGCCCGTCTGACCAATGGGGCCTTGAGCCCCCGTAGCGCCTGAAGCTCCCTGTGGCCCGGCCTCTCCCTGAGGGCCTTCACAAGAGCTAAAAACAAATACAACAAGAATGATAAATAAGGCAGGAATTGTTTTCATAATAATCTGGTTTTTTGTGTAAAATTCCAAACCAGGCAATTGTCATGCATCAACCAAAAACAGTATATTAAGAAATACCCCAAAAGGTGTAGTTTTGAGCGGATATAACCACATAGGTACATAGAAAAAAAAGTATAGGAGACTATGTAACTATGTGGTTATAAACAAAGGGCTCCCGGTTTCCCGGAAGCCCTTATAAAAATCCTCAATTCTTCTTACAAATGGATCACCTCGCCGTAGGCGGCTGCGGTAGCCTCCATAATGGCCTCTGACATGGTAGGGTGCGGGTGTACTGACTTCAGCACTTCCATACCGGTGGTTTCCAGGTTACGGGCCACTACTGCCTCAGCGACCATCTCCGTAACGTTAGCGCCTATCATGTGACAGCCCAGCCACTCGCCGTATTTGGCGTCAAAGATCACCTTCACAAAGCCTTCGGGAGCACCGGCGGCCTTGGCTTTACCGGAAGCCGAGAACGGGAATTTACCCACTTTGATCTCGTATCCTTTTTCTTTGGCCGCTTTTTCAGTTAAGCCTACGGAAGCGATCTCCGGCGTACAGTAGGTACATCCCGGGATGTTTCCATAGTTCAGGGGCTGCGGATGATGCCCGGCGATCTTCTCCACGCAGATGATCCCTTCAGCCGAGGCTACGTGTGCCAGCGCCTGGCCGGGTACCACGTCACCAATGGCATAATAGCCGGGTACATTAGTCTGGTAATATTTGTCTACCAGGATTTTTCCTTTATCGGTAGCTATTCCTGTCTCTTCCAGGCCTATACCTTCTATATTGGCCTGGATCCCTGCCGCTGACAGCACGATATCCGACTCTATGGTGATCTCTCCTTTCGGTGTTTTCACGGTAGAAACACAGCCTTTTCCGGAAATATCCACTTTCTCCACGCTGGAGCTGGTATAAATCTCCACGCCCAGCTTTTTATAGTGTTTGGCCAGTTCTTTGGAAACATCCTCGTCTTCTACCGGCACTATATTCGGCATAAATTCCACGATGGTCACCTTGGTGCCCATGCTGGCATATACATACGCAAACTCCACCCCGATGGCCCCGGAACCGATCACCACCATGGATTTTGGCTGCTTATCCAGTACCATGGCTTTGCGGTAGTCGATCACCTTCTCACCATCTATAGCCACATTAGGAAGCTGGCGGGCACGGGCACCGGTGGCAATGATAATGTGCTTACCTTCCACGGTGCTGATCTTGCCGTCTTTATCTTTCACCTCCACTTTTTTGCCCGGCTTAACGGTTCCGAAGCCGTCGATCACATCGATTTTATTCTTTTTCATCAGAAACTGCACCCCTTTGCTCATCCCATCGGCTACACCCCGGGAGCGGGCAATGACCGCATTGAAGTCGGCATCGGCTTTACCCACCTTAATCCCGTAATCTTCTGCATGCTGAATATATTGGAAAACCTGGGCTGATTTTAATAAGGCTTTGGTAGGGATACATCCCCAGTTAAGGCAAACTCCTCCTAAATTCTCTTTCTCCACCACTGCCACTTTTAACCCTAACTGTGACGCCCGGATAGCCGTTACATATCCACCGGGGCCGCTACCCAAAATCACCACATCATATTGTGCCATATTTCTGACTTTTAAGTTTTAAAAAATGATGACAAATTTAAACAATATAATTTAACGCGGAAATCTAAGTACCCCTCTATTGGAAATTAATAGTTATAATTGTCGGATTTCTATGTAGACGACCAACCGTGTGATTCGCTGGCGGTATGTGCTGATGATAGGATATGAAAGGATTCCGGGATGATGATTAAACGCTTTTAGTGAACTAATCAGTGAAAGATTTGTTATTGAATAAGTCCGGAAGATATATGCGGTTTTTCTTGGGATGTTTGGAAAATCGTTTATCTTTGCATGAAAGTTTTGAACAAATGAGAAGAAACGATATCAAAAAATCAGGTCAGACTTAGAAGCGGTTTCTGAAATGAAATATACTTTCAGGAACGGTTTTAAACCGTTCTTTTTTTTTCTACCCCCGGTAAGCGGTGGGTAATTTTTTTTAATCCTTAATCATCTAAGATCATGTCATACCAATATTATACACAAGAGGGCTATGATAATTTAAAGAATAAGCTTAACGACCTTAAAACGAAAGGACGGAGGGAGGTTTCAAAGGCCCTGGCCGAGGCCAAAGACAAGGGCGACCTGTCTGAAAATGCCGAATACGATGCCGCAAAAGATGCCCAGGCCCTGCTGGAAGCGGAAATTGCCAAACTGGAAGAGCTGTTTTCCAAAGCCCGTATCCTGGACGAAACCACGATAGACACTTCTAAGGTGTCACTGATGACCACCGTGAAGATCAAAAACCTAAAGAATAAGGCCACCATGAAATATACGCTGGTAGCCGAAGAAGAGGCCGACCTGAAGCAGGGAAAAATCTCTATCAACTCGCCTTTTGCCAAAGGGCTGCTGGGTAAAACCGTAGGTGAAAAAGCGGATATCCAGGCGCCGGGGGGAGTGGTAGAAGTAGAGGTGCTGGAGATTACGTTATAAAGTGAAAAGTTTTAGCTTTTCACTTTTCCGGCTTTCCGCCATGAAATCATGAACTATGGCCGTATCGCTCCCTGGTACCGGCCTTTAAGCCGGGTGGTCTTTGGAAATACACTGATCCAGGCTCAGCGCCTGGCGCTGGAGGCCTTACCGGCGGACGGCCGCGTGCTCATTGCCGGTGGGGGCGATGGCGAACTTCTGAAATACCTGAGCCATTGGACCGGCGCCATTGATTTTGTGGAAATCTCCGGAGAGATGATCCGGCTGGCACAGCGGCAAGCTGTACGTCCTGTTCGCTGGTTTGAACAGGACATTTTTGATTTCCGGCCTGACGGTACCTATAATACTATCCTGTTTCCCTTTTTATTAGATAATTTTCTCCCGAAAGAGGCTGAAATACTTATTGCCCGCCTCCCGTCTTTTCTGCAGCAAAAAGGGCAGGTCATCATCATCGATTATACGGAAACGCCAAACGTATGGCAAAAAATACTGCTCCGGTCCATGTATCTCTTTTTCCGGGCAGTGGCAGATGTACGGGCTCGGGCCCTGCCTCCTATAAAAAAAATCATGCAGGAAAACGGTTTCTGTCTATCCCGCGCATTTAGCCTTTATGGCGGATTTATAGAAGTGAAATATTATCATCGGTGAAAATCCTTGCGGATTTTCACCGATTTTTCAGATCTCTTTCCGGTTATCATTGGAGTCCGTATCAATCAGCTTATTGTAGGGATCCACGCCCACTTCTACCGGCTTCTCATCTACGATCACGGAGATTTTGTTGGAGATTTTCGTGATTTTATACCGCTTCAGGTAGATCTCATGATCGTACTCGTAGTTGGCTTTTTTCTTCTTTTCTCCAAATACCCCCACTTCAATGTAATCTGCCAGCGGTAAGGATTTCAGGTCCTTTTTACCGGTTCCTTCCGTCAGGGTTTTGCCGTCAGCATCAGCATACACGCGCTTGCCTTTCTTATCGGTGCGGTATTTGGCCACTTTAAACTCGATATCCACCTGGTATTTGCCGTTAGGCAGCTTTGTGGAGGTCACTTTGCTGACCTTGTTGTTATACAGGGTGATGGTCTCGAACATATCCTTGATCAGGTACTGCAGGCTGTCAGGGGTAGCCCGGCGGATATGATCCACAAATTCCAGGGAAGTGGTGTAGGGCGGCTCCTGGAAGGCTACATCTCCGATATACCCTTTCAGGACGTTATTGAAATTCTTTTCGCCGAGGTAATCGCTCATGGCATAAAGCACCAGCGAGCCTTTGTTATAATGGATATACTGCTGGTTCTCGTTATACATCAGCGGGTTTTCACTTTTCCATTCGGCGGCCCGGCCCAGCAGGTACTTATCCAATGCATCTTTCAGGAATTTCCGCATCTGGAATTTCCCGTAGCGTTTTTCCAGCACCCTTAAAGAGCTGTATTCCGAGAGCGACTCTGACATGAGCGTAGCCCCCTTCACATTGGCACCGATCACCTGGTGGGCCCACCACTGGTGCGCCAGTTCGTGGGCGGTGATGGAATAGGGATAATCTACGGCGTTAGGCTTATTTTCATCTACCCAGGCTATAAACCCTACCTCTTCTGAATACGGAATAGTATTAGGGAACGACTGGGCAAAGCTCCCCTCCGTGCGCGGGAATTCCACGATCCGTACCTGGCGGTGCTGATAAGGACTGAAGTTCTCCGTATAATAATCCAGGGAGTGCTTCAGGGAGGTGATCATCCTGTCCAGGTTATACTCGTGGCCCTTCTGGTAGTAAATCTCCAGGTTAACGCCTTTGTATTTTTCCTTCCGTACATCATAGCGTGCCGAGTTAAAGGCATAGAAGTTCAGGATGGGCTTATCCATCTTATAGTGGAAATATTTCCGCCCGTTTTCCACCCACTCTTTCTGAAGATACCCCGGCGCTATAGCCACCTGGTCTTCCGAGGTGCTGACGGTGGCTTCAAAGCTGATCCAGTCGGCGTTATTGGAAATGTAGTTATTTTGCCGGGCTTTCATATCCGTAGGTTCGGCCATTCTTTCCCGGTCTTTCAGGCCGTATTTCTTACGGATATCGTTATCTTCGATCTCGGCCGATTCCTGGTAGCCGAAAGAAGGGAAAAGCGCAAAGTTATTGATGAAAGTACCGTTTTCCAGCACGGGCGACTCATCAGCCAGCCAGGTATTCCGTTCATTTTCCACAATAACCGTGGTCTTCAGGGAGTCCCCCGGTGAAAGCGGCCTTTCCAGCCGGTAAATCCGGAATCTCAGGGAGGAGTCATTGAATATCTCTTTATTCGGAATGCTGAATTGAATGCTGCGAAGGTTTTTCCCGTAGTCTACGATCAGCGAATCTATGGTTTTACCCGTCTTATTGACCAGGGTCAGATAAGCCGTAGCATTATAATTTCTTTCTTTAGGGAAAATGTGCATTTCCACCTTCACATCCGTGATCCGCGGCTGGGGGGTATCGGAATACCGTTTATATTTTTTCTCGTAGTTAATATTCCGTAATTCCTGCTCTTTACCGGTATAAAACGGCTTAGCCACCGCCACCTGGTAATAGAGTGCATACCCCAGCCCCACAAAGGCCGCCAGGCTTAGCAGTACAGGCACCGCCACCGGCAGGCTGAAGCGCGAAGCGGCCGTACGAATCCGGTCTTTCACGCCGGAGAAGGAACCTCTGCGCCATAACAGCAGGGTGAGGCCGTACAGCCCGCCGCAAAACAGCAGCCAGTAGAATTTCCAGATGAGCTGGCCCCGGAAGCTCCCAAAGCCGTTCATGTCCGAGTATACTACACCGGGCGCCCAGTTAAAATGAAAAACGGGCAGCTCTACCCCTATTTTACGCAGCCCCAGGGGGATCATCATCACGATAATCAGGGCAATGAAACCCAGCATATAGTTCCGGAACAGCGACTGAACAAAGAGCGCAAGGATAATGAGGATCACGAAATTAATCATGCGGAAGCCCAGCAGCTCTTTCATATACACTCCCGGCTCAAAATTATAGTAGCCATAATAGGCCTGCACCAGCATTCCGGATACAATGGCCGTCACCATCAGCACCACACACATGCCCAGAAGGGCCAGGAACTTGGAGAAAAGCATCACCCAGTTAGGAATAGGCGTGGAATCTACCAGGAGGTTCATACGGTGGGTGGTGGCCTGCTGGATCAGCACACCGGCAAACAGGAAGACCAGGATCTGCCCGAAAAACAGGAACTGCCCGCTGATGCTGCCCAGGATCTTCCAGGTGACCGGGTAGGTCTTGGTACCCAGAAGGTCTTCTCCCAGGGTATACCCGGATACGATGACAAATAGGAACAGCACCGCCACAATGGAAATAAACACCCAGTTTTTCACAATGGAGCGGAACTCTACCCCCGCCAGGCTAAGGGCCGTACGGAGATTTTGTACAAATGAAAAATCAAAGGTCACGGCCGGCAGGTTGATCCGGAAGACGCTCTGGAAATTATCTTTCACCACCCGTTCAGGGGTTTTCTGACGCAGCAGGCTGACGGGCGACTGGGAAAACGAGAAGGTCAGGTAGGCGACTACCAGGGCCAGAATCCCCGTTCCTACCCAGATGGCCCGGTTCAGGAAAATAGCTTTATCCAGGGGAATATCATTCACGTTCTGTTCTTCTATGGACCAGTACTTGCTCACATAGCTCAGCGCTTCCTGCCCGTAGGGTTCTATCAGGGCGGCAATGAACTTATCATCCATGTTCTCGGTCAGGTTACCGATCACGATCTGCAGGATGAGCAGGACCAGGATAAAAATGAAGCCGATGTAAACGTTCCGGGTGAGGGTCACCAGCAGAAAGATGATGGCCCCGATAAAGAAGATGTTAGGGATCACGAAGATCACGTAGCTCTGGATAAAGGCCCACAGGCGGAAAGGCCCCATCAGTTCCTGGTTAGCAAAAGGCAGTACCGAGGCAATGATAAAAGCCAGGCCAATGGACAGGGAGATGATCACGGTGATCAGCATTCCGCTCAGGAATTTCCCGGCCAGGTAATCGCGCTTACTGAAAGGGTAGGAGTAAAGTACGCTGTGCACGTTATACTTGTAGTCCCGATACACCGTGGCCCCGATCACCGTAGGAATGATGAAGTTCAGCAGCTGCGAGAAGCCGTTGATCAGGCTGTTTACCGCCAGCGGCGAGTTATAGTAGGTATTTGACGTGGTGGTTACGGTGAAAGCATCAAAATAGCCTAAGGCAGACGCCATCACCAGGAACCCGATCACGAAAAAGACCGCGAAATAGATATAAAAAGACGGCTGGCTGAACCATCGTTTTGTTTCAAAAGAAAATATAGTTCCCAGCATCAGATCGTTTCATTTTTCAGTGCTACAAAATAAACATCTTCCAGGCCGGGGGTGGCGGGCACGAAGGTCTCGTTAGGCTGCTCTTCACTATACACCCGTATATTCAGGGTATTGTCCGGGTTATAATTGGAAGAAAGCACCTTAAAATCTTTCATGAAGGCCTCTGCATCTTCCCGTTCAATGATCCGCATCCAGATCTTTCCTTTCAGGGCGGCCTCTCCTTCTCCGGGTGTTCCCCGGAAAAGCACTTTGCCTCCATTCAGGATACCGATCTCGTGGCAGAGTTCCCGTACGTCATCTACAATATGCGTGGAAAAAATGACGGTATGGTTAGCGCCTATTTCCCGCAGAACATTCAGGAAACGGTGGCGTTCAGCCGGGTCCAGCCCGGCGGTGGGCTCATCCACAATGATGAGCTTGGGGTTATTCAGCAGCAGCTGGGCTATTCCGAAACGCTGTTTCATCCCGCCGGAATACCCGCTCACACTCTTCTTCCGTACATCCCAGAGGTTAGTGATCTCCAGCACTTCCTGGATGAGCTTTTTGCGGTCGGCTTTCTGACTTACTCCCTTCAGCCGGGCAAAATAATCCAGCAGGTCTTCGGCTGAAAAATTAGGGTATACCCCGAATTCCTGGGGCAGGTAGCCCAGCACCTTGCGAAGACTGAGCTGGTCTTTCAGCACATCTACGTCTCCGAAAGATATACTGCCGGAATCCGGCTTCTGCAGCGTGGCCACGGTACGCATGAGGGTGGATTTACCGGCGCCGTTAGGGCCGAGCAGGCCAAACATGCCGGCTCCTATTTCAAGGGATACATCATCCAGGGCTTTCACCCCGTTTTTATAGGTTTTACTCAGGTTTTGGATGGTTAAGCGCATAAAGAGGGAGTATATAGTTTACGTTCAGTATTTCAAAAATAAGGATTCTGATCCATTATTCTGCATAAAAACCGGAATTCTCCCTGAAACGAACGGTTAAAAGCGCTAAATTTGCATTTTTTAAACCTTGTTCCGATGCGCTATACCGTTACCGCCGCTTTAATTTATGCCAATGGCCCCATTCATATCGGCCACCTGGCCGGATGCTATATTCCGGCGGATATTTTTGTACGCTTTCTCCGGTCAAAAGGCGAAGACGTGGCTTTTATCAGCGGTACGGATGAGCATGGCGTGCCTATTACCATCAAGGCCAAGAAGGAAGGCACTACACCGCAGGAAGTGGTAGATAAGTATTATTCCATCATCAAAAACTCTTTTGAAGATTTCGGGATCTCGTTTGATATCTATTCCCGCACCACTCGGCCCATTCACCACGAGACCTCGCAGGAGTTTTTCCGGACCATGTACGACAAGGGGTATTTTGACGAAATAGCCACGGAGCAATATTTTGATGAAACCGCTAACCAGTTCCTGGCTGACCGGTATATTGTGGGAGAATGCCCTGTTTGTCATAACGAAGGCGCCTATGGCGACCAGTGTGAAAAGTGCGGATCATCGCTCTCTCCCACCGAGCTGATCAATCCCCGGTCCACCATTTCCGGATCCAAGCCGGTGATGAAGGAAACCAAAAACTGGTACCTGCCGCTGGATAAGATGCAGCCGGAAATAGAAAAGTATGTAAATTCCCATACGGAATGGAAGACGAACGTCTTCGGGCAGTGCCAGTCGTGGCTGAAGCAGGGCCTGCAGCCCCGGGCCATGACGCGCGACCTGGACTGGGGCGTAAAAGTACCCGTGGAAGGCGCAGACGGAAAAGTACTGTACGTGTGGTTTGATGCGCCCATCGGCTATATTTCCATGACCAAAGAGTGGGCAGAGCAAAACGGCAAAAACTGGGAAGACTACTGGAAAAGCCCGGACACGAAGCTCATTAATTTTATCGGGAAGGATAACATCGTTTTTCACTGCATTATTTTCCCGGCCATGTGCATGGCGGAAGGGAGCTATATTTTAGCCGATAACGTGCCGGCCAATGAGTTCATGAACCTGGAGAACGATAAGATCTCCACCTCGCGCAACTGGGCCGTATGGCTGCACGAATACCTGGAGGAGTTTCCCGGCAAGCAGGACGTGCTGCGCTATGTGCTGACCGCCAATGCCCCGGAAACCAAGGATAACGATTTCACGTGGAAGGATTTCCAGACCAAGAATAACTCGGAGCTGGTGGGTATTTACGGGAATTTTGTGAACCGGGCCGTGGTGCTTACCCAAAAGTATTTTGAGGGCAGGATCCCGGAAAGAGGGCCCCTGGAAGTTATAGATACCGAAGCATTACAGACCTTAGCGGAGCTCCCGGCCCAGATAGCCGGATCGCTTCAGCACTATAAATTCAGGGAAGCACTGGCCGGGATGATGGAAGTGGCCCGCCTGGGGAACAAGTACCTGGCGGATACCGAGCCCTGGAAAGCCTGGAAGGAAAACCCGGAAAGGGTGGCTACCATCCTGAACATAGCGGCCCAGATCACGGCCACACTGGCCATTGTTTCGGAGGCTTTTCTCCCGTTTACGGCTAAAAAGCTCTATACACAGCTAAGCAGCGCCCGCTGGACCACCGCCGGTGATACACCTGTGTGGGCCGATGCCGGTAAGGCGGACCTGGTGCCGGCCGGTACGGAGGTGCTGCAAAGCGAGCTCCTGTTTGAGAAGATCGAAGATGCAGCCATTGAGGCGCAGGTACAGAAATTATTAAATTCCAAGAAATTGAACGAGTTAGAAGGAAAGACGGTACCGGCATTGAAGCCGGTGATCCAGTTTGATGATTTTGCCCGGATGGATATCCGTATAGGCACTATCCTGGAAGCTGAACCTATGAAGAAAAGCAAGAAGCTGCTGAAGTTTTTAGTGGATGACGGCTTTGAAAAGAGAACCATCCTGAGCGGGATTGCCGAGCACTTCTCGCCCGAAGAAATGATAGGCAGGCAGGTAACGTTTATTGCTAACCTGGCGCCGCGGGCCATGATGGGCGTGGAATCGCAGGGCATGATCCTGATGGCGGAAGATAAAGACGGCAGCCTCTCGCTGATCCAGCCGCACAAAGCGGTGTGGAGCGGGGCTACTGTAAACTAAAGGCCCGGCCGCGCTTCTGCCCGTAAAGAGCATCAACCGAATAAAAAATGCAGATAAAAGGAAACACTTTCTTCGTCACCGGCGGTGCCTCCGGCCTGGGTGAGGCTACCACCCGGATGATCGTGGAAAACGGTGGGAATGCCGTTATCTCCGACATCAATGCTGACGCAGGAACCGCCCTGGAAAACGAACTGGGCAGCTCTGCCTTATTTGTAAAAACCGACATCACCCGTGAAGAGGACGTGCAAACCGCCCTGGATCGGGGTACGGCCCGCTTCGGGAGCATCCATGGCCTGGTCAACTGCGCCGGGCTGGGGCCGGCCATGCGGGTTCTCGGTAAAAGCGGCGTACATGACCTGGCCTTCTTTGAAAAGATCATCCGGGTAAACCTGGTGGGCAGCTTCAATACCCTGCGCCTGGCGGCCGATAAGATGCAGCATAATGCCCCCAATGAGGAAGGCGAAAGAGGCGTGATCATTAACACGGCATCGGTAGCGGCTTTTGAGGGGCAGATAGGCCAGGCGGCTTATTCCGCTTCCAAGGGGGGCATTGTGGCCATGACCCTGCCCATAGCACGGGAGCTGGCCCGCACGGGCATCCGGGTGATGGCCATAGCGCCGGGGATTTTTGAGACCCCGCTTTTAGCCGCCTACAGCCAGGAGGTGAGGGATTCCCTGGGGGCACAGGTACCGTTTCCGTCCCGGCTGGGGAAACCGGAAGAGTATGCCCGTCTGGTAAAGCACATCGTGGAAAACCCCATGCTGAACGGGGAGGTGATCCGCCTGGACGGCGCCATCCGTATGGCGGCGAAGTAGAAATTTTACACCTGCTTTGCGCTTTATTCAGGATTTGATTAAGAATAATTGGAATCTATTAGCGTTAAAGTTTTATCTTTAAAGCATAAGCGTCGGTCATTCATGAAGAAAAATTACTTCCTTTTCTTTCTCCTGCTCCTGAGCCCCCTACTAACCCGGGCCACACACATCCGGGCCGGTGAAATCACGGCTACCCGGATCTCCGGTACGCAGCTGACTTACCGGATAACGCTGATTACCTATACGGATGAAATATACGGCAAGGCCGCTAACGATCAGCAGCCTACGGTAGACTTTAACTTCGGATTTTCTACTAACCGGGTGGAGAAACTCTCCGCCCGCCGGAAAGAACGGGTGATGATTAACCGTGCCACGGCCCGTAACGTGTATGATACCACGTATACGTTTCCTGCGCCGGGGTATTATACCATTGGTGTGAGTATCGTTAACCGGAATGATAATACCATTAACCTTCCTGCCCCTACGGGTTCGCAAAGTATCAGCTTTTATGTACAGACCTCTATCCTGATCAATGCTAACGTAGGTTATAACAGCACTCCCCATCTTTTAAATATCCCCATCGATTCTGCTGCGGTAGGTCAGAAATTTATTCACAATCCCGGGGCGTATGATATTGACGGTGATTCCCTTTCCTATAAGCTGACCATCCCCCGGAAAGACCAGGTGGCGCTGGGCACAGGGACCCCTACCGGCCTGGGCGTATTTATCCCGGAGTACCTGGAGCCGAATACGGTGGGCCCGAGCCCCGTGCTGAACCAGGCGGGTACCGGCCCGGCCACATTTACCATTAATCCCCGAACCGGCGACCTGGTCTGGGATGCTCCCCGCGAAGCGGGTCAGTACAATATCGCTTTTGTCATAGAGGAATGGCGGAAGGGCTATGATGGCGGGTATGTAAAAATCGGGGAGATTGTGCGGGATATGCAGATCATAGTGGTGGAAACCGAGAATGTGGCGCCCGTGCTGACCTTACCCCCCGATATCTGTGTGGAAGCCGGGGAAAAAATAGAGTTCCAGGTAACGGGTGAAGACGGCAATATCACCCAGAAGCTCACCCTGAGCAGCTCGGGTGGCGTATATAACCTGGATCCGGCCGGCAGGCCTTTCCCGTATGTTGCGCCTCAGCCGGCCAAGTTTTCCAGCACACCCTCTGTAGGAAAAGTAGCGGGGCGGTTTGAATGGCAGACTAACTGCCAGCATGCCCGTGAACAGACGTATAATGTGGTGTTTAAAGTAGAAGACAGCCCGGGGAGGTTCAATAACTCCCTGGTAGACCTTAAAACACTGAATATCCGGGTGCTGCCACCCCGACCCAAGGCCCTGGTGGCGGAAAGGGCTGCCAATGGCAACCGCCTCACCTGGAACCGGCTTACGGCATGCGGGGATAAAGGCAAGATCCTGGTGTACCGGAAAAGCGGCTGCAGCGGTCTTAACCCCGGCGCCTGTACCTCCGGGATGCCGGCCGGCTGGGGCTACCAGCTGATCGGGGAGGTGACGGTGCAGGACACCACCTTCCTGGATCCCAATGCTGCGGAAGGCGAAATCTACAGCTACCGGCTGATCACCGAAATAGCGGAAAATAACTTTATCAATATCCGGAGCGCGCCTTCGGTAGAGTTCTGTATCGGGTCTGATGTGAAGCCGGGCACCAGTGTGATCACCCGGGTTTCCGTAACCGAAACCTCTGCCACGGCCGGGAAAATAGAAGTGAAGTGGTCACTGCCGCTGAATGTGGACCTCAGCACCCTTCCCGCTGAGCGCGTGTATAAGCTTTACCGCGCCGAAGGAATAGGAGGAGAAAGCTTTTCACTGATCCATACCCGGAGCACGAATTTTACGGATACTACTGACACCTATTTCCTGGATCAGAACCTGAATACGGAACAAAAGGTGTACCGGTATAAAGTGGAGATCTACACGGAAGGCACCAAACTGAGAGGTTCCTCGCACCCGGCCTCTTCGGTATTCCTGTCTTCCAAAACGGCCAGTAAGTCTGTACCGCTGACCTGGGAAGCCAATACTCCCTGGAGCAATGAAAAGCAGACCCATTATATTTACCGCCAGGGGCCCGATGACCGGTTTAACCTGATTCATAAGGTGGCGGTTACGGATGTCAATTCCTTTACTTTTACCGATACGGGGGCTGATACGGAAAAGGCGGACGGCGATATAAGCACTGAACTGCTGAATGGGGAGACCTACTGCTACCGGGTTTTAACGCGGGGGGAATACGAAGCGTTTACCCAGCTGGGAATCCTTCCTAACTTTTCCCAGGTAAAATGTGCTACGCCCCAGGATCAGTCGCCCCCATGCACCCCGCAGATCAATCTCTCGGGAGCCATTACCTGTGAGCAGCTTCAGAGCCGTGATTTCTGCGAGGAAAGCACTTTTATGAACACCATCACCTGGACCACCCCTGCCGATCAGGGCGGCGCCCCCTGCCGGAATGATATTGTCAGCTACAATATTTATTTTGCCCGGTATGAGCTGACGGAGCCTACCCTGCTGGCTAACCTCCAGGCGTCGGGATTAAATACGTTTACGCACCGGAAGAACCGAACGGAGGGTTTTGCCGGCTGTTATTATGTGCAGGCTATTAACTCCCTGGGGCTGCAGAGCGGGCTCAGCAATAAGGTCTGTTTTGACAATTGCGACAAGCTCTCCTTTCCGAACGTATTCTCACCGAACGGCGACGGGAAGAACGATACCTTCACGCCCATGAATTGCCCGGCGTTTATCAAAGAAGCCAAAATGGAAATTTACGGCGCCCACGGGCAGCGGGTGAGAACCCTGACCTCGGGCACTATTGAGTGGGACGGCAAGGATAACAACGGCCGGGAACTGGCATCAGGAACGTACTATTATGTAATTACCGTGAATTTCGAGCGGCTGGAGCCGGCCGGAAGTACGAAGGAGTACAAGGGCTACGTTACGATGATCCGGTAACCGGGAAACCTACCGTACCCCGTGCATCAGTTTCTTAATGGCCGGACGGGTAATTACCGCCAGGACGGCCGCGCCAAAGGCTACGGAAGCCAGCATCCAGAAGAAATAGCTGATGCCTTTCTCGTCCGCCACGCGGTCTATGCTTTCCCCGAATTTAGCGGCGGCTTTCATGCCGATAGCAATGGCCAGGTACCAGATACCAAACATCACGGCGATCATCCGGGCGGGCACCAGCTTACTCACATAAGAGAGGCCCACCGGTGAGATACAAAGCTCGCCCATGGTAAAGAAAAGATACACCAGGATCAGCCAGATCATACTTACGGAGGCGGTTCTGGCGCCTACTTCTATGGAGCCGGCACCGAAAGCGATGCACGCCGCACCGATGGACAGCAGGAGCATGCCCAGCCCGTACTTGTAGTTGGCCGGCGGGTTAAGCTTACTATCCCACAGCTTGGTAAAGAGCGGTGCCAGGCTGATCACAAACAGGGAATTCAGCGTACTGAACCACGAGGCCGGTACTTCCAGCGCTTCCTGTGCAAACTGGTTTTTCAGCATCCAGATGGCTATGCCCCAGACAATGACAAAGCTGAAGCCGAGGATCACATTGGCGAAGGGATAGTGTTTGAAAGTTTGTCCGAAAAGCTTAAGCAGCACCCAGGTAATAATTCCCAGCGGAATAAGCGTGAGGGAGGCGTTAGCCAGCTTAAAAATAAGCCCGGCGTTTCCTTCCAGGATACGGTTAGTGTAGTCCCGGGCAAAGATGGTAAGGGTACCCGGCGCCTGTTCAAAGATGGCCCAGAAGAAGGCGGCTACAAAAGCGAAAAAGGTCACGGCGATCATGCGGTCACGGGTCACGCGCGAGTATTTCGGTATCCGGATAAAAAGTAAAACCAGGAAAAGAATCACGGCCAGTAGAATGGTGAAGTTATTCCCCGAAAGTCCCAGCAGGCTAAAATTAAAGATATCTACCGCGCCCCCCGATATGATCTTGACCGGCTCAAAGATGATCCACAAAAGCCCCAGGGTCACCATGATACCGATCAGCACCATCTGGCCGGTGGTAAACGGATTCCGCCGGTCTTCATCCTCCACCGTTTCTATCACCCCTGCCGTGGCCTTTTTAGGCTTAAGGCCGATATTCCCGAAGATGTCTTGCGAAAGCCAGAACTGGACCAGGCCGAAAAACATAAAAATACCGGCCAGGCCAAAACCCAGGCTCCAGCCCACCTGTTCGCCCAGGTAGCCGCAGAGCAGGATTCCGAAGAAGGAACCGGAGTTTACGCCCATGTAGAAAATGGTATAGGCCCCGTCTTTCTTTTCGGGGTGGTCTTTGTAAATCTCGGAAAGGATGGAGGTCATGTTCGGTTTGAAGAAACCGTTACCGAAAACCAGCAGGATAAGGCCGAGGTAGGTAAAAAACGGTGTTTCAGCCGCCATGGAGGCGTGGCCCAGGGTCATGAGGGCAGCCCCTACCACCACCGCCAGCCGATAACCGATGATGTTATCAGCAAAATAGCCTCCCAACATGGTGGAAAGATAAACCAGGCCCACATAGGAGCCGAAAAGCGCCATGGCCTGCTCCCGGCTCCAGTCCCAGCCGCCATCTGCCACGGTAGAGGTCAGGAACAGCACCAGCAGTGCGCGCATGCCGTAGAAGGAAAAGCGCTCCCACATTTCCGTGAAAAACAAGACAAACAGGCCGGAAGGGTGGCCTAAAACTTTCGATTTAAAGAAGTCAGGGTTACTATCAGTGGGTAGACTCATAAGGAATTATCAGGTTAAACAGGAAACAAAACTATAAAAAAATGTGAATTATCCACCAAAAAGAGGGGGTTTCTTCGGGACTTGCATCAGCTAACCCGGAAGAAACCCCCTCTTTTTGGATCTTTAAAATCTTATTCTGTCTTGGCGATATCGATCATCATGGAGAGCTCATCCACCAGTTTGTCGTCACTGCCGCCGAAACCGATAGAGGTAAAACGGATGTTGCCGTTCTTATCCACAATGAACTTGGTAGGGATACCGGTTACCCCGTAGGAGCCGATGACCTTATTGTCCAGGTCTAACAGCACATTGAAAGGATAGGCGCCTTTTTTAATGAATTCGGCCACTTCTTTCTTGATGTCTTTCACGTTTTCCCAGGCATTGATAAACACAAATTTCACATTCGGATCATCCTTGTATTTCTCCTGGGCTTTTTTCATTCCCGGGAAGGAGGCTATGCAGGGTCCGCACCAGGTGGCCCAGAAGTCCACGATCACGGTTTTGCCTTTCAGTTCTTCCAGCTTCACTTCGGAGCCATCCAGGTTCAGCAGGGAAAATACCGGTGCGGGTTTGTTTTCCAGCTTTTTAGCCAGTTCTTCCCTCATTTTGCGTTTGGCTTCCATTTCCAGTGCGCTGATGTAATCGCCGAAACCCTCTTCTGATTTCTTTTCCTCTACGTAGACTTTTTTCAGGATGTCTTTGATCTCTGAAGTAGATTTCCCGTCTACCACGAATTTCTCCAGCTGGGGCTTGTATTCATTAGCCGGCAGTACCTTCTCGGCCAGCCGGGCATAGATACTGTTATACCCGGCGCTGGCGCCGTCTGTTACGGTAAAGGCGGCATCACGGGCAAACTTAAGCCCTTCTTCATACTTCCCGGATTTCAGCAGTACGGCCGCGTAGGTGTCGGCAAACATACCGTAGGTACTTTTCTTCTGCTTTATTTTCTTTTCTGACAGCTTGGCGGCTTCGGCCTTGTCCCATTCGCCTTTGGCGTGGGTAGTAGCAAATTTCCCGAATTCCTCCGCTTTTTCGAGGTTATTTCCGTCTTCATACATTTTCCACGCCGCGTTATTATAGAGCATAGATAGCTGGTCTTTATCCTCAAACGGCAGGGTGGTGATGGCATTTTGCAGTCCATCCCAGTCTTTAGCGGCAATGTAGGCACTCAGCAGGTTACTTTTCAGCATGGGAACAGACCCTTTCATGCCCTTGAAGTTCGGGCGGGTCTCTATGTTTTCCAGGAGCTGCGCATACATTTCCTTTTTCCTGGCCAGGTCTTTTTCATTCATATATTTGGTGATCATTTCCTGGGCCACCCACGTACCTTCGGGGAACCTGGCTTTTTTCTCCTCGTTCAGTGCTTTCTGGTTGTCGGCTTGCTTAACTATGCTGTACAGCTGGGCCAGGTAATTATAATCGGCCTCGGTTTTCAGGCCGGCCTGCTTAACGGCATCTATTTCTCCCTGGATGAGGGCGGTACCTTTATCCTTGTCGTTAGCCAGTTTCATCCGGAGCACGCTTACTTTGGCGCCACGGTTATCCGGGTGGAACTGTACTTCCCGTTCCAGGGCGGCCAGCGCCCGTTCTTTATCGCTTTTGATGCCCGATTCTTCTCCATAGTACTGGTAGAAGTACGATTTGGCCAGGTTGGCGTTTTTGCGCGGTTTATTATCCTGGTATAACTCTATGGTATAGCCGTTCCCCTGGTTATTGTCGATAGCGCCGCCGGCCGTAACGGTAAAGTAAACTAAGGTGGCCGAGGTATCGGTCTTAAAGGTGGCCGTATATTTTCCAGAGGCCCGCTTAGCCTGGAAATTCAGGTCTTCCGGCATCATGCCCCGGAATTCCGCACCGGAGATCTTCACCGGCACCACGGCAGTAGGCTGGTAGGTGATGGTGATCGCTTCACCCGGCTTAGGCTTTTCCGGCGAAAATTTCAATACGCCCTGGGCTAAGGCCGGGAAAGAAAGCAAAGCCGCAATGGCTGTAATAAAAATATTTTTCATTGGATTGGAGTTTTCATTGAGCAATAAAATTACGAAACGATTTCAAAAAACCAAGCTACCAACTATTTTTTTAGGTGTTTGTTGCGCAAAATATTGCCTTAAAAATAAAAATCCGGGCAGAATCCTGCCCGGAAAAATGGTTTTTAAAACGGTCCCTTCTTATTTCTTTTTCAGGTAAACATTTCCGCTCCGGCTGGAGATGCTTACATATACGCCGCCGTCATTAATTACATAATCGTAACGGTCCAGGTTTCTCCTTTTGGCTGCTGATACTGATGCCAGCGCAAATCTATCGGACAGGTTTCCTTTCTGGCTGTTTATGGATATGGCTCCCGCTTCCATGTAATACCCCCCCTGTGCTGAACTCCTCACCCTTGCCGGGGCATTAGCCGAACCCACCACAGTTACCGGTTCCAGCGATGCATTGGTATTGTTAGCCACCGCTTTCAGGTCAAAATCCGTATAGACATTTCCACGTTCCGCGCTCATTTTGAGGTTAGCTTTGGTATTCGCCGGCAGCAGCACTTCCAGTTCTCCATCGGTATTGATAGAGGTGATTTTCTCCTGGTCCAGTTTGGCAAACTCCACCCGGGTGGTTCCGCCGAACGAGTTACTGGCAATCACATTCCCCGAGAGCCCGGAGATATCCAGGTTACAGCCGGAACAGTTGACATCCAGTTCGCCTTGAAAAGACTGGATCTTCAGCACTCCGCCCCTTCCCCAGAAGCCATCGGTGTTTTCCCGGAAGCGGGTGGTGAGGCCATGAGGCACTTTCACCACGTAGTTTTTAAAGAGCCGGTTGGTATTGGGAATGTGAATACTCAGGATCCTGACGTCCTCCTCTTTTTCTTCCCCTTTCTCATTAATGGAGGTTACCATTTTAGTGGTTACTTCTTCTACCGTGGCGGAAATCCCGGTATTATCCAGCCCCCCGGCGGTTACCATCCGCAGCCCGGCTGCTTTTTCCGGAACTTTCCCTTCTCCGCCTTCCGCTTCAATGACCACACTGGTGCCGGCATAGCCTTCTATGATCAGGCCGGAGGACGGCCCGGTGATATTGACCACCCCTTTAAAATTTTTTACTTCATACTGCTTCTTTTCCTGGGCGTTGGAAAAGTGAGCGGCTACCAGAGCCCATGATACCAGGATTAACTTTTTCATAATTTTTTTTTACATGTTTAAAACTTTTATACCAAATTCTGCCCGGTCCCGGATGTTTTCAGACACGTCGGGGTTATTCATAATTCCGGCAAAGACGGGCAGAGCCTTCACCTCTCTGAGTTCTATCAGTTTCGTAATTAAAGCCATCTGCAGGGAGGGATCGCGCTGCTCAGCTAAGGTGAGCACCAGGTTTTCCCGCATAGACGGGCTGAGCTGAAAGCGGCCTACGGCTTCCAGGGCGGCCAGTCTTACATTTACGCTGGGGTCTTTTTCCAGCGCCAGGAACAAGGCATCCATTAAAGCCCCGTCTGCGGCTTCCAGGTTATAGCTGTAATTAATGGCTTCCAGCCGGGAGGCCGCTGACTCCTGCCGCAGCATGGCCAGGATCATTTTATGCTGAACCTCGTTTATCTGGCTTACTTCTTTCCGGATATTGGCCAGCTCATCCATCACAGCCGGCTGTTTCCGGACGGTTTTAGGCGCTTCCCGATCTGCTGCCTGCTCTTCTTTTACCTTTATGGTATCCCGCAGGGTGATGTATACCGGCTTTTCTATGGTAACCACCTCCGGCTCCGGTTTCCGGCTGCCGAAATAGTAGGCTCCGGCCACCGCCAGCACCATGGCGGCGTAGCGGAACACCTCCCGGAACGAAACCCGGAAACGCGGTGCCGCCTTGCTCTTCTCTTCTTCCAGGAAGGTATAGAAACGGTCATTAACCCCTCCCGGTACCTCGGGCTGAACGGCTTCCGGCAGCTCTTCAAACAGCTGTTTCAGCTCTTCAAACTCCTGGCGGGCGCCCGGGTTTTCGGAAAAGAAGCCGGCCAGCTCTTTTTCGGAGATCTTTCCTTCCAGGTAGTCCGCAAAAAACTCTTCTATATTCTTCATTCCATTTGAAAATAAATTTCCCGCAAAATCTTTAGTCCACGGTGTACCCTCACTTTCACCAGGGATACACTTATCTGTAATATTTCCGCTATTTCATCGTACTTCAGCTCTTCGTAGCGGCTGAGCAGGATCACTTCCCGGTATTCCTGCGGCAGCTGATCCAGTGCCCGTTTCAGCTGGTATTCCTGCTCCTGGTCATAGGGTTTTTCTTCTTCTATATCCATTCTTTCATCCAGCCCGGAAAAGATGTTCCGGTTTTTCTGGATAAAATCCTGGAGCACGTTCCGGGCTATCCTGAAAAGCCAGGGCTTAAAAACATAGCCTTCCGTAAAGCTCTTCCGGTAATGGATGATCCGGTAAAAAACCTGCTGCATCAGGTCTTCCGGGCCGTCGCGGCTCACCAGGTTCCGGTGGAAATACCCCAGTACAGGTCTCTTGTACCGTTCGTAAAGAACGGCGGCCTTATCTAAATCTCCGCCTGCTACAGCCATCATGGCCTGCTCATCTGTCATAGGAGTTGGTATTCTGATTAGTAAAACCGGGTGAAAACAAAAAGGTTACAGGGGAGTGAATTTTTTTTGGGTGCCCGGCCACGGAGCCTGGTCCACAGGGTATTTTACCCGGGAGCAGGCTCCTTCCACCGAAAGCAGCTCTACCCGGGTACCTCTTTAAAGAGGTCCTTTAAAATTGTTCTTCTACAATAATATCAGCAATAAGCGCTTCTATTTTTCGGGAAACCCAGGGTTTACAGAAATGGAACACCCCAAACAGCACGGTATACAGCCCGGTGATGCAGGCATAACCTATCCAGTAGCTTTGGGTATAGTAATTAATGATAGCGGCGGCCAGGATGTTTAAAAGAAGAAATATGATAAACAGGAAGATAGCCACCAGCACATTCATGACTATTTTAGCCAGCAGCTTTTCCACTTTGCCCAGCAGTTCAAGCTTCTTTAATTCAAATTTGGATTCTGCCAGTTTCAGCAGGTTATCCTTCAGCTCGTCTATTTTCAGGAAGTCGGAAATTGATGTTTTCAAGCTCATAATCCGGATATTTTTAGTTTAGTGAAGTTTAATTTATTTTTCAGGCATACGCTCAGATCGCATCCACATTTACCACCACCTGCACAGATCTGAATTTCTTATCGGTAATCAAATTTACGATTTCTTTTTGAAGATACCGCTTGGTAGCCTGAATATTCATCCGGTCTTTTTCCAGTTTCAGCCAGATCACAAAGAGGTATTTGTTCCTGACCCGCTCCACCAGCGCCTTTTCCGGGCCCATCACTCGCTGCGTGCCCAGGAAGCTTTTCAGGGTAGCAGTCAGCCGCTCTGCTGCCTGGTGAGCCAGCAGCTGGCTGGTGTCTTTCACCGTGATCTCAATGATCCGGGAAAAAGGCGGGTAGTTATATCCTTCCCTTTCCTGCAGCTCGGTCTCGTAAAAACCGGTGTAGTCATGGGCCAGCACGTATTGCAATACGCGGTTCAGCGGATTATGGGTCTGGATGAGCACGGTGCCTTTTTCCTCCCGCCGGCCTGCACGACCGCTTACCTGGGTGATGAGCTGAAAAGCCCGTTCCGCAGCGCGAAAATCCGGGAAGTGGATCATTTTATCAGCATTGAACACTCCCACCAGGTTTACCCGGTCAAAATCCAGTCCTTTAGAGACCATCTGGGTGCCCACCAGGATATCCACATCACCCGACTCAAATTCGCCGATGATATTTTCGTACGCGTTTTTGGTACGGGTGGTATCCAGATCCATCCGGAGGATACGGGCATCCGGGAAAAATTCATGCAGGTCATCTTCTATCCGCTCGGTGCCTACCCCCACCGACCGGATCCGCGGTGAGCCGCAGGCAGGGCACACTTTGGGTACAGACTCGGTATAACCGCAGTAATGGCACACCATGGTTTTTTCATGCAGGTGGTGGGTCAGCGTTACCGAGCACTGGTTACAATGCGGGATCCAGTTGCACTCCTGGCAGTTGACATAAGGCGCATAGCCCCGGCGGTTCTGGAAGATGATGCTTTGCTTTTTACGATCCAGGTTCTCACCTATCCCCTGCAGCAGCGCCGAGCTGAATTCTCTCTGCAGGGTTTTGTTTTCCCGCTCTTCCCGGAGATTCACCAGCCGGATATCGGGTAGGCGGGCATCGCCGAAGCGTTCGGAAAGGGTGACCAGCCCGTATTTACCGTTCTGAGCCTGGTAGTAGGATTCAATAGACGGCGTGGCCGAGCCCAGCAGTACTTTAGCCCGTACTTTCTGCGCCAGCATAATGGCCACATCGCGGGCATGATAGCGGGGGGCCGGGTCAAACTGCTTATAGGAGGCCTCATGTTCCTCATCCACAATAATGAGCCCCAGATCTGAAAACGGCAGGAAGATGGAAGACCGCACCCCCACCACAAACGGGAATTTCTTTTCCAGCACCCCCCGCCAGACCTCCACCCGCTCGTTATCGGAAAATTTGGAATGGTACACGCCCATGGTATCCCCGAACACCCGCTTAAGCCGGCGCACGATCTGGGTGGTCAGCGCAATCTCCGGGAGCAGAAACAGCACCTGTGTGCCGGAGTCCAGCGCTTTTTTAATGATATCAATGTAAACCTCGGTCTTGCCGCTGCCGGTGATGCCATGAAACAGCACCACGTCTTTTTCCGTAAACCCGGCCATGATGCTGTCTGAAGCCTGCTGCTGCGCCTCTGAAAGCGTAATGGCGGCTTCCGCATCCGGCTTTTCATTCCCGAACCGGGAAACCCGTATTTCAAACTGTTCAAAAATGCCTTTGTCCAACAGGGTATTCAGGGCTGCATCGGAGATTCCCTGTTCTTTGAAATCCTTTTTTTCTATTCCGGCAGAATTGCGGTAAGGAAGCTCTTCCAGGGGGATAACACTGAGGTATTTTAAAACGGCTTCCTGCTGTTTTTTGGCTTTAGCCAGGCTTTCGATCAGCAGGATCGCATTTTCATCGGATTCATATTCTTCCGCCAGCCGGATCATCTTCACCAGCCGGGGGCGGTAGCGTTCGCTGACCTCCTCGTAAAGCACCACGGCATGCTTAGCCACCAGGCCTTTGATGAACCGGGCCAGGTCATTATCCCCGATCAGCCGCGCTGATTCTTCATAGGAAAGGGAGTCTTCGCGGATGAGCACATCCAGGAAGAACTTCTCCAGCTCACTGAGGAGCTCGTGGTGATTGAAATCAGGATTATACTGGATTTTCGACTGGGAGCTGATCTTCAGACCGGAAGGCAGGGCCACATTCAGCACCTCGCCGGCGGTACACATATAATATTCCGCCACCCACTGAAAAAGCCAGAGCTGGTGGGCGGTGACCACGGGTTCGGTATCCAGGAGCTCCTGGATGTACTTAGCGGGGTATTTTTCCGGCGGAGTATTATGCAGCCGCATCACCAGGGCCGTGAGCACCCGGGATTTTCCGAATTCCACCACCACCCGGGCCCCTACTTTTACGAGCGGAGCCATCTCCCGCGGCAGCCGGTACGTAAAAAACTGCGGTATGGGTACGGGCAGCACCACGTCAATAAAGATATTCTGTTCTGCGGCATGGTTCATGACACAAAGATAACCTTTTAAATCCAATACCCCGTGGAACGTATACGCAGACTCTTATAAGCGCAGGCGAGTCACTTGGAGTATCAGAGTTCTCCCCTCTTCATCCGGTTAACGGCATAGTCTACCGCCCGGGCGGCAAAGGCCATATAAGTCAGCGAAGGGTTCTGGGTAGACGTGGAGGTCATGCAGGCACCGTCTGTTACAAACACGTTCTGGCAGTGGTGCAGGGCGTGCCATTTGTCCAGCATCGAGGTCTTGGGGTCATGCCCCATCCGCACGCCGCCCATTTCGTGGATGTCGTTACCCGGGTTACGGCCGGATTCGTGGGTCTTAATATTTTTAAAGCCGGCTTTTTCAAACATCTCGGTGAACTGCTCCTCGTAATCCTTCTCCATCTTCTTGTCGTTTTCGTCGTAATCAATGGCGATTCTCAATAGCGGAATGCCCCACGCGTCTTTTTGGGCAGAGTCTAAGGCCACATGGTTACTTTCTTTCGGGATGGTCTCGCCCATCATGTGTGAGCCTACCGACCAGTAGTCATTGTATTTCGCGGTATCCAGGCCGTTTTTCAGTTCTTCGCCCCAGCCTTCACCACTGAAACGCGGGCCTCTGGACGCCTGGAAGCCGGCGGCGTAACCCCGGAGGAAGTCGGTTTCCTGCTTTTCCACGTTACGGAAACGCGGCACATAGGGCGAATTGGGTCTCCTACCTTCGGTGGTTTTATCCAGGTAGCCTTCGTATTCACCCGAGATGGTGCGGTTATAATTATGGAAGGCTACGTATTTACCCAGCACGCCGCTGTCGTTCCCCAGTCCGTTCGGGAATCGGGAAGACTTGCTGTTCATCAGCACCAGGTTAGAGTTCAGGGCCGCGGCATTCAGGAAAATGACTTTGGCGAAGAAGTCGATCTCTTCTTTGGTCTGGGTGTCAATGACCTTCACGCCGCTGGCTTTCCCCAGCTTTTCATCGTAAATGATAGAGTGTACCACTGAATAGGGGCGAAGGGTCATGTTCCCGGTTTTCGCTGCTGCCGGAAGGGTAGATGAGTTACTACTAAAGTATCCGCCATAGGGGCAGCCGCGCTCGCAGATGGTTCGGTGCATGCACTTGGAACGGCTCTGATCCAGGAAGATCTGCCGGTTATCCGTCAGGTGGGCACAGCGCCCCTGGATGATATGGCGGTCTTTATAGTTTTTCTTTATCTGTTCCTGGAAATAAGATTCCACGCAGTTCATTTCATGCGCGGGCAGGAAGTCGCCGTCAGGCAGGTTTTTCAGGCCGTCGCGGTTCCCGGAAATTCCGGCAAAACGCTCCACATAACTGTACCAGGGCGCAATATCGGCATAACGGATGGGCCAGTCTACCGCGAATCCGTCACGGGCCGGGCCTTCAAAATCAAAATCCGACCAGCGCTGGGTCTGGCGGGCCCACAGCAGGGATTTTCCCCCGGTCTGGTAACCCCGCAGCCAGTCGAACGGTTTTTCCTGGATATACGGATGCTCGTCATCTTTCACAAAGAAATGCTCGGTACCTTCATAAAAAGCGTAGCAGCGGGCCGCAATGGGGTTCGCGTCCTTCATTTCCCGGGTCAACTGATTCCGGTGCTCAAACTCCCACGGCATCATGTTCGTGGTAGGGTAGTCTGTAATGTGCTTTACTTCCCGGCCCCGTTCCAGTACCAGGGTCTTCAATCCCTTTTCACAAAGTTCCTTAGCGGCCCAGCCGCCGCTGATGCCCGAACCAATGACAATCGCATCAAACGTACGGTCTTTTATCGAATCAATATTTATGTTAGGCATTGTTTTCTTTATTGAGGTTGACACAGCCGATGTAGCGGCCCGGGATAAATTCGAAGTGCTGAATATTTGTCATGACGTATTCGGAGGTGTTATAACCGCGCACCGTCAGTCCCTTCAGAAGCTTAGTGAAGCCGTCCTCTTCCGGATACGTTTTCAGTACCTCGATCCGCTCAGCGGGGCTAAGAAGTTTAAAGGCTTTGGAAAACTGTTTTTTAGCCGCTTTATCCAGCTCCACCAGGCCGTTACTGAAAAGGGTCTGCTTTTCAGTATCCAGGCAATCCTGCACTATTTTCGCCACAAAGAGGTCTACCCCCAGGGATTTTGCCCCCGGCGTTTTGGTTTCGGGGATAATAGTGTCTACGGCGGCCGCTAAAATGGCCTGCCTGTTTTCATTCAGTAAGGTTGAATCCCCGATTTTTGATTTATTCCACCAAACCAGTCCTGCCGGAATGGCCACCGCCGCAGCGGCACCGAGGCCTATTGCTTGTCGTCTGTTCATACTGCCAAGTTTGAGGCAAATTAAGTGAATTTATGGAAAACAGCGTTACAATTTGCAAATTATTCCGGGCAGAATAAATCTTCTTTACACATACACCACATTAAACCTCAGATCCAGCGGGTCAAAAACGGCAAACACCTTATCTATGAACTCCGGGTCATTCAGGTAGAAGTTCAGGAAGTTATCTTTTCGCTCCTGCTGGCTGCCGCCGGGGAAAAGTTTTTCCTTTAGTCCCATCAGCTGGCCGATGGAGGTATCAAATTTCCGTTCCTCGGCTTTTTTGATCCGGGCTTCCAGGTTGCTGATGCTTTTGAGGGTTTTGGTTTTTTCGGCTTCAATGGCCCCTTCCAGGGTGGGGTCTACCTCCAGGGCTTTCTGCACTATGGCCGCAAATACCTCTGAAAGTGCCGCTTCCTCACTCTTCAGCGTCAGGCTGTTTTCGGAATTTTTCTCCACGAAAGCCTTTTTAAGGGCCGTATCCTCCAGGTAAAGTTCTTCCGCCGTTACGCCCAGTTTGTCCATCCGTTTTTTCAGGCCGCCGTTAATCACCAGGGCCAGGTTCCGGGGAAGCAGGATAGGGAAAGCTACGCCGTAATGCTCAAAAACGCCTTTCAACTGCAGCCAGTAGGCCAGTTCAGATGGCCCGCCCAGGTAGGCCAGGTTAGGCAGGATGGTTTCCTGGTAAAGGGGGCGCAGGGCCACGTTCGGGCTGATCTTTTCGGGCTGCTCTTCCGCCAGCGTTTTCATTTCTTCCGGTGAAAACTGCAGGTCAGTGTCCAGCACGTGGTAACGACCGTCACGGAGTTCGATCCGCTCCCGCAGGCCGGCATCCTTATAAAAAAGGTTAATCTCCCGCGGATGGATCTGGGGCTTGTAACCCAGCTTTTCCAGCATTCCGGCGTTTTTATCCAGTTCTTTTTTTACGGACTGATGCTGCAGCTCATCCAGCATAACGGGGGCAAAGAGCCTTTTCAGCTCCCGGTCATTGCCGTCCACACAGACCAGGCCGTGCTTCCCGAACAGCGCATGCATATACTGGCGTACGGCTCCGGCCAGGGTAGTATTTTCTGAATAGGCCTTCCGGAAAACCTCCGGTTTATCTTTCAGCTCCTCAAATATCTTCAGGATGGCTTCCGGGTTCATTTCGCCTACGGCGCCTTTCTGCCCCGTTTCCCAGGTGTATTTTTGTCCGAAAAGATGAAAGGAGGCGATCTCCGCGAAGTCATGATCTTCCGTAGCCATCCAGTAGACCGGCACAAAATTATACTCGGGGAAAGCCGCTTTCAACCGGCCGGCCAGGTTAATGGTGCTCACGATCTTATAGATCACGTACAGCGGCCCGGTAAAGATATTAAGCTGGTGGCCCGTGGTGACGGTAAAGGTGTTTTCCAGCAGCAGCTGATCCAGTGCCGGCGGGTTTTCCGTACGGGCATACTGGCGCTTTAGGGCGTCTGTCAGAACCGCCCGGTGTGAAAATTTCTTAAGCTTTAGCTGCTCCTTAAACCCATCTACAGTGGGGAAATGACCATAAAGCGGCTTCAGCTCCGCGTTACCGTTCACATAATCCAGAAACAGCTTCGGAAAATTCGCTACCTGCTCAAAGGGCAGCTTTTGTACATCAGATTGCAATTATTCGACTTTTTCAGATTAAAACAATCCGCCGCCGGTTTCAGTTTCAGGTGCCCCTTTATTTGTATCTTTGCGGCCTGAGCAATCAAACAAAGGATTTGGGAATTCGGGAAACATCAGACGGTTCAGTAACTTTCTTCTCGGAGAAGTACGGTCAGACTTATCATTCCGTGCACGGGGCCAGAACCGAGTCAGAGCGGGTGTTTATAGAACTGGGCCTGGATTATGCCGTAGGCCGCTTTGGCCGGGCCGATATCCTGGAAGTGGGCTTCGGCACGGGTCTGAACGCCTGGCTGACCCGGCAGAAAGCGGAGGAAGGGGACTATCCGGTGAGGTATACGGGCTTAGAGGCCTATCCGCTCGCGCCGGATGAATACCGGCTGCTGCCGCCTGAACTGCTGCCTTTACACCGCCTGAGCTGGGAAGAGTGGCACACCATTTCGCCGGTCTTCAGCGTTATAAAGAAGCAGATCCGGCTGGAAGACCTTCCCTGTGAACCGCAGTTTAACCTGGTTTATTTTGACGCCTTTTCTCCGGATGCGCAGCCGGAGCTCTGGTCAGCCGAAATGTTCATGAAGGTGGGAAACATGCTGTGCGCAGAGGGCGTTCTTACTACGTATTGCTCCAAGAGTTCGGTACAACGGAATTTACGGTCTGCCGGTTTTACGGTGGAAAAGCATCCCGGCCCACCGCACAAAAGGGAGGTGATCCGGGCCATAAAAAAATGATTATCGTGAAAAGAATACATATTATCCTGTTTCTTAACCTGTTTTGCATCAGTGGCTATGCCCAGTTCCTGGAAGATAAGCAGAGCACGGCGCAGGTACTTAAAGGGCTGGACTATCTTTATAACCTGCAGCATGCCCAGGCCGAAGCGGAGTTTGCGCCCGTAAAGGCCAAATACGCCGATCACCCCGTGCGGTTTTTGCTGAACGCCCTGCAGATCCAGTGGAAGAATATTCCTATAGACCAGCAGGCCTCCGCTTTAAATACCTACCTGGCTGAGCTCAATAAATGCGTGGAAGCCAGTCATAAGTATTACGACAAGCCCGACTATAAGATGGAGTGTACTTTCTTCCTGCTGGCCGGGCACGGTTTCCTGGCACTGGCCGAGAATTACAAAGGCAGCTTTATGAATGCCACCCAGGAGGCCCGCAAGGCCCTGAAGTATTTTAAGGAAGGGAAAAAGTACAAAAACAGCAATGCCGAGTTCCTTTTTGCTAACGGCCTCTATAATTATTACCGCGAAAGATACCCGGAAACCAAGCCGATAGTGAAGCCGGTGATGGTGTTTTTTGACTCGGGGAATAAGGCCCAGGGACTGGCCGAACTGGAAAAGTCGTTCCGGACCTCCGTTTTCAGTCGCACGGAGGCCGCCATGTACCTCCGCGATATTTACATCAAGTACGAAGCGAATTTCGGCAAAGCCTTGTATTTTTCTTCCGAGGTTTACCACGATTACCCTAATAATTTCATTTTAAGGATAGGGCAGGTGGAGTGCCTCCTCCTCAACATGAAGTTTGATGAGGCGGAAAAGCTGAACGAGGGTCTGAGGCCAGTCTCCAGCTCCGTGGCCAGCCTGTCTTATTTTGTGTTTGACGGCTACATTAAAGAGCACCGGGATAAGAACCTTTCCCAGGCCAAGGCCTCCTACCAGAAAGCGCTGACCATAAAATATAACGACCGGTATACCAAAGAGTACGTGGCGTTTGCCTATCTTGGCCTGGCGAGGATCGCCGCGCAGGAGGGAGATAAAACCGCTGCCCGGAATTACTATAAACAATGCCTGAAGTATGGCGAATACCTGTGGCTGATAGCTACGGCAAAGGAAGAGCAGAAGAAAGTAACGTAATAGCTATTAGCAGTTAGATCTGACGGCTAAAAGTGGCTCCCCGCCCGACTGGCAGCTAACGGCTAAAACCTTATAACCCGATGAAAAATTACATTATCAGAAATGCGGCCATCGTAAATGAAGGCAGGATCACGCACCAGGATGTACTGATCCAGAGCGGCCGGATAGAGAAGATCGCCCCGGAGGTCTACAAACTCACGAATCACAAAGAGATCGATGCCGAAGGCCTGTATCTCCTGCCGGGAGTGATAGATGACCAGGTGCATTTCCGGGAGCCCGGCCTAACCCATAAGGCCTGCATCGCCACGGAATCCAAGGCCGCGCTGGCCGGTGGTACCACCAGCTTTATGGAAATGCCGAATACGGTTCCGAACGCCCTTACGCAGGAAATACTGGAAGCGAAATACGCTATAGCCGCTAAAACGTCGTGGACCAACTACTCCTTTTTCATGGGCGGGTCTAATGATAATTACGAAGAGGCCATGCGAACCGACCTGGCCAAGGTCTGCGGCCTGAAGCTTTTTATGGGGAGTTCTACCGGGAATATGCTGGTGGATAATGAAGATACGCTGAACCGGTTTTTCGGCAATTTTGAGGGGCTGATAGCTACCCATTGCGAAGACGAAGCCACCGTAAAGGCTAACCTGGCCCATTACAAAGCCCTTTACGAAGGCCAAACCCCGCCTTATGACATCCACGCCCTGATCCGGAATGAGGAGGCCTGTTATAAGTCTTCGTCGTTTGCGGTAGAGCTGGCCCGGCAAAACGGCACCCGCCTGCACATCCTGCATATTTCCACGGGTGATGAGCTGGAGCTGTTTGATAATTCCCTGCCCCTGACAGAAAAGAAGATCACGTCAGAGGTATGTGTGCATCACCTCTACTTTGATGCCGAAGATTACCGGCAGTTCGGTAACCTGATCAAGTGTAACCCGGCCATTAAGCACAATCACCGTGAAAGGCTGCTGACGGGGCTGTTAAATGACCGCCTGGACATTATTGCCACTGATCATGCCCCGCATACCTGGGAGGAAAAAAGCAGCGACTACTGGTCAGCGCCGTCCGGGGTGCCGCTGGTGCAGCACAGCCTGCAGGTGATGCTGGATTTTTACCACGAAGGCAAGATCAGCCTGGAAAAAGTAGTCGAAAAAATGGCCCACGCGCCGGCCGACTGCTTCAAGGTACGCGAACGCGGCTATATCCGGGAAGGTTACTGGGCTGACCTGGTACTGGTAGATCTGGAGAAACCTTTTACCGTCACCAAAGAGTCACTTCAGTACCGTTGTGGCTGGTCGCCTTTTGAAGGAAAAACCTTCGGCTCTACCATCATAAAAACCTTCGTTTCGGGAGAATTGAAGTATGATAATGGCCTTTTTGCATTTGATGAGCCGGGCCGGCGGTTAACTTTTAATCTGCGCTAGATAGTTTCCGGGGACTGAGCCCGGACAGGATTATCTCCTGCCGGGGCTCAGCGGTATTTCCTCCACTACTTTTCCTGCCTGGTCTATGATTTTGACCGATCCTTTGGTTTCGTTTAAGTCTACCCGGAGGGCGTTATTATTGGAATTGACGATCACCGGGAAATGAATGGCCTGGTCTGCTTTCCGGATCACCTGCCGGTGGAAATGGCCGGAAAGCATGATCTGAACACCCGCCTTATTGAGAATGGGCACAAACTTACTCATGATTTCCTCCTCGCCATGCCAGCCCCCGAAAGGCGGCATGTGACAGATCACGATCTTATACGCCGCATTTTTGAATTTCGGATCTTCTACTGCCTTTTTCAGCCATTCGGCCTGCTCGGTACGGTAATGGTCCATGTCTACGATCCCGCTGTATTCAATGTCGGAATCGGGCTTGTCTTCGCCGCAGTCCAGCACGATAAACCCTGTATTCCCCCGGCTGAACTCGTAGTAAAGCCTGCCTGTGGGCGTAGGAAAATAAACCGGGTATTCTATGGCAAAGGGCCCGCGGGTCTCATGGTTACCCCGTGCGTAATACATGGGTTTCTCACTGGCAAAGCGCTTAATGGCCGTATCCATGAAGCCGTCAAACATCTGCTGCTCGCTGAGCAGGTTATCTACCATATCGCCGTTAAATACCACAAAATCCATAGCCGGCAGGTCTGCCTTATCCAGCAGGGTATTCAGCACTTCATTCCGGCCGTGGATATCATTCACCACCGCAAAACTGAGGGTTTTTACCGGCCCCGGCGTTTTAAACGAAAGGGGCTGCTGCCGGTACACCCCGGTGGCTACGGTCCGGCCGTATTCTACCTGTACGCCTTCGTGCTTCAGCACTTCCTGGCTGTACACCCGGTAGCGGTATTGGGTACCAGGCACCAGGTGCTTCAGTTCTACCGAATGCACGGTTCCCACCCGTTTAAAGCCGTATTGCGAATCGAAGAACTTAGGCCGCTCCGTCTTATAAAAATGCGAAGAATCATCCGGAGCCAGTTCCACCCAGCCGGTAGCCGCCCGATTAGTGGTCCACAGGATCGTGACCGAAGAGTCTGTGAGCCCCTGGATGTAGGGCAAATGGGTGATCTTTAAGGCCTCCTGGGCGTATAAAACGGGGCTGGCGGCCAGGAGGAAGAGGGTCAAAAGTTTTTTCATTATCTCATTTTATAAAATTCTGAGTGCAGGGCTTTCAGCTCGGCCTCCGGCATTTTTACTATCTTGCGGTCGTAAGTCATGAGCCCGTTTGTCTCCACCTCCACATCGGTGGTCTGGGTATACACGGCAGCTGAAAGCCCTTTGCTGATCAATGTTTTCAGGGATTCCGTAAATTCGGTATAGCGCTTTTTCAGGTCTTCTTTGTTTTTAAAGCTCTGGTAACCCCAGTTGTTCTTATCCTGCCAGGTGTGCCCTTCCAGCGGCAGTCCCAGCCCGCCAAACTCGCCCAGCACCAGCACCTGGCCTTTCCCGAAGTACTGGGGATCCGGCATCTGCGGTTCAGGGTAGTGGTGAATATCCAGGATGTGGCCCACCGGGTAGAAGTTCCCGCCGCTGGCGCTGTTCACCAGTCGCGTAGGGTCATGTTTCTGCGTCCATTCCGTTATATCCCGGGTCTTGAACTGGCCCCAGGCTTCATTAAAGGGCACCCATACCACTATGCACGGGAAGTTATACAGGGCATCCATAATGGCCTTCCATTCTTTCCGGTAGATGGTTTCTGAGGCGGCGGTCCGGTCTTTTTCCAGCTTTCTGCCGGTGATGTTACCCAGGCGCATATCCCAGGCATTACCGCCCAGGTCCCCGCTGGGCATATCCTGCCACACCAGGATGCCCTCCCTGTCGCAATGGTAATACCAGCGGGCAGGCTCCATTTTGATGTGCTTCCGGATCATGTTAAAGCCCATTTCTTTGGTTTTCACCACATCAAATTTCAGGGCTTCGTCCGTAGGTGCGGTATAGAGTCCGTCAGGCCACCAGCCCTGGTCCAGGGGGCCGTACTGGAAAAGGAAGCGGTCATTCAGCAGCATGCGCTGCAGGCCGTCGGCTCCGGCTTTCATGGAGATTTTCCGCATACCAAAGTAGGAGCGCACCTCATCCAGCACTTTGCCTTTGCGAAGCAGGGAAATTTTCAGGTCGTACAGGAAGGGGCTGTCCGGTGACCATAGCTTAGGGCTGCTGATAGCCAGCTCTGCCGCTGAACCTGCAGCTACCTCCTGCTCAGCCACTTTCGTGTTTCCGTCCCAGGCTTCTACTTTTACGATGTCTCCAGCCTCTGTTCCGGTGGTTTCGGTTTGGAGGGTCAGGGTTTTACGGTCTATATCCGGTGTGTGGCGGGTGGCCGTGATATGGCTCTTAGCCACTCCTTCCAGCCATACGGTTTGCCAGATACCGGTTACGGGGGTGTACCAGATGCCCTGGGGTTTATTGACCTGCTTGCCGTTTGGCTGGGGGCCCTGGTCCGTAGGATCCCAGACAGATACGATGATCTCCTGCCGGTTTCCTTTTTTCAGGAAAGGTGTAATGGTGAAGGAGAATGGATCGTAGCCGCCCTCGTGCGTACCCACACTCTGGCCGTTAATGAAAACCTCCGTTTTCCAGTCTACCGCCCCGAAATGCAGGATGACTTCCTTATCACGAATGGTTTTGTCGATATCTATCGTGGTTTTGTACCACAGCGTACTGTCTTTCCCTACCCGGCGCCCTACCCCTGAAAGGGCCGATTCCACGGCAAACGGCACCAGGATCTTGCCTTCGTATGCCTGCGGGTGGGTGCTCAGGGGGGTGATGGCGTACTCCCAAAGCCCGTTCAGGTTTTGCCAGCCCTGCCGCACCAGCTGGGGCCGGGGGTACTCATTGAGAGGTTTATCCGGACTTATTTTTTCCGCCCAGGGAGTGGTCAGCTTTCCAGGCACTACCTGCCAGCCGGTCTGGGCCAGGCCCGGCATACTGAGAAGTAAAATGAGAAGTAAAATTTTAAGTTTCATATCCAGGATTGATTTGCTACGAAAATAAGTCATTTTAAGCAGCGCCCCAAGTATGATATTGAAAATACTCTCCTTATCTTGCCCGTAACATTTGACCTTCGAAGCGTATGACATCCTTAAAGTTCCTAAAATTCCTTGTTTTTGCATGTTTTCCGCTAAGCCTGGCCGGCCAGCGGGTAAGTGACCTGGGTATCCGGGTGGGGGTACTTTCCGCCGGGAAGCACAATGCCATTACCGATGTGCCCGGCCTAAAGGTAGGGCATAAAACGCTGGTGGAGGGAGAACGGGTCAGGACCGGCGTGACGGCCATCCTGCCGCATTCCGGAAACCTCTTCCAGGAAAAGGTGCCTGCGGCCATTTATGTGGCTAACGGCTTCGGTAAACTGACGGGCATCAGCCAGGTGCAAGAGCTGGGAAACCTGGAAACGCCCATCGTGCTGACGAATACTATGTCTGTACCGGTGGCCGCCGATGCGCTGATTGATTATACGCTGTCACAGAAAGGAAACGAAAAAGTAAAGTCGGTAAATTTCCTGGTAGGCGAAACCAATGACGGCTACCTGAATGATATAGCCACCCGAACCGTCACCAAAGCTCATGTGCTGGAGGCCCTGGCAGCGGCAAAAGACGGGCCGGTGCAGGAAGGTAACGTGGGCGCCGGCACCGGAACGGTGTGTTTCGGCTGGAAAGGCGGAATAGGTACCGCTTCCCGGGTGCTCCCCAAAAAGTCCGGCGGCTACACGGTGGGTGTGCTGGTTCAAAGCAATTACGGCGGCGTACTGGAGGTAAACGGTGTGCCCGTAGGCCAGGAGCTGGGCAAGCACTTCCTGCATGACCAGCTGAATGATCCGGCCGACGGCTCCTGCATGATGGTGGTAGCCACTGACGCCCCTCTGACCTCCCGTAACCTGGAACGCCTGGCCAAAAGGGCTATGCTGGGCCTGGCCAAGACCGGCGGGATCGCCTCTAATGGCAGCGGTGACTATGTCATTGCATTTTCTACCGCCACGGAACTGCGCGTAGCGCATTCCTCCACTTCTTCCCGGTACGAAGTGGCCGAGCTACGGAACGATGACGTTTCCCCGCTCTTCTTGGCGGTCATTGAAGCCACGGAAGAAGCGCTTTTAAATTCTCTTTTTAAAGCCGAAACCGTGAAGGGCGCTTCGGGAACAGTGGAGGCATTGCCGAAGGAGAAGGTGATGGAAATTTACAGGCGATACCGGAAGTGAACCCGCACCCCGTTTACCTGATTTTAATGCAGAGAAGGACGCGCTTTATGCCGCGTCCTTCTTAATCTCATACAGTGACGAGTGCTCAAATTTCGAGCGGGCGTAATCTTCCGTCACTTTGAAGTTTTTCACTGACTTATCGGATGGCAGCTCAAACATGGCGTCTGTGAGAATGGCCTCGCAGATGGAGCGTAAACCGCGGGCACCGAGGTTAAATTTCACGGCCTGATCCACGATATAATCCAGGGCGGCCTCCTCAAACGTCAGTTCTATACTTTCCATGCCGAAGAGTTTCTGGTACTGTTTTACCAGCGCGTTCTGGGGCTCGGTCAGGATACGTTTCAGCGTAGTCCTGTCCAGCGGGTTCAGGTAGGTTAAGAGCGGTAGCCGGCCGATCAGCTCCGGGATCAGTCCGAAAGATTTCAGGTCCTGCTGGGTTACGTAACGCATCAGGCTTTCTTCCTTATTCAGATCCACGCCTTTTCCGTCCTGGCGGAAGCCGATGGGCGCGGTGTTAATGCGTTTGGCAATATGCCGGGCTATCCCGTCAAAGGCCCCCCCACAGATGAAGAGGATGTTTTCCGTATTCACCTGCACCAATTGCTGATCCGGGTGTTTACGGCCTCCCTGGGGCGGTACACCTACCACGGAGCCTTCCAGCAGCTTCAGGAGACCCTGCTGCACGCCTTCACCGCTTACGTCACGGGTGATAGACGGGTTATCGGATTTCCGCGCTATTTTATCGATCTCATCGATATAGACGATCCCCCGCTGGGCCTGTTCCACATTGTAGTCTGCGGCCTGAAGCAGGCGCGTAAGGATACTCTCAATGTCTTCCCCCACGTAGCCGGCCTCCGTTAGCACGGTGGCGTCAGCTATGGCGAAGGGCACCTGCAGCATCCGGGCGATGGTACGGGCCAGGTAAGTTTTACCTGTTCCCGTCTCACCTACCATGATGATATTTGATTTCTCAATGTTTACATCATCGTCCGTAGCGGGCTGCATCAGCCGCTTATAGTGGTTATACACCGCTACGGTCAACACCTTTTTGGCCTCGTCCTGCCCGATGATAAATCTATCCAGGTATTTTTTCAATTCCCGGGGCGCCTTCAGCTCAAATTTCGGTGCAGCCTGGCCGCCGCCTTTCTTTTGCGGTTTGGAAGCGTCTATGCCGTACAGTTCCCGCTGGATCATCTCGTGCCCCTGCTCTATGCAGTTGTTACAGATGTTTCCGCTCTGGCCCGACAGCAGGATTTCTACTTCATTTTTGCTTCTGCCACAGAAAGAGCAGCTCTGATCTTTTGTTTTTGCCATATTTCCCGACGGGCGGTGTTTAGTTTTTATCCCGGTAAAGCACTTCGTCGATCAGGCCGTAGGCCTTCGCTTCTTCGGCTTTCATCCAGTAGTCACGGTCAGAATCTCTGTCGATCTGCTCGTAGGTCTTACCGGTATGCTGCGCCAGGATCTCGTATAGTTCTTTGCGTATTTCGATAATTTGTTTAACCGTAATTTCCATGTCTCTCGACTGCCCCTGGGCTCCGCCGCTGGGCTGATGGATCATGATCCGGGCATGAGGAAGGGCGGTACGTTTACCGGCTGCTCCGCCGGCCAGCAGAACCGCACCCATAGACGCCGCCAGGGAAGTACAGATAGTACCTACCTCCGGGCGTACATATTGCATGGTATCGTACATGCCCAGGCCGGCATAAACCGAACCTCCCGGGCTGTTAATGTACATAAGGATGTCTTTTTTGGCATCTACCGATTCCAGGAACAGCAACTGGGCCACTACGATGTTCGCGATCTGGTCATCTACGCCCGTACCCAGGAAGATGATCCTGTCCATGATAAGTCTTGAGAACACGTCAATGGCGGCAAAGCGCATAGGGCGTTCCTCAATGATGTTAGGCGTCATGTTAGTGACGTTGTGCTTGATGTAATCATCCATGGTAAGGCCACTGATGCCTGCATGGTGTACTGCATATTTTCTAAATTCTTCTCCGAAGTTCATAGTATGATTAATCTTTTATATTGAAAGAAAACAATGAAAGGCATTAGAAAAGTTCGAAACGCAAAAATCGGGCAGGAGATGCCCCCTTACCCGATTTCCTGCCCCGTTCGGGGCATTTTAGTTTTTATATGACTCCGTAGCGATCTCGTTGAATTTATCAACGGACACCGGCCGGCTGTCTCTTTGTACTTTTTCTTTTACAAAGCCCAGCACTTTGCGACCGAACGCACGCTCCACGTATTTTTTCGTATTGTCTTTATTGCCTTCCAGCTGCTTTTTGGCCATGTTATCGATAAACTCTTCCATGCCGTCAAAGCCGCCCTGTCCGCCGAAATAACCCCGGATCTCGCTTTTCACTTCGTCCAGAACGTCATTGTATTCTACTTTGATCTCGTTTTCTTTGGCTACCTGTGAGCGGATGAAATCCAGCTTTATGCCTCTCAGGATGGCCGGGAATTCTCTTTCCAGGTCTTCGGCCGTGGCTTTTCCTTCGTTCACTTCCAGCAGGTAGGCTTTCAGGAATTCTTCCGGAAGGTCTATAGAGACGCTGTCCAGGAGAGATTTTTCCACGTCAAAGTCAAACAGGAACTCTGACTCGCGGCGATAGTTATCTTTAATGATGGCTTTCACCTCTTCCCGGAATTCTTTTTCGTCTTTGGCTTTCTCGTTACCCAGTACTTTGGCGAAAAATTCAGGGTTCAGTTCAGAAGGCTCGGTGCGGGTGATGCGCTCTACTTCAAACTCGAATTCGCCTGACAGCTGCGCCGCTTCCTCATCCGATTTACCGGTAGCAAAACCCAGTTCCCGGGCGGTTTCGAAGATGGACTGGATGTCCAGTTTCAGCTTATCTCCTTTTTTCACACCGATAAACTGTGCTTTGGCGTCCGCCTTCACTTTATCCGTAGGAATACCTGACTGGAAGAAGAAATCGGTAGACTCCTGCTGAAGTTTTCCGAACACCAGGTCACCCTCTGCCGAAGTCTCCGGCTCTGATTCCACGCCGAAACGCTTTTTCAGGTCTTCGATGGAGTTATTTACCTGCTCGTCCGAAGGTTCAATCTCGTATTGAATGATGGAAGGGATTTTCTGAAGGTCTACCTTGAAATCTGACGCAAACCCGATCTCGTAGTCGAACTGGAAATCCTTCTGCGCATGCCAGTCGATGTTATAGGCATCTTCCTTAGGCTTAGGCTCCCCTACCACGTTCAGGTTTTGCTCGTTAATCAGGTCGTTTACCGCCTGGCTGGCCACGCGGATCACCTCATCTACCAGGATACTTTTCCCGTAAAGGTTTTTGATATAAGGAATGGGCACATGGCCGGGCCGGAAGCCTTTCACCTGTGCTGTTTTAGCGTATTCTCTGATTTTCTTATCTACCGAAGGCTTATAATCGGCCTCGCTAACTTCCACGTGCAGATGGCCAAGGGTAGAAGAGACTTTATCGAATTTTGTCTGCATTTAACTGAGATTTAAAATTTAAAAACCCCTCAACCGAGGCGGTTGAAGGGTCATCAGTACGGGCGGAGGGAATCGAACCCCCACGCCTTGCGGCACCAGATCCTAAGTCTGGCACGTCTACCAGTTCCGCCACGCCCGCAAATGTCCTGTCTTATTCGGGCTGCAAAGGTAGTTCTTTATTTTTAAAACCTGAAAGGCTTGATGAAAAATATTTTTCAATACCCGGCTTGCTTTGAAAAATCCGCTATTTTTCTGAAAATTGCCGCAAAAATCAGGAAATGAGTTTTCTAAAGAAGTTAGCCGGTGATGCCGTACTGTATGGAATGAGCACTATAGTGGGCAGGCTGTTAAACTGGCTGATGGTGGTGGTTTACACGCGGTCATTTGGGGCAGAGGGCGGTCCACTGGCAGAAAACGGGGAGTTTTACGCCTTAATGATCCCTTTAGGCGTGATTTATACTTTTGGAATGGAGACCGCCTTTTTCCGGTTTGCGTCCAAAAAAGAGAATCAGCGGGAGTATTTTAATCTTATCCTGACCTTTATATTTATCCTTGGCGCTACCTTATCCGGCGTTATCATCTTTTTTGCCACTCCCATATCCCTGGCGCTTAATTTCCCGCATACGGAACACCTGATCACACTTTTAGCGCTCATCTTACTGACGGATGCGGTCTGTGCCATCGCCTTTGTGAAATTAAGGGCCAATAACCGGGCAAAAAAGTTTGTGGCGATAAAGCTGCTGAACATCCTGATCACCATCCTGGTCACGATGTTTTTTATTTATGTGTGCCAGGGCATTATTACCGACCGGTTCCTGCCTGAATACAAAGACCTGGTTTCCGGTTTTTATACCCTTGAAAACGGGCCCGACTACATCATTTTTGCGAATTATGTGGCCAGTCTCCTGACACTGCTGATGCTATGGAAAGAGTTTGTAGGTTTTAAACCCTTATGGACATTCCCTAAATTAAAGGTGGTTCTGAACTATGCCTGGCCGCTGATGATCATGGGTTTAGCCGGCTCTATTAACCTCACCGCTGACCGGCTCCTGTTCCGGCGGTTTCTTCCGGTGGGTTTTTATCCGGAATACCCGGCTGTAGACGCCGCTTATGGTATTTATACGCAGGTGTATAAATTATCTATTTTTATGGCGCTGGTGGTTCAGGCGTATCGTTATGCCGCGGAGCCCCTGTTTTTCTCCAAGATGGGCGATAAAAACTCCTCGGCGATGATCGCGCTGAGCACCAAATGGTTTACCATTGCCTGTATTTTTATCTGGCTGGCGGTCAGCATTAACCTGAACTGGATCTCTTTACTTTTAGGAGAAAGTTACCGGTACGGGCTCTATGTGGTTCCGGTGCTGCTGTTAGCTAACCTCTTCATCGGGCTTTACGGTAACCTGACTATCTGGTTTAAGTTAAGTGATCAAACGCAATATGGCACCTACATTACCCTGGGCGCCATGCTGATCACCGTCATAATGAACGTTTTACTGATACCCGTGTGGGGATTCCTGGGCTGTGCCGTGGCCTTTGCCACGTCTTCAGGGCTGATGGTGGTGGCCTGTTATTTCCTGGGACAAAAATACTATCCCATCCCCTACGAAACCGGGCGGGTGCTGTTTTACCTGGTGGTGGCAGCAGCCATCATCTGGGGGTATTCTTTCGTAGACAGCAGCCAGATCCTGCGGTCTATCCTGCTGCAGGGCCTGCTATGCGCGGTATTTATGGCGCTGATTTATGGGATGGAGAAGAAAAAGCCGGGGGCTACCGGCTGAGAAAGGTCTACAAAAACGCCCTAATCCGCTCCGCCGTAGCCGCCAGTTCTTCCTGGGACACCTTCAGTTTAGAAGTAAAATCCATGTCTGAAATATGATCCATAGGCACCAGGTGCACGTGCACGTGGGGCACTTCCAGGCCTACCACGGCCAGGCCCACTTTGGTGCAGGGAACCGCCTTTTTCAGGGCCGGCTCCAGGGTTTTGGCAAAGGCGAAGAGCCGGGTGTAGGCGTCATCGTCCAGGTCAAAGAGGTAGTCGGTTTCTTTCTTGGGAATCACCAGCGTATGACCTTCATGGCAAGGAAAAACGTCAAGGAACGCCAGGAACTCTTCGTTTTCCGCAATTTTATGGGCCGGGATTTCACCGGCTACGATTTTACCGAATATAGTGGCCATGCTTAGTCTTTGATCTTGTCTTTGAACACTTTTTCGAACTTCTCCAGTTTGGGTTTCACCACCATCTGGCAGTAAGGGTTCTGGTCGCCTTTCACCCGGAAGTAGTCCTGGTGGTAGTTTTCAGCGGCATAATAGGTTTTCAGGGGCTCCAGGGTGGTTACCACCTTTTCGGAATAGTAGCCGGAGTCATCCAGGTCTTTAATGATATTGGCCGCAATTTCCTTTTCTTTTTCATTGCGGTAAAAGATGGCTGAACGGTACTGGGTGCCTACATCGGCTCCCTGGCGGTTCAGGGAGGTAGGGTCATGGGTTTTAAAGAAGACTTCCAGGAGACCCTCAAAGTTAATAACCTGCGGATCATACCAGATCTTGATCACTTCAGCATGCCCGGTGTTACCTGTACATACCTGCTCATAGGTGGGATTCGCCACATGCCCGCCGGCGTATCCTGATTCCACATGATCCACTCCTTTTAATTGCTGAAAAACCGCTTCCGTACACCAGAAGCACCCTCCGGCCAGTACAGCGGTCTCTAAGTTTTCTTTATTCATCTGACGATTCTCCTTTTTGGCCTTTTGTGAACAGGCCGTATTAGTTATCAACAAAAATATCCAAAATATAAACGCAGGTCTTCTCATAACTCAGAATAATTTATCGGTGGTGACGTCCTGCTGGTCCTTTTCGAAGAAGTAGTGATGTACATTCAGTACATGCTCGCCGTCATTCTCCACTTTGGCATAATCCCCGTTTTCCAGCAGCTCATACGCGTTATAATTGTCATCCAGGTTCGCCCTGAGGATATGCGTGAGCTGCCCCGACAGGCGGTCATGGGTGACCTTGAACATAGACTCGATCCGTTTATCAAAGCTGCGCACCATGATATCGGCACTTCCCACGTAGAGCTCGGGGTTCCCGTCATTGTGAAAATAGAATATCCGTGCGTGCTCCAGGTAGCTCCCAACCAGCGAGCGCACTTTTATGTTTTCGCTCAGCCCCGGTCTTCCCGGCCGGAGACAGCATATTCCCCGCACGATCAGCTCTATCCGTACCCCGGCCCGCGATGCGGCATACAGTTCCTCAATCACATCTTTGTCTTCCAGCGAGTTTACTTTCAGGCATATCCCGGCCGGCCTGCCTTTCTCTGCATTTTCGGCCTCCCGCCTGATCATGGCCACCATGGCCCTGCGCATATCCTTCGGTGAGGTAATAAGATTGATGTATGACTCGGGCTGGGAATGACCCGTAATGGCGTTAAAAAACTCGGCGATATCGTGCGTATAGCTATCGTCAGCGGTCAGCATGCTGATGTCGGTGTAGAGCTTGGTAGTATTTTCGTTATAGTTCCCGCTGGCCATGTGGGCATATTGCACCACACGCTGGCCTTCCCGCCTCACGATCAGCATGAGCTTGGTATGGGTTTTCAGCCAGCCGATCCCGTAGATCACAAAGCAACCGGCTTTCTGTAGCTTTTCCGCCTCGCGGATATTATTTTCCTCGTCAAACCGCGCCTTGATCTCAAAGAGTGCCGAAACGTGCTTGCCGTTTTCCGCCGCCCGTAGCAGGGCTGCCGTGATCCGGGAGTTTTTAGCCAGGCGGTAGATGGTCAGCTTGATAGACAGCACATTGGGATCTTCCGCCGCCTTTTCAATGAGCGTCAGAACCGGCTCAAAGCTGTTATAGGGATGATGCAACAGGATATCGTGCTCCTTAATGTTCTCAAAAATGGACTGGTCTTTATTGTAGTTGACCGGCGGAATAGTATTAGGCGCCTTAGGCAGAAATCCCCGGAAGTCCTCATGGTTCACGATCTGCCACAAGCGGGTGTAATCCATCAGCTCGTTATTGATCTGGATGTTATATTTATCAATATCCCATTTCTTTTTGAGGATATCCATCATATATTCCGAAGGCGAGCTCTCAATGACCATGTACACTACCCTGCCCGCCTGCCGGCCGCGGATCTTCTCCTTCATTTCATTTACAAAATCCTCGTCCAGCTCGTCGTCTTCAATCTCAAAGTCGCCGTTCCGGATGATCCTGAAAAGATCCACCGACTCTATTTTTACATTTTTATAGATCTTATGAATATTATTCCGGACCACTTCTTCAATGGGCAGGAAGAGCACCATTCCTTCTTCTTCCAGCTCATAAAATTTAGGGAGATTAGATGGAATCTGCACAAAAGACAACTTCCGCATGTCTTCTGTCTCTGTAAAAAGGGTAGTCTGGGTATCTACGGAAACCACGCCCAGCACCATGCTTTTGGGCAGCAGAATGGGGAAAGTGTGCGTATGGTCAAACACCATGGGGGTCAGCATGGGATATACCATATTATCAAAAAACTGGTTTACTTCCAGGCGCTGCTCTTTATTCAGCTCCCGGAATTCCACTATTTTGAACTCGTTCGCCTCAAAGAGAGGTTTCAACTCTTCCCGGAAAAGGCGGTTTCGCTCATCGGAAAACTTCTTGATCTGGTTCAAAAGGGCCTTTTTAAAGGCATTTTCCCGCAGACCGGAGTAATCCAGACGGGGTTTTCCGAAGTCGAGGTAGTTATAAAGGCTCCCTACCCGCACCGTCAGAAACTCATCCAGGTTAGAGCCGGTGATGGCCAGGAATTTGAATTTTTCAAAAATATTGAGGTCGGGGTTCCGGACCTGGTCCAGCACCCTTTCATTAAATTTCATCCAGCTGAGGTCGCGACTGATAAAGTCGGACCGTTCGATATCGCTATCGGATTTCTGATCTTTTGCAGAGGGATTATAGTCATACTCACTATTCCCCATCTCGAAGTTCAGCAAATCCTTAAAAAACGAGGTTACACCCTCGGTAACACTTCCCATATCTGTTTTCCGTATTATGCGGTGAATTTACCGTAATTGGTTTATAGTATATAACGATAGGATGTTAAATTATTACAAAGTATAGGTTTATTGGTGGGGATAAATAATTATTCAATAACCGTGGAAAGAGATAAAAACTCTTTTGTAGCTTGCAGTTGGAATTCTATAAGGCATTAAAACTATAAACTCAAACAGAAGATTTTCGCAATGAAAATCTCGTAAGCGCAATGAAACTGCATAGCTTAACTACAAAGGTATTTTCCCTGTGGCTGTTTGCTTATTCGGTAAGTGCCCAGGAGACCATCTCCTTCGGGCTGTCAGGATCCTACAATTTTCCATTGGAAACCATAAGCATCGGCACCCGGGCCAATATCCCTTTCGGAACCGCTTTTGCCGTCAGTCCCCAGGTAAAATATGCCCCGGCCTTCAATGATATTCATGAGTTTTCCGCCGGTGTGAACCTGCATTATTATTTCATCCGGCCTTCGGGGCAGTACCGGCACGCCTCTGAGTCCCATAAACCCGCAGTATA
>JAHBUH010000009.1 GCA_019638185.1 Leadbetterella sp.
ATGTATAAAGCAGGATAATAAACGCCAGGGTAGAGGCTACTACCCAGGGCATGGGGATGGTATCCATCTTTTCCAGCTCGGGGGAAACTACCCCTTTATGGATGAGGTGAAAGAGGATTACCGCCAGCGTATTATTAAAAATATGGGCAGCAATAGGTACCCAAATATTCCCTGTCCACACGTACAGATATCCGAATAAAGCCCCCAGCATCACCCGGGGAAAGAAGCCGTAAAACTGGAAATGGATAGCACTGAAAATAATAGCGGAAAGCCAGACGGCCGCATGCTCATTGTTCAGTCCTTTTAGTAATTTCCGCAATACAATACCCCGGAAGATCAACTCTTCCCCTATACCGGCGATTACACCCATTACCAACACACTCACGGATAACTGGAAGTAAGTATCGGATTTGGCCATAAACTCGGTAAGCTGGGAAGCCGACCGCTCCATTTCTCTTAATACACTTTCCAGCCAGGCGGGCAACTGAATATTTTCATTGATGCTTGCCAGGTAGGAATTAAACGGCAGAGAGGTCAGCTGCAGGACAAATACGAAAAGGAAGACCGGAACGGCGGGTACCGGGCGGGAGTTAAAGTCGGCTACGGTTTTCCGCTCTACCCACCACCAGTAGGCCAGCGCGGTCAGGATAAACAGAACGATGGAGGAAAGCCCCTGCATAATGATCAGCAGCCACCAGTCTGATCGGGAGTTCATGAGGCTGCTCATTCCTCCGTTAAGGGCTTCCAGGTCAAAGTTACCGTCCGACTCATTCATGATAGCTCCGGCCATTAATCCCAGTTGGATCACCGATGCCACCACAAAACCGATACAGATAAACCCGAACAGGACCAGCAGGGAAGACAAGGGGTCTCTTTCCCGGGAATTCCTCACAAATTGAACAAAATCCATACGATCAATTTTTTGGCAAATATCGTCAATTTCCGAGAGCATTTTAAGCTCTTCCCGGATTACGATTGATTTTTTGTGGGTTATTTATGTATTTTTGTGAGTAACACCTAACCTAACTATTGTGAATGGCAAATTTTAAACGCGAGATCAATCTCTACGATGCAGTCATGCTTGTCTCCGGATCCATGATCGGCTCCGGTATTTTTTTAGTGTCTTCTGACGTAGCCCGACAGACCGGTGACGCCGGCTGGCTGCTTCTTTCCTGGCTGATAGCCGGTGGCCTGACCATGATGGCCGCCCTCTCTTACGGCGAGCTAGCCTCCATGTTTCCCCAGGCAGGCGGGCAGTATGTATTTCTTCAGAAGGCCTATAACCGGCTGGTGGGTTTCCTGTACGGCTGGTCTTTTTTTACGGTGATCCAGACCGGTACCATTGCTGCCGTGGCTGTGGCTTTTGCCAAATACACAGGCGTATTAGCACCCTCTGTTATTAATGACGAGCCTATCTTCAGCATCTACGGTTCCTTCCAGATTTCTTCCCAGCGGCTCCTGGCTATTGCCAGTATTATCCTCCTGACCTACTCTAACACCAAAGGGGTGAAGCTGGGAAAGATCATCCAGAATATTTTCAGCAGTACGAAGCTCATCGCCCTGGCGTTCCTGATCCTGATCGGGTTTATTTTTGCCAATTCCGAAGTCATTTCTGCTAATTTCTCCCAGATATTCCGGGGAAGCCCCACGGCCATGATCAATATGGACGGGCAATGGACCGCTACGATGATTGGTGGTATGGGCATCATCCTGGCACTGGGCGTAACCCAAGTGGGTACCCTTTTCTCCAGTGATGCCTGGCACGGACTGGCCACAGCCGGTGATGAGGTGATCAATCCCGAGAAGAATATCCCGCGGGGCCTGATCATCGGTACCCTGCTGGTAACGGTGCTCTACCTGCTGACTAACCTGGTCTATCTTTTCATTCTGCCCCTGGAAGGAACTCCCGAAGCCGCTGACGTGATGGGAAGAGGCATCCAGTTTGCTTCCCAGGACCGCGTGGCAGCGGCCGCCACTGAAGTGATCGGCGGGCCTTCTATGGCCGTTTTTATGGCCGTACTGATCATGATCTCTACTTTCGGATGTAATAACGGGCTAATCCTGACGGGTGCACGCATGACCTACACCATGGCTAAGGACAAACTGTTTTTCAGGAATTTCGCTAACCTGAATAAAGAAGGCGTACCCGGTGCCGCCCTGTGGTGGCAATGCTTCTGGGCCAGTGTTTTATGCCTCAGCGGTAAGTACGGCGACCTGCTGGATTACCTGATGACGGTGGTTATCCTGTTTTATGTGCTGACCATTATTGGTATCTTTATCCTCCGCCGGAAAATGCCAGAGCATCCCCGGCCCATTAAAGCGCCTTTATATCCCATTCTTCCCCTGCTGTATGTGATTATTGCCTCCGCTATCATTATCATCCTGATCAAGGAAAAGCCGCAGTTTACGTTCCCGGGCTTAGGGATTGTAGCGCTGGGGATCCCGGTATATTTGTGGTTCAAACGGGGAGAGAAAGAGAATTTATAGAGGGATCATACTAAACACAACCTAAAAAATAACCGGATCAGGGTTCACCTGATCCGGTTATTTTGTTTGAGGATATAATTTATCTTCTCTTCGCTTTCGCCGGTGATGGTTCTAATAGTGGCCGGCTTAATGCCTGCATCGTATGCGTTCAGTACAATTTGTACCATAGACTTTTCAAGCTTTGCCAAACCTTCTGTAAGTCCCTGCTCTTTCCCCTTTTGTATGCCTTCGGCCATCAATTCATCATATGCTGTTATCCTACTTCTCATATCGTCAGGTAAATTTTCAAACGATTCCTTAATAAACTTTGAGTCAAGGTGGGGACCTTGTAAAATATAAACAAAAATAGAGTAGGTTATGTTCAATCCCAAATAAGGCGTAAGATTTTCCAAAATTGTCTGAAAATGAACTTTGAGTTTTTCCGAATCAAAATAATATTTCTGATATAAGATCGTGCTTTTTAGTAAGCCATGTGTTAAAGCCAGTATTTGTTCATGCGATACTTCCTGCAGGTTCACAAATTCTGTGGCAAACGAGGGCAGGTAGATTTGCATTAAATCGGCGTAGTCCGAAAAACACGCATTCAGCGGTTTGAAATCCCAGGGCTTGTTACCGTGGTAATACAGGATAGGTATAATGGGCTCCACTTTTTTTATTTTCCTTGATCTGTTTCCTGTATCCTGAAGAGAGGTAGTCAAGGAGTTGAAAAATCACGTGAGGCTCTACATAGCTTTTATGTTCCAGAAGCAGGGTGATCTTAAGTTTCTTTTTTCCTGTATGCTAACACTCCACACTAGATCAGAAAACGATGCCTGCAAATTCTCACTGACATAAGAGGTATTCTGGGGTGTAAGTGTTGTGAAATCTATCATCTTCACCAGTGGTCCGGGAAGACATTCCTTCAGAAAATTTACTGCCAGCACCTGATGAGAAAGCAGCTGTTTGATAAAATTATCATGGGTGTGAGTGATTGCCATTTTTCCAGTGCGAATTGCTTGTAATTTAAGGCTTATATGCCAAAAGTGCAAGGTTCGGTATCTGGAAAGTTGCCCCTTCTGGCCTATCCAACTATTTAACTACCAGAACCCCCACCTCTACCGGCAGGTTAACCGCCCGGTTCTTTCGTGCCAGATCATGTGCACCCAGGATAATATCCGGGTGACCGTCGGCGTTGATATCTCCCAGCTCCAGAGCCATCCACTGACCTGAGGCCACTTCTTTAAAGGTGGCGGGAGAAAAGCTATAGCCTCCCTTGTTCTCAAAATAAACAAACCCCTCCCCGGGTTCTTTCCGATAATAGGCAATGGCCGCAATATCCAGGTCACCGTCACCGTCAAAATCGGCGCTTAGGGCCTTAGTAGCCCCGTAGAGCGGGTAAAACCAGGTTTGCTGAAAGCGGTTTTTGCCTTTATTTTCAAATATACGGATACCGTGATAGTTTTTCAGGGTAGTGGAGTAGTCGGCGTTGTCGCCGTTAGCATACAGGATATCGGGCAGGCCATCCTTATTAAAATCTGCCAGCTCAAACCAGGACGAACCATAGACCGGCGAAAAAGTCAGAACGATTTCTTCCTTAAACCGTCCACGCCCCTTATTGTAGAAGATGGAGATGCCTTCCAGTCCCTGTGCATATAAGACCACGATATCATCTTTACCATCATTATTCATGTCTTTTATGAGCAGGTTCCTGGCCCCGGGCATGTTCTTAATCAGGGTCTCTTTGCGGGTCTTCCCGTCATACCAGGCCAGGTTACCGGTTTCAAAACCGAAATTACAGACCACCATATCTTCTGTTCCGTCTCCATTTATATCGGAAAAGGCAAAATCAGCGGGTTTATGGAGGTTTTCCTGGACATCCGAAGAACCTGTTTTTTGATTATACCGTATCAGTTTTCCGAGGCTTTTCTCGTGGGGGGATAATTGACCCAGGTCTAAGAAATACCAGTCATTTTTCCATTTCCGGATCACTGAAAAAACGCCCGGCTCCATAATGGAATCGGTCAGGACTTTCCCGCCGCTGAGAGAAAACCGTTTGATCTGCCCTCTCGGGCTTCCAGCCAGTACGGCCCCCGACTCCGGATCATATCCCAGGGCCGTGGTATTGTTCTGGTAACCTTCACTGTGTAAAAAGGGAATAAAACTGAAGCCTTTCAGTTCTTCTTTTATGGGTTCGTGAGGGGGCTGGGGCAATGGTTTTTCCGGTGCATTTTTAAGATAGAAGTCCACTATTTTCTGATAATCTTCTTCATGAATTTTGGGCGTGAGCGGATATATGCTTTCGCGCACCAGGTTTTCCGTACCCTGCTGCACCTGGAGAACATTTCTACTGAATACATCCCCTATCCCCAAACGCATTCCCATTTCCGGCAGGGTCCGGTTCAGCCAGGTATTTTTATCTAGCATATCGGGCTTCACATATTCATGGCAGCTGCCACAGTGCATTTTAGCGAGGGTTTCACCGGGTAGGCCGGAGAGCTCAGGGGGAGCTGCATTTTCTGCCTGATTCCCGGAAGAGCAGGAGACAAGAAAGATACTGAAACCGGCGAGGACCGTAACACACTTCATAAAGATAGTTTAAAAAATCGCTTAAAAATAAACAGAAAAAGTCGGAGAATTACTCCTCCGACTTTTTCTGAATCATAAAACTTCTTAGTATCCCGGGTTTTGCTTCAGTGGCGAGGTACCGTTTTTGGTACTCAGGTCAATCTGGCGCAACGGAATAGGATAAATTTCGTTTTTGCCCGCAGTAAACTTACCCGCTGCAACATCCGGAGTGATGGCTCCTTCGTATTTAAAGTAAGCATTCATGGTTTCTGCGGCAATTCCCCATCTCGACAGGTCAAAGAAGCGGTGACCTTCCATAGCCAGCTCCAGCTTTCTCTCAAAGTAAATGGCTTTTAGCGCAGCGTCTTTGCCCATTCCTGCGAAGGCTCCCGCAGGATAGACCTTCACTACATAATTAGCCGCCGGTTTGCTGGAAAATCCACCCATCGGATTAGCAGGGTCAGAATAATCATGCAGCCAGCTGTCTTCTTTAGCAGCCCGTGCCCGTACCATATTTACCAGTTCCTGGGCTCTGGCCAGGTTGCCCAACTGAGCTTCTGCTTCAGCACTCATCAACAGTACGTCTGAGAAACGGATAAGATTAACGTTAATGGCTGAACCGGGTGCCCATGAGCTTTTATCAGCATAAGTTCCCTGCGTAGCCTGCCAGTAAACACTTTTCTTAGGGGAGTACGGACCTGCATAGCTCTGATCACGAATCCAGGCTTGGCCAGGATGATAACCCCAGTCATGGAATGGAAGACCTCTTCTACCCACAGTCCAGTCAAGTCTTGGATCCAAAGAAACCGTTTTATCCGGAGTAAAGGCTGCAGTAGCTACAATTCCCTGGTCATTTTTCAGCGCCTTGGCATTATACGAACTTACTAAAGGTAAACCGGCAGCATCCGTCTGGAAAGAGTTAGCCAGGTCAATGCTCGGCTGGTAGAATCCACAACATCCGAAAGGCGAGTTATACGGGAAGTTTAACATCCAGCCCTGGTTTCCGTTATTGATAGAGTTTGAGCCGTCATTAGCTACCTGCTGCACAGCAAACACTGATTCCTTGCTGTTCTTAGTAGCCGCATTAAAGTTATCCTGGTAGCGATCCAGCAGACCGTATTTCTCACCGGCGGAGGTTACCCCGTTAGCAATCACTGCATCAAAAGTAGCTTTTGCATCTGCCCATTTTTTCTGATACAACTGGGCTTTACCTAAATAAGCCCCGGCAGCCCATTTATTGGCACGGCCTTTCTGGCTCTGGGTATTAGGCAGGTTATCGTAGGCAAATTTAAAATCAGCCTCGATTTTCGGCCAAACATCTGTATTATTTGCCACCCCGGCCGGATCCGCCGTAGTTTCATCTACCCACGGAATATTTCCGAACATTTTCTTCAGTTCAAAATAGTAGTGTCCTCTCAGGAAATGCGCCTGAGCCTGAATACTCTTTTTGTCTGCATCGGAGATGTCTGAGGCTTCACCTACGTTTTTCAGGACGGCGTTAGTCCGAGCAATTCCTTCGAATGATACCACCCATTTACTGTTAAAGAAGCCGTTACTGGGGTCAGCAATATGCTGCATAATGGTGTTTATACCGGCCTGGTCAGTTCCGTCAGAACCTTTATGCGCTTCTCCACCGGCCACAGTACCGTAGATCCAGTTATCAGCCGCCACATCCCAGGAAGAAGCTCCACCCATATCAGTACCGTCTAAGCCACCGTATGCACCGATCAAAAGGGCATCAATACCGGCACGGCTCTTCAACTGGGCATCAGACAGCGCCCCCAGAGCAGGAAGGTCAAAGAATGAGTCCTTACAGGCGGTAGTCCCGAAGGTTAGGGCAGCCGCCAGGAATATCGAATATTTAAATTTATTTTTCATTTTCTCGAATAATTTAAGACTTAGAATGTTAAGTTAAGACCGATCAGGAATTGCTTCGTATTAGGATAGGTTCCTTCATCCAACCCGAACGCCGTAGAATTCTGTACCTGTCCCACTTCAGGGTCTGGTCCCGTGTATTTGGTAATCGTAAACAGGTTAGCGCCTTGAATGTATATCCTTGCGCTTTCCAGTCTCACTTTTGAAAGCAGATTAGCTGGAAGCCTGTACCCGATCTGTGCATTTTTAGCTCTCAGGTATGAACCGTTCTCTACGTAATAAGAGTTAGGTATGGTACTGGTAGAGAAAGATCCGCTGTTTTCCTGGATAGGGGCGGTAGCATTCTGATGCGTAGGCGTCCAGGAATCATACAGGGCTGTTTTGCTCTTAGCTCCCTGGAAGCTGGGGTAGAAGTCGGTCCACCATTTCACCTGGTTCCAGATGCTGTTTCCTTTTACACCATACAGGAAGATGCTGACATCAAAGGCTTTGTATTTCGCACCCAGGTTAAGGCCATAAGAGAAGTCAGGGCTTGGGTTCCCCAAGTGTGTACGGTCATCAGGCGTGATCTTACCGTCGCCATTCACATCCTGGTAACGGAAACGGCCTACTTTTGCGTCGGTCTGGTAAGTACCTCCTGCCTTGGCATTCGCTGCATCCAGTTCAGCCTGCGAGTTCCAGAAACCTTCAATCTGGTATCCGAAGAAGCTACCTACCGGGTGACCCACCTGGTTTCTCACGATAGCCGCTCCGTTAAAACGCCGGCCCTCCTGGTCAAAATAATTAGCTCCGTCTGAAATTTTAATAATCTCGTTATTGTACGTAGTGAAAGTCAGCGTAGCATTCAGGCTCAGATCTTTCTGTACCTTTTTCTCACCGTAAATGGTCATATCAATCCCCTGGTTTCTCATGGAGCCGATGTTTACAGAAGGCCGGGTTCCCTGTCCTGCGGTAGCCGGAAGATCCGGTGCAAATAACATACCGTTGGTTTGTTTTTTATACCAGTCAAAATTGATCACCAGGGCATCGTTAAACAGCCCGGCATCAAATCCGATGTTGGTATTCACCACTTCTTCCCATTTGGCATTCGGGTTTCCGATACGGGTTCTGATAAAGCCCATCACGGTGGTATTACCGGTACCGTTAATATCATAAAAGGCGCCGCCCCGGCTCTGGCCGTATGTGGTGAACTGGTTAGCCTGGTCTACGTTAAACTGGTTACCCATGGTACCCCAGCCCCCGCGCACTTTCAGGTCGGATAACCACGAAACATCCTTCATGAAACTTTCCTGCTTCACTTTCCAGGCTGCTGAGAACGCCGGGAATACCCCAAAATTCTGTTTGAACTTGGAAGAACCGTCGCGACGAACAATGGCACTCAGTATATATTTATCAAATGCCGAATATTCTACGCGGCCAAAATACGAGAACAGTGCCTCCTGCGACCGCCCTCCTCCGTTAGTCTGCGTTCCGGCACCGGTACTCAGAGTAGTATAATCGGGGTCAAAAGAGAAATAACCTAATGTACGGGCCTGCATAAACCGGGATCTGCTGTAGTTAGATTCGGTACCGGCCAGCACTTTGAAGACATGATCAGTATTCAGGTTAAAATCGTAGGTCAGGGTATTACTCCATGTCCAGCTGAAACCCGAAGTAGAAAATTCTTCATAAGAGTTTGTAGTACCATTTTCAGCATTTTCATACTCCGGATAGTTGAATCCGTTTGAGAAACCATTGACTGAAGCACCCCCAAAATTGGTTCTGAATACGAGGTTTTTCAAGATATCTGCTTCAAGAAAAACATTACCGAATACTTGAGTATACAAAGTTTTGTTATTGGCGGCACGCTCGCGGATAGCCACGGGGTTACGGGCATTACCCATACCGGAAGCAAATGAACCCGCAAAGTTTCCTTTAATATCGTAAACCGGGATAATAGGCTGCTCCCGGTAAGCCATACCGATGGCACTGCCTTCTTCCAGAATACCTGATCTCGGGTTATCCATGAACGCTACGGCCAGGTTTTCTCCTACCCGAATCCTTTTAGATACGTTATACTGGCTGTTAGACCGTAACGTATACCTTTTCATATAGGTATTCATGAGATTACCCACCTGGTTATAATAGTTCAGGGAGAACAGGTAGCTTCCCTGCTGACCACCTCCGCTTACACTCAGGTTATGGCTTTGCATAGGCGCATCTTTAAATATTTCATGGAACCAGTCAGTACCCGTTTTGTTCGCTTTTACGATCCGGTAAAATCCGCCGATATCGCTGGAGTTGGTATAGAAAGGATTCACATTGTACTTCGACTCATCTACTGTGGATGCGCCGGTGGGAAGAATGTAGTTAGGCAGAACCGGCGTGGCGCCTGTTCCATACTGGGCATCGGAAAGAGCTAAGCCCATGTTTTTATACATCATCCATTTTAGATCCGCCATTTCCTGCGGGTTCAGCAGGTTATAGACATTTCCTTTGGCCACAGTCTGCGTACCCAGGAAAGTATCATATGAAACTCTTACTTTGCCCTTTCCTTTCTTGGTAGTGATTACCACCACCCCGTTAGCCGCTCTTGAACCGTAGATAGAGGCTGTACCGGCATCTTTCAGTACCTGCATGCTTTCGATATCGTTCGGGTTCAGGTAGTTGATATCCTGTGTAGGCATACCATCTACCACAAACAGCGGCGCATTATTACCAAATGAGTTAATACCCCTGATCCGAATCTGAGGTGCCGTACCCGGCTGGCCGGATCCCAGCACGGTAATACCGGAAGCTCTACCCTGCAGCTGGTTAGCCACGTTAGAGTTAGGCTGCTCTACCAGTTCTGAAACTTTAACAATGGAAACCGCACCGGTCAGGTCTTTTCTCTTAGCCGTACCGTAACCGACTACCACCACCTCATCTAAAGTAGCCTGATCACTTTTTAGAGCCACGTCTACCTGGCTTCTGGCACCTACGGCCACTTCCTGGGTAAGCATGCCTACAAATGAAAATACCAAAACGGAATTGTTACCCGGCACGGAAATACTGTACTCTCCTTCAGCGTTGGTCTGTGCGGCCGTGTTAGTGCCTTTGACCATTACGGTAACGCCCGGGAGTCCGGCATTGTCTGCCTCATCTGTCACCCTTCCTTTGATGGTCCTGGCCTGTCCGAAAGTGTCATTCTGGATTAACAGAAATCCCAGCAATAAGACAAGACCGTACTTGAAAAATAGATTTGTTTTCATACGGAAATTTAAAATGGTTGAATAATTGCCCGAAATATACACGATTTCTGAAATACCGTATAAATCACCCCACCTGAAATACTCTAAATTTTTATAAAAATTTTACAAATTTCGCTTTTTGTTTGATTTTTATATTTTTATTACATTTAATGTGTCATTAAGACACATTAATATTAAAATAATACAAAAGTATCTGTTGTTGTTACCATATAAATCCCCGGAAATAAAAAACCCCGGGGGAGGTCCCCCGGGGCAGTGCTATTTCAGAACCGGACCGGATCAAAATAATCCTTCGTTCCGGTTAATACAGTCTAAATCTTCAAACGCTACTTTTAAGCGGGCCACCATAGACTCCTCTCCTTTCCGCAGCCATACCCGCGGGTCGTAGTATTTCTTGTTCGGTGAGTCTGCGCCTTCAGGGTTACCCAGCTGCGACTGCAGGTAGCCTTCCTTGCTCTTATAATAGTTAAGGATACCCTCCCAGGTAGACCATTGCATGTCTGTATCAATGTTCATTTTGATAGCGCCGTACTGGATGGCCTCACGGATTTCTTCCCTGGAGGATCCTGAACCGCCGTGGAACACGAAGTTTACCGGCAGGTCACCCGTACCGTATTTTTTCTGGATGTAGTCCTGCGAATTTTTAAGGATCACCGGCTTCAGGGACACGTTTCCGGGCTTATACACGCCGTGTACGTTTCCGAACGCCGCCGCAATGGTGAAATTCGGGCTGATCTTCAGCAACTCCTCATAGGCATAGGCCACTTCTTCCGGCTGGGTGTAAAGCCGGGAGCTGTCCACATCCGAGTTATCCACGCCGTCTTCTTCACCGCCGGTCACGCCCAGCTCGATCTCCAGCGTCATGCCCATTTTGGCCATTCTTTCCAGGTAACGCTTTGAGATCTCAATGTTCTCTTCCAGCGGTTCTTCGGAAAGGTCAATCATGTGCGAGCTGAAAAGCGGGCTACCGGTAGCGGCAAAATGTTTTTCACCGGCATCCAGGAGACCGTCTATCCACGGAAGGAGCTTTTTAGCGCAGTGATCCGTGTGCAGTACTACCGGCACACCGTACATCTCTGCCAGGTTATGTACGTGCAGCGCACCGGAAACACTACCGGCTACGGCTGACTTCTGGCCGTCGTTAGAAAGACTTTTCCCCGCATAAAATGAAGCTCCGCCATTGGAAAACTGGACAATTACCGGTGAATTAACGGCCTTCGCTGTTTCCAGCACGGCATTTATAGAGTTAGTGCCTACCACATTTACAGCCGGTAAGGCAAAGTTCTTCTCGTTGGCAATTCTTAAGAGTTGGTTTAAGGCCTCTCCGGTAACCACTCCGGGTTTTATTAACGACTGACTCATCTGATATACGGGTTTAAAAATTTTACTATTGACAAAATTACGAATATTTTTGCACAAGTGCTAAGAACTCATACGTCACAATATTGTTTTTTAAGAAAGCCTCCCCAATTCCATGAGCATAGGTATTATCATTGGTACGAATCGAGAAAACTCCATTTCAGCGAAAATAGCGGATTACTATTCCGACCGTTTAACGGAAAGAAACCTCAGCCACCAGGTCATAAACCTGAAGGATCTCCCCGCTGGTTTTGTCTTTTCCCACATGTTTGGAACGGCCGATCCGGAGTTTGCCCCTTTCCAGGAGAGTATAGACCGCCATGACAAGCTGATCTTTATCATTCCCGAGTATAACGGCTCTTTTCCCGGCGTGCTGAAGGCATTTGTGGATGCCCTGCGCCACCCCGACAGCTTCAGCCGGAAGAAGATAGCACTGGTGGGGGTATCGTCAGGGGCTTATGGCAATTCCGTAGGGCTCAGCCACTTCAGTGACGTGCTGGCCTACCTGAATGCCGATATTTTAGGATTACGTTTAAAATTAGCCAATATTTTGGCACATTTTTCCAACGGAGCGTTTACCTTTGAGGTCTACGCCCGCTTTGTGGAAAAACAGATCGATACTTTTGTTGAATTTTAAACATATACCTATTCATGATGAACCGTCTTTTAACAACACTCTCAGCCTTTGCCCTTACTACGGGCACCTTACAAGCCCAGTATACTGACGTTCCGCCGAAAGAATCTCCCATGAAGATGAAACCCGAAATGACGGAAATCTGGGAACCGGAAGTAAAGGTGGTCACACCGGGAAAGAACCCGGGGGAAGCGCCTTCGGATGCCATTGTACTTTTTAACGGGAAGAACCTGGACCAGTGGGTGAGCAAAAAAGACCCCAAGAAAGCCGCTCCCTGGCAGATCATCAATAACGATTACCTGGAAGTGGTGCCGCGCTCAGGGGATATCCAGACCAAAATGAAGTTTGGCGACTGCCAGCTGCATATTGAATGGAGTGCACCGGATGTGGTAGAGAACGTGGGCCAGGGCCGTGGAAACAGCGGGGTATTCCTGCAGGACCGTTACGAGATCCAGGTGCTGGACAGCTACAATAACCGGACCTATGCCAACGGACAGGCCGGCAGTGTTTATAAGGATCATCCGCCGCTGGTGAATGTTACCCGGGGCCCGCTGGAGTGGAATGCATACGATATCATTTACCGCGCACCACGCTTTAAACCGGACGGCCGGATCGATTCTCCTGCCACCGTAACGGTCATTCATAACGGGGTGGTGGTACAGAACAATACCACCATTAACGGCCTTACCCTGTATATAGGTCTTCATAATTATCCTGAGGCCCATGGCGAAGACGTGATTTCTTTGCAGGACCACGGAAACAAGACCCAATTCAGAAATATCTGGGTACGGAAGCTGTAAAGCCCGGCCCGGCATTCAAGAAGGAATGAGAAGCCTGAAAGAAATTTACGAGAAGGTAAGTGCGGAGATCTGGTTCTACAGTAAGGACGAGGCCCGCGAGATCGCTTTCCTCCTTTTACAGAAACTCTGGGGAATCAGCAGAACAGACCTGCTGGTAGGGGAAACCGACCGGGAGGCGGATTCCCTGGAGTTTTATATTGAACGCATTAACCAGGGCGAGCCCGTTCAGTATATCCTGGGCGAAGCTTGGTTTATGAACCGGAATTTTGAAGTGAACCCCTCCGTACTGATCCCCCGGCCGGAGACTGAAGAGATGGTCAGCCGGGTAGCGTCACTGAGCCCGAAGACGATACTGGACCTGGGCACGGGCTGTGGGTGTATCCCGGTAACGCTGGCCCTGGAGATCCCGGAAGCCCGCGTTTATGCTATCGATATTTCAGACCACGCCCTGGCTACAGCAGAGAGCAATGCGCGCGCCCACCAGGCGCAGGTGAGCTTTGCGCATGCCAATATGCTGGATTTCGAAAACCCGTTCGAAGTGGAGGAGTTTGACCTGATCATCAGCAATCCACCCTATGTAAAGGAGAATGAAAAGCCCGAAATGCGCAAGAATGTCCTGGATTTTGAGCCCCATCTGGCGCTTTTTGTCCCGGATCAGGATCCGCTGGTCTTTTACCGGCATATAGCGGAGATCGGCTTCCGCCACCTGGCCCCCGGGGGCTCCATCTGGGTAGAGATTAACAGCTACCTGGGCCGGGAGACCGCCGCAGTTTTTGAAGACCGGGGCTACCGCCATGTAAGACTATTGAAAGATTTTTTCGGGAAGGAAAGATTCCTGGAAATAAAGAAATAACAGATAATGGAAAGAAAAGAATATCTTCATCGTAAAATAAGTGATATCCACACCGAGATAGGGAAGGCGGTGATTGGCCAGGAACACCTGATCAACCGCCTGCTGATCGGGCTTTTTACAGATGGCCATATTCTGCTGGAGGGGGTTCCCGGGCTGGCCAAGACCAAGACCATCAACTCGCTGGCCCAGGTGCTGGACCTGGGTTTTCAGCGGATCCAGTTTACCCCTGACCTCCTACCCTCTGACCTGGTGGGAACCATGATCTTTAACCAGAAGTCGGGAGAATTTGAAGTCAAAAAAGGGCCTATTTTCTCTAACCTGATCCTGGCCGATGAGGTGAACCGGGCCCCGGCAAAGGTGCAGTCGGCCCTACTGGAAGCCATGGCGGAAAAGCAGATCACCATAGGCGAGGAATCATTCCGGCTGGACACGCCTTTCCTGGTGCTGGCCACCCAGAACCCCGTGGAGCAGGAAGGAACCTACCCGCTGCCCGAAGCGCAGGTAGACCGCTTCATGATGAAAGTGTACGTAGACTACCTTGATAAACGTTCCGAACTGGAGATGATCCAGCGGGTTTCCGGCTATGATTTTAACCCCAAGATCCATCATGTGCTGAACAAAAGGGAGATAGAAGAGATCAAACGCCACATTAACGCGGTGACCATTTCGGAAACCCTGGAAAAGTACATTGTGGAGCTGGTGTTTGCTACCCGGACCCCGGAAGAGTATGGATTAAAAGACGAGGCCCGCTATATCCTTTTCGGTGTTTCCCCCCGGGCGGGGATATCGCTTTACAAGGCCGTTAAGGCCCATGCTTTCTTCAATCATCGCGATTACGTGCTTCCGGAAGACGTCAAAGCCCTGGTCAGCGATGTATTTAACCACCGCATCATCCTGAATTACGAGGCCGAAGCAGACGGCATCACCACCCGCCAGATCATTTCTTCACTGCTGCAGAAAGTAGCCATCGGAGGTTAATCCTCCAGCAGGTTCCCCAGGAAAGTAAATCTCAGGAAGAGCGAGATCAGGAAAAAGAGGATGGCCCAGTTCAGGTACTGGTAATAATAATCCGTCATATCATACACGCGGGAGCTTTCCGCCAGGCTTTTTTCCAGGTGGTCTATCTGGTCAAAGATCCGGCTGAGGGCGGTATTATCTGTAGCCTGGAAGAAGCGCCCTTCCGGTCCCCCGGCCAGCATACGAAGCGTTTTCTCATCTACGACCTCCTCTGACCCCGGTTTCCCGATAGCAATGGTATACACCCGCACTCCGAAGGAGCGCGCCAGCTCCAGGGCGGTTTCAGGCGGAATGGCTCCGGCGCTATTGTCGCCGTCACTGATAATGATGGCCACCTTGGATTTCCCCTGCACATCGCGCAGCTTATTCACGCAGGAAGCCAGGGCCACACCGATGGCCGTTCCCGAGGTTTTGATCAGGCTGGTCCGGAGATCGGCCAGGTAGTCTTTCAGCGAAATATAATCGGTGGTCAAAGGGCTTAGTGTGATCGTCTCACCGGCAAAAGCCACCAGGGCGATCCGGTCATTTACCCGCCCTTCAATAAAGCTCCGGCCGATGGCTTTGGCCGCCTCCAGGCGGTTAGGCTTCAGGTCTTCCGCCAGCATGGATTCAGAGATGTCCACGGCAATAGCAATATCTACCCCTTCCGTAAAGTTTTCAGAACCGGAAACGGGCAGCTGGGGCCGGGCCAGGGACAGTACCAGGCAAAACACCCCCAGCATGAAAAAGAACGGGATCAGGAAGCGAAGCTTCACCATCAGCCCCTGTTTTTGGGCCAGCCCATCCACGGAGAGTAGCAGCGTCTGCTTCCGGTGAGAAGTGAAAACCCATTTCAAAAAGAAGAAAAAGGGGATCAGTCCCAGCAGCCACAGGAGGTAAGCGTTAGCCCAGTGAAAGGAAATTAACGTTTGGGGGTAGAACCAATAAGGAGAAAACCAGTTCATTTACTCCGGTGAAAATCCACTGCATTCCGTACGCTTCCGTGTTCCCGCAGGAGCGCCTGAGCCGTGGCATGATCCACCCCGGTCTCGTTCATGATCATGCGGGTTCCGCGTTCCACCAGCTTTTCATTGCTGAGCTGCATATCCACCATTTTATTGCCCCTGACTTTTCCCAGCCGGATCATCAGCGAGGTGGAGATCATGTTCAGCACCAGCTTCTGGGCCGTACCTGATTTCATGCGGGTAGAGCCGGTCACGTATTCCGGGCCTACCACTACCTCTACGGGATACTGTGCCTGCGCCGCCACCGGGCTGCCGGAGTTACACACCACGCAGCCGGTCAGCAGGCCGTTCTCATTGGCGGCTTTCAGGCCTCCTATCACGTAAGGGGTACGCCCTGAGGCGGCTATGCCCACCACAATGTCTTCAGGCCGGGGACTATACGCCCCGATGTCTTTCCAGGCCTGATCCGGGTCATCTTCCGCATTTTCCACGGCTTTCCGGATGGCGGAGTCTCCTCCGGCGATCAGCCCGATCACCAGGTCAAAAGGCACGCCATAAGTAGGCGGGCACTCCGAGGCGTCTACAATACCCAGCCGGCCGCTGGTACCGGCACCGATGTAAAACAGCCGCCCACCCTGCTCCATGCGGGTTACCGCCTGGTTTACAAAACTCTCGATCTGCGGAATAGCCTTCTCTACGGCCAGCGGCACGGTTTTGTCTTCGGAATTGATCCCTTCCAGGATCTCCCTTACGGTTTTTTTATCCAGGTCATCATGCCGGGAAGTAGCTTCGGTAGAAAGCCCTTTAAGATCTATCTCGCTCATTGGAAGTTTTCGCTATAGTATTTGTAAAACAGGGGAATGGTCTCTATTCCTTTCATAAAGTTAAATACGCCGTAATGCTCATTAGGCGAGTGCAGGGCGTCTGAATCTAGGCCGAAGCCGAATAAAATGGATTTCAGTCCCAGTTCTTTTTCAAACAGCGCCACTATGGGGATACTGCCGCCGCCGCGGGTAGGCACGGGTGTCTTTCCGAAGCCCTCGGCCATGGCCTTAAAGGCCGCCTCATACCCCGGGGAGTCCGTAGGCGTTACGTAGGGCTGACCGCCGTGGTGAGGCTTCACCTTCACTTTCACGGTGGGCGGGGCTATGGCCGTAAAGTGGGCCGTAAAGAGGTCAGAGATCTCGTGCCAGTCCTGGTCGGGTACCAGGCGCATGGAGATTTTGGCAAAGGCTTTGGACGGCAGCACGGTCTTGGAGCCTTCACCGGTGTAACCGCCCCAGATGCCGTTTACGTCCAGGGTAGGACGGATGGAGGCTCTTTCGCGGGTGGTGTAGCCTTCCTCGCCGCTGACCTCGGCTATGCCCAGGTCCTTTTTATAGGCTTCCAGGTCAAAAGGCGCTGCTTCCAGGGCATCCCGCTCTTCGGTACTCAGCTCCTGCACTTTATCGTAAAAGCCTTTAACGGTGATTTTCCCGTTTTCATCATGAAGGGAAGCGATCATCTGAGCCAGCACGTTTACCGGGTTAGCTACCGCCCCGCCGTACACACCGGAGTGCAGGTCCCGGTTAGGACCTTCTACTTCCACTTCCATATAGGCCAGTCCCCGCAGGCCGGTCTCTACCGAAGGGATATCGTTTGCAATGATGGATGTATCGGAAATCAGGATAATATCGGCTTTTAGTTTTTCTTTGTTTTGTCTTACAAATTCCCCGAGGTTTTCCGAGCCTACCTCTTCCTCTCCCTCAAACATAATCTTGACGTTACAGGTGAGGGCATCGTACTTCAGCATGGCCTCTATGGCCTTCACGTGCATATAGATCTGGCCTTTGTCGTCACAGGCGCCGCGGGCAAAAATCGCCCCTTCCGGGTGAACGGCGGTGGTTTTGATCACCGGCTCAAAAGGGGCGCTATGCCACAGCTCTAGGGGATCGGCCGGCTGCACATCGTAATGGCCGTACACCAGGATGGTGGGTAAAGCCGGATTTATTATTTTTTCCGAAAATACCACCGGGTGGCCGGCGGTGGGGCAGATCTCTGCCGTATCCATGCCTGCGTCCAGGAGCTTGCCCTGAATGTATTCGGCGGCCCGCAGCATGTCGTGCTGATGCCGGGAGTCGGCGCTGACAGAGGGAATCCTTAAAAAATCAAAAAGTTCGTCCAGGTAACGTTGTTGGTTCGACCGGATGTATTGGTTCATGTAATCCTATTTTTTTCAGTGTATAATTTTCAGCTGTAGCCCTTAGCCGGGCGGCAAACCGCCATCAGCCATCCGGCTTATATGGGTAATCATCGCTTCAGAGTGCCCCCATTAACCATTAAAGCACCGGGTATTGGTTCGGCTTCGCTTCCGACATCAGCTCATACACCACATCAAATACGGTTTCGGTATTGGGTTTGGAGTAGTAATCGCCGTCGTTACCGTACGCGGGCCGGTGCGCCTGAGCGCTGATGGCCCGGGGTTTGGAATCGAGATAATGGTAGGCATCCTGCCCTTCCAGCACCTGCTGCATCATGTAGGCCGTACATCCCCCCGGCATATCTTCATCGGCAAACACCACCCGGCCGGTCTTTTTAATGGAATCCAGGATCACGTGGTGAATATCAAAAGGCAGCAGGGTCTGTACGTCTATAACCTCCGTGCTGATGCCGAATTCAGCCAGCTGTTCAGCGGCTTTCTCCACGATCCGGCACATGGACCCATAGGTAACGACGGTGACATCGGAACCTTCCCGGATGATATCCGGTACGCCCAGGGGCTCACAGACCTCCTTCAGGTTAGACGGCATCTGCTCTTTTACCCGGTAGCTGTTCAGGCTTTCAATGATAAGCCCGGGGTCATCGCCTTTGAGGAGGGTATTGTAGAAACCGGCAGTCTTCACATAGTTTCGCGGCACTACCACGTGCATTCCCCGCAGGGAATTCACCATGACGGCAACGGGTGACCCCGAATGCCAGATACCTTCCAGCCGGTGGCCTCGGGTTCTGACGATCAGCGGAGCGCGCTGCTTGCCCACAGTACGGTATCGCAGGGAGGCCAGGTCATCTGTCAGGGTGGCCAGTGCATAATAGATGTAATCAAAGTACTGGATCTCCACGATGGGCCGCAGGCCACGCATGGCGGCACCGATGCCCTGCCCTATGATGGTGGTTTCCCGGATGCCGGTATCGGTTATTCTCAGCTCCCCGTATTTTTCCTGGAGGCCGGCAAAGCCCTGGTTCACATCACCGATCTTACCGATGTCTTCACCGATGGCAAACACCCGGGGATCTGATGCAAACAGGCCGTCAAAGTAGGTATTGATGATGGTACGGCCGTCTACCAGCTCGCTGTTTTCTTCATAGACCGGTGCTACCCGCGCCACTTTCAGAGGCGAATAGGGCGTTTCCGAATACAGGTGGCTATTAAATTTTTCCCGGTTCACCTGCTGCAGTTCTTCCAGCAAGCTGACGGCCTGGTCTCGGGCCTGGCCGTTTGGCATGATCCGGATAAACATTTTCAGGGCAGATATCCCTTCTTTACGGGTTTGGGAGGGGCCGGAAACCAGCTTGGTCCGGATTTTCTCCAGTACAGACGGGTGGCCGTTCACCTGGCCGGCATGCGCTGTAACCAGCGTGGCGATGCGGCCGTTATGGGTGTCGATCTCCCGGCGGTATTCTTCCCAGGCCCTTTTCCGTTCAGCCTTCACCGACTGATCGGCTTCTTTTTCTATCCGTACCAGGTCTTCTTCTTGAGCCACCCCGTTTTCCAGGATCCAGTCGCGGAAGCGCGGGTTACAGTCAAAATCCTGTTCCCACTGCAAACGTTCCGCCGATTTATAGCGCTCATGGGAGCCGGATGCCGAGTGGCCCAGCTGCTGGGTGATCTCTTCCACATGCACCAGTACGGGGATGTATTCTTCCCGGGCCAGCCTTTCCGCCTCCCGGTAAGCCTGTATCAGCCCGGGATAATCCCAGCCTTTAGCGGTAATGATCCGGATGCCGTTAGTTCCGGCTTCTTTTTCAAACCCTTTCAGGGCTTCGGAAATACTCTCTTTTACGGTCTGGTATTTAATGGGCACGGAGATGCCGTAGCCGTCGTCCCATACGGAAACCACCAGCGGTACCTGCAGTACGCCGGCGGCGTTAATGGTCTCGAAAAACATTCCCTGGGAGGTGGAGGCATCGCCGATGGTGGCGTAGCATACTTCCCGGCCGTGATCGGAGAAAGGATTTTCTGCCTGCAGTTCTTTGACGTGGCGGTAAAGCCGGGAAGCATAGGCCAGCCCCAATGAGCGCGGGATCTGCCCGGCGGTGGAGCTGACATCCATCACGCTGTTTTTCATTTTCTTCAGTTCCAGCCAGTTGCCCTTGTCATCTATCCAGTGATTTCCGAAATGGCCGTTCATGGCGCGCCCGCCGGAATGTACATCATGATCCAGGTTAGCGTGTGCATACATCTGGGCAAAAAACTGCTGCCAGGTAAGTCCGCCAATGGCAGCCTGCAGGGTCTGGTCGCGGTAGTATCCTGACCGGTAGTCGCCCGGCTTAAAAACTTTCGCCAGTGCTATCTGGGCCAGCTCTTTTCCGTCGCCGAAAATCCCGAATTTCGCTTTCCCCATGAATACATCTTTCCGTCCTATCACACTGGCCACCCTGCTTTCACAGGCCAGCCGGTAGTCCCTGAGAATTTCTTCAACAGTGAGACCGATATCTCTGAAAGTAATGTTTTCAATAAGCATTTCACTCATAAGGTCTGTTTTTAGGTACGCGCATGTTCAATAGGCCCATGCCGTAAAATGATCAGGTTTCGTACGGTAAAGTTAACCTAAATTTTTTAAACTTTAGCTTTGTTAACGTGGTGTTAAAAATTTTTGTACCCCGAAAAACTCTGTTTAATTTGTATCGTTATTTAGGAACACCTTTATTAAACTAAAAACAATCTAACGATGAAAAAATTATTTTTTACCCTGGTAGGGATTCTTTTTTTTGCAGTGGCCTCTCATGCGCAGGGAAAACTGAAGTTTAACAAAACCGTGCACGATTTCGGTAAAGTGAAAGAAGCGGGTGTGATCAATTACTCTTTTGAGGTAACCAATGTGGGAACCGCTCCTGTAGTGATCACTAACGCACAGGCATCCTGCGGATGTACTACTCCTGAGTGGTCCAAAGATCCGATCATGCCGGGTCAAACCAAGGCCCTTAAGGTAGGTTATGATACCAATGGCCGCCCGAATGCTTTCCACAAAACCATTACCGTGATCAGCAATGCGGAAAACAGCCAGGAGGTTCTCACCATCAAAGGAGACGTGATCCCTAAGACAAAAACAGCAGGATCCTGAGAGCTTCGTAAGAAAAATTTGGTGAAAGCCGTCCGAAAATCGGGCGGCTTTCTTATTTTTAGGCAAATTAATCACTTTCTAACCATTGGGCTTTATGACAATTCTTTGTATATGTACCTATTTTAAAGGCGTAGACTTCCTGCGCTCGGCCAAAGAGGAAGGGAATACGGTTCTTTTGCTAACCAATAAAAAGCTGGAGGACAAAGCCTGGCCCCGGGAAAGTATAGATGAATTCTTTTACCTGGAAGATATTGAAAACAGCTTCAGCACCTACCGGACCATTGTGGAGGGCACGGCTTATATTTTCAGGAGCAGGAAGATAGACCTGGTGGTGGCGCTGGATGATTTTGATGTGGAGAAGGCTGCGCTGCTGCGGGAGCATTTCCGGATACCCGGCATGGGGCAGACCACGGCGCGGTATTTTCGTGACAAGCTGGCCATGCGGATGCAGGCCCGTGACCGGGCTATTCCCGTGCCGCAGTTCAGCTCCCTGTTTAATGACCTGGACATCACCCACTACCTGGACACCGTGCCCGGCCCGTGGATCGTGAAGCCTCGCTCCGAAGCCTCCGCTACCGGAATTAAGAAAGTGATGAGCCGGGAAGAGGCCTGGGAGCATATTCACAGCCTGGGCGATAACCGGCATAATTTCCTGATCGAGTCTTTTAAACCCGGCGACGTCTATCATGTGGATTCCCTGGTGTATGAAAGCAAAGTGATCTTTGAACGGTGCAGCCAGTACCTGAGTACGCCTTTTGAGGTGGCGCACGGCGGCGGGATTTTCCGGTCGGTAACCGTGGAGCACGGCTCCCTGGACCAGGAGGCCCTTTCCCTGATCAATCACCAGGTAATAGAGGCGTTCGGGCTGCGGTTCTCGGCCGTGCATACCGAGATCATCAAGTGTCACAGCGACGGCAATTATTACTTCCTGGAAACCGCATCCCGGGTAGGCGGTGCACACCTGGCTGATATGGTGGAAGCCTCTTCCGGCGTGAACCTCTGGAAAGAATGGGCCCGGATAGAAACGGCGGTAGGTAATAACACCAAATATAAATTACCTAAGGTCAGCAAGGATTACTCGGGTATCCTGATCTCTCTTTCCGGGCACAAGCACCCGGACATGAGCCCTTTTAATGATCCGGAGATCGTATGGACCATGGATGACGAGTATCATGTGGGGCTGATCGTAAAATCCAAAACCCGGAAGAGGGTGATAGAACTGCTGGATAAATACGCCTACATGGTGATGGAGCTGGGTTACCATGCTTCCGCACCGGCACCGGATAAAACCCAGCACTAATGTCGGCACCGGTTTATAGTACTACATCCCAGATAACGCCGGTCCACCGTGGATAAACAGGAGGTGGTTACCCGGGCACGCAGCCTTTTCCGGCAAAGACTGGAAGAGCTGGAGCAGCATATCCTCACCGTTCAGCAGTCGGCTAACCAGGAATCAAAAAGCAGCATGGGCGATAAGTACGAAACCGGCCGGGCCATGGCCCAAAATGAGGTGTTTATGCTCCGCACGCAGCATGAAAACCTGAAGCAGGAGCTCAGCCGGTTTGAAGGAACTGACTTTACCTTATGGCGGGAGGAGTGTGCAGCCGGAAGCCTGGTCCAAACGGGCAACGGGTGGTTTTTGTTATCCGCCGCACTGGGGAAGGTTCCGGTTCCCGGGCAGGCAGTGATGTGCATTTCGCTGGATTCTCCTTTGGGGAAAGCCCTGATGGGGAAGAAGAAAGAAGAGACGTTTTCAGTGAATGGTAAGGAAAACCGGGTTTTAGATATCCTTTAACAGAGTGGCTCTTCGATAAGCTTTTTTTACTAAGGGTACAAAGTATTTTGCACAAAGAACCCAACGGATTTTATCCCTTTACAGTCAGGCCGTCATAGGCCAGGCGGATGTTAGCGGGGAGCTCTTTTTCCACCTCATAATGGAGGCCCAGCTTGTGGCTGATGTGGGTGAAGTAGGTGGTTTCTGCCTGCAGTTCCTGCGCCAGGGCTACGGCTTCGGCCAGGGTAAAATGGGAAATGTGAGGGGTGCGCTGAAGGGCATTCAGGACCAGCACCCGCGAGCCTTTTATTTTTTCTTTTTCCTGTTCGGAAATAAAATTGGCGTCAGTGATGTAGGTGATATCCCCTACCCGGAAGCCCAGCACCGGCAGCTGGTGGTGCCTGACCTCTATGGGCCGGATGGTGAGATCGCCTATAGGGAAAGGCTCATTGTCAATGGCGTGCGTAGTTATCAGCGGCACGCCGGGATAGGGATTTTCCGCAAAAATATAACCAAATTCCCGCCGGAGCTGGTCCAGTACATGCGGCCGGGCGTAGAGGGGAATGTACTCCTTTTTGCCCCGGAGATAATTATAAGGACGGATGTCGTCAAGCCCGGCGGTGTGATCCTTATGCTCATGGGTATAAAGTACGGCATCAATCCGGACCCGGCCCATGCGCAGCATCTGCTGGCGGAAATCCGGACCGGTATCAATCACCACGCAGGTATTTTCCGAACGGATCAGTACCGACGATCTCAGGCGTTTGTCGCGGTAATCTACCGAACGGCAAACCTCGCACGTACAAGTCAGAACAGGCACCCCCGAAGAAGTGCCTGTCCCTAAAAACGTCATACTGACCACTGCTTTTTCACTTATCGGTAAGGTCTTTTACCACCATTACCAGCTTATCAAAATTAAGCGGCTTCATCAGTACCTCATTAAAGCCGGCTTCTTTAAATTCTTCTTCGGAGTAGTTCCGGGCATTGCCTGTAATAGCCACCACCGGTACCTTCGCTTTGTCTTTATCGGCAAGGGCGCGGATGGCCTTCACACTTTCCATACCATCCATTACGGGCATATTGATGTCCAGAAGTATGATATCAAAATGCTCCTTTTGCAGCATTTGCAATACCTGTTCCCCATTTTTCACGGCCGTTATTTCAAAATTCTGAAATTCCAGGATCTTCTTTACCAGGTTCTGGATGACGGAACTGTCTTCAGCTATAAGCACCCTGTTTGGAGTAGGCATATCTAAAAAGTTTATTTTCCTCAAATATAGACCAAATATAGATTTTAAAAAAGTAGGATTATAATTAATTTTGGGCAAAAAATGCCTTTTGGAACAAATTAACCTCAGGCCGGGCCGGAAAATTTACTTTGCCTCTGATTTTCATTTGGGAGCTCCTGATCCGGAAAAGAGCAGGCAGCGGGAAAAAATGATCTGCCACTGGCTGGATATGATCAAAGCTGACGTGCAGGTGATCTTCCTGGTGGGCGACCTCTTTGATTTCTGGTTTGAACATAAGCACGTGATCCCCAAAGGCTATTCCCGCCTCTTCGGCAAGCTGGCCGAACTGACAGATGCCGGCATCCGCCTGATCATTTTCCAGGGCAATCACGACATGTGGATGCGGGATTATTTCACGCAGGAGTTTGGCGCGGAGATCTACCGCGCCCCCCGTGAATACCTTGTGAACGGGAAACGCCTCTATGTGGGCCACGGTGACGGCCTGGGCCCGGGTGACCGCACCTACAAATTCCTGAAAGTGATTTTTGAAAGCCGGCTGTGCCGCTGGCTTTTCCGGAACCTGCTCCACCCTGACCTCAGCCTGTGGCTGGGTTATACCTGGGCCGGCCACTCCTGGAAAAAGCACGATAAGGAGGAAGATTATGACAGCTTTATTTCCAAAGAAAAAGAGCTGCTATACCTGTACTGCATGGAGGAAGAACAGAAAGAGCACCGCGATTATTACGTTTTCGGGCACCGCCACCAGAAGCTGGATATCCGGCTGTCGGAGAACAGCCGGTATGTTAATCTCGGCGACTGGATCCGGTTTTTTTCGTATGCGGTGTTTGACGGGGAGGAGTTACGGCTGGAGGATTATACCGGTAAATAGCAATCCCGGCCTCATCCGGCCTGACCACGGGTGTGTGTCAAACCGAACGAAGCCGGGATACGCGGATCACTACGAACCCGGACGCCCCTGATTCTACATCTCCCAGCCTTTCCGGTATTTCCGGGTTACAAACTGGTTAGCTTCTTCCATGTTAGTGATGCGCATGTTTTCACCATCCCACAGCAGTTTTCTGCGGGCAAAGAAGTCCCAGGCGCCTTTTTCATTCTGCTTCCGCAACATATAGCTCCGGATGGCCAGGTTACCCATAAGCACGGTTTCCGTCATGGGGCCGGCGTAGTCAAATGACGAGGTCAGGCCTTTGTGTTCTTTGCTGTTAAAGCCGGCTTTACAGGCGTCTACCCACAGCCTTTGATGACCGTATTCAGGCTCTCTTTCACCGGTGGGTTCCTGGGGAAATTCGGTGGTGCCGTTATTCAGGTACAGCTTCGGAGTGAATGGCGAGCTGTCGTTAATATTGGTAGAAATAATTCCTTTTTCACCGATCATCAGCACCCCGTTAGCGCTTCCGGGGCCACCGATATCGTGGTCTGCCGGGATGATCCCGGGATGAGGTGGCCGCAGTCCGCCGTCCATCCAGGTCATTTCTATTTTGGATGCATTTTTCTTCGTGGCATTGAAATGCAGGGTGATGATGGACGACGGCGGGGCGCCTTCCGGGTTATAGTCGGCGTTCCACATTTTGGAGAACACAGAACCCACACTGCATTCCGCATCCGTAGGATACATCAGTCCGAGGGTACGGAAGGGGATATCGATCAGGTGGCAGCCCACGTCTCCCAGGGCGCCGGTACCATAATCCCACCAACCCCGCCAGTTAAAGGGGTGCATGTTAGGAATGTACGGTTTTTCTTCAGCCGGCCCCAGCCACAGGTCCCAGTTCAGGTCTTTAGGCTTCTGGCTGGCATCAGGCAGGGGCATGGGATTTCCCTGGGGCCACACGGGGCGGTTAGTCCAGATCTGCACTTTGGTTACTTTCCCGATCTTCCCGGAGTCTACCCAGGCCTGAACATTTTTTAAGAGGGGGTTAGAGCCGCCCTGGTTTCCCATCTGGGTCACTACTTTATATTGACGGGCCATGCGGGTCAGCATCCTGGCCTCGCTGATATTGTGGGTCATGGGTTTCTGCACATACACGTGCTTACCCCGCTGCATGGCGAATGACGCCGCCGGGCCATGCACGTGATCGGGCGTGGAGATAGTAACGGCGTCTATCTCCTTCATTTCTTCCAACATGATGCGGTAGTCTGCATACAGTTTGGCATTAGGGAAGTCTTTCACACTGGCTGACGCACTGCCGGAGAAGTCCACGTCACACAGGGCGGCTACCCTTTCCCTGCCGTTTACGGAGGCATTCTTAATATCACTCCGGCCCTTTCCGCCGGCGCCGATGGCTGCCAGCACGAGCTGGTCACTGGGTGCTGTAAATCCCGGCCCGCCCAGCACGTGCCGCGGCACAATGTAAAAGCCCGCAGCGGCCAGGCTTCCTTTCCGGAGAAATTCCCGCCTTGAATGGTCTGTTTTTTTCATAAGGTTTTACGAATAGTTTTTCCAAATTACCGACATTTTTCTGAAACCTCCATAGATCATTTAACCTATAATTTGTGAGAGGTCAAAATCCAAGGTCCCAAGGAGGGTTGAGCAGGGGATATGGCTGATTTTTTAAAGCTCCCGGATCTCCGCTTCCACCCGGGTATTTTCCCAGCGGATCTGCAAAACGGGCTGGCCTTCCCGGCCTTCGGTGATGGCAATACTGAGGTTCTCCTGGCGCTCCGGTACTTTCTCGGAGGGGACGCTCACATGAAGGTAATCGCGGGAGGGGTCATAACGGGTGCCGTACTGGCCGGTTTCTGAGTTCAGGATGATCACCCAGTCTTTTTCCGAGGGTACTGACCAGAGGCTGTAGGTACCGGCTTTGACTTTTTTCCCACCCAATAAGCAGCTTTCCGAAAAACGGATCTCTGTGGCATCTCCTGAACCGGTACGCCAGACAATATCATACGGTACCCGGTAGCCGAAAATCTTGTCCTTACCGGCTTCGGCCTGGTTATACCGGACACTCACCAGGAGGCTGCCGATCTGCTTTTCGGACTCCTCACTTTTACTGAGGCTACCCATGATGATCTTAAGCAGTACAGCGGCAATACCCAGCAATACGATCACCCAGAATATAGTATTGAACAGTTTTTTCATTTTAACCGGTACGTTTTTGATCCCACCTCGTTCAGAACAATGACCCCGCTGTGTCTTGCCCTGATCCTTTCAATATAACTCCGGGCATTAGTAGCATCCAGGATAAGCTGAGTGCCCTGCACTTCTATAGCCGGGTCCAGTGCGTTATGAGAGACCAGAGTGTAACCGGCTCGGGGCAGGGAACGGGTACGGGCGGCTTTTACCCAGAAGATATCCCCCAGCTCCGTGTGCAGCAGCTCATTTTCTGCATCCGCTACGGTTTCCGCGGTTCTGTTTGAAATGCCCAGGGCATCGTAATAATTCCGGAGGTGATATTTTTCTATCTGCGGGTCACGGCTGAGGGAATCCGATGAAAAGAATACCGCTGACCGCCCGTTCACCAGGCTAAGGCCATAGCCTTTAGGAATATGATGAAAAGTAAGCTCTGCCTGCCGGACCTGCAAAACCCTTTTCCCGGCTCCCCAAAGCATGAGGATCACCACCAGTACCGCCATCCCCTTCAGGTACACCACCCGCCTGAATTTCAGCCAGGCCTGGAAAAAGCCCGTCACCCCATACAGCAGGATCACCCCCGTGACGGAAAGGGCCAGCCCGTAGGTGACCGCGGCAGGCAGGCTGTGCACATACCATACGCAGGCATTCATGATCACGATCAGCCCCTTAAAAATCCACCCGGTGAGGGCGCCTATCACCGGCACTTTAAAGACAAAAAGCAGCAGCAAACCCACAGGAAGCAGAGGCATAGAGATCAGCCCCACCACCGGGTTAGCCAGCAGCATGTAGTTCGGGAACTGGTGAAAATAATACAGGGTTAACGGCAGGGTGTACACCTGGGCGGCCAGGGATACGGCCGTAGCCTCCCACAGTTTCTGCGGCGCCCACTGCCGGAAATGCAGCTGCCGGAGCAGCCAGGGGTAAAATACCAATATGCCCAGAACCGCCAGATAAGACAGTTGAAAACCCACATCATAGATCCATTCCGGTACCATCATCAGCAGGACGAGCGCGGAAAAAAGCAGGGTGTTTACCGGGTTACCGGTTCGCTTCAGGAAGATCCCTACCTGGAAAATAGTGAACATGAGCGTGGAGCGGCACACGCTGGGGCTTAAGCCGGTAAAAACCGCGTACGCCCACAGGAAGAAAAGAACACAGGCTATGAAAGGCAGCTTCCGCCGGTTCAGGAAAGAACCGAACACCGCATTGAGCACCCAGAAAAGAATGGCAATGTGCATACCGGAAACCGCCAGGGCGTGCACGGTGCCGGTATCGGTATACCACTGCTGGGTCTCCGGGTCCAGCTCAGCGCGCATCCCGCCGATCATGGCCTCAGCCACGCCCAGCTGGCTGCCGTTATCCAGCACCTCCCTGAAAACCCGGTGGGTGTATACATTGGCCTGATGGGCATAGTAAAACAGCGACTTATGTGCAGACATCCCCACCTTTCGGAAGTCGCCCGCGCGAAGAAACTGCCGGTGAAAGATGTGATTACGGGCCAGGTACTGCCGGTAGTCAAATTCATAAGGGCTTTTCGGGCCTTCTATCTCCTGTAAGGGGCCGTTTAAGACATAAATCTCGCCATATTCCGGGATTACGCCGGCTTTCTGATCAAAATACAGGAGGGTTTTCCCGGAAGCAGGCGCCCATTTCCCGTTTTGGAAAATGCCCAGCACGCGGCCGGTGGTCTTGTAAGAAGCGGTTTTGGTTTCAGTATAGGCCGCCACCTCCACCATTGCGCCGTCTGCTTCCTGCAGCGGCGGTACCGGCTCCTGGTAAAGGCGGGGAAGGGCGCCGCCCAGGAAGAAAAAAGCCAGGGGCAAAACATGCCTCAGTGCGCTTATTTTCAGGGAAAGGATCCCGCACAGCAGACACATCCCGGCACCGGCCAGGGTCAGAGGGAAGTTCAGGTTACCCGAAAGCAGGATACCCGTTATCAGGAAAACAAGGTATCGTAACGCCGGGTAGGTCCTGAGTATCATCTAGTACGACTCTTTTTCATTGGGGAAATCACCGGCTTTCACATCACTGATATAGTTCATAAAAGCCGTGTTCATGACCTCTGCCAGGTCAGCGTACCGCCGGAGGAAACGGGGTGAAAAGTCTTTATTGATGCCCAGCATATCGTGAATCACCAGGATCTGGCCGTCACAGCCGTTACCTGCGCCGATGCCGATGGTAGGAATGGTCAGCGATGCACTGACCTCCCGGGCCAGCCGGGCCGGGATTTTTTCCAGCACCACGCCGAAGCACCCCAGGTCTTCCAGGAGCCGGGCGTTAGACCGCAGCAGTGCGGCTTCCTGCTCTTCTTTGGCCCTGACGGTATAGGTCCCGAATTTATAGATGGACTGCGGGGTCAGTCCCAGGTGGCCCATCACGGGGATGCCCGCGCTCAGCACCCGGCGGATACAGTCTTCGATCTCCACGCCACCTTCCATTTTTACCGCATGTGCTTCTGATTCCTTCATGATCCGGACGGCGGTGCGGAGGGCTTCCGTGGAATTTCCCTGGTAGCTTCCGAAGGGCAGGTCTACCACCACCAGGGCCCGCTTTACACCCCGCACCACACCCTGGGCGTGATAGATCATCTGATCTACGGTGATGGGAAGCGTGGTTTCGTGGCCCGCCATGACGTTAGAGGCGGAATCACCCACCAGGATCACCTCTATGCCCGCACTGTCTACCAGCTTGGCCATGGAGAAATCATAAGACGTGAGGCAGGCGATCTTCTCCCCTTTCTGCTTAAATTCCCGGAGGATATGGGTGGTTATTCTTTTAATTTCCGATTGCATAAGGATGGTTATTTAGACCCCAGCCAAAGCTCGGGATTAAGTTTGGTAAAATTATGCCAGACCTGGAAGTTGATCTCCGGAACGCCGTCTTTTTCCGCTACGGTACCGATGATCTCCCGGCCGGTTACTTTCTGATTCACCCGCACCGCCACGGTGGCCAGGTTAGCATATACCGTGTAGTAGTCGCCATGCTGCACGGCCACCACATAATTCAGCCCGGGGATTGCCGAAATATCCAGTACCACGCCTTCAAACACGGAACGTACTTCAGCCCCCGGTGCCGTACGGATGTCTACCCCGTGATTATCTACCTTAATGCCCTTCAGTACAGCGTGATCCCGCACCCCGAACTTACTGGATATAAAGCCGTTTGCCGGCCAGGAGAGCTTATTTCTGGCCGCACTGAATTTCCCGGTGGCTACCGTGGCTACTTCCGTACGGGTGGGTGCGGCCGGTTCGCGTACTTCTTCCTTCCGGGGAGCCGGTTCGGGTTTTGGTGCCGGGGCTTCCGTAACGGTTTTCCCGGATGACTTCTCCGCTTCGGCTTTCAGGCGCGCCGCTTCCTTACGTTCGGCCTCCAGCCGGGCCCTTTCTTCCGCCTTTTTCCGGGCGGCTTCCCGCGCCTTGGCTTCTTCTTCGGCTTTCCGGGCGGCCCGCTCCCGGGCAATGGCCACAGAGATCACGGAGTTCAACTGGCGTAAGGCATCCTGCTGTTTTTTAAGTTCGGTCTTCAGTTGCCCTTCCTTGGAGGTCAGCTCTTTCACGATCTGATCCTGCTTGCCTTTCATATCATCCAGCCCCTTTTTATCTTCGGATACCTGTTTGATCACGTTAGCCTGCCTGACCTTTCCCTGGGCCAGTTCCGCCTGCCGCTTCTTCAGGGCCTCGGTCAGGTTTTTCATTTTTTCGAATTTCCCTTTCCGGTTCTCCGCGTATTGCTTCAGGTATTTGTAACGCATAAAGAGCTCGGTCACGGACGTGGACGAGAAAAGAAAACCCAGTTTAGTGAGTTTTCTGCTGTTTTTCCCTTCCCGCACAATGATCTCCGTATATTCTTTCTGCAGGGTGGCCAGCTCTACCCGGAGAGTATCCTGGGTGGCCAGGTTTTCAGCCATTTCCCGCTGGATCAGGTCAAAATCCTGCTGGGCAAGGGAGATTTTCTTTTCCTGGTTTTCAATCTGGCGCTGGAGGGCCTGGGCCTGGCTGAGCGACGACCGCTTTTCTTTCTGCGTCTGGCCCAGGATTTTTTTCACCTGCTCTATCCGCTCCAGGTTTTCCTTTTTTTCCGCTTCCAAAGCCGCACGGCTCTTCTGTGTCTGCCCGAAAACAGACGAAACCGCTATTAAAAGTAATATAAATGTTAATCTCATAGTTTCTAAATTCCGGGGAGCGGCTCTGTTTTATAGCTTCCCGGTATGCCGAAAGAAAAGCTCAATCCTCCTTCCATAAACTCGATCCGTGAATGGGTGATCTCCAGCCGGGCATTGCTCCTGCCTGTCAGCAGCATGGAAATGACCGAAGGGATGAGCTGCTCATTCTGGGTAATAAACCGTTTAAAGCCCAGCTCCAGGGCGGATCCCCTGAGCGCGTCGTTTCCGCGTACCTCAAAAACCTTGTGTACTGAATTATCGATCCGGCTCTCAAAGGTGATCCCGTTCCGCACCTGGCGGATCAGGGATATCCCGCTGCCGGGTTCTACCTCATCTTTAGCCTCTGCCGGAAACAGCATTCCTCCCGTAAGCACCGCCTGCAGGAGGTTATAATTCAGATCAAAGCCCGATGTACGGCTGAGTTCTTCCCAGGTACCAATATAGGCTTTTCGGTTAAATCTGTCTAAAAAAATCAGCGAATCCTTCGTGATTTTTGCACGGGCCAGTTCCAGGCCTATGGAAACCGATGCCCAGATGATGGAATCTTTCCGGATATGGATGGTCAGCGGTACCTTCTGGGTCAGGGTGGCTGAACTGATATCGGCCTCTGACCTGAGGCGAAGCTCGGTAAACTGCGGCTCGGCAATGACAAGGGCGCCGGGGGTAGCGGTAGAGTCGGTAGTGGCTTTCCCGAGGTCCACTCCTTTCTTTTGCAACTTCCCTGACCGGCAGGAAGCCATCAGCAGAAGGAGCAGCAGGGTCAGCATGTGGTGTATTCGCATCAGATCTGTTTTATTTTTTCCTGAATGATCTTGTTTGTTTTGTCCAGTTGCAGGGCCTTCTTCCATTCTTCCTGTGCCTCTGCCGTTCTTCCCAAAGCAGAGAGGGCATCGCCTTTCGCATCAAAGTAAGCGGCACTCAGCAGCGCCTCCTCAGGGTTAATGAAACCGAGGGTTTTCAGGGCATCTTCCCCTTTCTTAGCGGCCAGCAGCGCCCGGGCAAAAAGTATTTTGTAGTAATTATTTTCCGGGTATTTCCCGCTGAGTCCGGCCGCCACCGGTAAAGCCGTTTCCGGCCGGGAATCCAGGAGGTGTTTCAGGTACAGGCTTTGCACGTAGGGATTATCGGGATGGGCTTTAGCCAGGGTTTCCAGGGCCGGGCCCATATTTTTCACTACGGCCAGGCCGGCCTGCGCCCCGGCTTTCAGAACTGTATCGCTGCCGCCCAGCCGCAGGGCCTCTTCAAAAGACAGCTCCACATCATCCGGGTGGCGGTTCTGCCATTGGGCCAGTCCCAGATACAGCCAGATGGCCGGTTGGTTAGGAAAATACATCGTGGCATTATCGGCGTCTTTTTCCAGGCGGGGAAAATCAGCCAGCCGGTAATTAATCTGGAGCAGGGCCAGCCACACTTCAAACTGGTTCTTATCCAGGGTCAGTGCCCGGCTGTAGTGCTCCCGCGCCTGCAGGGGCTTACCCAGCCGGAAGCTGATGTCACCCGAGTAAAGATGGGCCCGGGCCTGATCCGGGTAGGCGGCCGTGAGCGCCAGTGATTTTTCCAGCAGCTGCTCCAGGCCGGCGGCATCGTCTCCAAAAGCCCGCAGGTGATTTCCCAGCACATTTACTTTCAGGGAATAGGGGAAAGCCGCCTGTGACAGCACCTTTTCCATTAATTGGCCGGAGGCCGCTTTATTCTTCTCCCCGGAATACAGCTCACTGAGCAGCCCGTAGGCATCGGCCAGGTCAGGGTGGGCCCTAATAGCCTCCTCCAGGAGCTTCACCGCTTCTTTTTTCTGACCGTTATTAAGGAGTATGGCGGCCTGGTTAAGCACAAATTCCGGGTTGGAAGCCGTCATTTTGCTGCCTTCTTTAATGGCCGCGTCTACTTTGTTTTCTTTCAGCAGGATGAGCTGGCGTGCTTTGGTAATCTTTTCGGAAGCGCCGAACTGCCTTTCGGCCAGTTCCAGGGTATTCAGCGCTTCTTTGGATTCGCCGGCATCGGCCTGCAGCTCCAGCAGCCGGTAATAGGCCTCCGCATCTTCAGGCTTCAGGCGAATCATCTCCCGCCAGGCGTTCTGTGCCTCTTTGTTTTTCAGGTTTTTCTGCAGGATACCGGCATAATTCTCCAGGTAATACACACTGCTCTTGTCCAACTCTACGGCCCGGGCGGCGCTTAATTCGGCTTTCGTGTTCTGTGCCAGGGCGCTTTCTGCCCGTGACTTCATATAAAACCCGGCGCCCGACTTTTCATTTACTTTCACAAAGGTATCAAACTGCTTCAGCGCCCCCGCGAAATCTTCCAGCACAAAGCGCATCATGCCTTCCGTGAACGTGCCCTCTCCTGCCGTAGCGCTGCCGGGGGTCTGTGCCACCGCCGCTACCGAAAGGAAAAAGAACAAAGCCAGTAATCGCATGATGAATAATTTAAGCCTTTAAAAAACGTAAATTTCACTATTTTCTTGTTAATGCGCAAATCAGGGGTGGTTTCTTTCACGTCGGCTGCGTTCTTGCCTAAAAGTAAAAAAGGGGTGAGTTTTTATTTTTGTAAATCTATAATATGACATAAATACTATTTTTGTAAGTTTATATATTTACAAAAAATGATATATGTTAGTATTTACGATTACAATTTTATAATTTTGTTATTGTATAAGATGACAAAAGATGAATATGACGGTACTGCAGCGAAAACAGCTGTCCCGGAAAATAGCCGGGTTTGAACGCCTGAATGAAACTTTACCGCCTGTAGGGGGCTGGATAAAGGCTATTCGTACGGCTTTGGGGATGTCCCTGGAGCAGCTGGGAAATAAGCTGGGAATCAGCCGGCAGAGTGTGATGGCCCTGGAAATCCGGGAAAAGAGCCATAGCATTACCTTACGCTCTTTATCCGAAACGGCAGAGGCCATGGATATGAAGCTGGTATACGCGCTGGTCCCGAAAGACGGCACGCTGGAGGCCCTGATAGAGCGCAAAGCCGAAGAGCTGGCCCGGAAGATCGTGACCCGCACTTCCCAGAGCATGAAGCTGGAAGGCCAGGAAAACCCGGCTGACCGCCTGATGGAGGCCTTTGAAGAAAGAAAAGCGGATATCCTTCAAAAGCTGCCTAAAGCGTTATGGGATTAACCCTGAAGTATAGTTACGGCGAAACACCCCTGGAGGAAGAAGAGCTGGAAGGGCTGAAGATAGCCTCTGTCTCTACCAAACGAGAGCTGGACGAGTGGGAGCAGAAAAACATAGAAGAGGCCATAGCCTGGCTGTACGGCCGGAGGCTGAAGGCGGCCCGGATCCTCAGCCCGGATTTTATCTGTGACCTGCATAAACGCATGTTTGGCGGGGTCTGGAAATGGGCGGGCCGGTTCAGAACTACGAAAAAAAACCTGGGAGTACCGGCGTATGAAATCCCGCTAGCTTTAAAAATACTGCTGGATGACACCCGGTACTGGCTGGAAAACGGCACTTATCCGCCTGACGAAATTGCGATCCGGTTTAAGCACCGGATCGTTTCCATTCACTGTTTTCCTAACGGTAACGGCCGGCACAGCCGGTTAACCGCTGATATCCTGGCCGAGAAGCTTTTCGGCTTACCGGTCTTCACCTGGGGAGCCTCCCTTCCCGCCGCAGACGAAGCCCGCAAAAGGTATATCGATGCCGTAAGACAGGCCGACCGGGGACAATGGGAATCCCTGCTGGGTTTTGCCCGCCTGTAAGTTTAGGGAGACCCGCCCTGACCCCGTTTTTCCGAATTAGTTTTATTTCCTGCTAAAACCATATGCATTCCGGCCTTATCTTTGATTTCGTTTTTTTGCCGGATGACCCTGTTTACTTACCTGAAATTTCTGCCGGTCAGCCTCCTGACCTCCTGTTTCCCGGGGCGGATCCGCCGGGGCTGGCCTAGTACCCGGCAGTTTTCTATCCCCGTCATACTCCTCCTTCTCTTTTCTTTCCCTGCCCGGGCGCAGTACGATTACCTCCTCCATAAACCTTATGGAAAAAAAGTGCTGGGTATTCATGCCATGTATAATGACCTGATCCGGATCAGCGATTCCACCCTGCGTGCCCGGAAGGCCGAAGAAATCAGGAAATTTGCCCGGAGCCATCGTGACAGGGCTCTGGAGCTGAACGTGGATTTTTTCCTGGTTTTCTGGAATGCGTTCTACCAGCCCCAGCCTAAAGAGCTGTCGCTGAAGCAGCTGACGGAACAGCTGGACCGGGCCACGAAAGAGAACGTGGACTTCCTCCGGGCCCGTTCCTTACGGGCTTTGGCAGAATTTTACTGGAAATTTGAAAAAAATTATGAGCGGGCTTTTGAGCAGTATTTATTACTGGACAAGGAGCTGGCCACAGCAAAACCCGGAGATTACCCGGAAACTGCCCGGGACCTGATGCAGATCGGCGAAGCCTATTATTATTTCCAGGATTATCCCCAGGCCATAACCTATTTCAAAAAGGCCATCGCCCTGCCGGAGAATACCTTTAACACCATGGTGATCAATACCGCCCGGAATACCCTGGGTTTATGCTACCAGCAGGAGAATAAGTTAGACAGTTCGGATTATTACTTTAACCAGGTGCTCCTCACCCCTTTCCCGGAAGCCCAGGTGTGGAAAAGGATCAGTACGGGAAATATAGGTACCAACCGCTACCTGCAGAAGCAGTATGACAGGGCTATCCCTTTACTGGAAACTGATTTTAACGGGGCGGTGATGGAGAACGACCATGGCTGCGCAGCGGGAGCCGCCATCACCCTGGCCGATATTTACCGGGAGAAAGGCGAAATGGAGAAGGCGAAAACGTATATCGCCCATGCGCAGCACTATATTGAAAAAGCGGAACAGCCGGATCGCCTGCGGCTGCTGTACCCGGTCATGAGCAAATGGTACGCCGCTACCGGGAACCGGGAGCTGTCACGGCGTTATGTAGACTCGTCAGTAGTAGCCTTAAACCGTTACAATGAAAAGTTCAGCGCTTTAAAAGTACTGAGGGCCCAACAAAAAGTAGATCTTCAGAAAGAGAAACTACAGCAGGCGGCCATCGCCCTGGAACGGGAGAGGAAAGCCGCAGAAAGAAATTTACTGCTGTTACTGGTGCTGCTGCTGGGCATTGGCCTGGCGCTCACCTATTTCATCCAGAAGAAAAGACAGCTGGCCAAAGACCTCCGGCTGCAGAAGGCCTCGCATGAGCTGGAGGCTGCCCGCGCCAATTTAAAACGGTTTACGGGAAGCATACAGGAGAAGAACAGGCTGATAGAAGAGCTGGAGCAGCAGCTGGATAAGCATAGTGACCTTCGCCTGCAATTGCAGCAATCCACTATTCTTACCGAAGACGACTGGCTGCAGTTCAGGTCGCTTTTTGAGCAGGTGCACGGGGGCTTCCTGCACCGGCTCCGGGAAAAATACCCTAACTTCTCTCCTGCTGAGATCCGGTTTATTTCCCTGGCAAAGCTCAATTTTTCTACCAAAGAAATGGCTACCGCCCTGGGGGTTTCGCCCCAAAGCATCCGGACCAACTGGTACCGGATCCGAAAAAAATTAGACCTTCCCGAATCCATGACGGTGAACGACCTGGTTAAAACTATTTAATTTCCAGGTTTTTAGCCTCGGCTGTTGTGGGTTGTGACGTTTTTGTGACATCCGCTTAACCGGTCTTCATCCTATCGTGTTATAGTTTTGATCCACTTAACTATACGTGCATAGATGAAGCACCCTTACCTCTTTTTCAAAGTCATTTTAATTCTCTCCGGTTTTTTTGCCGGCGCCCAGACACCTGATGCCGCGGGCATCGTGTATGTTACGCCTGACGGAACCGGAAACGGCAGCAGCTGGAGCAGCCCCACTTCCAATCTCCACAATGCCATTAATGCCACCGGGGCGAAAAAAGTCTTTGTGGCTACCGGTACTTACAAAGTAGGCAGCACCAGCTTTGTGATGAAAAACGGGGTAGAGATTTACGGTGGTTTTAAGCCGGGAAGTGGCATTACCGATTTGTCTCACAACAGGATCCTTCCTAACAAAGGCATGGGGGACGGCTCCATACTGGATGGCGAGAATACGCGGCCGGTTATCTGGAATGATATGCCGGAACGCGGGCGTGCCGACATGGATTATACCGCCGTCTTAGACGGTTTCACCATTATGAAAGGGAGATACTCCAGCCATGGGGCCGGTATCCGGAATGTTAACGCTTCGCCCACCCTTCGTAACCTGGTCATCAAAAATAATAATTGCTACTATCCGGGCCAGGGCGCCGGAATATACAATTACAGGTCCTCTCCCGGGATCAGCGATGTAACCATTACCAAGAACAATTCGTCACTTAACGGCGGTGGTATCTACAATGACATCGCATCAAGCCCGGTATTGACCCGTGTTTCCATCATTGATAATGAAGCCTCCTACCAGGGCGGAGGTATCTACAATGACATGGACTGTAACCCCGTATACCTTAATGTGATCGTGGCGAAGAATACAGCCAATGGGGCCACTACTGCCGGCGGCGGTATATTTCATGCGTATGGCACTTCTACCTTTACCAATGCCACTTTTGTCAATAATACCCCCCTGGATGTCAACCTCCTGGGCGGCACCATCCTGTTTAATAACGCTATTGTACCCGGCGGCTTACGGCGGGGTGCCGCAGCGGCTTATACCGCAAAAAACTCCCTGCTGAAAGGCAATACAGATCTGAGTAACGGCAATATCAATGCCGCTGATTATACTCTCACCGATATTTTCACTAACGCGGGCAGCGGGGATTATTCGCTGAAAGACGGCTCTCCGGCCGTAGATGGCGGCAGTAATACTCTTTATCCGAACCTGGACGCCAATACCAAAGACCTGGCCGGTAGCCCCCGGGTGCATAACTATGCCTCCAGCGGGGTGATCGATATGGGCGCCTATGAGAGTCCTTATAAGGGTGTCATTATTCTTACCCCGGATGCAAACGGCATCATTTATGTGACCATTAACGGTACCTATAACGGCTCCAGTTGGGAGCATCCCACCTCTGACCTGCACAATGCCATCCACGCCAGGGGCGTAAAGAAGGTTTTTGTAGCCGGCGGAACCTATAAAGTGGGTGCCCATAGTTTTATAATGAAAAACGGGGTGGAGATTTACGGGGGTTTTGACCCGGACAGGGGGATCAGGGATCTTTCCCATAACCGTATTTTGCCCAACACCGGCGCGTCAGGCGGCTCTGTACTGGACGGGGAAGGTGCCCGATCAGTCATCTGGAATGACTTTGACGAGGCCCATGCCCTGGATAATTCCGCCGTTTTAGACGGTTTCAGCATCATTAACGGATCTTACCAGGGCGGGCACGGGGGTGGCATTAACAATACATATGCCTCGCCTGTATTGCGTAACCTGGCCATCCGGAATAATTCGGCCGAGAGGGGCGGTGGTATAGCTAACACCCATAGCAGCCCGGCCATTACCCAGACCATTATAGCTTCCAACCGGGCTGGAAATTATGGCTATGGGGGTGGCGTTTACAATACCACCGGCTCCTCTCCCCAATTTATCAATTGCCTGATCACCAATAATGAAACGTATCAGCCCTCCACTTTCCAAACCTTTGGCGGTGGCATGTGGACCACAGGGGACTCCCATGCGCTGCTGATCAACGTCACCATTACCAAAAACCGGGTTTTGGGAAATTCCATTTCTGCCGGCGGTGGTTTTGGGGTAGCTGACGGTTCAAGCGCCACCTTGTACAATTGCATTATCTGGGGGAATGAAAAATCTCAAAGCACCACCCGGGAAACAGCCGATATAGCCGCCTGGGGGCCGCTTACCATCCGTCACAGCCTTCTGCAGGTTCACTCCACAGGCAATGACGCCGACCAGAACCTGGTGGGTGTGGATCCCTTATTCACGAACTTCGCCGGCAATGATTTCAGCCTGCAGGCTGCATCACCGGCCATTAATAAAGGCAGCAATGCCCTGTTTCCGGGGTTAGACGGCAGCAACCGGGACCTGGCCGGAAATGCCCGGGTTTACAATTATACCTCAGGCGGGGTAATTGACGCGGGCGCTTATGAAAGCCCGTTTAACGGAGCGGTTTCTCCGGATCCCGGCGGTATAGTGTATGTGCGGGAGGGTTTTACCGGGAACGGCCAAACCTGGGAAACGGCCACCGGCGACCTGAAAAAAGCCATCGAGGCGAACGGAACAAAAATGGTTTTTGTGGCCACCGGGAATTACGACGCGCCCTCTAACGGCAGTTTCAAAATGAAAAATAACGTGGAGATCTACGGCGGTTTCCAGCCCGATAACGGCATCCGTACCCTGGCAGATGCCCGTATTCTGCCTACGGAAAGCATCAGCGGCTCCGTGTTAAACGGCCAGAATCAGCTGGGGGTGATCCGGAATATTTACACCTCAAATGACCCGCTGGATAATTCCGCCGTACTGGACGGGTTCACCATCATGAACGGTGAAACCCCTGGAAACACATTTGGTGCCGGGATGCTGAATGTGTATGCCTCGCCTGTTCTGCGTAACCTGGTGATCAAAAATAATAAGAACCCGGACGGAGGCGGAGCCGGCATGGCCAATGTAAACGCCTCACCACTGATGAATAACGTGATCATTACCGGCAATGAGGCTTTACGTGGGGCAGGAATGTATAATACAGACCATAGCGCCCCGGTACTGACCGATGTCATCATCAGCCACAACAGGGCCACTTCCGACTCTCAATTAGGAGGCGGAGGAATATTCAGCCAGCAATCTTCCCTGACCCTTACCCGGGTGGCCATCAGCCATAATGCGGCCGGAAATGCCGGCGGAGGGATCTACCTGGTCAAAGACTCCCAAATCCAGGTAAATAATTCGGTGATAGAAGGTAATACCGCCCTTTACGGCGGAGGAGCATACAATAACGGCTCTACAGCCCGGTTTAACGAGGTGATCTTCCGGGGCAACCAGGCCACCATGGCCACCGCCGGCAGTGGCGGAGGCGCCCTCTTCAATCAAAATTCAGGCTTATTTTTAACCAATGTGGCCGTAGTGGGAAACAGCACTAACTTCCAGGGAGGGGGGCTGCGTAACCTTTCGGGGAATCCGGAATTGATTAACGTTACGTTTGCAGGTAATACGGCAGCCCATGCCGCCTCCACGGCCCTGGACATTGCAGGCGGCACCCCTGACTTCCGCAATACCCTTGTTCTCGGTACGGTGACCGGCAGTTATACGGCCAGGCATTCCCTGATCCAGGGCAATACGAATCTCACTAACGGTAACCTGGATGCTTCCGGCGTGACTCCTGAAAATGTATTTACGGATCCCGCAAACGGGAATTACACGCTGCTGGACTGCTCTCCTGCCGTGAACTCCGGAGATAACGCCCTGTTCCCCGGCCTGGATATTTCAAAAGTAGATCTGGCAGGCAATGCCCGTGTGTATGATTTTGGAAACGGTAAGGTCATTGATATGGGCGCGTATGAGTTCCAGGGCACGCCCACAGATTACAGTGTCATTCTATTAGAAGACAGTACCGTAGTGTACGATGGCCACCCGCACTCCATCACCGCCCAAAATATACTGCAGGGGGCATCCGTCACCTATGAAATTACGGGTCCGGATAACCAGACCCATACCGGTAATGCGGCCACTCCGGCCGGAACTTACGTGGTTACCGCTACCATAGCCCGTGGCGGAAACTGCCTGCCCATTAAACGGACAGCCACCCTGAAGATCAGGAAAGCCACCGCGGTCATCACCGCCGCCCACACCCAGAAGCACGTTTATGACGGTACCGTGAAAAAGGTAGTGGCTACCCTGAACCATACCGAAACCCCAGTAAACTATTCTCCTCAGCAGGGCTATACAGACGAGGGAACTTACCCGATCATTATTTCCGCTTCAGAAACGGCAAATTACCTGGCCGCTTCTGATACCGTTAGCCTGGTGATTGAAAAAGCCAGGCTTTCCGGAATTGCCCTCCGGGACTCCGCTTTTACCTATGACGGCACTCCCAAATCACTGGCAGTGACCGGGCTGCCCGCAGGGGCCACGGTGGTCTATACCGGAAATGCCCAAACCCATGCCGGGATTTACAGTGTCAAAGCCACCGTTTCCCGGCCCAATTACCGGGACTCCCTGCTTACGGCTACATTGACCATTCATAAAGCTGCAGCGGTGGTCACCGCCGCCCAGACCCAGACGCATGTTTATGACGGAGCGGTGAAAAACATTGCGGCCACGTTAAATCATACGGAGACCGCCCTGATCTATTTCCCTCAGCAGAGCTATACGGCCGCCGGCACCTACCCGGTAATTATTTCAGCTGCGGAAACCGGGAATTATTTCGGGACAGCCGATACTGTCAGCCTGGTCATTGAAAAAGCTAAACTTTCCGGGATTGCCCTCCGCGACTCCGCTTTTACCTATGACGGCACCGCAAAATCACTGGCAGTGACCGGGCTGCCCGCGGGGGCTACGGTAGTTTATGACGACAATGGAAAAATCAATGCCGGAATCTACAGCGTCAAAGCCACCGTTTCCCGGCCCAACTACGAGGACTTCCTGCTTACGGCTACCCTGACCATTGGCAAAGCGGCAGCGGTGATCACTGCCGCCCAGACCCAGAAGCACGTTTATGACGGTGCGGTGAAAAACGTAACGGCTACTTTAAATCATACCGAGGCCCCACTGACCTACTCTCCGCAATGGGGCTACACTACCGTAGGAACCTATCCCATTATCATTTCAGCAGCGGCCACCGCTAATTACCTGGCCGCTTCAGACACGGTAGATTTAGTAATTGAAAAAGCGAACCTGTCGGGCATCACTTTCCGCGATTCCGTCTTTACGTATGACGGTACCCCTAAATCACTGGCAGTAGCCGGGCTGTCTGCGGATGCCTCCGTAATTTACAGCGGGAATGAAAAAACCCTGGCGGGCATATACATCGTCAAAGCTACCGTTTCCCGGCCCAATTACGAGGACTTCCTGCTTACCGCTAACCTCATCATTAACAAAGCTTCCGCCCGGATCACCGCCACCCAGATCCAGAAGCACGTTTATGACGGTACGGTGAAAAACGTAACGGCCGCCCTGAATCATACCGAAACTACCCTGACCTATTCCCCCCAGCAGGGCTATACGGCTGCTGGAATCTACCCGGTGATCATTTCAGCCGCAGAAACCGTAAATTACCTCAAAACAGCCGATACCGTTAGCCTGGTGATCGAAAAAGCCGCACTGTCCGGCATCACCTTCCGCGATTCCACCTTTACCTATGACGGCACCCCGAAATCACTGGCCGTAGACGGGCTGCCTGCCGGGGCCACGGTAGTTTATACCGGCAATGGAAAAATTAACGCCGGCACCTACTCTGTAACCGCTACGGTATCGCAGCCCCAGTACCAGGATTATACCCTGTCAGCTACCCTGAAAATAAACAAAGCCGCCGCGGTCATCACCGCTGCCCAAACCCAGAAGTACAGTTATGACGGTACGGTGAAAAACGTGGTGGCTTCCCTGAATCATACGGAAGCTGCCCTCACTTATTCTCCACAGCAGGGCTACAGTGACGCCGGAACCTACACGGTCACGATTTCTGCTGCAGCAGGTACCAACTACCTGGCGGCTTCTGCTACCGTTAACCTGGTGATTGAAAGCGGGAGTATTTCCGGCATAATCCTTAATAACCTGACCGTGACGTATGACGGTACCCCTAAATCACTGATCGTGAACGGGCTGCCCGCCGGCGCCACGGTAACCTATGGAGGTAATGGAAAAACCGATGCGGGTGTCTACCCGGTAACCGCTACCGTTTCCCGCCCTAACTACCAGGACGTGCTGCTTTCAGCTACCCTGACCATTAACAAGGCCGCCGCCGTGATCACTGCCGCTGCCGAACAGGCCTACACCGCAGACGGCACCGTAAAGAAAGTAGTGGCTACATTGAATCATACGGAGGCTTTCCTCAGCTATTCCCCGCAGCAGGGATACGCCCAGTCGGGAAATTACGAGATCACGGTTTCTGTGCCGGCCACGAAAAACTACCTGGCCGCCTCTAAAAAGGTGAAGCTCATCATCAGTAAGCTCTCTTTTCAGGGCGTAGGGTTTTCTAACGGCGAATTTACCTATAATGGCGCACCGCAGTTTATTTATGTCTGGGGCGCACCGGAAGGCTCCCGGATCACCTATTCCGGAAACGGTCAAACCAATGCCGGCATTTATTCCGTAAAAGCCCTTATCCAGAAAGAAAATTACAACGACCTGGAGCTGACGGCCACCCTGATCATCCATAAGGCAGCAGCTTATATTTCCACAGAATCTTTCCAGTCGCATGTGTATGACGGCTCCGTAAAATGGGTACAGGCCGGGCTGAATCACTCGGAAACCTCCCTGGCCTACTATCCGCAGCAGGGCTACACCGAGGCCGGCTCGTATTCCGTAACCGTAACGGCTAACGAAACCCCGAATTTTTCTTCGGCCTCTGCCACCGTATTCCTGTATATTGACAAGGCGCGGTTCCAGGGGGTCTCACTGGCGGACAAAGAATTTACCTATAACGGCTCTCCGTATTCCCTGGCGGTGACCGGCGCACCGGAAGGGGCCCAGATCACTTACACCGGGAACAATCAGACCAATGCCGGCACGTATAAGGTGACGGCCCTGGTGCAGATGAAGAACTATTATGACCTGGAGCTGACCGCCGGATTAGTCATTCACAAGGCGCCGCAAAGCATCACCTTCGAGGAAATAGGCACCAAACACCTCGAAAACGACACGGATTTCCAGTTGAACGCCACCAGTTCCTCCGGCCTCCCGGTACGCTATACTTTCACTTACCAGGCGGAAGAGGCCCCCGCCACGGTCAGCGGGGCCGGCTGGGTGGAACTACACACTTCCGGGTATGTGAGCATAAGCGCCCACCAGGAGGGCAATGAAAACTATCTTCCGGCAGACTCCGTAATGCGGCAACTGAAGATCATCAGCTCCGATGCCACCATCCACCGGATCACTATCAACGGGAAGGTTACGGAAACCCCGGAAACCGACATCTATTACCTCATAGACTGTTCGGATGAAAGCAGTCGCATCCCGGTTCAACTGAAGACGGAGGTAGGGGCTAATCTGGTTCCTGGTCGCTCGTTCATCATAGATGTGCCCAAACCCGGCATTTACAAACAGACCGTGGTCATCACTTCCCAGGACAGCACCAATACCCTGACCTATCACATCACCGTGGAGAAACGGTTTAAATTTGAAGACATCGGAATTCAAAAGTTCAATAACCTCTTCCTGGTCAATAACAATCCGCAGACGAACGGCGGCTACGGGTTTACAGATTACGAATGGTACAAAAACGGCGAAAAGGTCAGTACGGGGCAATACTACTCCGCCGGTAACCAGGCCGGCGATCTTCTGGACGAGGGGGCGGAATACACCGTGCGCATGAAGACCGCCACCGGCGAGTGGCTCTCCTCCTGTTCTTTCCGCTTCCTTCCGGATGTAACCTTTACCCTGGGAGTTTTCCCTAACCCGGTGGTGGCAGGGCACCTGCTGAAGGTCAAAGTGAATGATCCGGGCGAAGCCCGCGTGAGGGTCCTGACCTTAACCGGCGCACCGGTCCTGGAGGTACGGGTGAAAGAAAGCCCGGCAGAGATCAGGCTACCCGCCGAGATCTCGCCCGGTACTTACATTCTTCACTATGAGAGTGGCAGGAACCGGAAAAGTATCCCCTTTGTGATTAAAAAATAAACGCTGATTATTCCATGAAAAAATACCTGTTCATTATATTCTCTTTGGTAAGCAGCCAGCTGGCCGGGCAACGAATTGCCGGGCAGCGTACGGCAAATGAACTCTCCCTCTATGCCGGAGCCGGCCTTTCCCAGCTGAAATACGAGGCGCTCTCATCACCGGCTGCAGGGGGCCTGGCCGGCTTAGGATATCGCTATTATCTGTCCGGGCAGTGGTCATTGGGCACCGGTGCAGAACTTCAGCTTTACACCACCCGCATCACCCTGGACCGGGTCAGCGGCAGCTCCGACGCCCGCGATGTGGAAGGGAGTAGTTTTCAGTTCCGCTATGATGCAAAAAACTACCGGGAGGATCACAAGGCGTATTATATCGCCGTACCGCTGAACGTACAATTTGAAACCGGGGCATCCCAAACCTCCTGGTACATGAACATAGGGGGCAAGGTAGCCTACAATGTCCACGCCCGCTACCAGGCTAAGGCCTCCGGGCTGACCACCACCGGCTACTATCCCCAATGGAACGTGGAACTGGCCGACCCCGCCTTTATGGGTTTCGGTCAGTGGGACGATGCCCGCTCCGCTAAAAATGATTTTAAGACCAAAACGGCCTTTTTGCTGTCGGTGGAAACCGGCATTAAAACACGTGACCGCTTCTACCTGGGCGTTTACGCCGATTACGGGCTAAATAATATCCTGGAAGCCGGTGAGCGGCACGCGGTCATCCGGTATGTCACGGACAGCCCCACTGCGTTCTCCTATCAATCCGTGCCCGCGGCTTTAGATGCCGAAGGAAAGCCCTGGGCTCAGAAATTGAACCTTCTTTCTTTGGGAATAAAACTGAGATATATTCTGAACTAACTTATCTCTCCCGCTCGGCCCGCCTCTCCTGCGCCGACTGATCTTCCGCCACGCCGGCCTTCCAGTAGGAGAACGCGTAGAACTCTTCTTTGGCCCAGCCGGCTTCGCGCAGGTGCTCCCGCAGCGCTTTCACTGTACGGTATTCAGCGGCGATATAGGCAAAACGGCCCGACTCCGCCAGCTCCAGCCCTCTAACGGTAGCGGCCAGCGCACTGCCTTCCTCCGGGTGCGGGTTATGCAGCCAGAGGAAGCGGATATCGGCCCGGGTTTCCAGGGACAACTCATCTTCCGGCCCCTGCACTTCTATGACGCACACCCCGCCGGCCGTGGCAGGCAGGGATTCCAGGATGCAGCTCAGCACCGGCAGGGCCGTGGCATCCCCGGCCAGTAGGTATTGGCCCACTCGGGGGTAGAGCTCTTTGGTCACTGCCTTCATGGCCACTCCCAGCTCATCGCCGGGCTGTGCCTGAATGGCCCAGCGCGAGGCCGGGCCATTCTCACCGTGATGCACGAAATCAATCACCATCTCTCCCTTCTCCAGGTCTATGGCCCGGTGCGTATAGGTTCTTACCGCGGGCACCAGGTGGGGCTCCGGGTGAAGCCAGATCTCCAGCTCTTCGTTATATTCCGGGAAATGCACCTCCTTCACCCCGGCAGGCGGGATAAAGATCTTATTGTTATTCCCCGGGGTACAGTCTTTGTACTCCGCTACGGCATCGCCCTCCAGAGTCACCCGGATGAGGTGTGGCGTAAGGTATTCTTTCCGTTTCAGCCGTAAGACATTTCTAATGATTCTGGTTTTCATGATTTTTAGTTTGTTTTATAGGAGGATCTCCCTTAAAAGGCCTTTACCACCTCGTCTACCATGGCGCTTACGGACAGCAACCCGCCGCCGGCCAGGTACCAGATCTCGGGGTTAAGGTAAATAATCTTCCCGTTCTTGTAGGCATTGGTCTGCTGCACCAGCACATTCTCGATCTCCGACTTATCCGCTGCCTTTTTATTCACCACGGCGCCGCGGTCTATCACAAAAAGATAGTCGGGATTCGTCTGCTGGATAAACTCGCTGGAAACCGGCTGCCCGTGCCGGGATACCTCCAGGTTCTCCACGGCCGGCTTTACACCCAGTGATTCGTGGATAAAGCCAAACCGTGACCCCTTGCCGTAAGCTGTGAACTTACCGCCGTTATAGAGGGTGATCAGCCCTTTGCCACTGGCGGCTTCTATCTTTTCCCGGGCGGCTTTGATCTTCTCATCGATCCGGCTCAGCTCCGCATCCACTTCCTTTTCCTTGCCGAAAATAGTACCAAAGACCCGGGTTTTCTCGCGGAACGAGTTCAGGAAATCTTCCTGGCTGATCTTCACAAATACCGTAGGCGCTATTTTCTTCAGTTCGGGATAAGAGCTTTCCAGCCTTTCCGACATAAAGATCACGTCGGGATTCAGCGCGGCCAGCTTCTCAAAATTTATTTCCTTCACTGAGCCCAGGTCGGCCACTTCCGGGTCATCCTTGTACTTGGACAGGTACTTCGGCAGTTGCTCTTTCGGAACGCCCAGCACTTTTATACCCAGTACATCCAGGTTTTCCAGGCTCACGTAATCCAGGGCCACTACGCGCTTAGGCGAGGCCTTCACCTGTACGGTATCCAGTTCATGAATGAGGGTAAGAGTATCTCCGGCGTCCCCGTCAGAGGTTCCTTTGTTACAGGCTGTAATAGCGATGGCCAGGGCCAGTGCTGAAATTTTCAGGATATTCTTCATTTTTTTATCAATAGTAATTACAAATTTTCTTTCCTTCTGTTTCCACAATTTTAAACTCCATATCAAACACCTTTTGCAGCACCTCCGGCACGATCACCCGCTCTGCCGTATCAAAAAAAGCCACCCGGCTGTCTTTCAGAGCCACAATGAAATCCGAATACTGCGAGGCAAAATTGATGTCGTGGATCACCATCACAATGGTCTTCCCCTTTTCATCACACAGCTTCCTTAGGGTTTTCATGATCTGTACGGCGTGCTTCATGTCCAGGTTATTCAGGGGTTCATCCAGCAGGATATAGTCGGTATCCTGGGCCACCACCATGGCCAGGAAAGCCCGCTGCTTCTGCCCGCCACTGAGCTCGTCCATGTACTGCCCGGCAATATCCTGGAGGTTCAGGTAGCGGATGGCCCGGTCTACATGCTCCTCATCCACAGGGGTCAGCCGGCCCTGGGAATAGGGAAAACGGCCAAAACTCACCAGCTCGCGCACGGTCAGCTTCAGATCCAGGGGATTAGCCTGCTTCAGGATGGACAGGTGCTGCGCCAGGATGCGGGTTTTGTAGTCGTCAATATCCCGGGAATCCAGCAGCACCGTTCCCCCGTTTTGTTTCAGCAGGCGGCTGATGATAGACAGGAGCGTGCTCTTCCCGGCTCCGTTACTGCCGATCAGCGAAGTCACCTTGCCTTTCGGGAGGCTCACCGATACCTCATCCAGGATAATCTTTTCCCCATATGACCGCGATATATCTTTTACTTCTATCATAACTTCTTCGCCTTTAAAAGGATGTACAGGAAATACACCCCTCCGATAAAATTGATCAATATGCTGATCGTGGTGGTCATATTGAACAGGTGCTCTACCAGGAACTGCCCCGCCACCAGCGTGATGGAGGAGATCAGTGCACAGGCCGGCAGCAGAACCGAATGCCGGTGCGTCTTAAACAGCTCATAGGTCAGATTGGTCACCAGGATCCCGAAAAAAGTAATGGGCCCTACCAGCGCTGTAGACACGGACACCAGCACCGAAATAATAAACAGGAACACCAGCGTCACCCCTTTATAATTCACGCCCAGGTTAATGGCCTGCTCCCGGCCCAAAGCCAGCACATCCAGGTATTTATGGTAGTGCCAGGCCAGGATCAGCATCAGTGCGCCCGCACCGGCCGCATAGCCCAGCAGCGCCGTGTTCATCCGGTTAAACGATGCGAAGATCCGGGCCTCTGCCAGTGAAAACTCGTTCGGATCCAGCAGCATCTGTACAAAAGAGCTCAGCGTGGTGAAAAGCGTACCCAGGATCAGCCCGGTCAGGAGCAGGAAATACATATTATTTTTCTCCCTCCGGAACACAAAAAGATAGATGAGCACCGCAAATCCCAGCATCATCAGCACCGACCAGCCAAAGTTCGCGGACTCGGTCAGCACCCGGAACGTCTTATCGCCGTAAATAAACACAATCACTGTCTGGAATAACAGGTAAACCGCCTCAAACCCCATAATGGCCGGGGTAAGGATACGGTTTCCGGTCAGGGTCTGAAAAACCAGCGACGAGTAGCCAATGCTTCCCGCCACCAGCAGCAGGGCCGCTACCTTGTAAGCCCGCCTTTCCAGCACATACTCCCGGTTCCCGGTCAGGTCATACAGGAAAAACACCGCCACCAGCAGCAGGGTGAGCGTCACTAAGAGGGCTATGCGGCGGCTGTTTTTCTTCATCGCCTCCTGAAAAGTAAAATGAGAAACAGCACACCACCCACCACGCCTACCACCACCCCGATGGGCACTTCAAAAGGAAACAGGATCAACCGCCCGGCAATATCACAAACCAGCAGAAACAGCGCCCCGAACAGGGCCGTATAAGGCAGTGTTTTCCGGAGGTTATCGCCGTACATCAGGCTGATGATATTGGGCACTACCAGCCCCAGGAATGGAATGGCCCCTACCGTGATCACCACTACGCTCACCGTAACCGACACGCAGAATAAACCGATATTCACCACCTGCCGGTAATTCAGGCCCAGGTTACGCGAAAAGGCCTCGCCCATGCCTACCACTGTAAACTTATTGGCATAGAGGTAAGTGATGAAAATGGCCGGAACCGAGAGAAAAAGCACCTCATAATTGCCTTTCAGCACCGAGGAGAAATCACCCACCAGCCAGGCATTCACATTCTGTACAATATTATTCCGGTAAGCAAAAAACGAACTGACCGAGCTGAGGATATTGCCGAACAGGATTCCCACCAGCGGCACAAAAATGATGTTCCGGTGACGGATGCGGTCCGTAATATTCAGGAAGACCAAGCTGGCCGCAAACGTAAAAACAAAAGCCAGGAGTGCCCGGTTAAACAGCCCGGCCTGCGGTATCCACAGGAAAGCGATCAGCAGGCCCAGCTTGGCGGCATCCAGCGTACCGGCCGTGGTGGGTGACACAAACTTATTCTGCGTGATCTGCTGCAGGATAAGGCCGGAGATGCTCAGGCCTATGCCCGCCAGGATCAGCGACAGCGTGCGGGGGATCCGGCTAACGGTCAGGATCAGCGCCTGCTCCTCGTCAGGGTTAAAAATATCCCATACCGAAATATCCTTTACCCCGATGAACACCGAAACGCATGCAACCAGAATCAGTAAGGTAAGATATCCCGCAATCCTCAATTTATACTAAATCTAAATAAGGACAAAATTACGGGATATTTACGGAAACAAAAAATGCGGCTGCCCTTGATTTGGCAGCCGCATTGATTTTTTTTGATATATCCCCTCCGGAATTCGCGTTATCCGGCGCGCATTACCGGAGTGCTTTTATTTATTCGTTACCCGTACGGCGATCCGGCGGTTTTGCTCCCGGCCTTCCTGGGTGGCATTATCGGCGATGGGATGCTGGGGGCCATACCCTTCGGAGTCCAGCCGGGCTGCAGAGATCCCTCTTTCCACCAGGGCAGCTACCACATTGGCGGCCCGCTTGGCAGACAGCTTCGTGTTAACCTCATCGGAACCGGTGTTATCCGTATATCCGCCTACCTTGATGCTTACATCCGGGAAAGCCTTCAGGATCTCAGCGATATTATCCACCTCCTTTTCCGAAGTGGAATCGATCACCGCACTACCCGACTCAAACGTCAGCTTACGGAAATTAAACCAGGTATCTTTATCTACCGGCCTGTTTTTATCTTCGATGAACGAGATCAGCTCATTCTCAATAGACAGTTCGGGGAAGCTCAGGTTCACTCCCGTAGAGAGCACCTTCTGGATCAGGGATTCCGCACTGTCAGAAACAGCCGTCACCGTACTGTCCACACCTGTAGCCACGCCGGAGGCTTTATTCTGGCAGCTTTTCCAGAAATACAGCCCGCCGAGGATAAGCAGTCCCAGCAGAAGCCATGGTAGCAGTCCGCCTGATCCGCCCTTCTTCTCTTCGGTCACAGGAGCCACTGCTGCAGTACCTTCACCCAGGAAATCGCCAAGGGAATTAATGTTCAGAATACTCCCCATACCGGCAGGAAGCGTCGCCTTCACGGCATCTTTCTGGCTCATCAGTAAGGAAGCCAGCCCGGCCACACCTATCCCTTCTGTTTTCACTTTTTTACTCAATACCCCCATAATTAAAGGCGCCGTCAGGTTCAGCAGCGACGAGGCATTGGCTTTAAGCCCGGAAATATTCCCGATAAGCCCGTTCAGCAGGTTCACTTTATCGCCAAACAGCGAGCTGAGAATACCACTTCCGGCAGAGATCAGCCCGGCGGCCTTTCCGCCCCGAAGCGCAGCTGTGATATCTCCCACAAACTCCTCGCTGCGGGTATCATTTTTCAGCAGGTTTAACAGGGATCCTGCACCCTGGGTAGTAGAAGCTTTTTGCATAAAACCGGCCAGGATGGCTGGCAGGCCGGCAGTAAGGCCGGCGGTCACATCCCGGGGATCTTCATCCAGGAAAGTGCTGATCTGGGTTATGGCAGCTGAGGTAAGCTGATCCTTAACAGTTTGTAATATGTTCATTTCTAAGAAAAGAGTTAACTAATTTAGTTTCGCAATTCAGACGGGAGAATAATGAAAAAGTAACATTGTCCCATAAAAATAATACAAAACCCCTCTCCTCAGGAATTTTCCCGTGCCTTAAAGTTTTCCGTAGCATGATCACTTTTCAGGTTATGCTCTTCATCGTACATGCCATCCAGCTCATCCAGCTGGGTACCTTTCCACAGCGCAATACCGGAAACGTAAGACACCCGCCCGATCATGTGAGCGGCCACCGGCGTAGTGAGCAGCAGGAAAAAGCCAATGGCGATGGCCTTAGTGGTCACAAACACCTCCGGGAACACCATGGCCGCTGCGGCCAGCAGGAAGCCTACACCCAGAGTGGAGGCTTTTACCGTCACGGAAAGCCGCAGAAAAAAGTCGGGCATACGCAGTATCCCGATAGACGCAAACAGGATGGCCAGCGTGCCTATGGTACAAAACAGGATCAGAATAATGTCTTTCATGCCTTTTTCTCTAAATAATATGAAAATGCTACCGTGCCCAAAAAAGCAATCAGCGCCAGGATCATGGCCACGTCCAGGAACAGCTCCTTACCTGAACGTATGCTGAATACCGTAATAAAGCCAATACCCGTAGTAATGATCAGGTCCAGGGCTATCACCCGGTCCACCACCCGCGGCCCCCGTACAAAACGGATAAACGTTAAGATCATGGAGACCGACAGCAGCGGCAGGATCACGTAATCAAGATAATTAAATAAAGTCATCGTAATATTTCCAGTAAACGACGTTCAATACCATTCTTCATTTGCTTTATAAACGAACGCTTGTCTTTCAGGTACATAACATGAATATAAAGCGTTTTTTTATCTTCGCTGATGTCCAGGATCAGGGTACCGGGCGTCAGCGAGATCACCGTAGACAGCAGGTTGATCTCCAGGTCCGTACGGGCGCTCATGGGGTATCTCACTATGCCTGGCTTAAAAAAGTACTTGGGCGTGATCACGTCATAAGCCACCTGTATATTGGCTTTGATCATCTCGTAAAGAAAATAGAAGATCAGGTAGATGGTCTTGGGTACCCGGGTAAAATAGCGCTTATCCTCCTCTGCCCGGTTCATCACCCACAGAATGGCAAAGCCGATCAGGAAACCGAACAGGAAATTGGAATAATACAGTGCCCCCGTTAACGCCACCCAGATAAAGGCCAGCAGCAGGTTCATTAAAAACTGTTTGATCATAGCTTATGCGTTTTTTTTAGCCCAGCACCGCTTTGATATACGGTGCCGTGTTAATCATTTCATCGGTGATCCGGTCTACTACTTCAATGATAAACTGGGCGTCCAGCCCGATCATCACACTGCAAAAGCACAGCAGCACCACCGGCAGCACCAGGAAGGTCTTTTTGTGGAGCCGCAGTGACGCAAACGTATCCTGGATGCGCTCATCGCCGGAGGGGTCCTTCCAGAACACCTCTGACCACATCCGGGCTATCACATACAGGGTCAGGAAGCTACCGGCCAGGATGGTAGCCACCAGTACGAATTTCTTCGCATCAAAACCCGCCTCAATCAGGTACAGTTTGGGCCAGAAACCCGATAACGGCGGGATTCCCACCAGTGAAAACAGCACCAGGGCTATCACCAGCGATATTTTGGGGTACTGCCCGTAAATTCCGCCCAGCAGCTTCATGTTCATGGAGCCCCGGAGCTGACGGATCAGCCCTGCTATCAGGAACATATTGGTCTTCACCAGGATATCGTGAAAAAGGTAAAACACCGCCCCCATCATGGCCATCTTGGAATACAGGCCCAGCCCGCCTACCATAAAACCAATGTGACACACAATCAGCGAGGAGAACAGCCGCCGGATATTGTCTTTGATCAGCGCCCCGAGCATCCCCGTCACAATGGTGAAGATGGCAATCACCACCAGCAGGTTTTTCAGATTATCATCCGGGGTAAACAGCAGGGTAAATACCCGGAAAAGGGCGTAAATCCCTACCTTGGTGAGCAGTCCGCCAAACGTGGCCGCCACCGCAGAAGGTGGCGTATGGTAGGAAGATGGCAACCAGAAATAAAGCGGGAAAACGGCTGATTTTATCCCGAAACCCAATAAAAAGAATACCGAGGTCAGGTTAATAAGCGACTGGTTCTGTACCTTGGGGATTCGCAGGGCCAGGTCAGCCATATTCAGGGAACCCGTGATGCCATACAGCACACCTATGCCGGTCAGGAAGAACATAGACGCCAGGATATTCAGGGCCATGTACTTCACCGCCCCTTCCAGCTGCGCCTTCCGCCCGCCCAGGGTCATCAGCACAAAAGAAGAGATGATGATCACCTCAAACCACACGTACAGGTTAAAAATATCGCCGGTGAGGAAGGCCCCGTTCAGTCCCATCACCAGGAAATGGAAGATGGGGAAATAGCCGTACAGCATACGGGCACGGTTAATGCCCGCCGCAGAAAACACCGATACCGCCAGGGAGGCAATGGCCGTGATCAGCACCAGCGAGCTACTGAACAGGTCAGCCACAAACACTATACCGAAAGGTGCGCGCCAGTTCGCCGCATTCATGATCAGGATCCCACCGGAATACACCTTGTGAAACAGCACCCCGGCCGAAACCAGTCCCAGGAAAGCCGCCGTTACGCTGATATAGCGCTGCGTGACCGTCTTCCGCCAGAAAGCCAGCTGCAGCAGGGCCGCCAGCAGGTGAATAATAAGGGGAGCTATGATACTGTTATCTGTCATATATCTTCTTCTTCGGGCGTGTTCAGGTCATCCAGGTCATCGGAATCCACCAGCACATACACTCTTTTCAATAATACAATGGCAAAGGCCGTTAAGCCAAAGCTGATCACAATGGCCGTCAGGATCAGTGCCTGGGGGATGGGATCGGCGTAGATGTCGTTAAAAACCTTCAGATCAGGCGGGATCACCGGCGGCTTCCCGGCCGTCAGATTGCCCAATAAAAAGATCAGGATATTCGTAGCATTGCCCAGCAGCAAAATCCCCAGCAGCAGCTTCACCATACTCCGCCGGAGTATCATGTACATGCCGCTGGCATACAAAATCCCGATAAGACACACTAATACCAGTTCCATAATTTATTCCGAAAACAGCGATATCGTAAAAAGAATGGTCAGCACCACTCCCACCACCAACAGGTACACCCCCACATCAAAAAACAGGGTAGTACCCACACTTCCAAACACCGGAAGCTGCTCAGGCACCCACAGCGAGGTCATCACCGGTTTCCCGAAAAACAGCGGCAGCAGCATGCTGGCCGTAGACAGCCCCAGCCCGATGGGGATCAGTGACATGGGCTTATACCGGATGATCCGCATGGTGCTTTCCACACCATTCGCAAAACTGTGCAGCACAAAAGCAATAGACGCCACCAGCCCGCCCACAAAACCCCCGCCCGGCGAATAATGCCCCCGGATAAGCAGGAAAAACGAAAACAGCAGCAAAATAGGCAGCAGGTACTGCGAGGCCGTCTGTAAAATGGTGCTTCTCATGTTCTTACTCTTTTTCTGATGCTTTTAACCGTAACTTCAATAAACTGTAAACCCCGATGGCCGCCACACTTAGCACCACGATCTCAAACATGGTGTCAAAGCCCCGGAAATCCACCAGGATCACATTCACTACATTCCGCCCCTTGCCCAGCGTATAGGCATACTTGGCGTAAAAATCCGAAATATTATACCGGGTGGGCTCCAGCAATACCCGCAGGCAGATGACGGCCAGCAGCCCCCCGAAAAGAATGGAGATGGCCGCATCGCGCACCATGATCTTCACATTCCTCACCTTCAGGAAAGGCGGCAGGCGGTACAGTACCAGCACAAAAAGCACCACCGTCAGCGTATCAATGGTAAACTGGGTCATGGCCAGGTCAGGTGCGCTGTAGGTCACAAACAGCAGGCAGATGGCATAACCAATGATACTCATACACACCACGGCCGTCAGCCTGGACGACGTCTTCAGGGTCTTGTACAACGCACCCACCAGGATGAATACGATGCCCACATCGTAAAAACGCACCGGCGACAGCTTACTGAAATCCACTGAAAACGGGCCTCCGCGGTAGAGCTCGTAGATCAGCAGGGCCTCCGCAAAAAGGATGATCTTGATGATATAAGACCGCAGGTAGCCGTCGTGGAAAAAATTGGTATATGCGGCGGCAAACTGCTTGGTCCGGATAAACAGCCACCCGAAAACCACTCCGGGGCGGATGCGTTCCAGCACCGTGATAAACTCCGACTTCCGGAACCGCGGCGTATTGATCAGGTAAATGATAATTCCGGCGGTCAGGGTGGCCAGGCTCAGGATCAGCACCGTATTAAAGCCGTGCCAGATCTTCAGCTGCACAGGCACATACTGCTGGAAAATACTCTTCACAGCCGGTTCAGTCAGCCAGGCACCGGCCCAGCCCGGAAACAGCCCGAACACCACCCCCAGCAGCGCCAGCACCAGCGCCGGTACCCACAGGAGGGCCGGCGGTAAATGCAGGTGCCGGAACTCCTCCTGCACCTTTCCTGTAAACGGCTTGAAACCGGCCAGGAAACCGGCCGCCACCAGGCCCACATTGGTTACTATAGCCAGAGCGGTCAGGTACCAGGCCCAGCCCGACTCGTAATGCAGCGTGGCCTCGTAGATCAGGTCTTTCCCGATAAAACCGAAGGTCAGCGGCATCCCTGCAGCGGAGAGCGCTGCCAGGCCGCCCGCCAGGGCAGCCGGCCACAGGGCTTTTCCCAGACCAGAAAGTCGCGTAAGGTCACGCGTGCCCGTCTCGTGGTCAATGATCCCCGTCACCAGGAACAGGGGCGCCTTGTACAGGGCGTGGGCCAGCAGGAAAACACAGGCGGCCACCACCGCGTAATCGGTGCCCAGGCCCAGCAGGAAGGTCAGTACCCCTAAGGCGGAAATAGTGGAATAGGCCAGCACCCCTTTTAGATCACGCTTAGCCAGCGAAAGCACCGAAGCGTACAGCATGGTAAAACCACCCACACCCATCAGCGCCCATTGCCACAGTGCCGTGCCACCCAGTACCGGCGTAAACCGGGCCAGGATAAAAATACCCGCCTTCACCATAGTGGCCGAATGCAGGTAAGCTGATACCGGCGTGGGGGCCTTCATGGCACCGGGGAGCCAGAAATGAAAAGGGAACTGGGCTGATTTGGTAAACGCCCCCGCCAGGAACAGGATCAGGATCACCGGGTAATACGCACTCTGGCGGATCACCTCCGCATGATTCAGCATGTCACCTATGCTGTACGAACCCGCCAGGTTTCCCGCCCAGATCAGGCCGGCCAGCAGTAGCAAACCGCCCAACCCCGTAATAGACAGGGCCGTCAGCGCACTCCGGCGTGACTCCTCATCACGGTTATGAAAGCCGATCAGGAAATACGAGCTGATGCTGGTCAGCTCCCAGAAAATAAACAGGAGAATAACGTTATTAGACAGCACCAGCCCCAGCATGGCCGACATAAACAGCAACAGGAACCCGAAAAAGCGATCCAGGTACCGGTCCCCCTTTAAATATGAAGAAGCATACACAAAAATCAGGACGCCTATCCCCGTGATCAGCAGGGCAAACAGCAGGGAGAGGCCATCAAGCCGGAATCCCAGGCTCACGCCTAAGGCAGGCACCCAGGGCGTGCTCTCAAACAGCACCCGCCCGGAACCGATCTCAGGAATCTTCTGAACAAAATAACTAAAGAGCACTCCCGGCACCAAAGCCAGCAAAACACTTTTATTATTTCTGAAAAATTTTCCAAAGGGAACCAGGAGGCATGCAATAACTAAACCTATGGCAACAGTAAACAGCATTCCGTATCGTCAAACCACTAAAATACGAAATCTTTGTCTTTCATACAATAATAGTAAGGCCAGACGGCCAAAATTCTTCGAAAAATACAAAAAAGTGAAAGCAGCGTGATCCTGCAGGCGAGGTCAGTGATCCAGGAGCAGGCCCCGTTTAGCGGTTCTCCCACTCCGGTTTCCGCTTCTCAAAAAGCGCCCGTATCCCTTCCTGCGCATCCCGGGAGCCGCGCAGCTGATCCAATACCGCCTTCAGGTAAGAAAAGCGCTCGGCCGGCTTCACTTCCCCCAGCGCTTTCAGGGCCTCAAAGCCCCGCGTAACCGCCAGCGGGGCATTTTCCGTCAGCCGGCGGATCAGGCGCTCAGCGGCCCCTTCTTCCAGCAGCCCATCCACCAGACCCCACTCCAATGCCTGAAGAGCAGAAAACGGCTCCCCGGAAATACAAAGCTGCAGCGCCTTCTTTTCCGGCACGACCTTCAGCAGGGAAGCCAGCACCTGGAACGGAAAAATACCGATCTTCACCTCCGGAAGCGAAAACGCTACCTCCGGCCGGGCCAGCACAAAAGTGCATTCCGCCACGATCAGGAAACCGCCGGCCACCACATTCCCCTCCACCAGCGCTACCGAAGGTTTATTCAGCTGTGCCATCACCTCTCCCAAAGAAAAATCCCGGTTCTCAATAGCCGGGTTAAGCCGGTCAGCCGCCGGATCCGTAAAAGCCTTCAGATCCATACCGGCACAAAATACCGGCCCTTCCGCCTCTACCACCACCACCCGTACTTCTTTATCCTCATTGGCAGCCTTAAGGGCATGATCCATCTCGTTTACCATGGTAGGTGTAAAGGCATTCCGCTTTTCGGGGCGGGCCAGGGTGAGGGTAAAAACGTAGCCCTCTTTTCGGATTCGGATAAAATTATAGGTCATCTTCACAAAACTACTTTTCAAAGCTATTCATTAATGGTTCATAAATCAAATGCAAGGGGCGGTTTCTCTTCTTGCCGTTTATTTTGAACGAACCGCAGAACTTATTGCCCGTTTCAAAAAACTGAAAGGTGCTAAATGGAGTAACACTCTTAAAACCTGGCACCTGCCAGACTCAGCTGAATATCGTAAACGATTTGGCATTCAACCGGAAAGTCTTAAAAAAAAGCCCACATCAATAAAAATGTAGGCATCCTAGATATTCCGGGTCAAAGTGGGCCACTGATTCCGGGTTAAACTGTGCCAGTAATTCCGGCTGAAAGTGGCCCACTTTGACCCGGAATATCTAATAATGGTTCAATTTGGAAAGTTTACCGAAGCAGAAATTATCTCACGAATTATTGCCGGAGAAAAGGCCCTCTATGAAATGATCGTCACGCGGTTCAATCCTTACCTGACATTGCACAAAATCCAATTAATTTGCGAGACAGATTAGCAAAAGACGAGAATCTCCGGAGAGAATATGAAAAAATAAATTATGACGATTAGAGAAGCTAAAATTGACGACATAAAACAAATTCAAATAATAAGAAATTCTGTAACAGAAAACACCTTGTCAAATCCTAACAAGGAAGTTAAATTTGAAATGGCATATAATGAATGGAAAGCCATTTTTCTAACTTTGTAAAATGCATAGACAACTATTACAACTCATATCGCAAAACGTAACGCTTACCGACAGCGACAAAGCGCTATGCGAAACGTTTTTTGAGCCGGTACTTTACCCGAAAAACCGGGTGATTGAAGAAGAAAATAAAATACCGAAATACCTGTATTTTGTGGTATCCGGCTTTGTCCGTTTGTTTCATTATAACGACAAAGGCGATGAAGTTACGACACACATTAATTGTCCGCCCGGTTTTATCACTTCGTATTTCCACTTTGTCCATCAAACCCCATCAGGCGAAAACCTGGAATGCATTACCGAATGCGAATTACTTCGAATAACAAAATCCGGTTTGGATCTGCTTACACAAAAATGTCCGGCGCTAAAAGATTTCAACATTTTGGTGTTTCAGCAATCCCTGGCCTACAACGAAACACGCTCAAAAGAACTGGCAACGCTTACCGCCGAACAACGTTACCAAAACCTCATTAAAAACTATCCCGAAATTTTACACAACGTCCCGTTGCAATACATCGCTTCGTTTTTGGGGATGAATGCAAAAAGTTTAAGCCGGATACGCAGGGAAATCATTAAGTAACATTTGCGAAGTGCTTTTGAAATCGTCCTGCTGAATTTTGTGTCAAAATATCAAAAATATGGCACAGAAAAATTTAGCATTTGTAACAGGGGCAAACGGGCATCTGGGTAACAATTTAGTACGTTTGCTCATCAGCAAAGGCATTCCGGTTCGGGCTTCCGTTCGCAACATCCGTAACAAAGAACCTTTTGCGGATCTGGACTGTGAAGTGGTACAGGCTGACATCACGAACAAACAATCTCTAATAAACGCTTTGCAAGGTGTGGAAACGTTTTACGCCGTTGGTGCAGCGTTCAAACTTTGGGCAAAAGACCCCCAAAAAGAGATTTATGACGTGAATTTAGACGGCACAAAAAACACCATTGAAGCCGCAGCCGAAGCCGGCGTAAAGAGAATTGTTTATGTCAGTTCCATTGCTGCACTCAATTATTCGCAACTTCCCGCCCGGGAAAGCTACGGCTACAATCCCGACCGCAGAGATATGTATTACAACTCAAAAAATGACGGGGAAAAACTGGCGTTTGAGCTGGCCAAAAAACACGGTATTGAATTGGTTGCCGTATTGCCTGCCGCAATGATCGGAAGCGAGGCATTTGCACCGCTAAACGTTTCTTACAACATCATTCGTGCCATTTTGAAAAAGGAAATTCCTGTTGAAACCAATATCACATTAAATTGGATTGACGTAAAAGACGTAGCGGAAGGCTGTTATTTGGCGGCCACAAAAGGCAGGAATGGCGAACGCTACATTCTGGCCAACGAAAAATGCACGTCTATCCAGGAAACGACCAAAATAGCACAGGAACTTTTCCCCGAACTTAAAATAAAACTACCGGTAGCCGTTCCGAAACCTATCTTGTTTGCCATTGCCGGGTGTATCGAAATCATCAGCCAGATAAGGGGCAAAGCACCTTTACTAACTACCAAAGATATTGCAATGTTTTCGGGGCTTCAGCAAGACTTTGACATTTCAAAAGCACGGGCAGAATTAGGGTTCAATCCCAAAAATTCAACACAAGCCGTGAAAGAAGCCATGCAGTATTTACGTAAAAACGAAAACCGGTTTAAGTAACGGCCGCCGGTACGGTGCATGATTTGAGTTTAGTGCTATATTTGAGCTGACGTTTTTCAGTCACCACAGATGCCGGACCCTGAAGCGTTACCAGTCGTATTACTCAAGTCAAAAATAACTAAGAGAAAAGCTAAATGGGCAACCCGATAATTGATTACATATCGCAATTTATAGAACTGACTGAAGATGAGGCAGGCATTATAAATAAGCAGAACCTGTTCAGGCAATATCGGAAAAATGAGGTATTACTTGCAGAAGGTAGTTATGCCAAAGATTGCTATTTTATAATTAAAGGTTGTGTAAGAGCCTATTATATAAAAGACGGAGAAGAACGGAACACCGACTTTTTCTTTGAAAATCAAACCATCAGGCCCGTTAGTTATCAAACCAAGCAGCCTTCAGAATACTATTTATCCTGCCTGGAAGAATGTGTAATAGCCATTGGCGACGAAGCAAGGAATCAGAAATTAGTGGAACAAATTCCAAAATTATCCGCCCTGATTTTAAAAATGAGTGAAGAATTGATTTTGCAGAAACAGCTTGAATTTGACCACTTTAAAAATAATAACCCGGAAGAACGATATATCAATCTTTTAGAAACCAGGCCTGAATTATTAAATCGCATTCCCCTCTATCATCTGGCCAGTTACTTAGGCATTACACAAGTATCCCTAAGTAGAATCCGGGGCCGGATTTTAAATAGTTGAGTTTTGTTTATTAGCCTTTGTTAATATTTTCACGCCCCGGGGGAGGTTAATTTTGTTCGTTAAACTATAAAGTAAAATGACGAACCATTTTAATGCCAGGATAACGGGCTGGCTCTTTATTGCAGCTGCAATTTCTTCCATTATAGGGCTAAAACTTTATGACCCTGTATTAACGGATAACAACTTTGTTTTGTCGGCAAGCCGCCACTCTTCAAATATTATTTTGGGGGCAATCTGTGAGCTGATCCTGGTAGCTACAGCCACAGGAACGGGAATTATGCTATTCCCTTTATTGAAAAGATACCGGGAAACCATAGGGTTAGCTTATCTGAGTTTCAGAATTTTAGAAGTCGTATTTATCAGTATTGGGACCGTCAGCATTTTAACAGCACTTTCCATCAGTGAACTCTATACCAATGGGACCATTCAGGATAAGAATGATGCTCAAAACCTTATGACCACCTTTATTCACCTTCATAAATGGACATTTATGATAGGTCCGAACTTTATGCTGGCCATTAATACATTTTTATACAGCTATGTATTTTTAAAAACAAAAACAGTCCCGATGGCGCTTGCAAGATTGGGGATAGTTGCTTCATTTTTAATAATGACGGCGGCCATTTTAGAGTTATTGGGTATTATAGAGCAAATTTCCATCTGGGGTATTTTACTTGCCTTACCTATTGCGTTGTACGAAATGACACTTGCTGTAAGGTTAATCGTTAGAGGGCCATCGCCCGCATAGCAGGGTTGAGGTCTATAGGGGTACCTTGATTAAATCCCGGAAACTCTCCTGAAGCCCGCTGATCTGCTCCAGGCTACCCCTCCCGAAATACATCAGCAGGTCTTCGGAAGCGATGTTTCCTACCAGCTCACTCTGCGCAAACGGGCAGCCGCCATAGCCCAGCAGCGCACCGTCAAACTTCCGGCAGCCGGCGGCATGGGCCGCCCGGATTTTTTCCAGACCCGCCATCCTTTCCGAGTGGAAATGCGCACCTATCCGCAGATCCGGGAAAGCTGCACTGCAGGTCTCAAAAAGCTTTTGTATCCCGGCGGCATCGGCTTCACCGGTGGTGTCCGCCAGGGAGAACTCCCGGATGCCGAGTGTGCTGATCTTTCCTATCCAGTCTACCACCAGCTGCTCACTCCAGGGATCGCCGTAGGGGTTACCGAAGCCCATGGAGATATACACCTCCGTCTGGCGACCGGCGTCAGACACAGTGTCGTTTATCCGGCGGAGGCGCTCGTATGACTCTGTTATGCTGCTGTTGGCATTACGCCGCTGAAACTCTTCCGAAATAGAGAATGGGTAACCGAAAAAATCGATTTTGGCGTACCGGAGCCCGGTTTCCACACCCCGTTCATTCAGCACAATAGCCAGGAGCCCGGTGCCGTGGGTATCACTGATGGCCTCCAGCACCGCTTCCGTATCCGCCATCTGAGGCACTGCTCGCGGCGAAACAAAGCTCCCGAAGTCGATCCGGTCAAACAGTCCGCTCTCCAGCAGCCGGTTGATATGGGCCGCCTTCTTCTCCGCCGGAATCAGGGCGTGAATTCCCTGGATGGCGTCCCGAGGACAGTCGGTGAGCAGCACTTCACGCATTTTTCTGAATATCTCTGGAGATCACGATCTTCTGAATCTCGGAAGTTCCTTCGCCGATGGTGCAGAGCTTGGAATCGCGGAAAAACTTCTCGGCGGGGTAATCCTTGGTATAGCCATAACCTCCATGAATCTGAACGCTGTCCGTAGCCACTTCCACGGCCGTTTCCGAGGCAAAAAGCTTAGCCATGGCCCCGGCCCGGGTCACATTCCCACCGTGATCTTTATAAAAAGCGGCCTGCCGGCAAAGCAGTTCCGCGGCCTCGATCTTGGTGGCCATTTCCGCCAGTTTAAAGCTGATGGCCTGGAAATCGAAGATCTTTTTTCCGAACTGCTCGCGCTCATGGGCGTAGCGGAGGGCGCATTCATAAGCTCCGCGGGCTATGCCCAGGGATAAGGCGGCAATGGAGATGCGTCCGCCATCCAGCAGTTTCAGCGCCTGTTTAAATCCCTCTCCTTCCTGACCGATCAACTGATCCCGGTGCACCCGGCAGTTATCAAAAAACAGGCAGGCCGTTTCTGAAGCGCGCATACCCAGCTTATTTTCTTTTTTCCCGGCTGAAAAACCGGGCGTATCTTTCTCAATAATGAAAGCCGACATCTCCTTACTTCCGGAGCTGTAACCCGACCGCGCTATCACCACCGCCACGTTAGAGCTGATGGCATGCGTAATAAAATTTTTGGAGCCGTTCAGGATATAATGATCGCCGTCTTTTTCGGCAAAAGTGGTCATCCCACCCGCATCCGAGCCCGAGCTGGTTTCTGTCAGCCCCCAGGCACCGATCCACTCGCCGGAGGCCAGCCGGGGAAGGTAAAAACGCTTCTGGTCTTCGTTAGCAAAACTATAAATATGATTTGTACACAGCGAATTATGCGCCGCCACCGACAGTCCAATAGACCCGCACACCTTGCTGATCTCGTCCAGGATGGTGATGTACTCCTGGTAAGAGAGTCCTGCACCGCCATACTCCTCCGGGATCACAATGCCCATAAAGCCGTGCTCCCCCAGTTTTTTGAACAATTCCACGGGAAAAACCTGGGCTTCATCCCACTCCATTACGTGCGGACGGATGTAGGTTTCTGCAAAGTCGCGGGCGCTCTGCCGGATCAGGCTCATATGGTCAGCGTCGGTGATAAACATGGTTTGAAACAGTTGTTTTATTTGCTATACTAATAATTTACATGCCAAATATCTTAAAAAAATTCCTATTTTGTTTAAAAAAAGTGATATTTTTAGGAACGAAAAGTTAAACAAAAAAATCCGTTTCCAAATAATATTCTGAATTTTTTAATCAATGAACGATTTAATTTCCATATTAAATACCCGGAAAGAATCCCTGCGGCTGGGCGGCGGTATAGACAAAATAAAAAAACACAAGGCCAAAGGCAAGCTCACCGCCTGGGAAAGGATAGAATACCTCCTGGACAAAGACCGGGATTACCTGGAGGTAGGAATATTTGCCGGTGACGGAATGTACGAGGAGGAAGGCGGCTGCCCGAACGGCGGCGTGGTGGTGGTTATCGGCTACGTAAAAGACCGGATGTGCGTGATCGTCTCCAATGACGCCACCGTAAAAGCCGGGGCCTGGTTCCCTATCTCCGGGAAGAAAAACCTGCGCGCCCAGGAGATCGCCATGGAAAATCACCTGCCCATCATTTATCTGGTAGACTCAGCCGGGGTTTACCTGCCCATGCAGGACGAGATCTTCCCCGACAAAGAGCATTTTGGCCGGATCTTCCGCAATAACGCCCGGATGTCATCCATGGGCATCCCGCAGATTTCCGCCATTATGGGCAGCTGCGTGGCCGGCGGGGCTTACCTGCCCATCATGTCGGATTACGCGTTTATTGTGCAGGACTCCGGCTCGGTATTCCTGGCCGGCCCCTACCTGGTGAAATCCTCCATCGGTGAAAACGTGGACGCTGAAACCCTGGGCGGAGCCTCCACCCACTCCGTTATTTCCGGGGTGACCGATAACCGCTTCCCCACCGATGAGGCCTGCCTGGACGCCGTGAAAGATGTGATGGATAAAATGGGGGGCTTCCCGCGGGCCGGCTTTAACCGCAAAGCTTCCCACCGGCCGGCCGTGGCACCGGAAAAAGCCGCTGAGCTCCTGCCGCAGGATCGCACCAGCCCCTATAACATGCACGCTATCCTGGAGACCCTCGTAGACGAAGGCAGTCTGGAAGAATACAAGGCGGAATACGGCAAAACCCTCATCTGCGCCACGGCGCGGATAGACGGCTGGGCCGTGGGTATCGTGGCTAACCAGCGGGAGATTGTGAAAGCGAAGAAACCCGGCGGAGGCTCCGAGCTCCAGATGGGTGGGGTGATCTACAGTGATTCCGCCGACAAGGCCGCCCGTTTTATCATGAACTGTAACCAGCAGCGCATCCCCCTGGTGTTCCTGCAGGACGTGACCGGTTTTATGGTGGGCAGTCGCTCGGAACAGGGCGGTATCATCAAAGACGGCGCCAAAATGGTCAATGCCATGGCTAACTCGGTGGTACCGAAATTCACCTTCATCCTGGGCAACAGCTACGGTGCCGGTAATTACGCCATGTGTGGGAAAGCCTATGACCCGCGCCTGATTTACGCCTGGCCTTCGGCCCAGATGGCAGTCATGAGCGGGGCCTCCGCCGGGAAAACCCTGCTGCAGATCCGTGAAGCCGCCCTGAAATCCAAAGGCGTACATCTGAGTGAAGAAGAGAAAGCTGCACTGCTCAGCGAGATAGACCGGAAATACAATGAACAGCTCAGCCCGTATTACGCGGCCGCCCGGCTGTGGGTAGATGGGATCATTGACCCCGCCGAAACCCGGAAGGTCATCAGCATGGGGATAGAAGCGGCGGATCACGCTCCGCTGACCGAGCGGTACAATGTGGGCGTCATCCAGACGTAGTGATGGCTGTTGGGTCACTACCTGCGCGTCCCGACCTGCCATTCAGGCAACTCTCCCGGCCTGCGTAGCACGGCCTACCCGGCCCGGCCAGACGGAAACCACGTGACCCTCATTAAGTCGGGCCTGCATGGCCCGACCTACACGGCGCGACCTGCATGGCTCAACACTATTCCGCCAGAGCTACATGCAGAAACCGCTCCTCCCACTCTTCCGGCAGGGAGTAGTCGTTCACACTCAGGTCATTATCTTCCGTATTGATAAAGAAAGAGCGGGCCCGTTTTTCCCAGCCCGGGTATTTGTAGGCCAGCTTGCGGGAACGGTAATATAACACCCTGTACTTTACAAAAGAATTCACCAGTTCATCAGGATACGGGTAGGCATTGGCGGCCCGGATATCAGCCCGGGAGAGCTTCCCATCCTGTTCTACACCTAAGATAGCCTCAAATGCCCGGATATTGACCCCGTCTTTGCCTTCGCCGGCATTGATCAGGTGGTCTATTAATACCTCGGCGAGGTCCTGGCTTTTAAAGTGGTTTCCGTGATACTTATTCCAGTACTCCCGGCGGTAAATGTCTACGGCTTCCTGCCGCGTAAAATTTCTGTCGCCCCAAAGCGGCTTGTGGATTCCGTAACCTGCCCCTTCAAACTTCAGGAGCTTGGGCACATATTTTTCAAAGGAGGCCGCACTGGCGGAAAAAGACAAAAGAACTAAAACTAACCATTTTATCATTTTATTTTCTTTTGGTGGAAAAATGCTGCATGACTGCAGGTGGCCAACCGGCCGGAAATCGCTGATCCTGAGACGGATTCGGATCGATTTCGAAAAAGAAACGCAAAGATACCGCCTTTTTGTATATGATCCTAATAATATTCTTTATTCAAGCTCTTTATCGGGGAATTTTGGGAGTATTTAAGGAACAAATAGCCTCAAACCAGAATATAATTTTTCAAGACCTAAATTACCGGGGCGGATTAACGAACCGTTTTGTCGATCAGGGAGAGTAGCGGCCCGGTCATAAACGTAGTGATCAGCGCCATAAACACCATCATAGCAAAAATCTCCGGGCTCAGTACACCCAGGTCATACCCGATGTTCAGAACCACCAGCTCCATCAGCCCCCGGGTGTTCATCAGTACCCCTATGGAAAGGCTGGTTTTCCAGTCCTGGCCCACAAACCGCGCTGCCAGTGCACTGCCCAGGAACTTGCCGGCCACCGCCACCAGTACAATAAGGAACAGGGTAACGTACATCTCCGGATCGGACAGCCCGGTGATATGCGTACGCAGGCCCGTGAAAGCAAAAAACAAAGGCAGAAACAATACCACGGTCAGGTCTTCCACCTTATTCACCAGCAACTGGCGGAAATCGTCAGGCATAATGATCCCGGCCAGGAAAGCCCCGAACAGGGCATGAATACCGATGACCTCGGTGGTGTAAGCCGACAACACCACGGTCAGGAAAATAACGGCTATTTTGCGTTTGGTTACGCCTTTCCCCTTGTTTAAAAGCCACTTCTGCAGGAAAGGCCGCACTACCCGCATCATAATCACCACATAAATCACGGCCAGGCCTATGATATAAAGGGTGCTGGTCATGGATCCGGCCTTGGCAATGGCGATCACCGCCGCCAGGATACACCAGGCAGTAATATCATCTACGGCGGCACAGGTGATGACCATAGTCCCCAGCCGGGTTTTATAAATGCCCTTTTCCTGCACGATCCGCGCCAGCACAGGAAAGGCCGTAATGCTCATGGCTACCCCCATAAAAAGGGCAAACGAGAGAAAATTAACGCCCTCCAGGGCAAAACGTTCATACAGGAAATACGAAAGCCCCACCCCCAGGGCAAACGGCACCAGGATACTGGCATGGCTGATTACCACCGCCTGATCCGTACTGTTTTTTAAAGCCCCCAGATCCAGTTCCAGCCCCACAATAAACATATAAAGCACCAGGCCTACCTGGCTCAGGAGTTGCACATTTTCAAGGGAAGAAGGCGGAAACAGCGCCGCAGACACATCCGGGAAATAGAGGCCAAAAAGCGAAGGTCCCAGCAGGATGCCGGCTATCATCTCGCCTACTACCGACGGCTGCCCTATCTTTTTGCAGAGAAAACCAAACAGCTTGGCCACCAGCACAATCACCGCCATCTGGCTCAGCAGCACCGCCAACGGATGATGCAGGTTAAACATCAGGATGTCCAAGAGGCTATCTTCTGCCTTCACATCCCGGATCAGCCGGCCCTGCTCCAATGATTTACCGGCATTCAGGATCCCGTAAATGATCAGGGAGAAAAAGGCCGTTACCCCCGAGTAAAAAAGCAGGTTTTTCTTCATGGCCGGCTATCGCTTTTCCCGGGGATGGCCGTAGTGCCGGTCGCGTTCAAATGAGCTGATATGCCGCTCCTTTTTGCTGTCAAAAATATCGGCTATCGTGATCAGGATCCCGGTTTCCTCCACCTCGCCGAAATCTTCGTTCTGGGCGGTACCAAATGACTTCATGGTGGAAGAAAGCCCCATGTAGGTATTGATCAGGGGCGGGATATTCTCGCCCAGTGCGCGTACTTTTGAATTCAGCACCTTATAGCCTTCTTTATAATCCAGGCCGTCAAAAATCCCTTCATACCTGCTTATATCCGTAAAATAGCCCAGCGGGTGAATAGGCCACACCAGCTTTTCCGGATCCGGGAAATAATGATTCATAAAATAGAGCAGCAGATCCCGCGCCTCTTTGGTATAATGCGGGTACATGGTCACCTTCCCGAAAAGATATTTGATATCCGGGTTCAGCATTACAATGGCCCCCAGGCCGTCCCACAGGTTATCCAGTGAAAAAAGGCCTTTCCGGTTATCCTTTCCGGGCTGGAACTTAGGCTGCACAAATGACCTCCCCAGCTCTATGGTATACGGCAGGTAATCCTGTATGAATTTCTCCGAAAAATGGAAATAATGGGCCGTGGAGAGGTTATAAATGCCCTCTTCGTTTGTGCTGACGTTTGCTCCCCGGATCAGCCGGTACCCCGCCACGATCTCCTCCTCCTCCGGATCCCAGGTGACCAGCTGGTCATAAGCATCTTCACACGTATCATTCTCATCAATATCCACCGCCAGCCCTGTGCCGCCACCGGCTGACCGGAACGTCAGCTCCCGCAGCCGGCCGATCTCCTGTATGGTATTAGGCTGCCTGTGGTGATTAACGAGGTGAACTTCGATATTCCCGAAATTGGTATACCGTAAAAATGTATCTTTGTTTAATTCCTTTTTTAAGATATTTCTATCTACCGGTTTTAATATTTCCTGCATAAATTTATTGATTATGCCATCGCATAAACTCTCTCTTTTACGGTTTCAGCCCACTCCTGCTCGGTCTTCCCCTGGCTCAGCTCTTCGTAAGGAATAGGCTTCCCGATGTGAATGGTCACTTTTTTATTTCGCTGTGCAAACATTTCGTCGGCCAGGTAAAACATCTCCAGGTTAGCTCCTATGCCCACGTTTTTCCGAAATCTCGCTAAATTATAAAAAAAGTCTGAATTTCGGCCCTCTATAAAAACCGGAATTACATCTTTTTTATATTTCTTCGCTTTGGTAATAAAGTTCTTTTTCCATTCCAGGTCTTTGATCACCCCGTTCTTCCGTTTCCGGGACACCAGCCCGGCCGGGAAAACCAGCAGCGCCTGGTCACTGGCATAGGCTTCATCAATCAGCCGGGAAGCTTCGCGGGCCTGTTTTCCGTGCTTATTCACCGGGATAAACAGCGGCCCCAGGTTTTTGATATTCATCAGGATATCATTCACCAGGAACTTGATATCCTTCCGGTAGTGGCCCAGCGCATGCATAAACGCTATACCGTCCAGTCCGCCCAGCGGGTGATTAGACGCAAACACCACCCCACCCGTCAGCGGGATATTCTCCGCCCCCTTCAGCTCCACTTTTACCTTCAGCTCCTGCGTGATCAGGGCATCTACAAAATCCAGCCCGTCCAGGTGGCCTATGTTATGCATTACCTCGTTAATATCATCCTCATGCACGATCCGCTCAATATACCGCAGCACAAAACCCGGCAGCCACTTCAGCAGCCCGGGGTTCTTTCCGGCTATCACCTCCCGGATCACTATAAATTTCTTACTCTCACTCATTTTTTTAAGGTTCAGGGCATCCGGAAAGAGGGCGGTGCCGCTTCTTCACCGGCCGCCCATGATTTATTAGGGGTATCCCCCATGATCAGGGTCAGGGTACCCCCTTTTACCAGGTCACTGTGGGAAAACCAGCTCTTATCCCAGGGTTTTCCGTCCAGCAGCGCCCGCTGAATATACTTGTTCCGCTCCGAATAATTCTCTGCTTTTACTTTAAACCGCTTGCCGTTTTCCAGTTGGATCTCCGATTCCTCAAAGAAAGGCGAACCGATCACATAAACCGGCATACCCGGTGTGGCCGGGTAAAAGCCCAGCATGGAAAACACCACAAAAGACGACATCCCGCCGCCATCCTCATCCCCCGGTACACCCATGGCGTCGTTCCGGAACCACTGCCCCAGCAGCGAGTGGATCCGCTTCTGGGTCATCCAGGGCTGTCCCGCATAATTATAGAGGTAAGGAATATGCAAAGACGGTTCATTGGCCATGGAAAACTGGCCCACATTGCCGGTATGATCCGGCATCTGGTAATAAAAATGGTACTTGGGCTTACCCAGCGGCTCCCGAAAGGTCTGATCCAGGTTACGGATAAAGGCCTGCCGGCCACCCATCAGCCCGATCAGGTCAGCCACATTATGCGGCACGTCCCAGCGGTATACCCAGCCGTTATTCTCCCCGTAATATTCCCGGGCGCCGGGTCCGCCGGGCCAGCGGTAATCAAAAGGCTCAATAAACCGGCCCTCCTTATCTTTCGGGTGAAAAAAGCCGGTTTTCGGGTTATACACATTCCGGTAATTCAGCGCATTCTTCCCGAAAAGTGCAGCTTCCTCCTCTTTGCCCAGGTAAGCCGCCAGCCGGGCCAGGCACCATTCATCATAGGCCGTACCCAGGGTCACCGCTATGGGCTGCCGCTTTTCAAAACCGTTCACATCAGGCACCGTTTCCGCTTCTCCCTCCGCCAATGCCGGGATATACCCGTTTTTCTTATAAAAATCATCCAACCATCCTGCAGGGGCGCCTGACCACGGGATCAGGGTTTTTTCCCGGATGGCGCTCTTCGCGCTTTGGTAGCCTTTTTCAATGTCAAAATCAGTAAGCCCTTTGGCCACGGCATCGGCCAGCACCGCCACCCCGTGATTGGAATTCATACGCCGCGAGTCGCCCGTAACCTCCGGAAAAGTGGGAAACCACGGATTTTCCATCTGGTCCGACATCCGGATAAAAGACCGGATAATATGCTTCTGCACCCGGGGATCGATCAGCACCCGCAGCGGGTGGGCCGCCCGGTAACTGTCCCATATCCAGTCGTCCGTATAAAAAGGCTCAGAATCCGTATGCACCTTGCCGTCAAAAGCGCTGAAATAGCGGTTCCCTTCCGAGATATTCACGGGCCGCTCAAAGCAGCGGTAAAGCGAGGTATAGAAAACCACCTTGTTATCGGCTTCTTTTCCGCTCACCTTCACCCGGCCCAGCGTTTCATTCCACAGGGCTTTGCCCTTTTCGGCCACCTGGTCCAGGTCATATGTGATGATCTCCCTTTTCAGGTTAGCCCTGGCCTGTTCAGCATCAATAAAAGATATGCCGTAACGGAACCGGACTTTTTTCTTTCCCTTACCAAAATCCAGCACTGCCGTGGCATTTTTCCCTTCAGCCTGTTTCGCCGCATCGGCCCCCAGGATGCCGGCTTTCACAGGCGGTACATCCGTTTCCCCATAGATATACACCACGGTTTTATTGCGGAGCAGCTGGGTGGCGCTGATCGTATTTCCTTCTACGGATACTTTCCCGTTTCCCGTGCTCAAAGTCAGGAAATTGCTACCTTTTCCTTCTTTGAAATCCAGCTCATAAATAGCCGACTGGTGGGAAGGCGCAAAGCGCACCCGGGTAAGCTGACTGTCCAGAACTACTTCGTAATAGTAGGGCTTGATCACTTCATGGTCATACGTAAAACGGGTTACCGGCGCCAGTTGACCGGCATTTTCAGCCTGCACAGGACTGATCAGGAAGGCCGAGCTGCCCCGGTGGCTGGTGATCATCAGGGGCAGGCCCCGGAGCTCATCGCCGGTAAGATCACCTCTTTCCGGGTAGACCCGGAGCAGGCTGTTAGGCAGGTGTACGGTAGGGAAAGTAGGCACCAGCAGGTGGCTGATGTTTCCCATGTAGGGGTTCACATAATCTACGGGTGACTGTGCGTAAACGCCCATCCCGGATAAAACCAACAGAAAATAAAGTATTTTGCCCATAATACAGAAGTAGGTCCTGAAAAACCCAAAAAGTTACGGCAATTTTACGAAATTTTCCACCGAAATTTAAAGATACTTTAATTGAGTGGAGCTCCCACCTCCAGGTCACAGGTATGCCAGGGCTGCCCGTGAGCCGGGTTAAACTTAGGCTTAGGGCCATTAAATACTACCGTGTTCAGCGGCCGGTTAATAATGGAAGTAGGTCCGGGATCAATAGGCGTAGGCCGCTCCGGCCCCATTTCCACGGGAGCAGGAAGAACACCCTGCGGGGGCAAAGGCGCCCCTACGGCTATCTCGCAAAGATGACCGGGTTCACCGTGCGGCGGATTCAACTTCACTCCGACAGGCGTTCCTGCGGCAGGCGTCCCTGCGGCTGGCACCTGCTGGGCGGGCGAAGTAGTATAAGTCACCGGAGCGGACGCTGCTCCGCTGGCGGTAGCCGCCTCTATGGCGCTGGGAGCCGGTGCCTGGGCCGTTTCTCCCTTCTCTTCTTCTTTATTACAGGCCACCAGTACTAGGGCCGCTAAAAATCCGTAAAGTACCTTCTGCATAATTTTTTCTTAAGATTTAAGCCATTAGCCAGCTAATTTCTAACCACTAACTCCTGCAAATACAACAACCAAAATCGTTCCAAAAACATTCACTCCCGATATTTACCCCCGTTTTTTCAACCAGTAGTCCAGCGCCGCCGGGTTTTTCACCGCATCCATGCTCACCGCCTTTTCGGGAGGATAGCCCATCAGCAGGCGTTTCACAGGCAGCTCCAGCTTCTTCCCGCTCAGGGTATAGGGGATATCCGGTACCTGGAAGATCTTATCCGGCACGTGCCGCGGGCTGCAGCTGTTTCTGAGCTTTTCGGTGATCGCCTTCTCGGTCTTCGGGGAAAGCGGCTCGTTTAACCGCACATACAGATGCATCTCTGACGATCCGTCCGGGTGATCCAGGCACACCACCAGGCTGTCCTGCACCAGTTTCTCAATAGCGTTATAAATCTCCGCCGTACCTATCCTCACCCCGCCGCGGTTCAGCGTGGCGTCTGACCGGCCGTATATGATGATACCGTCATGCTCCGTGATCCGGATCCAGTCGCCATGGTGCCACCGCCCCGGGTACTTCTCAAAATAGCTCTCCCGGTAGCGCTTATCTCCCTCATCGTTCCAGAAAAAGACAGGCATGGAAGGCATGGGGCGGTTAATCACCAGCTCTCCCAGTTCATTTTTTACCGGCTCTCCTTTCTCGTTCAGCGCCTCTATCGCCGCCCCCAGGGCTATGCACTGAATCTCCCCGGCATACACGGGCAGCCAGGGACAGCCCGTCAGAAAGGCCGAACACACGTCAGTTCCTCCACTCAGCGAGATGATCTGTACATCCGGGAATTTAGACTGCAGCCACTCAAAGGTTTCCGGCGGCAGCGGCGAGCCCGTAGAGCCCAGGGTTTTAAAAGGGATATTCGGCAATACGGGGTTCCGCTTGGCACAGGCAATATAATACGCCGCCCCCGCTCCGAAATGATCGATCTTATGGTCAATGGCAAACTTCCAGCCCACGCTCAGCGCCGGATAAGAAAGCGAGCCATCATAAATGCAAAGGGTAGCCCCGGTCAGCAGCGCACCCACCGAATAATTCCACATCATCCAGCCGGTAGTGCTGTACCAGAAGAAGCGCTCGCCGGCCTGCACGTTCTGGTGAAGGGCCAGCGCCTTAAAATGTTCCAGCAGGTTCCCGCCCGTACCGTGCGTAATGGCCTTGGGCTTCCCGGTGGTGCCGGAAGAATACAGGATCCAGATGGGATGATCAAACGCCACCCGCTCAAACGCCAGCGGCTGGTTCTTTTTGGCCAGAGCCAGGATAGACCGCCACTTCAGGTCATTCACCACCACCACATCTTCTATAGACGCTATCTTCTCCGCCAGCTCATTGATCAGCTGCTTCTTCCGGTACGCCTTCCCGTTATAATGATATACTTTATCAGCAAAAAGGATCTTCGGCGAGCTCTGCTGAAAGCGTTCCACCACACTCTCACTGCCAAAATCCGGTGAGCAGCACGTCCAGATAGCCCCCAGCGAATTTACCGCCAGGAAAATGGCCAGCGTCTCCGGCGTATTATTCAGCACTCCCGCCACGCGGTCACCCTTCTCCACTCCGCATTTAACCAGGTACTGCCTCAGCGCCGCTGTTTTTTCCCGCAGCTCCTTCCAGCTGACCTCCCTAACCGCCTGGTTCTCATCCTTATAAACCACGGCCGGCCGCTCATCCGTATAATTCCTGAAAATATGCTCGGAATAGCTCAGGGTAGCACCTTCAAACCACTTGGAACCGATGAAGCCATGCTCAGAAGGGCTCAGCACCTGAGAATACGGCGTATCTGACATCACCCGGAAATATAAAAAAATACTTTCCCAGAAGTCTTCCAGGTGCGTAACAGACCATTCCCGGAACTGTTCATAATCTTTTATGCTGATCCCGAAGCGCTCTTCCGTAAATTTTTTAAAAGCAGTCATTTCAGACTTTTCTATATAGTCTGCTGTGGGTGTCCAGAGTTTCATTTTTTTAGTATATTGAGTAGCTCTTAATTTGCAATGTTACGTAAAATTCCTGTTTTAGGGTCTGTATGCGTATAATACGGTTACCAGGTATTCTAAAACAACAAAATCCCCACCACTGCCCCCACCACCGGTGCCACCAGCGGTATCCAGGCATATTCCCAGTGACTATCACCTTTCCCTTTGATAGGAAGAAGAAAATGCGCCAGCCTCGGCGCCAGGTCCCGGGCGGGGTTAATGGCATAACCCGTGGTGCCGCCCAGGGCATTGCCGATCACAAATACCAGCATCCCTACCAGGAAGGGCCCCAGGCCTGAGCCTTCCATGGAATAAATGGACGAAGCCCCCACCATCAGCACGAATGTGCCGCTCATCTCGGCGAAGAAGTTGGAGGGCGCATGCTTAATGGCCGGGCCGGTGGCAAATACCGCCAGTTTATCGCCCTGGTCTTCCGTGACGGCCCAATGCGGGTAATAAAAGAGGTAAGTGGCTACGGCCCCCAGGAAAGCCCCGCAGAACTGGGCCAGCACGAAGGAGGGCACAGATGACCAGTCGCCCGACTGCACCGCAAACCCTACCGTCAGCGCGGGGTTCAGATGGGGGGAGGGACTGCCGAATTTTTGCGCTACAAAAACGCCCGTCATCACCGCCAGGCCCCAGGCCGTGGTGATCACAATAAGACCGGAATTATTTCCTTTGGTTCCTTTCAGCAGCACATTGGCTACGACGGACTCGCCCAGAAAAATCAGGAAAAAGGTGCCCAGAAACTCACCCAGGAAAGGAGAAGGCTGCATAAAGGTAATCGTAATTTTAAGGTTGTATTATGGAGCAATTTAGTAATTTTGCATCTTAATATCCAATTTATGTCTTCAAAATCGTTAAAAGCCGTTTCTCCCGTAGACGGACGATACAGCAGCCAGTCGGCCGACCTCGCAGAATACTTCTCAGAATTCGGACTTATCAAATACCGTGTAAGGGTAGAGATCGAGTACTTTATTGCCCTCTGTGAACTGCCCCTGGAGCAGCTGAAAGACTTTGACAAAGCGCTATACCCGGCCCTCCGGAAGCTCTATACGGATTTTACAGAAGAAGACGCCACCGCCATCAAGGACATTGAAAAGACCACTAATCATGACGTCAAAGCCGTGGAATACTTCATCAAAGCCCGCTTTGACGCCCTGGATATTACCCCGTTTTCAGAATTTATCCACTTTGGACTCACCTCCCAGGATATCAATAACACCGCTATTCCGCTCTCCATGAAGGAGGCTCATGAAAATGTAATGGCGGCCGCCTATACCGGGGTACTGGATAAACTGAACGACTTCGCCTCTGCGTGGGCCGATGTGCCCATGCTGGCCAAAACCCACGGCCAGCCCGCTTCCCCTACCCGCCTGGGTAAGGAAATGAGGGTGTTTGCCGAGCGGCTGGAAAACCAGTTGGGCATGCTGGGACAGGTGCGCTACGCCGCTAAATTCGGAGGGGCTACCGGTAATTTTAACGCCCATCATGTAGCCTACCCTAAAACCGACTGGGTAGTTTTCGGGAACCATTTTGTGAACGAAACCCTGGGCCTGAGCCGGAGCCAGACCACCACGCAGATCGAACACTACGATTACCTGGCGGCCTATTTTGATAACCTGAAGCGGATTAATACCGTTCTGCTGGATTTTGCCCGTGATGTATGGCAGTATGTTTCCATGAACTACTTCAAACAAAAGATCAAAGCCGGGGAAGTGGGCTCATCGGCCATGCCGCATAAGGTAAACCCCATCGATTTTGAGAATGCGGAAGGTAACCTGGGTATCGCTAATGCCCTGTTTGAGCACTTTGCCGCCAAATTACCCGTTTCACGCCTGCAGCGTGACCTCACCGACTCCACTGTGCTCAGAAACGTGGGCGTTCCGCTGGCCCACACGCTCATTGCCCTGAAATCACTCATCAAGGGGATGAATAAGCTGGAACTGAACCCGGCGGCTCTTCAGCATGACCTGGAAGAGAACTGGGCTGTGGTGGCTGAAGCCATCCAGACCGTGCTGAGACGCGAAGGTTACCCCAAACCCTACGAAGCCCTTAAAGACCTCACCCGCAAAAACGAAAAGATCACCGAAAGCTCCATCAAGGCCTTCATTGAAGACCTGAAGATTTCCGAAAAAACCAAATATGAGCTGAAGCAGATCACGCCGTTTAGTTATACGGGAGTGTGATTTAGCTATGAGCAGGGTGACACACTTTAGGCCGTTTTTTTACCACATAGATACATAATTAAATACGTCCAGTATGACTATGTATCTATGTGGTAAAAAAATCCATTCTCATTTATCGGTAATTTTCGACGGCTCATCGGAAATTCCGCCCGCATTTGCCGATTTTCCATTTATTTTAGGGAATCGAAAGGGATAATTTTGAAGAAAAAACAAATCAGATGAAAAATAATCAAAATAAAACCTTCTTCTGGGCGCTGATCTTCATTGCCGGTGGCGGGATCTTCCTCATGCGGAATTTCGGGATGCTGGATTTTAATATCCCCGTTAAGCTCATCAGCTGGCGGCTTATCCCCCTGATCATCGGGATCAATGCCCTGCTCCGGAGAGACTATATTAACGGGATCATAGCCATAACCGTAGCGGTGGTCTTCTACATTCCTGATTTTCTGACCGCGGCGGAAAGAACCCAGTACTATAAGCTCTGGCCCCTCCTCCTGGTGGGCGTAGGCCTGACCATACTGGCTAAATATATGTTTCCCCGGCAGTTTGACACCTTCACGAACCGGGAACTGACGGAAGACCGGAACTATGTCAGTGAGAGTAACATCATGGCCGGCTCCTCCTCCAAATTTGTCACCAAAGACTTCACCGGCGGCAAAGTAAACTGTATCATGGGCGGCTCCGAGCTGAACCTCACCGAGGCTGACCTCCGGAATAATGCTAACCTGCGCGTCTTCATCATGATGGGCGGAATGGAAATGCGGATTCCTAAAGAATGGAACGTGAAACTGGATGTCCTGCCCATCATGGGCGGGGTGGAAGATAAGATCACCAAGTTCCCGGAAAACGTAGTGGACAAAAACAAAGTGCTGATCATCAGTGGCTATGTGATCATGGGGGGTATTGAAATCAAAAGGGTCTGACCTGCCATGAAACATCCTATACTGAGAGACAGAAACCGGATCCTGACCTACTTCTTCCTGTGGGTGATGGTTTCACTCTTTCAGTATATTTTTGTCTACCGCGGATTCCCCGGTCATTTTATCCGGGTACTCGCCGCCATCCTGATCCAGAACTTTCTGTTGGCCATCATGTATATCGGGGCATGGTTCGGACTGCGCTACATTAACCTGGAAACCCAGAAAACCCTGCAGTTTGTGACAAACCACGTGATCTACCTGATTGTGATCACCCTGCTGTGGCTGAGTATGAGTAACTTCTTTGACCAGCTCCTGCTCCGCGGTATCCTGCCGGATTACCGCCTCAGAACCGGGCCCCTTAAAAGCATGCTGGGGATCTTCTCTTACCTGCTGCTGATTTCTTACATTTACCTGGATGCCTATTACACCTCGTATATGGAAAAGATAGAAACGGAAAGAAAGTTGTACGAGATCCTGAAGGAGTCGGAGTTGAACCTGCTGAAATCGCAGATGAACCCGCATTTTATCTTTAACAGCCTGAACTCCATCAGCTCGCTGACCATGCTGGATCCCGTACGGGCCCAGGAGATGATCATCCGGCTGTCTGACTTCCTGCGCTATACCGTCACCGCTTCCAAAGATCAGCTGGTGACCCTGGAAAAGGAGATCGATATGTGCCAGGCCTATCTTGACATTGAAAAGGTACGTTTCGGAAGCAAGATCCACTTTACCTTCAGTGTGGATCCGGAATCCCTGCCCCTGAAGGTGCCGGGCATGATCCTGCAGACCCTCTTTGAAAATGCCATTAAGCACGGCGTCTATAACTCGCTGGGAAAAGAAAGCATTCATTTTGAGTCGCGCCTGGAAAAAGACCGGCTCATCCTGTGCATTGAAAACAGCTTTGACCCGGCTTCCCAGCCCAAAGTGGGTACCGGTACCGGCCTGAGAAATGTACGAAACCGCCTGGACCTGGTCTATGACCGCGCCGCGCTGCTCTCCACTGATGTGCAGGAGAACCGCTTTACGGCTACGCTGAATTTACCTTCCGTATCACCGGCGGAGGAATGAACACCTTAAATTAAAAAGCATCATGAAAATAAGAACCCTGCTGATCGATGACGAGGAACTGGCCCGGGAGCTGGTAAAGAAGTTCCTGGAAGCGGAAACTGACCTGGAGATCATCGGCGAAGCCGCCGACGGCTTTGAAGGCATCAAACTCATCCAAAGCCTGAAACCTGACCTGGTCTTCCTCGATATCCAGATGCCCAGGCTCACCGGCCTGGAAATGCTGGATCTGCTGCAGGAGCCGCCGCTGATCGTATTCTCTACCGCCTACGACCAGTATGCCATTGACGCCTTTGAAAAAAATGCGATAGACTACCTCCTGAAGCCCTTTTCCCGTGAGCGCCTGCTGAAAACCCTGGAGAAAGTGAAGGAAAAATTCCAGGCCCACCAGGACTCCTCCCGCGAGATCAAGGCCCTCAGCGCCTCCTCCGGCCTGAAAGACAAGAACCAGCGGCGGATAGTGATCAAAAACGGCTCAAAAATAGAAATGATCCCCTACGAGGAGATTTATTACATTGAGTCTTACGGGGATTATGTGCGTATCCACGCGGCCCAGGGGAAATTCCTCAAACAAAAAACCATGAAAGAGCTGGAAGATTCACTGGGGGCCGATTTCCTGCGGATCCACCGCTCCTTCCTGGTCAATACCCTCTGCATCCAGAAGCTGGAGCTCTATGAGAAAAACAGCTACCTCCTTCTATTACAGAACGGCGAAAAACTGGGGGTAAGTAAGAGCGGGTATAAGCTGCTGAAAGATACGCTGGGGTGGTAATGCACTACCCCCGCTTCAGCACCCTGCACATCTGGAGCGTATTCTCTGCCAGGCTCTTAATAGCCTTCACCTGGTCCAGGATCATGCGGCCTTCCTGGAGTTTTACACTGGTTTCATAACTCATCTGCGCCACACCTGACTCCAGTTCCAGCTCACGCAGCTGCGACAGCCCGTAATAGTACTTATCCAGGCTTTCCAGGGCAGTCAGCGGCTCATCTACCATAGGTTTTGCATCCGGCAGCCCTTCCATAAGGTCAGCGGCCACCTGCAGCTGATCCCGGATATAGCCCATCACCGCCCTGAAATCATTAGAGATTCCCGTGGTCTGATGGCCCTGAATGTAGGTGGAATAAGCCGCTATGCCTTTCACCAGGGAATGGCTGAGCAGCACCACCGCATAGCTGTTACTGAGCTGACTTCGCTTTGATTTGGGATCATCTTTCATGCGCTGGAAAGCCTCGTACAGGTTACCGTTCTTCACAAAAGCCTCCTTCCGCACCAGCTTAAACTCCGTATCTACCGGCTCTTTGGTTTCATACAGGACATTCACGGCATCCAGGTAGCGCCGGTTAGCATCTATAGCTTTTTCAATGGCCGTAAAAATGCTTTCCTTCTCCCACACCGGGAAAATAAAATAGATGGTAAACAGCCCGATGGCCGAGCCGATAAACGTATAAAACACCCGGTACACCACCAGGTCAAAAGAGCGCCCCGTAAACGCCACATACAGCATCATAATGGCCAGGGTAATATACGTAGACGCCAGGAGATACCGGGTGGCCACGTAAGAAAAACCCAGGGTAAGGCTTACGCCGGCTATCCCCAGCAGCAGCGGCTTATAATCCGTCAGGTACAGGATAGCCAGGGTGATCACACCGCCCAGCAGAGTGCCGCCTATCCGGTTAAACGCCCGTGAGCGGGTCAGCCCGTAGTTAGGCCGGAGCACCACTATACATGTGGCAATGATCCAGGAGGTATTCTCGGCGCTGATCACATCCTGGAGCAGGAAACAGATGGCAATGGCCACACACAGCCGTACCGAATGCCGGAAAATGGAAGATTCAAAGTTCAGGTTACTCAGCAGGATCTTAAAAGAATAATCCTGGGGAGTAATAAAGCGGGCATCGCCCTGAGCTCGTATTTTTTCCGTGAAAAAGAGGTTCTCGTAATGCTTGCTGATCACATTCAGGCGATTCAGCTGCTTGGTTTTCAGGTCTATGAGACTCCGCAGGATCAGCAGGCGCTCATGCGCCTCCCGTGACCGGCTTCTCAGCAGGGGTTTCAGGTTCTCTTCCGCTTCCAGCAGTTTGGTCTGCAGCTGAGGTTTAACGGCAAAATTCCGGTTCAGCCGCAGCAGCTCACCGAAACGATCCAGCTCTTCCACTATCATCAGGGTAAACTCGCGGTAGGGCTTCACCAGGGGCTCGGTACCGTTAAAATGCTCCCGGGCCTGCTCCAGGTCGTGATGGGCGGCCAGCGCCATTTCATACAGGTCAATGATCTCCTTAAAGATCAGGTACAGGCGCCGGGTTTTATTGGAGGAAAGCAGGCGCCCTTCCTTATTCAGCAGAGCCGACCGCAGCACCTCATGGAACGTATTCAGCCGGCTTTCAATATGCAGGATATCCGATTCCAGGTCCTGGTTATCCCACACCTGCTGTTCCAGCTTCCGGTAGTACTCGGCCGTCAGTTCCACGCAATCGGCCAGCATACTCCGGATATGATGCCCCTGGTAGAAAAACTGGCTGATCCCTGACAGGATAATGTAGGTAACTCCCCCCGCCAGTACCAGCTCCAGGCTTTCGGCATGCTTCAGGCCCATGGCATGGATCCCGTAGCTGGACACTATGGCAAACAACCCCCCAAACGAGATGCTCCCGCCCCGCAAGCCGTACACCGCCACCATGGAAGTGATGAAAACAAAAGTCAGCATCACCGAGAAGTGAAACCATTTCGGCGTATCAAACAGGGAGATCTGCACGGCCAGCATCAGGAAACTCCAGGCAAAGCCTATCACAATACCGATGATGCGGTGCCGCTGACTTCCTTCAATATTCGGGAAATAAGCCAGCAAAGCCCCGATCGTCAGGGGAAAAACAGCCTTGTAATTATGTACATAATAGCCCCATAGCAGTGTCCCGCCCAGGATGAGGCATAGTACGGCCGATTTGAAAAAATCAAACGACAGGATATGTTTATTGGCTCTGTGCAGCACAGCTGTAAAAATTCGCTGCAAAAATATTGTTATTTTACCGGCCGAAAGCTAATCCTGCCTTAAAAATAACTTAATTCTACCGGCTGAACGCCGCTTTACCCTTTTCCAGGAAGGCCTTGAACTCCTCATGCGACGTATAGGCTACCGGTTCCGTCACCTTTTCCCCTTTCTCATCCACAATGATGTAATACGGCTGGGCATTGCTGTTATACTTACTGATCTGGTAATCCAGGTTCTTGGCACCGATGGTCGCCTTCAGTTTATTATCAAACGCGGAGATGTAATGCCTCTCCTCCGGCAGTTCCTTCTTATCGTCTACATACAGCGACGCAATCACAAAATCTTCCTTCAGGCTTTGCAGCACATCTGGCTTTGACCATACATTTTCTTCCATCTTGCGGCAGTTGGCGCAGGCATAGCCGGTAAAATCAATCAGCACCGGCTTACCGGTTTCTTTGGAATGCACCAGGGCGTCATCCATTTCGTTAAAACCCCAGAGCCCGTGCGGCAGGGGCCGCATCACCTCCGGCTTGGGCGCCGCTGAAGCCACCGACTGCGTAGGCAGGGGAGGCAGGATTCCTGACAGCGCACTTAGGGGCTTATTAGTCACCCCGGGAACCATATAGGCCGCCATGCCAAAGAAAAGGACTGCAAACCCGATCCGCGCCGCACTGTAACGGGTAACCTTCTCATCCTTCGGCATACGCATAAAGCCCAGAATATACAGGCCGGTAATCACCGCCACCACAATCCAGATCACCAGGAAAACATTCCGGTGGATCAGGTTCCAGTGATAGGCCAGGTCTATATTACTAAGAAACTTCAGGGCCAGGGCAAACTCCAGGAAACCGAATACGGCCTTCAGTTCATTCAGCCAGCCGCCGGACTTAGGCAGACTCTTCAGGTACTGGGGAAACATGGCCAGGCCGCCAAACACCAGCGCAAACGGCAGGCCGAAGGCCAGCATACCATACACCGGTTTCAGCACCTCTCCGCCCGCAGCACCGATCAGCAGGGAGCCCACAAACGGCACCGTACAGCTGAACGACACCACCACCAGGGTCAGCGCCATAAAGAAAATCCCGATCAGGCCGCCTTTATCACCCAGCCGGTCTATCTTATTTACCGCCCCGTGCGGCAGCACGATCTCAAACGCCCCCAGCAGGGCAAACCCGAAGACTATAAAAAGAACAAAGAAAATAAGGTTAGGCAGCCAGTGCGTGCTCAATGCGTTCAGGAAAGAAGCCCCTAACGCCATGGTGATAAGCCCCATAACGGCAAAAATCAGCATGATGCTGATTCCGTAAAAAATGGCTTTGAACTTACCGTCCTTCTGTTTGGTAAAATAACTTACCGTCATGGGCATGATAGGGTAAATACAGGGCATAAATATGGAGGCAAAACCCGCTCCGAAAGCCACCAGGAGAAATTTCCACATGCCCCCGTCCTTTTGTAACGGAAGAGACGTTCCGGCGGCCTGTGTTTCCGCAGCGGTATCGGTAACACCCGGAGCCGGAGAAGCCACGGTATCCTGCCCGCCCGGTTCCACTCCCGGTGTGCCCGCGGTGTCACCACCAGCTGCCGGATGATCAGCGGAGGCCGGCTCATCACCCCCCGGTTTACCGTCCTGGCTGGCCTTCAGGGAAATATCAAAGTCGTCATTGCCGGGCACACACACACCGTCATCCTGGCAGGTCTGGTAATTCAGGCTTACTTTACCGCCGGGATTAGGGCCGGTAACCCGGGCTTTCTGGGTATACCTGGCTTCATTATAATACACCAGCACATCAGCCTCCCATACTTCCTCATAAAACTTCTTGGCCGGCTTGGCGGGCTTGGGCTTCCCGGTCAGCTGCAGGTCTTTCAGGCCTTTGTAACTAAATTCCAGCACCATAGGGCCCGCATCCGGGTCTGATTCCGCTGCATAAACCTTCCAGCCCGGATCTATCTTCGCCGAAAAAATGATCTCTACTTCCTCTCCCACCTTAGCCGTAGAAGGTTTTACCGTAACGGTCCAGGTGGTGGGTTTCGCCAAACCGCCGGGGCCCGACTGTCCGAAAGTAACTAAAGAGGCGAAAAAAAGGAAAATGAAAAGTCTCATTGCTTTTATGGAGTACATGATTTATATAACAGTGCTTCAGAAAAAAAGATTCGCTTAAAACTTAGGGCAGGCCAGGGCCTTTCGCCGCACTTTATGACGGGGCGTGCGCTCCATCTCCACCTGCGGCAGCTGGTAGGCAATAGACACCTCGTGTGAGCCTCCTGACCGCGCGCCCAGGCCCGAAATGGTCAGGTCATAACTATAGCCAAAAGAGAAGTTCTCATACCTTATACCGATGATCCCGGAAATGGCATCCTGGTTCGGAAAATTATTAAACACCTTGGTCAGCGGGATGCCTCTGTACTGCAGTCCCAGCGTAAACGGCGAATACGTCACATACCCGCCCACATCCAGCTGCGAGTACTTCCCCTGCTTCTTATACAAAAACGTGGGAGTAAGCGTAAATTCCCGCTCGGAGTAGCTGTCGGTAATGAGGTAGCTGAGGTCCACATTGTATCCGCCATGCACGATCAGCTGCCGGGGCAGGGCCGGAACCTCCCCTGCCGGCTCTTTAAAAAAGCTGAGCTTGGGCTCGGTAAGATGGTTCATGGAGATTCCCAGGTAATACTGCGGGTTAAAATACAGTACTCCGGCACCCACATCCAGGGTGTTAACCGACTGCCTGCGGGTGTGAGCAATGGGGTCACTTGTAGGCCTTGTCTGCCCGTTATCCAGCAGCTGATCACCGAAGATCAGGCCGCCGGGCTCCAGTCCACGGAAAGAATAGCCCCCGTTCAGGCCGAACCTCAGCCCGTTATTCCTGTTGATCTTTAACTCATACGAATACAGGAGCCGAAACTCCGTATTGGTGAGGTTATATCCCTGCTTATCGCTCAGGAACATCAGGCCTATCCCGCTGTTAGCCCGGTCTATATAATGATCCAGGCTGAACGCTGTAGTAATAAAATTGGCATTCAGTGAAGGCCACTGGCTCCGGTAATTCATCATCACACGCGGCGCATAACCCGAACCCGTAAATGCAGGATTATGGTACATGGGAGCAGCATAAAACTGGGTAAACTGGGGATCCTGTCCCATTACCGACTGCACCACCAGCATTCCAAAAAATATAAATCTCTTCATTAACCTTCCCGCAAAAACCTGTATATAGGACTTCTGTTTAACACAAAACGTTGCAACCCCTCATATTGGTATGACCGGGTACAGGATATAAAATTAGCAGGAGATACGGATATCTCCGCCATTTTATTTCCTCTTTATTTTAGATCCGTCTCCCGGCAAAGTTAATTCATCCCGTTAAAAAATCCGGAAATCGTAACTTTCTAAGCATTTCCCTGTGTACATTTATACCATTTTCTGCGTTTAGATAAGTGTGAAGTGCCGGCTATGGGAAAACGTTTGATGATATTGGTGTGTTTGTTACTCTTCGGGATTTCCGTATCCGAAGCCCAGCTCTACGTAGGCAAAGCCTGCCTGGTAAACCCCAATGACCCCCTGCCTTCCACCGGTACCGGAACAAGCACCGGCGGCACGGCGGCCCCCTCTTCCTGTAATGAGAGAACCTATTTTTTTGAAGCCACTAACGCCCGGGTAGATAACTACAGATGGGATTTTGGGGATGGCACCGTCAGCGCCTTCCAACCCCGGAATCCTACCCACGCCTATACCACTCCCGGGACGTATACCGTAACGGTCACCGGAATATCCGGAACCGTGGGAACCACCATAGTAGCCGGGCCCTACTCTAAGCAGGTGAAAGTAGGCTACTATCCTAACCAGCCTCTCTTTGACAAGAAAATCGAAAAAGACACCACGATATGCAAGGGGAAGACCATTACGCTGGACCCATACAAGGGGAGAACGGCGCCCCCTAATGTGAGCTACAAATGGTTTCCCGGAGGAGAAATCTCTCAGGAAATCCAGGTCAGTGAAGCGGGCTGTTACTCCGTAGAAGTAATTGATAATGACACCAAATGCTCGCGTTCAGCTAAAATCAATGTAAAGCTCTGCTTTGAAGAATCCAGCTCAGGCGGAGGATCTGAAAGGTGGTATTTCGGAAACGGTTCCGGCCTGGAATTTACCCTCACCGGCGACGAGATCGTCCAGGACTCCCTGGCCGATGACGGCAGCCTGGATCCCCAGCCTGAAATTGAAAACCCTTCATTTGATCCCGGTAACCTCGCCGTAAATGAGATGCGGGCCGATGAAGCCGCCGCCATGGTGTTTGACAAGAACAATAACCTGGTTTTTTATACCGACGGCAAAAAGCTTTACTCCGGTGAAGGGGATGCCGAAATCCCGCTGGTGGGCGGCGGTACCTTTAACATCAGTAAAAATGTGGGCGCGCAGGGAGTGGCCCTGGTGCCCAAACCCGTCTGCAGCGCCTGTGACTTTGTTAACTATTACCTTTTTACCGTAGATGAAACCACCGGCCTGCTCAGCTACTCGGTGATCGATATGCGGGAAAATAACCGGCTGGGGGCCGTAGTGGAAACCGATGTACCGGTGGCCGTCAGCATGAGCGGGAAGATCATTGCCGAGCGCAGCGGAGACGATCTCTCCTATTTCATCACCGCCTATAATAGTACCACGGGCAGCTTTGAGTCGGTCACGGTAGACTCCATGGGCATCGTAAGCACTTCGCAAGCCATGCCCATCCTTCAGCCGGGAACCACCTCAGAAGGCTACGTAGCCATTTCAGCAGACGGTAACCAGCTGGCACACGGCTTAGTGATTAACGGCCGTAACCAGGTACAGATCGTCACCCGGGATCCGGAGACCAACCAGCTCTCCGCTCCCCGCTTAATTGACCTCCAGGCCCAGGCCCCTCCCACTGTTTACGGCCTGGCCTTCAGCCCTAACGGAAATTATTTATACGTGACCCTCAAAGGGAACGGCAGTACCATAGAATCTAAACTTTTGCAGGTGGATATCGCTACAGGCGGAATAGTGGAGATCGGTTCCTCCATGCAGGAGTTCGGCGCGCTGGGCCTCGGCCCCAAATACGGCGCGGGCGCCAGGCAGATATACCTGACCATCAATAACAACAGCTCCATTCATTACCTCCAAAGCCCCGATGAGGCCGGAAGAAATGCCGTAGGCTTTACCCTGAACTCCAGTAACCCGGGTACCTCAGTGGCCGGAACACCTAAGCTGGGCTTCCCCAATGTGGTAGCGGCCAAGCCCGAACAGGAAGGCCAGAGCCTGGGAGCCAACTACCAGGGCAACTGCCTCAATGCCCCCACCACCCTTACCGCCCAGCAAATCTGTGACCCCATGAAAAATGAATTTGAATGGGAGGTGGAAGGAAAAAAATACACCGGGGAAACCGCCGTACACTATTTTTCCAAAACCGGCTGGCACACGGTCAAGCTGACCATAAAAGTGTACCGCCAAACCCAGCTGGGAAGCGGCCTCGGGAATGCCACCGGCGGAGTTACCGGTAACCTGGGCAATGACCATTGTACTACAGAAACCTTTGAAGGAAAGATCTATATCAAGCCCTCACCCATAGTAAAAGTGGCTGACCCGCTGTACGTATGCACCGAGCCTCCCTATAACGGGAAAACGGTTATCCCCGAAGTAAGCGGCGGAAACAGCTTCACCTATTTCTGGAGAGACGGTGGCGGAAACCCGCTGGGCCCGCCGCATCACGATCCTACGGAAGCGGCCCAGACCTTTTATACTGACCAGTCGTTTACCGTGGAAGTGACTAACGACTACAACTGCATGACGCCCAAAACCTTTAGGCTGGAAAAGGGCTGCGAGCCTATCGTCTACGCTCCTAACACTTTCACTCCTAACGGCGACGGGGTTAACGAGACCTTCAAACTCCTCTATCATTTCATTGACCGCCCCAAACTGGAGATTTATAACCGCTGGGGCGAACAGGTCTTCCAAACCGATAACCTGGACCACGAATGGGACGGTCGCTTCAAACAGCAGCTTTTCGCTAACCAGCTCTACGCTTACCTGCTGCGGTATTACGCCCGCGACTTCCCCCAGCTCGGCGAGCAGCGGAAAACGGGCTCGGTGCTGATTCTGACGGGGAAGTAATTTTTTTCCGGATAATCCGTGGTATCCATTCGTGAGAAAAACCCTGGACGCCGGCTTTGCTTTTCTTTTTAAAAACAGTATCTTGTCAAAAATCTGTTCTTACTATGGCAAATACCACCTTTCCCACCCGGAATTCCACCTCATCCTACATTGAGCTGGAAGAAAAATACGGCGCTCATAATTACCATCCGCTCCCTGTGGTGCTGGAGAGAGGGGAAGGGGTTTTCCTGTGGGATGTGGAAGGAAAACGGTATTACGACTTCCTCTCCGCTTACTCGGCGGTGAACCAGGGGCATTGCCATCCACGCATTATCCGGGCTCTGACAGACCAGGCGCAGAAACTTACACTCACCTCCCGGGCCTTTCACAGTGCGCCGCTGGGCGAGTTTGAAAAATACATTACGGAGCTCTTCGGGTACCAGAAGGTGCTGATGATGAATACCGGGGTGGAGGCCGTGGAAACCGCCTTGAAACTTTGCCGCAAATGGGGCTATGAGAAAAAGGGTATCCCGGAAGGGAAAGCCCGTGTGCTTTTTGCCCGGGAAAACTTTCACGGCCGGACCACCGGCATTATTTCGGCCTCCACCGATCCCGGCAGTACCACCGGCTTCGGGCCCTTCCTGCCAGGAGTGGAGACCATAGAATATGATAACGTGGAGGCGCTGGAAAATGCGCTCATCTCCGATCCCTTCATTGCGGGCTTTATCGTGGAGCCCATCCAGGGCGAGGCCGGCGTAAAAGTGCCCCGCGAGGGCTACCTCTCCAAAGTGGCCCGCCTGTGCAAGGCCGCCCGGGTACTGTTTATTGCCGATGAGATCCAGACGGGCATTGCCCGCACGGGTAAAATGCTCTGTGTAGACCACGAAGAGCTGCGGCCGGACATCCTCATCCTCGGAAAAGCCCTTTCAGGCGGCGTGCTGCCCGTATCTGCCGTCCTGGCCGATGACGAGGTCATGCTGACCATCCGGCCGGGAGAGCACGGCTCCACTTACGGCGGAAATCCGCTGGCCTGTAAGGTAGCGCAGGAGGCCCTCCAGGTGGTGCTGGATGAAAACCTGGCGGAAAAAGCCGGGATTCTGGGGGAACTATTCCGTACTAAACTCAATGAGTACATTAACGAAAGCCGGATCGTGCGGCTGGTACGCGGAAAAGGCCTGCTCAATGCCATTGAGATCCATAGCGATGAAGAATCGCAGCTGGGCTGGGAGATCTGCGTGGCCCTCATGAAAAACGGGCTGCTGGCTAAGCCTACCCACGGTAACAAGATTCGCTTTGCGCCTCCTTTGGTCATTTCAGAAGCACAGTTACTGGAGTGTATTGGCATTATTACCGATACTTTAAAGCAGTTTGAACCTAATGACTAACCTTTTTTGTTGAAACATAAAAGCATTCTCATCCTTTGAACTCGTTTCTTAAAAAGATCAACAGCGATAAGCTGACCCTCGTAGATTTTTTCGCTACCTGGTGTGGCCCCTGCAAGGCCATGGCGCCTATGCTCACCGAGCTTAAGCAGAAAGTGGGCGACGACGCCTCCATCCTGAAGGTGGATGTGGATATTAACCCGGCCATTGCCCAGCAATACAAGATCCAGGGCGTACCTACCCTGATATTATTTAAAAACGGCAAGCCGCTTTGGCGCCAGTCGGGCGTGGTGCCCGTTCACCAACTGGAGCAAATTATTGATCAATACAAATAATGAAACGAATCCTTATACTCGCCCTCATGGCAGGCATGGCTTCCTGCATCAGTAAAAATGATGAACAACAGGAGGAAAGTGCCGTGGTTACGGAAGCTCCGGCAGCCCAGCCTTCCGGAAGTGTGGCTTTTACGCGCCTGGACGGTCAGAACACTGACCTCTCCACCCTGGGCGGGAAAGTGGTGGTACTGAACTTCTGGGCCACCTGGTGCCCTCCCTGCATCAGGGAAATGCCCTCGCTTCAGGCCCTTTACAATAAATATCAGGGGAACCCTAACGTGGAATTCCTGGTGGTAGAAGTAGATAACAAACCTGACCTGGCCAAAGCTTTTGTGGAAAAGCATAATTTCACCTTCCCCGTGTACAGTCCGGCCGGCATGATCCCGGAAGCCTTCCTGGGCCAGGCCATTCCTACTACCGTTATCCTCAATAAAAAAGGCGAGATCAGTTATCGCCACGAAGGCATGTCAGACTTCATGGCGGATGATTTTCTGGGCGAGTTCGAGGGAATCCTGAATCAGTAACCCGAACCCCGGATTTTTATCGGCAGCTCCTACCAGTAAACCGAGTACAGCGCCACCAGCATCAGCACAATGATCAGCGAGCCGGCTATAAAGCCCGGGTGCGCCCTGAACATCCGTTTATCCACTTCCAGTCCGTTAGGTACAATGCCCCGGCGGTTCTCTACCGTGCTGATGATGTACATGGCTATCACGCAGATCAGGAACACAAAGCCCATCCGGTCCAGGAACGGCATTTCAAATACCCCGGCGGCATTCGGAACGGCAAAGCCCATACCCTGCAGGAAGGAAAGATCCATGAACTGCGGCAGCACCTTGAAGAAAACCGACAGCAGGAAACCACCCACCGTAGCAAACAGCGCGGCATTAGACGTGGTCTTCTTCCAGAAAAAGCCCAGGATGAACATGGCAAAAATACCCGGTGAAACAAACCCGGTGTACTCCTGGATATACTGGAACCCGCCCTTCTTGTCAATACCCAGGTAAGGCGCTATCAGCACCGCCAGGAGCATGCATATCACCACCGTCATCTTACCCACATTCACAAGCGCTTTTTCAGAGGCATGGGGATTAATTTTCTTCTGGAAGATATCCAGCGTAAAAATGGTAGCGATACTGTTAGCCTTACCCGCCAGCGAGGCCACTATGGCCGCCGTTAAGGCCGCAAAAGACAGCCCCTTCAGCCCTGATGGCAATAGGTTCAGCAGCACCGGGTAGGCCCGGTCCGGGTTCAGCTCCCCGCCCTGAAGCATCTCGGTCTGGAAAAGTCCCTTCTGGTAAAGGAAAAACGCAGCTATGCCCGGCAGCACCACGATCACCGGCATCAGCATCTTTAAAAATGCAGCAAAAAGGATACCGTTCCGCGCCGTAGGCAGATCCGCCCCCAGGGCCCGCTGCGTGATGTACTGGTTACAGCCCCAGTAATTCAGGTTCACGATCCACAAACCGCCCAGCAGCATGGTTAGCCCCGGGATATCCAGGTAATGCGGGTTATCGCGCTTAAAGATCATGTGAAAATGATCCGGTACCTCTTTAGTCAGTACGGAAAACCCGTTCATGGCGCCCTCCAGGCCGTGCTTATCGGCCACCAGGTCCAGCGCCAGGTACGTAGTGATCAGCCCGCCCAGGATCAGGAAAAACACCTGGATCACATCTGTAAACCCGATCACCTTCATGCCGCCCAGCGTAATAAAAATAGCAAAAACGGCCAGGCCGTACATACACATCGTAATGTCCAGGCCCGAAATGCTGTTAATGGCCAGCGCTCCCAGGTACAGGATAGACGTCAGGTTCACCACCACATACAGCAGCAGCCAGAAAACAGCCATGATCATAGCCACCGTACCGTTATACCGCTTATGCAGGAACTGCGGCATGGTAAAGATCTTATTCTTCAGGTAAACCGGGATAAAGAAAATAGCCACGATCAGCAGGGTAGACGCAGCCATCCACTCGTACGCGGCTATAGCCAGCCCGAAATTAAATCCCGAGCCGCTCATGCCTATAAACTGCTCCGCGGAGATATTGGAAGCGATCAGTGACGCTCCGATGGCCCACCAGGTGAGCGACCCCTCCGCCAGGAAATAGTCTTTGGTGCTGCTGCTTTCTTTCTTTTTGCGGTTATAGATCCAAAGACCATATCCGGCCACAATCACAAAATATACTAAGAATACAATGTAATCTCGGGTGCTCAGGGAATTCATCCAGGTTGAATTTATTTAAAAAATGTATCGGTTTACTATGTTCTCCAAATACTCCTGCCTGCCGCTTATCAGCCGGGGTTCCCCGTTAGAAACGGCATAGTGGCGGAGGTCTTCCAGTGCCAGCTTACCCTCTTCAAACTCCTTCCCTTTTCCGGAGTCAAACGAGGCATACCTCTCCTTTCTTAATTTTGCAAAATCCGAACTTTGCAAAATTTCATCCGCCACCAGCAGTGATTTTGCAAATATATCCATTCCTCCGATATGTGCATAAAAAAGATCCTCCGGATCCGTAGAATTTCTCCGGATTTTGGCGTCAAAGTTAATCCCTCCGCCCTGGAAACCGCCGGCCTCCAGGATGATCAGCATGGATTCTGTCAGCTCATTGATATTATTCGGGAACTGGTCCGTATCCCAGCCGTTCTGGTAATCGCCCCGGTTAGCATCCATAGACCCCAGCATTCCCGTATCAGCTGCCACCTGCAGCTCATGCTGGAACGTGTGCCCGGCCAGCGTGGCGTGGTTTACTTCCAGGTTCAGCTTGAAATCATCCAGCAGGTCATACTGCCTTAAAAAGCCGATCACCGTTTCGGCATCGTAATCGTATTGGTGTTTCGACGGCTCGCAGGGCTTGGGTTCAATAAAAAACGTACCTTTAAAGCCGTTTCTGCGGGCATAATCCCGTGCCGTATGCAGGAACCGGGCAAAATGCTCCTTTTCCCGCTTCATGTCGGTATTCAGCAGGGTCATGTACCCTTCTCTTCCGCCCCAGAAAACGTAATTCTCCCCGCCCAGCGCTATGGTGGCGTCCAGGGCCGCCTTCACCTGCGCAGCCCCGTGCGTCAGCACGTGGAAATCCGGGTTAGTGATGGCACCGTTCATGTAGCGGCGGTGCGAGAAAAGGTTAGCCGTGCCCCAGAGAAGCTTTACGCCTGACTCCCGCTGTTTCTGCAGGGCGTATTCGGTCAGCACAGCCAGCCGGCGTTCGTTCTCCGTGATATCCGGCCCGTAATCTACCATATCCACGTCATGAAAGCAGTAATACGGCAGGTTCATTTTGGTGATGAACTCAAATGCCGCATCCATTTTGTCTTTAGCCCGCTCCACCGGGTCACTCTTCACATCCCATGGAAAGAGGTGAGTGGGTTCACCAAACGGGTCAGCCCCGCTCCCGTTAAACGAATGCCAGTACGCACAGGCAAACTTTAGGTACTCTTTCATGGTCTTGCCCTGTATCAGCCTGTTCTCATCGTAATACCGGAACGCCAGCGGGTTATCGGTATCTTTTCCTTCGTATCGGATCTCTCCTATGCCTTTGAAATACTCCTTTTCTCCTTTAACGATTGCCATGTTCTTCTAATTTAACATTTAAAATTTCTTTCCACTCTTCGTATAGTTCGTTATAGTGCCCGGTGGCTTCCGGTGCTACGGTACGGATTTCCTTCAGGCCGGAGAATGCTTCTGCCGCCGTTTTAAAATACCCGGTTCCCAGGCCCGCACCTAAGGCCGCCCCCACACTGCCGTCGTGATCATACAGCTCCACCGGCACGCCGGTAGCCCCCACAAAATCCCGCTGGAAAACTTCGCTCAGGAACAGGTTAGAATACCCCGCTTTAATCACAGCAGGATGATAGCCGTTCTCCCGCATGATATCCAGGCCGTAGCGGAACGAGAAGGCGATGCCCTCATGAATGGCTTTCAGGATATGGGCGGCCGAATGCCGGTTCAGGTCTATGTTCTCAATATGCGCACCGAGGGTCCGGTTATGAAGGATCCGCTCCGCCCCGTTTCCGAAAGGCAGCACCCGCAGGCCTTCCGCCCCCAGGTCAGCTTGGCCCGCCAGGCGGTTCAGCTCCGGATAGCTGAGCCCGCCGGCCAGGAGTTTCCTGGCCCAGCTGTACAGGATACCCGTGCCGTTAATGCAGAGCAGGATGCCCGTACGAATGCGTTCAGGCAGGTAATTAACATGGGCAAACGTATTCACGCGCGAGGCAGGGTCATACACCAGCTTATCACTCACCCCGTAGATCACCCCGGATGTACCCGCTGTAGCGGCCACCTCACCGGGTTCCAGCACATTCAGGGATAGCGCATTATTCGGCTGATCGCCGGCTTTGTAGCTGATGACCACTCCCGGCGCCAGCCCCAGCTCCCGGGCCACCTCCGGGGTAACCTCACCGTGCACGGAAAACACCGGCTGTATTTCCGGGAAAAGATCCGGGGAAAAACCGAAATGATCCAGTATACTTTCCGAGAGGGTGTTGAATTTGAAATCCCAGAAAACTCCTTCTGACAGCGCACTGATGCTGGTGGTCATGCTCCCTGACAGCTTATACGCTATAAAATCACCGGGCAGCATTACCTTATGGATCTTTTCATACAGGTGGGGTTCATTCTCTTTGACCCAGGCCAGCTTGGAGGCCGTGAAGTTCCCGGGTGAATTGAGGTGGTGCTCCAGGGAAAACGCATGGCCCAGGGCATCAAAGGCCCGCTCACCGGTCTGCACCGCCCGGCTGTCGCACCAGATAATGGAATTCCGTAACGCCTTCCCCTCCGCATCTAAAATCACCAATCCGTGCATCTGGTAAGCTATACCGATGGCGCTGATCTCCGCGGGGTTATACTTCCCGGAGGTATGTGACTTCCGGATCGCATTTTTAGTGTTTTCCCACCAGGTGCCGGGGTCCTGTTCGGCCCAGCCGGGCCGGGGAGCCAGGATCTCCGCTTCGGTTTCGGGGTATTGAGCAGTGCTGACTACTTTTTGGGTAGCTGCCTCCACCACAGACACCTTCACTGATGAGGTACCTAAGTCTATGCCTAATAGAAACATATATTTAAGAGCAAGGTTGAATCTGCATTACGCAATCGATTGCATAAAAATAGCACCGAAAATTCTCTACTCCAAAAGGTTACGGATTTTTTTTAGATAATAACTGCTTATTCCCTTTGAAGATAGTGAAGTAATTCCCTGGGCCGGTCGGTCTGAATCATATTGGCGCCCTGGTCTATAAACCATTTGTACGCATCAGGGTCTTCCAGCACTTCGTCATCGCTGTGTCCCGCAGCCAGGCGGGGCCAGATAGAATTGATCCAGATCTTCTTACCCGCCTTTCTTATAAATGAAAAATCGTAAAGGGCGCTTTCATTTTCCCCGAGAATTAACTCAAAGCCATATACGCCGGCATATTGGGCCAGGTACTCTTCAATCACCTGCCTTGCGCCGGCTTTGGTAATGTCTACTACCGGCATAAACACCATCTTTCCCTTGAGATGGCCGTACCTGCCGTTAAATTCCGGAAAGCTCACACTTCCTTTGAACAGCACCTGGTCTGTCATTTTCAGACTGTCTGCCAGGTGATATATCGCATCAAAGTACTTATAGGCCCGGTCTACATTCACCAGCACTTTTCCCCGGCTGACCTCAAAAGCCTCCTTCAGGGTAGGGATCTTCATCCGGGTGGGAACCCCCAGGCCGTCTCTCAGGTAAAACGCCTGGAGTTCAGCATAGGTAAAGCGGCCCGGGGCACCTTTGCCGGTGGTGGCCCGGTCCAGCGTATTGTCATGCAGTAGAATCAATACACTGTCCCGGGTCATGGCCACGTCCAGCTCCACCATGTGCACTCCCTTTTCAATGGCCTTCCGGATGGCCCAAAGCGAGTTTTCAGGGGCCTCCCGCCAGTTGGCACGGTGGGCAATTACCATTACCCGCTCATCCGGGAAATCCTTTAGCGTAAGGTTTTGGGCAAAGGCCAGTCCCGGAATCACCAGGCACCCGAAAAATAGTATCCGTTTCATCCTGATCATTATAGTTTAAACCGTAAACCTGCCTGGTAAGACCTCCCGTAAACGGCCACCTGGTCCATGTATTTTTTCTCCCAGATATACTCATAGGGCTCTGAATTAAATGCATTCAGCATATTGAAGGTCAGGTTCAGCTGTCGGGTTATCGCATACGAAACCGAGATATCTGTCTGATGATACGCATCCCTGTATTTCAGCCCGTCGGCCGGCACCGGCTTTTCCCTGAGAAACCTGCTCCGGTAATTATTGGCGATCCGGAACTCAAACCCGCCCTTATCATAGTACAGGGTTACGTTAGCCGAGTGCCTCGAATTATTCGGCATCTCGTAGGTTTCGGTTTCCCCGGTACCCAGATCCAGCACCTCCCTGAAAGAGCTTTTTGATAAGGTATAATTCGTAATCACCCCGAAACCGTTAAGGAGTCCCGGGAAAAATGAAAAGGGCTGCTGGTAATTAAACTCTATTCCGTCTATCCGGGCGCTGTTTCCGTTCACCGGCTCTGAAAGCCGGTAAGTCTGCCCGTTCATTTGCACATCAGACGTCTGGTTCACAATAAACGAAGCAATGTCTTTCCTGAAAAAACTGATGCCTAACAGTGTGGCTGCCCGTGGATACCACTCTATGCTCAGGTCATACTGGTGGGCCCGGAAGGGTTGGAGGTGGGGGTTTTTCTGAACAATGGTCAGTTCTACGTCATTTACCTGGCGGAAGGCCGCCAGATCACCTAAGGCAGGCCGGGTCAGCACTTTCGCATAAGCCGCCCTTATAAATAAATTCTCCACGGGAGCATACCGGACATTCATGCTGGGCAGCACATCGGTATAGTCCGACTTCACCGTAAGCGGCGTAAGATCCCCGGCCTGGTTTCTTTCAAAACCCTCCGAAATTAAATTCGTTCTCACCAGCCGGACTCCGGCATTCCCTGTCACCTTTCCTTTAGAGAAAGTGCCCATTAAATACCCGGCTGAAACGTTCTCCGCAACATGGTAGGCCGCGTTCACTTCTTCAGCCCCCTCCAGCATAATCTTGCTGCCGTATAGCTCATACGTCTTATCCCAGTCATGCACTAAAAAGCTGTTCGGTCCTTTTGCCTCTTTCACGTTATCCAGGAAACCCTCCAGTAAACGCGATACCGGTTCAAAGGGTTGGTTAATATTATTGATTCTCCGGTAGAACTGCTCTCTCGACTTGGTCCGGTTTTGCTGCTTAATGCCGGCATCCAGGGTGAAAAACCCGCCCAGTTTCCTGTTCACATTCATTTGCCCGGCCAGGATTTTATCTTCATTATCCCAAAAATACCGGCGTACCTCCGTCATCGTGTATTTGGAAGCGTCTGTCAGGCCGGCCGACGTGCCCAGGTCAAACCATTTGTAATTTTCCCGGATATCATAAGAAACATTACTCCGGGTATTGGCGTATGCCCTGTATTGTTCGGAATCCTTGTTGGTCACGGAATACTGGCCCAGCACCTTAATTTTCCACGGGCCCAAAGCCAGGTTTCCGGCAGCTCCCAGCTGCAGAATATCGGTGAGGTTAATGCTTTGCTGGTTTTCAAGCGTAGCCGTTACATTGTTATACAAGCCGTACAGCAGGTAGTTCCCGTCTGCTTCTATCTCGGCAGCCTTGTTGGTCTGGATATTGAATATCGGCGTATATCTTGATGACGTCTGGTTATTCTTAATGTAGTTTCCGCTCAGCAACATATCGAAATTACGGGTAACCCTGAATTGGGTAGCCAGGTTAAAAGCGGTTCGCTCCACCACCTGGCCCTCACTCACATAACGCGGGTACGGCACCCGCACATTGAGATGGTCCATTACCTTGTCGCCGTTTGTATCATAGGAATAAGACGTGTACCGCACCACATCGTAGCTTTCTGAGGTATTGTAAAACTTATTATACGAAACCCCTCCCAGCAGCCCTATTTTGTTATTCCAGTTTTTCCCCAGGGTCAGCGTGGCCTTGGGCGTTACTCCTTTCAGATCCTGGGACTGTGTATTGTACTGCCCCTCCAATGAGGCAATCAGCGTAGGCTTCTTTAATTTAAAAGGGGTTAGCTTAACCAGGTTGACCGTGCCGCCCACCCCGCCTTCATCCAGGTTGGCAGAGGGGGATTTGTGTACTTCCACCTTAGCATATAATTCCGCCGGCAACGTGTTAAAATTGAACGTCCTGCCATCACTGGAATTAGGCGCACTCTGCCCGTCAACGGTCACGTTAGTGTACTCCGGAGGCAAGCCTCTCACACTCACTTCGTTTCCTACTCCCCCGGCGTAATCTCTCCGGATCTGTATCCCGGAAATGCGCTGAAGGGCTTCGGCCATATTGGATTGCGGGAATTTGGCAATATCCTCTGCCACAATCACATCCACCAGGTTAATGGCATCTTTTTTTTCATCTACGGCCCGGGCCACACTCTGCTTAAAACCGGTAACCACAAATTCCCTCAACTCGGAAATTTTCTCCTGTAGCTCTACCGTAATTTCAGCGCCGGTTACCGGTACCTCCCGGCTTTCATAACCAAATGACGAAACCACCAGGATAACGCTGGCCTTATCGTCTACCGTCAGCTGGAAATTTCCCCCGGCATCGGTGTACGTTTCCTGCTGGGTATTTTTTACTTTTACCCGGGCGCCGTCAATTGCCTTTCCCTGCCGGTCCTGCACTTTTCCCTTAACCGGCTTATCGGTCTTCGGCTCAGAATACCGTACGCTTACCACATTATTTTTAATATGAAATTCCAGGGCATACGCCTCGCTTAAATAGTTAAGAGCCTCTTTCAGCGATTTGTAGTTGATCTTCGTTTCATCTACTTTCAGGTTTTCCAGGTCGGTATTGGAATAAAAGAAGCGGGTGTTGGTGGATTTCTCCAGTTTATGAAAAACTTCGATTACCGGCACATGCGTCTCCCGGGTTTGCTTGTCATTATGCCCGTAGCTAAAGCCCGGAAAACATAATACCCAATAGAGTATTATTAAAATGAATACATTTTTTTTCATAATTTTACATGATTTTAGTTAAGGTCTACTCGCTTTAATTGATAATCACCAGCATCGATAACCCCCATTATCGGTGCTTTTTTTATTTTAATTCTATCTCTCTTTCATTGATTTTTACAGGTTTAAGGTTAAACGGATAGCTGATTATAGTAAGAACATCATTTAATGATCCATGGAATGACCCGCTGATTTTACGGGTCTTATACGCACTGGGGTAGTCAATTTTTACCCGGTAGGTTTCTTCCAGCTTTTGAATGGCATAATCATAATTCTCATTATCAAATGTAAAATTGTTGATGGCTTCAGGAGCGTCAAAGAGGTAGCTGCGCTCATTTTCATCCTTCACCCATATTTCCTGTGGCGCCAGGGTAACCCGCTCTCCGGCGTGGGCTATTTCCACCTTCCCTTCAAAGAGCTCCACTTTTTTTTCCCCGGACATCTGATCTAAAAAGAAGCGGGTTCCCAAAACCTGAACTTCAAAAGATTTGGCGTTAACAACAAAAGGTTTGTTCGGGTCTTTGGCGATATCAAAATAGGCCCGGCCTTCAAAAGTTACCTGCCGGTGGCTCCCTCCGAATCCTTCAGCAAGTGTCAGCACGCTCCCGGCTTCCAGCTTCACCTCACTACCGTCTGGCAGGCGGTAAGTTTCAGGAGCCTTACTTGCCGTAAAATGAACGGTGCCCGTTTGCGGAAGCACGTCTTTCGAAGTATACAGGTAAAACATCAGCCCCATAAGCGGAATCAGCAGTATAGCTGCCGCTACCCGCCCATACGTGCTGCGGGCCCGTCTCCTCTCCGCCGCTTTCACCTGGATGGCCGCCCAGACTCTCCGGTCCGTTTCCCGGTCAAGAATCTGCCGCTCTTCAGCTACTTTTTTCCAATTTTTATCAAAATGCTCCATAGTGCCGCTATGTTAAATACAAATACGCGCCGGAGGCCGGTTCGTCCACCCCCCTCCCGGCACATTTTTTAAAAAATTACCTGAAATTATTTTTAATAAACCGGATGGCCTTATTGATTTGTTTTTCAACGGCCGTTTTTGAAATGCCATTCTCGGAAGCTATCTGTGCATAGCTTTGCTCTCCGGTTTTGTTTTTCAGCAGGATATCTTTACGCCGCTCCGGCAACTGACCTACCAGGTGCTCCAGGCGGATAAGTTCTTCCTCCCGGGATTCTTCTTCGGCCTCCTCTTCCACATCCCCGGTAAATTCTGAAAAGCTGAGTTTGTTTCTTCTGTAAAAGTTAGCAATCTCCTGTTTAGAGGTCTTAAACAGGATAGCCTCCGGGTGGGGAGAATGTTTAATTTTTTCAAAATGTTTCCAGGCATGGATAAAGATCTCCTGCACCACATCTTCCGCCTCTTCGTCTCTCTTAATATACTTCTTCACGAAGTAGTAGACTCTTCCCTTATATTCATCGTATAGTACCTTGAACTCTTCCATACTCCAGGAAATCTAAAGTTTCGCCCACACGGTATTTCCCGCCGTTTCCGGTAATCATCTGTTTAATCAGGACAAGAGCGAAAAAATTGCTTATGCAATCGGTTGTGTAAAATTAAAGGAAACAACTACTTTTGTTATCTATTGTATGAATATTTTTATATTATCTTTTGAAAAAGAAAGTTACCATTTACGATATAGCCCGGGAGCTGAACATCACCGTATCCACTGTTTCCAGGGCGCTGAATGACTCCAGGAGCATCAGCACCGAGACCAAAGACCAGGTCAGGGAAATGGCCCGGAAGATGAATTACAGTCCCAATAAGCTGGCCGCCTCCCTGAAATCAGGTAAAACGTTTACCATCGGGGTGATTGTTCCCAGCGCCCGGGTACAGTTTTTTGCAGCCGTGATTCACAGCATAGAACTGAATTTAAAAGCAGCCGGTTACGGTATCCTGCTCTACCAGACCAATGAAAGCCTGGAAAACGAAAAACAGGGGGTACAGACCCTGCTGGAAGCCCAGGTCGACGGCATCTTTGCATCGCTCTCACTGGAGACCTCAGAAGATATCAGCCATTGGGAAGCTGTGATTAAACAGGGGAAAGCCCTCGTTCTTTTTGACCGTACCCTGGAAAATTTCAATGTGCCCTCGGTTACCCTGAACGACTTCAAAGCCGGCTACCTGGCCGCCGAGCACCTGTTGAAAAAAAATTTCAGAAACATTACGTTTATTGCTCCTCCCCAGAAAATCAGTATTTTTAAACAAAGGGTAGAGGGCTACCTGGCGGCATTGCGGGACTACGGTGCTCCTGTTCATGAAAACACGGTCAGATACGGCACATTATCCATAGAAGGCGGTAAAGCCGAAATCCGTAACATGATGGGGGTCTCTCCTTTACCCGATGCCGTTATCGCCGGCGATGACTTCACGGCGCTCGGGGTGATCCGGCAGTTGAAAGAAGAAGGCCTGCCTGCTGACCGGGTGGCGGTGATGGGTTTTGCGAACGAAGTCTTCTCCGGGTTTATTACCCCTTCCCTGACCACCGTAGAGCAGCAGCCGCATAAAATGGGGGCTGAATGTGCGCGTATCTTCCTTTCCATGGTGAAAAAGAAAAATCCCTATGAAAACCCGGAGAAAGTGGTGTTGGAGCCTATATTGGTGGAGCGGGAGAGCACGGAGGGAGAAGCACGCCCACCTGAACGCCCCTAAAACAAAGAAGGGGCGCAGAATCCTGCGCCCCCACCTCTAAAACTATCTAAAATGCGCTAAGCTCTTCCCCCGGGACTCCTCCACTCACTATCCATCACCCGGTCCCGGATGATAAACTTATTTCGCTGCCGCAAAACGTTTTGCTACCGCATCCCAGCTCACTACATTCCAGAAGGCATCCACGTAATCAGGACGCTTATTCTGGTACTTCAGGTAATAAGCGTGTTCCCACACATCCAGGCCCAGGACAGGCGTTCCTTTCACCTCCGCAATATCCATCAGGGGGTTATCCTGGTTAGGTGTGGAAGTGATGCCTACGGATCCGTCCGCTTTAACGATCAGCCAGGCCCAGCCTGAACCGAAACGCGAAGTAGCGGCGGCTTTGAACTGGGTTTTGAACTCGTCCACAGAACCGAAAGCGGCTTCAATAGCAGCCTTCAGATCACCGGAAAGCTCTCCGCCTTTCCCGGCCGGAGCCAGGATATTCCAGAACATGTCGTGGTTATAATGTCCGCCACCGTTATTTCTCACGGCCGGCGATGCCTTACTGACGTTTGCCAGGATCTCTTCGATACTCTGCTTATCTAAATCTGTGCCGGCAATAGCCGCATTCAGATTGGTAACGTACGCATTGTGATGACGATCATGGTGGATCTCCATGGTCAGAGCGTCAAAAAAAGGCTCCAATGCATTATTTGCATAAGGGAGCGGTGCTAATGTAAAGGCCATAATCTGTTTATTTTATTGAAAATTGATCTAATATAATAAAAACAAGCCCGCCTCTAAATCCGTTCCCCTCTACCCGTGCAGAAAGGTCAGGTCCGGAGTTTCCTGAAAAATGACTTCATCAGCCTTTCCGATTCTTCTCCGAGGATGCCGGTGATCACCTGGGTTTTAGGATGCAATACGCCGGGAGTCCACAGCGAGAATCCCCTCTTTTTATCGGCAGCACCATAAACCACCGTACTGATCTGTGACCAGGCCAAGGCCCCGGCACACATCACGCAGGGTTCTAAAGTAACGTACAAAGTACAATCTTTGAGATATTTTCCTCCTAAAAAATTAGAAGCAGCAGTAAGCGCCAGGATCTCGGCATGCGCTGTAACATCCGTTAATTTTTCGGTCTGGTTAAAGCCTTTGCCAATGATCTTTTTCCCTTCCGCCACTATAACGGCCCCTACCGGTATCTCATCATTCTGAAATGCCTCTTCTGCCAGGAGGAGTGCCTTGTGCATGAAATATTCATGCGAGAATACCGGGTACGTACCTTTTGCCAAAGCTCCGGAACTTAGAAGCAAAGGCTGGCTGCACCCAGCAGGCCGGCGTCATTGGCAAGGGTGGCGCGGCGGATATCCAGTGTCCGGATATAATAAGGCGTCAGCCAGTAGTTCAGCTGACGGTTAAGGGCCGGCAGGATATATTCAAAAGAGGCGGAAAGGCCGCCACCGATCAGCACCGTAGTGATGTCCAGGATACGGATCATACTCACCAGGCCATCGCCCAGCAGTGAACCTACCTTATCAAAAATCTTCAGGGCCAGCTCATCGCCTTCCGATGCGGCAGCTACCAGGCCCGTAGTGGAAATAGTACCGTCAGCCGGGAGCTTGGTTTCTCCTACAAACGCCGCCCGCATCCGGTTAGCCATATCCAGGAGCTCATTCTTCCCGATGTTTCTTTCCAGCACCTTACCGTTTTCTGACGGCATGTGTCCGGGCTCCATGGCATTTCCGCCACCGCCCTTAAATACTTTCTTATCAATAATGGCAGCACCACCCACACCCGTACCGAGGGTCACAAAAATATAATCTTCCGGCAGTTTCTCTTCCCCGAAATAATACTCGCCCAGGGCCGCAGCATTGGCGTCATTTTCCAGGAAAAAATCCTGGTCCGGGAATCTCTCTTTCAAAACCGGGATAATGTGAATACCGTTGGTTTCCGGAATAGCCGTGATCTCCACCAGGGTGTTACGATCGCGGGTGATCAGGCCGGGGACCCCGATACCGATCTTCTTTACTTCCGGGTTTTCTTTCAACTGAAGAACGATAGCATCGCCCAGGCGCTCCACAAACCTCCCTGAGGCTCTCCATGAACTGGTCTCATGACTATAAAAGTTCTTAATGTTACCGGTTTCGGAATCTACGATCCCCATTTTTACATTTGTCCCGCCAATATCGATGCCAAGGTATTCTGTTGCCATTTTTTATTAATTACAGTAGAACACAAATATATATTAAAATAATTTAAAAACTACTGAATACAATCTCTTCAATTAATCCAAGCATCTCAATTTTTCCACTTTTCTTTTCGGATGACGTCACAAAATACTCCGGAAGGATATCCCAATCCTGGCTAAGTGCCTCTCTGAAAGCATTTATGTTCCGTTGGCCCTCCTGCATTTTTACTTTATCTTCCTTCGTAAAAATTATTTTAAGCGCTATCCCGTTTTCCCCCAGCTTACGGATAAACTCCAGGTCACTTTTCTGCGGGCTCACCCTTACATCCACCAAAACAAATACATACAGCAGGTTTTCACGCTCCAGGAGGTAATCCCAGGTCATTTTCTCCCATTTCGCTTTTTCAGAAAGCGGCACCTTGGCATACCCGTATCCGGGCAGGTCCACCAGGTACCAGGCATTATCCACCAGGTAGTGATTGATCAGCTGGGTCTTTCCCGGCGTGGAAGAGGTTTTGGCCAGGTTTTTCACCCCGGTCAGCATATTGATCAGCGAGGATTTTCCCACATTGGATCGGCCGATAAAGGCAATTTCCGGTAGCTTATCCTGGGGGCACTGTTCTATTTTAGCCGAACTTTTACTGAATACGGCATTCTTGATCTGGTACATACAAATTCGGTTTATTTACAATTAGGACACACGCCCTGAACCAGGATATTCACTTCTTGCTTCAGGTAACCCGCCGGCAGGCTGATCTCGGGAATGAAGTTTTTCTCCAGGCAGGTGGTCTGCAGGCAGACCGAACATTTAAAATGAAGGTGATCGTGATGGTGATGCCCGGGATGGCACTGCTCTTTGCATAGGGCATACTTGATCCCGCCTTTGTCGTCCAGGATCTTATGAATGATGCCTTTTTCCACAAAGGTCTTCAGGGTGCGGTAGACCGTCACCCGGTCAATGTTCTCGCCCAGTTCCCCCTCAATATCACTTTGCGAAATAGCCGCCGTCTTTTCCTGGAAACGCTCCAGGATCACCTGGCGGGTTTCGGTAACCCGCAGCCCCGTGTTTTTTAAAATATCATTACTCATGACCTGTATTTTTACGGTTACTTATCTTTTTCACCCCGGTACTTTGACCCCCGCAGAATAGCACCGGCATCCTCGTTCTGCATTAATTCCTGCAAGGTCACTTTGGGATTCTTCATCCGGTACAGCTCCACTACTCTCCACCCCAGCCACTGACCTATACGGCCCGGGCAGTCCGGACCGATCTCCCCCACATAAGGCCGTTCACTGAAATACTTGGCATTCACAGCCGGGTTCTCGCTGTTCAGCAGCTCGCGATCTATGATGTGCGCCCAGATCACATCCTGGTGCTCATAGGCATTCTGCATCTCCCGGTTTGTATAGCCTATAATCAGGGAATCCTCCACGTGGGGCAGCACGGCACGGCTGAATTCCAGCGACTTCCCGAAAAAGACCATATCTGCCGTGAAAGAATCCGTTTTAAAATCTACTTTGTTAAACTGATTCGATAAAAAACGGATCACGTTCGGCACCACATACTCCGGGGCAAAACGCCTTAGCATATAGTCCGGCTGATCCGGCCTGTAAAGCGCTTTCGGCCCGATGAATGACTCCAGAGAGATCACCACCAGGGAGTCAGACACCACCATGTCATTCCGCAGCCCGCTGAACCCCGCCACGATGCGCGGCGGTGTAAAACCGGGATACAGTTTCCGGATTTCATCAAACGCCCGGGCAAAACTCTGCTCCATGAGCTTCAGGTCGCCAAACGTTTCATCTGCCTGCTGGTAAAGCTTCCGGGCATCCGCGTGCTGCACCATGTGCCAGACATCGCCCGTAAGCGCCGTATCCGCCGGAGATGCCCCAAACAGCAGGTCGCTCACCACCCGGTTCTCTTCCAGCAGCTGCTTAAGCTCCGCTTCCGACTTCACCGCCATCAGCTTCCGGTCAAACCGCTCTATGGTCACCACACTATCCGGGGTATCTGAACCTTTGCCGCACCCGAACAGCACAGCGGTAAGCAGGAACAACAGCACTCTTTTTAACATCTCAACTAAAATTAAGGGATAATACCTCATTATAAAACGCAAATTTACGGATTTAATGCCAAAATCTCCCTAAACCTCGTTTAAGCGCTTGCCTTCCAGGGATGAAAACCGCTCGTGCTTCGGCTCACCGATCACCTGTTTCCCGTAAATGCTGGTATGCCCTGATACTAAATACGAGACCACGCAGGCCAGGGCCACATACACCCCGCACTCCCCACCGAATAGCTCTATCGCCATCAGGGTGCAGGCTATGGGCGTATTGGTAGCGCCGGCAAATACCGCCACAAAGCCCATTCCCGCCAAAAGCCCTACCGGAAGCGGGATAAAATACGCCAGGGCGTTTCCTAACGTGGCACCGATAAAAAACAGGGGGGTCACCTCTCCGCCTTTAAAACCCGCCGATAAGGTGATAATGGTGAAAACCATCTTCAAGGCAAAATCATAAGCCGGCAGGGGCTGCCCGAAAGAGCTGACAATAGTGGGAATGCCCAGGCCAATGTACTGCGTGGTTCCCAGCGCCCACACACCGGCCACCACCAGGACCCCGCCGGCTACCGGGCGCAGGGGCGGATAAGCGATCCTGGCCTTAAAAATCCGGCCGGCCCAATGGATCACTTTGCTGAACGTGGCAGCACATATCCCGAAAAATACGCCGGCCATAATAGCGTAGACCATATTCAGGAAAGAAATGTCCGGGATAAAGGGAATATCATAATGCGTGTGCTGCGCCCCCCACAGCTTAGTCACCTGGTCCGCAATAAGCGCGGTCATCAGGGCCGGTAAAAGGGCATTGTACCGGATACGCCCGATCAGGGAAAACTCCAGGCCAAACAGGGCACCGGCCAGCGGCGTGCCAAAGACCGATCCAAAACCGCCGGCAATGGCCGAGATGATCAGCACCTTCCGGTCCGCCGCTGAAAGCCGGAAGGGCCTGGAGAACTGGTCGGCAATGGCCCCGGCCATCTGCAAAGCCGTGCCTTCCCGGCCGGCCGAACCGCCAAAAAAATGGGTGGCGATGGTGCCTATGTACACAAACGGCGCCATGCGGAACGGGATCACCTTTTTAGGCTCATGAATGGTATCAATCAGGAGATTATTACCGGCCTCCGCCTCCTGGCCGAAATAATAATACATCAGCCCGATGAGAAATCCCCCCACCGGCAGCAGGCCGATCAGCCACAAATGACTCTCCCGGAAGTCAGTAGCCCGGTCCAGCGAAATAAGAAACCCGGCTGATGCACTGCCGATACACGCGCCCGTAAACAGCGAGATCAGCACCCATTTAAGGATATACAGAAAGGCCGGATACTTTCGGAAGAATCGTTGAACGAAGAGGCTTGCTTTTTTGCCGTATGACTTTTGCACAGAATACCTGATTAAATACTTGAAACATTTAATTAATCAGGCGTCATCAGCTTTCGTGAAGCGGTTGGGTAAGGAAGAACACCATTTCCTTTCTGCAAAGATAAATGGCTTTTTACAGTTTTTTTTTGTATCTTACAAATTATATTTCAAACTTACGTGCTGTAGTTAATCCGCGATACGAAAATGAGTGTGGAAACAGAAAAAGTGACTACGGAATACTATTCCGAGCCGGAAAAGAAAGAAATTGCCAAGCGCTACCGGAAGATCCTGAAGGCGGCCCGGGCATTGATTAAGGAGGGAGATGCCAAAATGATCCGGAAGGCGCTTTCGGTCAGCATGGACGCCCATAAGGAAATGCGGCGTAAATCCGGTGAACCCTACATTTACCACCCTCTGGAAGTGGCCCTCATCTGCGTGGAAGAGATCGGGCTGGGGCCTACGTCTATTGTATGTGCTCTGCTGCATGACGTGGTGGAAGACACCAGCATCACCCTGAAAGACATCGAAAAAGATTTCGGCCCCAAGGTAGCCCAGATCATTGACGGCCTCACCAAGATCGGCGAGAGCTTTGAGCAGACCCAGTCGGCACAGGCGGAAAACTTCCGGAAAATGCTGTTGACGCTGTCGCAGGACGTGCGCGTCATCCTCATCAAGCTGGCTGACCGCCTTCATAACATGCGTACCCTGGACAGTATGGCCAGGAACTCCCAGCTTAAGATCTCTAACGAGACCATCTACATCTATGCGCCCCTGGCCCACCGCCTCGGGCTCTACCAGATTAAGTCGGAGCTGGAAGACCTCTATCTCAAATACACCCACCCCGAGGAGTTCAAAGACATCACCTCTAAGCTGAATTCCAGCAAGACCTCACGGAAAAGGCTGATTGATAACTTCATGAAGCCCATCAAAAAAAGGCTGGAAGAAGCCAGCCTCGAATTTTACATCAAAGGCAGGCCCAAGCACATCTACTCCATCTGGAAAAAACTGCAGAACACGAACATCCCTTTTGAAGGAATATATGACCTCTTCGCCATCCGGATCATCCTGAAAGGTATTCCCGTAGGCGAAAAAGAAAAAGAAAAAGCCTCCTGCTGGCAGGCTTATTCCATTGTTACGGACGAGTACCGCCCTAACCCTGACCGCCTCAAAGACTGGATCTCCACCCCGCGGTCTAACGGCTATGAGTCACTGCATACCACCGTGATGAGCAATGCCGGCGTATGGGTGGAAGTGCAGATCCGCACCGAACGCATGGATGAAATAGCCGAGAAAGGATATGCTGCCCACTGGAAATACAAGGGGAACAGCACCTCACTTGACAAGCCCCTGGACCGGTGGATCGACCAGGTGCGGGATACCCTGGAAAGCGGCGACTCCTCCGCCATTGAGTTCATTGAAGATTTCCAGAGCAACCTCTTTAACGAGGAAATCTTCATCTTTACTCCCAAAGGAGACCTGAAAGTGCTCCGGAAAGGGGCTACCGTGCTGGATTTCGCTTTTGACATCCACACCGAGATCGGTAAAAGATGTACCGCCGGTAAAGTAAACGGTACCCTGATGCCCATCAGCCACGTGCTCCAGAGCGGTGACCAGGTGGAGATCCTTACCACTAAAAACCAGAAGCCCTCGGAAGACTGGCTGCGTTTTGTGGTTACCTCCAAGGCCAAAGCCCGTATCAAAGACGTCCTGAAGGAATCGAACAAGGGCTACATCAGTGAAGGCAAGGAGATCATAGCCCGCAAGCTGAAAAACCTGGGCATGGAGAATAACCTGGAGACGATTAACCAGCTCCGGGCTTACTTCAATAAAAAAGACTATAACGACCTCTTCTATGCTTTCGGCAAAGGCCATAACCTGCCTGACGAAATCAGTAAATTCAAGAAAGAGAAAGAAGCCCAGGCTAACCGACAGAAAAAAATAGAGCTGGATGAAAAAGCCTTTAAAGACGCCAAGTCCTTTGAACGGGAGTTTAAAAAGGTGCAGGGGAATGATACACTGCTGATCGGTGACGACATGCAGCAGATCGACTTCACCCTGGCACGGTGCTGTAATCCCATCCCCGGCGATGACGTTTTCGGCTTCCTGACCATTAATGAAGGCATCAAGATCCACCGGAACAGCTGCCCCAATGCCCACCAGCTGCTATCTAATTACGGTAACCGCGTCATCAAAGCCCGCTGGGCCAGCCAGATCGAAAAATCCTACCTGGTTACCATTAAGTTAAACGGTATTGACCGCGTGGGCCTCATCCAGGATATTTCAAAAGTTATCTCTAATGAACTTCATATTAACATGCGGGGCATTTCCGTTGAAACTTTTGATGGTATATTTGAGGGAAAAATCAAAGTATACGTTTTTGACACCAAACATCTGGATGAGCTGCTGCACCGCCTGGAAGGCATAGAAGGCGTAAGTAATGTCTCAAGGGATGAAACCGTATGACCGGAATGAACAAAATCATTATTCTGCTTCTACTTTTCACCGGCAGCCTGGCCGCCCAGGATACAGCAGACACCCTCACCGTAAAAAGAGGGATCTTTATATCCGGCGTATACCGCAAGGGCGTGCGGCTCAATAATACCATGCTTTTAGACCTTTACGCAAAAAACAAAGCTTACGATGCCGAAAAGCAATTGAAGCATTCCCGCTTCATGCTGCCCACCGGTGCGGCGGTCTCTGTGGCGGGTTTTGCCGTCAGCATTCATGCCCTGGCCGGTAAAAAACACAGCGTCTACGTGGATAATGTGGAATATACCTACTACAAAAGGCCCATCATGAACCTCCTGGGCGGCATAGGGATGATCGCCGCAGGCGTGTGCCTCATGGAATTCGGAAACGATAAAAAAATATATTCCGTAGATCTGTATAACAAGAAAAAAAAGTACGATGTCCTCACCCCTTCCATAGGGCTGAATCAGCAGGGCCACCTGGGGCTTAAATGGTCTTTCTGAGCCCTTTAAGCTTCCTTTTCATCTCATCATTCTGCTGCAGCCGGATATTTATATCCATTCTAAGTACTTAATTATTAATTTTGTAAGACCATCTATTAAAAAAACTATGATCGCTGAAAAAAGTAATGTTCAAGCGGTAAAACAAATTTTTACGGCATACCTGGAAAACAAACAGCTGCGGAAAACCCCCGAACGCTATGCTATTCTCGAAGAGATCTATGGCAGAGACGATCATTTTGACGTGGAAGACCTCTATATTTCCATGAAAAACAAAAAATACCAGGTGAGCCGGGCCACGGTATATAACACACTGGACCTGCTGGTGGAATGCGACCTGGTGACCAAACACCAGTTCGGAAAGAACCTGGCCCAATACGAAAAATCATACGGATTTAAGCAACATGACCACTTAATTTGCCTAGATTGCAACAAAGTTTTGGAATTTTGTGATCCGAGAGTCCAATCCATTCAGAATATGGTGGGCGATCACCTGAATTTCAATGTCTTACACCACTCTCTGATTTTTTACGGCTCCTGCCGTAATTCAGATTGTGAAAACAAAATTGGCAAATAATTAATAAAAACGGATTTTAAAAATGGTAGATATTCTGCTAGGCCTTCAATGGGGAGACGAAGGTAAAGGGAAGATTGTGGACGTTCTGGCACCTCAGTACAAAGTAGTAGCCCGTTTTCAGGGCGGACCTAACGCCGGGCACACCCTGGAATTCGAAGGAAAAAAGCATGTTTTACACCAGATACCTTCAGGTATTTTCCGGCCGGACAGCATAAACATTATCGGGAACGGTGTGGTGCTGGACCCCATCATCTTTAAAAAAGAGATCGATGCCCTGGCTCCTTATAACATAGACTTCAGCAAAACGCTGTTTATCTCTAAAAAAACAGCCCTCATCATTCCTAGCCACCGCCTGCTGGACGCCGCTTCTGAAAAGGCCAAGGCCGAAGCCAAGATCGGCTCTACCCTGAAAGGCATCGGGCCTACCTATGCCGACAAGATCTCCCGGCAGGGACTGCGGCTGGGCGATATCCTCTCGCCTTCCTTTAAAGATAAATACCAGAAGCTGGTGGAAGCGCACAGGAGAATGCTGGACTTCTACCAGTTTGAATACGACCTGGCCGAAGCCGAGCAGGAATTTTTCCGCGCCCTGGAATTCATCAAGGGCTTTAACCTGGTGGAGAGCGAATACCTCATCAATAAAAACCTGGCAGAACCCGGTACCCGTGTACTGGCAGAAGGCGCCCAGGGCTCCCTCCTGGACGTGGACTTCGGCTCCTATCCTTTTGTGACCAGTTCCAATACCACCGCGGCGGGCGTTTGCTCCGGCCTGGGGGTATCTCCTTCTAAGATCAGCGAAGTATACGGGATATTCAAAGCCTACTGTACCCGGGTGGGTTCAGGCCCTTTCCCCACCGAGCTGCTGGATGATACCGGCGAAAGAATGCGCCAGGAAGGCCGGGAATTCGGAAGCACCACCGGCCGGCCCCGGAGATGCGGCTGGGTAGACCTGCCCACTTTAAAATACTCCATCATGCTGAACGGGGTGACCCAGCTGGTCATGATGAAAGTAGACGTGCTCAGCATCTTCGATGAGATCAAAATATGTACCCATTACGAGCTGCCAGACGGCACCATCACCGATGAGCTGCCTTATGACATGACCGATACCCCCTTAAAACCGGTGTATGTGACCCTTCCGGGCTGGAAGCAGTCGCTGGACGGCATCACTGACTTCCAGAACATGCCGGAAGCCCTGAAAGCCTACACCGCTTACCTGGAAAAAGCGCTCCAGACCCCGGTTACCTTTGTCTCTACCGGTCCCGACCGGAGCGCCACCCTGTCCCGGAAACCGGAATTATGAACAAAGCCTTAGCTTCTTTTATATTTACGGGTGAAACCCTCTTTAACAGGCAGGACACACCTGTGATAGAAGAAGCTAAGCCTTCTTCTCCCCCTCCTCCGTCTAAAAAAATCCCGGCGAAAAGCACGCTGGTACTGGTAGATTTTCTGCCGGAGGCCGACCGTGACTTCCTGACAAAGATCATGGCCTCCGTAGGAGTAGCCCTGCCGGATATGGAGATCCTGGAACAGCAGCGCTTTCCGGAATACGATCTGCCCGCCCTTCCGCCCGGAATGCGCATCCTGGCTTTCGGTGACTTTTCGCAGGTTCTTCAGTTGACTGAAAAACCACCAAAATACCGGCCTGCAGCACACGCAGGCAGCAAAATTCTCCTGGCGGATACCCTCAGCGTCATTGGCCAGAACCTGACTAATGAGAAAAGAAACCTCTGGAACGCCCTTAAAGAAATCTACGGCCTGAGCTGATTATCTTTTTTATTCCCGTTACATATTGCTAATTTTGCATCTTCCGTTATAATGGAGATTATATGTTAAGGAATTTTTTATTTATACTAATAGTCCTTTCTGCGGCTGCCTGCGCGCGCAGGGCCACTCCCTCGGGAAGCGGCTCCTCCGGGCAGATGGCAAACTATTCGGAAGATATAAGCCGCCTTCTTCCCAAATATGACACCGCAGAAAAAACCAGCGCTGACAGTAAGGAAAGCACGGGTGCTGAACCTGTGAATACGGCTTTTTCAGACGACAATGAAAAAGTAAATGCGGCGCTCGACAAGATCATTGAACAAAACAAGACCTACAATAACGGCCAGGGATTCCGGATACAGGTGTTTTCAGGAAATTCAAGATCCGATTTTGAAAATGCCAAAAGCTATCTCCTGAGAAACTTCCCCCAGCTGGAGATTTACGAGTCATACAGCCAGCCCACCTACCGGATCCGCGTAGGAGACTTCCTCTACTACCAGGATGCCGACAAATACAACGGCTCCCTCCGGCAGAGGTTTGGGACAACACGCATAGTGAGTGAAAAAATAAACATAAAAAAGGCACTGAATTCGAAGTGAAAAAAGCATTAATCACCGGGGTAACCGGACAGGACGGGGCTTACCTTGCCGAATTTCTTCTCCAGAAAGGATACGAAGTACACGGCATTAAAAGAAGGGCTTCCTTATTTAATACCGACAGGATAGATCACCTGTACAAAGACCAGCACGAGTCTAACGTGAACTTCAAGCTTCACTACGGTGATCTGAGTGATTCCACAAACATCATCCGGATCATACAGGAAGTGCAGCCTGACGAGATCTATAACCTGGGGGCCATGTCGCACGTAAAAGTGAGCTTTGACGAGCCCGAATACACCGCCCAGGTAGACGGTATCGGAACCCTGCGGATCCTGGAAGCCGTGCGCCTGCTGGGCCTTACTGAAAAGACCCGCATCTACCAGGCCTCCACTTCCGAGCTCTACGGCCTGGTACAGGAAGTGCCGCAATCGGAAACCACCCCCTTCTACCCGCGTTCTCCTTACGCCGTGGCCAAGCTGTACGGCTACTGGATCACCGTTAACTACCGCGAAGCCTATAACATGTACGCCTGTAACGGCATCCTGTTTAACCACGAATCTCCCCTGCGCGGTGAGACTTTCGTGACCCGGAAGATCACCCGCGCCGTGGCGCAGATCGCCCTGGGACAGGAAGACTGCCTTTACCTGGGGAACCTGAATGCTCAGCGCGACTGGGGGCATGCCCGTGACTACATCGAGGCCATGTGGCTCATCCTGCAGCAGGAGCAGGCCGAAGACTACGTGATCGCCACCGGCATTACCACTACCGTACGTGACTTCGTCAGGATGTCTTTCGAAAAAGTGGGAGTAAGCCTGGAATTCCGTGGAGAAGAAGAAAACGAGGAGGCCTTCGTGGTTTCCTGCGCTAACCCGGACTACCAGTTAGCCGTAGGTAAAAAAGTGCTGGCCGTGGATCCGGTGTACTACCGGCCCACCGAGGTGGAACTGCTCATCGGCGATCCCACCAAGGCCAAAACCCAGCTGAACTGGCAGCCGAAATACGACCTGAACGGCCTGATAGATGAAATGATAACGGCGGATCTCCGGTATTTCAATGACCGGCCCGTGTATAACAAAGCCGGTCTCAAAGTAGACTAAAAAAATACAGAACCAATATGATTTATCCCATCATAGGATACGGGGCCTCTGTTTTACGAAAAAAATGCGTGGACATCGCCCAGGGAGAACTGGACGTAAAGCAGGTCTCTGACAATATGTTTGAAACCATGCATGCCGCCTCCGGCGTAGGCCTGGCCGGCCCGCAGGTAAACCTGCCCTACCGGATCTTTGTGGTAGACGGCGAAGTCATTAACAGCGGTGCCGAAACCGAAGAAGACATTGACCCGGACCTGGTAGGCTTCAAAAAAACCTTCATCAATGCCCGCATCCTGGAAGAAACCGGGGAGCCCTGGGCCTACGAAGAAGGCTGCCTGAGCATTCCCGGTGTACGGGCAGATGTGTACCGTAAGCCCGTGATCACCATCACTTACCGCGATACCGACTGGGTAGAGCACACGGAGACCTTCAAGGGCATGGCAGCGCGCATCATTCAGCATGAATACGATCACATAGAGGGTGTCCTCTTCACCGATCACCTCGCTGCACTCAAAAAGCAAATGCTGAAAAAGAGGCTGGGAATGATCCAGAAGGGCATCGTGGATGCCGACTACAAAATGAAATTTCTCTGAAATGAACATCGCTCTCCTCCAGGAAGACCTGGTTTGGGAAAACCCTCCCGCTAACCACCGCCTGGCGGAGAGCTACTTTTCAGCCGGCTCAGCTCCGGCTGACCTCATTGTGCTCCCGGAAATGTTTTCTTCCGGCTTCACCCGTGACTTCACGGAAAAGGAACCTTACCCTTCGCTTTCCTGGATGAAAGCCCTGGCCCGGGACCGGCACTGCGCCGTTTACGGAAGTGTGGCCGTCACAGACGGCGCCGCAGCCTATAACCGCGGCTTCTGGGTAAACCCTGATGGCTCCTCTGAGCATTACGATAAACGCCACCTCTTCACCTACGGCAAAGAGCACCTGGCCTTTCAGCCCGGAAACACCCTCCTTAAAACTCATATTGATAACTGGACCTTCCGCCCGCTGATCTGCTACGACCTCCGTTTCCCGGTATGGAGCCGGAACACCAGGCCACATTACGATGTTCTGATCTACATCGCCTCCTGGCCAGCCGTCCGGAGAGAAGCCTGGAAAGCCCTGCTGAAAGCCCGCGCCATTGAAAACCAGTGTTACGTGATCGGCGTAAACCGTGTAGGCATCGACGGCTACGGCCTGGAATACTCCGGTGACTCCTGCTTCATTGATTTCAAAGGAGACCTCCTGCTGGACGCCGGTGATCAGAAAGGCCGCTTTGACATCACTCTTTCTTACCACGAACTACAGGATTTCCGACAGAAATTTCCTTTTTTGGAGGATGCGGATGAATGGGAGATGGATACTTCCCGGATGCCCGGTTAGCTTCCCCTTGCAATTCTCCTCAAAAATCCCTAAACTTGTATATCATTTTATTGCATAATACTATATAGTCTTCCCTTCACTGATTTAGTAACTTTACAAAATACGGGCTCTATAAAGAAACTTACTAGCACTCTGAACAATTAAAAAATTAAATCCAGTTTTCTGTCAATACTTTCTACAGGTTCTTCAGCTCGTTTTGCTCTATAATGTGATTATCCTGATTTTATTTTTTAAATCAATTTTAAATATAGTTTAATCTATATAGTTGGTTAAACATATTATTAAGAATTTTTAAAAAAATCATAATTATTGAAACTAATTTGTCAAGTATTATGTATTAAATAATTGAATAATATTAAATAGATACTCCTTTGTTATCATGACACTAACAGCTCAAATAAAAGACACAATAACTAGAATAGCTGAAGGGAAAACTTTTAGATATTCTGATCTTCCTATTGACAAAGAGGAGTTTGTTAGTGCTGCAAAAGTACTGGAACGTTTACAGAAAGATAGTTCCATCAAAAAGTTAACTAAAGGGGTATTCTATAAGCCAAAAAAAACTTTGTTTGGAGAGTTAAAACCCGATTACACTGAGCAATTGAATTTGGTTCTATTTGATGGAGATAAACGAATTGGTTACGAAACGGGCTTAGGACTTTACAACCGACTAGGTTTAACTACTCAAGTTGCATTTCGTACTAAAGTAGCTACTACGGTCCGGAAAAATAGTATTGATAGAGAGCTTATAAAAGTAGATTTTGTAAAAAGTTATAATTTAATAACAGAAGAAAACTATCAGTTATTGGGTCTCTTAGATGCTCTTAAAGACATTAAAGATATTCCAGATACTACCATAAGTAACTCAATAATAATTCTTAAAAATATAATTAAGGATTTATCCGAAAAAGAGCTAGTGCAAATGGTTGATTGTTCTTTGACTTACCCTCCCAGAGTCAGAGCTTTACTAGGTGCTATTTTGGAAGAAATTAACACCACACAATTATTCTTAGATAGAATAAAAGCCAGTTTAAATCCTTTCACAAAAATATTTATTAGTATTTCCAAAGACTCTTGCCCAACTATTAAAAACTGGAATATCCAATGAAGCTACATCTAACTGAGAATACTTTTAGAGATGCTGTTAACTATACAGCAGAAAAGTTAAATATAACCCCTGAATACGTTGAGAAAGACTATTGGGTTACGTTTGCTCTATATACGATTTTTAATGATGAAATAGGAAAAGATGTAGTCTTTAAAGGTGGAACATCATTGGCGAAATGTTACAAATGGATAGAACGTTTTTCTGAAGATATAGACCTGGTAATTCTACGAAGAGAGGGAGATTCTGATAAGCGGTTAAAGTCCAAACTAAAAAGCATTAGTAGTTTAGTAGAAAACACCTTGCCTGAAATAAATGTGGAAGGAATAACCAGGGAAAAGGGAATGATTCGTAAAACAGCTCATTCGTATCAAAAAGGTTTTACAAATAATTACGGCCAAGTAAGAGATGTAATTGTTTTAGAGTCTACCTGGTTAGGTAATTCCGAGCCTTACACCACAGGGAAGGTAAATTCTTTGATTGCAGAAAACCTGCTTGCAAATCAACAGGATAATTTCATTTCTGAGTTTGAATTACAATCTTTTGATGTGCAAGTTTTAGAACCTTCAAGAACACTCTGTGAAAAAATCATGAGCCTTGTAAGGTTTTCTTATGATGCACAGCCTATTGAAGCTCTTCGAAACAAAATACGGCATACCTATGATTTGTATTGCCTTCTACAACAACCAGAAATTATAAACTTTTTTGAATCTCCCAATTTCGATGTTTTACTGAAGAGAGTAATTGAAGAAGATAAAGAAAGCTTCAAAAACAACAGTGATTGGCTACAATTTCATCCAGCAGAAGCTTTGATTTTCTGTGATACTGAGAATATATGGAATGAACTTAAAGGAACTTACAATAGTATTTTTAAGAACCTGGTTTTTGGGAAGTTACCTAAGGAAGAGGAGATAAAACAAGTATTGATAAAGCTTGAAAAAAGGTTGGAGAGTGTAACCTAAACTGTGTCACAGGATAAATCGAGAGAATCACCTCTCAAAAGTTTATCCTGGATAATCCTGTATTTCTCAAATTCTTTTTCGGTCAGGTAATTCTGCGGGAGTTGTGTTTTTCATTTTACCCATACTCATCCTGGTTTGTGCGACAGATATTTACTTCTTCACCTTATTCAGCCGGTGATACAGATATACCGCCCCATAAACAATAACGCCAAAGAAACCAATCTTTACAAGGATCAGAATAGCAATAAGAGCAATTTCTGTTAAACCAAGGCTTCCCATAGCATATAAAGTTTACTCACTGTAAATCTTGTGCAAGATAACCTTTTTCATAATCCGCTAATTTTCTGTGATTAAAATAAATTAGCACTCACTTCAGCGATAAATAATTATAATCATTCAGCAGCTTTCTCAGGAATGTCGCATCAGGCTCCTCGGAACGGATCTCCAGCAGTTCTTTTATCCGCCGGGAAAGCTTATCCAGGAGTTCCTCGTCATAATTCTTCTCTGATTTCTCCAGCACATTTTTCACCAACGTCATGTCCTTGTCCGAAAACCGGATCACCTCCGGGTAGGTTACCACATAGTTCTGGGTACGGTCCATGTAGGAATAAATGGTATCTTCCACGGTAGAATACGCATCACGCGTGTTCACCACAAAGGTATCCGCAGCCATGTCTCCGTATCGCTGCCGGAAAGGCGAGCGCTCTATCCTGGCTATGCCCACCAGGGGCCCGAAAGCCGTGAAAACAATGGTCCATGAGTTCACAAAGACCAGCAGTACCGTGCTGTAGGCGTCCACAAAAAGGAACATCCACCGCACCAGGCACTGGGCCGGAGAAGGGGGGGTACCGTCACTGCTCACCACCTTTACCCGCAGCAGCATCTTGCCGGGTGTCTGCCCGCGGAACAGCCATTCCATCAGGAACGTATATAAACAAACCGGGAGGAACAGGAAAAACCCCGGCAACAGATCTCCTGCCCAGCGCAAGGAGTCTGTATACAGCATCAGCATAATATACGATCCTTTAAACAGCCAGTCTGTCATAAACGCAAAATACCTTCTCCAGGTGCTGGCCAGGTGAATGCTCAGCTCCACATTCAGGAAAGTAGGGATCTTTAAGATTTCCATAACATTATGCAATGCTACAAAACTAAAGGTATTTTTATATCTTTGGAAAAGTCTTATGAGAGAAAGCACATTTATAGACCGGAACCGATCCAAATGGAAAGAAATGGAGGATTTTGAAAAAACAGATCCCGATGAAACCGCGTCTGACTTTGTGGAGATCATCAGCGACCTTTCCTACGCCCAGACCCGGTACCCCCATAGCAAGATAAACAGCTACCTGAACCACCTGGCCGTAACCGCCTACCGGGCAGTTTACCGCAATAAAAAGCCTCAGCCTCTCCTTGAATTCTGGAAAACCACCTTCCCGCTGATCCTGGGAGAAAACCGGAGAATCCTCTGGCTGGCCTCCGCTTTCTTCCTGGCCTTTTGTACCCTGGGAGCAGTTTGCGCCGATTTCGAACCTGAATTTGTGGAGTCAGTCATGGGCCGGGAATACATCGCCATGACAGAAGAAAACATTGCCAAAGGCGAACCTTTTGGCGTTTATGCTAAGGAAGAGCCCTTTAAAATGTTTCTCAGCATCCTGGCCAATAACCTCTTTGTAGGCCTGCTGGTCTTCATATCGGGCATATTCATGGGGATAGGCTCTGTTTACCATACCTTTAAAAATGCCATTATGGTAGGCAGTTTCTTTCATATTTTCTTCCGGGCACATCTGGGCCTGAACGCCCTGGTGGTGATAGGCCTGCACGGCACGCTGGAGCTCATGAGCCTGGTGCTGGAATGCATGGCAGGCATGATCCTGGGGCTGAGCGCTCTCTTTCCCGGTACCCTGACCCGCCGGCAGGCCTTCCGCAAGGGGCTGAACCAGGCCGCCCTCATTTACATCGGCACCATCCCCTTCACGCTCATCGCCGCCTTTATTGAAAGCTATGTCACCCGCTATGGAAGTGACGGCCTGCGCTCAGATAATCCCATGCTGACTCTCCTGCTCCTCCTGGTCTTCCTACTCAGCTGGGTGATCCTCATCTGGTACTTTTTTATCTATAGCCGCCGGGTGGCCCGCAGGAACCCTAACCCCGAATACCGGAATAAGCCATGGTAAGAAAGATTTTTCTCCTGCTGCTGATGCTGGCCGGGCCGGCTTCTTCGGGTCAGACCCTGGGCGAGGACGCCGGGGAGCTTAAAAACCGCCGCGATCTCTGGTATGCCGACAGCAGCTTTCACCAATCGGGCAGCCACGAAACCGGCGAAATCCGTACAGCCAAAAAGAGAACCACAGACCAGGATCTCCTGAAAAAAATAATAAGCTCGCTGAGCTACGTGACCGGCGCCCTGATCCTGGCTGCCCTGATCTTTGCTTTCTATAATTTCACAAAGACCGGGAAAACTAAAAAAGAAAAGACGCCGAAAACCGAAGAAGATAACATTGAAACCGTGGAAGGCCTCTACCAGGCAGACTTCAGCGCCCGGATAACCGCGGCTGAAAGCAGCGGCAACTTCCGGCTGGCCCTGCGATACTATTACCTCCGGCTCCTCCAGGAATTTTCCCGGCAAAGCCTCATCCGCTACGAAAAAAATAAAACCAATAAGCAATACGCCGAAGAGGTCAAAAATCACAAATGGGGTACTGATTTCAGGCTGGCCACCCATTACTATAACTTTGTCTGGTACGGAGAACGCCCCCTGGACGGAGATGCCTATCAAAGCCTCATCACCCACTTTAAAAAAATGCTTCCCTCATGAAGAAGTGGATAGTGGCCGTAGTGGGAATCCTGCTGGCGCTGGGGATCTTCATCAGTAGCCGGATGCAGCGTCAGAAAGATTTTGACAGGACCGTCAGCTACAGCATGCGGAGCTTCCGACCCTACGACACCCGCTTTTTCTTTCTTACCCTCAAAAATCATACAAATCTCCGCAGAAGCGCCCATCCGCCCGGGGGAAAAAAATTCTCCGGCACCGGTAAAACCTATGTGGTATGCAGTCCTTACTTCCTGCCCGACAGGAAAGAAAAAAGAGATATCCTCCGGTTTGTGGAGCGCGGAAATCACCTCCTGCTAAGCAGCTTTGAAATTACCCCCCACTTTCTGAAAACACTGGGAATCCGGTCGCGCCTCTTCAAAAAACCGGAGCAGGCCAATGACGACTCCCTGAAAATTACCTGGAAAACAGGCCCAACCTGGGTTTATCCCGGCTCGGCAGCCGCTCCGGAGCTTATCCCGTCAGCAACCGGAACGGAGACCCTGGCATCCGATGCCCGCGGTTTCCCTTCGCTCCTGCGCATCCCCTACGGTGACGGCACTATCTGGATACAGGCCCAGCCTATGGCCCTTTCCAATTACTTCCTGCTGCATAAAAATAATCATACCTACCTGGAATCCCTGATGAAAGAACTGAGGGTGACCAGCACCTCCGTGATCTGGGACGACTATTACCTCAGCCTGAGAAGTGAGGCCGACCGCCAGGCCCGTAACGGGTCTGTTCCGCCTGAAGGCAAAAGCTTCTTCCTGGAAATGGTCAGGAAGCACCCGCCCCTGCAGTGGGCCGTCTTTACCTTCCTGGCCGGTGCACTGCTCTTCATTCTGAACTATGCACGCCGGCTCCGGCAGCCCATAGACCGGCTTCCCGAGATGAAAAATAATTCCCTGGAATTCACAAAGGCCATTGCCGGCCTCTACCGGCACCGGAAAGACAATGCGGTCATTGCGCAGAAGATCCGGGCTCAGCTTCAGGATCACCTCTATAATACACACCGGATTCCGGCACGTGAGCTGACCCTGGAAAACGCTGACACCATCAGCCGGAAAACCGGCAAGCCCCTGCCCGAGGTTATCCAGCTGATAGAGACTCTCAACCAAGTGCAGGAAAAAGTTTCTGACCGGGCATTGACCGAATTTTACAGACTTGTTTATAAATTTATATACAAATGACAGAACCGATATTCAATAACCGGCTGGAGCTCACGGAGCTGAACGAAGCCGTAGGCCGGATCAAAGCCGAAGTAGGAAAAGTGATAGTGGGGCAGGAGCGGAACCTGGAACTCATGCTGGTTTGCCTGCTCTGCCACGGGCATGCCCTGCTGGAAGGCGTACCCGGCGTGGCCAAAACCCTGACCGCCAAACTCCTTTCCAGGACCGTTAACGGCTCTTTTAAACGCCTCCAGTTTACCCCTGACCTTATGCCCTCGGATATCCTGGGCACCTCGGTCTTTAACCCCAAAACCCTGGAATTTGAATACAAAGCCGGCCCCGTTTTCTGCAACCTCATCCTCATTGATGAGATAAACCGGGCCCCGGCTAAAACCCAGGCAGCCCTTTTCGAGCTCATGGAAGAACGCCAGGTCACCATTGACGGCCATACCTATTACCTGCCGGACCCCTTCGTGGTCATTGCCACCCAAAACCCCGTGGAGCAGGAAGGCACCTACCGCCTGCCTGAGGCCCAGCTGGACCGCTTCCTGATGAAAATACAGGTAGGATACCCCGGCCGGGAAGAAGAGCTGGACCTGCTGCGGCGGTTTAACGCTAACCTCCAGGCCGACCTCTCCGGTACCGTAGAGCCTGTCATCTCTACTGAAAGGCTGGCCCGCCTGCGGGCGCTGGTCCACCAGGTGCTGCTGGAAGATCACCTCCTGAAGTTCATAGCTGACCTCATTCATGCTACCCGGAATCACCAGATGATAGAGCTGGGCGCCTCACCACGCGCCTCCCTGGCCCTCATGAACGCGGCCAAGGCCATGGCGGCCGTTTCCGGGCGCGACTTTGTGATTCCGGAAGACATCAAAACCGTGGTCATGCCCGTACTCTGCCACCGGATAGTACTCACCCCCGAAGCAGAAATGGAAGGGATCACCGAAGAAGAAGTGCTGAACGGCCTGTTTTCAGGCATTGAAGTCCCCCGGTAATGCTGAAGCGGCTCTACCTTACCCATACCACTTTCTACCTGCTGGGGCTGGCGGCTATGCTCTTTGTTTTCGGGCTTCTGTCTTCATTGGCCTACCGCCTGGGGTTTGCGGTACTGATCACCGTAATGATCCTTATCATACGCGATATTTTTCTCCTGTTTATCCTGGGATCACCCGTTGAGTTTACCCGCAAAGTACCCAAAAGACTCAGCCATGGCGATCCCAATCCTATAGCCGTTAGCTTTCAGAACCGGAGCGCCCAACAGCTCCGGGTGAAGCTGGTGGAAAACCTGCCGTACCAGTTACAGATCTTTGACTTTGAGAAAAATTACCGTCTGTCCCCCGGCGAAGTGCTGAATACCACCTACAGCATCATCCCCGTCTTACGCGGGGAATACACCTGGGGCTCTGCCGTGCTGCTGATCCGGCCCCGGTACGGTGGCCTCCTGGCCCGGAAAGAAGAATTTTACCAGGAGCAAAACGCCACCTGTTACCCTTCCTTCCTGCAGTTCTCCGATCTTCAGCTCAGGACACCTGCGGAAAATGCGGCACAAAACGATGTGCGTAGGATCGGGCAGAGCCTGGAATTTGAACAGATCAAAGAATACGCGCCTGGTGATGACTACCGCCACATGAACTGGAAAGCCACCGCCCGGCGCGGGCAGCTCATGCTGAACCGCTACCAGGATGAGCGCAGCCAGGACATCTACTGCGCCATAGACATGGGCAGAACCATGAAAATGCCCTTTCATGGCCGTACGCTCCTGGATTACGCCATTAACGCCGCACTGGCCCTGACCAAAACGGTCATTGCCACCCACGACAAGGCCGGGGTACTGGCTTTTGCCCATCAGAAAAGTGAATTCCTCCCGCCGGCAAAAGACTGGCGGCAGTTCGGTAAAATAAACGAGTTCCTCTACAAGCTGGAAACCGGGTTCCTGGAGTCTGATTTTGAATACCTTTATAAATTTATCCGGGCTAACATCCGGCGCCGGAGCCTGGTGATCCTCTTTACAAATTTTGATTCCGAAAACGCTTTAAAGCGAAACTTTCGTTATATAAAAGATATAGCCCGGCATCACCTGCTGGTGGTAGTGTTCTTTGAAGATTCCCAGGCACGCGAACTGGCAGAAACCGAAGCGCCGGATACCGCCGCCATCTATGAAAGGGCGGTAAGTTTCGATAAAGTTCACAAAAGCCGCCTGATGGCGCGTGAATTGCGAAAAGCGGGTATCCGTACTGTACTTTGCCCGCCTGAAAAACTGGGGGTACAGGTGATCAACGAATACCTCGGGATCAAAAAACAACAGATTCTATGAGTAAATTTGTACAAAAACAGATCAATATGATAATAAAAACCCTTGCTTTCCTCCTTATCACTACCTTAACTTTCGCGCAAACGCCCATCGGTATCGACTCCCTCATGAAGGCGTATAACATTAAAACCCGTACCCAGCTGACCTGTGACGCTAACGGTCAGAACTGCAAACCCCAGGTCATTTCCCATTATAACAGCGCCGGCTGCCTGACCCTTAAAGAGACGTTTGCGGCCGACACCCTCGCCGAAACTAACCGCTACGAATACAATGACGCCCACCTGGCCCATACGGTGTACACCACTTATGGCAGCGGGAACGAGTTCCTGAACATCAAATACATCTATGATGCCGCTAATCACCTCATCAGCTTCCAGGCCTGTTACTCCGGCGGAAGATGCGAACCCTTTGAAAAATACCGGTACCGGCCTGACGGCAAGCTGCTCTCCCGGACCCGCTTCCGCGAAGGCAAATACTTTTATGAATACCAGCACAAATACAATAAACTGGGCAATAACACCGAGGTTCTCATCCTCTCCAATGACTCTGACTCCGGGGAAAGGGAGCTGAAAACCTATGACAGTAAAAACCGTCATATCCGCTCCAAATGGGTAGACTACCGGGGCGAGGAGATCGATAACGCCGAATATACCTACGATGATGCCGGCCGGCTGCTGAAAAATGAATGGATTGGCGGGCTGAGCACCCAAAAACTATACGAGTACGACAGCCTCGGTAATAACACCCGGTACACCTCCATTGACTATAATGGCCAGGTAGATGACCTCCGCATCATGACCTATGACGGCACCCTCATCACCACCCGCATCCAATACGAGGGAAACAAAGTAATAAACTACTGGAAATTTGAATATGAGAAATGGTAGGGGATCAGCTGTGCAGCTCAAACTCCTCTCCGCTCTTGTCCAGGAAATGATATTCCATTAAGCCCAGGGTAGAATCTTTCACCAGGTTCACCCATTTTTTATACTTAAAGAACCACCGCATCTGCCGCGAGATCAGGCCTTCCTTATAGTACGCATACACAAAAGGATGCACCATAATGGTCACCTTGGCTTCATTCTGCTTCAGGAGCAGGTGCTCCAGGTGGTTTTCGATCTGGTCAGTCACCGAGATACTGGCCTGGATGGTACCGGTACCGCCGCAGGTAGGGCAGGTCTCCCGGGTATCTACGTTCATCTCCGGTCTTACCCGCTGACGCGTGATTTGCGAAAGGCCAAATTTGGAGATCGGCAGGATGGTGTACTTGGAGCGGTCGCCCTTCATCTCATCCCGGAGAACCTCGTGCACGGTCTTCTTGTTCTCCACCTTCTTCATGTCGATGAAGTCTACCACCACGATTCCCCCCATATCACGCAGCCTGAGCTGGCGGGCTATTTCGGCAGCTGCCTCTTTATTTACATTCAGGGCCGTAGCCTCCTGGTTAGGCTCTGAGCTGGCCTTATTGCCACTGTTCACGTCAATCACGTGCAGGGCTTCAGTATGCTCAATCACCAGGTAACCGCCGCCGGGCAGGGTAACCGTTCTTCCGAACAGCGACTTCAGCTGCTTCTCAATACCGTAATGTTCAAACACCTTGTTCTTGCCCTGGTGCAGCTTCAGGATCTTCTCCTTCTGCGGGGCAATGGAATGAAGCAGGCTCTTGATCTTATCATACGACTCCCGCGTATCCACCACAATGGAGTCAAAATCATCATTCAGCATATCCCGGAGGATAGATGCCGCCCGGTCCATTTCAGACACCACACGGTCACGCGGCATGGCATTTCTCAATGCCCGTACGCCGTTTTCCCACTTTTCAATGCAATGCTCGAGATCGCGCCGCAAATCTTCCACATCCATATTCTCTGCCACCGTACGTACAATCACACCAAAATTCTCGGGCTTCACCGATGACATCAGCTTATGCAGGCGCTGACGCTCCTGCTTACTGGTGATCTTCTTGGAAATATTAATGGAATTGCTGAACGGCACCAGTACAATGTACCGGCCGGCAATAGAAATGTCACACGAAAGCCGGGGGCCTTTGGAGGAAATGGGTTCCTTTACCACCTGGGCCAGGATAGGCATATTCTTGCTCAGCACATCACTGATCTTGCCCTGCTTTTCTATGAGGGGTTCCATCTTGAAACCCTTCAGCCGGGGACTGACCGGACGTTTGGCAATGATATCCTTGGTGAATTTAATGAGCGACAGGATATTGGGGCTAAGGTCATGATAATGCAGGAAAGCATCCTTCTCGTGACCGATATCAATAAACGCTGCATTGTTTCCCGAAACCACTTTCTTAACTGTACCGAAATAGATATCACCTACCGCAAAATGGTGTTCGGTCTCATCTACATGATACTCAATGAGCCGCTTATTGCGGACTAAAGCTATTCTGTCTCCCTTAGGGGTGGCGGATATGTATAACTCGTTACTCAAGTTCTAAAGGATGGAACGGGGGCTATAAAAGTAAAGATACTACTATCTGGGTACAAAAAGATACCAGGGCTCGAAATTTTAACAAAAAAAGTAAGCAGTTTTAAAACTGCTTACCTCCTACGTATAAATGTAGTTATGCCTAAGAACAGGTTATTTCTTCTTATGACGGTTCTTTCTCAGACGTTTCTTTCTTTTGTGAGTAGCCATCTTATGTCTCTTTCTTTTCTTTCCGCAAGGCATAATCTTAATATTTTAAATGTCTCAAATCTTTTTTGGACTGCAAAAGTAATAATTTATTTTAAATTATTCAAAGTTTTTCTCACTTCATCTTTTACAACCGCGTCAATATCTTCTCCCAGCAGCTCATTCAGCAGGGTTTTGGCATCTTCTGCCTTCCCTAATTCAATGTAACTGTACGCCAGACCGATCTTTCCGTCCACGTTATTTTTATCAATTCGCAGAACTTCCTTAAAGCGTTCTGCCGCCTTATCAAACTGCCCGGATTGCATGGAAAGCTTACCCAGGCTAATGATGGCCGGCAGGTAATTAGGCTGCTGATCCAGCACCTCCCGCAGGATACCGATGGCCCGCATGGGGTTAGCCGTGTTCACGTACGTCAGTGCCGTATTGGTTTTGGCATGCAGGTTAGAAGGATCCAGCTTCAGCACCTGCGAATAAGAATCCCGGGTTTTTTCAGCCAGCTCTTCGGCCCGTGCCGCATTTAAGGTCAGCGTGTAAGCCTGAAGGTAGGCATCACCGGATCTCAGCCAGTTTTCCACGCCCGGGTTACTGATGGCAATCTGCTCAAAATAGTAGGCTGAACTGTCAAAGGCCGACGCTTTAAAAAACATTTCGCCCAGTTCACGGTAGGCATTGAGGGGATTAGCGTCAGTAGCGTGTTTCCGGCGGATCTCAGCGGCCATCTTAACCGCCTCCGGGTTCATGGTATGCGTATCCCCTTTGGTTTGCGGGGTATCTGAAGAAACGGCCTTAACCTCATCTTTTACCACCGTTTTAGGCCTGCTTATTAAAAAAGCAAAGCACACAAGCGCCACGCCTAAAAGGATCAGGAAATGTACCCTGGGGTTAAGGCCGTTTTTCATCATCAGATCTTCACATTCTTTTTAACTTCTTCTACAAACTCTTTGGAAGGTTTGAAGCTGGGAATAAAATGAGCAGGTACGGTAACGGTGGTCTTTTTAGAAATGTTACGCGCTTTTTTCTCCGCTCTCTTTTTATTAACGAAACTACCGAATCCTCTTACATAAATAGCCTCGCCTCCTGATAATTGTTCTTTTACTGTTTCGAAAAACGCCTCTATCGTCGCTGATGTGGCAGCTTTATCTACTCCCGTCTTTTCCGAAATAATTGAAATTACCTCTGCTTTCGTCACGATTAAAATTATTTAAAAGTTAAAAAAAATACGTTTACTTTTACCGTCAAGTCCTGATAAGACTGCAAAGATAATTTATTGGCCTTAATAAGCACAATATTTCTCATCTTTTTTAAAATAAATATTTAATTATAAAGCAGTTAAGAAACCTTTTTCGGGGATTCCCCCCCGCAGCATCCGAATGATTCAAAATAAAATAATATCGTGGTATTTAAAGAACAAGCGAACTTTACCGTGGCGAAATACGCAAAACCCATATTTTATTTGGCTTTCGGAAATTATACTTCAGCAAACCCGTGTGGCTCAGGGCCTGCCCTACTATGAAAAATTTACGGAAAAGTACCCCACGGTATTTGACCTGGCCCATGCGGCCGAGGAAGAAGTTTTAAGACTCTGGCAGGGGCTGGGCTACTATTCCCGGGGCCGGAACCTGCATGCCACCGCCCGTTACATTGCCGGGGAGCTGGGCGGCAGCTTCCCTTCCTCCTTCAGTGGCCTGGTTCAGCTGAAGGGGATCGGCGCTTATACCGCTGCAGCCATTGCTTCCTTTGCCTATAAAGAAAAGGTAGCGGCTATTGACGGAAACGCCATCCGGGTCATCACCCGCCTGTATAAGATAGATAAACCCGTAGATGCCCCCGCCACCCTGGAGGAGATCCGGGAGATAGCCCGCGAACTGATCTCTACCGTGGAACCCGACCTCTATAACCAGGCCATGATGGAATTTGGTGCTATGCTCTGCACTCCTAAAAGCCCGAAGTGTGAGATCTGCCCCGTGCAGGCGGAATGCCTCTCTTTTCCGCAGAAAGACTTTCTCCGTATTCCTTATAAGTCTAAAAAAACCAAAGTGCTGGACCGCAGCCTTCACTACCTGGTGCCGGAACACCAGGGAAATTTCTTTATGAAGCAGCGAACCGGTGCCGATATCTGGCAGAACCTCTTTGATTTCCCGGAAACCGAACCGGAGGAGCTCCCCGCACTGCTTAAAAGCCTGAACGCCGGGCCAGCCCATACATTCCCGCCGGTCACCCATATCCTTTCCCATCGGAAACTGACCATCTTCTTTACCCATTGCACCCTGCCGGGAAAGGATATCGCCCTGGATGGGGCCTGGTTTACGCCGGAAGAAGTGGAAAAGCTGGCAAAACCCAAGGTGATCGTGGATTTTTTCTCCCGGATGCAGGCAGATCATCATTAAATATCCCCACTCACCGCTAAGCCCCGTCAGATTTTCTCCATCCGCAGCACCCTGAACTCCGTGCGCCGGTTCCGGGCATGCTCACTCTCCGTACACTGTACGCCATCACCACATTTATTCATCGGTTCTGATTCCCCTTTACCCAGGGCCCGCACCCGTCCTTTATCTATATATCGCGTCAGGAAGCCGTGCACCTCTTTGGCCCGCTTTTCCGACAGCAGCTGATTAACCAGCGCACTGCCCCGTGAATCGGTATGTGACGTCACCTCGATCACCATATCCGGGTACTTCTTCATTACCTCTGCCAGCTTCATCAGCTCATTCCGGGCGGCCTGGTTCAGCTTATAATCATCTGCTGCATAATAAATATTCTCCAGCCGGATCACATCACCCACTTTATACAGCCTGCTGTTAAAAAGACTGGCGCTGACGGGCCGGATCACTTTCCGCCCGAAAAGCGTTCTCCGGACCACTTTTTCTATTTCATCCCGGCTGAGTGCATAGCCGGCCTTAGCCGATACCAGCTCATAATCACACTCCAGGTCACGGGTAAACTCCACGGTTCCGTCGCTCCTTGACATCTTCTCCTCTACCGTACCATTACATTTATTGATCCATCTTACCCGGGCTCCGGCAATAGGCTCTCCGTTTCCGTCCGTGATCACCGCCCGGAACGAGGTACTCTGGCCCGAAGCCCATTTATTGATCAGGCGGCCCTCCCGGGGTTCGGCTTTCACCACTTCCGGCTCCGGCAGCACCGGCGCCACTTTTTCCAGCATCACTACCAGGGTGTCCGGCTCAAAATCGGAAGACTCAGCATTGGAAAATTTTACCGACCGGCTTTCATAGCCCTCCGGCTGAAAATCCAGCACAAAGCGCTGATCGGCCTCCAGGCATAAACTGACCATCCCCTGCTTACCGGTGGTAGCATAGTTTTCGGCACTGCCGGACTTATACCCGAACCGGATATTCTCCAGGGGGCTGTTATCCCGCTTGTCGCGCACCGCCACTACCAGGTCACGGCAGCCATACAGCGGCCCCGTGCGCGTAAAGCGGTAAATATCATCATCACTCCCGCCTCTTTTCCGGTTACTGCTGAAAAAACCGCTTTTCCGCTCGCTGTCGGTTAAAATCCCGAAATCATCGTACTGCGAATTCAGGGGGGCGCCCAGGTTCCTCACCGGCGAGATCACCGCCCGTGTGGCCAGGTCTATCTTCGCCACAAACAGGTCCAGTGAGCCCAGGCCGGGTAGCCCGTCAGATGAATAATACAGGTGGCCGGCCTTATCCAGGAAGGGGAACAGTTCATCCCCGGCCGAGTTGATCTTAGGGCCCGCATTCACCGGCACTCCCCAGCGGCCATTGGCAAAGATCACGTAATAAATATCCGTACCGCCAAACCCGCCCGGCATATCCGACACAAAAAACAGCAGGCGTCCATCCTCACTGATGGCAGGGTGCCCGCACGAATACGCGTCACTGTTAAACGGCAGCTGCTGAATATCACCCCAGTCTTTTCCTTTCCTTTCCGCTGAAAAAAGCTTTAAGCGGGTTACCTCTTCCCCCCGGATCTTGGTCCAGAGCGAGGTATTGGAAGGGGGAGCGCTCCGGGTGAAAATGATCTTGTTTCCCTTGTCATAAAACACACTGGGCCCCTCATGGTATTTGCTGTTCAGCTTTCGGGAAAAACTGACTGACAGCACCGTGGGGGTTTCCTTATAATCCTTGCTGCCCGATATTTTTTCACTACCGGTATGGCCTATGGTGGAGGCGTCATTGGAAGTGGGCGGGGTATAATAATCTTTCCCCAGGGGATCACCGCTGCCCGCTGCTCCGTAAGGATTGGCATTGCTGCCCCCCACGCCCAGCACCGCCCCGGAGCTTTCCTCACTGTTCAGCAGCTTTTTATCTTCCACGTAATACAGGTCCAGGAAATTGGAATTGTCCCAGTTAAATACCCGCTTTATGCTCCGGTTCTGGGTACGGCCCGACACAAACACCAGCCCGTCTTTATAATATGCCGGGCTGAAATCCGGGAAAGCAGAATTCAGGCCGATGTACTCTACCGAATAGCTCTCCTGGTTGCGCAGCAGGGCTTCCGGCCGCGAATACAACCGGGCAAACTGCCGGCTCCTTTTCTCACTCTCGTCAAACTCCTGGTACTTCTCCCAGAAAAAGCGGGAGTCCTGGTACTTCCCCATAGCGGCCAGCACCTGTGCATAGCGCTTATAGGCATTCAGATCGTTACCCTTCAGCACGGGTAGCGACTGCAACGCCTCCTGGTAAACCCGCTCGGCATTCCGGTTATCTTTGGTAAAATAATACGCTTCGGCCAGTCCCAGTTTAGCTTTCAGCAGGTCCTGCGGGCTCAGATCACCCGGTTTTTTCAGGAGATTTTCGTAAGCATCTATTGCTCCCGCATACGCTAAACTCCGGCTCAGCTCCTCCGCCCGTTTCAGGCTTTTTGCTGCGCCCTGCGCCCACGCCGGTCCCCCGCGGAATAAGAATAAAATAAGCAGGGGTATAACCAACCTCATTTACGAAAATGTAAAATTCTTAAAAAAATTTCCCTGCAAAAATCATGCCTTGAACACTCAACCAGCATCCTGAAAATACGCACAACGTTTCCTTCAGGGTAAGCTACCGAAAATTGAGTCTGTACACTAAATCAAGGCTCTGAAAATATGCTTACGCGGCTCTCTGAAATCATTTCACAACACCTCTTCCCTTCCACACCATTTTTTGCCGATATTTGCCGAAAAATACGATCCTTTTGAAACTTTGGCAGAAAGACGGCGCACAGCCTACGAACCGGCTGATTGAATCTTTTACCGTGGGAAAAGACCGGGAACTGGATGTTTTACTGGCTCCTTTTGACCTGCTCGGTTCCATGGCCCATTCCATCATGCTCGAAAAAGCCGGGCTGCTGGAAAACCACGAGCTGAAGCAGATCCTGGAAGAATGTACCCGGATCTTCCGTGAGGAAATAGAAACCGGTGACTTTAACATCGAGGAAGGAATAGAAGACGTTCATTCCCAGATAGAATTTATGCTGACGGAGCGTATAGGCGACACCGGTAAAAAGATTCACAGCGGGAGATCACGGAACGACCAGGTGCTGGTAGACCTGAAAATGTACTTCCGTGACCGCGTCGAGGCCATCGTTTCGCAGGTTTCCAAACTCTTTGATACCCTTCAGAAACGAAGCGAAGAGCATAAAAATGACCTCTTGCCCGGTTATACCCACCTGCAGATCGCCATGCCCTCCTCCTTCGGGCTCTGGTTTGGCGCCTACGCCGAAAGCCTGGTGGATGACCTTACCGTGCTGCAGGGCGTTTACCGCATCATCAATAAAAACCCGCTGGGTTCCGGGGCCGGTTACGGCTCGGGCTTCCCGCTGGACAGGAAATACACTACGGAGCTGCTGGGTTTTGACGACCTGAACTATAACGTGGTTTACGCCCAGATGACCCGCGGAAAAACGGAGTTTGCCCTGGCCCAGGCACTGGGACTCTTCGCCGCCACCCTCTCCCGGCTGGCCATGGACGTCTGCCTCTATAACAGCCAGAACTTCAGCTTCCTGCTGCTCCCGGAAGAAATGACCACCGGTTCCAGCATCATGCCGCATAAAAAGAACCCGGATGTGGCTGAAATACTCCGGGGCAGGACTAACCGCCTGAAGGGCCTCGCTAATGAGATCGCCTTTGTGCAGTCCAACCTGCCCTCCGGGTACCACCGCGAATTCCAGATCATCAAAGAAGTACTGCTACCGGCCCTCGACGAGTTCTCGGAATGCCTGGAGATCGCTGAATTTATGGTCAGCCACCTGCGCGTAAAGCCCGGCCTGCTGGAAGATCCGAAGTTTGACCTGCTTTTCAGCGTGGAAAATGTGAACCGGAAAGTAGTGGAGGGGATGCCCTTCCGGGATGCCTACCGTACGGTGGGTAACGAGATCGAAAAGGGGAGCTATGTGCCTTTAAGAGAACTGAATCATACCTTGCTGGGGAGCATTGGTAACCCGGCCAATGCGGAGATTAGGACCGCTATGGAAAGTGTCATTTCAGGTTTCCGGTTTGAGAGGACGCATGCGGCGTATGAGAAACTGCTTAGCTGGGTGGTTTAAAATTCTTCTTTTTTACCACATAGATACATAGTCTTTAAAAAACAAATATTCTCTTTGTTCCCTGAATGTCTATGTATCTATATGGTTAAAAACAAGTCATCCGTGAACCTCACAGAAACTCACTTCTTCCGGTCTATGGTGAACTGTACCAGGCTCTGAAGAGAGGTTTTATAGATACTTTCCGGGAAGCTTTTCATGATCTCGAATGCCTCATCCACATATCTTTGCATCACCTGGGTGGCATATTCCAGACCGCCGGAGCCCTTCACGAAGTCAATGACCTCCGTCACCTTTTCCGGCTTGGTGGAATGGTTTTTTATGAGATTGATGATATGTCTTTTGGTGCCCCAGCTGGCCTTATTCAGCGCAAAGATCAGGGGCAGGGTCATCTTCTTTTCCTTGATATCGATGCCCGTGGGTTTACCGATCTCATCCGTACCGAAATCAAACAGGTCGTCTTTGATCTGGAAGGCCATGCCGATCTTTTCTCCGAGGAGCCGCGCTTTCTCCACATCGGCCCGGTCCCGGTCGGCCGAGGCCGCACCCACCGCGCAGCAGGCGGCGATCAGCGTGGCGGTCTTTTGCCGGATCACCTCATAATACACCTCTTCCGTAATATCCAGCTTCCGGGCTTTTTCTATCTGCAGCAGTTCACCCTCACTCATCTCCCGTACGGCAGTAGACACCAGCCGCAGGAGCTCAAAATCTTCGTTTTCCACGCTTAACAGCAGGCCTTTCGCCAGCAGGTAGTCGCCCACCAGCACTGCTATCTTATTCTTCCACAAAGCGTTAACGGAAAAGAATCCGCGACGGTAATTGGCTTCATCCACCACGTCGTCATGCACCAGCGTAGCCGTATGAAGCAGTTCGATCAGGGCAGCACCCCGGTAAGTAGACTCACTGATCCCGCCTAAAGCCCCTGCCGTCAGAAACACAAACATCGGACGTATCTGCTTGCCTTTCCGGTGGATAATATACTTCATGATCTGATCAAGAAGCATAACATGGGTTTTCATGGATTTCCGGAACTTCTTCTCAAAACTCTTCATTTCCTCCACTATGGGAGCTTGAATGGCATCAATAGTAATGGGCATAAGTGCCTGCATACGTAGGTTTTCGTGAAAATGCAGGCACAAACATATCAATTTATTGTTCAAATACCTAATTTGCAGGCAAATTAACTCGGCTCAGAAGCTCTCCCCGGCATAATTCGTCCTCTCCTGCACGCTCCACCGGCTTCCGGCCCCAAAAACTCCCGAAAATTCTTGATTTCCCGGCTCAAAACCCCTAACTTAGCATCAAATATCAATGCATTTTGGTATTTTAAAGATTTTTTCCTGACAAATTTAGCGATCAAAATATACCCGGCTTTTCGTCGGGTTTTATTTTTGTGCTCACGAAATAAAACATGAAGATTCCCGAAGTAGCAATTATCCGATATAACGCCGGCAACATCCGCTCGGTGATGATCGCCCTGGAAAGACTGGGCGTAAACAGCGTACTCACCGATGACCCCGAAGAGCTGATGGCGGCCAAACGTATCATCTTCCCCGGCGTGGGCGAGGCCGGAACCGCCATGAAAAGCCTTCAGCAGAAAGGCCTGGACCGGCTCATCCCCACCCTCACCCAGCCTTTCCTGGGCACCTGCGTGGGCATGCAGCTGCTCTGCCGCTACTCAGAAGAAAGTGACACCTCCTGCCTGGGTATCTTTGACATCGATGTGCGGCGCTTCGTGTCTTCTGCCGGTGAAAAAATCCCCCAAACGGGCTGGAACCAGATATCAAACTACCGGACCTCACTCTGTGACGGCCTGAAAGACGGAGCCTTCGTGTACTACAATCACGGCTATTACGCCCCCCTGAGCCCGTACACGGTAGCAGAAACCGACTACATCCACCCCTATTCCGCCATCCTCCAAAAAGACAATTTCCACGCCTGCCAGTTCCACTCCGAGATCAGTGGCCCAGTAGGCGAACAAATATTCAAAAACTTCCTGAAACTCTAACCCATGATCCAAATCATCCCCGCCATAGACATCATTGACGGAAAGTGCGTACGCCTGACCCAGGGCGATTACGCCCGGAAAAAAATATATAACGAAAACCCGCTGGAAGTGGCCCTCAGCTTCCAGGACGCCGGCATTCAGCGCCTCCACCTGGTAGACCTGGACGGCGCCCGCGAGAAACGTATCATTAACCATAAGGTGCTGGAGACCCTGGCTTCCCAAACCTCGCTCAGCATTGACTTCGGCGGCGGGCTGCAATCCGACAATGACCTGCGGATCGCCTTTGAATCCGGCGCCACCCAGGTCACCGGCGGCAGCATTGCTGTAAAAGCCCCGGATGTCTTCCTGGGCTGGCTGGAGAAATTCGGCAGTGAGCGGATCATCCTGGGAGCTGACGCCCGTGACGAAAAGATCGCCGTTTCCGGCTGGCAGGAAACCACCGCCATCTCTATCTTTGATTTCCTGGAAGACTACGTTTCAAAAGGCGTTAAATACACCATCAGCACCGATGTGGCCAAAGACGGCCTCCTGCAGGGGCCCTCTACCGGACTTTATCGTAAAATGAGCGAAAAATTTCCTAAACTATTCGTTATAGCCAGTGGCGGGATCAGCGTCATGCAAGACATTTTAGACCTGGACGCCCTGAACATCTACGGGGTGATCGTGGGGAAAGCCATCTATGAAAACCGGATCTCACTGAAAGAAATAGAACAATTTTATGCTGACTAAACGCATCATCCCCTGCCTGGACATCAAAGACGGCAGAACCGTAAAGGGCACGAACTTCGTTAACCTGAAAGATGCCGGTGACCCCGTGGAGCTGGCCCGGATCTACGCTGCCGAAGGCGCCGATGAGCTGGTCTTCCTGGACATCACCGCCACGGTAGAAAACCGGAAAACCCTGCTTCACCTGGTAGACCGCGTGGCCCACGCCATTAATATTCCCTTCACCGTAGGGGGCGGTATCAGCAGTGTGGCGGATGTATCCGGGCTACTGCAGGCCGGGGCCGACAAGATCTCCGTCAACTCCTCGGCCGTGAAAAACCCGGAGCTGGTGTCGGAACTGTCTCAGGAATTTGGCAGCCAGTGCATCGTGGTGGCCATTGACACCCGGTTCGTAGACGGAGAGCACCGGGTGCATACCCACGGCGGCCGGAAAGCCACCTCCCTGGAGACCGTGGCCTGGGCCAGGCAGGTGAATGCATTGGGGGCCGGTGAGATCCTGCTCACTTCCATGGATGCCGACGGCACTAAAAATGGCTTCGCGCTGGAGATCACCTCGGTTATTTCACGGATCGTCAGCATCCCGGTGATCGCCTCGGGCGGAGCGGGCACGGTAGAACATTTCCTGGACGTATTTACCGAAGGGCATGCCGATGCCGCTTTGGCGGCCAGTATTTTCCACTTCAAGGAAATCTCCATCCCGGAATTAAAAAACTACCTCCTGGAAAAAAATCTACCGGTAAGATTTTAAAAATCTGCCATTTTGCCACTAAATTTATCCATGGCACAGGGTTTGACCGTTAACTATACCCTGTGCGCCCGCAATAGAATGGCCAATATGGCAGAAACCAATAAGAAGCAAATGCTAGACTTTGATCAAATCGGATTATCCGGAAAAAATATAGAGAGCGTGGAAATGATTGAAATCAGTTCCCCCGAGGAGGTAATTAACGACGAAAAAAACCTTCCGGCCATCCTCTCCATCCTGCCTTTACGAAACACGGTCCTCTTCCCCGGCATAGTGATCCCGGTGACAGTGACCCGTACCAAAGGCATCAGGCTGGTGAAAAAGGCATACCGGGGCGACAAAACCCTGGGCGTTCTTTCCCAGATTAAACAAACCAGTGAAGAACCTACCGGAGAAGACCTTTACAAGGTGGGGACCATAGCCAACATCCTGAAAATGCTGGTGCTGCCGGACGGTAACGTCACCATCATTCTCCAGGGACGCCGGAGGTTCCGGGTGGAAGAATATACCCAGACTGAGCCTCATCTGCAGGCCCGGGTGGAATACCTGCCCGATAACTTCCCGAATCCCAAGAAAAAGGAGACCAAGGCGCTGACCCAAAGCCTTAAAGAGTCGGCCATGAACCTCACGAATCTCAATCCCGAGATCCCGAGAGACGCCCAGATCGCCATTAACAATATTGACTCGCTGGTTTTCCTGACCCACTTCCTTTCGTCCAACCTGAACGTGACCCCGTCCGAAAAACAGGTGCTACTGGAAACCATGGACGGCTATGAGCACGCCACCCGCCTGCTGGAGCACATGCACAAAGAAATAGAAGTGCTGGAGATCAAAAAAGACATCCAGAGCAAGGCCTCCTTTGACATTGACCAGCAGCAGCGGGAATACTACCTGCGCCAGCAGATCAAGGTACTGCAGGAAGAGCTGGGCATGGATTCCCCGGACCAGGAAGTGGAAAAGCTCCGGACCAAAGGCGCCAAAAAGAAATGGCCGGCCGATACAAACGAGCACTTTAACCGCGAGCTGAACAAGATCATGCGGACGAACTCCATGTCGCCGGAATACGGTATAGCCCTCAGCTACGCCGAGCTCCTGGCTGACCTCCCCTGGGGCGAATACAGCAAGGATAACTTCTCGCTGGCCCGGGCTAAACGGATCCTGGATGCCGACCACTTCGGCCTGACCAAGGTAAAAGAAAGGATACTGGAATACCTGGCCGTGCTGAAGCTCCGTAACGACATGAAAGCGCCCCTGCTCTGCCTTTACGGCCCTCCGGGGGTGGGAAAAACCTCCCTGGGAAAATCCATCGCCAAGGCCCTGGGCCGGAAATACGTAAGGATGGCCCTGGGCGGGCTGCATGACGAAGCCGAGATCCGCGGCCACCGCAAGACCTACATCGGTGCTATGCCCGGGAAAATCATCCAGAACCTGCAGAAAGCCGGTTCCGGAAACCCGGTGTTTGTGCTGGACGAGATCGACAAGATCTCCCGTGACCACCGCGGAGACCCATCAAGCGCCCTGCTGGAAGTACTGGACCCCGAGCAGAATAACGCCTTTAAAGATAACTACCTGGAAGTGGAATATGACCTTTCCAAAGTCATGTTCATTGCCACGGCTAACTCTCTGGATACCATTCAGCCGGCCCTCCGTGACCGGATGGAGATCATTGAGCTGAGCGGCTATACCGTAGAAGAAAAGCTGGAAATAGCTAAGCGTCACCTGCTGCCGAAACAGCTGGAACTGCACGGCCTGACGCCGGCTGACCTGAAACTGAATAACGCCGCCCTGCTCCGGATCGTGGAAGGCTACACCCGCGAGTCGGGCGTCAGAAGCCTGGAACAGAAGATCGGTAGCGTGGTTCGGAAAATTGCCAAAGCCGTGGCCATGAATGAGACCTATAACCCGAATGTTACTCCTGACGAAGTGGAAACGCTGCTGGGAAATCCCGTCTTCGACAAAGACCTGTACGAGGGCAACGAGTTTGCCGGCGTGGTGACCGGCCTGGCCTGGACCCCCGTGGGCGGCGATATCCTGTTTATTGAATCCAATGTCAGCCGGGGCAAAGGGCAGCTGACCCTCTCCGGGCAGCTGGGCGATGTGATGAAAGAATCCGCCGTGACCGCACTGTCCTACCTCAAGGCACACTCTGAAGACCTGGGAATAGACTACCGCGTATTCAGCAGCTATGACCTGCACATTCACGTGCCGCAGGGAGCAGTGCCCAAAGACGGCCCTTCAGCCGGGATCACCATGCTCACCTCCATGGCTTCCATTTTCACCCAGCGCAAGGTAAAAAATAACCTGGCCATGACCGGCGAGATCACCCTGCGCGGAAAAGTGCTCCCCGTAGGCGGGATCAAGGAAAAAATACTGGCCGCTAAACGGGCCAATATCCGGGAGATCGTGATGTGCTACAAAAACCGGAAAGACGTGGAAGAAATAGGGGCCGAGTACACCAAAGGCCTCACATTCCACTATGTGAATTACGTGGAAGAAGTGCTGGAAGTGGCACTACTGAAGCAGAAAGTGAAAAAACCCGTACAGTTTATCTTTAAGGAAGAGGACAAAAAATAAGCCTGTCCTCTTCCCCATAGCAAAAAATACCCTTTCGGAAAACTGATTCTTTTCATTGT